>JAUICK010000003.1 GCA_030427865.1 Bacteroidia bacterium | reverse complement strand
GTTGATTTAACTGTCATTTTGAGCGGAGGCGAAAAATCTATATAATTGATTTTCAATAAATAAGATTTCTCCATTACAGTCGAAATGACAAATACTAATACTTTTCAGACAGCTTCTTTTTATTTATACTTTAGTTTTATAACAAGACTTATAAATATCTTCATAAACAGGTAAAATATTTTCTAATGAGAATCTTTTGGTATGTGCTCTTGCATTTTCTTTAAAAGTTTCTAAAGTTGTATTATCTTTTAAGATAGAAATTGCATTTTTTGCCATATCATCAACATCACCTAAATTACTTAAATACCCAGTTACACCATTAATATTAACTTCTGGTAAACCTCCAGTATTTGTCGAGATTACTGCAGATTTAGCAGCCATAGCCTCTAAAGCAGCTAACCCAAAACTCTCTGTTTGCGATGGCAATAAAAATACATCTGTGTAACATAATATTTTAGAAACTTCAGAACTATTACCTAAAAAAAGTACTTTATCAGATATTTTATAGGCATTCACTAAATTTTCTGCTTTTACTCTATCTGGTCCTTCTCCAATTAATAATAATTTAGAAGGAATTTCTTTTTGAACTCTATAAAAAATTTTAACAACATCTTCAACTCTTTTTACAGGTCTAAAATTACTAATATGAGTTAAAATTCTTTCCTCTGGTTTTGCTACAGCTATTCTTTTACATTTTTGTAGATGAGCTTTATCGTACTTATCTGCATCAATAAAATTATAAATAACTTGAATGTCTTTTTTTATAGTAAAAAGTCTGTTGGTTGTTTTTTTTAAATCATTAGATACTGCTGTTACCACATCAGAATTGTTAATACTAAATTCTACAGCACTTTTGTAAGTAGGATGACTGCCTACTAAGGTAATATCTGTTCCGTGTAAAGTAGTTACAACTTTTACCGCAATTCCTTTTTCTTTTAACATCTGTTTTGCCATAAAAGCAGCATAAGCATGTGGAATTGCATAGTGTACATGTAGCACTTCTAAATTGTACTTTTCTACAATTTCTACCATTTTACTTGACAATGCTAATTCATAAGGTTGGTATTGAAATAAAGGATATTCTTCAATATCGACTTGATGAAAATGCAAATGATGAGATAAAAAATCTAAACGAACTGGTTGATTGTAAGTTATAAAATGAACTTCATGACCTTTATCTGCCAATGCCATTCCTAACTCAGTTGCTACTACTCCACTTCCTCCAAATGTTGGATAACAAACAATTCCGATTTTCATATTTAATATTGAAAGATTAAAAAACCAAAAAATTCAATATTAAAAACTGAATCTTTGGTAATAATTTATTAGTTGTAAATATAAAGCTAATCTTACAGTATAAATCTAAAGAAAAACATAAAAAAGAGCTTTTCAATTTTAATGAAAAGCTCTTTTAATTTTTAATTCTTTAAAATTTTAAATATTTAAATAACAGCACTAATAATCTCCAAGTGTCTCAGGGTTTTGAGCTAACGCATTTTCTAATTGCTCATCATTTGGCGCTTTTCCATGCCATGCATGCGTGTGCATCATAAAATCTACTCCATTACCCATTTCTGTATACAGTAAAATACAAACAGGTTTTCCTTTTCCTGTTAATGCTTTTGCTTCTGCTAAACCAGCCAAAATAGCTTCGATATCATTTCCTTGTTTTACTTCTAAAACATCCCAACCAAAAGCTTCAAATTTTGCTTTAATACTTCCCATTGGTAAAACTTCGTCAGTAGAACCGTCAATTTGTTTTCCGTTTAAATCTACAGTTGCAATTAAATTATCTACTTTTTTTGCAGATGCATACATAATTGCTTCCCAATTTTGGCCTTCTTGCAACTCCCCATCACCATGCAAAGAATATACTAATTTATCATCTCCATTTAATTTTTTAGCTTGTGCAGCACCTAAAGCAACTGACATTCCTTGTCCTAAAGAACCTGAGGCTATTCTTACTCCGGGTAAACCTTCATGAGTAGTAGGGTGTCCTTGCAAACGAGAATCTATCAATCTAAATGTTGCCAATTCTTCTACAGGAAAAAATCCACTATGTGCCAAAACACTGTAATAAACTGGTGAAATATGTCCGTTAGAAAGAAAAAATAAATCTTCGTTTTTTCCATCCATCGTAAAATCTGTAGAATAATCCATTACCTCTTGATATAGGCAAGTAAAAAACTCTGCACATCCTAAAGAACCTCCTGGATGACCTGAATTTACTTTATGTACCATACGTAAAATATCTCTACGAACTTGTTGGGTAAAATCTTGTAATTGTTGTGTTGTTGGCATTGCGTTATTTTTATTTGATGACAAAAGTAATTTTTTTAGTAGCAACTAACAACATTATTTATGAGCAAAAAAAGGGTTTATTAACAATTGAATTAGAATTACTAATATTCTCCAATTAAAAGTAAAAAATTACGTTTTCTGCTTTTTCTTTTTTGCAGCAGGAAATAAAACATTATTTAAAATTAATCGATAACCAGGTGAAGTTGGGTGTAAATCTAATTCTGTTTTTGGGTCTCCTACTCTGTGCGAATAATCTTCTGGATCATGACCACCATAAAATGTAAACATTCCTTTTCCTTTGGTTCCATGAATGTAACGTGCTTCTCTGTTGGTTTTATTTTCTCCTAAAACTAAGACATTACTTTTAACCGTATTTCTATCGAAAGAAGTGGTTTGCCCCATAAAACCTTTGACTAAAGTTGTGTGATTTTGCGTTAACATCGTAGGAACAGGATCCCATTTTGCAGAAAATTCTACCAAAGAAAAATAATCTGAGGTTTTTGGAATTCGACGCTTTCTGGTCATGTCTATAGAAGAAAACTCGTAAGTCGTTGGATTTCTTATCAACTGAAAATCTTTAAAGGCAAAGGTTTTATTGTAATTTATTTTTGATTGATAATTGGGTTCAGAGGCATCACCATCAAACATCGCTTCTGCGATATCTACACCTTCAGCGGATAAAGCAATATCAAAACTATCAGTTGCAGAACACATGGCAAACATGAATCCGCCACCTATAACATAATCTCTAATTTTTTTGGCAACTGCTAATTTGGCTTGAGACACTTTAGAAAAGCCTAATTCTTTTGCTTGTTTTTCCGCTCTCATTTTTCCTTCTACATACCAAGGTGCAGTTCTAAATGCACCATAAAATCGTCCATATTGCCCCGTAAAATCTTCATGATGCAAATGCAACCACTCATATAAAAGGAGTTTATCTTCTAAAACTTCTTTGTCATAAATTACGTCAAAAGGAATTTCGGCATAAGTTAACACCATAGTTACTGCATCGTCCCAAGGCATTTTGTCTTTGGGTGAATAAACAGCGATTTTAGGTGCTTTTTCTAAAGTTACTGCTTCTTGATTTGATGATGGAGAAGCAATTTCTTGTAAAATTAATTGTGATTTTGCATCAGAAATCACTTGATACGAAACCCCTCTAATTTTACATTCATTCTCTACAATTTTATTGTTTTCGATTAAAAACGCACCTCCATCATAATTTAATAACCATTTTGATTTTAGTCCTGCTTCTAAAGAAAAATAGACAATTCCGTAAGCTTTTAAATGATTTTTCTGATTATCATGACTCATTGGGACATAAATAAATGACGCCCAAGTTGTAGTTGAAATAAATATAAAAACTATAAAAAAAAGTGTGTTTTTCATATCAAAAACTAAAATACACAATTACTTTTAAGCAATTGTGTATTTTAAAAATTTTAATGTTTGTTTAAGATTTAAACTTTAGAGTTCAATATAATTTCAATAAAATCAACTTCAATATTATAAATATCTATTTCTTCTCTCATAATTTATTTTTTAAAACGGTACATCATCATCACCAAAAGCATCTTTTGGTTCTATTCTTTGGTTTGGTGAGAAATCATCATCATCAAACGGATTGTTCATAGAAGATTGGAATTCTGAACTAAAACCTTCTTCTAAATCCGAGAATTTAGCTAAATGCCCCGTAAACTTCAAACGAATGTTGTCTAAACCACCATTTCTATGTTTTGCCACAATAAACTCTCCTTGTCCTTCACAAGGTGTGTGTTCATCATCATCCCATTCTGTCATTCCATAATATTCTGGACGGAAAATAAAGGATACAATATCTGCATCTTGCTCAATAGCACCAGATTCACGTAAATCTGATAATAAAGGTCTTTTACTTCCTCCACGAGTTTCTACTGCTCTCGATAACTGAGAAAGTGCAATTACGGGTACAGACAATTCTTTGGCCAATGCTTTTAAGTTTCGCGAAATTGTAGAAATTTCTTGTTCACGATTTCCTCCTGCTTTTCCATTTCCACCAGCAGTCATCAGCTGTAAATAGTCAATTACAATAATTTTTACATTGTGTTGCGAAACCAAACGTCTTGCTTTTGCTCTTAAATCGAAAATTGACAAAGAAGGTGTATCATCAATAAAAATAGGCGCATCAGACAAACGTTTTACTTTTACGTTTAGCTGCTCCCATTCGTGTGGCTCTAAATTCCCTTTTCTTAATTTTTCGGAGGTTAATCCTGTTTCAGAGGAAATCATACGAGTGATTAATTGAACAGAAGACATCTCTAAAGAAAAAACAGCAACTGCATGATTAAAATCGATTGCCATATTTTTTGCCATCGAAATTACGAATGCTGTTTTTCCCATACCAGGACGTGCTGCAATAATAATTAAATCGGATGGCTGCCAACCAGAAGTTAAAGCGTCTAATTTGGTAAAACCTGTTGCCAAACCAGACATTCCTTCTTGATTTCCAATTTCTTGAATCTTTTTTAATGCTTGTTTTACAAGAGACCCAGCATCTTCAGAACTCTTTTTTAAGTTTCCTTGTGTAACTTCGAACAACTTTCCTTCTGCTTCATCCAATAAATCAAAAACATCTGTAGATTCATCGTAAGAACTTTCTATAATTTCTGATGATATGGTAATTAATTTACGCTGAATGTATTTTTGTAAAATGATTCTTGCGTGAAATTCGATATGTGCAGAAGAAGCTACTTTTTGAGTTAACCGAATCAAATAAAAATCGCCACCAACCATTTCTAATTTTCCATTCTTTTTCAACAAGTTAGAAACGGTTAATAAGTCTATTGGTTGTGAATTTTGAAATAATTCATAGATAGCCGCATAAATTTCTTGGTGTTTTGCATCATAAAAAGCATCAGAATGTAAAATATCAATTACATCATCTATTCCTTTTTTATCAATCATCATTGCGCCCAACACAGCTTCTTCTAATTCTACTGCCTGTGGGGGTATTTTACCTTTTTCAAGGCTAATTATTCTTGATTTATCTATCTTTTTTCCAGTTATCGTACTCGGTTTCTCCATGACCACAAATGTAATTTTTTAGGTTGAAAATGTACCTTAAAAAACAACTTAAATTTGTAAACATTTATTGTAGACTAAATTGTTATTATCTTGTTAATAACCTATCATGTTCAGAAATGATTTGCTATTTTTACCCAAATGAAATGGAATAAAAAACACATTTACTTGGCTATTTTTTTACCAATTCAAATGCTTTTGATGCAATTGGTAGAACACAATCCTAATTTTGTAGAACGCTATTATTCGAATGGAATTTATCCATTGATATCTTCTTTTTTGCGAATTATATTTGGATGGATACCTTTTTCTGTTGGCGATCTTTTATTAGGATTTGGATTGTTTGTTTTGCTACGTTTTTTATATCGATTAATAAAAACAAGATTCAAAAACTTTATACCTAAGTTGATTCATTTAACAGCTGTTTTTTCTGTAATTTACTTTTGCTTTTATCTTTTTTGGGGATTAAATTATTACAGAGAACCTTTGTCTAAAAATCTGAATTATCAACAAAAAAAATATACTACTGAAGAACTTCAAAAAGTTACAGAACATATTATTCAACATTTGAATTCTTATCAACTTAAAATCACAAAAAATGATACTTTAAAAATTGAGAACCCTTATTCTCAAAAGGAAATGTACAAAATAGCTACTTCAGGTTATGATAATTTGTCTAAAGATTTTCCACAATTAAAATATCAATTTAAATCTGTAAAAAGTTCTTTAATGAGTTTATTACAAAGTTATAACGGAACATCAGGATATTTGAATCCGTTAACAGGAGAAGCGCAAGTAAATGATAGAGTTCCTAAAACCAGTTATCCTACTACCACCTGTCATGAAATGGCACATCAAATTGGTTTTGCTGCTGAGAATGAAGCAAATTTTGTCGGTTTTTTAGCAGCTAATTATAATGATAATTTGTACTTTAAATATGCAAGTTATAGAATGGCTTTTGGCTATTGTATTTTAGAAATAAGAAAACGAGATTCAGAATTATCGAAACAACTTTGGAAAACCGTAAATAAAGGAATTACAAAAGATTTTAACGCCAGTTATGAGTTTTGGCAAACATATAAGAACCCGTTTGAACCACTAATAAAAAAAGGATACAACGCCTATTTAAAAGCCAACAAACAAAGTAAAGGTGTAGAATCTTACAACTATGTTGTAGATTTACTTATCTCTTATTTTGACAAAAACAAAGGATTATAAAATTAATATAATTTTGTTAAATTATGTTAAATTAATAGCTTTTAACAATATTCCAAAAAGGTATTTATAAATTTAGACACAATTCAATTAATTCTAACTACATATGAGAAAACTATTTCTATTACTTTTCTACTTGTCGCTTACAGCTTTGCAAGCGCAAGATTATTTCCCCACAGATAAAGGGGTAAAAACTACTAAAAATGAAGTTGTAGCATTTACAAATGCTACCATTCATGTAACACCAGATCAAGTAGTAAAAAAAGGTACTTTACTAATTAAGAATGGTAAAGTTGTTAGTGTTGGTAAGTCTATACGTATACCATCTGGAACACAAATTATAGATTTATCAGGAAAGAGCATTTATCCTTCTTTTATTGATATTTATTCTGATTTTGGTATCAAAAAAACTAAAAGAAAAAGTGGCAGATTTGGCGGAACACAATATGCAGCAGAACGCGAAGGCTATTATTGGAATGATCATATAAGACCAGAAACCAACCCAATTACAGAGTTTAAATTTGATACTAAAAAAGCTAAAGGTTTCTTAGATGCTGGTTTTGGAGTTGTAAATACACATTTACATGATGGAATTATTCGTGGTAATGGGCTATTAATTGCCTTAAATCCTAATAGTACTAATTCTTATAGAGTTTTAGATGACATGTCTGGGCAATACCTATCTTTTGTTAAAAGCAATAAATCTAAGCAATTATATCCTGGCTCTCGAATGGGAGCTATGGCTCTATTACGCCAAGTATACTATGATGCAGATTGGTATGCCAAAGGAAATATGACAAATAAAGATTTAGCTTTAGAAGCACTAAATAAAAAGAAAAATTTAGTTCAGTTTTTTGAAACTGATAATAATTTAGATGCTTTAAGAGCAGATAAAATTGGTGACGAATTTGGAATACAATATACTATTATTGGGAGTGGAGAAGAATATGAAAGAATAAGAGACATTAAAGCTACCAATGCAAAGTTTATCATTCCTATAAACTTTCAAATGGCTTATGACGTTTCTAACCCATTATTGGCAAAACATATTTCATTAAGAGATATGAGAAAATGGAATCAAGATCCATCTAATTTAAGTGTGCTTTCTAAAAATGGAGTAACCTTTGCATTAACTACGCATAAGTTAAAATCAATGAAAGCCTTTCATAAGAATTTGCAAAAAGCAATAAAATATGGCTACGACAAAAAAGCTGCTTTAGCTGCCTTAACTACAATTCCAGCAAGTATTATTGGAAACAATACCATTGGAAATTTAAATGCAGGCAGTCATGCCAATTTTATTATTACCTCTGGTGATGTTTTTGATGCTAAAACCATAATACACGAAAACTGGGTTCAAGGCGAACAAAACATTATAAATAACATGAATATCAGAGACATATCTGGTAATTATATGCTTTCAGTTAACAACACAAGTTACGATTTAGTGGTAACTGGTAAAGGTGCTAAACAATCTGGAACAATTAAAAAATCGGGCAAAAAAGTAAAATCTAAATTTTCTTACAAAGAAGGTTGGATTTCTATCACTTTAAATGAAGATACTGGGTTTACAAGAATGCTTGGTAAAATCATAAATGAATCTAATGTAATGCAAGGAAATGCTTTTGACACTCAAGGAAATAAATCTATTTGGTCTGCGAGTAAAAAAGTGATGAAAAATAGCACAAAAAAGAAATCGCCTAAGAAATCTAAAAAAGAAGTAGTTACTGTTTTACCTGTTAGCTACCCAAACATTGGTTTCGGAAACTATACATTACCAAAAACTGAAACTATTTTAGTGAAAAATGTTACTGTTTGGACAAGTGAAGACGATGGTATTTTAGAAAACACAGATGTTTTACTTAAAGATGGAAAGATTGCAAAAATTGGTAAAAACTTAAGCGACAGAAGAGCAAATGTAATAGACGGAACAGGCAAACACTTAACAGCTGGTATTGTAGATGAACATACACATATAGGAGCAAGTGCTATTAACGAATGGGCTCAAAATTCATCAGCAGAAGTTACCATAGAAGATGTTGTAGACCCAAATGATATTAATATATACAGAAACCTATCTGGAGGAACAACATCTGCTCAAATTTTACACGGTTCAGCAAATCCAATTGGTGGTCGTTCTGCAATAATCAAACTAAAATGGGGTGAAAATGCAGATAATATGATATATAAAAACACACCAAAGTTTATCAAATTTGCTTTGGGTGAAAATGTAAAACAATCTCGCAGTCCAAACGGAGTTCGTTTTCCTCAAACAAGAATGGGAGTTGAACAAGTTTTTGTAGATTATTTTACAAGAGCTAAAGAATACGATGCTTTAAAGAAAAGCGGAAAACCCTACAGAAAAGATTTAGAAATGGAAACATTATCAGAAATCTTAAATAAAGAACGTTTTATTTCCTGTCACTCTTATGTGCAATCAGAAATTAATATGTTAATGAAAGTTGCTGAAAAATTTAACTTCAACATTAATACATTTACACATATCTTAGAAGGCTATAAAGTTGCAGATAAAATGGCAAAACACGGAGTTGGTGGTTCTACTTTCTCAGATTGGTGGGCTTATAAATACGAAGTAAATGATGCTATTCCTTTTAATGCAGCAATAATGCACAATGCTGGTGTAACTGTTGCTATTAATTCTGATGATAGAGAAATGTCTAGAAGGTTAAACCAAGAAGCAGCAAAAACTGTAAAGTATGGTGGAATGTCTGAATTGGAAGCATGGAAGATGGTAACTATAAACCCTGCAAAACTATTACATATTGATGATAGAGTTGGAAGCATTAAAGTCGGTAAAGATGCTGATGTTGTTTTATGGAGTCATCACCCAATGTCTATTTATGCAAAAGTAGAAAAAACCATTATAGAAGGTAAAATATTTTTTGATAGAGCTAAAGACATCGAAAAACGCAAAGCCATCAAAGAAGAAAAAAGTAAACTCATTAATATGATGTTAAAAGAAAAAATGGGCGGAGGAAAAACTCAAGTACCAATGAAAAGAAAAGATAGAAACTTTCACTGTGATACTTTAGAAGAACTAAAAAGCTAAAAATGATGAAAAAAATAATATACAGCACGCTATTTTTCTTCTTAGTAGGAAATAGTTTCGCTCAACAAACCCCAGCAGAAAAACAAACTACAGCAATTTCTATAGAAGGTGCAACAGCTCATTTAGGTAATGGAAAAGTGATTGAAAATTCATTAATTATGTTTAACAACGGTAAAATTACTTTTGTTGGTAGCGCTATGATGAAAATTGCCAGACAAGGAAAAATTATTAACGCCAAAGGAAAACATATTTATCCTGGTTTTATCGCAGCTAATGCTTCTTTAGGTTTAGCAGAAATCGATGCTATAAAAGCTTCAAGAGATTTTGATGAAGTAGGTATTTATAACCCTCATATTAGAAGCTTAATTGCTTATAATGCAGAAAGTAAAGTTATAGAATCTATGAGACCTAATGGGGTTTTAATGGCGCAAATTACACCAAGAGGTGGTACAATTTCTGGAACATCTTCTATAACTCAATTAGATGCTTGGAATTGGGAAGATGCAGCCATAAAAATAGATGATGCAATACATATGAATTGGCCGAATAGCTTTACACGAGGTAGATGGTGGTTGGGTGAAGACCCTGCTTTAAAACCAGATAAAAATTATGCCAAAAACATAATGCAAATAAAAAACTATTTTAATAACGCTAAAAACTATTTGGCTGGTAAAAAAGAAATCACTCACCTTCCCTACCAAGCTACAAAAGGGTTATTTAATGGTTCTCAAAAACTTTTTATACATGTTAGTGGGCAAAAAGAAATTACAGATGCTGTTAGCATAAGTAAAGATTTAGGAATAAAAAATGTTGTGATTGTTCATGGAGATGGAGCACAATTTGTATCTGAATTATTGGTAAAACACAAAGTTCCTGTAATTTTAGATAGACCACATAGAAACCCTGATAGCGAAGATGATGCATATGATTACACCTATACTATTGCTAAAATTTTAACTGATAAAGGAATTTTAGTTGGTTTGGGTATGGAAGGACAAATGGAAAGAATGAATACTCGAAATTTACCTTTTTATGCAGGTACATTCTCTGCTCATGGCTTAGAAAAAGAACAAGCTTTAGCATTAATTACGCTAAATAATGCTAAGATTTTAGGTATCGATTCTTTTGTAGGTTCTTTAGAAGTTGGCAAAGATGCTACTCTATTTATTTCAGAAGGAGATGCCTTAGACATGAGAACTAATATTATTTCTAAAGCTTTTATTCAAGGAAGAGAGATTAGCTTAGAAACTCATCAAACTAAACTATGGAAACGTTATTCTAATAAATATAAATAACTTTAAAAAAGGCTCGCATTTGCGAGCCTTTTTTAATTAATAACAGTTAACAATAAACTTATTTTTCCTTTTCATAGCAATTTTACATGCAAATACATTTAATAACAAATACTAATTTATTGTTATACAAATATTGTTTTTAGTAAGTATATTATCAATACCTACAAATAGGTATATTTGTGGTTGATGAAAGAAATTACAAGCATTCAAAATACATACATAAAAAAAGTTTTAAAGCTGCAAGAAAAAGCTCGCGAAAGAAAAAAACAAAATCTTTTTATTATAGAAGGAAATCGTGAAATATCTCTTGCTTTAAATGCCAAATATCAATTCGAAGCTATTTTATTTGTAGAAGAATTAATAGCTGTCACTGCAATAGAAAATTTATTAAAAAAAGATAATTTACTTATCAAAATCTCTAAAGAAGTATATCAAAAAATTGCTTACAGAAGTTCTACAGAAGGCATTATAGCCGTAGTAAAATCGAAAGATTTTTCAATAAAAAAAATTCAATTCAAAAATAAGAACCCTCTAATTTTAGTTGCAGAAGGCTTAGAAAAACCGGGAAATATTGGCGCTTTATTAAGAACTGCAGATGCTGCCAATGCAGATGCTGTTTTTATTGCAAATCCCAAAAGCGATTTGTACAATACCAATATTATTCGCTCTAGTATAGGTTGTGTTTTTACAAATCAAATAGCAGTTGGTACATCAGAAGAAATCGTAGCTTTTTTAAAGAAAAATAATATTAATATTTATGCTGCTACACTTCAAAATTCTAATGAGTATTATACAGAAAATTATACAAAAGCTAGTGCAATAGTTGTAGGCACAGAAGCAACAGGCTTAACTAAAATCTGGAGAGAAAAAGCAACTCAAAATATAAATATTCCAATGCAAGGCAAAATAGATTCTATGAATGTTTCTGTTGCTGCTGCAATTGTTATCTTTGAAGCTAAAAGACAACGGAATTTTAAATAAAATAGATGAACATATTAGGAATTGATATTGGCGGAACAGGAATTAAGGCAGCTATTGTAAACACAAAAAATGGTAAACTTTTATCTGAAAGACATAGAATTCCAACTCCAAAACCTGCTTTACCCAAAAGCGTATCAAAAGTTGTTAAAGAAATGGTCAATTATTTTGATTGGAAAGGACCTATTGGTTGTTGTTTTCCTACTATTGTTGTAGACGGAGTTTGTAAACATCAAGGAAATTTACATTCTGACTGGATTAATGTAAAAATTGATAAACTCTTTAAGAAAGAATCTGGAAATTCTTTTTTTGTGAGTAATGATGCAGATTTAGCGGGGTATTCTGAAATAAAATTTGGTGCAGGTAAAAATGTAAAAGGAAAAGTAATAGTTATTACTATTGGAACAGGAATTGGTTCTGGTATGTTTTACAATAGTAAGTTAATTCCCAATGTAGAATTAGGAAGAATATTGCATACCAATGGAGAAATTATAGAATTGCATTGTTCTGATTCTGCAAGAAAAAAAGAAGATTTATCATTGTCTGAATGGGCAAAAAGATTCGATTTTTTCTTAAATTACGTTAAAGTTTTACATACACCATCTTTATTTATTTTAGGTGGAGGAATTAGTAAAAAATTCGATAAATTTATAGAACACTTAACAGTCGAAGTTCCTGTTAAACCTGCTAAATTTCAAAATAACGCAGGTATTATTGGTGCTGCTATTTTTGCTGATAAAAATTATAAAAAGTAAATAACGAAATGCAACCAACCACACTTTTTTATATCATCATCTTTATATTAATCTTAAATTTTATTATTGATAAAATATTAGATACGTTAAATGAAAAACATTTTGATGATGAAATTCCAGATAAATTAAAAGATGTTTATGAGGAAGATGAATATAAAAAATCACAGCTATACAAAAAAACGACAGCTAAGTTTTCTAATACAACCTCTTTGTTTACAACAATTTTAACCTTAGTTTTCTTTTTTGCAGATGGCTTTAAATATGTAGATAATTTTGCAAGAAGCTATACAGAACATCCTATTTTAATTGCGTTAATATTCTTTGGAGTTATAATGTTAGGCTCTGAGATTATCTCCACTCCTCTATCCTATTACAGTACTTTTGTTATCGAAGAAAAGTTTGGCTTTAACAAATCAACAAAAAAAACATTTTGGTTAGACAAAATTAAAGGACTATTTATTTCTGCACTTTTAGGTGGCGGAATATTAGCATTAATTATTTGGTTTTACCAATTAACAGGTAAAAATTTCTGGATATATGCCTGGGTATTAGTTGCTCTATTTTCTTTGTTTATTAATATGTTTCATGCAAAATTAATTGTTCCTCTTTTTAATAAACAAAGTCCTTTAGAAGATGGAGAATTAAAAAAAGCCATAGAATCTTATGCCCATAAAGTAGGTTTTACACTTAATAATATTTTTGTGATTGATGGTTCTAAACGTTCTACTAAAGCAAATGCTTATTTTTCTGGATTTGGATCGCAAAAAAGAATTACACTTTATGATACTTTAATCAATGATTTAGAAACTGATGAAATTGTTGCCGTTTTGGCTCATGAAGTTGGTCATTATAAAAAGAAGCATATTATTTTTAATTTAATTTCATCGATTTTATTAACAGGTCTTACGCTTTACATATTATCTTTATTTGTAAACTCCCCTATTCTATCAGAAGCATTAAGTGTTTCTAAACCCAGTTTTCATATTGGTTTAATTGCTTTTGGCATCCTCTATTCTCCTATTTCAGAAATTACAGGATTGTTTATGAATTACATGTCCAGAAAATTCGAATATCAAGCAGATAATTATGCAAAAAATACATTTGACAGTAAAAAGCTAATTAGTTCATTAAAAAAATTATCAAAAAATAGTTTAAGCAATTTAACACCACATCCAGCTTATGTATTTGCACACTATTCTCACCCAACACTCTTAGAAAGAATTAAAAATTTAGAATCTTAATTTCTTGTTTGTTAAAATACTTATTGCTATTTTCACTATATAATTACAGCCTAAAATTATTACGCTAATCCATGGAGTACACAGCAACCATAGAAGAAGAAAATAAAGAAATAGCTAATCGCTATAAAAACTTGCTAAAAGGTACTTATGAAGTGTTGTCTAAAAAAGATAAAGACCTTATAAGAAAAGCTTTTGAAATTGCTGTTGATGCACACTCTAAACAGCGAAGAAAAACTGGAGAACCTTACATTTTTCATCCAATTGCTGTTGCCAAAATTGTAGCTTACGAAATTGGTTTAGATGCTACTTCTATTGCTTCTGCTTTGCTTCATGATGTTGTTGAAGATACAGAATATACCATAGAAGATATGGAACATATTTTTGGTGAAACCATTGCCAAAATTGTAAATGGCCTTACTAAAATATCAAGACTAAACAAAGGGCAAGACGCTTCTATTCAAGCAGAAAATTTTAGAAAAATGCTCTTAACATTAAATGATGATGTAAGAGTAATTTTAATAAAAATTGCAGATAGATTGCACAACATGCAAACTATGGATGCAATGCCTGCACATAAGCAGTTAAAAATTGCTTCAGAAACATTATACATCTATGCTCCTTTAGCACATAGATTAGGTTTATATAATATTAAAACCGAATTAGAAGACTTAGGTTTAAAATATACAGAACCAGAAGCATACAATGGAATTTTAAGTAAAATAAAAGAAAGTAAAGAAGACCAACAAAAGTACCTAAAACAATTTGCAGATACGCTTAAATCTGGCTTAGATAAAGAAAACTTTAATTATGAAATAAAAGGACGATTTAAATCCATTTATTCTATTCGAAGAAAAATGATTAACCAGAATGTTACTTTTGATGAAGTTTACGATAAATATGCTATTAGAATTATTTACGAACCCAACTCTCAAGATGATAAATTTGATGCTTGGAAAATATACACTATAGTTACAGATTATTTTAAACCTAACCCTACTCGCTTAAGAGATTGGATTTCTCAACCCAAATCTACAGGTTATGAGGCATTACATATAACAGTTGTTGGCCCAGATGCAAAATGGGTAGAAGTACAAATTCGTTCTAAAAGAATGAATGAAATTGCCGAAAAAGGATATGCTGCTCATTTTAAGTACAAACAAGGTAATGAAAAAGATTCTGGTTTAGAAAACTGGTTAAATAAACTAAAAGAAACCTTAGAAACTCAAACTCTAAATGCTGTTGATTTTGTAGAAAACTTTAAATTAAACCTTTACTCTAAAGAAATTTATGTTTTTACACCTAAAGGAGATTTAAAATCATTACCAAAAGATGCCTCTGCATTAGACTTTGCTTTTTCTATACATACAGATGTGGGCTTAAAATGTAGAGGTGCAAAAGTTAACGGAAAATTAGTTCCTCTTAGTCACAAATTAAAAAGTGGAGATCAAATAGAAGTAATTACAAGTTCTACAAATAAACCCAATGCAAGATGGTTAGATTTTGTAATTACAGCAAGAGCAAAAGCAAAAATTAGAACTGCCCTAAAAGAAGAAGAAAAAATGATTGCAGAAGAAGGGAAAGCAATTCTAACTCGAAAATTACGCCATTTAAAAATACCTTTTAATGAAAAAACAACAAACGAATTAGTCAATTATTTTAAACTAAAAACCAGTTTCGATTTATTTTTTAGAATTGGTAATGGAGCTATAGACAATACTCAACTAAAGGCTTATGTGTCTCAAAGAAACAGTAAAATTTTAAATTTCTTTAAAACAAAATTAAGAAGAACTCCAGCAGTAAAACAAGTTGTAGAAACAGAAGATGAAGTAACCAGCAAATACGATGCTTTAGTTTTTGGTAAAGAAGAACAAAAATTAGATTATAAATTATCTAAATGCTGTAATCCCATTCCTGGAGATCAAGTATTTGGGTTTTTAACAATTAACGATGGCATAAAAGTACATAAAAAGAATTGCCCAAACGCAATTTCGTTACAATCTAACTATGCTTATCGAATTATGCAAGCTAAATGGATTGATTCTACAAAACAAGATTTTAAAGCAATTATTCACTTAGCAGGTGTAGACAATCAAGGAATGGCAAATGATGTAACAAGAATTATATCTAACAATATGGGAGTTTTTATAAACAGTATTAACATTAAAGGAAATGAAGGTATTTTTGACGGAAAAGTATCAATCATTGTTAAAAACAGCTCTCAATTAGATAGGTTAATGAATAACCTTAAAAAAATTGAAGGTATGAAAAAAGTAGAACGTGTTAATACTTTATAAAATATCAATTAATAAAAGCATGTTTTTATTAAGAAATAACTGTAAATTTGCCTTTTCGTAAAATATTTCATAATGAGTAATTCTATTGAAAATCAAGAAGTAGTTAAAAAAGTTTTCACTTCATATTTAGAAGAAAACAAGCATAGAAAAACTCCAGAACGTTATGCTATTCTTCAAGAAATATATGATGCTGATGAGCATTTTGATATAGAATCTCTCTACATAAAAATGAAAAATAAAAATTATAGAGTTAGCAGAGCTACACTTTATAACACTATAGATTTGCTTTTAGATTGTGGTTTAGTAAGAAAACATCAGTTTGATGGGCAATCTATGGCTCGCTATGAAAAAAGTTATTTCGATAAAAATCATGACCACGTTATTTTTACTGATACAGGTGATGTAAAAGAATTTTGTGATCCAAGAATTCAAATCATCAAAAAAACAATAGAAGACGTTTTTGATATCAACATCCATAATCATTCTCTTTATTTTTATGGAACAAAAAAGAAAAAACCTTAATTAACTAGATAACAACACAAACAACTAATTACACAACAAAAATGGCTGTAGATTTATTACTGGGATTGCAATGGGGAGATGAAGGAAAAGGTAAAATCGTAGATGTTTTAACAAAAAACTACGATATTATTGCTCGTTTTCAAGGAGGTCCAAATGCGGGGCATACTTTAATTTTTGATGGAAGCAAACATGTTTTACACACAATTCCTTCTGGAATATTTCATAAAACAGCATTAAATGTTGTTGGCAATGGTGTTGTTATAGACCCTGTTATATTTCAAAAAGAATTAGAAAATTTAGATAAACACAATATAGATTACGCTTCTAAATTATTAATCTCAAGAAAAGCACATCTAATTTTACCTACTCACAGATTATTAGATGCAGCATCAGAAACCTCAAAAGGAAAAGCAAAAATTGGCTCTACACTAAAAGGAATTGGACCAACTTACATGGACAAAACTGGCAGAAATGGAATGCGAGTTGGAGATTTAGAATTAGATAACTGGAAAGAAAAATACGATGCTTTAACAGAGAAGCATATTAAAATGTTAGAATTTTTTGATGTTCAAATAGATTATGATTTAGAAGAATTAGAAGCAGAATTTTGTAAAGGAATTGATAAGCTAAAAACATTACAATTTATTGATAGCGAAGAGTTTTTAAACCAAGCTATTAAAGATAAAAAAACAATTTTAGCAGAAGGTGCTCAAGGTTCTTTATTAGATATCGACTTTGGCACATATCCATTTGTTACTTCTTCTAATACAACAGCTGCTGGTGCTTGTACTGGGTTAGGAGTTGCGCCAAACAGAATTGCTGAAGTTTTCGGTATTTTTAAAGCCTATACAACACGCGTAGGTTCTGGTCCTTTTCCAACAGAATTATTTGATGAAGATGGAGCTACTATGGCTAAAGTTGGACATGAATTTGGTGCAACAACAGGTAGACCAAGACGTTGTGGCTGGTTAGATTTAGTAGCTTTAAAGTATGCTGTAGATGTAAATGGTGTTACTCAATTAATGATGATGAAAGGTGATGTGCTATCTGGTTTTAAAACACTAAAAGTATGTACTTCTTATAATTATAAAGGAAAAGAAATTTCTCATTTACCTTATAATATTGAGCCAGAAAATGTTTCTGTAAACTACTCTGAATTTAAAGGTTGGGAAGATGATTTAACAAAAATGACTTCCGAAGATGAATTACCTCAAAATTTATTAGATTATGTTGCTTTTATAGAAAAAGAAACTGGTGTTCCTGTAAAAATTGTTTCAGTGGGTCCAGATAGAAAACAGACAATTGTAAGGTAAAATAGTTACTTTATAAAAAAACAAAGAAGCTGTCTAAAAAGTTGATTTAACTGTCATTTTGAGCGGAGGCGAAAAATCTATATAATTGATTTTCAATAAATAAGATTTTTCCATTACAGTCGAAATGACAAATACTAATACTTTTCAGACAGCTTCTTTGTTTTGCATAAAAGTTTTTTTTAGATATTATATTTTTGTTCTAATACTATAGCTTTCGGAAATAAAATATTATTCTCTAAATGTATGTGTTGATGTAGATCACTCTCAAATTCATTTAATTTAGCATATAAAGCTTTAAATGTATTACATGCGCCTTCTGGTGGCATGTAATTATTAGAAAGTTGTTTTATTTCTTTAAAAATATCGCCTGCATTTTCATGCTCATCTTCCATCATTTTTATTGGGTTATTTACAGTACCAAAATGCGGAACTTTAACCTCTCTCCCTTCTTTATCTGCTTTTACCAATTGTTTTATAAAAGGAAATAAAATTAATTCCTCTTTTTTCATATGTACAGCTAATTCTTGGGCAACAGTATTAAATAACTTATTAATTTCTAAAACTTCTGTATAATGATGCCCATGAACTTTGGCAACTTTTGCAGCATATTGCAAAATTATTTGAGTGCTTTCTTGAACATACGAATGATGAATATTTTCGATATGATCTATCAAAAAATCTAATTTCCAAGCATCGTAATTATACGCATTAGAAACAGGGTGGTCTAAGGTTGATAATTCTTTTACTAAATCTGCATAAAATATGTTGTGTTTTTCACACGCCTTCTTAATAGAAATTCCTCCACCACAACAAAAATCTATTCCGTATTTTTTAAATACATCTGCAGTTTTTATATTCTCTGTTACTACTTCTGCCACTGTGCTTTCTTCTGTAATATTCATAATAATATGTTTTATTCTTAATTAACTTTTAGATATTTTTTCTTCTATTTTATCGTTTTATTGCTAACGTAATATTGTTAAACATTGTCTTCTCTTATTTCAATTTCTTTTATAAATAAGTATTAATTATCTACAGTTTCTATAATTTTTTTAATGGTTTCCTTATTATCAACTCCCAAACCTTCTTGTTGATGCACTAATTCTCCTTGAGAATTAAAAACACTTATAATATTTGAATGTGAAAAATCTATAGGCGATATTTGTTTGTATTTTACTGCTAAAACATTAGCAAACTCTCTAACACCACTTTCAGAACCTTGTAAGAAAGTCCACTCATCACCATCCATATAATTTTCTTTTGCGAACTGTTTTAGTCTATTAGGGGTGTCATTTTCTGGATCTATGCTTACTAAAACATAATTCACATCTTTTTTAAGTTCTGATGGAATTTTAGATTCAATATTTCTCATATCTGCAACCAACCTTGGGCAAGCCGCTTTACAAGTTGTATAAATCATTACAAATACCAAAGTTTTACCTTTTAGTTCTTTTAAAGTAATTTCTTTACCTTCTTCTGTGTTCCATTTTGATGTTAAATTGAAAATAGATTCATCAGAAAAACCAGCACTTAAAGTCTTTTTTGATGGTTTTGAAATAAGCCTTAAGTCCATTTTGCAAACGGCGCAAGAGCCTGCTTTTGCAAAAGTTTTTTCACCTTGGCATTTCATCGGACATTGATATTCTACTTTGGCAGTTTCTTTGGCTTTTTTATCAGCACAAGAAACTAGCATTATTAAAGTAAATAAGCATAAAATATATTTTATTGGTTTCATTTTTAATCTATTTATCATCTTTAACACATCTAAAACCTAAGTTTTTCATGGTGTATTTTGCTTTTAAACTGCCTCTAATTGCATAACGCATAAATGCTGCATAATTCATTAAATCTGTTGCGTTTACTGCTGCGCTTCCACAAAATAAATCATTGTCTGTATCTACATCTTTTCTTGATTCTCCAGAAATTAAAACCGAATTAAAATCTGATGTCCACTCCCAAACCAAACCATGTAAATCGTACACTTTCCAATAATTTTTAAAAGTTGAGCCAATGGTTTGATTATATGTTTTTGGTTTCTCATACCAACTTAAAATAAATTCGTTGTAAGTTTTTAATTTTCTTGCGTCAGGCATTTTTTGATCTGCCATAGCAACATATTCCCACTCATCGACTGTTGGCAACCTTTTTCCTTGGCATTCGCAATAATTTTTTGCTGCAAACCAAGAAACATTGGTTATGGGTGAATTTGGTTTTTGATTCGAATTTAACAATGTATCCGATTTCCACGCTCTCAAATAACTTTTATCAACAAATAATTTTATTGCCTTACTTCTTTGCCATTTGGGGTATTTCTTAACAAACGCTAAATATTCTTTATTCGTTACAGGATATACATCCATATGAAAACTGTTAATCGAAACTTTCATAGAGTCTCTACCATATAAAGGAATGTATTCTCCACCTTTAATTAGCACCATTTTAGACTGACAATTGGTATAAATGGAATTAATAAATAAGATACAAATTGCCAATCTTAAAATAGTTTTCATAGAATTAAAGTTTAGTTCTTAATGACTGCTTTTAACTTCTTTTACTTTATTTATGGTAACATTTGTTTTATTGTTACCCCATGAGTTATAAATATAAGTCATAACATCAGCAACTTCTTCATCTGTAAGTGTCTGCTTAGTCATAACACTATTGTATTTTTTACCATTTACAGTAATTTCTCCTGTTTTACCATTTAAAACAATCCCAATAGCCCTTTTTACATCTGCATTTAAATAATCTGATTTTGCCAAAGGAGGAAATGCATTCGGAATTCCTTGTCCTTCAGCTTGATGACAAGCAAAACAGGTATTCATATACACTTGTTTACCATCTTTTATTTTTTGAGCTAAAGGCTTGTCTTTTAAAGTTACTGCCACTTTTTTCTTGTTATTATCTGGCATTGTTTGAATTGTACCTCCTTCTGGGTGATAAATTCCTTCTTGTTTTACACCAGAATATACTCTTTTCTTTTCTTCTCCTGTAACCTTTAACATTCCTAAAGCTCCTTTGTTAAATGCTCTAAAAATGGCATGATCTACTAAAATAAAAGTTCCAGGAACATCTACTTTAAAATCTACAATTGCTGCACCACCAGCAGGAATAGAAGTGGTTTGTACATCCTTATTAATCATTGAACCGCCTTCTACATGAACATTGTCAAAAATTTCTCCAATTACGTGGAAAGATGACGTTAAATTTGGGCCTCCATTACCAACAAATAAACGTACAGTTTCTCCAACATTAGCAGTAATTGCATTATCTCCCGTTAAAGCGCCAACTTTACCATTAAATACTACATAATCTGCATCTTCATCAACTGCCTTTTTCATATCAAAAGGTTGTAATCCTTTTTCTCCATTTTCACCTTTAGTATAGAAATCACCTTGCATAATGTAATATTCTTTATCCACTTTAGGCAAACCTCCTTCGGGTTCTACTAAAATCAATCCATACATTCCGTTTGCAATGTGCATTCCTACTGGGGCAGTTGCACAATGATATACATACAAACCAGGATTTAATGTTTTAAAAGAGAATGTTTTTTTATGACCCGGAGCTACAAATGAAGAAGTTGCTCCACCGCCAGGACCTGTAACTGCATGTAAATCTATATTATGTGGTAATTTATTATCTGGGTGATTAGACAATGTGAATTCTACTTCATCGCCTACTCTTGTTCTTATAAAACTTCCAGGAACAGAACCTCCAAAAGTCCAATACATATATTTTACACCATCTGTCATAGTGCCTTCTTTTTCAAGAATTTCCATATTGACTATTAATTTTTTTGCTGGCCTGTCTCCAACTGGTGCTGGCACAAAAGGTGGTGCTGTTAATTCTGCATCTATGGTTCCTTTTATATATATTGTGGTATTATCTACTACTGTATCTGCTTTTTTTTCTTCTTTATTACAATTTATAAGTAACAAACTTGACATAAAAACAAAAATTAAAATTTTTAAGTGTTTCATTTTATTTGGTTTTAGATTGATAGCGCAAAAATAAAAGACCTTTTTATCTTTTTATAAAGCTAATTTATGATGTATTGAATAAATGAAATATGATAATTATCATATAAAAAGATATTTTTATCTTTATATTTTTACAAAATTTTAATTTATGCTTTCTAATGCAACAAAATATGCTATTACAGCAGTTTTATACCTTACCAATAATGCCAATAAAAATGAAAAGATTGGTGCTAAACAAATTGCTGAGGAATTAGAAATACCTGCTCCTTTTTTAGCTAAAACTATGCAAGAGCTTACTAAAAAAGGAATCATTTCGTCTATTAAAGGGCCGCATGGAGGTTTCTATTTATCTAAAACGAACAAAGAAAAAACAATCTTTGATATAATTGCTTCTATAGACAATGCAGATAAATTTAATAATTGTTATTTGGGGCAGTCAGAATGTGATGAGAGTAATCCATGTGTTGTGCACCATTTATATGCTCCATTCAAAAATAAATTGATAAAAAAATTAAAAACAAAAACTATTTCAGAAATGGCAGCTGAACATAAATCTAACAAGAACTTTTTTAAAATTATATGATAAAAACAACAAGAAAACATGTGCTAATAGCATTGTTTTATTTTATAATTGCTGCTTTTTTAGGCATTTTTTTACGTCTATTTTCTGTAATAAATATAAATGCAAACTATAAATTTTTAGTTCATACACATTCTCATATAGCGCTATTAGGTTGGGTTTATTTAGGTTTAACAACATTAATTTTTCATCTTTTTATAAATGATATTGCTAAAAAGAAATACTTTAAGCTTTTTTTAGTTACCCAAATTGCGATATTAGGAATGCTTTTTAGTTTTCCTTTTACAGGTTATGCTTTGTTTTCTATAATTTTTTCGACATTATTTTTATTTTGTTCTTATTGGTTTTATGTTTTTTTTAAAAAGCATACCATTTTTAAGAAAAATAAATATTCCTATAAATTTATAAATGCTTCATTAATATTAATGATAATTTCAAGTATAGGCCCTTGGATATTAGGAATTATTATGAACACCTTAGGTAATACTTCTCATTGGTATAAAAATGCTATCTATTTTTACTTGCATTTTCAATACAATGGATGGTTTGTTTTTTGTCTATTTGGGTTGTTCTTTTTTTTCTTAGAAAAACATAAAATAGATATTGCCAAAGAATTTATTTCTTCATTTTATAAATATATGATGATTAGTTGTTGCTTAACATTATTTTTATCATTTCTATGGATAAAACCTCATAAGACTATCTATTTTCTGTCAATATTAGGTGCAGTTTTCCAGATGGTTGCAATAGGAAAACTTCAACTCATCTTTACTAATTATAAAGCGCAAATAACTAAGGTTTTTACCCCTTTTAATTTTAAATTACTAAAATTTGTTTACTCTCTTTTTGTAACTAAAATAATCTTACAATTCTTAACAGCTATACCTTATTTTTCAGAATTAATATCACAAATTATAGATTTTGTAATTGGGTATTTACACTTAACTTTTTTAGGGATTGTAAGTCTAACTTTATTTGTGTTTTTAAATAAAGCTACCTTATTAAGGCTTTCTAAAATCGGAACAACAATTTATCTTTTAGGTTTTATCATTTCAGAAATTTTAATTTTTTATAAAGGTATCTGTGTTTGGTTACAATTGCCACTAATACCTAATTATTTTTTTATTTTAGTAATTGTTAGTTCTTTAATGTTTATAGGCATTTCAACTATTTTTATTCAATCTTTAAAACATTCTTTTCCTAAAATCTCATCTTTCTAAACGATTCTTTTTAAATTATATAACCGACTGACAAAAGTCATATTTTTAACTAAAAAAGTGTTACATCTTTGACAAAGAAAATTATAAAGAATTATGAAGCGTTTTGAAAATAAATTAATCTCAGATATTGTTGTAGAAAACATAAACACTTCTATAATATTTAAAGAATTTGACATCGATTACAGTATAGAAGGAAAAAAAAATCTTTTTAGTCTTTGTGAAAAAAAGGGATTAAGCATAAAAAAAGTAACTGACAAACTAAGTTCTGTTAATACAAATGTATATTATCTTCAAGATTACAATACTTGGGAATTAGATTTTTTAATTCACTTTCTTTCTGAAATTCATCACGATTACAAAGAAGAAAACATCTTACTTTTAAAAGAATATGGCCAGAAAGTAGCCGATTTATACAGCAAAAGGTATTTAGAATTAAAAGAAATCAATCTATTAATTCAAAACATAACAGAAGATATTTTAGAACATATGAAAAATGAGGAAACCATTTTATTTCCTTATTTAAAAGAACTTATTAAGATAAAAGAAGAAAACACCAACAGTAAAAATATAGATTTACCAAAAGTACAATCAATAGAAGATTTTGAAGATGATCATCTTAAAATTAGAACTACTTTTAAAAGAATAGCAAAACTTTCTAAAAACTACACAATACCAGAAAAAGGTGTGTGCGATTCTTTTAAACTCTTGTATCATAAATTACAGAAATTTGATGATGAATTGCAAGATCATATTCATATAGAAAATAATATTCTTTTTCCAAAAGCTAAAAAGTTAGAAAGCAAAGTTATAGGTAAAGAAAAAATTGTTTATTCATAATTTCACTTTTCTTTAATAGGTAAGCTTATTCTTTTCATTATTTTTGCTTAAAATACATCAGTTTGAAAAGAATTATCATTCTATTTTTTTTACTTATTTCATCGTTTGCAATTGCTCAAACTAAAAAAATTGTTATTGAAAACTCAGAAATTCAATATGCAGATGAAGATAAATATCCAGGCGCAACAGTGTTACTTGGTGATGTTAGAATAAAACATGATGGTATAAAACTTACATGTCAAAAGGCATTTTATTTTAAAGATAAAAACTTTTTTAAAGCCATTGGTAATGTTCTTATTAAACAAGGAGATACAGTTACCCAAACTAGTAATTATACAGATTACGATGCCAACTCTAAACAAGCACTTTCTTGGGGAAATGTAATTTTAAAAGACCCCTCAATGACATTAACTACAGATACGCTTCATTTTGATAGATTAAATCAGAAATTATATTACAGAAGTTATGCTACTATTAAAGACCAAACTAACACCTTAAAAAGTAAAAACGGTAATTACTATTTAGAAAATAAAAAATTTACTGCCACAACAAGAGTAACAGTTGTAAACCCAGAACATCATTTAGAATCTAATCATTTAGACTACTACACAGATTCTGGGCTTACGTATTTATATGGCCCATCTACAATAACAAATACAGAAAATAACAATAAAATTTATTGCGAAAAAGGATTTTATAACAC
Organism: Bacteroidia bacterium; assembly: GCA_030427865.1. Taxonomy (GTDB): domain Bacteria; phylum Bacteroidota; class Bacteroidia; order Flavobacteriales; family Flavobacteriaceae; genus Polaribacter. Next base: position 241,650 of record JAUICK010000003.1, on the reverse strand, counting down.
AAAAACTGATGTTTCTCATTTTGTAAAAAATGCGAAATTATTTTTAAAAGAAAGAACCGTAGAAGGAGATAGTTTGTATTATGACAAAAAGAAAGGTTTTGCCTCTGCAACTAATAATATCCAAATTATAGACACAGTACAAAACTTTGTTTCTAAAGGAAATTATGCAGAGATTTTTGAATTAAAAGACTCTCTATTTATTGTAAAAAAGGCTGTTGCAATTTCTATTATAGATAAAGATTCTATGTTTGTTCATGGAGACACACTATTGGTTACTGGAAAACCAGAAAAAAGAATAATTAGAACATACCACAATGTAAAAATTTTTAAATCTGATTTACAAGGAAAATGTGATTCAATTCATACAAATCAAGCAACTGGCTTAACAAAAATGTTTAGAAATCCTGTAATTTGGTCTGATGGAAATCAAATTACTGGAGACACTATCCATTTAATTTCTAATGTTGAAACAGAAAAATTAGATTCTCTTAAAGTTTTAAACAACGCATTTATTATTTCAAAAGATTCTATTTCTAAAAAAGATTTTAATCAAATAAAAGGAAGAAATATGTTTGGTAAATTTAAAAAGAACAAGCTTCGCCTACTTTTGGTTAAAGGAAATGCAGAATCTGTTTATTTTAATAGAAATGAAGAAACACAAGTTTTAGAAACTATTACTAAAGAAATTTCGAGCAATATCGAGTTTATCTTAGAAAACGGTCAAATAGAAACCATAAAATATTTAAAAAAATCTGATGGAAAAACTTATCCTCCATCACAACTACCTGAAGATGTTAGAGAATTAAAAGGATTTATTTGGCGAGAAAAAGAACAACCTAAAAAGAAAGAAGATATTTTTATAAAACATAAAAACGATAATACCCCTCCAGATAGAAAACTAAAAAAACATAAATCTAAAGCCATTTTAGATAAAAAATTAAAAGAAAAAAAGAAAAGTTCTTCTAAATTGCCCAAACAAGATTTTTCTATAAAAGAACAATAAGTTTGAAAAAAGATTTTTTTAAATATCAAGCACAAACCTCTACTCACCCACTTGCTCTCGAAGTTTCTCATGCAAAAGGGTCGTACATCTATGATATTAACGGAAATAAATATTTAGATTTTGTTGCTGGTGTTTCTGCCAATAGCCTTGGTCATAACCACCCTAAAGTTACAAAAGCCATTAAAAAACAACTCAAAAAACATACTCATGTAATGGTATATGGTGAGTTTGTTCAAAGTGAGCAAGTAAAACTTTGTAAATTATTGGTAAAAAACTCTCCTAATAACCTAAATACTGTTTACATCACAAATTCTGGTACAGAAGCCACTGAAGGAGCATTAAAATTAGCAAAAAGAACAACCAATCGTTTTGAAATAATTTCGGCTAAAAACTCTTATCATGGAAATACAATGGGATCTATGAGTGTTTCTGGTGTAGAAAAACAAAATGCAGCTTTTAGACCTTTAATTCCTGGAACTAAGTTTATTGAATTTAATAATGTCAATGATTTGAAAAAAATTACTCATAAAACTGCTGCAGTAATTTTAGAAACTATTCAAGGTGGTGCTGGTTTTATAGAGCCAAAAAATAATTTTTTATTGAAAGTAAAAAAACGTTGTACTGAGGTTGGTGCATTGCTAATTTTAGACGAAATTCAAACAGGAATTGGTAGAACAGGAACTTTTTGGGGATTTGAAAACTATAATGTTGTACCCGACATTATTATAACTGGTAAAGGTTTAGGTGGAGGAATGCCTATTGGAGCTTTTATTGCCGCAAAACATACGATGAATTTACTTAAAGAGAATCCAAAATTAGGGCACATTTCTACGTTTGCTGGTCATCCTGTAATGGCAGCTGCTGGAGTAGCTACTCTTAAAGAAATTGCATCTAAAAACTTATTTATTAGAAGTCTACAAAAAGAAAAATTCATTAGAACACACTTAAAACACTCCAAAATAAAAGAAATAAGAGGTAAAGGGTTAATGTTGGCAGCAATTGTAGAAACACCAGATTTAGCAGCAAAAATTATTCATCGATGTTTAGAAAATGGATTAATCCTATTCTTTTTGTTATTTGAAGGAAAAGCAATTAGAATTACCCCTCCATTAACAATTTCTAATAAAGAATTAAAAATAGGAATAGACATTCTTTTAAAATCTATTAATGAAATTAGTGAATAATATTTGTGGTTCATAACCATTAAATTCTCCTTAAAAATTAAGATTCTACTTAATTATATCTTAAAAGTTAACAAAATCTTTCTAATTTCTTAAATACCGTTAAATAACGTTAAGGTTCTATTAAAGTGGTATTTACACTGTAACTCATTTTATTAATGTTCGTCTTTCTTATATAAAAACAACCCAAAATACTTATATCATGAAAAATTTTAAAACAGTTATTACCATTTTTGCAATTAGTTTATCTACAGTATTTGCTGCATCAGCATCAGAAAAAAATAAAGTAACAGATCAAAAAACTTTAAGAACCGAAATTGTTTCTCTATTAGGAAAAAATATTCCAATGAATATCGATAAATCTTATTTAGCAGAAGTTCAGTTTATAGTAAATAACAATAACGAAGTTGTTGTTATTTCTGTAGATTCTAAAACACCAGAATTTATAAGCTATGTAAAAAATAAATTAAACTATAAAAAAGTGAATTTAAAAAATATTAAAAAAGGTGAAATTTATAGAATGCCTATAAAAGTTAATAAGAAATAAAAAAACAACTGGTTGGTTAGTTGGTGCCTATTGCAAACTTTTTAAGTTTCTTTAGGCATTTTTTATACAGAAAAGGGTAATTGCTTTTGCAATTACCCTTTATTTAATCTACCATTAACATGAAATAGAAGATTTTATATTTTCTGTTATCTGCTTACTGTTCCAGATAAAATTGCTTTAGGTCCTGCTCCCATATTTATTACAGTATGATTGGCAGCATTTGCTGGTACTTTATGTGCTAAAGGTTTTAAAGTAAAAGGTGCAGGGCTATTATCTGGGTTTGGTTCTACAGAAATAACAACTGTTGCTCCTTTTAAATCTGTTGGAAAATTAACTCCAGCTGCTGAACCCATTACATAATCTTCTCCTGGAAAACCTGGTCCATTACCTACAGTGCCTTTATATGGTGAAGTTGCTGCATTATCATCTGCTACATTAGCTGTTAAGAATGTTCCTGTACTTACTGGAGTTCCGTTAAGAACAACCCAACCTTCATATTTCCAACCAGCAGATAACATTGGTAAACCTAAACCAGCAACTGCTGGCGGATTAGAATTATCTAAAAACCATACACCACTTGCTTCGTTTGTATTATCTGAGTCTGTTGGAGTTGCTAAAATGTATTTTCCCCAAGAGGTTCCTAAAGTTTTTATGGCTCCCGAATTATCGACAACAATATTATCAGAATTTACAGATGCTATGTTTCCTGTAAAATCTCCTGCCAAAATTTTTGTTGCCGCAGGCGCTAAAGCTGCTGCTCCTGTTTCGCCTGCTGGCTCAATAGATAATACAAATTTTGTTGCCGTTTGTAAATCAGAAGTTTTTACTGTAAAAGACTGCGGAAATGTTACACTTGTAAAAGTACCTGTACTAACTGGGCTGCCATTTACAATCAACCATCCTTCGTAAACATAGTTTGCACCTAATTCTTCTAAACCTGTTAAATCGAGAGTTAGAGTTCCTTCAACTGGTTCTTTTTCGCTATTGCTACATGCAACCAAAAATGCAGTTAGTGCAATAATCATTACTAAATTTAAAACTTTTTTCATCTTATTAATATTTTTATGTTAATGTTGATGACAAAGTTATCCGCAAAAAAAGTCTTAAAATGTTAGCTAACGAACACTTATGCTATTTTTTCTAAAATTCTGATTTCTTTTCTGTTAAAATTAATGATTTTTTCTTCCTTTAACTCATTCATTAATACATTTAAGTTAGATCTTGATGTGCCTATTAAAGAAGCTATATCTTTTTGTGTATAAGGATGTAGAATTACTTTATCACCTGTTTTATCACAATCGTAACCATATTCTTCACATAATTCTTTCATAAACTCTAAAAAACGTGTTTTGGTATCTTTAAATAAAATGAGTTGTAATCTGCGCTCTAATTTTTTAAATCGCAATCCCAAAAACTTATAAATTTTTAAACTAAAAGTTTTATTATCTCGCATTAAATTATGCATGGTCTCTACTCCTATTGGGCATATAGATGTAGATGCATCTATAGATTGCGCAAATTCATTTCTATTTTCTTCTCCTAAAATTGCTTTTTCTCCAAACAACTCTCCTTTGGTTAAAATTGCTTTTACAATTTCATTACCTTCTTCTGTATAATAACCTATTTTAACTTTCCCTTTTTCTATTAAATATACTTTGTTTGCAGCATCTTCTTCAAAATAGATATAATCACTTTTTTTGTATCGATCAAAATCATGACATTTTTTATAATCTTTAAATTTATGAGGACAAAGAAGATTGAATAGGTTAACATTGTCGAAAAACCAGAGCTTTTTCATAAAAAATAATTTATAGATTAACTATTCTAAGAGTCTACAATACTTTTAATAACTTACAAAAAAATATAATATACCTTCTTTTTTTGCATCAATAATTATTAAACAATTTTGCTTTATAGAAATTAGTAAATGTCTACCAAAAAAAACTCTCGAATTTCTTCGAGAGTTAAAAATATAACGTATAGAAGTATTAAGCGTTTTGCTTTTTAATTAAATTTAATGCAGAACCTTCATTATACCAATCTATTTGACCTTGATTATACGTATGGTTTGCTAAGATTATATCTTTACTTCCATCTGCATGAACTACCTCTATTTTTAAAGGTTTTCCAGGAGCAAACTCGTTTAAATCTAAAAAGTTAAAAGTGTCATCTTCTTGAATTAAATCGTAATCGGTTTCATTTTCAAATGTTAAACCTAACATTCCTTGTTTTTTTAGGTTTGTTTCATGAATTCTTGCAAAAGACTTTACTAAAACAGCTGCAACTCCTAAATGTCTTGGTTGCATTGCTGCATGTTCTCTAGAAGAGCCTTCTCCATAATTATGGTCTCCAACAACTATAGTTTTTATTCCTGCTTTTTTATATGCTCTTTGTGTTGCAGGTACTGCATCATATTCTCCTGTTAGTTGATTTTTAACAAAATTTGTTTTCTTATTAAATGCATTAACAGCACCTATTAATGTATTATTTGCTATATTATCTAAATGCCCTCTAAAACGTAACCATGGTCCTGCCATAGAAATATGATCTGTAGTACATTTCCCAAAAGCTTTAATTAATAATTTAGCACCATTAATAGTATTTCCTAATGGAGTAAAAGGCTGTAATAATTGTAACCTTTCTGAATCTTCTTTTACAGCAACTTTCACATGACTTCCATCTTCTTCAGGAGCTAAATATCCATCGTCTTTTACTTCAAAACCTTTTGGAGGTAGTTCCCATCCTGTTGGCTCATCTAACATTACTTCTTCTCCTTTTTCGTTGATTAATTTATCTGTAATTGGATTAAAATCCAAACGACCAGCAATAGCAACAGCTGCAACCATTTCTGGTGAAGCTACAAATGCGTGCGTATTTGGGTTACCATCTGCACGTTTTGCAAAATTTCTGTTAAAAGAATGAATTATAGAGTTTTTTGGTGCGTTAGCAGGATCTGAATACCTTGCCCATTGACCAATACAAGGGCCACAAGCGTTTGTAAAAATTTTGGCATCTAATTTTTCAAATACACCTAAAATTCCATCTCTATCTGCAGTATATCTTACTTTTTCTGAACCAGGGTTGATACCAAACTCTGCTTTGGTCTTTAAACCTTTGTCTATGGCTTGTTGTGCAATTGATGCTGCTCGTGATAAATCTTCGTAAGAAGAATTGGTACAAGAACCTATTAATCCCCATTCAACTTTTAAAGGCCAATCATTGTCATTAGCAGCTTTTGTCATATCTGAACCTGCTTTTGTAGATAAATCTGGTGTAAAAGGTCCGTTTAATAAAGGGCTTAACTCTGAAAGGTTAATCTCAATAACTTGGTCAAAATACTGTTCAGGATTAGCATATACTTCTGCATCACCAGTTAAATAGTCTTTTACTTTATTAGCAGCATCCGCTACATCGTCTCTATCTGTAGCACGCAAATAACGCTCCATAGATTCGTCGTAACCAAATGTAGATGTTGTTGCTCCAATTTCTGCTCCCATGTTACAAATAGTTCCTTTACCGGTACAAGACATTGCTGTAGCACCAGGTCCAAAATATTCAACAATTGCACCAGTTCCTCCTTTAACAGTTAGAATGTCTGCAACTTTTAAAATAACATCTTTTGGTGCAGTCCAACCAGAAAGTTTTCCTGTTAATTTTACACCTATTAATTTAGGAAACTTTAATTCCCAAGCCATACCTGCCATAACATCTACCGCATCTGCACCACCAACTCCTATGGCAACCATACCTAAACCACCAGCGTTAACTGTATGAGAATCTGTACCTATCATCATTCCTCCAGGAAAAGCATAATTTTCTAAAACTACTTGATGAATAATACCTGCCCCTGGTTTCCAAAATCCTAAACCGTATTTATTTGAAACTGATTCTAAGAAGTTAAAAACTTCGTTAGAAGTATTTAAGGCAGATTGTAAGTCTGAAGTTGCTCCATTTTTTGCTTGAATTAAATGATCACAATGTGTAGTTGTAGGTACTGCCACTTTACTTTTACCTGCTTGCATAAATTGTAGCAAAGCCATTTGTGCAGTTGCATCTTGTAATGCAATTCTATCTGGAGCAAAATCTACATAGTCTTTACCCCTTGTAAAGGCTTTTGTAGGATTACCATCCCATAAATGCGAATACAAAATCTTTTCTGCCAATGTTAAAGGTTTCCCTGTAATGTTACGGGCAGCATCCACACGTTCTACAACGTTAGAATACACTTGTTTGATCATGTCAATATCAAAAGCCATATTATATTTGTTTTAAGATAATTTTTTGTAGCACAAATTTAAGTTATTTAACTGAATTTTAAAAGATAAATAATAGATAGCACTAATTAATGAATAAAAAAAAGTTATTTTAAAAAAACATGAATTTAAATCAATAAAAAGACTCTTTTTTTAATTTATTTTAAAGATTTCGTAAAATTATAGAAAAAGCAGACTAATAAGCCGAATTCTGTCTAGTCTTATCATTTATCTAGTTCTAAAATTACTCTTAGAATCTATCTGCCTACCCTTTAGAATCGAGCGAGTAACTCTTAAGCTCTAATATACATGGCATTGCACCGCATAGAGTTTACCTGGTTTCACTACAGCCTAACTGTACATTCTTTCTGTTGCACTGGTCCTCAACTCACGTTGGACGGATGTTATCCGCTATGCGTACTCTTTGGTGTCCGGACTTTCCTACTTGCAAAACAAGTCGATAAGATAAGTCTGCTATTTCTATATTAATTTATACCAATCTTTTTTTATAAAAAAAACCCACTCAAAATTTGAGTGGGAAAAATTGCTATGAAAAAGAAAAAGTGTTGCTGATTAAATCAACAACTCTACAAATATAAATTAAATAATCTTACAAAAAACATTTTTTTAAAAAAAAACTCAGATTTATATATTTCTTAACATAAGTTTATGAAAACATGTCTTTTACTTTTTCAAAAAATGATTTGTCTGATTTGTTTGGTGTTGGTGTAAAGTTTTCATTTTCAGACATTTTTTCAAAGAATTGTCTTTGCTCTTTATTTAATTCTTGTGGTGTCCAGACGTTAATATGTATCAAGAAATCGCCTGTTCCATAACGTTCTATGCTTGGTAAACCTTTTCCTTTGAGCCTTAAAATTTTTCCAGATTGTGTTCCTGCTTCAATTTTTATCTTTACTTTACCTGTTACCGTTTCTACTTCTTTACTAGTACCCAAAACAGCTTCAGAAAAATTAATATATAAATCGTAGTGAATGTTAGTTCCTTCTCTTTTTAAATTTTCATGAGGAATTTCTTCAATTAACACTAACAAATCTCCAGCAATCGAGTTTTTACCAGGAGCTTCATTACCCTTACCTCCTACTTTTAATTGAACACCTTCTGTAACACCAGCAGGAATATTAATAGAAACTGTTTCTTCTTTTATTATTAGACCTTGTGCATCTGCACCATTAGGTTTACTACTCATAATTTCACCTGCTCCAGAACATGTTCCACAGGTAGTTGCTGTTTGCATTCTACCTAAAATGGTATTTGTTACACGCATTTGCTGACCAGAACCATTACAAGTTGTACAAGTTTTATAAGTTACGCCATCTGCTTGTACTTTTCTACGAACTTTTACTTTTTTCTCAATTCCTTTGGCAATTTCTTCTAAAGTTAGTTTTACACGAATACGCATATTACTTCCTTTAACTCTTGCTTGACGTTGACTTGCACCACCAAAACCTCCAAAGCCACCGCCGAAACCGCCACCGCCAAAAATATCTCCAAACTGGCTAAAAATGTCATCCATGTTCATGCCTCCACCAAAACCTCCTCCACCTTGAGGGCCATCAAAAGCAGCATGACCATATTGATCGTAACGTGCTTTTTTGTTTTCATCACTCAAAACTTCGTAAGCCTCTGCTGCCTTTTTAAAATTTTCTTCAGCTGTTTTATCTCCAGGATTTTTATCTGGATGATATTTAATAGCCATTTTTCTATAGGCTTTTTTGATTTCAGCTTGAGATGCTGATTTAGATATACCTAATATTTCGTAAAAATCTTGTTTTGCCATTTTGTTTTCATTGTCATTCCTGTAAAACAGGAACCTATTTTTTATTTATGATGAGATTCCTGCATTTACAGGAATGACAGGAACTTACTGTCCTATTACCACTTTTGGGTAACGAATAATTTTATCTCCTAATTTGTATCCTTTTTCTACACAATCTATTACTTTTCCTTTTAAATCTTTTGAAGGAGCAGGGATTTGTGTAATTGCTTCATGAATTTCTGCATCAAAAGCATCACCTTGTTTTACTTCTAATTTAGATAATCCTTTTTGCTCTAATGTATTGTAAAACTTGTTGTAAATTAATAACACACCTTTTCTTAATTCTTCTGCTTCTTTGTCTTCTTCTATATGTGTCAGTGCTCTTTCGAAATCATCTACAATTGGCAGTAAAGATGTCATTAATTCTTGTCCTGCTGTTTTAAATAATTCTATTCTTTCTCGAGAGGTTCTTTTTTTATAATTTTCGAACTCAGCAAATAAACGTAAAAATTTATCTTTTTCTGCTTGAATTAATTCTTCTGCAGTAGGTTCTTCTTTCTCTACAACTTCTTCAATCTCTTGATTTTCTTCTACTTGCACAGTTTCTTGCTCGTTTATTATTTCTTCTTCTTTTATATTTTCTTTCTTACTCATTTCTTTGTAATCGTTAAATTGTACACAATTTATTGGCAAAAATGTTGCCAATAAAAAAATAGTGTCAAACTGACACTATTTTAATTTCTATTTTCTTTAAGCTGGCAAATTGTTTAGCCCTGATTGAGCGGTTTGTTTGAGCTCTTTTGTTTGTAAAAACAAAAAGCGAGTAGCGAAAGCAGGAAACAGCTTCTAAAAAAATTAATCGTTTATTCTTTCAATTTTGGCACCAATAGATTTTAATCGTGCTTCGATATTTTCGTAACCTCTGTCTATTTGTTCTATATTATTAATGATACTTGTTCCGTTGGCAGAAAGTGCTGCAATTAAAAGAGAAATACCTGCTCTAATGTCTGGAGAAGTCATTTTAGTTGCTTTTAATTGACTCTGGAAATTATGCCCAATTACGGTTGCTCTATGTGGATCACATAAAATTACTTTAGCACCCATATCAATCAATTTATCGACAAAAAATAAGCGGCTTTCAAACATTTTTTGATGAATTAAAACCGTTCCTTTTGCTTGAGTAGCAATGACCAAAACAATACTTAATAAATCTGGAGTAAAACCTGGCCAAGGTGCATCTGCAACTGTTAAAACAGAGCCATCTATATAGTTTTGAATTTCGTATGAATTTTGTTCGGGAATGTAAATATCATCACCTCTTTTTTCTAGCTGAATTCCTAATTTTCTGAACACATTGGGTATTTGACCTAAATTCTCCCAACTTACGTTCTTGATGGTTAGTTCTGATTGTGTCATAACTGCTACACCAATCCAAGAACCAATTTCAATCATATCCGGTAAAACTGTGTGCTCACATCCACTTAGAGCATCAACACCTGTTATTTTTAACAAATTAGAACCTACACCTTCAATTTTTGCCCCCATAGCATTTAACATTTTACACAATTGTTGAATGTAAGGTTCGCAAGCAGCATTGTAAATTGTTGTTGTGCCTGTTGCTAAGACTGCTGCCATAATAATGTTTGCAGTTCCTGTAACAGAAGCCTCATCTAATAACATATCTGTTCCGAAAAGTTCATCTGCTTCTACACCATAAAACTTTTCTTCTTTATTGTATCTAAATTTAGCGCCAAGTCTAATAAAACCTTCGAAATGTGTATCTAAACGTCTACGACCAATTTTGTCTCCCCCTGGACGTGGAATATATCCTCTGCCAAAACGAGCTAATAATGGTCCAACGATCATAATAGAACCTCTTAACGAGCTTCCATCACGTTTAAAATCATCGGATTCTAAATAGGGTAAATCAATTTCATCTGCTTGAAAGGCATAAGAATTAGCACTCAATTTTTCGACTTTAACTCCTAATTCACCTAAAATAAAAATGAGTTTATTAACATCAATTATATCTGGAACATTATTTACAACAACTCTTTCTGGAGTTAGTAAAACCGCACATAATATTTGTAAAACTTCGTTTTTTGCTCCTTGTGGTGTTATTGTTCCGTTTAATTTATGACCACCTTCAATTTTAAATGATGCCATTGACTAATATCTTTTTCTGTTTTTATTATGATGTTGTTTCTTGTGATTACTTTTGGAATGATTTTGACCTTGCGAGTTTCTTTTTTTCAATAGATTTTTACTATCTGTCAATTCTTCTTCTGTATTTCTTAAATCTAATTTTCCATCAGACAAATCATATAAATGATTAAAAATTACTGCATCATCTACGGTGTCTTTATTCCAATTTAAGTAACACTTTTTCATATGGTTGGCTATTGTAAATACCAAAGCTTCTCTTTTTTCACCTTCTTCCCAACTCAAAGCAACATCTATCATAGTTTGAATGTTGTTTCCATAATAACGATATCTTGATGCTGATTTTGGGTAGGCTAAAGCTTCTGGTTTTTCTTGCAATTCTTCTTTAGATGGTTGCGGATAAGGTGAATTTGCATCTAATTTAAAATCTGACATGATATACAATTGATCCCAAAGTTTATGCTTAAAATCGGGTACATCTCGTAAATGGGGTTGTAAATTCCCCATAACATCTACAATGGCTTTTGCCATTTTATCGCGTTCTTCTTTAGTTTCTAAAGCAACACAATGGTCTACTAGTTTTTGAATATGTCTGCCGTATTCTGGGATAATCATTAACGGTCTTTCTGAATTGTATTCTAAATCGAATGTCATTTATTTGTTTTTGTGAAGTGTGTTCTAAAAGCTTTTTATTCTGTGATAAAAATACTTGAACTGACAACTTATTTTTGTAGCTATTTAACGTTGCAAAATAATTAATAATTACGAATTAGTAATGATGATTTTGTAATTAATTATCCAATTACTTTTAATTTAGCAAATTGTAATAATAATTTCTTTTTCCCTACTGTACTAAACTTTATTTCCGCTTTTTTATTAGGTCCTTTTCCTTCTAAGGCAATGACTTCACCTGCACCAAATCTGTTATGCTCTACAATATTACCTACAGCAACACTATCATCAAATAAATTGGTTTTTGATGTGGCTTGTGAAACTTTTTTTAAGTTTTTAGGAATAATGATTTCTTTCTTTTTTACCAAATCACGCTCCATTTTTTTACGCTGAATTGGTTTCTGAAAACGAATTTTTTTTGGTGCATCATCAAAAATACTTTTATCTACAAACCTGTTAACAGAGGGTTCTGGAGCTTTTGGAGTAATGTAATATAAAAATTGATCGTCTATTTCTTCTAAAAAACGACTGGGTTCTGCATCTACTAATTTCCCCCATCTGTAACGTGTTTGTGCATAAGACAAATAGGCCACTTTTTCTGCTCTTGTTAAAGCCACATAAAATAATCTACGCTCCTCTTCTAACTCACTTCTGGTATTCATACTCATTGCAGAAGGAAATAAGTTTTCTTCCAATCCAACAATATAAACGTACAAATACTCTAAACCTTTAGATTGATGAATGGTCATTAAAGACACTGTTGGCTTATCATCTTCTTTTTTGACATCGAAATCTGTTGCTAAAGCCACATCTTCTAAAAATGAGGTTAGTGATGCATCTTCTCCTTCTTCAATTTTATCAGTAATAAAATCTTTAATTCCGTTTAACAATTCTTGAACATTTTCTACTTTACTTACTGCTTCTGGAGTTCCATCTTTTTCTAAATCTTTGATGAGGTGTGTTTGTTTTACTACAATTTCTGCGATTTCAAAAGCATTTTTAGTTTGCGATTCTATTTGCAAACGTAAAATCATATTCATAAAATTCTGAAGTTTATTTTTTGTTCCAGAATTTATTTTTAAATCGATTTTATCAATATATTTTATAATTTCAAAAATTGATTTTTTATAATGATTTGCAGCAATAGTTAACTTATCTATAGTGGTTGCGCCAATTCCTCTTGCAGGATAATTGATGATTCTTTTCAGTGCTTCTTCATCATTTGGATTAATTAAAATGCGTAAATACGATAAAATATCTTTGATTTCTTTACGCTGATAAAAAGAGATTCCGCCATAAATTTTATAATCGATATTCTTTTTTCTTAAGGCATCTTCAATAGCTCTCGATTGTGAGTTTGTTCTGTACAAAACACAAAAATCATCTGGTTTTAATTGATGATTCATCATATTTTCCCAAATAGATTGTGCCACAAATCGACCTTCTTCTCCATCTGAAATTGTACGCATTACATTTATGGAATCGCCAGCATCATTAGAAGTCCAAACCTCTTTATCTAACTTGGTTTTATTTTTTGCGATAACAGAATTTGCAGCATTTACGATATTTTTTGTGGAACGATAATTCTGCTCTAACTTAAAAGTTTTTACATCAGGATAATCTTTCTGAAAATTTAAAATGTTCTGAATATTTGCACCTCTAAAACTATAAATACTTTGGCTATCATCTCCTACCACACAAATATTACCAAATTTATCTGCTAAAGCTCTTACAATAATATATTGCGAGTGATTTGTATCTTGATACTCATCTACCATTATATATCTAAACCTATCTTGGTATTTTGCCAAAACATCTGGAAAACGTGCCAATAACTCATTGGTTCTTAGCAATAAATCGTCAAAATCCATGGCTCCTGACTTGAAACATCTGTCTACATATGCTGCGTAAATATCACCAACTTTTGGTCTACTTGCGTGTAAATCTGCTTCTTGTAAATCAGAATTATTAAAATACGCTCTAACTGTAATTAAGCTGTTTTTAAAAGAAGAAATTCGCCCTAAAATCTGTTTGGGTTTGTAGCGTTCTTTATCTAAATTCATTTCTTTGATAATCGCTGTTATCAAACGAACTGAATCTTGGGTATCATAAATGGTAAAATTTGATGGAAAACCTAGTTTATCTGCTTCAGAGCGTAAAATTCTTGCAAAAACCGAGTGAAAAGTTCCCATCCAAAGATTTTTTGCTTCACTAGCTCCTACCACTCCTGCAATTCTTTCTTTCATTTCTCTTGCAGCCTTATTGGTAAAAGTTAATGACAAAATATTAAAAGCATCTACACCTTGCTGCATTAAATGCGCTATTCTGTAGGTTAATACTCTTGTCTTTCCAGAACCTGCGCCCGCAATAATAATCATTGGGCCATCTTTCTGAATTACAGCTTGTTTTTGCGCTTCGTTTAAAGAATCTAAATAGGTATTCAATTGTTTGTTTTACAGAATTTAAAAACGTGAAATTAACCAAACTATTCGTTTTTATAAAACAAGGTTGTTAGTTTTTATTCACAAGTTATTCTTAAAAAAAATCAGCCTTAAAACCCGAATAAGTAAAAATTCGTCTTAAAACCCGAATAAGTAAAAATTCGTCTTAAAACCCGAATAATTTGGTAAATTCTAATTTAAAAAGTATTTTTACTAAAATTTTTTAGTATGACAAGTATTCTTACTGGCGATATTATAAACTCGAGAAATATTTCTTCTGATGAATGGTTGCCTTTGTTAAAAACTGCTTTAAATACTATTGGGAAAACACCAAAAACTTGGGAAATTTATAGAGGAGATAGTTTTCAAATTGAAATTAATACCGTAGAAAAAGCATTACTTTTTGCTATAAAATTGAAAGCAATTTTAAAAAAAATAAAAAATTTAGATGTTAGAATAGCTATTGGAATTGGAAATAAAAATAATAATTATAAAAACATAACTGAAGGAAGTGGTGAAGCTTTTATCAATAGCGGTAATGCTTTTGATACAATGCTTAAAAAGCAAAATTTAGCAATTTTAACAGATGACAATCAATTAAATAATATTTTAAATACATCTTTAGCTTTGGCACTATTGACTATGGATAATTGGACTGTTAATTCTGCTGATTTTGTTTTAAAATATTTAGAAAACCCAAATACAACGCAAAAATTAATTGCAAAAGAATTAAATATTTCTGAAAGTAGTGCCAGTGAACGCAGAAAGAGAGCTGGTTTGGATGAAATTCTACAATTAGAAAAGTTATACAGCGAATTAATCAGCCAAAAAATAAACAACTAATGTTACTATTTCTAAAACTTTTATTGGCACATATTTTGGGCGATTTTGTTTTTCAATCAGAAAAATGGGTAAGAGATAAAGAAGATAAAAAGGCAAAATCCAGTAAATTATATGTTCATATTGGTATTCATACCATTTTGTTATTGTTGGTTTTTCAATTTAATTTACAAGAATATTGGTTAGGTTTTCTGTTAATAATTGTTTCTCATTATAGTATTGATTTGCTAAAACTTTATCTTCAAAAGAAAAAAACAAAACGGATCTGGTTTTTTATTGATCAAGTACTGCATATCTTAATTTTAATAGTTATTACATCTTTTTATAACAATTTCTCATTTTCTGTAGACACCATTATCAATGATAAAAGTTTATTGTTAACCATTTTTGTGCTTTTAGTAACATTTGTATCCGCTGTTTTTATTAAAATTATTATTACACAATGGAATCCTGAAAGTAAAAAAGAGAATGATGATTCTTTAGCAAAAGCAGGACGTTATATTGGAATTTTAGAACGCTTATTTGTCTTTACCTTTGTGATTACAAATCATTGGGAAGCTATTGGGTTTTTATTAGCTGCAAAATCGGTTTTTCGTTTTGGAGATTTAACATCATCAAAAGATAGAAAACTAACAGAGTATATTTTAATTGGTACTTTATTAAGTTTTGGGTTTGCGGTACTTTTAGGAGTGCTATATTTGTACATTTTAAATTTATTATAATAAAATGGAAGATAAAATTATAGAAAGTATTGCTTATATTTTACCTGCTGCTGTTACAGGTTTTGTAGCATATTATATGTTTAATGGATTTATTCGTCAGCAAAATGCTGACAAAAAATTAGAACTTTTAGCAGAAAAGAAAAAAGAGGCTTTACCAATAAAGTTGCAAGCTTATGAGCGTATGTTATTATTTTGTGAGCGAATAAACCCTGCAAAAATAGTAGTTCGTATTCAACCTATTTCTGATAAAGCGAATGATTATTTACAACTTTTACTCTCTAATATTGAGCAAGAATTTGAACACAATTTAGTACAGCAAATTTACTTATCGGATACAACTTGGACAGCTATTTTGGCCGCTAAAAATGCAACAATTAACAAATTAAAACAAGTAGCAGAAACTTCTAATTCTGCCAATGATTTACGTGAAAACATTTTAATTGATTATTCTAAAGCTTTACCTCCTACTGATACTGCAATAGGTTTTATTAAAAATGAGGTAAAAAGTATGTTTTAAAAAGAAGCTGTCTAAAAAGTGTTATTCAGACAGTTTCTTTTAGCATTCTATTTATTTTTTAAAATTGTAATCTTACTCCTATTTTATAGTTTCTACCACGAGTAGAATACCCTAAAATATCATCATAATCTTCATTTAAAATATTAGTTACAGCACCAAAAAATGTAACTGTGCCCTCTAATAATTTATAATTAGCAGAGAAATCTAAAACTTGATAACTTGGTAAAATAACATCTATTCCTGCAGTACCAAAACTTCCCCATCTATCAAAAATAGTTCTTTCACCAACGTTTCTGTAAGTTAGATTAAAAAATGTATTCTCTAATGCTGTAATATCTACTCCAGCAACTAATTTATTTGAAGCAATATAATCATCAGCTCCTTCAAATTTATCTCTATCTATTAATGTATAAGACCCATTAAATACTAAATAATCTGTTGGTGTTATTTTTGTACTAACTTCAAATCCATTAGCATCAGAAGATCCATTTCCGTATTTGAAAGTTGTATTATCATAAATAATAGCATCTTCTTCTTTTCTATTAAAATATACTGCATCAAAATAAATCCAATCTTGGTATTTAGCTTCAAAACCTGCTTCAATAGTTTTGTTTGATTCTGGTTTTAAATCAATATTACCCGCAAAACCATCATATAATTGATACAAACTTGGTGCTATAAACGCTGTACTATAAGATGCAATTAGCTTTAAAGAAATATTATCTTTTTTTAAGGCTTGATAAGCTAAGTTTCCATCATAAACCAAGTGATTTCCATATACGTTGTGAATATTTAATCGTCCACCAATATTCACACTTAAGCCATAATCAGATACATATACAATACTTGCATAAGGGTCTATAGTGTTAAAATTAGCCACTGATTTATCTATGGTAGCAAAAGGAGTAACTGTTTGATTTGTGTGCTCTTGATAGTTTACTCCTGTTATTAATTGAATCTTTTCTGAGAACTCATATTTATTTACCAAATCTACATTAAGGCTTCTTCCATTAAATTGATAATTATCTAAGGTATTAGCGAAAGAATTAAACTGGTTTACACCTCTTTTTACTTCATTTACAGAAGCTAAAACGTATAATTGTCCATTATTATATTTAAACTGTGGTTTAATTCCAAATCTAAACTGGTTTTGATTTCCTATGTTCACATCACTATCTGCAAAAGCACCAGTATCAAAACTGTAATCAAATTCATCATAATTTAAAAAAGTTTCTACAGATATATTATCATTTACTTTATAACCAAATTTTACTAATGCATTTTTACTATAAAATCCGTCTTCACCAAAAACAGCATTCGTTTTACTTTTTGCAGCAGACATTCCGTCAACTTTAGAGATATTAAAAGTTCCTAAGAAATTAAACTTCCCTAATGTACCATTTATAGAAACATTTTGATTGCTATCTGATGAATTTTCACTTTTTAAATTTGCTGTTTGATTCGTTCCAAAACTGGTTTCAAAAGAACCCGAAACTTTATCTTTAGAAGCTTTCTTTAAAATGATATTTATAACAGCCGTAGCTGCACCAGAACCATATAAAGTTGAGGAAGCTCCTTTTAAAATTTCGATACTTTCTATTTGGCTTACCGCTAATAAACGTAAATCAAATTCTTGATTAATCGCAGATTGATCTGTTACTGGCACGCCATCAATTAATACTAAAACTTGTCTACTTCTACCTCCTCTAATGTAAATACTGCGTGGTTCAGATGCATTTGCATTGACTCCTCTTACATCAATACCTACAACAGTATTTAAAATTTCGATTACATTTTTTCCTGCATTTTGTTTCAGTTGTTCTGGAGTGATTTTGGTAATAACTTTACCTGTGTTTTCCTTTTTTAAGCTAAACTTTGTTGCAGTAATAACAACTTCATCTAAAGTTTCTACTTTTTCTTTTTGCGTCTCTTTTTTTTGCGCCAAAAGATTTGTGCTGACAAAACTTAATGCCAAAGCACCTACAATTACGAATTGTTTTTTCATTTTTTAATGATTTAATTGATACAATAAATCAGGTAAATTTTGTGTACGAATAGCTATTAGTACATAAACTTTTATCCCGAAAGTTTTTAACTCGTGATTATGGCAGGTCTCCTGACTTGCGTCTTGTAACAAACCTTCCCATTTACACAAACAGTGGTTAAAGTATTAGTTACAAGCATTATAGCTTACAGTTGCGGGAACAGTTCTGGATTTTAACCAGATTCCCTTTTAATTTGATGCAAAATGATTTTTACATCAAAACCAAAATCGCTGCAAATATATATGCATTCTTATTAACAATCTAATAAAATCGTATCCAAATTTTATACCTTTAAAGTCTAATTTGTATTTAAAATTATGAGAATTGAAAATGAATTAAAATTAGGTTTTAAAGACGTTATGATTCGTCCAAAACGATCTACTTTAAAATCGCGTTCGCAAGTAACTTTAGAGAGAGAATTTAAATTTTTGCATAGTGATGTTGTTTGGAAAGGAATTCCAATAATGGCAGCAAATATGGACACTGTTGGCACTTTCGAAATGGCAAAAGCATTAGCAAAACATAAATTATTTACAGCTATTCATAAACATTATTCGATTGATAAATGGAGAGAGTTTGCTGAAAATGCTTCAGATAAAATTCTAAATAATATTGCTGTTAGCACAGGAACAGGAAAAGAAGATTCAGAAAAAGTAAAACAAATTTTATCAGAATTTCCACAGATTAACTTTATCTGTATTGATGTTACCAACGGATATTCTGAGCATTTTGTGAAATTTGTTGCTAAAATGCGTAAAAATCATCCTAATAAAATCATTATTGCTGGCAACGTGGTTACAGGCGAAATGGTTGAAGAATTGTTATTATCTGGAGCAGATATTGTTAAAGTAGGAATTGGGCCTGGTTCTGTTTGTACCACTCGTGTAAAAACAGGTGTTGGTTATCCGCAATTGTCTGCAATTATAGAATGTGCTGATGCTGCTCATGGAATTGGAGGTCATATAGTTTCTGATGGTGGATGTAAAATTCCTGGCGATTTATCTAAAGCTTTTGGTGGAAGTGCTGATTTTGTAATGCTTGGTGGAATGTTAGCTGGACACGCAGAAAGTGGTGGTGAATTGTTAGAAAAAAATGGAGAAAAGTTTAAAGCATTTTATGGAATGAGCTCAGAAACCGCAATGAATAAACATGCTGGAGGAGTTGCAAATTATAGAGCCTCTGAAGGTAAAACTGTTGCAGTTCCATTTAGAGGAAATGTAGAAAATACCATTACTGACATTTTAGGAGGAATTCGCTCTACATGCACTTATGTTGGTGCAAACAAATTAAAAAGTCTTACCAAAAGAACTACTTTTATTAGAGTTCAAGAACAAGAAAACCAAATATATTCATGATTAAAAAGTTATTCGTTATTAGTTGTTGGCTGTTAGTTTTTTTTTCTTGCCAAAAAGAAAAACAAAAAAGTGTTGAAAATTTCTCTTTAAAAAGTGAAATAAAATACGCTAACGGTTTTGATATTGTTTATGAAAAAGGAGTTAAAAAACTGATTATAAAATCTGCATATCAGAATTCAGATAAAGTTTTTGAATATCAAATTCAACAAAAAAACAGTTCAAATTTAAAGGAAATTAAATTCCCTCTAATTTCAACACCAATTGATAAAATTGTAGTTACTTCTACAACTCATATTCCAATGGTGGAGTTGTTAAATGAAGAAAAATCAATTGTAGGTTTTCCGTATTCTAAATACGTTTCGTCAGAAAAAACAAGAGATTTAATTGATGCAGGAAAAATTACCGAAATTGGTAAAGAAAATTCTTTAAATACAGAAATATTATTGGATTTACAGCCAGAATTGGTAGTTGGCTACAGTGTTTCTTCTGCAGATAAATCTTTAACTACCATAAAAAAAGCAGGAATAAATGTAATTTATAATGGTGATTGGTTAGAAGAAACACCTTTAGGACGTGCAGAATGGATTAAGTTTTTTGGTGTGTTGTTTAATAAAGAACAACAAGCAGATAGTATTTTTAATGTGATTGAAACAAACTATCTAAAAGCAAAAAAAATCGCTTTAAAATCAACCAAAAAGCCAACAATTTTATCTGGTGCTATTATGAGTAAAGACATTTGGAATTTACCTGCTGGAGATAGCTTTGTAGCTCAATTCTTAAAAGACGCAAACTTAAATTATTTGTGGCAAGATTCTAAAGGAAAAGGAAGTTTATCTTTAAGCTTTGAAAGTGTTTTTGACAAAGGTGCTAATGCCGATTTTTGGATTGCTCCTGGGTATTTTTCATCTAAAAAACAACTTTTAAAAAGTAATGAATTATATAATCAATTTAAAGCTTTTAAAACAGACAATATTTACACGCCATCAACCAAAAAAGGGAAAACTGGTGGTGTTATTTACTATGAATTAGCGCCTACAAGACCCGATTTAGTCTTAAAAGATATTATTAAAATTACAAACCCTGATTTGCTGCCTAATTATCAATTGACTTTTTTTGAAAAGATGCAATAATTTTATTTAATTCTTACATTTTTATTTATAAAAGGAAACCAAATAAACTTGTAATAACATTTTTCACATTTGTAAGATTTAGAACCCCAGTAAAGTTTATATAGTAACTTTCTTCGGATTCTTTTTCTTGATTCTGACTTACAAGAAGGACAAACAATCATTTTATTCATCTTTAAAATTTGAAAAAAAACCAGCTTTCAAACTGGAGCTTTTTTGTTGGGGGGAACACAAACAATAAAGCCCCTAACCTTTATTGTTTTACTTTAACATAATTTTTTTCATTTTTATTCCTTTATCTGTTTCTAAACGTACTACATATATAGCTTTTGACAAACTGTTTGACAATTGAATTTTGAGATTATTTCGAGCAGAATAGAGAAATCTCACAAAAACCTCTTTTCCCAAAACATCATAAATTTGTAATGTTGATTTTCCTTCTGGTAAATTAGAAATCTGTAAGGTTCGTTTATCAGAAACCCATATTGTTGTCTGTTCGAGCGCAGTCGAGAACTCATTTGTATTTAAAACTTGACTTGTTGTATGCAAATAAAAACGCCCTACTCCACTTTGTGCTTCAGACAATGTAATTTCATAATTCCCATTGTCATTTAGTTTGGTAAACGTATTTTCTTGCTTGTCTTCTAAATACATATTGATTCCTGTAGGAATATTTTGAGCATCTACTGTAAAAGAAATTGTTGTATTGGCATCTGCATTTACTCCAATAGGAATTATTTGTTCTTCAAAATTATTGGGTGGTAAACACTGCAAAGCAAAGGCTTTGTTGTTGGTATCTTCTAATAAATGGGTATAAACAGAAAAACTATTGTCTTGTGCTGTAAAAGTTTCTGCATCATAACCAACATCTAAACCTTTGGTAGTGTTTTCTAAATATTTAATTTCTGTTGATTTTGTAAGATTTCTCGACGATGCTTGAAATGACACCTTAAGACTCATTTCAAAAATTGAGTTAGAATTTCTTGCAAATACATTTCCTGTATTGTGAGTTTGTAGGTTTTTATTGAAAGTAAACGTTCCTCCTCCATCTTTTACATTCACAAAAAAGGCTTGTCCTGGTGCTATATATTGCAAGTTGGTACTGGCGTGATTATATGGTTTGTAACTTGTAGTTGATGCATCCCAAATATAAATAGCTAAATTATTGGTATTTAATTGTGCTGCATTTTGCAACAATACATTAGCACTTGCATCTGCCAAATTGTTAAACTTTAAAAAGCTTGGATATGGGTTGGCTATTAAATTCCAATTGTTTTTAGAGCCATCTATAAGTGTAACAGTTTTGTTGTTGTTTTCTATAGTTCCTGTAAAGGTGTAGGTGCCTGCTGAAGCACGTTTCATAGAATAGCCTTTTCCATTTACAAAATTTCCAGCAGAAGCAATATTGGCAACTAAAACATATTCCCAATTATTGGTAGGAACATTATTATTATAAGGTGCTATTGCATATTTGGTATTGTCTCCATTTTGGATGACTTGGTTGCTTGCTGTATGGGTTACTGCAAAATTATTCATATTTTGACCAATTACTGGTGCACCTACTGTATGCCAATTATTAGTTACATATCTATTATAGGTGATGTTTCCTGATGCTGTTCCTTTTACTACTAAAGCTCCATTGCTGGTTGCATCAGAATGTACAGTAACTGTTCCGTTATTAATTAGATTATTACCAATAGTTAATCCTTTGCCAGCAGTTATTGTCAAGTTTCCTCCTGTATTATTAGTTAGATTAAAAGTAGTTGCATTGTTTAGATTGGTTACAGTTGGATAATTTCCTAAACCTGTAGGTATAGTAACGTTACTATTAGTGTCTGGTAAACCATTATTCCAATTAGTAGGTTCTTGCCATAAGGTGTTGGTTGCTCCTGTCCAAGACGTATTGGCATTGGAAGCATTGTTAAATTCATAAGCACCAATATCTATAGTCCCCACAAAACGTGCATTATTATCTAAATCTGCTAAAGTGGTATTATAACTATTATTACCAGCATTAATAAGTGGACTACCAGTTTGTAACCTAAAATTACCATTAGCTTCATCTACAAATTGTGGATTAAAACCACCAACAGTAGCATCTATATTATTGGTATTTGTAGCATCATTTAAAAATTGGTTTTTAATTAAACTGTAATTTACAGATAAATTAACAGGGTTTAGAAATTGGTATTCATTATCAGAAAAAGTAGTACCACCATCTGTACTTTTTGTATTCCCCCATAAAATACTATTTTGAAATACAATTGTATTTTGAGTACTAATTCCATTACCGGTAAAAACCCCTCCTCCTCCATAAGAAGAAGAAGAAGAAGAAGAAGAATTCTTTGTTACTTGGCTATTGGTTAGCGTAATACTTCCTCTTGCTGTATAAATCCCTCCTCCAGAAGAAGAAGAAGAAGAAGAAGTGTTACTGCTTACTAAGCTATTAATTAAGGTAATATTTCCAAAACGCGCATAAACCCCTCCTCCATAAGAAGAAGAAGAAGAAGAAGAAGTGTTACTGCTTACTTGGCTATTGGTTAATGTAACGCTTCCATTTTCTGTATAAATCCCTCCTCCATAAGAAGAAGAAGAAGAAGAAGAAGAAGAAGAAGAATTATCACTTACTTGGCTATTATTGGTTAAGGCAATATTTCCACTATTTGTATAAATCCCTCCTCCATAAGAAGAAGAAGAAGAAGAAGAAGAAGAAGAAGTGTTATCACTTACTTGGCCATTATTGGTTAAGGCAATATTTCCACTATTTGTATAAATACCTCCTCCATAAGAAGAAGAAGAAGAAGAAGAAGAAGTGTTATTGGTTACTTGGCTATTATTGGTTATGGTAATATGTCCACTATTTGTATAAATACCTCCTCCTCTAAGATAAGTAGTATTGTTACTTACTTGGCTATTAGATAAAGTTATATTTCCATCTAAAGAATAAATTGCACCACCAAAGCTATTAACACCAAATCGTGTAATACAATTTTTTATGGTAACAAAACTTAAATGTAAGTTGCCTACAGTAGCAATGCCACCACCACCAAATGTAGAATTAAATGTATTTCCATTTTGTAAGGTTAGCCCTTCTAAAAACAAAGTACTAGTTGTATGTGTAGCATTTATAACTCTTTGTTTATTAACATTTGCAAACTCATAGGCATCTATTATGGTAGGGTTATTGGCAATATCTTGTGTACAACCACCACCCATAGCATAACCTCCTTTAATTAGTAGCGCTTTGGTAATGGAAATTTCGTTAGTTATGTTATACGTGCCTTGAGCAATTCGTATTTCTTGATTTTCTACAGCAGCTGTTACTGCTGGTTGTATAGATGTAAATGCATTTGCCCAAGAACTTCCATTATTACTTCCTGTTGCACTTTTATCAACATAAATAATAGTAGGTAAATTAACTGTAATGGTTTGTGTATTAGATGCAATTTTACCAACACCTCCTGTAGTTCCTGTACTCCAAGAAGCTCCTGAAATTGTTCCGTTATTAGCGTTTGAAGTTACATCTGTAAGTTGTGTGCCCCCATTTTCGAAAAAAGGGTAATAAGCAGCTAAATTTGGTTCATCGCCTACAAATACATTATCTTTTGCTTGTTGTATTTCTATTGATGTAGTTAAGGCTTTGTTCCAAACACGTAAAGAAGCTATTTTTCCTTGAAAAAATTCTGCAGTTCCGTTCCAAGAACCAATATAACCTGCTTGAGGATTTGCAGAATTAACCAATGTACCATTACTAGCTTTATTACCAATCTCTACGCCATTTCTATAAATACGCATTGCGTTTGTTGCATCATCAAAAAAAGCTAAAATATGTACCCATTGATTGTTATAATCTACTGGGTTAATAGCAACATCTAATTCTGTATAAGCATCTGTTGTGGTATGTGTACCAAAGGATAAAATTGTACCATTATTTTGAAAGGAAAATAAGATTCTACCTACTGCATCTGTACCTTCTTTTCTATAAATCTCTTGATGACCATTGGTAATATTGGTAGGATATACCCAAGCTTCTACAGTTACTCCTGTAGAAAAATTTAATGAATTGTCATGAGGTATTTCTACATAATCATTTACACCATCAAAATCTAACGCATAACTTGGGTTAGCTGCAAATACATGAAAATCGGTAGTTTCGGAAACTACACCTGTTTGAAAGTTTAAAGCACTTCCTGTACCGGTTTGTGGGTTTCCTAAAACTGCTTTTGTAGCATCATTTCTTAAAAAATAATTAAAATTGGTTTCAGAGTTTTGTAATATTAAGGTATTATCTTGAGGACAACTTATGGTTGTAGCACCTGTTAAAGTTTGGGAAACAGGCACTTTACTAACTGTTGTTAACGTAAAACTCTGTTGCCCTGTATTTCCAGAAGCATCTTCTGCACTTATAGTAATTGTAGTTGTGGTTGCTGATGAAATGACAGTGCCAGCAACTGGGGTTTGTGTAAGTGTAGGATTGGTATCGCAATTATCTGAAACTGTTGCTAAATTGGTATAATCTGGAATTGTAAACGTTCCTGTTGCTGGTAAAATATTGGCTGATAATCAGTTAAACCAGAAACTATTGGAGCTGTTGTATCTGCAGTTGTGCATCCTGTTGCTACCAAAGTAATGTCATTAGGGTTGTATTCTATATTCCATGTAAAATTGGGAGGCAAATTAGTAGCTCCTAAATTTACTGGACCATTAAAACCATTAGTTGCTTCTATAATTTTAAAACGATCTCCAACTTTAATATTATTCCCAATTTGAGTCACATTTAATGTTGGATGCCCAAAAGTACCTTTATCACCAATATTAATTTTATCAAAACTTGTGGGACTTGAAATATCAAAAGAGATAGTGCCTTCAAAAGAAACATTAGCTTCAAATGTATTTTGTGCTGCATCTACTACATAATTAACCCCTGAAGGAAAGGTAACATCATTTTTAAAAATACCACCTTTGTTTACTATGGTTCCAGAACCAGACATGTTAAAACTTGGTTTGGTGTAAATAGTTGCACCTGAATTAACCTGCAAATTACCATCTAAACGAAATTGAGTAGATTCTAAATAGGTTTTTGAGTTGTTAAATACTTCCATTCTTCCACCATTATTTATAGTCATATTTGCATTATCTGTGAGGCGAAAAACACCGCTATTATCGAGTCTTGTATTTGTACTAATAGTAAAACTAAAGTTTGGGGAATCTTGTATAAATATCCCTGTAGAAGAGATAAAATATGAACTAGCTATTCTACAAGAAGAAGTTAAACCACCATTTAATACTGTTAATTTACCATCTACATTTATATTATCAGATATAAATACAGTTGGATTGCTAGGTCTAATTAAAAGATTATCATTTAAATGAATTGTACTACCAAAAAAACCGTTTGTCCAATTTAATACTACTCCAAATCTAAACTCTACAAATCCATTACAGGAGCCAAGGGTTCTAACTAATTTAAACTCATCTGTATAAAACCCAGGTTGTAATTGTGGGTTGTTATGTAATGTAATATTGCTTGTAAAAACCTCATCATTGAGATGTGTACCATCATCTCCAAATTTTAAATAAGTAAGTAGTTTGCTAGTATCTGCATTTGCAGTAAGCGTAGCAAAATTGGTACAAGAATCTTTTATGGCATTGAGTTGCGTACTATTTAAGGCAATAGACCACATACGTACTTGGTCTATTCTGCCATTATAAAGCTCAGAAGTACCATCAAAAGAGGCTAAATATACAGGTCTGGAAATAGTGGGTTGTTTAATAAAGTTTAAAGCTGGTATGTTTCCTATTTCTGTACCATTTACATACAAGCGCATTGCAGCACCATCATATACTGCAGCAATGTGATTCCATTTGTTTACAAAATCTGCTGGGTTTATGAGTACATCTAACTCTTGATAGCCGCTTGCAATTGTTTCTAAGCCAAAAGTTAAGGAAGTAGTTGTAGCAACTCCATTTACTGTGCCAGCAACATTATCATTTTGAAACGCAATAAGTTGTCTGCCAACTCCATCATTTTCTTTTCTGTAGATTGAACTATACGTATTTGTAGTGATATCTTTTGGACGAATCCACATTTCTATAGTAATAGCTGCACTATTAGGTGCATTTAAAGCAGCTCTATCTGGAATAATAGCATATTGATTTGACCCATTAAATTCTAATGCAAAACTTAATTTTTCATCACAAGTTTGTGCTTGAATGATTGTACTAGCAATTAAAATAATAAAAAGTAGTATTTGTTTTTTCATATAATTTCTCTCAAACTATAATAATGAATTTTATAATTATAAAATTACAAAACGTTTGCCCAACTAGAGAATAAAAAAGGGTAGTTTTCGGGTAGTTTTTATAGGTAAAACTACCTATTTATAGCTTAATTGCCATTTTTTTAGCTTCTTTTCTGTTTTTTATGTCTAATTTATCATAAATATTTTTAAGGTGGTATTTTACTGTGTTTATAGAAATATTTAAGGCTTCAGAAATTTGTTTGTTGGTTTTGCCCTCTGTAATCAATTGTAAAACACTTTCTTCTCTGTTACTTAAATTGGCATCTTTAAACGTGTTTTCCTCAGAATTTTGTAATTTAATAGAAAGCTGCTTTATTTCTTTTGCGTACAAAATAATTTCGTTTCGCATTGTATTGTTTTCTAATTGTAAAATTTTCATCCTGTAAATTACTGCGAATGATAAAAAAATCATTTCTATAAAACCACCCAATTTTAATTGTGATGCCCCTATTTTGGGCAATCCAAATAGTTTTGTAATGTAAAAAAGGATGCCTAAAATTAAAATAAAAAAATACGCCAATACAAAGATTTTAGTAAATACATTTTTTTTAATGAGACTTACACCAATACTCCACAAATAAATAAAAGTGATAAACACCAAACTTTCCATAATGGTATAAAACACAAAGTTTTTAGTTATTAAATACAGCATACCAAATGCAAATACACACAAAACAAAAAGGCTACTTATCCACTTAATTTTTGGATAATGAATTTGAATTTGCAAATAACTATAGGCAAATAATACAGAAAATAACACCACTACACAATGGTCTATAACCTGTAAAACATCAATAAGTGGTAAAGAAACATTGTAAAAATGCAAAAGACCATCACTAATTAATAATCCAAAACTTATGGTAAATAAAAACAATGCATAGTATAAAAAGGTGTCTTCACTAAAATTTACGTAGTAAAAGAGGTTAATCAGCACTACTATAAATGCAAAACCATAGTAAAAACCTATGAATAAAAAATTCTTTTTCTCTTTAAATTCAAACCCATTTAAAGTGTCTATTTTAATTGGTATAAGTGCCTCTTTTGTTGCATTTACCTTAACATAAACTACATCATTATTTTTAATTTTATATGTAACAAATCGTTCATGTTTTTCTTGTTCTAAAACAATGTTTTTTTGATATGCAACAACATCAAAAACATGATAATTATGAATTTGTATTGCAAACGGAACATTGTTGTTGGGAGCTATTTTAAACCAATAAACTCCGTTTTTTAATCCATTATTTATTGGGTTGTCAAATTCTTTAAAATTTGCATTTACTATTGTTTCTTTAGTAAAAGTGTTATCTAAATTTTGCGTGTAAGTAATTTTAGCTTGAGAAAATAACAAGCCATTACAAACCAAAAATGTAATAAATATAAGTATTTGTTTCATCTAAATTTTCTCCCGAAAAAAGATAAACTAAATATACAATTATTATTTAAAACAACTTCTGCTGAGTATCATCGTCTGTATTTCCCTTTTTCTTTTGGATGGCTTTCTTTAACAGTGCTTGTTTTTTATCTTCTTTTTTAAAAGTATCTAAAACTGGTGGTTTTTCTACAACTGGAACATCAATAGGTAATTTATCATTGACTATTTCTTCATCCACAACTTCCATTTCTTCTGATGTTGGTGGTTCTGGTTCTACATAAGGTAAAGATTCTAATAAATTTACTTGCTTAATCTTTTCTGTTGTTAGTTGGTTTCCTTGTGCTTTAATGCCTTTTACAGCAATAAATTCTTCTAAATTTACTTCCTGATTTTCTAAACTTCGTTTAGAATATACCACTTCTGCAACTGGCCTGTAATCTGTAGCTACAATTTCTAACTGACTTTTTGGATGTTCAGAAATAAAGACTTCTTCTTTTTCTGGAGTTTCAATTAAAAAACGCTTAACGTAATAACGTGCCTTTTCGCCATCAAAATAAATGGCAGAAATGGGTTTGTTGGGTTTCCACTTTTCTAAGACAATCATATCATCTTCAAAATGCATTGCTAAATCTGGTTTTACCGCTTTTGCTTTTCCACTTTGTGTAATAATCAACAATTTATCTTCTGCTCTAAATTCGCCTAACAACTCTCCTCTTTCATCAACATTTAAACGTTGTACAGCATCATCAAACCAAATTTTACGAGGCTTTAAAGTAGAAACTCCTGCCGATTTAAAATCGATACTTTTTATGGCATATTTGGTAATGGTATTTCCACGAACACCTCTACCTTTTACTGCTAAATCTGCAAAATCGATATCCCATTTTAATTTTTTTATGCTTCCTACTGCACGTAAATTAATGGTTACCACCTCTGCTTCTCCATTCGGATTTGCCGTAAAATACAACACTTTAGAACCTTTGCTTCCGTTTGTTAAATCGTATTCTTTATCGCGCGTTACAGAAGTAACATTAAAACGTTTCATATAACTTGGCCCTCTTGTACCGTCTTTGTACATAAAGTTGTATACGGTTCTTTTATCTTTCTTTTTAAAGACTGCAACATGTATGATATCTTTGCCTACAAAAGTTTTTGTATCAACTTTGGTTACCATCATTTTACCATCTTTTCTAAAAACGATGATGTCATCAATATCAGAGCAATCACAAACAAATTCGTCTCTTCGCAAAGAAGTTCCTATAAAACCTTCTTCTCTATTTACATACAGTTTTGCGTTGTTCATTGCTACTTTTGATGCCACAATATCATCAAAAATTCTAATTTCTGTTTTACGTTCTTTTCCTTTTCCGTATTTTGTTTTTAGGTTTTTAAAATAATCGATTGCAAAGTCTATTAAATTTGCCAAATAATCTTTAACTACAGCAATTTTATCTTCTAAACTTTCTATGTATTGTTTGGCTTTATCAATATCAAATTTTGATATTTTCTTGATTCTAATCTCTGTTAAACGTACAATATCTTCTTCAGTAATTACACGTTTTAAATGTTTTATATGTGGTTGTAAACCTTTGTCAATCGCTTTAATTAC
This sequence comes from Bacteroidia bacterium, assembly GCA_030427865.1. Classification (GTDB taxonomy): domain Bacteria; phylum Bacteroidota; class Bacteroidia; order Flavobacteriales; family Flavobacteriaceae; genus Polaribacter. Next base: position 211,721 of record JAUICK010000003.1, on the reverse strand, counting down.
ACCTTCCCAAGTTTCTTCTTCTTCAATATCTCGATAAATTCTATTTTCTATAAAAATACGTTCTAAAGACGAAAAATGCCATTGTTCTTCTAATTCGTTTAACTGAATTTCTAACTCTCTTTTTAACAATTCAACCGTTAAATCTGTAGAATGTTTTAGTAATTCTGAAACTCCTAAAAAAACAGGTTTGTTATCTTGAATAGTACAACACAAAGGCGAAATAGAGGTTTCGCAATTGGTAAATGCATACAAGGCATCTATAGATTTATCTGGCGAAACATTGGGCGGCAAATGCACTACAATTTCTACTTCTGCGGCAGTATTGTCTTCAATCTTTTTTATCTTGATTTTTCCTTTGTCATTCGCTTTTAAAATACTATCGATTAAAGAAGAAGTTGTGGTAGAAAACGGAATTTCATTAATTACTAATGTTTTTTTGTCTAATTGTGATATTTTAGCACGTACACGTACTTTTCCGCCACGTTTTCCATCATTATAATTCGAAAAATCTGCAATTCCTCCAGTTAAAAAATCTGGAACTATTTTAAAACTACGTCCTTTTAAATATTTGATTGATGCATCAATCAATTCATTAAAATTATGTGGTAATATTTTGGTAGATAAACCCACTGCAATTCCTTCTGCTCCTTGTGCTAATAGCAGAGGAAATTTTACAGGCAAATCTATTGGTTCTTTTCTACGACCATCGTAAGACAGTTTCCAATCTGTAGTTTTCGGGTTAAAAACAACATCCAAAGCAAACTTAGACAAACGTGCTTCAATATATCTGGATGCTGCAGCTCTATCTCCTGTTAAGATGTTTCCCCAGTTTCCTTGCATATCAATCAGCAATTCTTTCTGTCCCATTTGCACCATAGCATCTGCAATAGAAGCATCTCCATGAGGATGGTATTGCATGGTATGCCCCACAATATTCGCTACTTTGTTATAACGACCATCATCTAAATCTTTCATAGAATGCATAATTCTACGCTGTACAGGCTTTAATCCGTCTTCTAAAGAAGGAACTGCTCTTTCTAAAATTACATACGAAGCATAATCTAAAAACCACTCTTTGTACATTCCTGTAACTTTAGTTATGGTTTCTTCTTGGGGTGAATCTAATTGTTCCCCTTGATTAGTTAACTCTTCTTCGTATTCGTTTTCGTTTATTTCTTCACTCATTATTCTAAACTTCCTCTTCTACGTAATCTAATTCGACTTTTAAATTCTCAATGATAAACTTTTGTCTATCTGGTGTATTTTTACCCATATAAAACTCCAACATTTGCTCTATAGACATTTCTTTGTCTAACATTACAGGATCTAGACGAATATCATCACCAATAAAATGCACAAATTCATTTGGCGAAATTTCACCCAAACCCTTAAACCGAGTTATTTCTAATTTTCCTTTTAATTTTCCAATGGCTGCTTGTTTTTCTTCTTCAGAATAACAATAAATGGTTTCTTTTTTGTTTCGTACTCTAAACAGTGGCGTTTCTAAAATGTATAAATGCCCTTCTTTGATTAGCTCTGGAAAAAACTGTAAAAAGAATGTAATTAATAACAAGCGGATATGCATTCCATCTACATCTGCATCTGTAGCAATAACAATGTTGTTATAACGCAAATCTTCTAAACCATCTTCTATATTTAAAGCGGCTTGCAATAAGTTAAACTCTTCATTTTCGTAGACAATTTTCTTGCTTAAACCATAGGAGTTTAAAGGCTTTCCTTTTAAACTAAAAACTGCTTGTGTGTTAACATTACGTGATTTTGTAATAGATCCAGAAGCAGAATCTCCCTCTGTAATAAAAAGTGTAGTTTCTAAATGAGCTTCTTTTTTGGTATCTCCTAAATGAATTCTACAATCGCGTAATTTCTTATTGTGCAAACTCGCTTTTTTAGCTCTATCTCTCGCTAATTTTCGAATTCCAGAAAGTTCTTTACGTTCCTTTTCTGCTTGTATTATTTTCTTTTGCAATTTTTCTGCAACTTCGGTATTTCTGTGTAGATAATTATCTAACTTTGTTTTTACAAAATCGTTGATGTATGTTCTAACGGTTGGTAAATCTCCTCCCATTTCTGTAGAACCTAACTTTGTTTTGGTCTGACTTTCAAAAACAGGTTCCATTACTTTTATAGCTATAGCAGAAATAATAGATTTACGTACATCTGAAGCTTCAAAATTTTTTCCATAAAATTCGCGAACAGTTTTTACAATTGCTTCTCTAAATGCAGATTGATGTGTTCCTCCTTGTGTGGTATGTTGCCCGTTTACAAACGAATGATATTCTTCTGAATATTGGGTTTTACTGTGTGTAATGGCAACTTCAATATCATCGCCTTTTAAATGAATTATTGGATATAACATATCGTCTTGATTGTTATTATCTTCTAATAAATCTTTTAAACCATTCTCTGAAAAGTATTTTTCGCCATTAAAAATAATGGTTAAACCAGGATTTAAGTATACATAATTTTTCAGCATTTTTGCTACATATTCATTTCTGAATTTGTAATTTTTAAAAATGGTTTCATCTGGAATAAACTGAACTTTAGTTCCTTTTCTTCTTGAAGTTTCTTCTAAAAATTCTTGATTTTCTAAGTTTCCTTGACTAAATTCTGCAGAAGCCGATTTTCCTTCTCTTGTAGATTCAACCCTAAAAAAAGAAGAAAGGGCATTTACCGCTTTTGTACCAACTCCATTTAAACCTACCGATTTTTTAAAGGCTTTTGAGTCGTATTTTCCCCCAGTATTCATTTTAGAAACCACATCTACCACTTTTCCCAACGGAATTCCACGACCATAATCTCTTACAGTTACTTTGCTTCCTTGAATTGAGATTTCAATGGTTTTTCCTGCCCCCATCACATATTCATCAATAGAATTATCTAAAACTTCTTTTAACAAAATATAAATTCCATCGTCGGCAGAAGATCCATCTCCTAATTTACCAATGTACATTCCAGGACGCATTCTAATATGCTCTTTCCAGTCTAATGATCGAATATTATCTTCTGTATATTTTGTTTCTTTACTCATAAAAAATCCTTACTATGATTAGGTTTGAAGCACTCGCTAATATAGTATTAACCGCCTAAAAAAGAAATGGCATTGGTAATTAGTTATTAACAGGATTTCAACTAAATTTTAAGGCTGAATTTTACAAAAACCCTTATGACAAAAATCATGAGAAATTAACATGAATTTATAAATTTAAAATTAAAGAGTCTATAGTTTTGGGTACTAACAAGAATCCTATTCGACATAAAAAACACAAAAAAAAACAATATGTTGTATTTTTAAACAAATCATAGATTGCTCAACAATTTAACTATTTTTGAAACCTAATATAAAATGAAATCAAGTGGAAAGAACTCAACTTTTAGAGTTAGCAACTCAATACGGGAGCCCTTTGTATGTTTATGACACAGACAAAATAGAATCGCAATACAACAGATTAACTGGTGCTTTTAGTAAAGTTAAAAATTTAAAATTAAATTATGCTGTAAAAGCGCTTTCAAATATCAATATTCTTAAATTTTTTAAGAATTTAGGTGCTGGTTTAGATACAGTTTCTATTCAAGAAGTACAGTTGTGTTTAACCACAGGAATTAACCCTCATGATATTATATACACACCAAATGGTGTGTCTTTGCAAGAGATTGAAGAAGTTGCTAAATTAGGAGTTCAAATTAATATAGATAACCTTTCTATTTTAGAACAATTTGGGCAAAAACACCCAGAAACTCCTGTTTGTGTTCGTATTAATCCACATATTATGGCAGGTGGAAATTCTAAAATTTCTGTAGGTCATATCGATTCTAAATTCGGAATTTCTATTCATCAAGTTCCACATATTAAACGTGTAGTAGAAAATACTGGGATGAATATTAACGGAATTCACATGCACACAGGTTCAGATATTTTAGACATTGATACGTTTTTACGTGCTTCAGATATTTTATTTGATGTAGCGAAACAATTTGATAACATCGATTTTATAGATTTTGGAAGTGGATTTAAAGTACCTTATAAAGAAGGCGATATTTCTACTGATATAGAGCAATTAGGAATACAATTATCAGCAAGATTCAATGAATTTTGTAAAGAATATGGTAAAGAGATTACCTTAATGTTTGAACCTGGAAAATTCTTAGTTTCTGAAGCTGGGGTATTTTTAGCGAAAGTAAACGTAGTAAAGCAAACAACTTCTACTGTTTTTGCACATGTAGATTCTGGTTTTAATCACTTGGTAAGACCAATGATGTACGATTCTTATCATCATATTACAAACATCTCAAATCCAAAAGGTAGAGACCGTTATTATTCTGTTGTTGGGTATATTTGCGAAACAGATACTTTTGGTTCTAATAGACGTATTTCTGAAATTTCTGAAGAAGATATTTTATGCTTCCACAATGCAGGTGCGTATTGTTTTTCTATGGCTTCTAACTATAATTCTCGTTATTTACCCGCAGAAGTTATGTTGGTAAAAGGAAAAGATTATTTAATTAGAAAAAGACAAACCATACAAGACATATTACACAATCAAGAGTTGGTAGAATTACCTGAAGAACGTAAGGTAAAAGCCACAGTTTAAATTAAATTCAACATTTATTTAGCCACAAATTATCGAATATTTAAATTTGCAATTTGTGGCTTTCTATTTTAAAAATAAATGAACATACAACTTTCTACTTTAAACGATATTCCTAAGATTATAGAAATTATTAATGATGCTAAAACATTCTTAAAATCGCTAAACATCGATCAATGGCAAAATGGATATCCAAATCAAAAACAAATTGAAAACGACATTGCTAACAAAGAAAGTTATGTAATTCTTAATGAAGACGCAACAATTGTAGCAACTACAATGTTTACTACAAAAAAAGAACCTACTTATAGAAAAGTAATCGAAGGCAATTGGATTGTTGATGAAAAAGAACCTTATGGAGTAATACATAGATTGGCTATCGGTAAAGATTATAGAGGGCAAGGTGTTGCGCAATTTGTATTCAATCAATTGCATCAAAAATTAAAAGAAAAAGGTATTAAAAGTCTTAAGATTGACACCCACCAAGACAACAAAGGTATGCAAGCTTTAATTAAAAAAATGGGATATCACTATTGTGGAATTATCTATACTAATTATGGCGCAAAACGTTTGGCTTTTGAAAAAGTGATTTAATTTTATTTGATATTCATAAACTCATAGATTTTTGTTGATAAAAATTTATGAATTCGTGGCTAAATAATTTTATTTTAGCTTTCTAAATCAATTAAAATTTGAAAGTCTGTATAGCCGAAAAACCAAGTGTTGCCAGAGAAATTGCAAATATTTTAGGAGCCAAAACAAAACACGACGGTTTCTATGAAGGCAATGGTTACGCAGTTACTTATACTTTTGGGCATTTATGCTCACTTTTAGAGCCAAAAGATTATAAACCGCATTGGAAAAGTTGGGATTTAAACAACTTACCTATGCTTCCAGAACGTTTTAACACAAAAGTAACTGGAGATTCTGGCATCAAAAAACAGTTTAATATTGTAAAAAATCTTTTTGAAAAAGCAGATGTTGTTATTAATTGTGGTGATGCAGGCACAGAAGGAGAACTCATTCAACGTTGGGTAATTAATCAATGTAATTATAAAGGTAAAGTTAAACGTTTATGGATTTCTTCGCTTACTGAAGAAGCTATTAAAGATGGATTTAATAATTTAGAAGCTTCAGAAAAATACGATAATTTATATTACGCAGGATATTCAAGAGCTATTGGAGATTGGTTGTTAGGCTTAAACGCAACTCGCCTATACACCCTAAAATATGGAGGATACAAGCAAGTTTTATCTATTGGTAGAGTGCAAACTCCAACCCTTGCTATGTTAGTAAATCGTTATAAAGAAATTCGTGATTTTACCCCACAGCCTTATTGGGAACTACAAACAACATACAGAAATACACTTTTTAATTACGAAGATGGACGTTTTTTGAAAAAAGAAGACGGGCAAGTTTTGGCAAACAAAGTAGCACAATCTGATTTTGAGATTGTTTCTGTTACCAAAAAGAAAGGAAAAGAATATGCTCCTAAACTCTTTGATTTAACAGGTTTACAAGTATATTGCAATACTAAATTTGGTTTTTCTGCAGATGATACTTTAAAAATAGTTCAGAAATTATACGAAATGAAAGTAGTAACTTACCCAAGAGTTGATACTACTTTTTTACCTAATGACATATACCCTAAAGTGCATGGAATTTTATCTAAATTAACCAACTATTCAGAACTTATCCAACCTTTATTAGAAAAAAAAATAAAAAAATCTAAACGTATTTTTGATGATAAAAAAGTAACGGATCATCATGCAATAATTCCAACAGGAATTCAAAATAATTTACAATTCAATCAGCAACAAGTCTATGATATTATTACCAAAAGATTTATTGCTGTTTTTTATGCAGATTCTGATGTTTCTAATACTTCTGTTATTGGAAAAGCTGCAGATGTTCCTTTTAAAACCACAGGGAAAGAAATTATAAATAAAGGTTGGAGAGTTGTTTTTGAAAAAAAAGACATCATTGCAAACAAAGTAAAGCAATCTATAAATAATGAAGAGATTACTTCGTCTAAAACTCCTCGTAGCGACAAAAACGTTTTACCTTCTTTTGTAAAAGGTGAAAAAGGAAAACACGAACCCTCTTTTTTAGAAAAAGAAACCAAACCTCCTAAAAATTTTACAGAAGCTTCGCTTTTAAGAGCTATGGAAACTGCTGGAAAACAAGTAGATGATGATGAAATGCGTGAGTTAATGAAAGAAAACGGAATTGGAAGACCCTCTACCAGAGCAAGTATTATTGAAACATTATTTCGTAGAAAATATATAGAACGTAAAAAGAAATTGGTTGTACCCACACAAACTGGCATTGATTTAATTGATATTATTGATAATGAATTGCTAAAATCTGCTGAATTAACTGGACGTTGGGAAAAACGTTTAAAAGAAATTGAACGAGGAGAATTTAGTGCTAACACTTTTATTAATAATATGAAGAAAATGGTAGATGAATTGGTCTATGAAGTGCGTTCTAATACCTCGAAAAAGAGAATTTCTTCTAACGTTATTGCAAATGAAACGAAGCAATCTGCTATTAATAAAAAAATTACTCCGTCCTCACATCCTCATCATAGCAAAAACAAAAAACAAGTTGTAGGAAAACCCTGCCCAAAATGTAAAAAAGGTAAAATATTAATAGGTTCTACTGCTTTTGGTTGTTCTGAATATAAAAACAATTGCACTTTAAAAATACCGTTTAAAATCTACGGGAAAAAAGTTTCTGAAAATCAAATTATTAGATTAATTGATAAAGGTTGCACAACCAATTTAAAAGGTTTTAAAACTGAAAATAGTTCTGTTGAAGGTTTAATTCGTTTTGATGAAAATTTCAACCTAAAGTTAGAACTTAAAAAAGATATCATTGCAAACAAAGCAAAACAGCCTGTTAATAAAAATGAGATTACTTCATCTAAAATGTCTAACAATGACCAGAACAAAATTACTTGCCCTAAATGTAAAAAAGGAACAATATTAAAAGGAAAAACAGCTTATGGTTGTTCTAACTATAAAACAGGCTGTAGTTTTGTGTTTCCTTTTTCTGAAATAAAGAAAATTGCCAACGGAAAGCCATTAACCAAAGAATTGGTTTTAAAGATTATGTCAAATTAATCAATCATATTTTTAAGATAAAATTGTGCTACTTTTTCTCTTGCCCAAGGTGTGGTTCTTAAAAACTTTAAGGAAGATTTATAAGTAGGCTTGTTCTTAAAAGCATTTATATTTAATGCATACCCTAATTCTTCCCAACCATATTTTTCATAAAGTTCTTCTAAAATAGTGGCTAATTTAATTCCGTGAAGCGGATTATTGGGTTGTTCTTTACTCATTATTTATCTAAATTAGGCAATAAAAATTCATCCAAAACAGATTTTTTAGCCATCATTTTTTCTATTGCTGCTGTTGTTCTTGGCGCTTCAGCAGATAAGTTTATGGGCGTTCCTTTGGTTACTAAAATATCATCTTCTATTCTTACTGCAATTCCCCACCATTTTTTATCACAATTACTTCCTTCAGGAATATAAATACCAGGCTCCATAGTTACCACCATATTTTCTTGAAATGTTTTATAACCACTGGGATCGTGTACATCTAAGCCAATGTGATGAGAAGTTCCATGAGGAAAATAGTTATGTTTTTCATCTACAGATTTTATAATCCCCAATTTAAAAAGACCTTTATTAATAATTTTTTGAGCAATTTGTTTTGGTAAACTCATGTTTACACCAATTCTATACTGATCAATTCCAGCTTCTTGAGCTTTATATACAATATCATAAATTGCTTTTTGTTCTTCAGAAAATTTACCATTTGCAGGTATAGTACGGGTTACATCTGCAGTATAGCCTCTATATTCTGCCCCTAAATCCATCAAAACTAAATTGTTACCTACTTTTGTACGGTTGTTATTTATATAATGCAAAATACAACCATTATTACCAGCGCCAACTATAGATGGATAGCCTTCATATTCTGCTCCGTATTTCTTATACACAAACTCATGAATTCCTTGAAGTTCAGTTTCAGACAAATCTGGCTTCATTGCTTTCATAACTTCTATTTGCCCCATTGCAGAAATACGAATTGCTTTAGTTAACAACTTTAATTCTTCTTTGGTTTTTATACCTCTTAACAATGCCATTTGACGATTCAAAAACCATAAATCTATATTTTGTTTTGGTTGATTTTCAAATTTTAAATTACGCTTAGCATTTACTATTTCATTGTAAAAAGATTTCTGTTTAAAAGATTTTATCAAATCGAATAAGTCTGCATTATCAGCAAAAAAATCTCTATAATCGTCTCTAAACTTTTTTACAAAAACTTTATCAAACTTTTGAAAATCTAAAGCCATTTCTATAAATTTTTCTCTCTTATAAACATGTGTAAAACCCAATTTATTTTTAGCTCCATTTACACCAAGTCTTTTACCATTCCACATTTCATATCTTGGGTTTCTCTCTTGCACAAACAACATTTCGTTATAAACTTCTCCTTTTAAATTTGTCTGATTATCAGAAAAAATAAGCAATACAGCATTGGGTTCTCTATACCCAGTTAAATAATAAAAATTAGGATCTTGATGATACACATAATCTACATCATTCGCTCGGTTTCTAACAGGGTTCGCAAAAACAACAGCCACTGAGTTTGCTGGCATTTTAGAACGCAAAATAGACCTTCTTTTTTTATGAAACTCTTTATCTAAAAAATCTGTTGGTATTTGCCCTAAACAATTAATAGTAAGAATAAAACACAATAAAAATTTTAAAAACTTCATGGAATCTTAAATATGATTTTTCTCAAATGTAATATTATTTATTTTTTGAAACAGAAATATTAACAGATTTTTAGTGATTGATAATTGCAGATTTTTCAATAATTTAGCCTAAATTTTAAGAAATCTATATATGAAAGATATTGCATTAGCAAAAATACATCAAGAATTAGGAGCAAAAATGGTTGCTTTTGCAGGATATAATATGCCTGTTTCTTACGAAGGTGTTAACATAGAGCACGAAACTGTTAGAAATGCTTTAGGTGTTTTTGATGTAAGCCATATGGGAGAATTTTTAGTTGAAGGAGAAAATGCTTTGGCTTTAATTCAGAAAGTAACATCTAACGACGCTTCAAAATTAGAAATTGGTGATGCTCAATACAGTTGTTTTCCTAACGAAGAAAATGGTATAGTAGACGATTTAATTTGCTACAGAATTAAAGAAAACACTTATTTATTAGTAGTAAATGCCTCGAATATCGAAAAAGATTGGAATTGGATTAATAAATACAATGCAGAATTTAAGGCCAGTTTAAGAGATTTATCAGAAGACTATTCTTTATTAGCCATTCAAGGTCCAAAAGCTGTAGAGGCAATGCAATCTTTATCTTCTTTAAATTTGGCTGATATTCCTTTCTACAAATTTAAAATCGGAGATTTTGCAGGCATAGAACATGTAATTATTTCTGCAACAGGTTACACAGGTTCTGGCGGATTTGAGATTTACTGTAAAAATTCTGAAGTTGAGCAAATTTGGAATAAAGTTTTTGAAGCGGGCGCAGATTTTGGTATCAAACCAATTGGTTTAGCAGCAAGAGATACTTTGCGCTTAGAAATGGGATATTGCTTGTATGGAAATGATATTGACGATACAACATCACCTATTGAAGCTGGTTTAGGATGGATTACAAAATTTACAAAAGATTTTGTAAACTGCGAAGCATTAGCTAAAGAAAAAGCGCAAAAGCCAGAAAGACGTTTAGTTGCTTTTGAATTTGATGAAAGAGGAATTCCAAGACAAGGTTATGATATTGTAGATGGAAATGGAAATACTATTGGAAGTGTTACCTCTGGAACCATGAGTCCAAGTTTAGGTAAAGGTATTGGTTTAGGTTATGTACCCAGAATTTTTGCTAAAACCGGAACTCAAATTCATATTCAAGTCCGCAAAAAAGCAATACCAGCAACTGTGGTAAAATTACCTTTTTATAAAGGATAAAAAAATCCCAATGAGTAACTCATTGGGATTTTTTTTTATAATGCTATCAGAATTTGTTAATGCTTAGACATTAAATCTAAAATGCATTACATCTCCATCTTTTACAATGTACTCTTTACCCTCTACTCTCATTTTACCTGCTTCTTTTACCTTAGCTTCACTTCCGTAAGTAACATAATCTTTATAAGAAATGGTTTCTGCTCTAATAAATCCTTTTTCAAAATCTGTATGAATTACTCCTGCTGCTTGAGGAGCAGTTGAACCAATAGGAATAGTCCATGCTCTTACTTCTTTTACACCAGCTGTAAAATAAGTTTGTAAGTTTAATAATTTATAAGCAGAACGAATTAAACGCGAAACTCCTGCTTCTTCTAAACCAATATCTTCTAAAAACATTTGGCGTTCTTCATAATCTTCTAATTCTGTAATATCTGCTTCTGTACCTACCGCCAACACAATAACTTCTGCATTTTCATGAGCAACTGCTTCTTTTACTTTATCTACATAATCATTTCCAGAAACCGCCGAATTTTCATCGACATTGCAAACATATAACACTGGTTTAGAAGTAATAAACTGAAGTGGTTTAACATATTCTTCTTCTTTTTCTGAAAACTCTAAAGACCTTACAGATTTACCTTCTAACAAGGTAGTTTCTACCTTTATTAAAACTTCTAATTCTGCTTGCGCCTCTTTGTTACCCGTTTTTGCGGTTCTTTTAACTCTTTCTAAACGTTTTTGTACCGTTTCTAAGTCTTTCAATTGCAACTCAATATCAATAGTTTCTTTATCTCTAACAGGATTAATTGAATTGTCTACATGAATAATATTATCATTATCAAAACAACGCAAAACATGTAAAATAGCATCTGTTTCTCTAATATTTGCTAAAAATTGATTCCCTAAACCTTCACCTTTACTTGCACCTTTTACCAAACCAGCAATATCTACAATTTCTACTGTTGCAGGTACTACTTTTTCTGGATTTACCAATTCTTCTAATTTCTCTAAACGTGTATCTGGTACATTTACCACACCTAAATTTGGCTCAATAGTACAAAAAGGAAAATTTGCACTTTGCGCTTTTGCGTTTGATAAACAATTAAATAAGGTTGATTTTCCTACGTTAGGTAATCCTACAATTCCAGCTTTCATTCTCTTTAGATTTTAGATAAAAAATGCAAGAACCAAGATTTGATTTTTGCGGTGCAAATATATCTATTTTAAAACTAAAAAATTCCGAATTTACTTCGGAATTTTTAGTCTATATTCTTGTTTCTCTATTTTAAAGTCTAACTAATCATTATGCATAAAACTTTGCTTTACTAACAACTCTTCTTCTGTTTCTACCACATCTTCATCTGGTACACAACAATCTACAGGACAAACAGCTGCACATTGTGGCTCTTCATGAAAACCTTTACATTCTGTACATTTATCTGGTACAATGTAATAAATTTCATCAGAAACGGGTTCTTGATCTTCATCTGCATTAACTGATTTTCCATTTGGTAATACTATATCTCCACTTAAATCAGTACCGTCTGCATATTTCCAATCGTCTGCACCTTCGTAAATTGCTGTATTTGGACACTCAGGTTCACAAGCCCCACAATTTATACATTCATCTGTTATAATAATTGCCATAGTTTATTTTCTGTTTTTGTACATTTGCAGTTGCAAAAATAAAGCCAAAATTATAGACAACCAAAATAAATAATGAGTATTCAAAATAGAATTACTGCTTTCGCAAAATTAGGTGCTTTTTTAAGTCAATTTTCTGTTGATAATATAAAAAAGAAAGATAATATTGAGTATAATGAAATCTTTTTCGATGGTTTTTTACATCAAATTAAATTAGCTCAAGAACATAATTCTTGGTTTACAAAAGACAATATTCTGTTTAGCATAAATAATTGGAGTAAATCTCTGACTAAAAACAATTTAATAAATTTTACCAATAGTATTACTTTAAATAAAAATCCAATTAAAAAAGTAGCTATTATTATGGCTGGTAATATTCCTTTGGTGGGTTTTCACGACTTTTTATCTGTATTAATCTCTGGTCATTCAGTTGTAGTAAAACAATCTTCTAATGACAAACACCTTCTACCCTTTTTAGCGAAGTATTTAGAGTATGTAGATAAAGATTTTAAAGGAAAAATTACTTTTACTGAAGAAAAATTGACCGATTTTGATGCAGTTATCGCTACTGGAAGTGATAATACTGCGCGTTATTTTGAATATTATTTTAAAGATAAACCCAATATTATCAGAAAAAGTAGAAATTCGGTTGCTGTTTTAACAGGAAATGAAACTGATGAAGATTACATCAATTTATCTGATGATGTTTTTCAATATTTTGGTTTAGGCTGTAGAAGTGTTTCTAAATTATATGTTCCCAAAGACTATAATTTTGATGCCTTTTTTACAGGAATGTATGCTAAAAAAAATATTATCAATAATGCAAAATATGCCAATAATTACGATTATAACAAAGCTGTGTATTTAATGAGTGAGTTCGATTTGTTAGAAAATGGTTTTCTAATGATTAAAGAAGATGAAAGCTACTCCTCGCCTATTGCCACAGTGTTTTATGAATATTATGACAATGAAATCGATTTAAAAATAAAATTACATCAAGATAAAGAAAAAATTCAGTGTATTGTTGCCAAAGACTTTATAGAAAATGAAGTTGCTTTTGGACAAACACAACATCCAAAGTTAACAGATTATGCAGATGGTGTAAATACGTTAGAATTTTTATCAAACCTATAAATTTAGTTTTTAGTTGATGGTTATTTGTTTTTGGTAAATATTACACTCAAAACTTTGAAACCTTGAAACTTTAAAACTTTGAAACTCAAAAAAATGAAAAAACATAATTTTAGTGCAGGCCCTTGTATTCTGCCAGAAGAAGTATTAAAAAAAGCCTCAGAAGCGATCATCAACTTTAACAATGACGATTTATCATTAATCGAAATCTCTCACAGAAGCAAACCATTTGTTGCTGTTATGGAAAAAGCACGTTCTTTGGCTTTAGAATTGTTAGGTTTAGAAGGAAAAGGTTACAAAGCCTTATTTCTACAAGGTGGTGCAAGTTTAGAATTCTTAATGGTGGCTTACAATTTATTACATAAAAAAGCCGCGTATTTAAATACAGGAACTTGGTCTGACAAAGCTATAAAAGAAGCAAAAGCTTTTGGAGAAATGGTAGAAGTTGCTTCTTCTAAAGACAAAGGATATAACTATATTCCTAAAGGATATACCATTCCTGAAGATGCAGATTATTTTCACTGTACAAGTAATAATACTGTTGCTGGAACTCAGATTAAAGAATTTCCAGAAACAAATGTTCCTTTGGTTTGTGATATGAGTTCAGATATTTTTTCTCGTCAATTAAATTTTGAAAAGTTTGATTTAATTTATGCTGGAGCACAAAAAAATATGGGACCAGCAGGAACTACTTTAGTTATTATTAAAGAAGCTATTTTAGGAAAAGTTGAAAGACACATTCCTTCTATGCTAAACTATCAAATACATCTTGATAAAGACAGTATGTTTAACACACCCTCTGTTTTTGCAGTCTATGTTTCTATGTTAACTTTACAATGGTTAAAAGATTTGGGCGGAATACCGTTTATTGAAGAAGTTAACAATAAAAAAGCAGCTCTTTTATATGATGAAATTGATAGAAATCCATTTTTTAAAGGAATCGTTGCCAAAGAAGATAGAAGCACAATGAATGCAACTTTTTCTTTAATTGATGAATCGCACAAAGAAACGTTTGATAAAATGTGGCAAGAAGCTAATATTAATGGTTTAAACGGACATAGAAGCGTTGGTGGTTATAGAGCAAGTATGTACAATGCTTTGCCTCTATATAGTGTTCAGGCTTTAGTTGATGTAATGCAAGAATTTGAAAGAAAAGTAGCTACAAAGTAATAAAGATGCTAAGTTACAAAGCCTTTACTTTGAGTCTTTGTAACTCCGCTAATTTGCAACTATAAAACACAAAAAAAGTAATGAAAATATTAGCAAATGATGGAATTTCTCAAAGCGGAATAGACGCTTTAGAAAAAGGTGGATTTGAGGTTTTAACAGTAAAAGTTGCCCAAAATCAATTAGAAAATTATATCAATGAGCATAATATTGATGTAATTTTGGTAAGAAGTGCTACCCAAGTTAGACAAGAATTAATAGATGCTTGTCCTTCTCTTAAATTAATAGGACGTGGTGGAGTTGGTATGGATAACATTGATGTAGAATACGCCATAGACAATGGCTTACACGTAATTAATACTCCTGCAGCTTCATCAAGTTCTGTGGCTGAATTGGTTTTTGCGCATTTATTTGGTATGGCACGTTTTTTACATTCTTCTAATAGAGAAATGCCTTTAGAAGGCGATACTCGTTTTAAAGACTTAAAAAAAGCATATTCACAAGGAATTGAATTAAGAGGAAAAACTATTGGAATTATTGGTTTTGGAAGAATTGGTCAAGAAGTTGCTAAAATTGCAATTGGTTTAGGAATGAAAGTTTTAGCAACCGATAATTTTTTAGACACTGCAAACATTACTTTAGAGTTTTTTAATGGTCAAAAATCTACTTTTACCATTAATACTATTGACAAAACCAAACTATTAAAAGAAGCAGATTTTATTACAATTCATACACCTGCACAAGAAGATTATGTTATTGCTGCATCAGAAATTCAAAAAATGAAAGATGGTGTTGGTATTGTAAACGCAGCAAGAGGTGGTGTTTTAAATGAAGTAGATCTAATTAATGCCATAGAAAGTGGTAAAGTTCAATTTGCAGGTTTAGATGTTTTTGAAAACGAACCAACTCCAGAAATTCAGTTGTTAATGAATCCAGAATTATCTTTAACACCACATATTGGTGCAGCTACCAAAGAAGCACAAGATAGAATTGGTGTAGAATTGGCAAATCAAATAATCGAATTATTAAGATAAATGAGTTTAATAGCAGAAAACTTATTAAAAATACAACAATCTATTCCAGAAAATGTAACGTTAGTTGCAGTTTCTAAAACAAAACCAGTTGCAGACTTGCAAGAAGCTTACAATGCAGGTCAGCGTGTTTTTGGAGAGAATAAAATTCAAGAAATGGTAGATAAATACAATGTTTTACCAAAAGACATCAAATGGCACATGATTGGTCATTTACAAAGTAACAAGGTAAAATATATGGCACATTTTGTAGATTTAATTCACGGAGTTGATAAATTTAAAACATTAAAAGAAATAAATAAACAAGCAAAAAAACACAATAGAGTTATTGATTGTTTGTTACAAGCAAAAATTGCCAAAGAAGACACCAAATTTGGCTTGTCTTTTCATGAAATAGAAGCAATTTTAGCATCAGAAGAAACCTTAGAATTAAAAAACATTAACATTGTTGGTTTTATGGGAATGGCTACATTTACGGATAATGAAACTCAATTACAAGAAGAGTTTTCATCATTAAAAACACTTTTTGATAAATTTAAAACTCAAAACCCATCACTAAAAATTCTTTCTATGGGTATGAGTGGAGACTATAAATTAGCAATTTCTAACGGTAGCAATATGATTCGTGTTGGAAGTTCTATATTTGGCAACAGAAATTATAATTCGTAAATTTCCCCGTTAAGAAAAAGAATTTGTACGCAATTTTAGATATTGAAACCACAGGAGGTAAATTTAATGAAGAAGGCATTACTGAAATTGCCATCTATAAGTTTGATGGACACCAAGTTGTAGACCAGTTTATTAGCTTGGTAAATCCTGAAAAACCAATTCAAGAATTTGTAGTAAAACTCACAGGAATCAACAATAAAATGTTGAGAAATGCACCCAAGTTTTACGAAGTAGCCAAAAGAATTATCGAAATAACTTCAGATTGTGTTTTGGTAGCACACAATACAGCTTTCGATTACAGAATATTAAGCACAGAATTTGACAGGTTAGGTTACGACTTTAACAGAAACACTTTATGTACTGTTGAGTTAAGTCAGAAATTAATTCTAAATCAAGCCTCTTATAGTTTAGGAAAACTAACAAAATCATTAGGAATTCCAATGTCAGATAGACATAGAGCTTCAGGAGATGCTTTGGCAACAGTACAATTGTTTAAGTTATTGTTAGAAAAAGATGTAAATAAAACAATTATTCAGAGTTCTATAAAATATTTTGACAGAAGACAACAAAAACAAAAACTCAGAAAATTAATTGATGAAATTCCTGCAATAGAAGGGCTTTTTTATATTCATGATGAAAACGGAAAAGTAATCTATTTGGGAAGAGGAAATAATATTAAAGCAGAAGTAAATCGTTTGTTTTTAAAAGTTACTAAAAGAGCTGTTAAAATTCAAGACAGAGCACAATCTATTTCTTTTGAAAAAACGGGTAATGAGCTATTTAGACGTTTAAAATATTATATTGAATTAGAAACATTATCTCCAAAATTTAACTTCAATAAAAAAAGAAAAACCACCTCTTTAAACTTTAATAACGATAATTTTATTCTTATAGACAAAGGAAGAGAAATAGAAGAACATGCCATTATTCTAATAGAAAATAATGAAGTTTTTGGTTATGGTTATACAAATTTAGGATATCAAGAAAACAAATTAGAAGTTTTAAAATCTATACTTACGCCTATTCAAAATAAAGAACTTTCTAAAGCTGTTATTAAAAATTACTTAAACAAAAACAAAGTGCAAAAAATTATAAGATTAACTCCATAAATAAAATTATAATTTAAAATTATCCTTTAAAAATTGACAAATATCAGCTTTCAAGTCACTCTTTTTATTTAAAATTGTCATTACAAATAATTGTTTATGAAAAGAATATTATTAATACTCCTACTATCAGCTTTCAATCTTGTAAATAGTCAAAATGAAAAAACATCTAAAATGGGACAAACAACATTAGATGAATTAAAAATGACAGTTTATAACCAAGATTCTACAGCTACCGCTGTTGTTCTTTACGAACATGCTAATTACTACATAGACGTTTACAATAATTATGAATTTAGAACAGATTATTATTTTAGAATTAAAATTTTAGATAAAGCTTCTTTTAATTTGGCTGATATAGAGATTTCTCAATACAAAAAACAAAAAGTTATTGATATTTCTGGTATAACATATAATTTAAAAACAAATGGAACTACCAACGAAACAAGGTTAAATAAAAAAGATATTTTTACTGTTAACGAAAGAAAAAACCTAATACTCAAAAAATTTACCTTACCAAATATAAAAAAAGGAAGCGTAATTGAGTATTCTTACAGTATTTTATCTCCTTACTTAAGTATCGACGATTGGTACTTTCAATCTGAAATTCCAAAAATTAAAAGTCAATTTGATGCTGCTATTCTTGGTAACTATAAATACAACATAAGAAAAATTGGATATTTAGATTTAGATAAAAAAGACAATTCTATAAAGAAAAATTGTGTTTATTTTGATGGATTAGGACAAGGAGCCTGTTCTATATATTCTTTTGAAATGCGTAATATTCCTGCATTCAAAGAAGAAGATTTTATGTTGTCTAAAGACAATTATTTATCAAGAATATCGTTCGATTTAAAATCTGCTACAAGTTTTAGAGGCTCTACAAAAAAATATGCAACTACATGGAAAGAAGCAGATAATAGCATAAAAAAATTCTTTTTTAACAACCAAACTTCTAAAAAGAGTTTTTTCAGAAAAAATTTATCAGAAGATATTTTAAATACTAACAGTACCATTAAAAGAGCTGAAAAAATTTATACATTTATAAAAGATCATTATACATGGAATAAACGATTCTGGACCAATGAAGATGCAAAAATAAAACAAGCTTTTGAAGAAAAATCTGGAGATGTTGGAGAAATTAATTTATCACTCTACAACGCTCTAAGAGCAGCAAATATTAATGCAGACTTAGTTGTCTTGTCTACAAGAAACCATAAAATTCCTACCAAAATTTATCCAATTATTTTCGATTATAATTATGTAATTGTGAAAGCCGAAATAGAAGGTAAAAATTATTTTCTAGATGCAACAGATTCTTTTTTGCCTTTTGGGCAATTACCTGTTAGAACTTTAAATGGCGAAGCAAGGGTTATTAACTTTAAAAAAGAAGGTGAATGGATTATTTTAAAACCAAAATATAGATCTTCGAAAAACATTTCTGCAAATTTAAAATTAAATGAAAAAGGTGATATTACAGGGAAATTAATGATAAGAAGAAGGGGCTATTTAGCTTCAGATCAAAGAAAAAAATTAAGCCTTAGAAAAGAAGAAAGTTATTTAGAAGAGTTTGAAAACAAACACCCTTTTTTAGAGGTACAAGACTACGAGTTACATCAAGAAAAAGAATTACATAAACCATTAACTGAAATATTTACAATAAAAGTTAATTCTGAAGAAGAACTCACTAATAAAGTAAGAATTAATCCTTTTCTTTTTAATAGAGTAAAAGAAAACCCTTTTAAACTTAAAGAAAGAAACTATCCAGTAGATTTTGGATATGGAAAAAAAACCAATTTTTATTTAAATTTAAAGATACCAGAAAATTACATAGTAAAAGAATTACCAAAAAATAAAGCAATTTCTTTACCCAACAATGGTGGTAGATTTATTTTAAAAACAGTAAAATCTAAAAACACAGTGAACATTTCTGTAAGATTATACTTATCAAAAAAAGTGTTTTTTCCTGAAGAATACTCTGCATTAAAAGAGTTTTTTAAACAAATTATAATTGCAGAAAACAATTATATGATACTTGAAAAGAAAAAATAAATTAAAATTCGAATTCATCAAATTAAAAAAATACGTCAAATGACGTATTTTTTTTTTCTATATTTATTGAGATTTTTGCTTTGTAACTCTAAAACTTTCAAAATGAAAAAATTATCTTTATTATTGGTTTCGCTCTTTTTATCTACACTATTGGTTTCTCAAGAAGAAGAACAATTTGGTACTGGATTAAAATTTGATGAATCACTTTACAATGAAATTCCACAATCAGTTCCATTAGTTACAAGAAGTTTTTCTGCGTTGCCAAAATCTTTTAGTTTAAAAGGTTATGCTCCTACTCCAGGAAATCAAGGTCAACAAGGCTCTTGTGTTGGTTGGGCAAGTGCTTACGGAGCAAGAACAATAGCAAATGCAGTTAAAAATGGCTGGAAATACAATACTGCAAAAATTAATCAAAATACATTCTCTCCAGCATTTGTATACAATCAAATTAGATACAATGCAAAATGCGAAGGCGCATATATAGAAAATGCTATGAAATTAATGAATAACTATGGAGCAGCAAAGCTTTCTGACTTTTCTTATGATTATAGAACTTGTTTAAAAACGCCTTCAAGCTATGTATACTCTAAAGCAAAAAATCATAAAATTTTAACTTTTGAAAGATTAGCTAAATGGAACAATCCCTATAATTTAGTGGGTAAAGTAAAAAAAGCAATATCGCAAAAAAACCCAGTTGTAATTGGTTTATTTAAGTTTTCAAGTTTAAAAACAGATTATAATAATGTATGGATTCCAAGTAACGGAAAATCTGGTCATGCTATGGTAGTAGTTGGTTATGATGATAATAAATCTGGTGGTGCTTTTGAGGTTATGAATTCTTGGGGAACTCGTTTCGGTAAAAACGGTTTTTTCTGGATTAAATATTCAGACTTTCAAAGACAAGTTAAAACAGCTTATGTATTAGTTGATAAAAACAACGATTTTAATAATAATAATAATAATAATAATAATATTTTCAGCTCAAACAAATTAGGAGGAGAGCTTACTTTAAAATTAAGTAATGGTAATAATATGCCAATAAAGTTAGCAGATGGCGCTACAAGAAACTTTAATATTGTTAAAGCAACAAAAACTACATATAAGGTAAATAAAACTTATACATCTGGTACTCAATTTAGAATATACTTAAAAAGCAAACAAAGAGGTTATGTGTATTTAATTGGTTATGGTTCTTCAGACAAATCTGTAAATAAATTATATCCTTTCGAAAACTTTAGCGATTACTTTAATTATACTAATAGTGAAATTGCAATTCCTAATGAAGATTATTTTATAGAATTTGATAATAATCCAGGTAGAGATATTCTTTGTGTTTTATACAGCAAAGAAAAATTAAATATTAACGATATTGTTAGTAAAGCAAAATATGGATCTGGAGATTTTGTATCTCGAATTAAAAAAGCATTAAGCTATAAAATGTTTAAAGGTTCTGATGTTTCTTTTAGTAGTAATAAAATTTCGTTTAGTGCTGCATCTAAAAGCTCGTCAGCTAAAGTTGTACCTATTTTTATAGAAATGAATCATCAATAAAAAATTATGAAAACACTAAAAAACTTACTTTCCTTACTCTTTTTAATTTCTTTAAGTGTATCCGGTCAGTCAAGTGGCAACTATGTTTATCAAGAAAATTTTAATAGCAAAGGTTCTTGGCCAACTGGAAGCAATAGCAACAGAGAATTAAATGTTTATAATGGTAGGTACTACTTTGAGCATAAACGTACCGAAAAATCTTGGAGAATTTCTACTGCTACATTTAATTTAGATACCTCTAAAGATTTTGAATTAGAAACATCTATTCAAAAAATATCAGGAACAGATAGTTCTGGAATATCTTTTTTATACGATTTTAAAGACGACAATAATTACAAAGAATTAGGTTATACATCAAGCGGTTATTTTAGAGTTGCAGAATCTGTAAACGGAACTTACAAAAACCTAAAAGAATGGACCAAGTCTGATAAAATTAAGAAAGGTAATTATGGCATAAATACATTAAAAGTTTCTAAAAAAGGAAGCACCCTTACTTTTTACATTAATGGCTCTTACATGTATAGTATGTCTTTTAAAAGCTTTGTTGGTAAAAAAATGGCACTCTCACTTTATAGAAATCAAAAAATTTCTATAGATTACATTAGAGCAAAACAAAAGGCATCTTCATCTAATAATAATAATAACTACAAATCAAAAACCATAGTTTACGATAGCTTTTATTCTAATAGAAATAATTGGGCAATATCAGACAATGATAAAGCTAAATTAGAAATAAAAAACAGCAAATATTACTTTCAATATACAGGCGATAAAGGTTGGACCACCACTAAAACTTTTGATTTTGATTCGAGCAGAGATTTTAAAGTTGAAGCTTCTTTTCAAAAAATTTCTGGAATAAAAAATAATGGGTTTGGGTTAGTTTTTGGAAGATTAGACTCCAATAACCAACATCAATTTTTAATTAATGCGTTAGGTAGTTATTCTATTGATAAATATGAAAACGGAAAATTAAACACTCTTGTAAATTGGACAGGATCTTCATCAATAAAAAAAGAAAACTACTCTACAAACATTTTAAAAATAGAAAAAAGAGGCAACAAACTCTACTACTATGTAAATAATTCTTTAGTATATACAGGCTCTTACATGAAAATATATGGTAAGCGTTATGGATTCTCTATTTTCGATCCTCAAAAAATTGCTATAGATTACATCAGTATTTCTTATTTAGGTGATGGCCCAAACAACAATAATATCTTTAAAAACGACACGAAATCTAAAGGAGATTTATTGTTTAGTGATAATTTTGACAGCAGTAATCCTAACCAATGGACAGAAAGAAATGATGAAAACACTCGTTTTAGACTATCTAATGGTAAATATTATGTGCAGCACAAGAGAAAAGACAAAGGTTGGTCTACTAACATTTCTAAATATTTTGACAGCACTAAAGATTTCGAAATAGAAACTAAAATCGATAAAATTAGTGGAGTTACCAACAATGCTTATGGTTTAATGTGGGGGTTAGAAGGTGGCAACAGTTTTCGCTTCTATATCGCTTCTACTGGTTATTACAAAATTGTAAGAACTGTAAATGGCAAAGAAGAATTAATAGTTAAATGGACAAAATCATCAACAGTAAACCAAAATAACGGAGCTTCTAATATCTTAAAAATTAGAAAAGAAGGTGATTCATACAAATACTATATAAATAATAGGTACATTACCAAAACAGATTTTGAACCTTTTTATGGAGACAGAATTGGATATGTAGTTTATAACGATCAAGAAATTGCTGTAGATTACTTAAAAATTTACAGGCTTAAAAGTAGTAACAACACAAACTATGTTACAAATAAAACACTCACACTTCCTCTTAGAGATAACTTTAATGGAAACACTAATGGATGGAATTTAGAAGATTCTGATGATTACTCTGTAGCTATTGCTAATAGCAAATTACTACTTCATAAAAAGAAAAAAGGAGGAATTTTTATAAGCAGAGATGTATTTATAGATACTTCTAAAGATTTTATCATAGAAACTTCTTTAAGCAGAGTAACCAATTCTTCTCAAGGTCTTTATGGTATTACTTTTGGTAGAAAAAACTCATCTAACGAATACTCTTTCTTACTTTCTGGAAACGGAAGTTATATGTACAGAAAATTTGATAATGATGTGTACAAAAAAATTATTCCTTTCACAGAAACCTCTGCTATTAAAAATGGAATCAATGATTTTAACAAAATAAAAATTGTTAAATCTGGTAATTTATTGCGTTTCTTTATTAACGATCAATACGTAAACGAAACTCCATTCGAACCTTTCTTTGGTAAGAAATTTGGATACACAATGTATTATGATAAAAAGATTGCTGTAGATTATTTAGACATTAAATATCAAAGTTCAAACTTTAACAATCCTCCTGTTGTTGTAATAACATCTCCAAACGTCGAGCTAAAAAGAGGGTTTAAAATTGTAAAAACTAAAAGAATTCAAGTAAGAGGTAAAGCCACAGATGCAGACGGAATATTCGAAATTACAGTTAATGGTATAGAAGCCAATGTTTCTGACGATGGTACATTTATTGCTAATGTTCCTCTAAAATATGGTAAAAACGATCTAGTGGTAAAAGCCACAGACATGAAACAATCTTCTTCTACTAAAACTTTTACTATAAAACGGAATTCTCCTAACATAGATAATACAATAATCACCGAAAACACAACCGAAAAATTAGACATTGGTTTTGGTAAATATCATGCTTTAATCATTGGTGTTAGCGAATATAAAGATGAGAGTATTGTAGACTTAAATGGCGAACCTACTAAAGATGCTGATGCTTTAGCGAATGTTCTCATTAACAAATATAATTTTAATCGTCAAAATGTTACTGTCTTAAAAAATCCTACAGAAAATCAAATTATAAAAGAATTTTACAACTTAAGAAAAAATGTAGGCAAAAACGACAATTTGGTTATCTTTTATGCAGGGCATGGTAACTATGATGAAGCAAGCGAAAAAGGATACTGGATGCCATCTGATGCTGAAATGGAATTTGAAGGAAATGTAATCTTAAACACTAGCATTGTTTCTTATATAAAATCGATAAATTCTAAACACACTTTACTAATTGCTGATGCTTGTTTTAGTGGTAGTATTTTAACCAAAACAAGATCCTTTAGTAAAGCATCTAATGCAGTAAAAGCAAAATACGCTTTACCAAGTAGAAGAGCCATTACCAGTGGTACACTTACAACTGTACCAAATAAAAGTGTATTTATGAAGTATTTATTAAAAAGGTTAACCAACAATACAAGTCCTTATTTATCTGCCGGACAGCTATTTAATATGATAGAAGATCCAGTAATTAATAACACTTCAGGTAAAAATAAACCACAATATGCACCAATAAGTAGAACTGGAGACGAAGGTGGCGATTTTATTTTTATAAGAAAACAATAAAGTTACAAGCAATACAAAAAAAGCTCTAAATCTATGTTTATAGTTATAGGTTTAGAGTTTTTTTATTTCAGATGTTTTAGCATCAAACCAATATCATTATTGCTATAAAAACAAAGACAATAATTTGACCCCATTTTAAATAAATTCCAGTTTTTTGATGTTGCTTAAGATAATTAGAAATACTACCAGCTAATAGAGCTATACTTCCAAAAACTAAAAAAGAAACCAAAATAAAAAGCCCTCCTAAAATATAAAATTGTAGTACTGTAGATATTGTTTTAGAAAATAAAAACTGTGGAAAAAATGCCAAAAAGAAAATAGTAACTTTAGGATTTAAAACATTCATTAAAAATCCTTTCTGAAACAATTGCATTGTCGATTTCTTATCTACTTTTTCATTTGATAAACTAATTGTAGCATCACTCTGATACACTTTATAGGCTAAAAATAAAAGATACAAAGCACCTAATAATTTAATTGCAAAAAAAAGGTTTTCATTTTCTTTAAGAATTGCAGAAACCCCAAAAGCTACCAAAGTTGTATGAATAATACAGCCAGACATTAATCCAAAAACCGTTGCTAAACCATATTTTTTTCCGTTTACAATACTTTGTGTTAATACAAAAATATTATCTGGTCCAGGAGAAACAGTTAAAATAGATGTTGCTAAAACAAATGAAATTAGACTTTCTATCATCTTAAAATAGAAATTAAGTTTGTTTTAAAATTGTTTTGTTAATTTTTTTTATCAAACTTGGTCCTTCATAAATAAAACCAGTGTAAACTTGAACCAAATCTGCGCCAGCATTTATTTTTTCTAAGGCGTCTTTTGCAGAATGAATACCTCCTACTCCAATAATAGGAAAAGCTTTGTTAGAGTTATCCGCCAAATATTGAATCACTTTTGTACTTCGATGTTTAATAGGTTGTCCGCTTAAACCTCCATTTCCAATTGCGTCCAAACGTTCTTTAGATACTTTTAAACCTTCTCTATGGATTGATGTATTAGAAGCAATTACACCAGCTATATTGGTTTCTTTGACTAACTCAATAATTTCATCCAATTGATTATCGTTTAAATCTGGAGCAATTTTTAACAATATTGGCTTTTGTATTGCTTCTTTAGCATTTAAACCTTGGCAAGCAGAAATTAATTCAATCAAATACGTTTTGTCATTCAACTTTGCATGACTACCTACATTTGGGCAACTAACATTTAGCACAAAATAATCTACATAAGGATGTAATGCAGTAAACACTTCGCAATAATCTTTAGTATAATTTTGTGGTTTTGTTGCCGTATTTTTACCAATATTACCCCCAATAATTACTTTGCCTTTATTCTTTTTTAATTGAGCAATAGCTGGTGCAATCCCTTCATTATTAAATCCCATTCTATTAATAATTCCTTGATCATTTTTTAAACGAAATAATCTTTTTTTAGGATTACCCAGTTGACCTTTTGGAGTAACAGTACCTATTTCTATAAAACCGAATCCAAAATCTGCCAATTCATTATACAAAACTGCATTCTTATCAAAACCCGCTGCTAAACCTACAGGATTTTTAAAGGTAATTCCGAAGAGTTTTCTTTCTAATCGTTTGTCTTTTACCATGTATAAGTTTCTAAAAATTAAGGAGATAAAAGGAATTTTAGAAAGTAACTTAATTAAAGAAAAAGTAAAATGATGAATTTTTTCAGGATCGAATAAGAAAAATATAGGTCTTACAATAGTTTTGTACATGCTTTTCTTGAATTGGTAAAAAGTGATTTACTTTACAGTTACAAAATTAAGCATTTTTAAACTGTTTTTCGTTAAAACAAAACTCCATTTTAGATTGCTTAATTTTCACTATTTTAGTAAAAAATAAAATCACTTTGGAAACTATATATCATTATTTTGAAACCATACCTTCTTTACACAGAAGCATTATTTTAGTTAGTGGAATTACATTTTTTTGGATATTAGAAGGTGCTTTTCCGTTGTTTCAGTTCAATTATAAAAAATGGAAACATGCATTACCCAACTTGTTTTTTACAGCAACTACCATAATTATTAATTTTACTTTGGCTTTTTTATTGTTAAAAACTGCAGATTGGGTACAAGCCAATAATTTTGGGTTGATTAATTGGCTACCAGAAATGCCATTGTGGTTGTATGTGGTTTTAGGTGTTTTGTTTTTAGATTTTTTTGGTGCGTATTTAGCACATTATACAGAGCATAAAGTAAAACCTCTTTGGATGGTGCATTTGGTACATCATTCTGACCATAAAGTAGATACAACTACTGCAAACAGACATCATCCCATAGAAAGTGTCATTCGTTTTGCGTTTACATTATTAGGTGTTTTTGTTGTAGGTACGCCTATTGCCATTGTAATGTTGTATCAATCTATGTCTTTGATTTTCACTCAATTTACACACGCCAATTTAAAAATATCACCAAAAGTAGATAAATTTTTAAGCTACTTTATCGTGTCTCCAGATATGCACAAAGTACACCATCATAATATGCTGCCATATACAGATTCTAATTATGGGAATATCTTTTCGATTTGGGATAGAATTTTTGGAACTTATCTAGAACTTGACCGTGAAAAGATTGTCTATGGAGTTGATACTTTCCCAGATGAAGTAAAAAATTCTTCTTTAAAAGAATTGTTGAAACAGCCTTTTCAAGGTTATCGAAAACCTACTGGTGTTGAGGAAGTTTAGTGTTTATTGAATCATATACTTTAAATGAGTTTTTGATTATTTCTTTAATTACAAAATAATCTTCTTCATTCATAAATCAAATATTTTTCACGAACAACTTTAAACTCCTCCAAACCATCAACCCAACTTGCTCTAATTTCTTCCTCAGAAAAACCTTGCTCTAATTGTTGTTGCAATTTTTCAGTTCCTGCATGAATGGTAAATGTACTTCCAAAGAATTTTTTGGTTTTTGGAGTTTTTTGGTAAGCATCGATTAAAAAAGATAAATCAATTTTATCTAAAGATTTGGTTTTTCTTAAATCTACACCATAACATAATTTGTTTTTATGCTTTGGATATTTAGCGCCTTCATTAGCTTTTGGAGTGTAAGAAAAATTAGTTTTCTTAAAAAACGGAGCGCCATATCTTTGAAACTGAAATTCTGTTCCTCTTCCTGCATTAATAGTTGTACCTTCAAAAAAACCTAAACTCGGATATAAGTTGATACTTTTATCATTTGGTAAATTGGGTGAGGGTTTAATTGGTAAAGCATATTTAGAATTGTGTGTATAATTTTTTAAAGGAATCACTTTTAAATCACATTGCATTCCATTTTTTAACCATTTTTCTCCATTAATCATTTGTGCGTATTCGCCAATTGTCATTCCGTAAACCACAGGTACTGAATGTTTACCAACAAAACTCGTATGTTTTGGTTCTAAAACAGGACCATCAATATAATGCCCATTTGGGTTAGGTCTGTCTAAAACAATGAGAGAAACTCCATTTTCGGCACAAGCTTCCATTACAAAATGTAAGGTAGAAATGTACGTGTAAAAACGAACTCCTACATCTTGTATATCAAAAATTACCACATTTATATTTTCTAATTGTTTTGCCGAGGGCTTTTTACTTTTTCCATGCAATGATAAAATAGGTAATCCTGTTTTTGCATCAATATCATCAGCCACATACGCAGCTGCATCTTCTTTCCCCCTAAATCCATGTTCTGGAGCAAATACTTTTTTTATATTAATTTTTAATGATAAAAGTGAATCTACTATATGTACAAATTCTCTTTTCTTTTTTCTCTTTTCTTTTTTCTCAATCACAGAGGTTTGATTCGCAACAATAGCTACATTTTTTCCTTTTAATAAATTTAGATATAAATCAGTGCTTTCAGCACCAGTTATTATAACATTTTCTATTTTTTCTTCTCTCTTTTCTTTTTTCTCTTTTCTATTTTGAGCACATGAAATCAACTGAAAATTCATCAGCAGAAACAAAAATAAATAGGTACTTTTACGAAGTTTTAAAAAAATCATCAAATTGAATTACGAGTTATTTATTGCTAAACGTATTATTGTTGGCAAAAAGTATAAAAATAGCATTTCATCGCCAATAATAAAAATTGCTATCACAGCAATTGCATTAGGTATTATTATTATGCTCATTGCTGTGGCTACTGGTGCTGGTTTGCAGTATAAAATTCGTGATAAAATGGCTGGTTTTAAGGGTCATGTTCAAATTATAAATTACGATAATAACAATTCTGATGTTTCTACAGTTCCTATAAAAAAGAACCAAGAATTTTATCCGAAGTTTAAAAATATTGATGGAATTAAAAATGTTCAAGTTTTTGCCAATAAAGGTGGTATTCTAAGAACAAAAACAGACTTTGAAGGTATTATTTTTAAAGGGGTTTCTACTGATTACGATTGGACTTTTTTTAACGAATATTTGGTAGACGGAAGAGTGCCAGATTTGAACTTAAAAAGAACAAAAGAAGTTTTATTATCGCAAACGATAATGAATCGTTTACAACTAAAATTAAATGATACTATTTTAGCAACTTTTCTAAAAACCACTTCCAGTAAATTACCATCTAATAGAAAATACACTATAGTTGGAGTTTACAATTCTGGTTTTGCAGAGTTTGACAAAACTATGATGATTGGTGATATTAGAGAAGTTCAAAACTTAAATAAATGGACAGATAATGAAATTGGTGGTTTCGAAATTATATTAGATAGTTTTGACAATATTGAAGCCAAAGGTGAAGAAATTTACAGTAATATAGGGGCTACTTTAAACAGCAAAACCATTATAGATAGTTACCCTACTGTTTTTGAGTGGATTCGTCTTTTTGATAATAATGTTTGGTTTATTATTGCAATAATGATTTTAGTTGCAGGTATAAATATGATAACTGCCCTATTGGTTTTAATTCTAGAACGTGTGCAAATGATTGGAATACTAAAAGCCTTGGGTAGTACAAATACAAGTATTAGAAAGGTATTTTTATACAACGCTTCTTATTTAATTTTAAGAGGTTTATTTTGGGGGAATATTATTGGGTTATCTATTATTTTTATACAATACTATTTTAAATTAATTACCTTAAATCCAGAAACTTATTATGTTACCACAATGCCTGTTCATATTTCATTAACCTATATTTTATTATTAAATATTGGTACATTAATTATGTGCTTTTTAATGTTAATAATTCCTTCTTATATCATCACAAAAATTCAACCTTCAAAATCCATAAAGTTTGCCTAATATTTAGAAGAATTGTTGTATTTTTTAAATTGCTTCTCTATAATAACTTCTTTATTTTTTACAATATAGTCTTTGAAAGCCTTTGCAACACTTGTTAAATTTTTTGATTTTAACCAAATTAAATTCCAATTGGTTTCTAAAGGCAAATCATTAATCTTTATAATCTGTAAGTCACCATTTTTTAAAGCATCGTTTATTCCTATAATTGGCATAATAGAAATACCTAAACCAGCAATAACGGCTTGCTTTACAGCTTCATTAGAAGTTAACACCATTTTTCTTACAATTTCAATTTTGTGTTTTATAAGATATCTTTCCATAGCCAAACGTGTTGCAGAACCTTGTTCTCTAAAGATAAAAAGAGATTCATTTAAATCTTTTAAAGATGTTTTTTTATCGGATAATTTATAATCTCTACCAGCAACAAAAAACATTTTATTTTTCATCAACTCAATTCTTTCAATTTTTAATTTCTTAGGAATTGTAGAAACCATAGCAAAATCGCATTCATTGTTTTCTAATGCTCTTATTACAGACATTTTGTTCGTAACATCCATAGTAACATTAACTTTACTATTATTTTTCACAAAATTAGATAAAAAATAAGGCATTGCATATTTAGCAGTAGAAACAATTGCTATCTTTAATTTTCCAGCCAGTTGACCTTCAAATAAAGAAGATTTATAACTAATTGCATCTACTTCTTCTAAAATTTTTGAAGCAGCATCAGCAATTTCTTTTCCAAACTCGGTAATGTAAAGTTTGCGTCCAACTACCTCAAAAAGAGGCAGTTTAAACTGATCTTGAAATTTTTTTAGTTGTATAGAAACTGCAGGCTGTGTTAAAAAAAGTTGCTCAGATGCTTTTGTAACGCTCTCTGTTTCAGATATTTTTTTAAATATTTCTAATTGATGTAAAGTATAGTTCATAAATAATTTTTATATATATCATTATAAATATAAATAAAAATATATAAAAAATACATTGCACCTTTGTAAAAAATTAAAACAATGGGACAAGTAATTTCAAAATCGATTAAAAATCATCAATCACAAAAAAACGATGTTGTTATACAAGTAACAAAAAAACAATTATTAACATTATTTCAATTGGTAATGTTATCAATTCTAATTGTAATAAACATTATAGCCATAATTTTAAATAGTCCTCTTATGAAAGAATTATTTATTTCGCAAGCTATAATAGCTGCAATTTTTTTCATTAAAAACTCTAAATCTAATCAAGTAATAAAATAAGACATGAACAACTCAAGTATCACAAAGACAGAAGCAAAAAAAAATACACAAACTTTTAAACTAATTGATGGACTTTTCTCAAAAAGAGAAGCATTAAGTATTGTAGATAGTGTAATTAAAGCAAAAATAAACTTTCACAAAGTACATAGATTATCTATCCAAGAAGGTAATGAAAATGATGAATGTAACTATGATAACTCAAGAATAAATGAACTAGTAACAGATAAAAAAGAAGCTAAAGAATTTTTGAGAAACTTAGAGTCTAAAGGTTACAATATTAAGATTTCAAGTAACGTAACAATAACTATCGAAGAGTAAACTATAAAACCTTGTTATAAGTAGGGAAACTGATGTATTCAACAGCTTTCCTACTTTTTTTACGCCTAATTTTAAATAAAATGGACTTACATTACCTTGTAGATAACTTAACAAATCCTGCTCTTTTATTCTTCTTTTTGGGGTTAATAGCTGTAAACTTAAAAAGTGATTTACGTATCCCTGAAAACTCATCAAAATTTATATCTCTTTACCTACTTTTAGCTATAGGCTTTAAAGGCGGACAAGAATTGTCTCACAGTATAATTACATCAGAAATTATTTGGTCTTTAATTTTTGGAGTTTTGTTGGCTTTAATAGTACCTGTTTATTGCTACTATATTTTAAGATTAAAACTAAGTGTAGAAAACGCTGGAGCTATTGCCTCTGCTTACGGATCTGTAAGCGCAGTTACTTTTGTAACAACAATTTCTTTTTTAGAAATGTCTAACATTCCTTTTGGAGGACATATGGTTGCAGTTATGGCTCTAATGGAAGCTCCTTCTATTATTATTGGTGTTTTACTAATTAACCTTTACAATAAGAGTAAAAAAGAAAAAGCATCTTTTAAAAAGATTATTCATCATTCATTAACTAACGGAAGTGTTTTACTAATTATTGGTAGTTTGTTTATTGGATACTTTACAAATGATCTCCAAGCACAAGGAATTAAGCCTTTTACTACAGATATTTTTAAAGGATTCTTGGCAGTGTTCTTACTAGATATGGGAATAACAAGTGGGCAAAAACTAAAAGCGTTAATAAAAAAAGGATGGTTTACACTTTCTTTTGCTATAATAATTCCAATTATTAATGGCTGTTTAGTTGCTTTAATAAGCGGATTGTTTATGGAAGAAATAGGCAACAGACTACTAATGTCTATTTTAGCAGCAAGTGCTTCTTACATTGCAGTTCCTGCTGCAATGAAATTAGCCGCTCCAAAAGCAAATCCTGGTTTATATATTCCTATGGCTTTGGCAATTACATTTCCTTTTAACATTACCATTGGTATGCCTCTATACTTATGTATTATTGGTGTTTGTTAAAAACTAAATTATCTAATTCATAATTATAATCTAATGTGGATAACAATTATTAAATAATTACAGTTAATCTTATTAAAAGATTAGAAAATTCACATAATTTTCCTCTATTTTTGCATAACATTTTTTTTAGATAATGAAATACGCAAAAAACATATTAGAAACTATTGGCAATACACCTTTGGTTCAATTAAATTCGGTTACCAAAGAAGTAGATGCTTTAGTCTTAGCAAAAGTAGAGACTTTCAATCCAGGAAATTCTGTAAAAGATAGAATGGCTTTAAAAATGATTGAAGATGCAGAAGCAGATGGTCGTTTAAAAAAAGGAGGAACAATTATTGAAGGAACTTCTGGAAACACAGGAATGGGTTTAGCTTTAGCTGCTATTGTAAAAGGTTACAAATGTATTTTTGTAATTTCAGACAAACAGTCTAAAGAAAAAATGGATATTTTACGTGCTGTTGGTGCAGAAGTAATTGTATGTCCAACAAACGTAGAACCAGATGACCCACGTTCTTATTATTCTGTTTCTAAACGATTAGGAGCAGAAACACCTAACTCTTGGTATGTAAATCAGTATGACAACCCAAGTAATGCTCAAGCACATTATCAGCAAACTGGACCAGAAATCTGGGAACAAACAGATGGTAAAATAACACATTTTGTTGTTGGAGTTGGCACAGGAGGAACCGTTTCTGGAACAGCAAAATATTTAAAAGAACAAAATCCAAATATTAAAATTTGGGGTGTAGATACCTATGGTTCTGTATTTAAAAAATATCATGAAACTGGCATTTTCGACGAAAATGAAATCTATCCTTACATTACAGAAGGAATTGGAGAAGATATTTTACCTAAAAATGTAGATTTTTCTCTGATAGATGGATTTACAAAAGTAACAGATAAAGATGCTGCTGTTTATACTCGAAAAATTGCTAAAGAAGAAGGAATTTTTGTTGGAAATTCTGCGGGTTCTGCCATAAAAGGATTATTACAATTAAAAGAACATTTTACTAAAGATGATGTTGTAGTAGTATTATTTCATGACCATGGAAGTAGATATGTAGGCAAAATGTTTAATGACGACTGGATGCGCGAAAGAGGATTTTTGGAAGAGGATATTAAAACTGCTTCAGATTTAATAAAAAATCATCAAGAAAAACCTCTAATAACTGCACAAACAGAAGAATTAGTTTCTCATGCAATAGAGCGTATGAAAGAATTCAAAATTTCTCAATTACCAGTTAAAGATGCTGATGGTTTAGTTGGTTCTGTTGATGAAACTGATTTATTAAGAAGTTTTATTAGTGATAAAAAAATTGCTGAAAAACCAATCAAAGAAATCATGGGAAAACCTTATCCTATAGTAAAAAAATCAGCGAAATTAGAAGTCATTTCTAAATTAATATCCAAAGAAAATGAAGCCGTTTTGGTAGATTTAGAAAACGGAAATCACCATATTATTACTAAATATGATATTATTAGTGCGATTTAATTCTTATTTTCTATAAACTTTATAAAATAAATAAAAAACCATCTCAAAAGTAAGAGATGGTTTTTTTAATCAACTAATTCAAATAATTTACACAATGAAAACAGTTTACTACCTTGTCTTCATTTATGAATAAGCAATCTGCGTGCCAAAAATTATTTGAATTTATTTTTTTGAAATCTTTAACAGTCTACTTTCTCCTCACCTTCTTATTAGATTCCATAGGCAAACGCTTTTTTAAAGCTTCCACAATAGTATAAGTAGCAGGGCAAATAGCTGTATTTGTAATGGTTAAATCTGTAATCTGAATAAACTTTCTTCTATTGGTATGTGGATATTCTGCACAAGCTTTTGGACGAACATCGTAAATAAAACAAGTATTATCAGACTCATCTAAGAAAGAACAAGGTGCCGTTTTTAACACCATAAAATCATCTGAATCTCTTTCTAAATAGGTTTTTATAAAGTCGGCAACTTTTATTTTTAAGTGCTTAGAAATACGCTCAATATCTTTATCGGTAAAAATAGGGCTCGTAGTTTTACAACAATTTCCACAATCTAAACAGTCTGTTTTTTCAAACTCTTTATCATGCAATTCTTTCATTACAATATCCAAGTTTTTAGGCGTTTTTCTTTTTAAATTCGAAAAATATTTTTTGTTTTCCTTTTTCGCATCTTCAGCTAATTTCGGGAGTTGTTCCAAGCGTTTTTCCATATCCGAAAAATACAATTATTTCTACTAAAAAATACGCTAAAAATATGTAATTTTGCATTTCAATTTTCGAGACTAAATGAGCATTCAAAACACCATAGAAACCAGAGTAAAAGAAGGTTTTTTAGCATTATACCAAACAGAGATTCCGTCTGTAGAATTTCAAGCAACAAGAAAAGAATTTGAAGGAGATATTACAGTAGTCGTTTTTCCAATGTTGCGCTATAAAAAAGGAAATCCTGCTGTTATTGGAGAAGAACTTGGTAAATATGTGGTTTCAACTATTCCAGAAATCACCAATTACAATGTGGTTAAAGGTTTTTTAAATTTGGTAATTGATGATGCTTTTTACACCAGTTTTTTCAATGCTATTTATGCTGACGTAAATTATGGTTTGGTTTCGCCAAAGGCGGATGAGAAAGCGGTTATGGTAGAATACTCATCACCAAACACCAACAAACCTCTGCATTTAGGGCATGTTCGTAATAATTTATTAGGGTATTCTGTTGCAGAAATTTTAAAAGCATCAGGAAAAAAAGTGTATAAAACTCAAATTATTAACGATAGAGGAATTCATATCTGTAAGTCCATGTTAGCTTGGGAAAAATTTGGGAATGGAGAAACTCCGGAATCAACAGGATTAAAAGGCGATAAACTGGTTGGGAATTACTACGTGAAATTTGACCAAGAATACAAAAAAGAAATTTCTGAATTAATAGCAACAGGTAAAACTGAAGAAGAAGCTAAAAAAGAAGCTCCTTTATTTGTTGAAGCACAACAAATGTTAAGAGCTTGGGAAGCTGGTAATGAAAAAGTCGTTGACTTGTGGAAAAAAATGAATAAATGGGTATATGATGGTTTTGACATCACCTACAAAAACATGGGTGTGGATTTTGATACTTTATATTATGAAAGCAACACCTATTTATTAGGTAAAGATGTTGTTGCTCAAGGTTTAGAAAAAGGCGTTTTTTACAAAAAAGAAGATGGTTCTGTTTGGTGCGATTTAACGGATGAAGGTTTAGATGAAAAAATTGTATTGCGTTCTGATGGAACTGCTGTATATATGACGCAAGATATTGGTACTGCCATTCAACGTGTAAAAGATTACTCAGATGTTGGTGGCATGGTATATACTGTTGGAAATGAACAAGATTACCACTTTCAAGTTTTGTTTTTAATCTTAAAAAAATTAGGCTTTGATTGGGCTAAAAACTTATATCATTTAAGTTACGGAATGGTAGATTTACCTTCTGGGAAAATGAAATCGAGAGAAGGAACTGTGGTAGATGCTGATGACCTAATGATTGAAATGTCGGATACTGCAAAAGCCATTTCATCAGCATTAGGTAAATTAGATGGGTATTCTGAAGAAGAGAAAAACGAACTCTATAAAACCATTGGTTTAGGAGCTTTAAAGTATTTTATCTTAAAAGTAGATCCTAAAAAAAGAATTTTGTTCGACCCAAAATCTTCAGTAGATTTTCAAGGAAACACAGGTCCTTTTATTCAATATACTTATGCTCGAATTCAATCTATTATTAGAAAAGCAGATTTTGATTACAATGTCATATCAAGCGAAGTCGAGATATCTTTACACGAAAAAGAAAAAGAATTGTTAAAACAATTAGAATTGTATCCAGAAACAGTGCAACAAGCCGCTGCCAATTATTCGCCAGCAATTATTGCAAATTATACGTATGATTTGGTAAAAGAGTTCAATTCTTTTTATCAAAATGTATCTATTTTAGGAGAAGAAAATCAAGATAAAAAAATATTTAGAGTCCAATTGGCAAAGAAAGTTGCAGATACCATAAAGTCTGCTTTTTCATTATTAGGAATAAACGTTCCTGAGAGAATGTAGAAATAAGTAAACAGTTACAGTATACAGTTGGCTGTAAGGGCAAAAGTTAGTAAATTTGCCTGCGTTAGGGATTAAAGTGGCATCCTCTGAACTTGTTTCAGAGATATAACCTAAAGCCCGTTAAAACGCCCAAATAAAAAAGTACAAAAAACAAACACAATTATGAAATACGACATCATTATTATTGGAAGTGGTCCTGGAGGGTATGTTACTGCCATTAGAGCATCTCAATTAGGTTTTAAAACTGCTGTAGTAGAAAAAGAAAACTTAGGTGGAATCTGTTTAAACTGGGGATGTATTCCTACAAAAGCCTTATTAAAATCTGCGCAAGTGTACGATTATTTAAAGCACGTAGATGAATATGGTTTAAAAGCTGAGGCGATTGATAAAGATTTTGATGCTGTAATAAAAAGAAGTCGTGGTGTTGCTGAAGGAATGAGTAAAGGTGTTCAGTTTTTAATGAAGAAAAACAAAATCGATATTATTGACGGTTTTGGAAAAATAAAAACAGGGAAAAAAGTAGATGTTACTGCTGCTGATGGAACTGTAACAGAATACAGTGCTGATAACATTATTATTGCAACAGGTGCTCGCTCTCGTGAATTGCCAAATTTACCTCAAGATGGAAAAAAAGTAATTGGTTACAGACAAGCAATGAGCTTACCAAAGCAACCAAAATCTATGATTGTTGTAGGTTCTGGAGCTATTGGTGTTGAATTTGCGCACTTTTACAACTCTATGGGAACAGAAGTTACGATTGTAGAATATATGCCAAATATTGTTCCTGTAGAAGATATTGACATTTCAAAACAGTTTGAGCGTT
Organism: Bacteroidia bacterium; assembly: GCA_030427865.1. Taxonomy (GTDB): domain Bacteria; phylum Bacteroidota; class Bacteroidia; order Flavobacteriales; family Flavobacteriaceae; genus Polaribacter. The sequence continues at coordinate 174,559 of JAUICK010000003.1, read as the reverse complement.
CTATTAAAAAAGCTGGTATTAAAGTTATGACAAATTCTTCTGTAGAATCTGTAGATACTTCTGGTGATGGTGTTGTAGCTACTGTGAAAACTAAAAAAGGAGAACAAACTTTAGAAGCTGATATTTTATTGTCTGCTGTTGGAATTAAATCGAATATTGAAAACATTGGTTTAGAAGATGTAGGTATTATTGTAGACAGAGATAAAATCTTAGTGAACGATTATTACCAAACAAATATCCCTGGTTATTATGCCATTGGTGATGTAGTTCCTGGACAAGCATTAGCACATGTTGCTTCTGCAGAAGGAATTACTTGTGTAGAGAAATTAGCTGGTTTACATACAGAAGCTATCGACTACGGAAACGTTCCTGGCTGTACGTATGCAACTCCAGAAATTGCATCTGTTGGTATGACAGAAGCAAAAGCAAAAGAAGCGGGCTATGAATTAAAAGTGGGTAAATTTCCTTTTTCAGCTTCAGGAAAAGCAAAAGCAGCAGGAACCCCTGATGGTTTTGTAAAAGTAATTTTTGATGCAAAATATGGTGAATGGTTAGGTTGCCATATGATTGGTGCTGGAGTAACTGACATGATTGCTGAAGCTGTTTTAGGTCGTAAATTAGAAACTACTGGTCACGAAGTATTAAAAGCAATTCACCCTCACCCAACTATGAGTGAAGCTGTAATGGAAGCAGTTGCTGATGCTTATGATGAAGTAATACATTTATAGACTTTAATTATTTGTCATTCTTTGTCTTTGCAAGGAGTTTCAACTACTAAAACAATACATTTATCGAAAAACCGAAGTAAATTACTTCGGTTTTTTTGTATCTTTAAACTAAGTAAATAATACAATCAAAAAAAAATAAAAAATGAGAGCAAAATATCAAAGCGTTTTAGACTTAGGTGAGCAATTAAATATCCAGAATGGTGATGTAAAAGAAGAAAACGGACAATTAAAAGTGTGGGGAACTGCAAAAACGCCTTATGAAAAAGATTTAATTTGGGATGAAATTAAAAAAGTTGGAGGTGAAAATCCAACAGATATTATGGCAGACATAAAAGTAGAAGATAATTCTGTTTATGCAAGACATACTGTGGAAAAAGGAGAAACTTTAGGCGGAATCGCAAAAAAATATTATGGTAAGGTTATGAAGTACAAAGATATTTTCGAAGCTAATACTGACATTTTAAAGAATCCTGATGTGATTCATCCCGGTCAAGAATTAGTAATTCCTAATTTGTAGAAATATAATTTTAAAAAAAATTAAAAACCGAAGTTTATAGCTTCGGTTTTTTTATTCCTTATTTATAGGTATTTCATAAAAAAAATATTTATTTATCTTTGATTATCAACTAACTAAACTACCAAATCTATGAAAACGAAAAGACAAACAGACAACGATTTAATAATCTCTTATAAATTACTCAGAAAATTAATTGGCTCAATAGGTGTTTTTCTTCCTATAATTTTAGGTATTGCTATGTACTTTTTTGACAAAGACAACTATATTCAAGATTCTATAAGCGATTATTATGGAACTGAATTAAGAGATATTTTTGTTGGCTTTCTATTTGTACTTGGTTTTTTCTTATTTAGCTACAAAGGATACAAAACACCAGAAAGAGGAATATTTTACAATGATAATTTTTATGCTAATTTAGGTGGTATTTTTGCTTTATTAGTTGCAATATTCCCCACAACAAGCGAGTGCGATACAGTAAGAAAAATTCACCTAACATCTGCTGTTTTGCTTTTTGCAGTATTTACTTATTTCTGCTTGGTTATTTTTAGAAGAGGAGTTGCGATTTCTGCACAAACTAAAATGAAAAAAATTAGAAACAAGTTCTATTTTTGGTGTGGAATTTTAATTATAATTTTTGTTGTTGGTGCTGGATTAAGTTTCTTTTTAATGGATGAAGAAACTAGAAGAAAAACAGATATTATTTTTTGGTGCGAAACTTTTGCTTTATGGGTTTTTGGTGGTTCTTGGTTAATAAAAGGTGAAGCTGCTCTTACAGACAAATAAATCTTATTAAAACTGCCAGCAAACAATTCTAACTACTTTGTTTCCTTGATGTAATGGAATTACTTTAAAATTTTTTGCTCCTAATTTTTTGGATGATTTTTCTAAACTCTCTACATTTTCTTTTTTAGAAACCAAACTTGTAAACCATTTACTCGAAGTTTTATACAAAGAACTTTCGTACAAATAGTTATGCAAAAAAGCCTTTTCGCCTCCAACATACCACAATTCATTGTTATTTCCAGAGAAATTTCTTACAGCATTATTCCCTAAATTTCTATTCTTACGTCTGTTTGCTCCTCTTGCTTCTTCAGCAGATTTGTAAAATGGTGGATTACACATTATAGCCGAAAAATAATCGTCTTTTTCTAAAATTCCTTTTAAAATATGCTGTTCATCAAATTGTTGACGTAATTGAATATTCGCATACAAATCATTATCATCAATAATATCTTGTGCACTATCTAAAGAATCTAAATCGATATCTGTACCAACAAATTGCCAATTAAATTCTGCAACACCCAAAAGAGGATATATACAAGTAGCACCAGTACCAATATCTAAAATTTTAATATTTTTTTTAGATGAAAGCAAATCTGCCAAATGCAAAATATAATCTAAACGTCCAGGAATTGGCGGACATAAATTTTCATCAGGAAAATCCCAAATGGAGATTTTACCATAAGAAAACAACAACGCTTTGTTCAATTCTTTTACTGCTTTCGGGTTCGAAAAATCAATACTTAAATTATTATATTTATTTTTAGAAACAAATGCTTTTAGAATTGGGTTTGTTTTGATGAGTTCTTCAAAATTATAACCTTGGTTAAATTTATTTTTTGGGTGTAAACCTTTGTCTTTCATCTAAAGCTCTAAAATTGTAAATTCTAACTGCAAAGGTCGTAAAGATGCTTTTAAATTTTCTATAAAAGAAGCTCCATATTCCAAGTAATATTCAGAAAAATTACGTTGTCGTTCTTCTAAACTCTGATTAGGTAGTATTTGATTTTGCAACACAATAATTCTATCTACTAAATCTTTTTGACGTCTTTTTTCAGCTCTTAACAATCGTTTTTGCAAGTTCTTAATACCATTAAATTGTTTTTTAGCTTGTGCATTAACTGCCCCTTGAAAAGAAATATCAGTTTTTTTTGCTACTTCATTAAATTTACTAAACTGGTGCATTAAAGTTTCTTGTATTTTTAAAAAATTAACTGTAATACCAGAGTTTTCAACTACTTTCTTCGATAATAAATCATTCTGTTTTAAAAAGATTTCTTCTAAAGAAATATTTAGTTTTTTTAATTTACTTGCTTGTTTTTCTGAAATAACTTGTACAGAATTACGTAATAAAAGAATTGGAAAAGGGACTTCTACTTCATCAAAATATCCTTTTAATTCTAACCAATACGCCATTTCACCTCCTCCACCAACATAACAAAGATTTGGTAAAATCACCTCTTGATACAAAGGTCGCATAATTACGTTTGGTGAAAATGCTTTTGGATTATTTTTTAACTCTTCAAAAATTTCTTCTTTAGAAAAAGTAATCTCAGTATTATTTACTTTGTAAATTCCATCTTCAAAAATAATGCGTTCTCTAAAGTTATCACCTAAATAAAACAAGTTAATTTCTCTTGGATTTACTTGAATTTTATACAATTTCTCTAAACTTTCAATTGTTTTTGTTACTTGTTTAAATGATGTTTGTTGCTCAAGTTCGTCTTTTACAAACGGTACAAACAACTCTTTTAATTTTTCGTCATCTCCATCAACAATAACCAAACCGAATTCACTAAATAATTCGTTGGCAATATAACGAGTTGCATCAGCTAAATTTTGATGTTTTAAATAGCCAACAGCAAATAATTGCTTTAAATACTGGGCATTTTTTGAGTTTCCTAAATGATTCGAAAAAACTTCAAAAACATCTTCTAATCCATTTGTAGAAAATCGACCAACTGCGCCACCATCTTTTCTATTCCAAAGTACTTTTTTACCATCAAAATTAAAAGAGTTGATTTCATCAAAATCGTGATCTTCTGTTGCCATCCAATACACAGGAACAAAATTTTGCTCTGGAAATTTCTCTGACAATTCTTCACTTAAATTAATAACAGAGATAATTTTATATAAGAAATATAAAGGACCTGTAAATAAATTTAATTGATGCCCTGTAGTAATTGTAAATGTATTTTTAAGTTTTAACCCTTGTATATTTTCTGATGTTTTATCAGAAATTTCAATGCTTTTATATTGGTTTTTTAAAGCATCTGCTAAAATAAATCTCGATTCTACATCAAAAGATTTTTGCTTTTCTTCTATTTGATTTTGAAAGCCTGAAATATTTGGAAAGTTATTGTAAAACGTCTGAATTGATTCTTTTTGCTCTAAATAATCGAGCATAGTTTTAGAAAAAAAACCTGTCTTTTGAAAAGGTATTTGTGTTACTTTCATAATTAAAATTGAATAACACCGTTTTTGCAACAATCAGATTCTAAAGTAGAATTCATATAGTTTGATTAATTTGTGATAAAAATACAACTATTTTATCCTTTGTCGAAAAGTTAAAATCAATCTAACAAAGTTTTAACAGGTTAAAAAATTAATCCTAAAAAACAGAAAGATATATTTATTACTTTTGATTTTCAAACTTATTTTTTATGAAAATTAAATCTCTTTTTATTGTTGCTTTCTTAATTTGTGGAAGTATTTTCTCTCAAACTTTACAATCTCCTTCAGAATTTTTAGGGTACGAAATTGGTTCTCGTTTTACAAGACATCACAAAGTTATAGACTACTTTACTTATGTTAGTACTACTTTATCTAATGTAAAATTAGAAAAGTATGGAGAAACTAATGAACATAGACCTTTGTACTTGAGTTATATTTCATCCCAAGAAAATATTAATAACTTAGAAAATATTAGAAAAAACAACTTGTCGCAAACAGGAATTATTAATGGTAAAGCTGATAATAAAATTGCCATAGTTTGGTTGAGCTATAATGTTCACGGAAACGAAGCATCAAGCACAGAAGCGGCTATGTTAACAATTTATGAATTGGCTACTAAGAAAAAAGCTTGGTTAGAAAATACGGTTGTAATTATAGATCCTTGCATAAATCCTGACGGAAGAGACAGATATGTAAATTGGTACAATCAGGTAAAAAGCACTCCATATAACATCAATCAAACTGCTAAAGAACATTCAGAACCTTGGCCTGGAGGAAGACCAAATCATTATTTATTTGATTTGAATAGAGATTGGGCTTGGGCTACTCAAATAGAATCACAACAAAGAATAAAAATTTACAACAAATGGATGCCACATATTCACGTAGATTTTCACGAACAGGGTATTAACAACCCTTATTATTTTGCTCCTGCTGCAGAGCCTTTTCATGAAATTATTTCTGATTGGCAGCGAGATTTTCAAACTCAAATCGGAAAAAATCACGCAAAATATTTCGACAAAGAAGGTTGGTTGTACTTTACAAAAGAGAGTTTTGATTTACTGTACCCAAGTTATGGAGATACCTACCCAACTTTTATGGGAGCTATTGGAATGACTTATGAACAAGCTGGTCATGGTAGAGCTGGATTAGGAATAAAAACAGATGAAGGAGAAATCTTAACATTAAAAGACAGAGCAATTCATCATATGACAACTGGATTATCTACTGTAGAAATTTCTTCTCAAAATGCTTCAAAAATCAACACTGAATTCAGAAAATTCTTTAAAAATGATAATTTAAAATATAAAAGTTATGTCTTGAAGAATGATAATCAAGACAAAATAAATCGTTTAAAGAGGTTGTTAAACAAACATGAAATTCAATATGAAAACACAAAAGGAGGTTTAGTAAAAGGGTATGATTATCAAACTCAAAAAGATGGAAAAATGTCTGTTTCTTCTTCTGATTTGGTTATTCATACCAATCAACCAAAAGGAAAAATGGTTAAAGCTTTATTTGAACCTAAAGCAAAATTAGCAGATTCTTTAACGTATGATATTACAGCTTGGTCTTTGCCATATGCTCATGGTTTTAAAGCAATTGCCTCTACATCTAAAGTTTCTTCTTCAAAAAACAATACATCAAAAACTGTTACCAATTTTATAAATAAAAATGCCTACGCTTATATTTCGAAATGGAATAGTATAGAAGATGCTACTTTTTTAGGTGCATTATTAAAAGCAAATATTACACCTCGTTTTTCTGAAAAACCTTTTTCTATTGAAGGTAAACCTTACAATAGAGGTAGTTTAATTATTTTAAGAAACGATAATAGAAATAATTCTTTTGATTCTAAATTGATTGAAATCGCTAATAAACATCAAAGAAAATTAAACTCTGTTACTACTGGTTTTGTTTCTTCTGGAGTTGATTTTGGTTCGTATTCTGTAAAACCCATCAACAAACAAAAAATTGCGGTTTTATCTGGTGATGGAACTTCTTCTTTAAGCTTTGGAGAAATCTGGCACTTTTTTGAAACTCAATTACAATATCCAATTACCAATATTAATTCAGATTATTTTGGTCGCATAGATTTCTCTGAATTTGATGTGATTATTTTACCAAATGGATATTACAGTAGCGTTTTAAATAAAATTACTTTAGAGAAACTCCAAAAATGGACACGTTCTGGAGGAACTTTAATTGCTATAGGAAATGCTTTATCTTCTTTTGCTGATAAAAAAGGATACGCTTTAAAAAAGAAGAAATCTGGAGATAAAATAAAAGAAGCAAATTTAACTCCTTATGCTGATAGGGAACGCAAAAGTGTTCAGAATTTTATTACAGGAAGTATATTTAAAAGTAAGGTTGACACTACGCACCCTTTAGCTTTTGGTTATGAAAATGAGTATTTCTCTTTAAAATTAGGATCTACTGCATATGAGTATTTACAAAAAGGAAATAACGTTGTTTATTTCGATAAAACAGCTAAAAACGTTTCTGGTTATGCAGGAAGTAAAGCTGTGAAAAAGATTCCAGAATCATTGCTTTTTGGAGAACAACGGATAGGAAGAGGAAGTATTATTTATATGACTGAAAACCCTTTGTTTCGCTCTTTTTGGGAAAATGGTAAACTATTTGTAGCCAATGCAGTTTTCTTATTAAATTCTAATAAACTAAAATAAATTTCAAAGAGGTTGTCTGAAAAGTTGATTTAACCGTCATTTTGAGCGGAGGCGAAAAATCTATATAATTGATTTCAATAAATAAGATTTCTCCATTACAGTCGAAATGACAGCGAAATTTACTTTTCAGACAGCCTCTTTTACTTAATCTTTTTCTTATTTATTATCTTAAAAGCTAAAACTAATACCAACCATTGGTTCTACACCACCTCCAACAACTTCAGAATTATATTTTACAACTGTTAGTAAATTCATACTATCACTTAAAGAAAATAAAGCTCCTGCTCCACCAGTAAATCCTGTTCCGCTTGCAGAAAAACCTCCAACCTTTGTGTTGGTTAATAATAATCCGCTTGTTAAAAACCAATTAAAACTCTCATCACCTAAATAATAACGAATATCAAGATTGATTCCTGTATTTGTAGCACCACTTGTAGTATAATAAGTAAAACTTGGAGCTGCAGAAAAATTTTCTGCAAAAACATACTCTACACCAGCGTTAATGCCCAAGTCTGCACCAGAAGCTAATGGATAGGATACTCCTGCAAAACCGCTAAAATCTCCTTTTTCTTGTGCTAAAACTGCAAATGAAAACAACATTGCTATTCCTAAAAAAACTTTTTTTAATTTCATTTCTTATATTTTTAATATTTGTACAATACAATATTAGTTAAGGTTTAGACACAAAAAAATACGGCGTTTGCCGTATTTTTATTAAAATTAATATTTTTGATTTTATTTTACAGGTATTCCATACAAGTCATAATCTCCTGCCTCATAGATTTTAACATTAATAAATTCTCCTATTTTTATGTAGTGGTCTTTTGCATTAACCAAAACATCATTATCTACATCTGGTGAGTCAAATTCTGTTCTTCCGTAGAAATATTCTCCATCTTTTCTATCGAACAAACATCGAAAAGTTTTTCCTATTTTTTGTTGATTCAATTCCCAAGAAATTTGAGATTGAATTTCCATAATTTCATTTACTCGTTTAAACTTTACTTCTGCAGGCACATCATCTTCTAAAACATAAGCACCAGTATTTTCTTCATGCGAATATTCGAAAGCCCCTAAGCGTTCAAATCGCATTTCTTCTACCCAATTTTTTAGTTCTTCAAACATTTCTTCAGTTTCTCCAGGATAACCAACAATTAATGTAGTTCTAATAGCCATTTCTGGAAGAACTTCTCTAAATTTATGAATTAATGCTGTTGTTTTTTCATGAGTTGTTCCTCTTTTCATAGACTTTAACAACTCATTATTAATGTGTTGCAAAGGAATATCTAAATAATTACACACTTTTGGTTCACGCTTCATCACCTCTAAAACATCCATAGGAAAACCTGTAGGAAATGCATAATGCATTCTTATCCATTCAATACCATCTACTTTTACAAGTGCCTCAAGTAATTCTGCTAAAGCTCTTTTTTTGTAAATATCTAAACCATAATAGGTTAAATCTTGTGCAATTAGCATAATTTCTTTAATGCCTTTAGCTGCTAATTTTTCTGCTTCAGTAACAATATCTTCAATTGGAGTTGATTTATGTTTACCTCGCATTAATGGAATTGCACAAAAAGAACAAGGTCTATCGCAACCTTCTGCAATTTTTAAATATGCGTAATGTTTTGGCGTTGTTGTTAAACGTTCTCCTATTAATTCGTGTTTGTAATCTGCCTCTAAAACTTTAAGTAAATTTGGCAAATCATGAGTCCCAAAATATTGATCTACATTCGGAATTTCTTTTTCTAAATCGGGCTTATAACGCTCACTTAAACAACCAGAAACAAAAACTTTATCAATTTCTCCAGCCTCTTTTTTTTGCGCATAATGTAAAATTGTGTCTATAGATTCTTCTTTAGCTTTACCAATAAAACCACAAGTATTAATCACAACAATATTTCCATCGTCGTTTTCATCTTCATGAACCACATTTTTTCCATTGGCTTTTAATTGGCCCATTAAAACCTCTGAATCGTAAATATTCTTAGAACATCCTAAAGTAACAACGTTAATTTTATTTTTCTTGATGGATTTTGTACGCATGTATAGTAGAGTATTTTATTTGCAAATATACTACTATACTATTTTTTAAGTTTGTTTTAGTCTTATAAAAAAGATTACATTTGTTTCTTAATTTCTAATATTTAAAAATGAAAAAAATTTTTCTTTTAGCTTTTATTTTTATTGGTTTAGGCTGTACTTCTTCTGATAATGAAAATGGTGATGATACAAATATAGATGTAGTTGACAATGGTTCTTGTACAAAACCTGATGGGCTACAAGTTGTTGATATAACAAGTAACTCAGCAAGATTTGCTTGGGGAGATGGTAATGGTAGTCAGTTATTTAATATAGAATATGGGCCAAGAGGTTTTTCTATCGGAAATGGAACAAGAATAAGTGTAAACACAGTTTTTAAAGATATTACTGGTCTTTCTTCTACAACTGAATATGATTTTTATGTAAGAACAAACTGTGGTGGAAATACTTACAGTGGTTGGGCTGGACCACAAAGTTTTGTTACTAACTAATTGTACTTTTTTGGAATTTTCCTCACATTAGTTAACTGTTCAAAGGCAAAGCCTAAAGTTAATAAATTTCGTTCTGAGAAAGGTTTACCAATAAAAGTTAGACTAATAGGTTCTCCAGAATCTTTATAACCCATAGGAACTGTTAAGGTTGGGTATTTAGCAACTGCTGCCACACCAGAATGATAGTTATTAATACTTAAAATTGCATCTAAGTGTTCTTCTTTTAAAGTTTGCAAATACGTTTCTCCTTCTATTTTTAAATTATTTTTTACAACTTCTAATTGTGCTAAAGTGGTTGAATCTTTGACTATTCCTTCAAATAACTGTTGCCCATAAGGAGCTCTTAATATTGTATCTTTTAAATTAAAATCTACAACATCTTTTACACTTTTTATATTTACAGATTTGTCTGCGTAATCGGCAAAGTATTTTGGTAAATCGTGTTTCATATCAATATTTAGCAACGTCACAAAACCATCAAAAGAAATTTCTGGTGGTATAATTTCTACAATCTCAACTCCAACTTTTTTTAATTTTTCTACAGTAGCATTGTAGATAGAATCTGATAATAATGGTTTTAAAACACCTATTCTTCTATTATCAAACTTATTTCTAAATCCGTTTTGCACATAGTCTTCTTCTATTTTTTTTGAAGCAGGGTCACTTTTATCAAAACCTCTAAGAGCATTCATTAAAATAGCATTATCTATTACGCTTTTTGTCATTGGCCCAGGAGTATCTAAAGTTGATGAAATTGGAACAATTCCGCTTCTACTTAAAACACCAATAGTAGGTTTTAAACCTACTACAGAATTTTGGCTTGATGGCGAAGTTATAGAACCAGAAGTTTCTGTGCCCACAGCAGCAACTGCATAATTAGCAGCTACAGCGACTCCACTTCCAGATGAACTTCCTCCTGTTTCAAACTCTGCTCTTCCATAAGGATTTAAAGTTTGCCCACCCACAGCAGAATATCCTAATGGACAACCTGAACAGAAAAAATATGCCCATTCACTTAAATTTACTTTTCCTAAAATTAAAGCCCCTTCTTTTTTTAATTGTTGAACAATAAAAGCATTATCTGTATTTTTATTATTTGCTAAAGCTAAGGCGCCAGCAGTTGTTGGCATTTCTTTAGTGTTGATATTATCTTTTAACAAAATTGGCATTCCGTAAATAGAATGTTCAGAAATTTGAGTTATATTTTTATCCTTTTTCTTAGCTTCTTTTAAAACATTTGGGTTTAAAGATATAATTGCATTTAGAGATTTTGTAGAGTCGCTTTCAAATTTTCTAATTCTGTATAGGTAGAAAAGTGTTAATTTCTCGTAAGAGAGTTTTCCTTCTTTTATACTTTTTTGAAGAGATGGAATGTCTTGTTCTAAAATTAACGGTTTTAAAGATTTGTAATTGTCTTCAGAGAAATAAGCTAAATCTTCTTCAAAAGGCTTAAAAAATGTATTCATATCTAATACTTTAGATTGAAACAACTTAAACTGCATTCTTTTTTTATTATGGTTTTGTTGTTTTTTTAAAGCTAGAGTCTCATCATATTTTTTAAATAAAATTGCTGATTGTTTCTCTTTAGTATTACAAGAAATTATTACAGTAATAAAACTAAGAAATGTAATTATTTTTTTCATCATTTATAATTTCTTATAAATATACTATTTTATTGAATAAATGTATATTCGTGCTTATATTTTCAAATAATGCAAAACAAAAAAATTTTAGCTCTTATACTTTTACTTTCAATTTCTTCTTATTCTCAAAAGTTAAGATTAATAGATACTTCTAACTATTCTATTAGAAAGGAAAAAACAGAAAAAATAAAAGTAAAAAACAAACTTTTTAATAAATATTTAAAGAAAAAGTATAAAGGAAAACTTAGAGGAGAAATTCTAAAAACTTATAAAGTTTCTGACGAAGAATTTTTAAAAAACCTAAGAAAAAATAAATTTATTTTTGATGAACGCTTTACAAAATATACAGATAGTATCGTAAAAGTTATCACAGAAAATAATTCGGTTTTAAATGGCTTAAATATTTCTGTATATATTTCTAAAAACCCTAACATAAATGCCTTTAGTGTTGGAAAAGGGATTATTATTTTAAATATTGGCTTATTTAAATATTTTAAAAACGAAGATCAATTAATATCTGTTTTAACCCATGAAATTGCGCATGAAACGCAAAAGCATGTAGCTAAAAATATAGTTTACAAAGCAAGGCTTCAAACATCAAAAAACAGTAAAACACAAGCTTTAAAAATTAGAAAACAACGGTACAAAAAGTACAGTAAATCTTTTAAAATTTTAAAAGATTTACTGTATTCTGATAGCAAAGCCAATAGAGTTAGAGAAATGCAAGCAGACTCTTTAGGTTACTTATATTATAAGAAAACTTTACTCTACAAACCAAATTACATCAGTGCTTTACAATTATTAGCTAAATATAAAAACATACCAAATATTAAATTAGACAGCAGCGTTTATAAATCTTTTTTTAACTTACCCAAACAGCCTTTTAAAAAATCTTGGTTAGCTATGGAAGAGTTTTCTGCATATGATTACTCTAACTACAAAGAAAAAATAAATAAAGATTCTATAAAATCTCATCCAGAATTTGCTGAACGAATTGAAAAGATGAAAAAAGATTTTTCGGAGTTAAACTTTAATGATTCTATTACAGAAACCAAAAATAAAAACTTTCTTATTTTACAAAAATTAGCTCAAAAAGAAGATGTGGCGCATTTATATGATATGGAAGAATATGGAAAAAGTATCCGATTAATTTTGTACAAATTATCTAAATCGCCAGAAGATGCTTATCTAAAAAAATGGTTAGGCAAAAACTTTTTGAGCTTATATGAAGCAAAAAAGAAATATCAATTAAACAGGTATGTAGAAAGGTTAAACCCCAAAGAACAAACCAAAAACTACCAACAATTTTTAAACTTTATCTGGAATTTAACACTAAACGAAATTAAATTTATTGGAGATTATTATTCTAAGAATTAGTAATTTAATCTCTCTAATCTAATTTCATCATAATCGCTATCTTTATTATATTCTCTTAATAAAATATACCCTTCTTTTGCAATGTATGGAGAGATAAAATGTTCTTTGGATGACATTGGTATTTGCTCGTGATTCATTTTTCCGTCTAAAATAGTTACAATACCTAAAATCCAATTTTTCTTTTTGGTAGCTACATCTTTCTTATAATCGTTATAAAAGAAAACAACTCCATTTCCATCTTTAATTTTTTGAGAGTATAAATAATCGGAATAAGACCATTTAGAAATGTCTTTTTTTATAGTTTCTATGTTTAGCAAAGAAAATTTTTCGTCAAAATTTAAAATATGAAAATCTGCAGTTTTTACGTTACCACCTAACAAAATATTGTATGTGTCTTTTCTTTTTTCTGTAAGCACAGAAATGGTACCATTCTTAAAAACAAAATAAGATTTTGCATATAATCTATATCCATCTTTAGTTTTTCCGTTCTTTTTTATTGGCAAAAATTTAGAAGCTTCATTCCAATAAAAGTATTTCTTAGAAAGTTCATTACCTTGTTTATCTAGTATAATTCTAAACAAACCTAAAGCTTTTTTTACATCGTATCCTGTTTTTTTATAAGGACTAACCTTACCAACAATAACAATTCTATCTTCTAAATCTTTTACTATATAGCTATGATTCATTTTAGAAGAAGAATTTTCTATTTGGTAGTTAAATATTACTTTTCCAGTAGCAGGATCAATGCTATTAATTGTATAAGTATTTTTATTTGTAATATTATTTATTGTATAAATAATGTTATTTTTATTAATAACATTTAAAAAATACTCAACCCTATCTCCTAATTTGTTTATTGGTGTTTGCCATTTTTCTTTTTTATCAACTCCGTAAAACTTTAAAAATTGAGGCAAATTATTATTCTTTTTTTGCTTGAAATTTTCGATAAGAATAAAGCCTTTATCTGCTGCAACTGGTATTTCTATGGTTTTTAAACCTTTTAATGTTCTATTTATCTTTTTTTGAGGTCTGTCTCCTTTAACAAATTGATTGTTTTCGTAATAAAAAGAATCTGATATTTTATTATTTTTTATATCTAAACTTCTGTTAGTTATAAAAAAAGCAGATGCAGACATTGCTCTGCTATGATATCTTGATAAAAGAATTGTATTGCCTATTTTTTCTGGATACAAAAACCTCGAAAAGAAACCTTTATACTTTGTTTCTATAAATTCTCCGTTAGCAACTTTATTTAAATTTTTGTCTAATAAAATATATTCGAATTTTTCGTTAGTTTTATCAACTTCTTCTAATTTAACAATCATTAAATACCCATAAATAGAATTGTCTATTTCTGATATAGGGCTGAATATTTGTATTTTTCCAGATGCTAATTCTGCTAAATTAGAAATTTGAGCTTTTGCAGAAAATGAATACACAAATAATACAATGCAAAGTATCTTTTTCATATTTTTTTTATAATTATTTAAAGAAAGAATCTACAAATTCGTTCTTGTTAAACACTTGTAAATCGTTTATACCTTCTCCTACTCCAATATATTTTACAGGAATTTGAAACTGATCTGAAATACCAATTACTACTCCGCCTTTTGCTGTACCGTCTAATTTTGTAACTGCTAACGAAGTTACTTCTGTGGCTTTGGTAAATTGTTTGGCTTGTTCAAAAGCATTTTGCCCTGTAGAACCATCTAAAACCAATAAAACATCGTGTGGAGCATTATCTACTACTTTTTGCATAACACGCTTTATTTTGGTTAACTCGTTCATTAAATTAACTTTATTATGTAATCTACCGGCAGTATCTATAATTACAACATCTGCATCTTGAGTTACCGCAGATTTTAATGTATCGAAAGCTACAGAAGCTGGGTCAGAACCCATTTCTTGACGCACAATAGGCACATTTGTTCTGTCTGCCCAAACCTGTAATTGATCTATTGCTGCTGCTCTAAAAGTATCTGCTGCTCCTAAAACTACTTTTAAACCTTGTTTTTTAAACTGACTTGCTAACTTACCAATTGTAGTTGTTTTTCCCACACCATTTACCCCTACAACCATTAAAACATAAGGCATTTTATTACCTGATGCATCTTTTGGTATTTCTGGAATTGTAAATTCAGTTTCGTTACCAATATTTGTTTCTGATAATAACCCTGCAATTTCTTCTCTTAGAATTTTATTTAATTCGTCTGTACCAACATATTTATCTTTAGCTACACGTTCTTCTATTCTATCTATAACTTTTAATGTGGTAGCCACACCTACGTCAGAAGCAACTAAAACTTCTTCTAAGTTATCTAAAACATCATCATCTACCTTAGATTTACCAGCAACTGCTTTGGTTAATTTACCAAAAAAACTTTCTTTTGATTTTTCTAAACCTTTGTCTAAGGTTTCCTTTTTTTCTTTTGAAAATATCTTTTTAAAAAAACTCATTTCTTTATTTTATAATCTTTAATGAAATACTCTAAAAGTATGCCATTGGTTTAGCTTGGTCAGATTGTCATTAAAAATATCCGCGTTTAGGATTGAGGCTTTTTTGAAGTTCTTTTTTATTTAAATAGCATTTAACATAAAAAAACGACTGCCGAAAGCGCAACCTAAAAGGGAACGCTCAAAAATACGGAATTATAAGGCATAAAAAAAGCTACTTTCTTAAAAGAAAATAGCTTTATTATATTGTAGATAAAGTAATTATTTTTTTGCTAAAAATTCATTTACTTTAGAAGGATCCATGATTGATTCTACAAACATGTAAGCACCTGTTTTTGGAGATCTTACCATTTTTATAGCTTTACTTAACCTTTTTGATCCTGTTTGTAACGATGCTACTGATTTTTTTGCCATTGTCTATGTATTTAAATCTATGTGCTCTATTCTGAGTTCTAGATAATTTTATTATTTAATTTCTTTATGAACAGTCATTTTCTTTAAGATAGGATTGAATTTCTTAATTTCCATTCTATCTGGAGTGTTCTTTTTGTTCTTAGTGGTAATGTATCTTGATGTACCTGGTTGACCTGAAGCTTTGTGCTCTGTACACTCTAAAATTACTTGAACTCTGTTTCCTTTTTTTGCCATCTCTATTCGAGTTTAAAAGTTTAAAAGTTTAAAAGTTTAAAAAGTTTTGCATCTGTAAAACCGAAACCGTAAACTGCAACTTATATTTATTTTGTTAAAAATCCGTTAGCTCTTGCTTCTTTTATAACTGCAGAAATTCCTTTCTTGTTAATATTTTTTAAAGCAGATGCAGATACTTTTAAAGTAATCCATTTATCTTCTTCTGGAATGTAAAAACGCTTTGTCATTAAATTAGCGTCAAACTTTCTCTTTGTTCTATTTAAAGCGTGAGAAACATTGTTCCCAACCATTGCTTTTTTTCCTGTTAATTCACAAACTCTAGACATTTCTTGACAGTATTTATAGTGTTATCTCTAAACGAGGTGCAAATCTACAAATAAATCTAATTGTGAACAAAAGAATTTTACAAATTTTTTACAGTATTTCTTTCTGTAAAATTTCAAGTGATTTACTTACTGTTCTGTTGATAACTTTTTCTCTTGGTTGTCCAAAATTAAACTCTTCTACAATTGTTTTTTTATCGCTTGCTAAAGCAATATATACTAAACCAACACTTTTATTGTTGTTATCTGTTGTTGGTCCAGCATTACCTGTTACCGCAATTGCATAATCTGTTTTTAACTTATCTTTTGCACCTTTTGCCATTGCTAAGGCAACTGCTGCACTTACAACCGTATGTTTTTTAATAGTTTCTAATGAAACTCCTAATAAATTAATTTTTGTTTCTGCTGAATAGGTTACAAAACTACCTTTATAATAAACAGATGAACCAGCCACTGAAACCAATGTTGATGCTATTTTACCTCCAGTTACGCTTTCTGCAGTGCAAATGGTTTTGTTCTTTTTCTTTAACAATTCTCCTACTTTTTTTTCTAATGAAGCGTCATCATCTATACCCGTAATAATTTCTGGGATAAGTTGATAGATAGCATCAATTTTTTCTTGCAATTCTTTTTCTAAAGTTTCTTTGTTATTGCCTTTGGCGGTTAACCGTAAACGCACTTTACCAAAAGAAGGTAAATAGGCTAACTTAATATGTTGTGGTAAATTGTTTTCAAAATTTTCAATTTTTTCTGCAATTGTGCTTTCACCTTGTCCGTAAGTCATTATAGTTTTATGAATAATAAAAGGCAATTTGAATTGTTTTTGAATTCTTGGTAAAACTTCTTTCGCAATTAAACCTTTCATTTCATAAGGAACTCCTGGGAGTGACACAAAGACAGTTTCGTTTTCGTAAAACCACATTCCAGGTGCAGTACCAAAATGATTCATTAACAAAGTTGCTTTTGATGGCAATTGTGCTTGATAACGTTGAATTTTTTTAAAAGGGTGATTGATTTTTTTGAACAATCTCTTTATGTGTTCTATGACCTTTGGGTATTCAATGAATTTGTCATCATTAAAAAATTGAGCTATTGTTTTTTTTGTGATGTCATCTTTTGTTGGTCCTAAACCTCCTGTTATAATGACAATATCTACTCTTTCTTGTGCTTCTTTTAGTGCGTTTAAGATGTGTTGTTGTTCATCTTGAATGGAGGTAATTTGATATACTGAAACTCCGATTTTATTTAATTGTTGACTGATAAATTGTGAATTGGTATCTACAATTTGACCGATTAAAATCTCATCTCCTATTGTTATAATTTCTGCTTTCATTTACTTTCCTATTTTGTCAATTCTTTTTGCTTTAACTTTCTTCTTTCTACTCCAAATAAAACTCAACAATTGAAATAGAAAAAAAACACTTAAAAGCCCTATTAAAAAAGATTTTATTGTTATTGAAACAAAATCAAAATCACTAATTTCTTCTTTATGATAGAGCTTTAAAAATAGCGTATAAATAATGGTTCCAACATAATAAGTTGCAATTCCAACTGCACTGAATAACCATTTATTTTTTTTATGATTTTCTGCAAGCCTGTAAAAATAAAAACCAATGTAAAAAATAAAAATGTAAGCTAAATATTCCAATCTACTTCCCTATTTCATTAATTTCTAAATCATCTGAATAATTCTTCTTAAGTTTTTTTCTTACTATTATAAAAATGATATAACATATTATCAAGCTAAAAAAAATTGATAAATTTCTATGATAATCTAAATCATTATCAACTTTAAAATTTGTAATTATACCATATGAGATTATGTAGATCAACCATAATGTCAAGCAAATAAAAAATCCCATAAAAAAGTATAGGGTTTTGCTTTTTTTGTATCTTTTTGCTAAGAAAACAAAGCAAATTCCAATAAAAATAGAAATCAGTATTTGAATAATAAAACTAATCAATCTTAATCTTCTTTTTTACCAATTAAATTTATTTCACTATTTGTTATAGGTTCATTCTTTTTCCATGTTTTCTGTAAATATTTATACACTAAATAACAAGCCAAGATTCCAAAAGGTAAAGCTATTAGCCCTAACATTTTTTCGTTTATTGTATCTATAGAACCAGGAGAAATAATTTCTGCTATTAAACCGAAAATCAATCCAAAAATAATGGTTCCTACATAATAAACTACTATTCCTAAAATAGCAAAACCGAGTTTACTTTTTTTAAACTTCTCAGCTAATTTGTAGTAATATTTTCCAATAAAAAACAGCAATAAAATACCCAACATCGTTTTATTTCTTTTAAATTTACTTCACTCTTATATTAAACGCTTCATTTGCTTCAATAACTCCTTTTAAAACATCATTCTCTACTACTTTTCCAACTCCTGCTGGTGTTCCTGTAAAAATGATATCTCCTTTTTTTAAGGTAAAATATTGAGAAACATAAGCAATTAACTCATCTGTTTTCCACAACATTGCATTAGTGTTTCCATCTTGAACAATTTCATCATTTTTATACAGTTGAAATTTTAAATTCTCTAAATCGAATTGTTCTTTTTTATAAAATTCACCCACAACTGCACTTCCATCAAAAGCTTTTGCTTTTTCCCAAGGCAAACCTTTTTCTTTGCAGTGCTGCTGTACATCTCTTGCAGTAAAATCGATTCCTAAACCAACCTCATCATAATATTTATGAGCAAATTTTGCATCAATATGTTTCCCTACTTTGTTAATTTTCACTAAAACTTCTACTTCATAATGTACATCATCAGAAAAAGGAGGAATAAAAAAAGGATTTTTTCGAGGTAAAATTGCAGAATCTGGCTTTAAAAAAACAACAGGGTGTTCTGGTTTCTCATTTGCTAATTCTTGGATATGTTTTGCGTAATTACGTCCAATACAGATTATTTTCATAATAAATTACTAATTTTAAATTACTAATTACGAAAATTGTTTCTAAACTTTAATTCGTAATTATTCATTTGCAATTCTTTTTTACTCTCCTGCTTCTGGAAATACTATTGCCCTATTTCCTGAAACTATAATTTGGTTATTCAAATGATTTTTTACAGCTCTTGCCAACACCAATTTTTCTATATCTGCACCAATTCTTTTTAACGTTGTTGGTGTACTTTCGTGAGTAACAGGCTTCACATCTTGCTCAATAATCGGACCTTCATCTAAGTCTTCTGTTGCATAATGTGCTGTTGCACCTATTAACTTTACACCTCTTTCATAGGCTTTTTTATAAGGATTTGCTCCTTGAAAAGCAGGTAAAAAAGAATGATGAATATTAATAATTCTCTCTGGATAACGATTGATAAAGTCTGATGATAAAATCTGCATATATCTTGCCATCACAATTAAATCGATATTATTAGAGTCTAATAATTCTTTTATTTGAGATTCTTGCTCTGATTTTGTTTCTTTCGAAACTGGTAAATAATAAAAAGGAACATTAAACATTTCTGCAATGTGTCTTAATTTATCGTGATTACTAATAATCATTTTTACATTACAATCTAACCTACCTTCTTTGTAACGCTCTAACAAATCGTATAAATTATGACTTGTATGCGACACCATTATAGCTACATTTTGTTTTTTATCTCCATAATTTACTGACCAACTAAATTGTAAAGGTGTTGCTAATTCTAAAAAACTACTTTCTAATTTTTCTTTAGAAATACTGGTGCCATCTGCATTTAAACGAACTCTCATGAAATATGTATTTTCAATTGAATTTACATATTGCTGACAACTTAAAATATTGAATCCTTTATCGTAAAAGAAACTGGTAATTTTTGCTACCAATCCTTTTTGATCTGGACATTTTATTAAAAAAGTTACTACTTGTGATTTCATTTTAATTAATTATGAATTATCAATTTATAATTACGAATTCTGATAATTCGTAATTCTTAATTTTAAAATTAGCAATTGACTATGGTATCCATTTTTTAGGAAAATTTGGCTTTCTTTTTTCTAAAAACGCATCTCTTCCTTCTTTTGCTTCGTCTGTCATATACGCCAAACGTGTTGCTTCTCCTGCAAAAACTTGCTGACCAACCATTCCATCATCTGTTAAATTCATCGCAAACTTTAACATTTTTATAGATGTTGGCGATTTTGCTAAAATTTCTTGTGCCCACTCGTAAGCAGTGCTTTCTAATTCATCATGAGGGATTACTGCATTTACCATTCCCATTTCATAGGCTTCTTGTGCAGAATAATTTCTTCCTAAAAAGAAAATTTCTCTCGCTCTTTTCTGCCCAACCATTTTTGCTAAATATGCAGAACCATAACCCCCATCAAAAGACGTTACATCTGCATCTGTTTGTTTAAAAATAGCGTGTTCTTTAGAGGCTAAAGTTAAATCGCAAACAACATGTAAACTATGTCCACCACCAACTGCCCAACCTGGAACTACTGCAATTACTGCTTTTGGCATAAAACGTATCAATCTTTGAACTTCTAAAATATTTAATCTGTGATAACCATCATCACCCACATAACCTTGATGTCCTCTTGCTTTTTGATCACCACCAGAACAAAAAGAATATACACCATCTTTTGTACTTGGTCCTTCTGCAGATAGCAACACTACTCCTATTGATGTATCTTCACCTGCATCGTAAAAAGCGTCATACAATTCTGATGTTGTTTTGGGTCTAAAAGCATTTCTAACATTAGGTCTATTAAAAGCTATTCTTGCAACACCATTACATTTTTTATAAGTAATATCTTCATATTCTTTAACAGTTTTCCACTCAGGTTGTATCATAATTTTGTATTTTGGACGTTCTTTTAGAAGAACAAAATAATTGGTTATAAAAATAAAGATTCAAATTTATGATAAAGAAATCGTTCTCACTAATATTTATTCTTTTTTACATATCAGGATTTTCACAAAAAATTATTGATAAAAATATTGAATCTGAGATATTAGAAACTACAAGAAACCTTAAAATTTATTTGCCAAAAGGCTATGAGAAAGATAGTATTAAAAATTATCCTTTAGCCGTTGTTTTTGATGCTGAATACTTATTTGACACGTATGTTGGGAATTCGGTTTTGTTTGCAGCTAAAGACAAAGCTCCTAAACAAATAGTTGTAGGAATTTCTATGAAAGAAAGTAGAAAAAAAGACACTTATTTTAATATAAACAATGGTAATTTAACTGCAGATAATATTGCTTTTTATCAATTTATAAGAGATGAAGTTATCTTTTATATGGAAAGTACCTATAGAACATCTCCTTTTATTTCTTTAATTGGTGAAGGAACCTCTGCCAATTTAATAACGCATTTTTTAAAAGAACCTAAACCGTTTATCAATTCTTACATCTGTATTAATCCTACTTTTTCTGATTTTGTTGGACAACAATTTCAATCTTACAATTTAGGAAAATTTCAAAAAGAAGACAATACTTTTTACTTCTACACTAACAATTCCTCATCATTTTCAACAAAAAAACAAACTAAAATCGGTGAGTTACAAACAGGTTTAAAATCGTTAGAAATTAAAAATTTTAATATTATAAACGATAGTATTGTTACACCAAGTAGTATTTCTGCAATGGCAGAAGCTATTCCAAGAGCTATGACAAAAGTTTTTGAAATTTATTCTGCTATCTCTAAAGAAGAATTTGAGAAAAATGTTAAGCACTTATCTCCTGTAGATGCTATTGCTTACTTAGAAAATAAATATTTAGAAATTGAATTTCTTTTTGGAAGCAATTTAGGAATAAGGGAGCGTGATATTTATGTAGTTGAAAAAATAATTATCGAAAAAGAAAATGGAGATCATTTACGAGAATTTGGTAAAATGATTTTAAAATTATTTCCTTCTTCACCTTTAGGTGATTATTACATTGGGCGTTATTACGAAAGTGGAAAAATGTACAAAAAAGCCCTGAAACACTATAAAATTGGATATGGTAAAATGGACCCTTCTAATAAAAATGCAGATGCTTTTTATGAAAATATTTTACGTTTAGGAGGAATGTAATTAGTTCTTTTTAAAAAGGAACCCTCCAAGTAACACCAGCCCCTAGAAAAACTCCATCATTGTTTCCTATAAGTGCATCTAATTGCAAATTATTATTAAGAAGATAATAGACCCCAGAATCAAAATTAAATTTAAAATTGCTTTTTAAAAACTTTCCAAACGGCTCTATAAAAAGCCCTACATGTTCATTTAAAGCGTAAGATAAATTAAATACATAAATTCCGTTATTTAATGCAAAATTATTATTAAAATTAAGTCCTAAATTTATGGTATACGATAGTTTTTCTGACAAAGAACTACCTATTATATAAGTGATTTGTGAGTTTTTAGTAGCCGCACCAGCATCAAACGAAAATTGTAAACTTGATGTGTATTTACTGTTGTTTTTATTTAAAAGATATCTTGCTCCGATAGTAAAAGACTCTAAATCATTACCAAATTTATGTCCAGATAAAATAAAACCTGAATTTAATTCGAACCTTTCTGAAATACCATATCTAAAAAAAGAATTGGGGTAAAAATCTGAGCTACTATTAAGAAAATCGATTCCAGCTTGAATTTGAAAAACGTTTTCACCCACTGTATTAGAAGATAATGCTTGACCTGGCCTATCTGAACTTAACGTATCTTTATTTTGTGCACTAACTAATATTGCACAAAAAAATAATGCAATTTTTACTACATTTTTCATTTCTTTTTTAATATACCTATTTGCAAAATAAGAATTAAATTAATTCTATTCTATCTTCCTTTAATAAAATTACTTTCTGTCTATATAAATTTCCAATTGCTTTTTTAAACGCCTTTTTACTCATTTTAAGGTGAAATTTAATAGATTCTGGCGAACTTTTATCTGTTAATAACAAATATCCTTCTTTACTTTTTTTAAGTTTGTTTAATATCTTTTCTACATCAGTTTCAATGACATTTTTAAAACCTTGTGGGCGAAGTGAAACATCTATCTTTCCATCTTCTCTAATGTTTTTAATATATCCATCAACTTCCATGTCAAGTTCGACATCTTCAAAAATTTCATTTCTGTAAAGTAGTCCTTCAAATTCATCGTTAATTAAAACAACATAACCTAAAGCTGTTTCTTTTTCTATTATTAACTCAACTTTATCTCCTATTTGTAAATCCATTACTTTATATATTTAAAATACTCCTTTAGTATGGTATCATTTTTAGAACTTGGAGTAAAAATTTCTAAAATTTTTGGTTTTTCGGATGTGGTATAAAAATCTAATAATTCTTGCGCAACAGTTTCTTTAGAATGTGCTTTTTTGTACTTAAAATTATACATTTTACACAAATGTTCTGCTGTTAAACAATGTGGGGTTTCAAAATATTTTGCTGCATTTGTAGTTTTTGGTCCAGGTATAATTTTAAAAATTCCTCCTCCAGAATTATTCACCAAAATAATTCTAAAATTGTTAGGAATATTTTTGTTCCATAAAGCATTAGAATCATAAAAAAAACTAAGATCACCAGTTATAAAAACAGTTTGTTTTTTGCTTGCAAAAGCGGCTCCTATTGCGGTAGATGTGCTTCCATCAATTCCGCTTGTACCTCTATTACAAAAAACATTAACAGAGTTTTTAATACTAAATAATTGTGCATATCTTATTATTGCACTATTGCTAATTTGCAACATGCTATTTTCTGGAATACTTTGTAGAATTTGCTCAAAAACTTTTAAGTCTGAGTGTTCTACTTTAGATAAATAGGCTTTATGCTTTTCTCTTCTTCGAGCTCTAATATCGAGCCATTTTTGTTGATATTTACTTTGAGATTTTTGTATTCTTAAATTAAAATTAGAAAAGAAATTTATTGGAGTTGTCTGTATAAATTCTGATAAACAAAAATAAGTGTTGGTTGCTTTTTGTTTATCTATATCCCAATGATGTTTTGGTGAATAAGTACGCAAAAATTTTTTTATTCTTTTTGAAACTACCATTCCTCCAAAAGTGATGAGAATATCTGGCCGTAATTCTAAAAACTCATCATGATTCATAGAAAAAATTAGCTGATCTATGGCGTTTATCGTTTTTTCATGATGCAAATTAGAAGTAGTTTCTGTTAAAATTAATACAGAATCATCTTCAGAATAAGCATCCATCAATTTGTGCAATGCTTTGTCTGGATAATTTACTCCAACCAAAATCATTTTCTTTTGAGATGCGTTCCAAATTTTAGATAAATCATCATAATTGATATTCGAATTTTCTAAAAAGTTCGAAGATATTTTTGGAAAATGAAAGTTTTTTAAAGTACCTACGGTTTCATATAGAGGTTCATCGAAAGGAACATTAATGTGTACAGGACCTTTTTGTGAAGTTGCTATTTGTAAAGCTTCAGAAATAAGTTTTGAGTTTTGAGTTTTGAGTTTTGAGTTTTCTACCAAATTTGCCGAAAACAAAATATGATTTTCAAATATATTTTCTTGACGAATTGTTTGTCCATCACCAATATCAATTAAGTGTTTGGGTCTATCAGCAGAAATAACCACTAACGGAATATTACTATAAAAAGCTTCTGCAATAGCGGGATAATAATTTAGCAAAGCAGAACCTGATGTACACAAAACAGCTACTGGTCTTTGTTTTTGTTGGGCAATCCCTAAAGCAAAAAAAGCAGCACAACGCTCATCAACTACACTTAACGTTTCTATCTCTTTATGATTAGAAAAACCAATAGTTAAAGGTGCATTTCTTGAACCTGGAGAAATCACAACGATATCAACATCAAATTGATGACAAGCTGAAATTACCATTTGTGCGAGTTCTTTTTTTGGAAACATTCTTCTATATTAGAAAGTGACAAAGTTACGAAGTCAAAAAGTTATAAAGCATAAAAAAAATCAGAAAGTAAAACATTTTCTACTTTCTGATTCTATATATTTATCAACTACATTGATTAATTTCCTTTTTGGTAATCTGCTAAAAACTTAGCCAAACCGCTATCTGTTAAAGGATGTTTCAATAAACCTTCAATTGCGCTTAAAGGTCCAGTCATTACATCAGATCCTAATTTTGCACAATTAACAACATGCATTGTATTACGCACAGATGCTGCTAAAATTTGAGTCTCAAAACTATAATTATCATATACTGTTCTAATCTCATCTATTAAATTTAATCCGTCTGTAGAAATATCATCTAAACGCCCTAAAAAAGGAGATACATATGTTGCACCTGCTTTTGCTGCCAATAAAGCTTGACCTACAGAAAATACTAAAGTTACATTTGTTTTAATACCCTTAGACGAAAAGTATTTACAAGCTTTTACACCATCTTTTATCATAGGTAATTTAACTACTATCTGAGGGTTTAATGCTGCTAATGCTTCACCTTCTTTAACCATTCCATCAAAATCAGTTGAGATTACCTCTGCAGAAACATCACCATCTACCAATTCGCAAATTGCTTTGTAGTGATTAATAATATTTTCTTGTCCAGTAATTCCTTCTTTTGCCATTAAAGAAGGATTAGTAGTTACCCCATCTAAAACCCCTAAGGCTTGTGCTTCTTTAATTTGTTCTAAATTTGCTGTGTCTATAAAAAATTTCATAAGTATTTATTTGTGTTGATTCTTTTTTGGGCGTTCGAGCGGGCTTTTCGCACTCGCTTTTTGTTCATTCTTCACAAAAGAGCTCAAACAAATGCTTCAATCCCTAACGCAAAGATAGTTACTCGTTAAGAAATTTCAGAGAAGAAAAAAAACTATTTTTATATCAGTTATAAACAATAGAAAATTACAACTTATAATGATTCATTAAGAGTTTTTCATAAACTCTATCTGGTAAAATTCTTTTTAAAACGATGGAAAATTTTTCCATAAATCCACCAACTTTATAATGAATTTTAGGATTTTTAGCATTTATTATGCTATAAACTGCTTTTGCCATTTCATCAGGATTCATTCCCCCATTAACATGAGCATCCATTAAGTCTAAATTTGCTTTATAAGTTTCTTTATAAGCCGAATTTTCAAAAACAGGTGTGTGATATCTTCCTGAAGCAATATTTGTAGCAAAATCGCCAGGTGCTACGTTAACCACATTAATTCCAAATTGTTTAACTTCCATGCTTGCAGCTTCAGATATTATTTCTAAAGCCCCTTTTGTTGCAGAATACAACCCTCTAAAAGGTAATCCCATATAACCTGCAATAGAAGTTACATTTATAATTAATCCTGATTTTTGTGCTCGCATTTGTGGTAAAACTGCTTTCATCACATCAATAGCACCAAACAAATTCGTATTAAAAACGGTACGCATTTCATCTGTTGGAGTATCTTCAACTGATCCTGTAATTCCCATACCAGCATTGTTCACTAAAACATCTAACTTTCCTTCTTTTTGAATAATAAAATCAACAGCATTTTGTATCGTTTCTACTTTTAAAACATCTAAAGCAATGAGTTTAAAGGAACAACTCTCTACATTCTTAGGATTTCTGCTTGTACCATAAACCTTATACCCTTTATCAAATAAAAAAGTAGCAATCGCTTTTCCTATTCCAGAAGAAGCACCAGTAATTAAAACAACTTTAGACATATTTTAATTTATGTAGTTTATAAAATGTAAAGTTAAAAAGTTAATTTGAATGAGAAGTAAATTTTACAGACGCAAATTAAGCGCACAAAAAATGGCAAGCTATCTACATCACACCGCTACGACCTAATACCCTTGCTGCGTTCCCGCCCTGGGGGATTCAAAGGGAGCTGGTTGTGTAGGACTTGCCACTGCAAATTTACAATCTATTTTTATTTAAACAATTAAAAAAATGTCAAAATTTATGTAACATTTTTAATAAACTGAATACTAATGATTTGTTCTTATAGTTTTATAAATCGGAAACTATAAAATGAAATGAATATATTTGTATAACTAACTAAAATTTAAACACAAATGGAGAATCAAGCAAATAGTAAAAGTATCATATTAAATTATGGTTTATACTTAGGTCTAACAGGAGTAATAATTCACTTAATTCTTTTTGCTACTGGTAGTTTATTAGAATACCAATGGATAAGCAATATAGTAGGTTTAATTGCTATGGTAGCTTTTATTGTAATTGGTATTAAAAAATTTAGAGACGCTAATGGTGGTTACATTTCTTGGGGGCAAGGTGTAAAAATAGGTTTAGGAATCTCTATGATTAGTGCTGTAATATCTGTAGTATATACATTATTATTTATGAATGTCATAGACCCAAGTTTTCAACAGCAAGCCATGGAATTTCAACAACAAAAATGGTTAGATGCTGGTATGACAGAAGAACAAATTGAAGGAGCAACAGAAATGGCTAACAAATTTCAAAGCCCAGGAATTATCTCTGCAATGATTTTAGGGATGTCTGCATTCTTAGGATTTGTAATATCTGCCATTGTTGCAGCTATCATGAAAAAATCTGAAGAAGAAAATTATTAAAATTTGGTTAAAGTTGATTGTTTTTAGGTAAAGATTATAAATAAAAGTACCTTTGTATATCAACTGAACTTATAATTTTAAAATATGGATATTTCGGTAGTAATACCACTTTTTAACGAAGAAAAATCTTTACAAGAATTACACGATTGGATTGCAAATGTTATGCAATCCAATCGTTATTTATATGAAATTATTTTTATTGACGATGGTAGTACAGATACTTCTTGGAAAGTTATTGAACAGCTGTCTGAAAAACACAAAGAAGTAAAAGGCATTCGTTTTCAAAAAAACTACGGTAAATCTCAAGCCTTAGATGCTGGTTTTGAATTAGCACAAGGTAGAGTGGTTATAACTATGGATGCTGATTTACAAGACAATCCAGAAGAAATTCCAGAGCTTTATAACTTAATTGTTAAAGATAATTTTGATCTTATATCTGGCTGGAAAAAGAAACGCTATGATAATGTTATTTCAAAAAACATTCCTTCTAAACTATTTAATGCAGTAGCAAGAAAAACTTCGGGATTAAAATTACATGATTTTAATTGCGGATTAAAAGCCTACAAAAACGAAGTTATTAAAGCTGTAAAAGTTAGCGGAGAAATGCACAGATATATTCCTGTATTAGCAAAAAATGAAGGTTTTACAAAAATTGGAGAAAAAGTAGTAAAACATCAAGCTAGGAAATATGGAGAAACCAAATTTGGAATGGATCGTTTTATAAATGGTTTTTTAGATTTAATTACCATTTCCTTTCTATCTAAATTCGGAAAAAGACCCATGCACTTTTTTGGTCTTTGGGGAACCTTAATGTTTCTTTTTGGTACAACATCTGCTTTTTATATAGGTGCTTATAAACTATATAAAGTTTACAATGGTATTAAAACAATTTTAGTAACTGATAATCCTTGGTTTTACATTGCTTTAACCTCTATGATTTTAGGAACTTTATTATTTTTAGCAGGTTTTATTGGAGAACTGATAATAAAAACAAAAAGCAACGAAAAACACTATACCATTAAAGAAAAACTTAATTTCTAAACGTATATTTGCAGCTCAAACAATCAACTAAATTTAAATTACCATGCAAGACATTTTAGACAAAGCAAAATTGTGGCTAACATCTACTTTTGATGCTGAAACTCAAACAGAAGTTAAAGAAATAATTAACAACAATCCAGATGATTTGGCAGATAGATTCTATAAAGACATGGAATTTGGAACAGGTGGTATGCGTGGTATTATGGGTGCTGGAACCAATAGAATTAATAAATATACATTAGGGAGAGCAACCCAAGGTTTATCTAATTACTTATTAGAAAATGTACAAAAAGAGCAAATTAGTATTGTAATTGCTTACGATTGTAGACACAACAGTAAAAAATTCGCAAAAGTTGTAGCAAATGTTTTATCAGCAAATAATATAAAAGTTTATTTATTTGAAGATTTACGTCCAACACCAGAATTATCTTTTGCAGTACGTTATTTAAAATGTGATGCCGGTATTGTTTTAACAGCTTCTCATAATCCTCCAGAATATAATGGATATAAAGTATATTGGGCAGATGGCGGGCAAATTGTTCCTCCACATGATAGTGGAATTATTGGAAATGTAAATGCATTAAATTTTTCTGAAATTAAATTTGAAGCAAACGAAGCTTTAATAGAAGTTATTGGTAAAGATGTAGATAAAGTATTTATTGAAAATTCTGTTAAAAATGGTTCTTTAGCTTCAAATATTAATAGAGAAAATTTAAAAATAGTTTTTACCTCTTTACACGGAACATCAATTGTATCTATTCCAGATGCTTTAGCTGGTGCAGGTTATACAGATGTACATATTGTTGAAGAACAAAAAACTCCTAATGGCGATTTTCCAACAGTTAAATCTCCAAACCCAGAAGAACCAGAAGCTTTAGAAATGGCCACTAACTTAGCCAATAAAATTGGAGCTGATATAGTAATTGGTACAGACCCAGATTGTGATAGATTAGGTGTTGCTGTTAGAGATGTAAATGGCAATATGAAATTAATGAATGGCAACCAAACCATGGTGGTTATGACAAATTTCTTACTAAAAAAATGGAAAGAAGAAGGAAAACTAAATGGAAATCAGTTTGTGGGTTCTACTATTGTATCTACAGAATTAGTAAATGATGTTGCTGCCAACTATGGAGTAGAAACTAAAGTATGCTTAACTGGTTTTAAATGGATTGCTAAGCTAATTAGAGATTTTAATACTCTCGATTTTATTGGTGGTGGTGAAGAAAGTTTTGGATATATGGTTGGTGATTTTGTTCGTGATAAAGATGCAGTTACGGCTACTCTTTTAGCTTGTGAAGTTGCTGCGTATGCAAAACAAAACGGAAGTTCTTTTTATAAAGAATTATTAAAAATTTATGTTGATAATAGCTTCTATAAAGAACATTTAATTTCTATCACAAAAAAAGGAATGGATGGTGCTGCAGAAATTCAACAAATGTTAAGTGATATGCGTAACAATCCATTAACAGAAATAGATGGAGAAAAAGTAGAATCGCTTTCAGATTATCAATCTTCAATAAAAAAGAATATTATTACTGGAGAAGAAACTACTATAGATTTACCAAAATCTAACGTTTTAATTTATCAAACAGAATCTGGTACCCGAATTGCAGCAAGGCCAAGTGGAACAGAACCAAAAATAAAGTTCTACTTTAGTGTAAACACATCTTTAGATACTGTTAAAAATGCGGTACAAATTGAAGCTAATTTAGATGCTAAAATTCAACGCATTATAAAAGAGATGAAACTAAATTAATGAACCACTTTAAAGACATTTTAAAATACGAGAAAAAGTATAGAAAATTTACCTTATTAAACATTCTATTCAATATTTTCTATGCTATTTTTAATGTGTTGTCGGTTTTAGCATTTATACCTGTTTTGGGGATTCTTTTTGGTACTGATAAAAAAATTACAGCAAAACCAACTTATGAAGGAATTACTAAAATAGGTAGTTTTTTAAAAGAAAGTTTTTATCATTTTATTTCAGAAAAAATAGAAAATGACGGGCAAATAAATACACTTTTATTTATCTGTTTATTAGCGCTTTCTTTATTTTTCTTGAAGAATTTTTTTAGATATTTAGCTTCGTATGTCATTACATTTTTACGAACAGGAATTGTAAAAGATTTAAGAGACAAATTATACAATAAAATAGTAGAATTACCCATTTCTTATTTTACTGAAAAAAGGAAAGGAGATATTATTGCAAGAATGACCGCTGATGTTCAAGAGGTAGAAGTATCTATCCTTACATCAATAGAAACCATTGTAAGAGAACCACTTACCGTTATTATTGCCATTGCAATTATGCTCTTTATGAGTGTAAAATTAACGCTTTTCGTATTTATTTTATTGCCAGTTTCTGGGTTTATCATTTCTTCAATTAGTAAAAAATTAAAAGCAAACTCTGTAAAAGCACAAAAAGAAACAGGTACTTTTTTATCTTTTATTGAAGAAACTTTAGGGGGATTAAGAGTTATAAAAGGATTTAATTCTGAAAAAATAATTGAGAAAAAATTTAATGATTCTACTTCTATTTTTAGACGTTTAATGACCAGTGTTTTTCATAGACAAACTTTAGCCTCTCCAATGAGCGAGTTTTTAGGTTCTGCTACTATAATTGCAATTCTTTGGTATGGTGGAACAGAGGTTTTATCAAACACAAGTTCTTTACAACCTGATGAATTTATGGGGTATATTGTTTTGTTTTACACCGTTTTAAACCCAATAAAGTTAATCACAACTTCTTATTATAACATTCAAAAAGGTGAGGCTTCTGCAGAGCGAATTATGCAAGTTTTAAATACTGAAAACAGTATTAAAGATAAACCAAATGCACTTGTAAAAAAAGAATTTACAAACGAAATAGAGTTTAAAAATATATCTTTTAAATATAAAAAAGAGTATGTGTTAAAAGACTTTTCTTTAAAAATAAATAAAGGTGAAACTGTTGCATTAGTTGGACAATCTGGTAGCGGAAAATCTACATTAGCAAACTTAATTACTCGTTTTTACGATGTAAATAAAGGCGAAATTTTAATTGATGGGAAAAACATTAAGAACATTACCAAAAAATCTTTAAGAGATTTAATGGGAATTGTTACTCAAGACTCTATCTTGTTTAATGACACTATTGCAAACAACATTAAATTAGGTACTCCAAACGCATCAGAAACAGCGCTTTATGAAGCTGCCGATATTGCTAATGCTAACGAATTTATAAAAGATTTACCTCTAAAATTTAATACAAATATTGGCGATAGTGGTAACTCTCTTTCTGGTGGTCAAAAACAACGTTTGTCTATTGCAAGAGCCGTTTTAAAGAATCCACCAATAATGATTTTAGACGAAGCCACATCTGCTTTAGATACTGAGTCTGAACAATTAGTTCAAATTGCATTAGAAAAAATGATGCAAAATAGAACTTCTTTAGTGATTGCCCATAGATTGTCTACAATTCAAAAAGCAGATAAAATTATAGTACTCCAAAAAGGTAAAATTGTAGAACAAGGAAAACACAATGAGTTACTTACTAAAAAAGGAGAGTATTTTAAGTTAGTAACAATGCAAAGTTTAGGCTAATTGTAAACCTAATTCTTTCCCTTTTTCAATCATAAAATCATAAGAAGCTTTATACTCATTAGGTATTTTTCCATCTAAAATAGCTTCTTTTATGGCTTCTTTTATAATTCCTATTTCTTTACAAGGTCTTAAACTAAAAGCTTTCATAATTTCTTCTCCAGTAACAGGAGGCTGAAAATTTCGAACTCTATCACGCTCTTCTACTTCTTTTATCTTTTCTCGAACTAATTCAAAGTTTAGATGATACCTTTTAAATTTCTTTGGATTTTTAGTTGTAATATCTGCTTCACACAAGGTCATTAAAGAATTAATATCATCACCAGCATCAAAAACCAAACGTCTTACAGCAGAATCTGTAACTTCACTTGCCAAAACAATGGGTCTTGAGCTTAACAATACCATTTTTTGAACAAATTTCATTTTGTTATTCAATGGCATTTTTAATCGTTTAAATAATTTATACACCATTTTAGAACCAACAAATTCGTGCGCATGAAACGTCCAACCTACTTTTTTGCTAAATTTTTTGGTAGGGGCTTTACCAATATCGTGCAATAAAGCAGCCCAACGTAACCAAACATCATTGGTGTTTTCAGAAATATTGTCTACAACTTCTAAAGTATGATAAAAATTATCTTTATGTTTCTGTCCTTCTACTTCCTCTACTCCTTTTAAAGCAGTTAATTCTGGTAAAATTTGTTGTAATAAATTGGTTTTTTCTAATAATAAAAACCCAATAGAAGGTTTTGATGATGCCAAAATTTTATGCAACTCATCTACAATACGTTCTCGAGTAATAATTTTTAATCTATGTGAGTTTTTAGAAATTGCATCTAAAGAGCTTTTTTCAATCTTAAAATTCAATTGCGTTGCAAAACGAATGGCACGCAGCATTCTTAAAGGATCATCAGAATAAGTTATATCTGGGTTTAATGGTGTTTTAATGATTTTGGTTTCTAAATCCTTAATCCCATTAAATGGGTCTAATAACACTCCATAATTGGCTTTATTTAAACTTATTGCTAAAGCGTTAATGGTAAAATCTCTTCTATTTTGATCGTCTTGTAAAGAACCCGAAACAACTTCAGGATTCCTGCTATCTTCTGTATAAGACTCTTTTCTTGCGCCAACAAATTCAATCTCTACTTCTTTATAACGCAACATTGCAGTTCCATACGTTTTAAAAACCTGAACCTTAGGTGCATTAGGCAATAATTCAGAAACTTTTAACGCAAGTTTAATTCCGCTACCAACAGCAACTACATCTATATCTTTTGCATTTCCTCTTTTTAAGAAATAATCGCGTACAAAACCACCTATAACATAACTTTCGGTATTTATTTCTTTTGATGCTTGAGAAATTATTGCAAAAATTTCTGATGAAATTGCTTCTGTGTACTTCATAATCTTAAAAGTGATGCAAATTTATTGTTTTCTATTCTTTTAACATCAAATTGATAAAAGAAAATTGTGATAACATTTGTACTTTTGCTTTCAGTACAAAACGCTACAAGTAGTTTTCATGGTTATTGTAAGAATTCTTGGTGGACTAGGAAATCAAATGTTTCAATATGCTTATGCACGTTCACTATCTTTAAAAGGTTACGACGTAAAATTGGATATTTCTAAATTTAAGACCTATAAGCTTCATGGTGGTTATCAGTTAGATAAATATCAAATCAATTTAGAAATTGCGAACTCTTTTTCTGTTTTTATGGGTAAAGCTAAGATTAAAAAAAATAAGAAAGAAAAAGGTTTACTATTTAAAAAACAATTGAAAACTCTTAATGGTAACGAGTATGTAAAAGGGTATTTTCAAACTGAAAAATATTTTAATGATATTAGAGCTGTTTTATTAGATGAGTTTGTAATTAATAAAAAAATATCTTTACAATGTAAAACCATTGCTTCTAAAATATCTTCTTCAGAAAATTCTTGTTCTTTACACATTAGAAGAGGAGATTATATTTCTGATGAAAAAGCAAATAAAGTTCATGGAACCTGTAATTTAGATTATTACCAAAAAGCTATTCAAATTATAAATGAAAAATACTCTAATGTAACTTTCTTTGTTTTTTCTGATGATATACCTTGGACAAAAGAAAACTTACATGTTAAGAATGCTATTTATGTAGACATAAAATCTATTCCGCATGAAGACATGTATTTAATGAGTTTGTGTAAGCACAACATCACAGCAAACAGTAGTTTTTCTTGGTGGGGAGCTTGGTTGAATAAAAATGAAGAAAAAATAGTTATTGCTCCCAAAAATTGGTTTATAGAAAAAGAAAATGAAGTGGCTTGTGAAAACTGGATGAAAATATGAGTACATATAAATTCTACTACATAAACCTCGATAAAAGTAAAAACCGTAGAGATTTTATGGAAAATCAATTTAAAAAATTGAATATTCCTATTACCAGAATTTCAGCTATTTACGGAAAAGAATTAGCCGCAAACTTATTAAAAAAAGAAAAACAAAAACACAATATTTTAGCTCACTTTCCTTTTCCTAATGATGGAGAAATTGGAATTTGTTTAACACATTTTAAATTGTGGGATTTTCTTTCTAAACAACCTGAAGATTTTTCTATTATATTAGAAGATGATGCATTCATTCAAAATAATTTTATTAACGATTTAGAAAAAATTCTTGCCAAAGTAACTATCAACAATTTTGTTGATATTTCTGGAAAAAAAGGATTTTATGCAATAGAAAAAAATAATTTATTAACTAAATTTTTAATGCCTCCAGTTTTAATGATTGGTCAAATTATTGGAAAAAATGCAGCAAAAAAGCTTACTGAGAACTTAAGTGATTACTACGCACCTATAGATGTAATGAAACAAGATGTTTACAAACACAAAGTACCATTATTTTCTACAAACAAACAATATGTTATTAGTATAGATAAAAAAATGGGGGGAAGCACAATTCAGCAAAATAATATGATTGTTTGGAAAAAAGTAATCAGAGAAATTATTCGTCCTTTTTGGCAGCTAATTGCTTTAATTACTTACAAACTGCAAAGATGTGTTAGAAATTATCTGTTTTATAAAAAATAGAATAATTACTCTTTAATTCCTTTATTTAACAACCACAGTTTAATATATCTTGAATATACACCATAGGCTTGTGTTCTTGCAAAAATATATCCTGGAAAACCATCTAAGAACCCTAATCTTATAAAATAATGAATAAAAAACCTTGCTGCGGGTTTTATTACAATATGAAATAAATAATTGACTTTTTTTCCCTTTTTAAAATATTGATTACCTCTTAATTCTGCATAATGATTCATCTTAGAAATGTAGTGATCATAATTTTTATAAGAGTAATGCTCTATTTTATTTTTAAAAAAACCTAATTTACCATTAGAAGCAATAGTTTCATGCACTGGACTCCCATTATATCTGCAAAACTCTTTTAAAAATAAACGCACAACTTTATCTCTTTGGCAACCACCATAATTTAATCTTTTACCACAGAAATAAAAAGTTCTTCTTACATAAAAACCAACAAAGTTTTTAGGGTTCTGTACAGCTTCTAAAATTTCGTTTTCTACTTCTTTAGTTACACGTTCGTCTGCATCTAAAATATAAATCCAAGAATGTTTAGCTTGGTCTATTGCAAAGTTTTTTTGAGAAGAAAAATCATCAAACTTACGTTTGATGATTTTTACATTTAGCTCTTCAGCTATTTTTAAAGTTTTATCTGTACTATAAGAGTCTATAACAATAATTTCATCCGCAAAACTTACTGATTTAATAGCATCAGCAATATGAATTTCTTCATTTAAAGTAGGAATAATTGCAGTAATTTTTGTCATAGAAATAAATTAAACGGCTACATCATACTCGCGTAAGGCATCGTTTAAAGATGTTTTTTTGTTAGTACTTTCTTTTCTTTTTCCAATAATTAGAGCACAAGGTACATTGTATTCTCCAGCAGCAAATTTCTTAGTATAACTTCCTGGAATAACAACTGACCTTGCAGGAATAACTCCTTTAGTTTCAACAGGTGTATCTCCAGTAACATCAATAATTTTAGTACTCATAGTTAGCACTACATTTGCGCCTAAAACTGCTTCTTTCTCTACCCTTACGCCTTCTACAACAATACATCTTGATCCTATAAAAGCACCATCTTCTATAATTACTGGTGCCGCTTGCAATGGCTCTAAAACTCCACCAATTCCTACACCTCCAGAAAGATGTACATTCTTACCAATTTGCGCACAAGAACCAACTGTTGCCCAAGTATCTACCATAGTTCCTTCGTCTACATAGGCTCCTATGTTTACATAACTTGGCATTAAAATAGTGCCAGAAGAAATGTAAGCACCATGTCTTGCAACAGCATTTGGCACAACTCGAATTCCATGTTCTGCAAAATTATTTTTTAAAGGAATTTTATCATGGTATTCAAAAATACCAGCTTCTAAGGTTTCCATTTTTTGAATTGGAAAATATAAAACTACAGCTTTTTTTATCCATTCATTTACTTGCCAGCCACCTTCAACAGGTGCTGCAACTCTTAACTCGCCTTTATCTAGTAAATCTACAACTTTTCTTATTGTGTTAATTGTATTTTCTTCTTTTAACAACTCGCGGTTATCCCATGCTGACTCTATAATTTGTCTAATTTCTTTCATTGTAAAGTTTAATTTCAGCAAATATAAATCTATCTATAAAACTGAAAGCGAATATACATTTTTTAAACATATTATCTATCCTTGTTTAAATTCTAAAATATTGTATAATTTTAACTACATGTACTTAATTATAAGTTATTAATATTTAAGTTATTCGCTTAATATTAAATTTTAACGTTTATTTTTGCAAAAACATATAATTTGGGAAGAATTTTAGCCATAGACTTTGGAAAAAAAAGAACAGGAATTGCAGTAACAGACCAATTACAGATTATTGCTTCTGGTCTTACAACAGTAAATACAGAAGATTTATTGTCTTTTCTAAAGGAATACATAGCCAAAGAAAAAGTTGACCTTTTTTTAATAGGAAAACCGAAACAAATGGATAATTCTGATAGTGAAAGTGAAGCTTTAATTATTTCTTTTTTAAAAAAACTTCAGCAACAAATTCCGAATATTTCTATTTTACGAGTGGATGAGCGTTTTACCTCAAAAATGGCGTTTCAAACAATGATAGATAGCGGTTTAAAAAGAAAACAAAGACGCAACAAAGCTTTAATAGATGAAATTAGCGCTACTATAATCTTGCAATCATATTTGTACAATCAATAATAGCTTCAAAAATTTCACTATTTAAAATTCGTATTTAGTAATTCTAAATTGTACTTTTGCAGCGTTTAAAAATGAAATAATGATATTACCAATTGTCGCTTACGGAGATCCTGTTTTAAGAAAAGTTGGCGTGGAAATCGACAAAGATTATCCAAATTTAACAACTTTAATTTCCAATATGAAAGAAACAATGTATAATGCTTCTGGTGTTGGGTTAGCTGCTCCACAAATTGGTAAAGCAATACGTTTATTTATTATTGATGCATCTCCTTTTGCAGATGATGAAGATTTATCTGATAAAGATAGAGAAGCTTTAAAAGACTTTAACAAAGTCTTTATAAATGCAAAAATTTTAAAGGAAGAAGGCGAAGAATGGGTTTTTAATGAAGGCTGTTTAAGCATTCCTGATGTTCGTGAAGATGTATTTCGTCAACCAAAAATTACTATAGAATACCAAGATGAAAACTTCGTAAAACATACTGAAATTTTAGATGGTTTAGCTGCAAGAGTTTTTCAACACGAATATGACCATATTGAAGGAATACTCTTTACAGACAAACTTTCTACTCTTAAAAAAAGATTAATCAAGAAAAAATTAGAAAATATTTCGAAAGGAAAAATAAGAGTAGACTACAGAATGCGTTTTCCGAACTTAAAAAAGAAAAAATAACCTCTCGATTTAGTTCGAGAAGATATAAAATACACAAAATGGAATTTAGTAAAATTATAGCCGTAACTGGTAAACCAGGATTATTTCAAGTAATTTCTCAATCTAAAAATGCAATTATTGCAGAATCTTTAATAGATAAAAAACGTTTGGCAATTAATGCTGCTCAAAATGTTAGTTTGTTAGAAAATATTGCAATTTACACTTATGAAGAAGATGTGCCTTTACAAGAAATTTTTACAACAATGTTTGAAAAAACTAAAGGAGCAACAGCAATTTCTCATAAAGAAAGTGCCAAAAAATTAGAAACTTTTTTCTTAGAAGTTTTACCAAATTATGATGCAGAAAGAGTTTATACTTCTAACATTAAAAAAGTTATTCAATGGTATAATATTTTAGTGAATGCAGGAATGGTATTTTCTAAAGTTGAAGAAGTTTCTGAAGAGAAAGCTACAAAAGAATAAAAATTCTGTCATTTCGACGAAAGGAGGAATCTCTAAATTAAAGATTTCTCAATCGTTTTAAAAACTCATTTCGAAATGACATTTAAATAAAACATTATCTTGAATTCTCGAAAAGATCAGCTTGCAGCAATTAATAGGTTGTTAGATATTATGGACGACCTTAGGGAAAAATGCCCTTGGGACAAAAAACAAACCTTAGAAAGTTTGCGCCACCTTACCATAGAAGAAACCTATGAGCTTGCTGATGCTATTTTAGATAACGATTTAGTAGAAATAAAAAAAGAATTGGGCGATGTGCTTTTGCACATCGTTTTTTATGCTAAAATTGGAAGCGAAAAAAGTGCTTTTGACATTGCTGATGTTGCCAATAGTATTTGTGACAAACTCATTGAAAGACATCCTCATATTTATAGTGATGTAAAAGTTAATAATGAAGAAGATGTAAAACGCAATTGGGAACAATTAAAACTAAAAGAAGGAAAAACATCTGTTTTAGAAGGGGTTCCAAAAAGTTTGCCAGCTGTTGTTAAGGCCAATAGAATTCAAGATAAAGTGGCTGGTGTTGGTTTTGATTGGGAAAAACCAGCACAAGTTTGGGAAAAAGTACAAGAAGAACTTGCTGAACTGAATGACGAGATTAAAAAAGGCAATCTACAAAACATCGAAAAAGAGTTTGGTGATGTTTTGTTTTCTATGATTAACTATGCACGTTTTATTGGTGTAAACCCAGAAAATGCTTTAGAAAAAACCAATAAAAAATTTATCAACCGTTTTCAATTCTTAGAAAAAGCTGCTAAAAAAGAAGGAAAACAACTTTCTGATATGTCTTTAACTGAAATGGATATTCATTGGGAAAAATCTAAGGAATTTTTTAACTAATTATTTTTCTTCGGATAAAAGTTCGATTCTAAAAAACCTAATCCATACCCTAAAAATTGCATTAACGTAGTTACTATACTTAAAAAAGCAACGTAAATATTTTTGTTTTGAAAAAGTGAGTCTACAAAAATTAATACAAAGTAAAATCCGTAACAATATAAAATTTTATTGTAGCCAAAGATTGCCAAAATAATACCAATATCTAACCCAATAATAAACAAAGATGGAAACCAATAGGTTAGTTTTGTAGTTTCTGGATATTTTTTATTTAAAAAAGGTCTTGCAGTTCCAAAACCATAGGTTTGTTTAAAAAATTGTTTGATAGAAGTTCTACGTTTATGATATACAAACGCTTTTTCTAGTAGTTGTGTGTCAAAACCATTTTTCCAAAGTCTAAACGTTAAATCGATATCTTCTCCGTTTTTCATTTTAGAAAAACCTTGTGTTTTGTCGAATGCAACTTTAGACATCCCCATATTAAAACTTCTGGGTTGAAATTTACCAACCGCTTGTTTTTTTCCACGAATTCCACCAGTTGTTAACACAGAAGTCATAGCATAATTAATTGCTTTTTGTAAAGGAGTAAAACTTTTATGGGCAGCATCTGGACCACCAAAAGCATCTGTAAAGTTGGTTTTTAGTGCTTTTTTTACTTCTGATAAATAATGAGTTGGTACAATAACATCTGAATCTAAAATGATAAAATAGTTGCCAGTAGCTTTTTGCATTCCAAAATTACGGCTTGCTCCTGCTCCACTGTTTTCTTTAAAAAAATATTTTACATTAAGTTGATTGTTGTATTTTTCAACTATTAAATCACTTTTATTATCAGAACCATCTTCGATAATTAGCACTACAAAACTATCAGAAAAATCTTGTTTGGTTAAACTTTTTAGCAACTCGTCTATTTCTTGCGGACGATTATATACTGGAATTATGATGCTAAAAAATAGTTTCAAAGTTGTAAAGTTATAAAGTTGTAAAGTTAAAAATTGAATCTTTATGTTTTCTAAAAGCTCGCAAACAAGTTTAGCCGTGATTGAGCGGTTTGTTTGAGCTCTTTTTTGAGGAACGAAAAAAAAGCGAGTAGCGAAAGCGCGAAATAGCTTCTAACCTTTAGACTGCGCTAAAGATGACACTTTTTACTCAAACTTCTCCATAACTGCATCACTAACGCCCATGTTAGAGAAACCTCCATCATGAAATAAGTTTTGTAAGGTTACTTTTTTGGTTAAGTCTGAAAAGAGAGAAATAGTGTAGTCTGCACAATCTGATGCAGTTGCGTTTCCTAACGGACTCATTTTTTCTGCATAGGCAATAAAACCATCAAAACCTTTTACGCCACTACCTGCTGTAGTTGGTGTTGGTGACTGAGAAATGGTGTTGACACGCACTTTGTAATCGCGACCAAAAAAGTAGCCAAAACTACGTGCAATAGATTCTAAATAGGCTTTATTATCTGCCATATCGTTATAATCTGGAAATACTCTTTGTGCTGCCATATACGTTAAAGCAACAATACTTCCCCACTCGTTCATGGCTTTTTTGTTGTACAAAACATTCATGGTTTTGTGTAAAGAAACCGCCGAAACATCCCAACCTTTTGTGGTAAAATCGTACTTTGGATCTGTGTAGTGTTTTCCTTTTCTTACGTTTACAGACATGCCAATTGAATGTAATACAAAATCGATTTTTCCGCCTAAAATCTCTATCGATTTTTCTACTAAGTTTTCTAAATCGTTCATAGAAGTAGCGTCTGCTGGTACAATTTGAGAGCCTGTTTTTTCTGCTAAAGCGTTTAGTTCTCCCATTCTCATGGCTATGGGTGCATTTGTTAAAACGAATTCTGCGCCTTGTTCGTGTGCTTTTTCAGCTACTTTCCAAGCAATAGAATGTTCGTTTAAAGCGCCAAAAATAATTCCTTTTTTTCCTTTTAGTAAGTTGTACATATAAAATAAGTTTTTAGTTGTTGGTTTTTAGTTTTCTCAATCGCTTAAGAAAGCTCATTTCGAAATGACATTTTTTTATTATATTTTGTTTCAATAACTAATTTAAGAGTTCTTTTGCATGTGTAATTGCAGAATCAGAAATATTTTTACCACTTAACATTTCTGCAATTTCTACAATTCTTTCATCTATAGAAAGTTGTTTTAAATTGGTTGTGGTTTTTCCGCTTACTTCTTCTTTATACACTTTGTAATGTTGCATTCCTTTAGCTGCAATTTGTGGTAAATGCGTAATGGCTATAACTTGCATGTGTTGGCTCATTTGTTGCATAATCGCTGCAATTTTGTTAGAAACTTCACCAGAAACTCCTGTGTCTATTTCATCAAAAATAATGGTTGGCAATTGTGCGTTTTCTGATAATACTTTTTTTACAGATAGCATAATTCTCGATAATTCTCCACCAGAGGCTACTTTTTTTAGTTCACCAAAATTACCTCCTTTATTTGCTGAAAACAAGAATTCTAATTCGTCTTTTCCGTTTGAAAAATAGGTTTCTGTTGAATGAATTTTGATAAAAAAACGTGCATTTTCCATTCCTAAATCTGCCAATAATGTTTGCAATTCTTTAGTTAGTTTTGGTATAGACTGTATTCTTGCTTTAGAAATTAAACTTGCCACTTTATCTAACTTTTCAGAAACCTGATTGATTTCTTCTTGCTTTTGTTGAATAACCTCGTCTGCAGATGCTACCTGAGCAACTTTATTTGATAAACTTTCAAAAACTGCTACTAATTCTTCGTTAGAATTTACATAATGTTTCTTTTGTAGATTGTACAACAATTGTAATCTGTCGTTAATTATTTCTACTTCATTTGGATTAAAATCTACATTTTCATTCGCATTTTCTAATTCAGCAATAATATCATCCATCTCTATTTTTACTGAGGTAATTCTTTCTGAAATTTCTTGATATTTTTTAGAAAAATTAGCAATTTTAGACAACCTGTTTTCTAAAGTGTTGAGTAAATTTTGGATTCCAATTTCATCATTTATAGAAATTTCTAAGGCTTCTGATAAATTAAGTTTTATATCCTCAATATTATTCAGTTTTTCTAAAGTAATTTCTAATTCTTCTTGCTCATCAATTTGAATATTTGCTTCTTCTAACTCTTTACATAAATGCAAGTTATAATCGTATTGCTGATTTGCTTCTCTTTGTTGAGTTTCTAAATCTGTTAAGTCTCTTTTTAATTGATTGAGTTGCTGGTATCCTCTTTGGTAAGAAGCAATTCTTTCGCTATTTTTAGCCAAAGCATCTAAAATAGAAAACTGAAAATTAACATCAGACAATTGCATGGTTTGATGTTGAGAGTGCACATCAATTAGTTTTGACCTCAATTCATTTAAAACGGATAATGTTACTGGGGTGTCATTAACAAATGCTCTTGATTTGCCTGAAGGTAAAATTTCTCTTCTTATAATGGTTTCTGCCTCGTAATCTAAATCGACCTTTTCAAAAAAATCTTGCAAATTGTAGTTAGCAATCTCCAGTTTTGCTTCAACAATACATTTTGTAGAAGTATCTTTTAAAGAAGATAAGTCTGCTCTATTGCCTAAAACCAAGCCTAAAGCACCTAAAAGTATCGATTTTCCTGCACCTGTTTCTCCAGTAATAATAGATAAACCATTAGAAAAATTAATAGATAACTGGTTGATTAATGCATAGTTATTTATGGAAAGTTGTGTAAGCAAGTTTACAAATTTTTGTTGGCTAAAATTAGTGAAAAATAGGCAATAAAATATATTTAAAATATGAATTACTTTTTTTTTGCAAACAAGATAGCAGTTAAGCACTAATATAGAAATTAGCCCTTAACTGCCATTTATACAATAAAATTGGTATAATTCTAATTAATTTATTAAAATTCCATGACTTTCATATATGTTATTGTAATGAATTTCAAGAATATAAAGTCCACTCGCCAAACCATTTACATCTATTTGTGCATTAGAAGTATTAGAGGTAATTTGCCTAACATAACCCACACCTGTTTTAAAAAGTTTTATAGTATAAATATCTCCGCTATTCAGTAAAAAAGGTCCAGATATACTTTGTATATCAATGTGTAATATATTACTTACAGGAACAGGATAAATAGAAAAATTATTACTGTTTATTCCACCATTACTAGATCCTCCGCCATTATTACTTGAACCGCAAGAAGTTATATTGTAATTAATTGTTTTCCAATTAGACCAACCACATAAATT
Organism: Bacteroidia bacterium; assembly: GCA_030427865.1. GTDB lineage: Bacteria > Bacteroidota > Bacteroidia > Flavobacteriales > Flavobacteriaceae > Polaribacter. The sequence goes on along the minus strand of JAUICK010000003.1, from coordinate 130,833 downwards.
ATCTTGCACTCTTACTTTAAAAGAAATGGTTGTGTTAGAATTTGTATTGATAATTATTTTATCATCATTTACATTAGGTGCAAAATCTTTAGACCATTGAAAATTATTAGAAATCTTTTGCCATTCGTAATTTAAAATACCTGCCGAACTTGGAAATAAATTTAATTTTAAACCAACCAAACAATCTGGTTTAAAAGAGTATAAATGTAAAATAGAACTTGGGTCAATTTCACTAACTCCAGAAACTACGGGGCCACCAACTTGAATACTTTTAATACGTGTTTTTGTTTGTCCACAAGAGTTAGAGACCACGGCTCTTAATATGGCAACGCCATTAAACGTACCATTTAAAGTAACACTATTGCTAGTTGTAGAAACAATATTTGCTATATTAGAAGGGGTTAAAGTCCAAGTAACATTGGCGTTACTAGGAACATTTGAAATAGAAAAAGTATTATTTGACCCCACGCAACTCTGGGTACTACCACTAATTTCTCCGACAGTTAATTCTGACAAACTTACTGAAGTTGTTAATTTAGGGTACGACACCCCATCTAAAACTGGAGTAACACTAACATTACTTGGCGGAAAAGCTGTTGGCACTAAAGAAATACTATTTGTAGTAGTTGTAAAATTGGAAACAGAATTTCCATTAAATAACCAACCATTACCAATTTCCCAATTAAAGCTTAAATTACCTGGAGAATTATAAACATTGGTAACTGTAAATGTTTTTGAGGCAGTAGAATTGCAAGCTACTGTAGTACTTGATGGCATTGTAAATGTTGGTTTTTCATCTTTGATAACATTCATATTACAAGAATCATATTCAGAATTACCTGAAGATACGTATCTTATAAAAATAACACCACCAGAAGTATTACTGAAATCATCATAGTTTAATACGATATTTTCTGTTGTATTATATTCTGTTGGCAAAAGCCATGCAGAACTTGGTATTTGTTTGTTTAACACCTCAGTTTCTATAGTAGAACTTACAGAATTTTTCCTGTAAATGTATAAATTTCCATCCCCAACTACATGACTGGTATTTTTAGATAGCTTAATCCACAAAGAAACATTTGTGGTTGTATTGGTTTCTAAATCTATAGTTCCACAATTAGGAATTAAATTTCCATTGACATTAACATGGACAGTTTCTACTGTAACTTGTGCACTAATAAAATTTGAGCTTAATATTATTAGAAAGTAAGTGATTGCTTTTAATAAAGTTTTCATAATTTGTATTGTTTTAAATTAATTATTTCGCGGTAATTATTTTTAACTGGAGAAGTGTTACATCCGCGTAACTGCTTTCTCATTTTTTTAGATATTTCTATTCCATAAAGTATTGATATTAAGTTGCTATTTTTTTTGTAAATGGATTTGAAACCCAAATGCTAATGATAATTCTTCATCAAAGTTAAACGAGTTTTTTTTGTAGTTAAAAGTAAGGTTAAGAGCCACACTATTTGTGAAAAATAATGAAGTACCAACTTTGAATTGATACATAAATTCATTTACTGAAGGGTTCACACTTCCTTTTTCATAAGATATATTTTTGAACCCAAGACCTCCTTCTATAAAAGGGTTAATTATTTTTTCATTATCAAGAAAATAGAATCTAGCAAAAGGTACTAATGAAGAGTAAAAAGTAATTTTATTAACAAAAATTCCTATTTCACTACCAATTACAAATTGATCTTTGATAAAATAACCTGCTTTAGGGAAAATTTCTGCATAGTATATAAAATTATCTTGATTTTTATGTTTATACCCTTGTAGTATAGCATCTCCTCCAAACATCCAATTTCCCTGAGTAGTTTGAGCTTTTAGATTAGTTACAATTAAAAAAAATGTTAAAATTAAAATTGTTTTCTTCATATTGGTTATTAATTAAGTTTTTATAATTTTGTATGGTTTTAAATTAATTATTTCGCGGTAATTTTTTTTAACAGGAGAAGTGTTACATCCGTGTAACTGCTTTCACTTTTTTAAGTTTTCTTTTATTTCATAGATGTCTTTTTTAAAAGTTATTTTCTTATTAAATGAATTTGGAAACCAAAAGCAAGAGATAATTCTTCATCAAATTGAAACGAGTTTTTCTTGTAGTTTAAGCTAAGGTTTAGGGCAACACTATTCGTGAAAAATAATGAAGTACCAATTTTAAATTGGTACATAAAATCATTTAAATTTTTAGAAGAAGAACTCTTGTAGGAAATATTTTTAAAACCAAAACCTCCTTCAAGAAAAGGATTAAGTATTTTTTCGTTATTAAATAGATAATACCTAGCAAAAGGAACTAATGAAGTGTAAAAAGTTGCTTCATTTATAAATACACCTATTTCACTACCAATAACGAACTGATCTTTGATAAAATAACCTGCTTTTGGGAATATCTCTACATGGTAATTGAATTTGTTTTTATTCACTTGATTTTCAAATTTATAGCCTTGTAGTATTACATCTCCTCCAAACATCCAATTTCCCTGAGTAGTTTGAGCCTTCAGGTTAATTGCAATTAAAAAAAATGTTAAAATTAAAATTGTTTTCTTCATATTGGTTATTAATTAAGTTTTTATAATTTTGCATAGTTTTAAATTAATTATTTCGCGGTAATTTTTTTTAACAGGAGAGGTCGTTATATTCGTGTAACGACTTTCTCTTTTTTTGTTAGTTATTATTTCATAAATTTATTCTTTAAGTTATTTTTTTTGTAGATGGATTTGAAAGCCAATTGCCACAGATAATTCTTCATCAAATCTAAAAGAGTTCTTCTTATAATTTAAAGTAAGATTTAAGGCAACACTATTGGTAAAAAAAATGGATGAACCTATTTTGAATTGGTACATTAACTCGGTTATATCGGGTTGAGAGTTTTTTCTGTTGGAAATATTCTCAAAACCAATACCACTCTCTATAAATGGATTTATAATTTTTTCATTATTAAATAAATAATACCTAACAAAAGGAACTAACGAAGTATAAAAATTTACTTCGCTTATGTAGATACCAACTTCACTACCAATAACGAACTGGTCTTTAATAAAATAACCTGCCTTTGGAAATATTTCGGCATAATATTTAAATTTCTCTTGGTTTTCAAATTTGTACCCTTGTAGTATAGCATCTCCTCCAAACATCCAATTTCCCTGAGTAGTTTGAGCTTTCAGGTTAATTGCAATTAAAAAAAATGTTAAAATTAAAATTGTTTTCTTCATATTGGTTATTAATTAAGTTTTTATAATTTTGTATGGTTTTAAATTAATTATTTCGCGGTAATTTTTTTTAACAGGAGAGGTTGCTATATTCGTGTAGCAACTTTCTCTTTTTTAATAGTATTATTTCATATGTTTAATTTTAGATGATTATTTTTTTTGTAGATGAATTTGAAAGCCAATTGCCACAGATAATTCTTCATCAAATCTAAAAGAGTTCTTCTTATAATTTAAAGTAAGATTTAAGGCAACACTATTGGTAAAAAAAATGGATGAACCAATTTTGAATTGATACATTAACTCGGTTATATCAGATATAGAACTATTTTTATTGGAGATATTTTCGATACCAACACCTCCTTCAATAAAAGGATTAATTATTTTTTCACTATCAAAAAAATAATAACGAGCAAAAGGAATCAAAGAGCTGTAAAAAGCAGCATCACTTATATAAATTCCTATTTCACTACCAATAACGAACTGGTCTTTAATAAAATAACCTGCTTTTGGAAATATTTCGGCATAATATTTAAATTTCTCTTGATTTTCAAATTTGTAGCCTTGTAGTATTGCATCTCCACCAAACATCCAATTTCCTTTTGTTATTTGTCCTTTTAGATTCATTGTTAAAAATAAAATGGCTAAAAATAGAATTGTTTTTTTCATAACTTACTGATTTTAGGGTTATATTAAGGGCTATGTTCTTTATTAGACCTCATACATATTGAGTCTAATTTGAAGTAGTAAATATTTATTTCTCTTTCTTTTTAAGTTTTAAAAGTAGATAGTCATAGTTATCTAATTTAAAAATTCATATTACAAATATATTAGAGGATTTATTATAGTCCAATCCCAAAAAACAGGTAAATTATACCTTTTTTAGCTCACGGAAAACCGTGAGAAAACTAACGGTTTTCCGTTACCCAAAAATTGTCTATTGTAAAATGAAGAAACTATTTATATCTTTGAAAAAAATGTTAGCTACAATTTCCCAATAATAATAATAATAATAATAATAATACATTATTAATGGAACAATTAGAAAAAGTAAGAAAGAGAATTAGAAAAATTAGAGTAGAAAAAGAATACACCCAAGATTATGTTAGTGAGAGGTTGTGTATAAGTCAAAAATCTTATCATCGCTTAGAAAGTGGTAAGTCGCAAATAAAATTGGAAACACTATTTAGGTTAGCAACAGTGTTAGGAGTTAATATTTCTTATTTCTTCGAAGAATAAACTGGTAATACCAATATATATAAACTAAAATTTTATTTAATCTCCTTCCATTTAGTATTGTTGTTTGGAGATATTCTACGAACAGTTTGTACCAATTTATTTTGATTTTTAGTATTAGAACCATCAGAGTATAGCTTTACAATTTCATCTGCTTTAGCATCAAAAAATAAACGGATTAAGTAATTACCAACAGTTTTATTAAACAAAGTTTCCATAGAAATTACAGCATCTTCTATGGCTTGTTTTGCAACATTTTTATTTCTAACAAACTCATCTAAACCTCTTCTATGGTAATTATACATTGCTGTTCTATACATAGATAATTTTGGAGACAGTAAGTTATCAATCAATAAAAAACGATTTTGTTTCCCCACAACATTTTGCCATGAAGCAAGTCCGCTTTGTTGTGCTTGCAACATTGCGTTTTGTGCCTCTTTTAAATAGGTTTCTCCACCTTTTAGTTTAAAGGTATCTGCATCTACACCTAAAATAATATTTACATAAAAAACAATGGTAGATATTAAGTTACTATCAAAAGAATTTCGGTTGTAGATTAACGGATCAAACTCATTATATCTAAAATTAAAATCGTTATCTTTTAAGTTTAATAAAGGTGTTTCGTATGTAGCTCCATAAACAGGTCTTGTAGATTGTATCTGCAAAGTTGCTTCGAAAGAATTATCGTTTCTCGAAGTAATAATTATGTTCATAGCACAATTAATACGTTCTTCTGGTTTAACTTCTCTGTTTGTCCATTTTGTTTGATTGATAAATTCTGTTAAAGCAGTTTGCAAAGTTTTAAATACTTGAGTATTTGACCCTTGTACTTGATTAAAATTAATATTTACCAAACAGTTTAATTCTTGAGAATTTACACTCAAAATAGAAAACAAAAACACAAAAAGAATTAAAAAGTTACGCATTTATTTTGTTTACAATTTCGTTTATAATATCTTTTGCAACTGCTACTTTAGATTTTAACTTAAACGATTTTTGGTTTAAATTTTTATCAATAATAGTAATTTTATTTGTGTCTGTTGCAAAACCTGCGCCTTTATCTTGCAAAGAATTTAAAACAATCGCATCTAAATTCTTTTTCTTCAGTTTTTTCTTTGCATTTTCTAACTCATTATTTGTCTCTAACGCAAAGCCCACTAAAAATTGATGCTGTTTAATTTTACCTAAAGATGCTAAAATATCTTTTGTAGGCGACAACTTAATCTCTAACGCAACATCTTTCTTTTTTATTTTCTGTGAGGCAATATTTTTTGGTTTATAATCTGCTACAGCAGCAGAAAGAATTGCAATATCTACTTCATTATAATATTGATGAGCTGCTTCATACATTTCATCCGCAGAAACCACATCTATCCTTTTTACTAAAGAATGTTGTATTTGTTGATGACTTGGGCCAGAAATTAAAAAAACTTCGGCACCTAAATTTGCAGCAGTTTTTGCAATTGCAAATCCCATTTTACCCGAAGAATAATTCCCTATAAAACGTACAGGGTCTATAGCTTCATAAGTTGGTCCTGCAGTTATTAATATTTTTTTTCCTTTTAATGGAAGTTTAGATAAAACATCCTTTTCAATAAATGAAACAATATCTTGGGGCTCTGCCATTCTACCTTCGCCCACTAAACCGCTTGCTAATTCGCCAGAAGTAGCAGGAATCATAACGTTTCTAAAGGATTGTAATTTGTCTAAACTTTCTTTTGTTGATGAGTGTTTGTACATGTCTAAATCCATTGCAGGAGCAAAATAGACAGGGCATTTTGCAGATAAATAAGTTGCTAATAACAAATTATTACAAGTACCATTTGCCATTTTAGACAATGTATTTGCTGTTGCTGGTGCAATAAGCATATAATCTGCCCAAAGGCCTAAATCTACATGGTTATTCCATAGTTCATTTTCATCCTCTTTATCATAAAAAGTAGAATAAACAGGGTTTTTAGAAAGTGTAGAAAGTGTAAGAGGTGTAATAAAATCTTTAGACGCAGGAGTCATAATAACTTTGACTTCTGCGCCTAATTTTATAAACAAACGGACTAATGATGCTGTTTTGTATGCAGCAATTCCAGCAGTAATGCCTAAAAGGATTTTTTTACCGCGTAAAACAGACATTATTCTGTTTCTGGAGTTCTGTAGTATACTTTATCATTTAGCCATTCTTCAACTGCAATTGCAGTTGGTTTTGGCAATCTTTCGTAAAATTTAGAAACTTCTATTTGTTCTTTATTTTCGAAAACTTCTTCTAAACTGTCGTTATAGGTAGCAAACTCATCTAACTTATCTACCAATTCTTTCTTTAAATCTCCATTAATTTGTTCTGCTCTTTTTGCAATAATAGAAATCGCCTCGTAAATATTTTTAGTTGGCGCTTCTATTTGGTTTTTATCATAAGTAACAGTACTTAACGCAGCATTTGTATCTTTATAATCCATAATAAATAATTATTTCTTTAGTGAATTTTCGTATTCTTTTTGTTTTGCAATTAAATCTTCGGCTTCTTTTTTTTCTTTTTCTAAGGTTGCCAACATTGTATTGGCATCTTCCATAAATTTAGATTTCGGAAAATTTCTTTTTAGTTTTTCATAAGCATCTTTAGCATCTTTTATACGCTCTGGTTTTCTTCTAATAGTGCTTTTTAGAACAAAATCGTGAGCAGCTTTTAATCTGTAAAAAAGTGCTTCTTCTTTAAACTGAGATCCTAAAAAGTCTGACAACAAATTATCGAAAGCCTGAATAGCAGCTTTGTAATTTCTTAAATCGTAATCTGCAGTTCTGTAATAGGTTTTTGCTATTTCAAAGTATTTTTTTTCTAACTTATACCTTAGCTCTTTATAGTGTTTGTTTGCTTCTTCTATTTTATCTGAATTAGGGTATGTATTTATAAAAGTTTGGAAAGATTCTAATGCTTTTCTGGTATCTGTTGGGTCTTTGCTAAAAACTGGAGATGCCAATTTGTAACTGTAAGCAGATAAAAAAGCAGCTTCTTCTCTTTTAGAACTTTTAGGATAGTTCTTTGTAAATCGATCAAAATAATAACCAGATATACTGTAATTTTTCTCGTTAAAATTAGATTGAGATATCATAAAAGATATACGCTCCATTTGAGGTTTACCTCTGTACGCAGGTGTAACTTTTTCAAATAAGCGCAATGCTTTACTGTACTTTTTACTTTCGTACATTTTTACAGCCATTTTATACTGCTCTTCTGTTGTGCCTTTATTTAATACTTTTTGATATTCTCCACAAGAAAATAATACAAGTGAAAACAGCAATAAACACGCTAAATTTTTAATTTTTTGCATCGTGCAAAATTAGTGATTAATTATGGATTAATAAAACGTTTTTTTACACAGTAAATTGTGCTATGCAATAATGAATAAAAAACGGAATATAAAGTGATTTATTGATACTAAAAGTTTGTTAATGTTATTCTTGAGGTGAAGCAACTGTTATTAATTGCTTAATATCATTGTCAAACAGGTAAAAACCTCCTTTATCGTCTCCAATTAATTTAATTTTATCTAAGATATTTCTTGCCAATGCTTCTTCTTCTATTTGTTCAGAAACATACCATTGAAGAAAGTTGTGGGTTGCATAGTCTTTTTCTTTAAGGCAAATATCAATTAGATCATTAATACACGCAGATACTTTTACTTCGTGATTAAATAATTCTTGAAACATTTCTTTGAATGATCCAAACTCTGTTGGAGGTGCATCTAAAGAAGATACTTTGGCATGTCCACCACGTTCATTTACAAATTTTACCAACTTTAACATGTGCATTCTCTCTTCATCTGAATGTGCATACATAAATTGAGCAACACCTTCGAAACCTAAAACTTCTGCCCAAGAAGCCATTGCTAAGTATATTTGAGATGATTGTGCTTCTACCGTTATTTGTTTATTTAAAGCTTCTTCTATTACTGGTGATAACATATTTTTTATTTAAAGTGAGCTACAAATTTAGCAATTTTTGAGCTAAGTTCTACACTTGCTTTTACTAATGGCAAACGTACATCATTTTTGCAAATATTTAATTCTTGTAAGACTGTTTTAATTCCTGCCGGATTATTTTCTTCAAAAATATAATCAATAATATTCATCATTTTGTAATGAATAGCAAAACCTGCTCTGTTATTTCCTTTTAAACCATGATTAATCATTTTAGAAAATTGCTTAGGAAACGCTTGTCCTATTACAGAAATTACACCAGAACCTCCTGCTAAAGTAACTCCTAAAGCTAAATCATCATCGCCAGAAATCACTAAAAAATCGTCTGGTTTTTCTTTTAATAAAGTATAATATTGCTGCTGATTATTACCTGCTTCTTTTACTGCAACAATATTACTAAAGTCTTTAGCCAAACGTATAGTTGTAGCGGGTTCCATGTTTTTAGCGGTTCTGCCTGGAACGTTGTATAAAATAATTGGTAAATCTATTGATTCTGCTATGGCTTTATAATGTTGATAAAGTCCTTCTTGAGTTGGCTTGCTGTAATAAGGTGCAACAGATAAGATTGCATCTATACCTGTAAAATCTCTTGTTTTTAATTCTTCTACAATTAGTGCAGTGTTATTACCACCAACACCTAAAACCAAAGGCAAACGTTTATTATTTGCTTTTATAATAACATCTATAATTTCTTGTTTTTCTTCTTTGGTAATGGTTGCGCTTTCTCCAGTTGTACCATTAATAACTAAATAATCTATACCATTTTCGATATTATAATTTACCAATTTTACAAGTGCATTAAAATCTACACTTAAATCTTCTTTAAAAGGGGTAACTAGCGCAACTCCTGTTCCAATAAATTTTTGCATTCTAAAGTATTTTGGTGTGTAAAATTACAATTTTAAGATGGATTTTATTTAGAAATGATAAATTCTTACCAAGAATAAACAACTTTATTTTTAAAGTTTAATTTTTTAGCTTTTTTAGAATTTGAAGGTACTTTTTTAGTTCTAAAGAAAACTCTTTAATATTATTTAGTTGTTCTGAAAATTCAATATCATAGAGTATAGAATTTACTTCTGCAAAACCTACTTTAAAACTTGCTTTAGATTGTAGAACTGCTAATTCTAAATACAAATTATTGGTGTTAAAGTAACCAATTAATAAATCGAAAGGTTGTTCTAAAAAACTCTGAAAATTTTGCTGAATGAATTCTCCTTTCCAATTAATATCTTTTTCGGTAAAATGTTTAAAAGAAGTGTTATCTAATTTATTAAACTTTTTAAAACTATATATTTTGGAATTTCTAAGCTCTAATATTGATTCTATTTCTGCTGAAATATCGATTTTAGATGATACTTCATCTGTAGTTAAAATACCAACAGATCGAATTTCTTTTTTAGAAACCAATCTTTCTTTATTTAATTTAGTAGAAAGTTTATGTATTTTTTTACGAAGTTTGGCTTCTTTTAGTTTGGTAATATTCATTAATTAAAATGTCTTAACTTTGTAAAAATAGCAATTAATTCTCATCAATTTCTAATAAAATAAACTGATTTAATTGTTTTCCATAAATTTGAAAGTTATCGTCAGCAACTAATACTAAAGATTGATTTCCATTTGCTAATTTTGGGCCTAATGTTATTCCTTCGATATTATCAACAATTCCATCTGTAAGTTTATTTTTAATATCATTAAAATTTAATAATAATCGTTTTTTTAGCGGAATAAAACTGTTGTTTTTTAAAGAATCTATTGCCAATATATTTGTAGTTTTTTTATCAATATAAGCTTCAAAAATTTGAACAATATTTCCGTAAGTTCCATAACCACTTTGATAAATTCTTTCTACAACAAAAAAATGATTTTCTTTATATTCTAAAATGGCGGTAACTCCATTTAAATTAATATTACCTTTTGCAGGTTTGTAAATATGTTCTAATTGATAAGCATATTGTTTGGTTGCTTTTTTTGTTTTTTTATCAAAATAAGTAATTCTTATTGGTGATAAAGTTTTATGAAACGTTGGTTCATCTCCATCAGATTTTAAAACGCCTTCCATTGCAACCCAAAACCCTTTATTATTACTACTTTTTGATGAAGCTTCAAAAACAGCATTGTGTTTAATATGTTCTAATTTTAAGAACTGAGAAGGTAGTTTGTATTCATATTTAAAATTACCATTTAAATCGGTTACAAATATAGAAGGCTTTTTATTTTTATAGATTGAACCTTCACTGACAAAATTAATTTCTTGAGTTTCTTTATCTACAAAAATAGATTCTAAATCAAGATAATTTTCTCGGAAAAAGGGAGAAGTAGCATCTTTTAAAGAAGTTGTATTTATAAATTGTACAGACGAAAATGTATCTTTTTGAATTATTATATTAGACTTTACAAAGCGGGGGTTCTTAGCATCATCTACAATTAAATAATAAGTATTATTGGAAAAGTCTAAACCAGAAAAACCTCCTAAAATTGTATTTTGAAATTGTGTTGAATCTTTTACAATATATTCATCCAAAAAAAATAGGCTTACTTTTTTTTGTTTAGAGCAATGAAAAAAAAACACAAAAAAGAATACTAATAAAACGTTTTTTTTCATTGGAAATGATTTTTCACAAAAATATAATTTTGTAAGTAGATGAAGACATTATCGTCTAAAAATTTAAAATCGACCAAAATGAGTAAAAAAGTAATATTTATTATTAAATTAATTGCTGCTATTATAATGTTACAAACTTTATTTTACAAATTTTCTGGAGCCACAGAAAGTGTAGAACTTTTTACCAAATTAGCAGGAAAAAACGAAGCAGTAATGAGAATTGGAACTGGGGTTTTAGAACTCATTGCCTCAATTTTATTATTTATCCCAAAAAAAATATGGTTAGGTGCTTTACTTACAATTGGCTTAATGGGAGGTGCAATTTTATCTCATTTAACAAAAATTGGCATTGAACATAATAATGATGGTGGATTGCTGTTTAGTGCAGCAATTTTTACTTTTCTTTCTGGACTAATTGTTTTACTCTCGGTTAGAAAAAATTTACCTTTAATTGGTGAAAAATTATAACATTTTTTTTTATGAATTTTTTACTAAAAATAGGTTCTATAAATCAATAATTATAAACTTTTTAATATAAATTCGTTATTTTTAAACATATTGCATTGATAAAAAATTTATCTAATATTTATAAAAAATTATCTTATTTCTTAAAATAATTTTTATTAATTTAGCATCGTAAATAGTAAAAATTACATTATTTATCCCCTAAATCAATACATATGAAATAAGTTTTATTTTTAATCATCCCCCTAATTATTGGAGTCCCCTAATTTAACTAATAATTGATTAAAGTAAACAAAGTAATATCTATTAATTTAGAAATCAAAAAAAAGCAGTTATAAAACGTAACTGCTTTTTTCTTTCTTATAACTATTTTATAATTCAAAAATCGGAGGTTAATGTATAAACTAATATCTATTGTTGGTTTATTGTTTTTTATATTTATTCTTTGGGTGATTTGTTTAGCCAATACAGGAATAAATAGTGTGTTTTTTGATTTTATTAAAACTATTCCTTTTGGTGATAAAATAGGACATTTTATCTTGTTCGGAACTTTAACTTTCTTGTGTATTATTCTTTTAAAGTTTCGCTCCTTTCAGTTTTTTAGAATTAAAATTTACCACAGAGTTCTATTTGTAACTGTCTTTGTTTTAATTGAAGAATTGAGTCAGAATTATATTTCCACTCATACTTTTGACTTGATAGATTTGTCTGCTGATTTTTTGGGGATTATTACCGCAACCATTGGTATACAATTAATTAAAAGTAAATTTGCACAATAATTTTAATCCGTTTGTTTTGCTGTCATAGCTTTACAAATTAAATATTGTGCTACAATATAAGTAACCATTATAGAAACTCCATAAATAGGTTTGGCTTCATAAAACTTATTTATTGCCAATAAACTATCTGATATTATAAAAATTATGGCGCCCAAAAACAGCCATAGATTTGCTGTAGATTTTTCTTTAAAATAGTTTAAAGAAGCTATAACTCCAAAAGTAGAAATAACAATGCCGTAGATAAGAACCGGAATCAACATTCCTGCTAAGTTTTCGTATATTAAATAAACAACGGTTCCAAAAGCTAAAATAAAAGGTATTGATGAAAATACAATTTTACTTGGCGATATTAATTTTAAATACACAGAAGAAATTTTAATATACAGTAGATGTGCAACTAAAAAAGAAACCAAACCCATTAAAAAAAACTCTTGTTTAAAAAGTAAAAATGTATCTCCCCAAAATGAAAAAAACAAAGCAGAAACATACCAAAAATTGGCTTTTTTTACAGAAGCCAAATAAACCAATGCTAATGAAATTGTTATAAATGGTTTGGTAAAAAAAGCCAAAGTATCATTTAATAAAAGTCCTGTTAAATGCAATATTATAACTAGTAAAAATAGTATTGATGCTGCTATTATTTTTGTTTCTTTTCTCATAACTTATAACTTCTTTCTATTATCTTCAGATTGAGTGTCTATTAATTTATTGTATGGATCTATACCAACTTCTGTTGGTTTCTTATCAACAATAATGGTAATTTTATTATTAATTTGAGTAATCTTATGCTTTTGTAAATACAATACTTTTTCTTTTTTCTTGCCATCAATTTCTTCTTCTGTAAAAATACCAACATCTATATAATCTGATAAAGCAACTGATAAAATTGGTTTTTTCATTTTCTCGGTTTTGTAAGTTAAAGTATCTCCAACTTGTTCTCCATAATAACGTTTCCCTTTTTCATCGTTTCTATATTTTGAAACCTCAAACTCAATATCTACTTGATATTTACCATTATCTAAGGCAGTGGTTTTTGCATCTAACACCCTATTTCTATAAAGTGTTATTGTTTCAAACATATCTTTAATTATATATTGTAAAGAATCTGGTGTAACCTCTCTAATAAAATTTACCATTTCTATAGATGTTGTATAAGGAGGTTCTTGAAATTTAACCTTTTCTACATATCGCTTTAATGCTCCATTTAAAATATCTTCGCCAACATAATCGCTTAATGCATAAAAAACCAGAGAACCTTTTTGATAACGAATATAACCTTGACCATCATTATACATTAATGGTTTTTCGCGTTTGGTTTCAAAAGTTCTTTGTTGCAAATACCCATCTAAAGCATCTTTTAAAAATGTTCTCATTTTTTCTTTTCCATGTTGATGTTCTAACACTTTTAAAGCTACATATTCAGATAAACTTTCAGACAGCATAGTAGCTCCTAAAACATCTGCTCCAATAACTTGATGCGCCCACCATTGATGCGATACTTCATGAACAGTTATTGCAAAAGGATAATCTACACCATCATCATTACTGTCGTCTACATCAGCAATAAAACCAACACCTTCTGAAAACGGAATTGTGTTTGGAAACGACTGTGCAAAGCTTCCACCAGTTCTTGGAAATTCGATAATTCTTAATTGTTTGTGTTGATAAGGACTAAAGTTTTTAGAGTTATAATTTAAAGAAGCTTTCATGCCTTTTAGCATTCTTTCTAAATTAAAAGTGTGGGGTTTATGATAATAAATTTCTAAACTAATGCCTTTATATATTTCTTTTTTTACTTCATATCTGGCTGAGTTAAAGGCGTAAAAATTCAAGATTTTACTATCCATTTTATAATGAAAATAACGTCTATCTCCTTTTACCCATTCTTTTTGCAAATACCCTGGAGCAATAGCAATTTGATCTTTTGTGGTTGATACAGTTGCTTCAAAAGCTATCCAGTCTGAGTCTTTAGAAATATAGGTATCTCCCAAAGCTGTAGAATCTGAAGGATGTGGGCGTAAATTATTAGGCGGTAAATCGTATTTTTTACGTGTTTTGTTGTCTGTTAATTCTCCTTGTGATGAATATCCTAAAGAAGGAAACATTTGAAAATTATTAATAAACGTTCCGTTTTCTCTTATTGGAGAGCGTCTTCTGTAATTGGTATTCTTTTTACTTTCAACAGTTATAGATAATTCTAAAGTATCTCCTGGCAAAATGGGTTTTTCAAATTTATAAATATCAAAGTGATGAATAGTATCTTCTAAAACCAATATATTAGATTTACTAAACTCAAAAGCACTTTTTAATGAATTATGATTTAAAAATACACTATCTATAGCGTTATTAGTTTTATTAACCATTGTGTAAGTTGCATTAGCAGTATACGTTTTTACTTTGGGGAAAATATTTACGTTTGCATTTACTGCAACAATTCTGGGTTGTTTATAATTCTCATATTTTTTATAGGTTTTCTCCCACTCTACTCTTCTTAACTCGGCTTCTTTAGAAGAAGTTCTTTTGTTTTTAGTTCCTGTTTCTTGATAAATTGAAAACCCTAATCCTAAAAAAGCAATAAAAAAAACAATAAAACTTATTGCTGTAAAACCTTTAAATCTCGATTTTGCAATAGTAAATCTTTCTGTAAAAGAGCTTGGAATTCCACGAACCCAAAATAAAAATGAAACAGTTAGTAGAACTAATCCACATAAAAACCAATAAATTTTATAGAATAAATAAGGCAATAAATGCCCATAACCATTCATATCTGAGTAGCTATATCCTGGTCCTTCATTATATTTAAAAATATCTTGCTCTATTCCTGCTAATGATAAGAAAGGGGTGCCAATTGCTATAACTAAAAGTATAAATAATCCTAAATACGGATTTCTAATAAGAGTTTGTAAAAAGATAGATAAAAATGCCCAAATAGATAAATTTAAAAAATCGAGGAAGAATAATTCTTTAAAATAATGATCAATTTCATAGTTGTAATACCCTTGGTAAGTTTGAAACAAAATTCCTGAAATCATAATTATACTTAATAACACCAACTGCATTTTTATTAAGGCAATTACTTTAGAGAACAGTAAAGTCCAATTAGGAATTGGTGTAACATCTACCAAATGATTTATTCTTACTATACCTGCTCTATGCACTAACATACCTGCATATAAAAACGTACATATATTTATAGCTAATCTTGTAAAAACTCTTCCTCCACCTAACATTTGCCATGTAACAGGTAAAGTTTTTGTGCCAAAAATTTCTCCAATATTAAAAAGGGTAACTAAGAGTAAAATTAACCCTACTAAAACAATAGAAATAAAAGGCCAACTCTTAAAAATATATGCAAAATCGATGTTAGATAATTTCCACATCGTTTTTACGTTTCGAAAGAAAGAAAAATTATAAGTAACCTTTGGCAAAGAAATTCTTGTAATTCCACTAAAATTAGTTTTAGTAACTCTTTCTCCTTTATTTTTTCTAAACGAAAAAGAAATAGCGTTTTGGCTAAAAGTGAAGAATTTATAGACCAGACCGAATATAAAAATGGCAATACCTGTCCATAATAATCGATTGTAAACAATCATCTCTTTTATTGGAATTTGCAGTTCATTCTGTTCTGAAGGAGTCCAATATTTTGTGTAATAGTTAATTGCTCCTCCTCCAAAAGGATCTAAAATAGCATACAAACCTTTGTGTTCTGGATCAGACAAAACACTTTCAATAACACCCTGAGCTAATAACAAAATAATAACAGTAATAAAACCTGCAGCAATATTTCTCGAAAAAGTAACTACAGCAAAAACAATTGCTCCAAAGAGTAAAACATTAGGCAAAATAAATACCAAATAAGCTTGCAAATAAGTATATAAATTTAGTGAAGCAACTATATCTTGATTGGTTCCTGGAAATCGAAAACCAATAATTGCACCAATAGCAATACACAAAACAATGATAGAGACTATGACTATAGAACTAAAAAATTTTGCAAATAAATAATCGAATTTTGTAAACGGATACGAATACAAAATGGTATGCATTTCGCTCTTATAATCTCTATAGATAGACACTCCAATAATAGATGGAAACAAAAAGAAAATAAACACGGTAAGGCTAATCATTAATCCGTTAACACTTGTTGGCGAATTTACAATTCTTGAAGATCCTGTTGTTGCTGTAACAGAATCAAATAAACCTGCAGAAGCAGAAGAAATAAACAAAGCCAATAGTAAGAATATGCTTATGTAAATATAGAAAGCTGGTTTATTAAACCAATATTTTAATTCTTGTTTGAAAATCGTTGAAAACATAATGAAAAAGTGTTTAATCTTGAATTTTGAGTGGATAGTTACTAAGAACTAAAAACTAATCACTAACAATTAATTTGGGTTCATCTTGTTTTAAAGCAATAAAATACACATCATCTAATTGTGGTGAAGCCTGTACAAATTCTCTTGATGGTTTTTCATCTGAAAACACTCTTATATTTAACGTATTATCTTGATTGTAGTTAGATGATAAAATAGTATACATTTTCTCTTGAGCTTCTAACTCATCTCTTTGAATGGTTTTGGTCCAGATTGCTCCTTCAATTGCTGCTGTTGCTTCTTGAGGTGTAGTATGTTTTAAAATTCTACCACCATTTAAAATTGCCATTTCATTACACAATTCCTTTACATCTTCCACAATATGCGTAGAAAAAATAACAGTACAATTGGTACCAACCTCACGCAATACATTTAAGAAACGATGTCTTTCAGCAGGATCTAATCCAGCAGTAGGTTCATCAACAATAATTAATTTAGGATTGTTTAATAACAACTGTGCTATTCCAAAACGTTGCTTCATCCCTCCAGAATAACCAGCAACATGTTTACGTCTTACATCGTATAAATTGGTAATCTCTAAAACCTCTTTTACAATGGCATTTCTTTCTGATTTATCTGATATTCCCTTTAAAGTTGCAAAATAGTCTAACAAATCTTCAGCAGACATTTTAGGATACACACCAAAAGATTGAGGCAAATATCCCAAGATTTTTCTCAAAGACATATTGTCCTCTAAAACATTAATATCACCAAAAGTAATTGAACCAGAATCTGGGCTTTGTAGCGTAGCTATTGTTCTCATTAATGATGATTTACCTGCTCCATTAGGACCTAACAAACCAAACATTCCTGTACCAATTTCAATACTTAAATTGTCAATCGCTTTTACTCCGTTTTTATAAGTCTTTGTTAAGTTTTCTATTACTAACTTCATATTCTTGGTTTTAAAATATTTAACTTTTGTGATAAGTGTAAAAGTAAGAACTTTTGTTACACATTTTTGTGATTATTTTAATTGAAATGCTAAAAAAACGTTTTATTTTTACACAAAACTGAAATGATATTATGGCAAAAAAATCAATTTTAAACAAAGATTCACTTACTTTTTTAGAAAAATACTTAAATAATGCAGCCCCAACTGGTTACGAATGGGAAGGCCAGAAAATTTGGATGGAGTACCTAAAACCATACGTAGATACTTTTATAACAGACACTTATGGTTCTGCTGTAGGTGTAATAAACCCTGATGCAAAATACAAAGTAGTCATAGAAGGGCATGCAGATGAAATTTCTTGGTATGTAAATTATATTTCTGATAATGGATTGATTTACGTAATTAGAAACGGAGGCTCAGACCATCAAATTGCACCAAGTAAGGTAGTAAATATTCATACCAAAAACGGAATTGTAAAAGGTGTTTTTGGATGGCCTGCAATACATACTAGAAATAGAGCAAAAGAAGAAGCACCAAAATTAGATAATATTTTTATAGATTGTGGTTGTGCTACTAAAGAAGAAGTTGAAAAACTAGGCGTACATGTTGGTTGTGTAATTACCTACCCTGATGAGTTTCATATTTTAAACAAAGACAAATTTGTGTGTAGAGCTTTAGATAATAGAATGGGTGGATTTATGATTGCTGAAGTTGCACGTTTGTTAAAAGAAAACAACAAAACTTTACCATTTGGATTATACATTACCAATGCCGTACAAGAAGAAATTGGTTTACGAGGTGCAGAAATGATTACACACACCATAAAGCCAAATGTAGCTATTGTTACGGATGTAACACACGATACTACTACTCCAATGATTGACAAAAAGAAAGAAGGCCACTTAGAAATTGGTAAAGGCCCTGTAGTTGCTTATGCGCCTGCTGTACAACAAAAATTACGAGATTTAATTACAGAAACTGCAGAAACTAAAAAAATACCTTTTCAACGTTCTGCTCTTTCCAGAGCAACAGGCACAGATACAGATGCTTTTGCATATAGCAATGGTGGAGTTGCTTCTGCGTTAATTTCTTTACCTTTAAGGTATATGCACACTACTGTAGAAATGGTGCACAGAGAAGATGTAGAAAACGTAATTAAAATGATTTATGAGACGTTATTAAACATTAAAGAAGGAGAAACATTCTCTTATTTTGACTAATATTTAAAAGCGAAGTTTCTACTTCGCTTTTATTTTACAGTATTATGAAACTTAAAAATCAAAAACATTTATTTAGCATTCCTGAAGAAATTACTTACTTAAACATAGCAAGTTAATCTCCTTCTTTTAAAGCAATTGAAAAAGTAGGAATTGAAGGTATTTTATAAAAAAGTCATCCTTATAAGATTACTGGCAATTATTATTTTGAGCCTGTAAAAGAAGTAAAAAAACTATTTGCTCAATTGATTGATGCTGAAGATTATAATAGAATCGCAAACATCCCTTCTGCTTCTTATGGTCTTGCAACTGCCGCTAATAACATCAATTTAAAAAAAGATGATGAAATTCTTTTAGTTGAAAGTCAGTTTCCAAGTAATTACTATATCTGGGAAAAATTAGCTAACAAATTTAAAGCGAAACTAAATATAGTTTCGATGCCAAAAACTACAGAAAATAGAGGCAAAAAATGGAATGAAGCAATCTTAAATTCAATCTCTAATAAAACAGCAGTAGTAACTTTAGGAAATATTCATTGGGCAAATGGAACATTGTTCGATTTAAAATCCATTAGAAAAAAAACTACAGAAAATAACGCACTATTAATTATTGACGGAAGTCAATCTGTTGGAGCTCTCCCTTTTCTGTAAAAGAAATTAAACCTGATGCTTTAATTTGTGCTGGTTACAAATGGTTGTTTGGACCTTATGGTTGTGGATACGCATATTTTGGAAACTATTTTGATGATGGAGTTCCGTTAGAAGAAAACTGGTCTAATCGTTTAGGAAGTGAAAATATGAGTAAACTTACTTTTTATCAACCAAAATACAAACCTTTAGCAAATAGATATTCTGTTGGTGAACACGCAAGTTTTATTCATATAAAAATGCAAATTATTGCTTTAAAGCAAGTTATTGATTGGAAACCAAATTCTATTCAAGAATATTGCAAAGAAATTACACAAGACGTTGTTTTAAAATTAAAAGAAATGGGGTGTTTTATCGAAGATGATGCATTTAGAACTCATCATTTATTTGGAGTTGAATTACCAGAAAAAGTTAATATTGAAAAACTAAAAACTGCACTAAAAGAAGCAAATATTTATATTTCTTTTAGAGGAAATTATATTAGACTTTCTTGCCATTTATACAATACAAAAGAAGATTTTAAGAAATTAACAGATTGTATTTTATCTTTTTTATAAAGTAAAATGCGACATATTTTATTTTTTTCGTCTTTAGTACATAACTAACTATTATTAAAAATGAAAAAAATACTAATTCTATTAATATCTCTTCTGTTTATATCTTCATGTTCAGAAAACAATCCAAAAACTGTTTCTTTTACTATTTCTAAAATAACTAAACAAGAAAATGATTATTTAAAAATTGAATTAGAAAGCGCATCAGATAAAAATGGAGAAACTTTTTTTGTTTTTGAAAACAAAAAGTGGGGAGAAGATAATTTACATAACCTAATTAAAGAGTTAACAGTTTTAAATGCAGATGCAAAAATAAGTTTTGAAAAAGATTCTGGTTGGATAAAAATTAAACACCCAAAGCATTTAAAAAAATTACATCTAACTTACAAAATTAAACAAGACACAGATAGTGTTTTATCTGTATATGAAGCTTTTAGACCTGTTATAACTAAAAAAGGTTTTAGCGCTTTTGGTCATAATCTTTTTATGCTTCCTAAGCATTTAGAAAGTCCAATTAATATTAAAATTAAATGGATAAATTTCCCAAAAGACTATGTCTTAATTAATAGTTTTGGTGAATGCAATTTTTATCAAGAAATTAAAAACATTAAAACGAGTAGATTTCATTCTTCAAAGTTTGTTGGAGGTGATTATAAAAAATACAATATTTATATTAAAGGAAACAAACTCACATTTGGTATAAAAGATAATTGGAAAACGTTTTCAGATTCAACTATGGTTACTATTTTAAAAAGCACAGTTAGAAGTCAAAGAGATTTTTGGCAAGATCATTCTCAAAAATATTTTTCTGTAACATTATCTCCAAGCTACGAAGAAAATTATGGAAATTTTTTAGGCACAGGTTTAACAAACTCTTTTTCTACAATAGCAGCAAACAATAAAGATTTACAAGTAGAAAATTTGGTCTATTTATTTAATCATGAATTACAACATAATTGGAATGGGCATACAATTTTAAAAGAAAATGAAGAAGAACAATATTGGTTTAGTGAAGGTTTTACAGATTATTACACTATTAAAAACATTGCTAAAAATCATATTTATAATTTAGATAAAAGCTATTTTACAAGAAAAATGAATGAGTTTATAAAAAAACATTATACTTCCCCTGTAAAAGAAGCGCCGAATTCAGCAATTAATCATGATAATTTTTGGTCAAATCCAGATTATGAAAAATTACCCTATAGGCGAGGTGCCATTTTCGCTTTTTACTTAGATATTAAAATTCAAAAAGCAACTAAAAACCAAAAAAGTTTAGATGATGTAATGCTTTTCATAAAAAGTGAAGCTGTAAAAAAAGGGCAAAAAATTAACAATAAATATTTTGTTGAAGTTGTTAAGAATTTATTTAATATGGATATTAAATTAGAGTTCGAAAACTACATTGAACAAGGAAAATTAATAAATTTAACTGCTTTTTTTAACGAAAATGGATTCGATTTCTCACCCACTTCAATTGTTTTTGATAAAGGATTTAAATTTACAAAAGATAGAAAATACATAAAAGAGATTGATAAAAATTCTAATGCTTTTAAAGTTGGCCTGAGAAAAGGAGATAAAATAGTACCGCTTCGATATGATAGTAATAGACCTAATTTTAAAGCAAAAATTAAAGTAATTAAAAACAAAAAAGAAAAGATTTTTGAGTATATTCCAAAAAAAGAAATTTTAATTCCTTCTTTAATCGATACCGAAAATAATTATCAAAAACTAAATTTTTAAATTCAATTTGGACGAACTAATAGATATTCTAACTCCAGAAGGAAAACCAACAGGAAAAACCGCATTAAAATCTGAAGCGCATAAAAACGGTTGGTTTCACGCAACTGTACATATTTGGTTATTTACTGCTGATAAAAAAATACTACTCCAAAAAAGAGCATTAACAAAAAAAGTATTTCCTGGTTTATGGGACATTTCTGTGGCAGGGCATATTGGTGCAGGTGAATCTATTTTATCATCAGCAAAAAGAGAAGTTTTTGAAGAAATTGGTTTAGAACTCCAAGAAAAAGATTTGATTAAAATTGGTACAAGAATTCACAAAGTTTCTCATAAAAACGGAATTCAAGATAATGAACATCATCATATTTTTATTGCCGAGTTAAAAGAGCCTGTTCATAAATTAACCATTCAAAAAGAAGAAGTTGATGATATTAAACTCTTTGATTTGTCTGTTTTAAAATCAACAAAAAACCTTGAAAACATTCTGCTTTCAAGGTTTCATGATTATTATGTTTCTGTTTTTGATAAAATTATTTCACACTTAAACTAATTCTATTATAATCTTATTTAACTGGTTTTTTAAAAAAAGAAGCTGCTAATTTTCCTTGACTTAATAAAGGTAGTGTAAATTCTGTTGGAGCTCTTGCTGGTTCTGTTGGTAAGCCTTTGTGGTCTTTTTTATACCAAGTAATTTCTTTTGGCAAAATCAATCCATTTACATTTTCCCACTTATTATATTTTATAATATTGTATTTGTTACTTGGCTTTTTAGATTTAAAAGTAACTGTATACGCTAACCACTCCATTTGATATGTTTTTGGATTGTAATACACAATGTAATTATCTTCTGGAGAAGTACCCACATTTGCTTTGTATGATATTTTATATCCTATATAATTTTTTCCATTAAAAGTTAAGTCTTCTGCTTTTTCATAAATAATACCATCATCAGCTAAAACAAAAGGCATTGCATAAAAGTAAAAATATAAGTTATAATAAAAAGATGGATTTTTTTTGTAGCTTCCTTTTTTTTCTTCATCCAACCAAACCTCTTTTCCGTCAAAACCTAAAGAATAATCTGGAGAATTTACTACTGTTTTTCTCGAATGTAAATCTACAGTATGTACTTCTTTTCCTTTATTAAAAGAAAGAATTTTCATTTTCCTCCAATTATCAATTCCTCCATGTCTTGTAAAAACTTTAGCTAATTCTTCAGGAAAATTTTCTTTTTTTGCTTGAACTATATCTTCTTTTTTTACTTGTTTATTTGTTTCCTTTTTACAAGAAATTGCTACTAAAATGCTTAGTAAAACTATTATTTTTTTCATTTGATTTTATTTTTATTACCACAAATTAACAAATTATTGAGTTAATTTTCTATAAGTCGAATTATACTATTAATAATTTCTTTATAGTTTTTTTTAGTGATTATGAGCCTCTCCTGCTCCACTTGGTATTCTTATAAGTTCTACAATTTCTTGAACTTCTGTTGGTGGTTTTGGTGTAAATCTTGAAATAATAACGGATGCTATAAAATTAACAAACATTGCCACAGTTCCAAAACCTTCTGGTGATATTCCAAACCACCAATCTTCTTTTGTACCTCCACCAAACCAATCGAATTTGAATTTTAACATATAAAAAAGCATCAATAAAATTCCGATAACCATACCAGCAATAGCACCTTCTTTATTCATTCTTTTACTAAAAATTCCTAATACAATAGCTGGAAAAAACGATGCTGCTGCCAGACCAAAAGCTAAAGCTACAGTTGCTGCTACAAAGTCTGGTGGATTAATTCCAAAATAACCCGCAACACATACAGCCACAACTGCAGACAATCTTGCTGCTACTAACTCTCCTTTCTCAGAAATTTTTGGGTTAATCATTTTTTTGATTAAATCGTGAGAAACTGATGAAGAAATTACCAATAATAAACCTGCTGCTGTAGATAATGCTGCTGCTAAACCACCTGCTGCTACCAAAGCTATTACCCAATTGGGCAATTGTGCTATTTCTGGATTAGCCAATACCATAATATCTTTATCAACAATTAATTCGTTTTTATTGGCATTTGCTAAATATTGTACTTTTCCATCTTTATTTTTATCATTAAATTCTATTAACCCAGTTTTTTCCCAATTGCTAAACCATTCAGGCAATTTTGCGTATTCTTTTTGGTTTACAGTTTCAATCAAATTAGTTCTTGAAAATACTGCAATTGCTGGAGCTGTTGTATATAAAATAGCGATAAATAATAATGCCCAACCTGCAGATTTACGAGCATCAGCCACTTTTTTTACCGTAAAAAACCGAACAATAACGTGTGGTAATCCTGCTGTACCTACCATTAATGCTGCAGTGATAAAAAAGACATCTAAGGTTGATTTACTTCCTGATGTATACTCTGCAAAACCTAATTCTTTGTGCAATTTATCTAATTTGTCTAACAAATACACTCCGTTTTCATCTACACCACCAAAACCTAATTGCGGAATTGGATTTCCTGTCATTTGAATAGAAATAAAAATTGCAGGAACCATAAAGGCAAAAATTAAAACACAATATTGTGCAACTTGTGTGTAGGTTATTCCTTTCATTCCACCTAAAACTGCGTAAAACAGCACGATTATCATACCAATAATGACACCTGTATTGATATCTACTTCTAAAAATCGGGAAAAAACCAAACCCACACCACGCATTTGACCTGCAACATAAGTAAATGAAACTAACAAAGCGCAAAAAACGGCAACACTTCTTGCCACATTTGAGTAATAACGATCTCCAATAAAATCTGGAACAGTGAATTTTCCGAACTTTCTTAAATATGGTGCTAATAATAACGCCAACAAAACATAACCTCCAGTCCAGCCCATTAAATATACAGAGCCATCATATCCATTAAAAGAAATTAAACCCGCCATTGAGATAAAGGATGCAGCTGACATCCAATCTGCAGCAGTTGCTAAACCGTTAGCTAAAGGAGAAACGCCACCTCCAGCCACATAAAATTCTTTAGTAGAACCTGCTCTTGACCAAATAGCAATGCCTATGTATAATGCAAAAGTGATTCCTACTAAAATCCATGTCCAAATTTGAATACTCATCTATTTTCTTTTTTGATTACTTATTGTATCCAAATTCTTTATCTAAGGAATTCATTAGTTTAATGTATATAAAAATGAGAATTACAAAAACATAAATAGAACCTTGTTGCGCAAACCAAAAACCGAGTTTAAACCCTCCAAATCTAATGGCGTTTAATTCATCAACCAAAAGAATTCCAAAAACAAAGGATGCTAAAAACCAAACACTTAATAATATCGTTAAATATTTTAAATTCTTTTTCCAATATTTTTTTGATTTATTAATGGGCATTTTGGTAAGTTTTATGAATTTTAAGCAATATAAAAATTTATTTCTCTATTTTTAAATTTTAAACCACGCTATAATTATTTCTTTTGATTATTGACATCTTTCTTGAGTTTTGGCATATTATTTTACTATTTTTTATAGTAGCAATTTTGTATTCGTCAGTTGGGTTTGGAGGTGGTTCTAGTTATTTGGCTATTTTAGCTTTAACAGGAATTGTTTTTACACAAATTAGAGCAACAGCTTTGTTGTGCAATATTGTTGTTGTTTCTGGAAATGTACTATTGTTTTATCATCAAAAGAAATTAGATTGGAAAAAAATTACTCCTTTAGTGGCTTTTAGTATTCCTTTGGCATATATAGGTGGATACCTAAAAATTAATCAACAAATCTTTTTTATTTTGTTAGGAATCACACTTTTATTTGCTGCTATTACAATGTGGTTGTCTAAAAAAATAGTAGCTATAGATGAGCATAACAAAAAATCATCACCAATAAAAAATGCTGGATATGGAGGAATTATTGGTTTTATTTCTGGAATGGTTGGTATAGGTGGAGGCATTTTTTTAGCGCCTCTTTTGCATTTAACAAATTGGGATATTCCCAAAAAAATAGCAGCAACTGCCAGTTTTTTTATTTTAGTAAATTCTTTTGCAGGATTAATGGGGCAATATTCTAATCCTGATTTTGAAATTGATTGGAACTTAACATCAATATTACTGATTACTGTTTTTATTGGCGGGCAAATTGGAAGTAGAATTAGTACTAAATCATTTACACCTATTCAATTAAAAAAAGCTACAGCTATTTTAATTGCTTTTGTAAGCATTCGAATTTTAATCAAATATTTGTTTTAAAAAAGACTAATTACTTTAATATATTTGAGCCTCAAAAAAAAAAATTAATACAAAATTATGTTAGCAATTGTTTTTACATTAATTATGTTAGTTCTTTTACAAGCAGTTTTAGGATTTGACAACTTATTATACATTTCTTTAGAGTCAAAAAAAGCACCTTTAGATAACCAAAAAAGAGTGAGAAAAGTGGGGATTTTAATTGCCATAGCCTTAAGAATTGTTTTACTATTTCTATTAGTTTCAATTATTGACTATTTTCAAGAACCTTTTTCTTTTTTAACTGGAGAGATAGAAGATGTTGTAAAATTTGCTTTTAACGGACATAGTATTATTGTTTTATTAGGAGGTGGATTTATTATTTACACTGCTATAAAAGAAATTTGGCATATGATTGGAGTTAAAGTTTTAGAAAATGATGTTGAAGGAAATTCTAAACGCTCAAAATCTTCTAATGCAGTAATTGCAAGTATTGTTTTGATGAATTTAGTTTTTTCATTCGATTCAATTTTAGCTGCGATTGGTCTAACAAGCGAAATAGAAAACTCCACAACTGCATTTATAGTGATGGCAATTGCTATTGTAATTAGCGGTTTATTAATGCTATTTTTAGCAGATAGAATATCTACTTTCTTAGCAAAAAATAGAATGTATGAAGTATTAGGCTTATTCATCCTTTTTATTGTTGGCATTATGTTAGTGACAGAAGGAGGTCATTTGGCACATATAAAACTGTTTGGAGAAGAAATTGTACCAATGAGCAAAACTACTTTCTATTTTGTCATTGCTATTTTAGTGATTGTTGATATCGTTCAAGGAAAATATCAAAAGAAATTATTGTCTGAAAAATAATATTCTTACAAAACAAAGACTTTATACAAATGTAAAGTCTTTTAATTTTACACTATTTTTGTTTAATTTTTTTAACATTTTATTAAACATTTTTTATTTATCTTTGTATTAGAGTTTTAATAAAAATATACTTCTAATTACAGCGAATTCTTTTCGCACATCATAAAAGAAGTTTTTGGTTGATTGTTAAAACCGCTGTTAGAAACAGCGGTTTTTTTTATATTTCAGAGACAGAATTCATCAATCTTTGCATTATCATCCGATTAATTCTTTTATTAAATTCTGGTGCTTTAGCTAAATAGTATTTTAATTCATCTACTGAAAATTGTCCAATAATACAGCCCAAAACTAAAGTTTTAAACATTAAATCTGTTTTTAAAATTGATTGAATTTTAGAAACCTTTTTATCAATGCTATAAAAATCAAAATCAACTTTTCTATTTTTGAGGTAATTTATAAAAAGTTGAACTAGTAATTGGTGTTGCATTTTTATAATAGGACGAATTACTTCATTTTGAAATTTCTCTATTGCTGTTGTTTTAGAGTTAACAAGATTTGCTAAAACTGGTCTTTCTTTTTTAGGCATCTAACAAGTTATTAAGTTCTAATTGATAATCGTATTGCAAATCTTCGTGCAATTTTTCGATTGCTTTTTTTATCATTCTAACCTGAGTATCAAACACATTTTGCAATCTTGTACTTCTTTTTATTGAAGGTCTAAAAGCTTTTAATTTCTGACAGAAATATAAAAGTAATTCTGTTTCAGTTTCTTTCTTTTTAGAATATCTGATATACTTTTTTGTGAGTGATAAAATCTTTCTCACACTCTTTCTGATGTAATAAAAACTATTTGTATTAATATCATTAAAAAGTATATCCATTTGCTCTTTTACAGACTGAATATAGCCTTCTTCGTTATGAGATTCGAATAATAAATACGTTAACAACTCTTTATTTTCTTTCTTAAATTTAGACAAATGCAAGCATAATTCTTTTAACTCATTTGCAGATTTATGAGAAAGTTCGTCTTTTAATTGTTTTACGGTTACTGCCTTCATCACTTTTATTTTTTACAAGATAAAAAAAGAAAACCTCACAAAATAAATTCTGTGAGGTTTATGTTATTTTAATTATAGTTGATTAAATAATCATTTAACCGATACTTGGCACAGTTACGAGTTCATTTACATCTGCATCGTAATCTACACCCTCAACTTTAAATCCAAAAAGATTGTAAAAATCGTTACTATACCCTTCTAAATCTCCAATTTCTGATAAATTTTCTGTGGATGCTGTTTCCCAAAGTTTTACAACCTCAGCTTGCACATCTTCTCGCATTTCCCAATCGTCAATTCTAATTCTACCTTTTTCATCCAAAGCTAAATCACCTCCAAATAAACGCTCACTGTACAAACGTTGAATTTGCTCTATACAACCTTCGTGAATTCCTTTTTCTTTCATTGTTTTGTACAATAATGAAATGTATAAAGGTATTACAGGAATTGCAGAACTTGCTTGTGTAACTAACGCTTTATTTACAGAAACATATGCTTTTCCACCAATTGATTTTAAATCATCTGCAATGGTAAAAGCAGTTGCTTCTAAATGATCTTTAGCTGCACCAATGGTTCCATTTCTGTAAACGGGTTTTGTAACTTCTGGACCAATATAAGAATAGGCAACTGTTGTAGCTCCTTCAGATAATAAATTTTCAGCTTGTAAGACATCCATCCACATTTTCCAATCTTCACCACCCATTACTGTTACTGTGTTTTCTACATCATCTCCTTCTGCAGGATTAATTGAAATTTCTGAAACCTTACCTGTATGAAAATCTACAGTTTTATCAGAAAAAACTTGTCCTATTGGTTTTAAAACCGATTTGTAACGTTTTCCTGTTTCTGGATGCGTTCTTACTGGCGATGCTAAACTGTAAATTACCAAATCAATCTGACCTAAATCTTCTTTGATTAAATTGACAACTTGTTGTTTAACTTCGTTAGAAAATGCATCTCCATTAATACTTTTTGCATACAAACCTGCAGCGTGCGCTTGCTTTTCAAAAGCCGCTGTGTTGTAATAACCTGGTGATGCTGGTCTACCTATGCTTGCTGGTTTGTCAAAGAAAACTCCTATAGTAGCTGCATCTGAACCAAATGCACTTGATATTCTTGATGCTAAACCAAAACCAGTTGATGATCCTAAAACCAATACTTTTTTTGGTCCATCAATTTTCCCTTTCGATTTTACATATGCTATTTGATTGATTACGTTTTGTTCACAACCAGTTGGGTGTGATGTTAAACAAATAAATCCTCTTGTTCTTGGTTCTATTATCATTATTTTTTGTTTTTAGGTTGTTTGATTGTCATTTCGACTTTAAGAAAAACCTTAAAAATTAACGAAAAAGATTCCTCCTCATTCTTCGTTCGGAATGACAAAACACTACTTTATTTAGATGTTAAAAAAGAATTCACATTGTCTTCGATTCTTTGTAGCACATTTTCTGTGGATGCTTTTACAAAAGTTTCTCCAGTAATTTGTTCGTATAATTCTATATATCTATTCGAAATTTCGATGATTTTTTCATCTGACATTGCTGGTATTTGTTGTCCTTCTTTTCCTTGAAAACCATTTTCAATTAACCACTGTCTTACAAATTCTTTAGACAATTGTTTTTGGGCTTCTCCTTTATCTTGTCTTTCTTGATATCCATCAGCATAAAAAAAACGAGAAGAATCTGGTGTATGAATTTCATCAATCAATACAATTTTACCATCTTTTGTTTTTCCAAATTCGTATTTGGTATCTACTAAAATCAAGCCTCTTTTTGCAGCAATTTCTGTTCCTCTTTGAAATAAAGCTCTTGTATATTTTTCTAAAATTATATAATCTTCTTCTGAAACAATTCCTTTTGCTAAAATGTCTTCTCTAGAAATATCTTCATCGTGTTCACCATTATCTGCTTTTGTTGAAGGTGTAATTAACGGTTCTGGAAATTTATCGTTTTCTTTTAATCCTTCTGCAATTTTTACACCACAAAGTGTTCTTTTTCCTAATTTGTATTCACGAGCAGCATGACCAGATAAATATCCACGAATTACCATTTCTACTTTAAAAGGTTCGCATAAATGACCAATGGCTACATTTTCATCAGGATTTGCAATTAACCAATTTGGAACAATATCTACAGTATCATTCATCATTTTTGTCGCAATCTGATTTAAAATCTGTCCTTTAAACGGAATTTGGCGAGGTAAAATCACATCAAATGCAGAGAGTCTGTCTGTGGCAATCATTACTAAAAGTTCGTCATTAATATTGTAAACTTCTCTTACTTTGCCTTTATAAACAGATTTTTGTTTGGGAAACTGAAAATTAGTTTCGTTAATTGTATTCATTTTTTTAGTTGTTGTTCTGGCTGCAAAAATAAACTTTCCTAAGTTATTTCTTTTCCTTTTTCAGCACTTTTATTTGCTTTAAATTATCTGCTATTGGTGTGGCTGTAATTACTTTTTCACCAGGTATAAAATAAAAGAAATAAGCAGAATTCTGTCCTATTTTTCGAACGTTAAGTTTAGAATTATCTTTAAAAACCAATGTATAATTAGGTATAATTTCTTTACTATTATATTTTTGTTTCATACCTATTCCCATACCCGTTCTCATAGAAACAAATAACAGAAAGAAGATAAACATTAAACCAGGAAGTTGGTTTTTTCGTTGCTTTAAGGCTTCATATTTTTTATCCCACTTTTCAATATTATATATTTTTTGATACCATTTCTTTACTCTTAAATAGGCGTATAGTTTAAACATCCATTTAGAAAAATACATATGCATAATCCAAAACATGAGTACTAAAAAAATAGAAATTTTCCAGTTATTGGTTAATAGACTGATGGGAGAAATTAAGGCATCTAAAATTGTGGTATAGTTTAAATAAGAAACTCCAAAAATTCCATAAAATATAGCATCACTTACGATTCCTAAAATAATGAGATATAAATATCCGATATAAAAATAATCTTGTAGCCCTAATTTGTCTTCTTCAATCTTTATCATTCTGTTTCAATACTTTTATATGCGATAATAATTTTCTTCACCAATCGATGTCTTACCACATCTTTGTCGTCTAAATATACTTGCGCAATACCATCAATATCTTTTAAAGCCAATAAAGATTCTTTTAAACCCGAAACTTGTTTTCGAGGCAAATCTATCTGCCCAGGATCACCAGTAATAATGAATTTTGCATTTTTTCCCATTCTGGTTAAAAACATTTTCATCTGATTGTGTGTAGTATTTTGCGCTTCATCTAAAATTACAAAAGCATTGTCTAATGTTCGTCCACGCATAAATGCTAAAGGAGCAATTTGAATGACTCCTTTTTCTAAGTGTGATTCTAATTTTTCGTGCGGAATCATATCTCGTAAAGCATCATATAAAGGTTGCATATATGGATCTAATTTTTCTTTTAAATCTCCTGGGAGAAATCCTAAATTTTCGCCAGATTCTACTGCTGGTCTTGTTAGAATAATTCTACGAACTTCTTTTTCTTTTAATGCTTTTACAGCCAAAGCAACTGCTGTATATGTTTTTCCAGTACCTGCTGGCCCTACAGCAAACAACATATCGTTTTTCTCCATAAGAGAAACCATTTTTCGCTGATTCTCTGTCTGCGCCTTTATTAATTTTCCGCTTACACCATGCACCAAAATGTCTTTTGCGTTTTTTACAGCTGTAGCTTTTTCTTCATTGCCAGTAGAGGTTAAAATACGCTCAATACTATTCTCATCTAACTTATTGTATCTATTAAAATATTTAATCAATCGTTCTAAACGGGTTTCAAATTCGTTTAAAATATCTGGTTCTCCATAAATTTTAAGTTTAGATCCACGAGCAACAATTTTAATTTTTGGAAAGTATCTTTTTAATTGCTCAATAGTACTGTTGTGTGCGCCAAAAAAATCTTTAGGACTGATTTCTGTGAGCTCTATAATGCGTTCGTTCAAATGAAAATAATTTATTTATTATTACGTTATTTATTCAACTAAAAATAGTAATTTAAAATACTAAAATGATTAGATTTGCGTAAACTAATTAACAACTTTTACACAATTCAATTAACAGCAAAAATTAATGTCTCTAATTACATTAACAACCGATTTTGGAACCAAAGACCACTTTGTAGGCGCTGTTAAGGGAGCAATATATTCAGAACTTTCTGATGCTAAAATTGTAGATATTACGCATGAAATATCTCCATTTAACATCACAGAAACTGCTTATATTTTAAAAAACTCATACAAAAGTTTTCCTGATAGAACCATACACATTATTGGTGTAGATTCTGAATTAAGCAGAGATAATAAACACATCGCTTTAGAGTTAGATAATCATTTTTTTGTGTGCCCAGATAACGGACTCATCTCTATGATTGCTGCAGAAATTAAACCCACCAAAATTGTAGAAATTAATATTCATGATAGAATAGAAAGTAGTTTTCCGGTTTTGGATGTTTTTGTGCAAGTGGCATGTTTTATAGCCAGAGGTGGAAATTTAACTGTGATTGGAAAAGAAATTCAAGAATTTAAAAAACTAATTGAAATTCAGCCTCAGGTAAATCAAGCACAAAACCAGATTATTGGAGGTGTTTTGTATATTGATAATTACGGAAATGTAATTACAAATATTAGCCGAAAAATGTTTCAAGATATAGGAAAAGGGAGGCGTTTTAAAGCAACAGCAAGACGTTATTCTTTTACAAAAATATTTACAAAATACAATGAAGTGGCTGGAGATAGTGCACACGATAGCATACAATATGATGGTAGTAAATTGGCAATTTTTAACTCTGCTGGATTTTTAGAAATTGCAATTTACAGAAGTAATTTAGCTACTGTTGGCGGAGCTTCAACCCTTTTAGGTTTAAATTACAGAGACCCAATTACCATTGAGTTCTACAACGATTCTAAACCCGATTTTACTCCCTTAAATTAAAATATATGTTTGTACGAATTGTAAAAATGAGTTTTCATCAAAAACATATTGCAGAATTTTTAGTCATGTTCGAAGAAAAAAAATCTTTAATAAAAGCCTCTAAAGGCTGCAAATTGTTAGAATTATATCAAGATAAAAATATCCCTGAAACCTTTTTTACCTATTCGTATTGGAATACTGAAGAAGATTTAGAAAATTACAGAAACTCTGAGTTATTTAAAACCACTTGGAAACAAACCAAAACCTATTTTAATAACAAGCCACAGGCTTGGAGTGTAGATAAAAAAGTGAGTTTGCAATAAAGTTAGAAGTTAGAAGTTAGAAGTTAGAAGTTAGAAGAAAAATAAAATGTTCCCAATCCTAAAAAAAGAATTCAACTCATTTTTTGCAAGCCCTATTGCCTATTTGGTTATTGGAGTTTTCTTGTTGATAAATGGTTTGTTTCTCTGGATTTTTAAAGACGATTTTAACATCTTAAATGCAGGTTTTGCAGATTTGAATCCGTTTTTCTTTTTAGCGCCTTGGGTGTTTTTATTTTTGATTCCTGCCATTACTATGAAAAGTTTTGCTGACGAATTCAGCAACGGAACTATAGAGCTCTTAAAAACAAAACCCATTTCTGATTGGCAAATTGTTTTGGGTAAATTTTGGGCTTCACTCCTATTGGTTGTTGTGGCTTTAATTCCTACTTTAACTTATGTATATACAGTTTACAGCTTAGGAAATCCTGTTGGAAATATCGATTTTGGCAGTATAATGGGTTCGTACATAGGATTGTTATTTTTAGCAGCAACTTACACTGCTGTGGGTTTGTTTACATCAACATTATCTAAAAATCAGATTGTTGCGTTTATTTTTGCAGTGTTTATCACGTTTTTTTTATACTACGGATTTGATGCCATTTCAAACTCTTTAGGAAATGATTTGTTCATCAAAAAAATTGGTATTAATGAACATTTTAAAAGCATCTCAAGAGGTGTTATAGATACAAGAGATATTATCTATTTTTTGAGTGTTACTGGTTTCTTTTTATTCATTACTAAAATGCGTTTAAACAATGAATAAGAAGATAAAAAATATTGCAATTTTATTAATTGGATTGATTATTTTAAACTTTATCAATCAATCTTTTTACAAACGGTTTGATTTAACTTCAGACAAACGCTACACACTTTCTGAAACCACAAAAAACATCATTTCAAAAATAGATAATACACTTTTTATTACTGTGTATTTAGAAGGCGATTTTCCATCAGAATTTAAAAGACTACAAGCAGAAACACGTCAATATTTAGAAGAGTTAGCTGCTGAAAATCCGAATATCATAATCAATTTTGAAAACCCAGATAATCAACGTGAAGCATTGATTAAAAGAGGAATGCTGCCAAGTCAGCTAACTGTAGAAGAAGATGGTAAACTCTCTGAAGCTATTATTTTTCCTTGGGCAGAACTTACTTACGGAAAGAAATCTACTACTGTTTCTTTATTACCCAACGCAATTGTAGCATCACAAGACGAGCAATTGCAAAAAGCCATTGAGAATTTAGAATATAGTTTTTCGAATGCGATTAATTCCATCACACAGAAAAAACAGCAGAAAGTTGCAGTTATCACTGGAAATGGAGAGTTAGAAGATATTTATCAATATAGTTTTTTAAGTGAAGTTGCCAAAAAATATAGAATGGCAAAATTTACGTTAGATTCTGTAGCTACAAATCCACAGCAAACCTTAAAAGATTTAATGTCTTTAGATTTGGCTATTATTGCAAAACCAACTGAAAAATTTACAGAAAAAGAAAAATTTGTGTTAGACCAATTTATTACAAATGGTGGTAAAACACTTTGGATGATAGACAATGTACAGGCAGACCAAGACAGTTTGTTTAATGGCGGAAAAATGTTAGCATATCCAAGAGATTTAAACTTGACAGACTTATTATTTACTTACGGAGTAAGAATTAACACTACTTTAATTAAGGATTTATATGCTGCTCAAATTCCGTTAGCTACAGGAAAAGTTGGCAATCAAACACAGTTTAAAAATCTGGAATGGTTTTATCATCCTTTAGTTGGTGGAAATCCAAATCATCCAATTACCAAAAACGTTGCTCCTGTTCGTTTACAATTTGTAAATCAGATAGATACCTTAAAAAACAACATCAAAAAAACACCATTATTAGTCAGTTCTCTATTAACTCAAAAAGTAGGAACGCCTAGTTTTATTGAACTGCAATCTATAGCTGATGAAGTAATGGAAACAGATTACAAAAGTGGGAATCAATTATTTGCAGTTTTGTTAGAGGGCGATTTTAATTCGGCTTATAAAAATCGAGTAAAACCTTTTGAAACATCACTTTTTAAAGAAAATGCAAACAACAATAAAATGGTAATAATTGCTGATGGTGATGTTGGAAAAAACCAACTTTTAAAAGGAAAACCACACGATTTAGCAAGAGACAAATGGACCAATCAAACCTTTGGAAATAAAGACTTTTTATTAAATACTGTAGATTATTTATTAGATGATTCTGGTTTGATTAAACTAAGAAATAAAACTTTACAAATTAGAATGTTAGACAAGCAAAAGGCATTTAAAGAACGTACTTTTTGGCAGTTTTTGAATGTGATTTTGCCACTATTTATTTTGTTTGTTTTTGGGTTTGTTTTTAATTATTTTAGAAAGAGGAAGTATAGTTAGCAGTATGCAAAAATGAGATTTTCTTATGAATGTCATTTCGACTTTATGGAGAAATCTCAACTTTAACTTGGAACTTGGAATTTTGAACTCTAAACCCTAAATCCTCAACAAATCATTGTGAATAAAAGAATAGTTTAAAACTCTTTGCACTTTATCCGAAGAAATAATTTTCCATTCAAAAACTTTTTCTTGTTTAAAAACAGGAGCTTCAAAACCTTTACTTTCTCTGGCTTTTATATAAAATTGCTCTCTTGTTGGATGATGATTCGCACAAGCATTAAAGGTTTCATTCCAACAATTTTGATTGATAATTTCGTGAATAATCTCGATACAATCTTCTTGGTGAATCATATTTACAAACCCTTCTGGCTGTGGAATTTCACGCCCGTTTTTAAACCAATTTGCAGGATGTCTTTCACCTCCAAATAAACCTGCAAAACGAATAATCGTAGTTTCGAAAAAAGTATTTTCTCTAAACAAATTTTCAATTTCAACCAAAGGATGATTTTGCACAACTTCATCTTCTTCTGTCATCACTTTATTAATTCTTGGATACACAGAAGTAGAGCTTATAAAAATCACTTTTTGAACAGGTGAGTTTTGAATTTGAGCAATCAAATTTTCAAAACCATCAATATCTTTTGAGGTTATTGCAATAATTAAAATATCGGATTGTAAAAAAGCATCATATTCTTCAAATTCTGAAATATTTACAATATGAGTTTCTATGCCTAAACTTTCTAAAGATGCTATTTTCTCTTCAGAAGTTGTAGAACCTTTTACTGAAAAACCATTCTCCAATAAAGAAGTTGCTAAAGGTTTTCCTAACCAACCACATCCTAAAATACTTATTCTGTTCATTTTTTAGCAATTTGGATTATCACAGCAATTATCATCTTTAACCAATTTACAAGATACTACTGCTAACAAAGCACCTAAAATTGGCGCAATTAAATACAACCATAATCCTTGAATATTTCCAGAAACAATATTTGGCGCTAAAGAACGTGCAGGATTCATAGATGCATTTGTAATTGGACCTGCAAACATGGCTTCTAACAATACTACTGCTCCAATTGCGATTCCTGCAACAACCCCAATTTCTTTACTTCCTGTAGATACATTAATGATGACAACCATCAAGAAAAAGGTCAATAATAATTCTATAACAAATGCTCGCCAAACATCTACAGTAGGGATTGTAGCTCCTAAAAACTCACTTGCTGGAAACAAAAACCACAACATTAAACTCGCTGCAAATGCTCCTAAAATTTGAGCAATAATGTATTTTGGCACTTCTTTCCAAGCAAACTTTTTTGCATAGGCAAAAGCAATGGTTACAGCTGGATTAAAATGTGCTCCAGAAGTTTCGCCAAAGGCGTAAATCATAGCCATAACTATCAATCCCCAAGTAATTGCAATACCAACATGTGTTACACTTCCGCCAGTAACTTCGTTTACGGTCATGGCTCCTGTTCCGCAAAAAACCATTGAAAATGTTCCGATAAATTCGGCAATATATTTCTTCATATTCATTATAGTTAATGCAAAGATACAATCCCTTATTTTAAGTTTTTGTTAACGTTTCTCGTTTTTTGAAATTGTAATTTTGAAAGTATTAATAAATAAACAACCAGTAATTATGAAAAAAATAATAGTATCGCTATTTGTTGCAGCAATTTCTTTTTCTGCAAATGCACAAATTAAAACCCCAGCCCCAAGTCCATTTCAAAAAATTGAGCAAAAAGTAGGTTTAACTGATGTTACTTTAGAATACTCAAGACCAAGTATGAAAGGAAGAAAAATATTTGGCGGTTTAGAAGATTATGGAAAAGTTTGGAGAACTGGCGCAAATGCTAATACAAAACTGACCTTTTCTACTGATTTTATGATTGATGGAAAAAAATTAAAAAAAGGCACTTATGCATTGTATTCTATTCCTGGAGAAAAAACTTGGGATATCATTTTATATAATGATGCAACAAATTGGGGAACTCCAAGAAAGTGGGATGACTCTAAAGTAGCTGCAAAAGTAACTGTTACTCCTTTTAAAATGCCAATGCCAATAGAAACATTTACTATTTCTTTTGATGATTTAACTAACGATTCTGCAGTTATTGGAATTATGTGGGAAAACGTTTATTTGCCTTTAAAATTTGAAACCCCAACAGATAAAATGGTTTCTTCGAGTATTGATAAAGTAATGAATGGTCCCTCTGCTAACGATATGTATGGAGCAGCTGTTTATTATTTACAAGCTAATAAAGACATAAAAAAAGCACAACAATGGATAGACAAAGCTGTGGAAATGACTTCAGATAAACCTCGCTTTTGGTTTTTACGTCAGCAATCATTAATACATGCGAAAGCAGGAAATAAAAAAGGAGCAATAAAAGCTGCTAAGGCTTCTTTAAAATATGCTACTGAAGCAGGTAATGCAGGCTATATAAAAATGAACAAAGCTTCTTTAAAAGAATGGGGAGCAATGTAATTTTTGCCCAGAGTTATAAAAAAAACCGAGCATTTGCTCGGTTTTTTTTATAATTTATATTATTTAATTACATCATTGTTGCTGCAATTTTTTTATAAGTTCCGTTCTCTAAATTTTTTCTAATTGCAGAAAAAGCAGTTATGGTTTCGTCTATATCTTCTTGAGTGTGGGTTGCTGTAGGAATTAATCTTAAAATAATTAATCCTTTAGGTATTACAGGATACACAACAATAGAACAGAAAATTCCGTGATTTTCACGTAGGTCGTTTACCATTGCCATCGCTTCAGGTATATCACCTTTTAAATATACAGGTGTAATACAGGTTTGTGTGGTTCCTAAATCGAAACCTGCGTTTCGCAATCCAGATTGTAACGCATTTGTGTTTTCCCACAATTTGTCTTTTAATTCTGGCATTGTACGAATCATATCTAAACGTTTTAAAGCTCCTTTTACCATTGCCATTGGTAATGATTTTGCAAACATTTGAGAACGCATATTGTATTGTAAAAACTGAACAATATCTTTATCTCCAGCAAAGAAAGCTCCAATACCTGCCATAGATTTTGCAAAAGTTGCAAAATATACATCTATTTGATCTTGAACTCCTTGTTCGAAACCTGTACCTCTTCCTCCTTCTCCAAGGGTTCCAAAACCGTGAGCATCATCAACTAATAAACGGAAGTTGTATTTTTCTTTTAAAGCACAAATTTCTTTTAAACGCCCTTGTTCTCCTCGCATTCCAAAAACACCTTCAGAAATTGCCAAAATTCCTCCTCCTGTTTTTTCTGCTAATTTTACTGCACGTTTCATGTTTTTCTCGAAACTCTCAATATCATTGTGTTTGTATACAAAACGTTTTCCTGGATGCAAACGAACGCCATCTATAATACATGCATGCGTATCTACATCGTAAACAATAATATCGTCTTTAGAAACTAAAGCATCTATGGCAGAAACCATTCCTTGGTATCCAAAATTCACTAAATACGCAGCTTCTTTATCAACAAACTCGGCACATTCTCTTTCTAATTGTTCGTGATAAGGTGTGTGTCCAGACATCATTCTTGCACCCATTGGATAAGCCATTCCGTGCTCTTTAGCAGCAGCTCCATCCACTTTTAAAATTTCAGGATGATTTGCTAAACCCAAATAATCGTTAATACTCCAAGTAACTACTTTTTTACCATTAAAAGACATTCTGTTAGAAATTGGCCCTTCTAATTTAGGAAACACATAATAGCCTTCTGCTTTATCTGCCCAATTTCCTAAAGGTCCTTTATCTGCAATAATCTTTTCGAATAAATCTTTCGTCATTTTATCTACTGTTTTTGAGGGTGCAAAGGTAGTAAATTAATACAGTATATCAAATTACGAGAAGTGAAGTCTTTTCTAAAAGAAACCTTGTTCTTTCATCCATTCATCACTATAAATTTTATTCATATAGCGTGAACCATGATCTGGGAAGATTAAAACCACAACACTGTCTTTAGAGAACATTCCTTTTTCTGCATATTGTTTAGTAGCTTGCATAACCGCTCCGCTTGTGTAACCTGGAAACATCCCTTCTTTTTTAACAATATTTCTTGCTTCTAAAGCAGCTTTTTTGTCAGATACTTTTTCATAAACATCGATAACATCGAAGTCTGTTGCAGT
The DNA here is from genome assembly GCA_030427865.1 of Bacteroidia bacterium. Classification (GTDB taxonomy): domain Bacteria; phylum Bacteroidota; class Bacteroidia; order Flavobacteriales; family Flavobacteriaceae; genus Polaribacter. Next base: position 91,208 of record JAUICK010000003.1, on the reverse strand, counting down.
AGGAATTAAATTTTTACCTAAACCTTCTATTTTATAAGGACTTACCTCATTTAAGTCGAGCTCTCTGGTTTCATGGTATTTTTTTAATACAGAACCGATTGCATCAACACCTAATATTTTTATATTCGGATTTTGTTCTTTTAAATATTGACCTGATCCAGAAATGGTACCTCCTGTTCCGCTCGCAACAACTAAGTGTGTAATTTTACCATCTGTTTGTTGCCAAATTTCTGGCCCTGTAGTTCTGTAATGTGCTTCAGTATTTAACTCATTAAAATATTGGTTGATGTAAACTGAATTCTTTGTTTTTTTATGAATTTTTTTTGCGACTTCGTAATACGATCTTGGATCTTCTGGTGGAACATTTGCAGGACAAACGTGTACTTCTGCTCCCATACATTTTAGCAAATCGATTTTATCTCTTGAAGATTTATCACTTACTGCTAAAATACATTTATAGCCCTTTACAATACTAATCATTGCTAAACTAAAACCTGTATTTCCAGAGGTAGTTTCTACAATAGTAGCTCCTTTTTTTAAGATTCCTTTTTTTTCTGCGTCTTGAACTATGTGAAGTGCAATTCTATCTTTTGCAGAATGACCAGGGTTAAAAGCCTCGAATTTAGCATAATATGTTCCAGGTAAATTTTTGGTAATTTTATGTAACTTGATTAGTGGAGTTTCTCCAACTAATTCTAAAATCGAATTTGTAATTCCTTGATTCCTTGTCATTCTATCTTGTTATCGAAAAAAACTTAAAAATTTTGTTTATTTCGATTTCGTTTGCAAAAGTACATTTATTAATGAAATTTGAAAAGTGTTTTGCTACTAATTTATAGGTTCTAACTTGTTTTCTAAACTTAGTAAAAAAGTATAATCTTTTGCAGTTTCTTTTAAGGCATCAAAGCGTCCAGAAGCTCCTCCATGACCAGCTTCCATATTGGTATGCATTAATAAAACGTTATTATCGGTTTTTAATTCACGTAGTTTTGCAACCCATTTTGCAGGCTCCCAATATTGTACTTGAGAATCATGATAACCTGTAGTTACTAGCATATTTGGATACGCCTTTTTTGCTACATTATCATAAGGAGAATATGATTTTATATAATCGTAATATTGTTTATCATTCGGATTTCCCCATTCGTCATATTCTCCTGTTGTTAAAGGAATACTTTCATCAATCATTGTAGAAACCACATCCACAAAAGGAACTGCAGCAATAATACCATTATACAATTCTGGATTTAAATTGATGATTGCTCCCATTAACAAGCCTCCAGCAGAACCACCCATAGCATATAGGTGTTTTGGTGAAGTGTAATGGTTATCAATTAAAAATTTAGAACAATCTATAAAATCGTAAAATGTATTTTTCTTGTTCAACATTTTACCATCTTCATACCAATCTCTACCTAAGTATTCGCTTCCTCGAATATGAGCTAAAGCATAGACAAATCCTCTATCTAATAAACTTAATCGTGTTGTAGAAAAACTATCTGGAATTGTATATCCGTAAGAACCGTAAGCATATTGCAACAAAGGAGTTTGGTTATTTAACTCTGTGTTTTTATGATACACCAAACAAATAGCAATCTTTTTGCCATCTCTGGCTGTTGCCCAAACTCTTTTGCTGATATAGTTTTCTTTATTGAACTTCCCACCCAACACTTCTTGTTCTTTTTTGATATCTTTTTCTTGTGATTTCATATTAAAATCTATCACAGAATTGGGTGTTGTAAAAGAATTGTAAGCATAACGAATAATATCTGTATCAAAATCTGGGTTTGCATAGACGTTTGCAGAATACGTTTCTTCACTAAAAGGCAAATAATAATCTTCTGAATTATCCCAACGTTTTATTCTTATTTTGCTCAAACCATTATTACGTTCTTCTAAAACCAAATAGTCTTTAAAAATGGAAAAATCTTCTAATAAGGTGTCTTCTCTATGTGCAATAACATCTACCCAATTTTCTTTTAAAGTCTTATGAATTGATGTTTTCATTAACTTAAAGTTGGTTGCATTGTCTTTATTGGTCAACAAATAAAAAGAATCTCCAAAATGCGAAACATTGTATTCTAAATCTCTTTCTCTGGGTTGTAAAATGGTGAATTTTCCTGTTGGATTATCTGCATTTAAAAAACGAGCTTCTGTAGAAACAGTGCTGTAAGAACCAATAATAATATATTTTTTAGATTTTGATTTGGTAACGTACGTTCCGAAAGTTTCATCTTTTTCGTGAAAAACCTCCACGTCTTCTGAAGATGGAGTTCCTAAAACGTGTCTAAAAATCTTTACGCTTCTTAAAGTAACAGGATCTTTTTTGGTGTAAAAAATAGTTTTATTATCATTTGCCCAAACTGAACCCCCTGTAGTGTTTTCTATGATGTCTTTATAAATTTCTCCTGTTTCTAAATTTTTTATTCTTAAAAAATACTGCCTTCTACTAACAGTATCAGTTGCAAAAACAGCTAATTTGTTATCTGGAGAAACGTTTAATCCACCCAATTGATAATAATCGAAATCTTTTGCCATTTCATTTACATCAAACAAAACCTCTTCTGGAGCTTTTAAATTTTCTTTTTTACGGCTATATATTGGGTATTGTTTGCCAATTTCAAAACGAGTAATATAAAAATAACCATTGCTTTTATAAGGCACAGAAGAATCATCCTCCTTAATTCTACTTTTCATTTCATCAAATAAATTTTCTTGAAAGGCTTTTGTACCTGCTGTTACTGCATCATAATAATCATTTTCTGCTTCTAAATAAGCAACTACTTTTTGAGTTTGTTCGTCTTTTATTTCTGATAATTTTTGTTCATCAGACAAACGCATCCAAAAATAATTGTCAATTCTTACATCTCCGTGTTTTTCTAATTTTGTAGGATTTTTCTCAGCAAAAGGTGCTTTGGCAGCAATCGTTTTCATCATTCTGTTTTTAATGAGCGATTGCAAATGTAAGATTTAAAATGATGAACGAAAGAAAAATTTAATCAAGTGATAAATTTTCATTTTTACTTATGAAAGTATTAATTTTGCATCATAAATAATTTTAAAATTTAAAGATATGTTTGGAGATTTAGGTGGAATGATGAGCAAACTAAAAGAAGCTCAACAAAAAGTAGAGGAAACCAAAACAAGATTAAATTCGGTTTTAGTTGATGAAGTTGCAGCAGACGGAAAATTAAAAATCACCTTAACCGCAAATAGAGAAATAAAATCGATTTCTATTGATGAAACTTTACTTAATGATGCTGAAGAATTAGAAGATTATTTAATCATAGCTTTAAATAAAGCTATAGAAAAGGCAACTAAAATTAATGAAAATGAAATGGCAATAGCTGCAAAAAGTGGTATGCCAAATATTCCAGGAATGGATATGTTTAAATAATTTAAAGTAAGGTATTAGCTTCCTTTTTTGCTTATTTATACTTATAAGACGCCCATTAGAGATACAGCTATCAATAAAATATAAAGCGATAAAGTAATAATTATAAATACCCCTATAAACTTATAATGAGACTTTAAACTCTCAAAAGCTTTTGCCAAAATTTCATCATTTTTTGTAGACAATGCTTTTTTCATTTTATTAGAAAACTGCAATAAATAATAAACAGGAAAAAAGTAAATAATCGCTAAAATTAAATAGGTAATAGTTAGTGAAACTCCTATTCCTTTTGGCAAAGGTTGCGGGTAAGACATTTGCATAATGTCTACAAATTTACTTGCGAAAGCAGCAAAAATTAAGATTAAACCAATCATTATAAATCCTAAAACAGATAAGAAGAAAGTCCATTTTGCTGTTTCTCTTAAAAAATTTTTAGAAGCACTCGTTAGGGTTAATTGCTCTAATTGAGTTATTGGATTATTCATAGGTAAAATTTAAATAAATTAGACATCAAAAATAAAAAAAAGAAGCCACAAATTCATCAATTTATAATTGCGAATTTGTAGCTGAAATTATTTAATATATAAATTTATTTGTCGAATTCTTTAATTGTATTTTTTATAATTGCAATACAATCTCTTAACTGAGTTTCATTCATAACCAAAGGAGGAGCAAAACGAATGATATTTCCATGAGTTGGTTTTGCTAACAAACCATTGTCTCTTAATTTAATACAAATGTTCCAAGCAGTATTGCTATGCTCGTCATCATTTACCACAATTGCATTTAGTAAACCTTTACCTCTCACTAATTTCACCAACTCTGTACTTTCTGCCAGTTCAGATAATTCTTCTCTAAAGATTTTACCCAATCTATCAGCATTTTCTGCCAATTTTTCATCTCTTACTACTTCTAAAGCAGCTATTGCAACTGCGGCAGCAATTGGGTTTCCTCCAAAAGTTGAACCGTGATTACCTGGTTTAATAACATTCATAATACTATCATTTGCCAAAACTGCAGAAACTGGGTAAGCTCCACCACTTAGAGCTTTTCCAAGAATTAAAATATCTGGTTTTATTTCTGGAGTTTTAGAACAATTTTTGTTTTCACAAGAACAATTTCCGCAGGTTGCCAATAAACGGCCTGTTCTTGCAATTCCTGTTTGAACTTCATCAGCAATAAACAATACATTATAGTCTTCACATAATTTTTTAGCTGCAGCCAAATAATTTTCTGAAGGTACATAAACCCCAGCTTCACCTTGTATTGGTTCTACCAAAAATGCAGCAATATTTGGATTATTTTCTAAGGCTTCTTGCAATTCTTGTAAGTTATCATACTCTATTTTAATAAACCCTTTGGTATAAGGTCCAAAATTTTTACGCGCAACTGGATCATTAGAAAACGAAATAATTGTAGTTGTTCTTCCGTGAAAATTGTTTTCACAAACTATAATTTCTGCTTTGTTTTCATCAATTCCTTTTACTTCATATGCCCATTTTCTGGCTAATTTTAAAGCAGTCTCAACCGCTTCTGCACCAGTATTCATTGGCAATAACTTATCAAAACCAAAAAGTTCAGTGGCAAATTTTTCATATTTCCCTAACATATCGTTATAAAATGCACGAGAAGTTAAGGTTAATGTTTTTGCTTGATTTACCATTGCATCCACAATTTTAGGATGGCAATGCCCTTGATTAACGGCAGAATACGCTGATAAAAAATCGTAATACTTTTTACCTTCTGCGTCCCACACATACACACCTTCTCCTCTACTTAAAACCACAGGAAGTGGATGATAGTTGTGTGCTCCGTACTTGTTTTCTAATTCAATCGCTTGTTGCGAACTTAATTTGTCTAAAACAGTCATTTTTTATTGTTTTAAATTAAATAATAACCATTCCTGTTCTACCTTTATCCTTCTGAAGAGTTTCAGAAATTCAGCGTGGGAAAGAAATCATCCCCGAAGTTGGACAAAAATAGTAAAATAATTGATTTACAAAAAAAATCTGTTTTAAACTATTTTGATGAGGTTGATGAAATTAATAACTCTAAACGTTTCATTTCTCTTAACAAAGCATTTTTATCCATTTGCATCCAAGCAAATATTTTTAGCATACTTACTCCAATTAAAAAAACAAGTGTACCTGTTGCCCATTTTATAAGTTCTTTCGTTTCATCCGTATTAAAAAATTGTACTATACAATAGATAAAAAGTCCAAAGAAAACTACTGTCATTACATTCATTAAAATCATAATCCATTTATTTTTTCCTTTAAAAAGTCCAAAAATCATTTGAAAAACATTCTGTTCATCTAATTCATTGTAAAATTTAGTTTCCTCTTGAGTTAAGGTTTCTTTAATTAACTTGTCTATTTCTTCTATATTATCTTTCATAATTTTGATGTTTTAAAATTGTTTTTATTTTTTCTCTTGCGTGAAATAATCTTGATTTTGCAGTACCTACAGAAATATATAAAACTTCACTTATTTCCTTTAAACTATAGTTTTCTTTATAAAACAAACGAATAACCATTTGATGTTCTACAGATAGTTTTTCTATTGTTTTTAAGAGCTTATTTTGAATTGTTAATGGCGCTTCATTTTCTGTAAAAGAATCCTCTCTTTTATCTTCATTAAAGTGTTTTATTAACTTATTTTGCTCTCTTTTTTGAGCTCTAATTACATCTATAGATTTTCTATTTACAATACTTATAGCCCAACTTTTAAACTTATTCGGTTCTTGCAATGTTTTTAATTTATGTATAATGATTGTCCAGCTATCTTGCGCAATATCTTTGGCTAAATCAGCATCTTTTACAATCCAAAAAGCTAAATTACAGAACCTTAAATGCCATTTTTTTACTAAGAAATTCAAGGCATTTACATCTCCTTTTTGATATTTTTCAATCAAATCTGCATCCGATAAATTATGGTTTTGTTTCATAATCAATTACAATACATAGACGTACACAAAATAAAAAGGTTCAAATTATTTTTATTTCCTGTTTTTACAGGAATGACAATTTTAATTGAATTTCGAGAAAAAATCTCGAAAAGTATTTTCGATTTAAAGGTAAATCAATTATAAATAACCTTTTCAACAAGAATCAGCATCAAATTTTCTAATTTTGCAAACGATTAAATTTGAAAGAATGCCACGTAGAGAACGAAATAAATTTGTAAAAAGAAATCAAGTTTTAGAATTAAAAATTGAAGATTATGCTTTTGGCGGAAAAGGAATTGCAAGAATTCATTCTGATGAAGGGAGTTTTGTGGTGTTTGTTCCGAATACGTTACCAGGACAATTGGTAAAAGCTCAGATTAAAAAATCGAGTAAAAAATATGCTGAAGCAAAATTGATTGATGTTTTACAACCTTCTGAAGATGAAATTGAAGTTCCTTTTCAAGATATTCCTGGAGCGCCTTACATTCAATTACCTATTGAGTTGCAGCATCAATATAAAAAAGAGAGCACATTATCACTCTTTAAGAGAATTGGGAAAGTAGAAAATATCGAAGATTTATTTGATGAGTTTATCACTTCTCCAAACGTGTTTCATTACAGAAATAAAATGGAATATGGCTTTTCTGCCATTGGTTACGATAGAATCAATAAAACAGATAAAGATGAATTCACCTTAGGTTTTAAAAGACGTGGAGTTTGGTGGATGGGAGATAACTTAGAAAAAGATTCAGGTTTATTTGACAAACAATTTGAAGACCACCTAAAAAACATCAGAAAATATTGTTACGAAACTGGTTTACAGCCTTGGCATGGACCAAAAAAAGAAGGTTTTTTCAGATATTTTGTGGTGCGTAAATCTTACAAAACAGATGAGTTACTTTTCAATTTAGTCACAACATCTTATGATTTGCCAAAATTCGATTTAAACAAATTTGCTAATTTCTTAGTTGATTTATTTGGTGATAGAGTTGCCGGTTTATTACACACTATTAATGATGAAGTCGGAGATAGAACCATTGCCACTTCTGGAAGTATTGATTTGGTGTATGGAAAAGACAAAATTGTAGAAGAATTGTTAGGTTTAAACTTTGAAATTAGTATGAAAAGCTTTTTTCAAACGAATCCTAAATCTGCAGAAAAACTATATACAAAAGTGGTTGATTATGTTTTAGAAGATAAATCTAAAGTAGATAATACTGTAGTGATGGATTTATTTTGCGGAACTGGAACTATTGGGCAAATTGTAGCATCAAAAAGCGATAACGCAAAAATTGTTGGGGTAGATATTGTAGCTTCTGCTATTGAAGATGCAAAAAAGAATGCCAAAAGAAATCATATTTCTGGATTACAATTTTACGCTGCTGATGTAGGTAAGTTTTTACACCAACATCCAGAATATCAGAATAAAATTAAGACAATTATTTTAGACCCCGCAAGAGCAGGTATTATGCCAAAAACTTTGCAAAAAATAATCAACTTAAATGCAGACAGAATGGTGTATGTTTCTTGTAATCCTGCAACACAGGCTAGAGACACAGAATTATTAAGAAAAGCTGGTTATACCATTAAAAAAATAAGTTTGGTAGATCAATTTCCACACACAAGTCATATAGAAACTGTGGTTTTGTTTGAAAAAGTGTAAAAAAGGTTATTTGTTTACTTTTTATTCTTTTTAGAGGTTTATTTGTTAATTTGTAAAAAAAGTAAACACTATGAAAATATATTCCTTCAAAAGTTAGTAGTTTGGCAAGAGTCTGTTCAACTGGTAAAAGATATTTACAGAATTACAAAAGATTTCCCTAAAGAAGAAAAGTTTGGATTGATAAGTCAATTAAGAAGAGCTACAGTATCTATTTCTTCAAATTTAGCTGAGGGAACATCAAGAAAAACCAATGAAGACAAAGCTCATTTTACCACAATTTCTTATAGTTCTGCTATGGAAGTGTTAAATCAGTTAATAATTTCTAAAGAATTAGGTTTTATTTCTGAAAATGAAACTATTTTAGCAAGGCAAAAATTAGAGAAGATAACTAATATGTTAAACTCGTTGCGTAAATCACAATTAAACTCATAAACGAATACACGTTTTTATTATGAAAAAACTGACAGATTTCGAAATCAATAAAAAATTAGAATCTCTAACAGATTGGGATTATTATGATAATGCTTTACATACTGATTTTGAGTTTGACAACTTTAAAGATTGTATGTCTGCAATGAATAGAATTGCATTTGAGTGCGAAGCTTTACATCATCATCCAGAATGGACAAATATTTACAATACTTTAGATATTAAGTTAACCACTCACGATGCTAATGGAGTTACAGAATTGGATTTTAAATTGGCAAAAGCCATAAATAAAATAGTAGAAGCAGAAGAATAATATGAGAAAAACACTAATTCTTTTTGGCTTCATTTTGTTACTAAACACTTCTTGTGAAAAAGATGATTTCTGTTTACAAAACCCAGTAACTCCAAATTTGGTAATTCGTTTTTACGATAACGTAAATAGAAACACACAAAAGCAAGTAAGTAGATTATCTGTTTGGGCAGAAAATAAAGACACAATTGCAGAATATGTGAGTAAAAATATAGACAGTATTGCAATACCTCTTAATTCATTAAACAATAAAACTATTTACTATTTAAAAATGAATGATGTAGATGGTAACAAAATAAATAATAAAACTGAAACATTAACAATAGAATATACCCCAGAAGAAAAATATGTTTCTCGTTCTTGCGGATATAAAATTATTTTTAATACAGTTTCTATCTCATCGACAAATACTTGGTTTAAAGAAATTACTCCAACAACATTAACTACTATAGACAATCAAAATGCAGCACACATTCAAGTTTATCATTAGCATTTGTTTTCTTTTTTTTGTTGTTGATGGATTTTCACAAGAACAAAAAAAAGATACTTTAATTAACCCCAAAAAAGACTCTATTGTTTATAAATCTGCCTATGGGTTTAGAGTTGGTGCAGACATTAGCAAACCTATTAAAGCACAATTTGACGGATCTTACTCTGGTTTTGAAATTGTAGGAGATTATAGGCTTTCTAAACGTTTTTATGCGGCTATTGAATTGGGTTTTGAAGAAGAAACCACTCAAGAAGACTATACCAACTCTACCTCAAAAGGAAGTTATATAAGAGCAGGTTTTAACTTTAATGCCTATAAAAATTGGTTAGACATGAACAACGAAATCTTTTTAGGATATCGTTACGGATTTAGCATTTTTGAGCAAACATTAAATAGCTACACACCTAATGTAAACTCACAATATTTTCCAGCAAATTTAATATCTACACCTAACACAACTTCAGGTTTACATGCACATTGGTCAGAAATTGTAATTGGCTTTAGGGCAGAAACATTTAAAAATTTCTTCATCACTTTTAGTGGTTCTTATAAAATTTTAATGAGTGTAAAAGACCCAGATAATTTTAAAACTTTATTTGCTCCAGGATTCAATAGAATTTTTGAAAGCGGAACAGGCTTCGGGTTTAATTATACATTAACCTACTTAATTCCTTTTAAAAAGAAATAAAATATAGTTTTATTGAATTTTTAGTAACTTTAACTCCGTTTTATTAAAATCAACCATTATGAATAAAATTCCAAGTGTAAACTTAGCAGATTTTTTATCTGATGATAAAAGTCGAAAACAAAAGTTTATTAATGAAATTGGTTATGCTTATGAAAACATAGGCTTTGTAGCTTTAAAAGGTCATTTTTTAGACGACCAATTAGTTAAAGATTTATATGAAGAAGTAAAAAACTTTTTTGATTTACCTGTTGCTATCAAAGAAAAATATGAAATACCAGGAATAGGTGGGCAACGTGGCTATGTTTCTTTCGGAAAAGAATCTGCAAAAGGCAAAAAAGAAGGAGACTTAAAAGAGTTTTGGCATTTTGGACAATATGTAAACAAAGATTCTAAATATGCCAAAGAATATCCAGAAAACGTAATTGTAGAAGAGTTACCTAAATTTAATGAGGTTGGTAAAAAAACCTATCAAATGTTAGAAAAAACAGCCAAATATGTCTTGCGTTCATTAGCCCTACATTTAGAATTAGAAGAAACTTATTTCGATAAGTATATTAAAAACGGAAATAGTATTTTGCGCCCAATACATTATCCTCCAATTAAAACAGAACCCAAAGGAGCTGAAAGAGCTGCTGCCCATGGAGACATTAATTTAATTACTTTATTAATGGGTGCTCAAGGAAAAGGATTACAGGTTCAAAATCATAATGGAGATTGGATTGATGCTATGGCAGAACCAGATGAATTAATGATTAATGTGGGAGATATGTTATCGCGTCATAGTAACAATAAACTAAAATCTACCATTCATAGAGTTGTAAATCCGCCAAAAGAATTGTGGGGAACATCTCGTTACTCAATTCCGTTTTTTATGCATCCAATATCCGATATGAAATTAGATGTTTTAGAAAATTGTATCGACGAAAATAACCCAAAACAGTTTGAAGATATTACTGCTGGTGAGTTTTTAGATGAACGTTTAAAAGAATTAGGATTGAAAAAATAGTAGGCAGTTTTTCAGTAGCAGTTTGCAGTAATTCGCAGACTGAAAACTGAAAACTGCCAACTGAAGACTTAAAAATATGGATTTAAAAGATCAACTAAAAAATTTATTTCCTGACCATAAAGAAACTATAGAACCAGTTGAAGAAAAATCGAATGTCTGGCTGCAAGATGATCCTATTATCTGTAAATATGAAAAGAGAAAAGGCAAACCCATTACTATTTTAGAAGGTTATACTGGTGCAAATTCTGATTTTAAAATATTAGCTAAAGAAATTAAAACCAAGCTTTCTGTTGGAGGAAGTTTTAAAGACGATAAAATTATCATACAAGGAGATTATCGAGATAAAATAATGACTATGCTTAAAGAAAAAGGATTCAAAGTAAAACGTGTTGGCGGTTAGTTATTAACAATCACACAATAAATAATAACGAAAAGCGTTTTTTTTAATTATGAGTTCTTCAATATTACATATTACAAATGGAGATAGTACCACAAACTATCTAAAAAAACTTAAGTTTTCTGGAGATTTTATCACTTGGAGAGAGATGTTATCTGAAGGAAAAACCACAACAGATGTTGGTAGTGAATCTTTCTGGAAAAATAGATTCGAGTTTTTTAAAACTTCCTATAAAGTTAGTAAAAAAAAATTTATAGACTTTACAGTTAAAGAGTACAGAAACCTCTGTAATAAAAAAGAAAGTAAAGAAATTATATTATGGTTTGAGCACGATTTATTTTGCCAAATAAACATGTTAGCTGTTATAAGTTGGTTAAAAACATATAGAAAAGGTTATCATATTTCTTTAGTTTGTAGTGGTAAAATTAAAGGTTCTAAAAAACTAAAAAGTTTAAGTGAATTAACAGAAAATCAAATTCATCTACATTATAAAAACAGAATAGATTTAACACAAGACGATATAGAATACGCAGATTATATTTGGCAATTGTATTGTTCTGACTCTCCTTTAAGATTAGAAACAGTATATAAATTTAATCCTATGTCACCTTTTCAGTATTTAGCATCTGCAATAGAAATGCACATAATGCGATTCCCTTCTATAAACAACGGTTTAAATAAAATTGAAAATACAATTTTAAATACAGCCAATTCTTACAAACTTTCATCAAAAGAACAATTGATTGGTAAACTATTACAAAATCAAGAAAAATATGGTTTTGGAGATTTACAATATGAATATAAAATAGCACAACTTCAGAAGCTTTTTACCTCATTCAATCCTGTTAAATTATCGAAAAAAGGTTTGCAAATTTTAGAAAACGAAATAAACTTTTATAGTGAATTACGCAGTGAAAATTCGTATCTTGGTGGTGCAAAAAAATACAGTTTTTTATTCAATAATAAATCTGAAAAACTATTACAAATTACATCTTAAATGTCTATAAAGCAATCTGAACTTATCTTAAATCCAGATGGTAGTGTTTATCATTTAAATTTAAGACCAGAACATATTGCCAACAATATTATTTTTGTTGGCGACCAAGATAGGGTTGATAAAATTACCAAACACTTCGATTCTATAGAATTTACAACTCAAAAAAGAGAATTTAAAACTACAACTGGTATCTATAAAAACAAACGCTTTTCTGTAATGTCTACTGGTATTGGTCCAGACAATATAGATATTGTAATGAACGAGTTAGATGCTTTAGTAAACATCGATCTAAATACAAGAAAACCAAAAGAAAAACTAACTTCTTTAAATATAGTTAGAATTGGTACTTCTGGTTCTTTGCAAGCAGACATTCCTGTAGATGCTTTTGTGGTTAGTTCTCATGGATTAGACTTAAATGGAATGTTACATTCGTATATAATTGATAATATTTCTAATATAGATATTGAAAACGCTTTTGTAAAACACACTAATTGGAGTAATAAAAAAGCCAATCCAATTGTTATTGATAACAGTAAAAGTTTAGAAAACAAACTTACATCTCAACACACTTTTATAGGAATTACAGCTACGGCTGGCGGGTTTTATGGACCACAAGGAAGAATTTTAAGATTGGCTTTACAAGATGACAATTTAAACTCAAAAATTGATAGTTTTAATTTTAAAGGAAACAGAATTACTAATTTAGAAATGGAAACGTCTGCCATTTATGGATTATCAAAACTTTTAGGACATAACGCATGCTCTATAAACGCTATTATTGCCAATAGAGCTAATGGTACTTTTAGCGAAAACCCTGGTAAAGTTGTAGCAAATTTAATAGAATATGCCCTTAAAAAATTAACATCCTAAATGATCAACTTAAAAGTTGGTGGTGTGCCAGAGCATTTCAATTACCCTTGGTATATCACATTAAAAAATAAAGAATACCAAAAACATAATATTAATTTGCGATGGCAAGATTTTCCTGGAGGAACAGGGCAAATGTGCAAAGCCTTAAGAAATGGAACTGTAGATATTGCCATTGTTTTAACCGAAGGAATTATTAAAGATATTGCAGATGGAAATCCGTCTAAAATTGTACAAACATTTGTAAAAACGCCTTTAATTTGGGGCATTCATGTAAATGCAAATTCATCTTTTAAAACTATAAAAGATTTAGAACACGCCACCATTGCCATTAGTAGATATGGTTCTGGTTCGCATTTAATGGCAATAGTAAATGCATACAACCAAGGTTGGAATATTTCTAAACTAAAATTTAACGTCATTGGTAATTTACAAGGCGGAATAGATGCACTTACCAAAAAAGAAGCAGACTATTTTATGTGGGAGCATTTTACAACTAAACCTTTGGTAGATAATGGTACGTTTAGACGAATTGATGATTGCCCAACTCCTTGGCCATGTTTTGTTATCGCAGTTAGAAATGAAGTTTTAGAAAATAATTTTAATGAAGTAAAACAAGTTTTAGATATTATAAATTCTGAAACTAAAGACTTTAAAAAAATTAAAAATATTGATGTAATTTTAGCTCAAAGGTACGAGCAGCAATTAGAAGATATCCAAAAATGGTTAAAAATTACAGAATGGAATGCAGGCAAACCAATTACCAAAAATTTAATTACTCGTATTCAAAATAAAATGACAACCTTTAACGTTATCCAAGAAAAGAAAAACTCTAAAATGTTCATAAAAAATATGTACATTTAACTCGTAAAAATTTTAACAATGAAAAAAGTAGTGTTTATTGCAATTTGTGTTTTAGGAATCATTTGTTTTTCTTCATGTAGAAGCACTTCTAAGTCTTGCGGTTTAGCAGACAATTCAATAACTATTCAAACAACATTAACACAAGTAGATTTATCTTAAATCTGTTTGTTTCTTAATTTCAAATTCAATGAATCCGCTCTATGCGGATTTTTTTTTTGAAGCTATTTCCTGCTTTCACCACTCGCTGTTTCGTTCCTCAACGAGCTCAAACAAATGGCTCAATCAGGGCTAAACAATCTGCCAACATTAGTCTTTATTACCAGTCAATTTCTTTTTTATGAATCGATTTTAAAAAAGCATTGGTTTTCGAAAAATGTTTGTTTCCAAACCAATATCCTCTATTTGCACTTAAAGGACTTGGATGCCCAGACTCTAAAATATGATGCTTTTTCTTATCAATTAGTTTCGATTTCTTTTTAGCAAAACCACCCCAGAGTAAAAAAACTACATCTTTTTTTTCTTTAGAAATTTGCTTAATAACTTCATCTGTAAATGTTTCCCAACCTTTTTTTTGATGACTTCCAGCTTCGTGAGCTCTTACAGTTAAAGTTGCATTCAACAATAAAACACCTTGTTTTGCCCATTTTTCTAAATTCCCATTTTGTGGATAAGGAATATTTAAATCTGTAGAAATTTCTTTAAAAATATTAATTAATGATGGAGGATGCGCAATTCCATCTTTTACAGAAAAACACAAACCATTGGCTTGATTTGGACCATGATAAGGATCTTGACCAATAATTACCACTTTTAAATCATCAAAACTACAGTAATCAAACGCAGCAAAAATAGTTGAACCTTTAGGATAACAAATATGTTGTTGATATTCAGATTTTACAAACTCTGTTAACTCTTTAAAATAGGTTTTGTCAAATTCTTGCTGTAAAATATTTTTCCAACTATCCGCTATTTTTACTTGCATTGTTTCTTATTTTTGTTGATGATTTTAGACCTCAGAGGTTTTAAAAACCTCTGAGGTCTATTTAAAACAAAATTACAATTTTGGATACTAATATTTCTGATAAAACTTTACAAGATTTAGAATTTTCAACGGTTTTACAACACGTTGCAGCATATTGTATCTCTAATTTAGGACAAAAAAATGTTTTTGAAATTCAACCCATAGCAAATAAAAAAGCATTATTTAAAGAACTGCATTTGGTTGATGAATATTTAGCGTCTTTTGAAAGCGAAAATAGAGTTCCAAATCACGGATTTGACAATATAACAGAAAGTGTAAAACGTTTGGCTATAGAAAATAGTTTTATAGAAACAGATGCTTTTCTAAAAATAGCCACAACTTCACTCACTGTAAATGAACTCATTAAGTTCTTTAAAAAATTTAAAATTCAATTCCCTACTTTTTTTGAACTTTCTCAACAAATAGAATTTACCACTTTTATTGATGATGAAATTAAAAAAATAATTGATATTTCTGGCGAAGTAAAAAATAATGCCTCACCAATTTTAAAACAAATAAGAAGAGACATTAACAATGTTCGTGGTAAAATTGGAGCGAGTTTTTCATCTGCATTGTCAAAAGCAATTGCTGCTGGTTATTTAGATGATATAAAAGAAACTGTTGTAGATAATCAACGTGTTTTGGCTGTTTCTGCTATGCACAGAAAAAAAGTTGCGGGTAGTTTGTTAGGTTCTTCAAAATCTGGAAACATCGTTTATATTGCGCCTCAAGCCACACTTTCTTATGCAAGAGAATATCAAAATTTAATGTATGACGAAAAACAAGAAGTTGTAAAAATATTAAGAGATTTATCTACAACTATTCGTCCTTTAGTATCACTTTTAGAAAAATATTTAGCTTTTTTAATTCATATAGATGTAGTTGGTGCAAAAGCAAAATATGCACAAGAAATGAATGCCATTTTGCCAAAAATAACAAGAGAAAAGAAAATCTTTTTTAAAAATGCGTACCATCCTGTTTTATGGAAAAAGAATAAAGAACAGAAATTACAAACCGTTTCTCAGACAATTACGTTAAACGAGAAACAACAAATTATTGTAATTTCTGGACCAAATGCTGGTGGAAAAAGTATCACTTTAAAAACCATTGGTTTATTACAAATAATGTTGCAAAGCGGAATTTTAATTCCTGTAGATGAGCGCAGTCAAACGTATATTTTTGATACTGTTTTAACAGATATTGGAGACAACCAATCTATTGAAAATCAACTAAGTACTTATAGTTATCGTTTAAAAAATATGCGTTACTTTTTACGCAAATGTAATGAAAATACATTGTTTTTAATTGATGAGTTTGGTACGGGTTCTGACCCAGAATTAGGTGGAGCTTTAGCAGAAATTTTTTTAGAAGAATTTTATCATAAAAAAGCATTCGGAATTATTACCACCCACTACTCCAACTTAAAAGTTTTGGCAAACGAATTGGAGAACGTAACCAACGCCAATATGCAATTTGATGAGCGTTCTTTAGAACCTTTATACAAGTTATTTGTTGGGCAAGCAGGAAGTTCTTTTACCTTTGAAGTGGCTCAGAAAAATGGGATTCCTTTTAGTTTAATCAACAAAGCAAAAAAACGAGTTGAAACCGAAAAAGTACGTTTAGATAAAACGATTTCTAAGTTGCAAAAAGAACGTAATCGATTGCAGAAAAACTCTGATAATTTAGAAAAACAACAGTCAAAAGGACAAGAACATTTAGATAATTTACAAGAAAAAGAACAACGTATTCAAGATAAATTGGCTGGTTTCCAAGAATTGTATGACCAAAATCAAAAAATGCTTTCTTTAGGTAGAAAAACTAATGAACTTTTAAATAAATACTTTCAAACTAACAATAAAAAGGAATTAACTACAAATTTTAATAAGTGGGTTGCAGACGAAAAAGTTAAATATATTAAGAAAAATCCTGTTAAACCAAAAACGAAAGCACAAAAACAAAAGGCTAAAGTTGCCGTAAAAAAACAACAGGAAGTTATTAAAAAAGTTGAAAAAGAAGTTTTAGAAAAAGTGGTTCAAGTACGTAAAGAAAAGAAAATAGAAGCTGAAAAGATTGCTAAAGAAAAAGCAAATTATGCTTTCAAACTCAATGATAGAGTTCGAATTATAGATTCAAATTCTGTGGGTACTATCGACAAAATAGACAAAAAAAGTGTTACCATAAACTACGGTATTTTTACAACTAAAACTTCTGTTGACAAATTAGAATTGGTTGAAAAAGCTAAAAAATAATCTGTAAATTATTAAAATTGCTTATAAATAATAGTTTTTATAACTCCTTTTTTATCATCTAAATCAATAGATAAAACTTGTTTTTCTTCCTTTATTTTAAACTTAAAAGGAGATGCTAATAAATCTACTCCGCTTTGTTTTTTTAATCTGATACCTTGTCCAGAAATAATATCTTTATTCGGTATAAATTGATAACTTGGAATATGCTCTGTTACAATTACATATTTATATTCTGATATTTTTTTTAAAACTTTTAGAATTTCAGTATTAGATAAATGCTGCAATACCTGCCTTAAAATTACACAATCAGCAGAAGGCAAATTATCTTTAGCAATATCTAAACACAAAAATTTTATTTTTTTATGTTTAAACTTCTTATTATTATGGTTTATAAGCGATTCTACAATATCTACAGCAAAATATTCTTTAGAAAAATCTACCAACTGTTTTCCTACATTAAAATCACCACACCCTAAGTCGCAAACAGTTAATGGATTTTTAAATGACAGTAAAAAGGATTTTACAAAACTTATATATGGATAAATAATATTATAGTTATGAGAACCATAACCAGAGTAAAAATTGGTATCATTTTTACCCCAAAGACTTAGCTCATATATCTGTTCCATGACTTTTTTTGTTGGCCAAGGCGTTTTTTTATTCTTATTTTCTAGCATAAAAACTTAACTAATATTGCTCCAAATTTTTGATGATTGAGTCATTTTAACAAATGCTTTTTGAATTGAAAGATTTTTCTCATCAGAAAGATTTGGGTCATTTTGTAAAATTTCTATTGCTGTATTTCTTGCTGTAACTAAAATATTTGCATCTTTTGCTACATCAGCAATCTTTAAATTTAAAACACCACTTTGTTGTGTGCCCATAATATTTCCAGGTCCCCGTAATTTTAAATCTACTTCTGCTATTTTAAATCCATCAGAAGTCTCTACCATAGTTTTTAATCGGGTTTTAGCTTCTTCAGACAATTTAAAGCTAGATAATAAAATACAATAACTTTGGTCTGCTCCTCGCCCAACTCTTCCTCTTAATTGATGCAGTTGAGAGAGTCCAAAACGTTCTGCACTTTCAATAACCATAACACTAGCATTAGGCACATTTACACCAACTTCTATTACTGTTGTTGCCACCATAATTTGTGTTTCACCTTTTACAAAACGCTGCATTTCGTACTCTTTATCTGCAGGTTTCATTTTTCCATGCACAATACTTATCTGATATTTAGGTGAAGGAAATTCTCGAGAAATACTCTCATACCCATCCATTAAATCCTTGTAATCCATAGCTTCAGACTCTTGAATTAAAGGATACACAACATACACTTGCCTCCCTTTTTTAATTTCATCTTTTAAAAACCTAAATACAGATAATCTATTGCTATCAAAACGATGCACAGTTTTTACTTCTTTTCTTCCTGGTGGTAATTCATCAATTACAGAAATATCCAAATCACCATAAACAGACATTGCCAAAGTTCTTGGTATTGGAGTGGCTGTCATTACTAAAATATGTGGTGGAAGTTGGTTTTTAGACCAAAGTTTTGCTCTTTGTTTCACTCCAAACCTGTGTTGCTCATCAATAATGGCAATTCCTAAGTTGTTGAATTGTACTTTATCTTCTAAAAGTGCGTGAGTTCCAACCAAAATATGCAAAGTGCCATCTTCTAAATTTGCATGAATTTCTCTTCTTTTTTTAGTTTTTACTGAGCCTGTAAGAATATCAACTTTAACATTCATGCCTTGTAAAAGTTCTGAAACTGCTGTAAAATGTTGCTTTGCTAAAATTTCTGTGGGTGCCATAATTGTAGCTTGAAAACCGTTATCAATTGCCAACAACATGGTTAATAAAGCAACTATGGTTTTGCCTGAACCCACATCACCCTGTAACAAACGATTCATATGAGCTCCAGAAGCAACATCCTTTCGAATCTCTTTTAGCACTCTTTTCTGAGCATTTGTTAGTTTAAAAGGCAAATGGTTTTTATAAAACGTATTAAACTTTTCTCCCACATTTTCGAAAACAAAACCCTTAATTTTTGTTTTATTGATGAGTTTCTTTCTAACCAATTGCAGCTGAATAAAAAATAATTCTTCAAATTTTAAACGATATTGTGCTTTGGCTAAATTTTCTTGACTTTTAGGAAAATGTACATTTAACAGAGCATCTCGTTTCTGCATCAGTTTAAAATCATCAATTATTTCTGCTGATAAACTTTCTTGAATTCCATCATAAACGTGTTGTAATAAATTCTGAATATAAGTTCGCATCAATTTATTTGAAACTCCAGAGTTAGATAATTTTTCTGTGGATGGGTACACAGGTTGCATTTTAGTTTGTAACTTTTTTTTATATTCTGTAACCAACTCCATTTCTGGATGCGGAATACTAAACTTACCATTGTAATGATTTAATTTTCCATAAACTACATAAGGCATATTAACTTTAAGCGAGTCTTTAATCCATTTTTGACCTTTAAACCAAACCAGCTCCATAGAACCAGAAGCGTCTTGAAAAGTTGCCACCAAACGACTTCCTTTTTTTTGAGCAACAGATTTTACATTGGTAATTTTACCCACAATTTGCACTTCAGAAGAATTAGGTTGCAAATCTTTTATCTGATAAAATTGGGTTTTATCTATATATCTGTATGGAAAAAAATTTAATAAATCATTGCACGTTTTTATACCCAATTCTGTGTAGAGCAAAGTTGCCCTTTGCACACTTATTCCTTTAATGTATGTAATTGGATAGTCTAAATTCAAGTTTAAATTGTATGAGTAACGAAAATACAGAAATCGTTATAAATTTAACACAAACTAAACCTTTTATTTAGTGTATATTTGCATCCCATTATAATTTTAGAATGAGATTACACAGAAACTTAACTTTTGCGGTTATAGACAGCATTAGAGATATATTTAACGAAGGTGTTTATGCAGATAAAGCTGTAGAAAAAGCTTTAAAAAGAGATAAACGTTGGGGTGCCAGAGATCGTAAGTTTGTGGCTGAAACCATTTATGATATTGTTCGTTGGAATAGATTGTATGCAGAGATTGCCGAAGTTAAAGTTCCTTTTGACAGAGATAATATATGGAGATTGTTTTCTGTTTGGTGTGTCTTAAGAGGAATTCCTTTACCAGATTGGAACCAAATTGGAGATGTTCCAGAAAGAAGAATTAAAGGGCGTTTTGCAGAATTGTCTAAAATTAGAAAATTTAGAGAATCGATTCCAGATTGGATGGATGAATTGTGTGCTTCTGAATTAGGTGAAGAAATTTGGACCAAAGAAATTGCTGCTTTAAACAAACAAGCTAAGGTTATTTTAAGAACCAATACTTTAAATATTTCTAAAGAACTTTTGCAAAAAAAATTACGTGTAGAAAATGTAATTACACATTTTATTCCTAACCACCCAGATGCGTTAATATTAGAAGAAAGAGCTAATGTTTTTAAAACTGAAGCGTTTCATAACGGATATTTTGAAGTACAAGACGCTTCTTCTCAATTAGTTGCTGCTTATTTAGACGTTAAACCCGGAATGAAAGTAGTAGATACTTGTGCTGGTGCTGGCGGAAAAACGTTGCATTTGTCTACTTTAATGGAAAATAAAGGGCAAATTATTGCAATGGATATTTATGAGAGTAAATTGAAAAAACTAAAAATTAGAGCCAAAAGAAACAAAGCTCATAATATTGATTTACGAGTAATAGATTCTACAAAACCTATTAAAAAATTATACGGAAAAGCAGATAGAGTTCTAATAGATGCACCTTGTTCTGGGCTAGGTGTTATTCGTAGAAACCCAGATTCTAAATGGAAATTGCAACCAGAATTTATAGAAAACATTAAAAACGTTCAACAAGAAGTTTTACAGAGTTATTCTAAAATGGTAAAACCTAATGGTAAAATGGTGTATGCTACATGTTCTATATTACCCTCAGAAAATCAAGAACAAGTTAACCAATTCTTAACCTCAGAAGCAGGGAAAGAGTTTACCTTTGTTTCTGATAAAAAAGTTTTAGCACATACATCTAATTTTGATGGATTTTACATGGCGCTTTTAGAAAGAAAATAAAATTTCGTACATTAATTGCTAATATCGAAATTTAGTATTGCAGAAAAAGAAATCGTTTCAATTAAATAATTTATCTTACAATGAAAAGATTACTCTTTTTTTTAGTTGTTATTTTTTTAACAACTCATACTTTTTCACAACAAAGCTATTATAGTGATGTAGATTTAAACCTAACTGGTATTGCTTTAAAAGATGCTTTGGCCACCAAAATTATTAACACTCATACAAGGTTTCTTTCTTACTCACCTGATGTTTGGAATGCAAGTAAAATAACAGACTTAAATCCTACCAACAATTCTCAAGTTTTATTAGTTTATGGTTGGGAAAATGGTTCTGATGCAGATGTAACAAACGATAGAGAAAGAGGAAAAGACGATAATAGTGGTAGTACAGGAGATTGGAATAGAGAACATGTTTATCCAAGATCTTTAGGAACCCCAAACCTTGGTGAAACTGGCCCTGGTGCAGATGCGCATCATCTAAGACCTTCTGATGTGCAAAGAAATTCATCTAGAGGAAATAAAAAATTTGCTACTGGTTCTGGTGCCAACTCAGGCTCATCATCTAATGGATGGTATCCTGGAGATGAATGGAAAGGTGATGTTGCAAGAATGATGATGTATATGTACTTACGTTATGGCAATAGATGTTTACCTTCTAATGTAGGAATTGGCAGTTCTTCTTCTACTCCAGATGATATGATCGATTTATTTCTACAATGGAATGCTGAAGACCCAGTTTCTGATATAGAAAAACAAAGAAACATCTATCATGAAAATACAGCAAATGCCTTTGCCCAAGGAAATAGAAATCCTTTTATAGATAACCCAAGATTAGCTACAAGAATTTGGGGAGGCCCAGAAGCAGAAGACATTTGGGGCATCTATACAAATACCGATACAGAAGCACCTTCTGTTCCTAATAATGTCTCTGCAAGTAATATTACAACCTTTTCTATTGATGTTTCTTGGACAGCTTCTACTGATAATGTATCTGTTTCAAGTTACGATGTTTTTGTAGACGGAAATTTAAATACAAATACAACAAATACCTCAACAACAATTTCAGGATTAAATTCAAATACATCATATTCAATTACAGTTTTAGCTAAAGATATTGCCGATAATAAATCAGCACAAAGTTCGCCTATAAATGTAAAGACTTTACAAGATACTCAAGCGCCAAGTGTACCCACAAACATTGTTATTAGCAATGAAACCGGAACGTCTTTTATTGCAACATGGTCTGCTTCTACAGACAACACAGCAGTTACCAGTTATGATATTTATTTAGACGGAAGCATAAGCGCATCAACGCCTCAAACCAATTTTACCCTAACAGGTTTAACAACTTCAACTACATATAGTGTTCAAATTTTAGCTAAAGATGCGGTAGGAAATAGTTCTGCACTCTCAAGCTCTGTAAATGCAACAACAACAGACGGCTCTACAACAACTGCCAATGAATTATTTTTCTCTGAATACGTAGAAGGTTCTTCTAACAACAAAGCCTTAGAAATAGCTAATGTTACCAATACAGATGTTAATTTAAATGGGTATAGCATTAAAAGACAAAAAGATGGTGGACAAGATGGACAAATTTGGAGTACAGCCCTAAACCTTTCTGGAACAATTATAAAAGATGATGTTTATGTTATAATTAACGGAAAAGCAGACGATGCTAATTTAATTGCACAAGCAGATTTTGTTCAACCAAATTCAAGTGCAACAAACTTTGGAGAGCCAGTTAATTTTAGCGGAAATGACCCTGTTGGATTATTTAAAAACGATGTTTTAATTGATATTATTGGTACTTATAATGGTGGTTCTGCTAACTTTGCTAAAGATAAAACCTTACGAAGAAAAAGCGGCGTTTCTCAACCCAATACTTCGTTTGATATTACCAACGAATGGGATGAATTACCCAAAGATAATACAGAAGATATAGGGAAACACAACTCTACTTTAAATATTGAATCTTTTATTTTAGAAGGATTTCAATTATACCCTAACCCTGTGAATACAACATTAAAAATTCTAAACACCAATAATCTTAGCTTAAAAAATATAACTATTTACAATTCTTTTGGAAAAAAAATAACCGCTTACAAAAATCCAAAAGAAGAAATTAACTTAAAATCATTATCAAAAGGAATATATATCCTTAAATTTGAAGTTGAAAACAAATTATATTCAGTTAAGTTTATCAAAAAATAATGAAAAAGTTTTTATACATTTTTGTACTACTTATTAGTAGTGCTTTATATAGTCAACAATCATATTACAATGGTATTGACTTCACAAAAAACGGAATCGCTTTAAAAAACGATTTAGCCACGAGAATTATAAATACACACACCAATTTCTTATCGTACACACCAGGAGTTTGGAATGCTTGTAAAAACACAGATGTAAACCCAACAAATTCATCACAGGTTTTACTTATTTATGGTTACAGTGCTTCTGGAATTACAGCAAGAACAAGAGGAATTAATAATAATGGAGGTAATAACGGAGAATGGAACAGAGAACACACTTACCCAAGATCTCTTGGAAATCCAAATTTAGGTTCTTCTGGTGCTGGTGCAGATGCGCATCACTTAAGACCTTCTGATGTGCAATACAACAGCCAAAGAGGTAATAAAAAATTTGCAAATGGAGCTGGAAACTCTGGGAATGTTGCTAATGGATGGTATCCAGGTGACGAATGGAAAGGTGATGTAGCAAGAATGATGATGTATATGTATTTACGTTACGGAAATCAATGTTTACCTTCTGCAGTAGGTGTTGGAAATAACGCTGCAACACCAGATGATATGATCGATTTATTTCTTAAATGGAATGCAGAAGACCCAGTTTCTACCATTGAAGACAACAGGAACAACTATCATGAAAACACAAACAATGCTTATGCACAAGGCAATAGAAATCCTTTTATAGACAACCCATATTTAGCAACTAAAATTTGGGGAAACCCACCTTCTGGAACACAGCAACCTGTAGATAGATGGGGAACATTAAGTACTCTTAAAAATAGTTTTTCAAAATTAAAAATTTACCCAAACCCAGTAAAAGAAGACTCTTTATTTCTTAACAAAACCGGTACTTATACAATTTACATCTATAATCTTGTAGGAAAAAAAATACTTTCAACAACAATTTCTGATTCGAATAAAATCGATATTTCTACAATTAAAAGTGGTTTGTATATTCTTAAAATTTCTCAAAACAATACATCACTAACGCTTAAATTTCTAAAACAATAAGTAATTCCTACTTGTTCAAAACAAGTGAATAACTCATCAATTTCAATAAAATAATTTAGCATAGTTCAGTCGAAAAAAAGTAAATTTGCATTTTTACAACAACACGCTAATACAAATTTATAATGATTCATTTCTTTGGAAACAAAAACAGTAAAGTTTTCGCTGTTCAAACAACAAAAGAATTAAACACAGAAACAATTTCTAAATTAACTTGGTTATTTGGAAATCAACCTAAAATAGAAGCGTCTTACATTGACGCTTTTTTTATTGGTCCAAGAGCTGCAATGATTACTCCATGGAGTACAAATGCAGTCGAAATAACACAAAATATGGGAGTT
The DNA here is from genome assembly GCA_030427865.1 of Bacteroidia bacterium. Classification (GTDB taxonomy): domain Bacteria; phylum Bacteroidota; class Bacteroidia; order Flavobacteriales; family Flavobacteriaceae; genus Polaribacter. The sequence goes on along the minus strand of JAUICK010000003.1, from coordinate 66,190 downwards.
TCTAACATTATCAGAATAGAAGAATTCACATCAGTTTCTGAAGATTTTTCTGATTTTGACCCAATGATTTCTGAAAAATTTAAAAGTTTAAATCAAGATACATTTACTATAGACATCAAACCAGAAGCTATTTTAGAGATTGATGATATTGCAGCTTACAACCAACAAGAAGGGTTGTCTTTAAGTGATGAAGAAGTAGCTTATTTAGAAGGTGTTGCAAAAAAAATAGGAAGAAAATTAACCGATTCTGAAGTTTTTGGATTTAGCCAAGTAAATTCAGAGCACTGTCGTCATAAAATATTTAACGGAACTTTTGTAATTGATGGAGAAGAACAACCTACTTCACTATTCAAAATGATAAAAGAAACGTCTAAACAAAATCCGAATGGTATTGTTTCAGCATACAAAGACAATGTGGCTTTTATAAAAGGACCAAGAGTTGAACAATTTGCGCCAAAATCTGCTGATAAACCAGATTTTTATGAAACTCAAGATTTTGATTCTGTAATTTCATTAAAAGCAGAAACGCATAACTTCCCAACAACAGTAGAACCTTTTAATGGAGCTGCAACTGGTTCTGGAGGAGAAATTAGAGATAGACTTGCAGGAGGAAAAGGTTCTTTACCTTTAGCAGGTACAGCAGTCTATATGACTTCGTATTCTCGTTTGGAAGAAAATAGACCTTGGGAACAAAAGTTCGCAGCAAGAGATTGGCTGTACCAAACACCCATGGATATTTTAATCAAAGCTTCTAATGGAGCATCAGATTTTGGTAATAAATTTGGGCAACCTTTAATTTGTGGTTCTGTTTTAACTTTTGAGCACGAAGAAGAAGCTCGCAAATTAGGTTTTGATAAAGTAATTATGCAAGCTGGTGGAGTTGGTTATGGAAAAGCAGAACAAGCCATAAAAGATACCCCAAAAGAAGGTGATAAAATTGTAATTTTAGGTGGAGAAAATTATAGAATTGGAATGGGTGGTGCAGCAGTTTCATCAGCAGATACAGGAGAATTTGCATCAGGAATTGAATTGAATGCTGTACAACGTTCGAATCCAGAAATGCAAAAACGTGCTGCAAATGCAGTTCGTGGAATGGTAGAAAGTGATGAGAATTTTATTGTTTCTATTCACGATCATGGAGCTGGAGGTCATTTAAATTGTTTGTCTGAATTGGTAGAAGATACAGGAGGAAAAATAGATTTAGATAAATTACCTGTTGGTGACCCAACCTTATCAGCAAAAGAAATTATTGGAAACGAATCTCAAGAAAGAATGGGATTGGTTATTGCAGAAAAACACACCAAAACTTTACAAAAAATTGCAGCACGTGAACGTTCGCCTATGTACACAGTTGGAGATGTTACTGGCGATAATCGTTTTACTTTTGAATCGAAAACCAAAGGAGATAAACCAATGGATTTGGCTATGGAAGATATGTTTGGTTCGTCTCCAAAAACAATTATGACAGATAAAACTGTCAGCAGAAAATATAAAAATCCACGTTACAAAACTAAGAACTTACAAATCTATTTAGAACAAGTTTTACAGTTAGAAGCAGTAGCTTGTAAAGATTGGCTTACCAATAAAGTAGACAGATGTGTTGGTGGTAAAGTTGCCAAACAACAATGTGTGGGACCTTTGCAGGTTCCGTTGAACAATGTTGGAGTGATGGCTTTAGATTATAATGGAAAAGAAGGCATTGCAACTACAATTGGGCACTCCCCTATTGCTGGATTAATCAATCCAGAAGCTGGAAGTAGAAATTCTATTACAGAAGCATTAACAAATATGATTTGGGCACCATTAAAAGACAATTTAAAAAGCGTTTCTCTTTCTGCAAATTGGATGTGGCCTTGTAAAAATGAAGGCGAAGACGCACGTTTGTACAAAGCTGTACAAGCAGTTTCAGAGTTTGCAATTGATTTAGGAATCAATGTACCCACAGGAAAAGATTCTTTATCTATGAAGCAAAAATATCCTGATGGAGATGTCATTGCTCCTGGAACAGTCATCATTTCTGCTGCTGCCAATTGTAATGAAATTTCTAAAGTTGTAGAACCTGTTTTACAAGTTGATGGAGGAAATATTTACTACATCAACGTTTCTCAAGACAATTTTAAATTAGGAGGAAGTTCATTCAATCAAGTATTAAATACCATTGGAAATGAAGCTCCGGACGTTAAAAATGCATCTTATGTAAAAACGGTTTTTAATACCCTTCAAGATTTAATTAAAGCAGATAAAATTGTTGCAGGACATGATGTTGCTTCTGGTGGTTTGATTACAACTTTATTAGAAATGTGTTTTGCTGATGTAAATTTAGGAGCTGATTTTGATATTTCTTCTTTAAATGAAGAGGATTCAATAAAAGTACTATTTGCTGAAAATTCAGGAATTGTTTTTCAAGCAGATTCTTCTGTAGAACCTATTTTATCAAAGACTAATATTGAATTTTCTACTATAGGAACTGCAAACAATTCAGGAATAGTAAACATCAAAAATAATAATGACAATTTCTCTTTTGATGTTAATGAAATGAGAGATGTTTGGTACAAAACGTCTTTTTTATTAGATAAAAAACAAACAGCTAATAATTTAGCTCAAGATAGGTTTGATAATTATAAAAAGCAGCCATTAACTTATAAATTTCCAAGAAATTTTACTGGAAAATTAGAGGACGTAATTAACTCTTGTCATTCTGAGCGAAGAGAAACGAAGTCGAAGAATCTTAAAGTAGAAAAGATTTCTCCACAAGGTCGAAATGACAAACCCAAAGCAGCAATTATCCGTGAAAAAGGTTCAAATTCAGAACGTGAAATGGCAAATGCCATGTATTTAGCTGGTTTTGATGTAAAAGATGTACACATGACCGATTTAATTTCGGGTCGTGAAACTTTGGAAGACATTCAGTTTATTGGAGCTGTTGGTGGTTTTTCTAATTCTGATGTTTTAGGTTCTGCAAAAGGTTGGGCAGGAGCATTCAAATACAATGCAAAAGCAAATACAGCTTTAAAGAATTTCTTTAAAAGAGAAGATACTTTGTCTGTAGGTATTTGTAATGGTTGTCAACTTTGGATGGAATTAGAATTGATAAATCCTGAGCATGAAGTGCATGGAAAAATGCATCATAATGATTCTCAAAAACACGAAAGTTCTTTTACATCAGTAAAAATTCAAGAAAACAATTCAGTGATGTTATCATCTTTAGCAGGAACAGAATTAGGGGTTTGGATTTCTCATGGAGAAGGAAAATTCAGTCTACCAGAAGCTGAAGAAAACTATCATATTGTTGCCAAATATGGTTATGAAGGCTATCCTAATAACCCAAATGGTTCCGATTTTAATACAGCTATGCTATGTGATAAATCTGGAAGACATTTAGTAACCATGCCTCATATTGAGCGTTCAATATTCCAATGGAATTGGGCAAATTATCCAAAAGGCAGAAAAGACGAAGTTTCGCCTTGGTTAGAGGCTTTTGTAAATGCTAAAAACTGGATAACCAGTAAAAAATAGTTTTTTGTAGAATTTTTTATTTATTTTTAAAATAGAAAATTGTGTTCTATGAAACTTACTTATTTTAATGTAAAAAAAGTGAATCATTTAGTAGAAGAATTTTATCATATTTCTTATTCTAAAGATTGTATTCCTTTTAAAACAGTAATGATTCCATTAGGCTTTACAGGGTTTACTTATGTTTATGGTGATCGACAAAAAACAATTATCAATAAAAAAACTACACTCCTAAAAAAGCTTATTTTAAATGGTCAGTTTTATAAATCTTATGATTTTAGTGTAGAAGCAGTAGGGTTTTCTTGTGGGTTAAATTTTAAACCAACTGCTCTATATAAACTTACCAATTTAAATATTTCTAAATTCACGAATAAAAATCTTTATTTTAATGAAATAGACGCTATTTTGTCAGAAAAATTTGAGCAAATATTTAAAAGAAATAGCCAAAATTTTAATACATTATTTCAAGAAATAGAAAATTTACTTTTAACCATACCCTTAATTGAAAATAAAAATACACAAGCTATAGATAAGGTTATAAATACTATTCATCAAAAAGAGGGAATGCTTTCTGTTAATGAATTATTAAGTAGTCTTCCATTTGGGCAAAAAACTTTAGAAACTCAATTCAAAAAAATGGTAGGTTTAACCCCTGCAAAGTATATTCGCATTCATCGTTTTTTAAATTTAATGAAGCAATATGAAAACAATGCTATTAGTTTAAAAGATTTAATTTATATGTATGATTATTATGATGAATCTCATTTTTCGAGAGATTTTAAATCATTTACTACTAAATCTCCATCAAAATTTTTTGCTGATGAATTTACATTAGTAAAAAAAGCTTTAAAAAAATAAGTATTACGATTTTTTACAATATTAATCTTTACAACTTTTCTACCTTTGCTTTGAATATATTACATATAATTTTTGGGGAATATTTAAGATATTTGCTATGAAGTTTAAAAAAAACCAAATTTAATTATTTGGTCTTTTTATATTTATAAATATTAAGTATTCTAATACCTAAAACAAAACCCAGAAGTAATTACTTCTGGGTTTTAAAAATAAAATTATGGAAAAATTAATTCATTGATTTAATAGATGCTTGCGCAGATACTAATCTTGCAATTGGAACTCTATAAGGAGAGCAACTAACATAATTCATTCCTGTTTTATAACAGAATTCAACAGAAGTTGGTTCGCCACCATGTTCGCCACAAATACCAACTTTTAAATTTGGTTTTGTACTTCTACCTCTTTCTGTTCCCATCTTAACTAACTGTCCTACACCTTCTTGATCTAATATTTCAAAAGGATCATTTTTTAAAATTCCTTTTTCAAGATAAATAGGTAAGAATTTACCCGCATCATCTCTTGAATATCCAAATGTCATTTGCGTTAAATCGTTTGTACCAAAAGAAAAGAAATCTGCTTTTTCTGCTATTTTATCTGCCATTAAAGCTGCTCTTGGTATTTCTATCATAGTACCTACTAAATACTCTACAGTGTCATTTCTTTCTTCAAAAATTTCTTTTGCAGTAGTTCTAATAATTGTTTCTTGAGCTTCAAACTCTTTTACTGTACCAATTAATGGAACCATTATTTCTGGCTTACATATAATTCCTCTTGTTTTTAAATTCAATGCAGCCTCAATAATTGCTCTTGTTTGCATTTCTGTAATTTCTGGATAAGTATTTCCTAAACGACAACCTCTGTGACCTAACATTGGGTTAAATTCTTCTAATTCTGCTACCTTGTTTTTAACAGCTTGTAAAGAAATATGCATTTCGTCTGCTAAGTCTTTTTGTGTTGCCAATTGATGAGGTACAAACTCGTGTAATGGCGGGTCAAGTAAACGAATTGTTACAGCATGCCCTTCCATAGCTTCAAAAATACCCTCAAAATCTTCACGTTGCATGGGTAATAAATCTTCTAATGCTTGTCTTCTTCCTTTTACAGTATCTGCCAGAATCATTTCGCGCATTGCTTTAATTCTATCCAATTCAAAGAACATGTGTTCAGTTCTTGTTAATCCAATACCTTGTGCTCCAAATTGTCTTGCTATTTTAGCATCTTTAGGACTATCTGCATTGGTTCTAACTTTCATAACTGCATATTTATCTGCTAATTTCATTAATTCTGCAAATTCGCCACTTAATTCTGGTTCCATAGTAGCTACTTTACCCTCAATAATATTACCAGTAGAACCATTTAAAGAAATCCAATCTCCTTCATGATATTCATGCCCATCTACTGTTAAAGTTCTATTCTTATAATTAATTTTTAAAGCTCCCGCACCAGAAATACAGCACTTACCCATTCCACGAGCTACAACAGCAGCATGAGATGTCATTCCTCCTCTTGCTGTTAAAATTCCTTTGGCAATATTCATTCCCTCTAAATCTTCTGGAGAAGTTTCTATTCTTACCAAAATGCTATTTTTATATTTGCTTGCTTCATCTGCAAAAAACACAATTTTACCAGTTGCTGCTCCTGGTGATGCAGGTAAACCTTGTGCAATTACATTGGCTTTTTTTAATGCTTTAGCATCAAAAACTGGGTGCAATAATTCATCTAATTTATTAGGTTCTACCAGTAATAAAGCTTCTTTTTCATCAATCATTCCCTCTTTTAATAAATCCATTGCAATCTTTACCATTGCAGCTCCAGTTCTCTTTCCGTTTCTGGTTTGAAGAATCCAAAGTTTACCATTTTGCATTGTAAACTCCATATCTTGCATATCTCTGTAATGCTTTTCTAAAATGTTTTGATACTCGTTTAATTCATTGAAAATAGAAGGCATTAATTCTTCTAAAGAAGGATATTTTTCAAGCCTTTCTACTTCTTCTATTTTTGCCAATTCTGCCCAACGCTGAGAACCCAATTTAGTAATTTGCTGAGGTGTTCTTACACCAGCTACTACGTCTTCTCCTTGCGCATTGATTAGATATTCTCCATTAAATACATTTTCTCCTGTACCTGCATCTCGTGTAAAACAAACACCTGTACCAGAGTTTTCTCCCATATTACCATATACCATTGCTTGCACGTTTACAGCTGTTCCCCATTCTGCTGGAAAACCATTCATATTTCTGTAATACACTGCTCTATCTCCATTCCAACTATTAAAAACCGCAATTACAGCGCCCCAGAGTTGATCCCAAGGATTAGTAGGAAAATCTTTACCTGTTCGTTTTTTTACAGCATCTTTAAAATCATACACCAAATCTTTTAAATCTTGAACAGTAAATTCTGTATCTAATTGAATTCCTCTTTTTTCTTTAAGATGTTCCATAATTTCTTCAAAAGGATCGATATCTTCTTTTGATGCAGGTTTCATTCCTAAAACAACGCCACCGTACATTTGTATAAAACGTCGATAAGAATCCCATGCAAATTGTTCATTATTGGTTTTTTTAGCCAAACCTAAAACAACTTCATCATTCATACCTAAGTTTAAAACGGTATCCATCATTCCGGGCATAGAAACCCTTGCTCCAGAACGAACAGAAACTAAAAGCGGGTTTTCTTTGTCGCCAAATTTAGTTTCCATTAAGTTTTCTATGTTTTCGATTGCAGTTTCTACTTCTTCTCGAATCATTTCTATAACAGCGTATTCGCCTAATAAATTGTATTCTGTACAAACTTCTGTTGTTATGGTAAATCCTGGAGGAACTGGAATTCCAATAGCACTCATTTCTGCTAAATTTGCTCCTTTACCTCCAAGCAAATTTTTCATTTTACTGTTACCATCTGCTTGTTTATCCCCAAACTTGTATACACGGGGTTTTACTTTTTGTAATACTTCCATAATATGTTTATTTGATTATTTTTACATTAAATGCTAATAAAAGCGTACATAAAAGTATAAGAAAACAAAAAAAATAAAGATGATAAAAATCATGCAATGAACGTTTTACAGTAAAGCTATTGTTTATAGTAAAAGCTTGATTAAAACTTAACCTTTTTGGTTTTTTTGTGGTTTTTTTCAAAAGAAAAACTTAAAAGTGTCACAAATCAAAACTTTATTTGTCTCTATTATGTAAATAATTATAAAACTTTAATTAAATGAAAAATAAAATTACATTCTTAGCACTTACCTTTTTGCTAATTTCTTCTGTTGCTTTTGCACAAAAAACTGTAGAGGCTTCAAAAATTATGAAAGATATTAAAGCTGGTAAATCAATTTCAATTTCTAACGCTACAATTGTAGGAGTATTAGACTTTACTTACATGGATGATGCTATGGCTAAACTTCCTGTAAGAAAGAAAAATAGTTGGTGGAATGGTAATAAAGACAATACCGTAAAAAAATTAATAGATGTAAAAATATCTTTTACAAACTGTACTTTTAAAGATGATGTTTTAGCATACATACCAGATGAAGACAGTGGTTATACTTTTATAGCAAGTTTTGAAGAAATTGCTATTTTTAAAGATTGTAAATTTGAACGCAAAGCTATGTTTAAATATTCTCGTTTTGAAAGAGATGCAGATTTTTCGGGAAGCTCTTTTAATGATGATAGTACTTTTAAATATGCAAAATTTGATAAAGATATTAGTTTTTCTAACACTACTTTTGATGAAATAGCAACTTTTAAATATGCAAAATTTAGCAAAAAAGTAAGCTTTTCTAACTCAATTTTTAAAGATTCTGCTACTTTTAAGTACACTCAATTTAATGATGGAGTGTCTTTTAAAAACACTAATTTCGAAGAAGACTTAAATATAAAATACATGAAAGTTTCTGGAGATTTTAACATCTCTAACATGAAAGTTGCTTATGATATTGATTCTAAGTACACAAAAATTAATGGAAGAAGTTTTAGTAAGTACTTAATTGATAAAAAATAGGTATTAATACCTATTTTTTATTCCGCAATTAATTTTAACTTGCATACATAATGGAATGGGTTGGATTAGGGGCTAACCTATAACAGAATTGGCTAATTGCTTTTAAGCAGTTAGCCTTTTTTTATTTATACTTATAAAAAATACTTTATTATATTGTACACTTAATTATTAAGCATGTCTAACCAAGTTACGCGCCTTTTCGATTTTGCATATCATCAACTTTCTAACAAACCAATTGAAAAATCTTTAAATTATAAAAAAGAAAACATTTGGCATTCAATATCTTCAGAAAAATACATTTATTTAGCGAATAAGGTTAGTGCTTCATTGCTTTCTTTAGGTGTAAAACCAAAAGATAAAATTGCTGTAATTACAGAAAATAACAATCCGAATTGGCATATTTTAGATATTGGCGTTTTACAAATAGGAGCTCAAAACATCCCTTTATATGCTACACTTTCTGAAAAAGATTATGGATATATTTTAAATCATTCTGACGCAAAATTTTGTTTTGTTTCTAACAATGAAATTTATCAAAAAGTAAAATCTGTTGCTGCTAAAACACAACTTAAAAATATATATTCTTTAGAAGAATTAGAATCTAATTATAGTTGGAATTATTTTTTAAAATTAGGAGAAAAAGAAAATTTTCAATCAAAAATAGAACAACTTAAAACAAATGTTAAACCCGATGATTTAGCCACAATTATTTATACTTCTGGCACAACAGGAACTCCTAAAGGTGTAATGCTAAGTCATAAAAATATTATTACAGCTGTTTTTGCAACAAAAACTTCTTTACAAGAAATTAAGAAAGATAATATTAGGGTTTTAAGCTACTTACCTATTTGTCATATTTTTGAGAGAGCTTCTTCTTATTACAATCAATATAGAAGTGCAGAAATCTATTTTGCAGAAAGTTTAGAGAAAATTGGCGACAATATTAGAGAAGTGAAACCCCATTATTTAGCAGTTGTGCCAAGGCTTTTAGAAAAAATATTTGATAAAATTGTAGATAAAGGTAGTAATCTAAAAGGAATAAAAAAATGGCTTTTCTTTTGGGCTCTTGCTTTAGGAGAAAAATTTGAACCTTATCATAAAAATGGTGCTTGGTATCATTTCAAATTAAGAATAGCCAACAAACTTATTTTCTCAAAATGGAGAGCTGCGTTAGGCAACCACTTAGAATATATGGTTTCTGGAAGCGCACCTTTACAACCCAAATTAATCCGAATTTTTACAGCAGCAAACATTCCTATTTTTGAAGGTTATGGAATGACAGAAGCTGCACCAACTGGGTCTGTAAACGATATGAGAAATGGCAATTTTAAAATTGGTACTGTAGGAAAACCCTTACAAGGAGTAACAATTAAAATAGCTAATGATGGAGAAATTTTGATGAAAGGCGACAATATAATGTTGGGTTATTACAAACAGATAGTACTTACCAAAAAAACAATTGTAAATGGTTTTTTGCATACAGGTGATATTGGAGAAATTGATAACGATGGTTTCTTAAAAATTACTGATAGAAAAAAAGAAATTTTTAAAACTTCTGGTGGAAAATATATTGCACCTGCAGCCTTAGAAAGTGAATTTAAACAATCGCGTTTTATAGAACAAATTATGGTAATTGGTGAAGCAGAAAAGATGCCTGCTGCTTTAATTCAAATTAATTTCGATTTTGTAAAAGAATGGGCAAAAAGACACCATCATGCAATTATTGATGTAACTTCTGATGAAAAACTCATCAATAGAGTTCAAAAAGAGATTGATTTTTACAATAAGCGTTTTGGAAAATGGGAACAAATTAAAAAGTTTCAAATTACACCAGATGAGTGGACTATAGACCATGGACACTTAACTCCTACCATGAAAATGCGTAGAAAAATTATTTTAAAGAAATATCAAAATTTATATCAAAAAATATATATTTCTCAATAGAAAACTCTTATAATAAGTATTTGTTAAATCAAGGGAATTTAACTAATTTGCCTACTTCAAAATAAGATTTATGGCAATAGAAGTTACAAGATTATTCGATTTCCCTTATTATCAGTTAGAAAAATACAATTTAGACAAAGCATTTACATCTAAAACAAGTGGTGAATGGATAAGCACCTCTACAAAAAAATACATAGACCAAGCAAATCAAATTAGTAGAGGTTTAATCAATTTAGGTGTTAAACCCAATGATAAAATAGCTGTAATTTCGTCTACAAATAGAACAGAATGGAATATTTGCGATATTGGTGTTTTACAAACCGGAGCTCAAAATGTACCCATTTATCCAACTATTTCTAAAGAAGACTATGAGTACGTTTTAAATCACTCAGAATCTATCTATTGTTTTGTTTCTGATGATGAGGTACTTCAAAAAATCAATAAAATAAAGAAGAAAACCAAACTAAAAGCCGTTTTTACTTTTGATGATATTAAAGGAGAAAAAAGCTGGAAAGAAGTCTTAGAATCTGGAAAAGATGATAGCAATCAAAATGTTGTAGAAGATAGAAAAAACAATGTAAAACCAGATGATTTAGCAACTTTAATATATACTTCTGGTACTACTGGAAAACCAAAAGGCGTAATGTTATCGCATAGAAACATTGTTTCTAATGTTTTAAGTTCTTACGAAAGAGTACCTCTTAATAGCGGCAAAGATAAAGGATTAAGTTTTCTACCTGTATGCCATATTTTTGAGAGAATGATTCTCTATTTATATCAATATTGTGGAGTATCTACTTATTTTGCAGAGTCTATTGAAAAACTCTCAGAAAATGCTCAAGAAATTAAACCCAATGTAATGACTGCTGTTCCTCGTTTGTACGAGAAAATTTATGATAAAATTATTTTAAAAGGAGAAGCTTTATCTGGTATTAAAAAAGCATTATTCTTTTGGGCAGTAAATTTAGGTTTACAATACGAACCAGATGGAGCTAATGGTTGGTGGTATGAAAAAAAGTTAGGATTGGCAAAAAAACTAATTTTTTCTAAATGGCAAGCTGCACTTGGTGGCGAATTAAAATTAATGGTTTCTGGTAGTGCTGCATTACAACAACGATTAACTCGTGTTTTTACGGCAGCAGGAATGCCTATTATGGAAGGTTATGGCTTAACAGAAACTTCTCCTGTTGTTAGTGTAAACGATCAAAGAAATAAAGGTTTTAAGGTAGGAACTGTTGGTAAAGTTATTAGCGGTGTAGAAGTAAAAATTGCCGATAATGGAGAAATTTTAGTGAAAGGACCTAATGTAATGCAAGGATATTATAAAGATCCTGAAAAAACTGCAAGCGTTATTAAAGGAGATTATTTTCATACCGGAGATAAAGGAGAAATTGATAAAGAAGGGTTTTTAAAAATTACTGGAAGAACCAAAGAAATGTTTAAAACTTCTGGAGGTAAATATGTTGTTCCGCCTTTATTAGAAGGAGAATTAAAACAATCTTTGTTTATAGAACAAGTAATGGTTGTTGGTGAAGGAGAAAAAATGCCAGCTGCAATTATTCAACCAAATTTTGAATTTGTTAGAGATTGGATTAAACATAAAGGTTTAGATATTGCAAATTCTAATGAAGAAATTATTGCTTCTGAAAGAGTAATTAAACGAATTCAAAAAGAAGTGAATAAATGCAACAAAAACTTTGGTAAGTGGGAACAAATTAAACGTTTTGAACTAACTCCAGATGTTTGGTCTATTGATGATGGACACCTAACTCCTACTATGAAAATGAAACGTACAGTTATTAAAGAAATCTACAAAGATTTGTATGATAAAATTTATAAAGAATAATAAAAAAAGCTCTCGAAACTCGAGAGCTTTTCTACATATATTTAAACTTAAAATCTAAATAATTAGATATTTTCTGCTAACCAATCTCCAACTTCTGATGTCCCGTAAGCTTTTCCACCATCTGCTAAATCTTCGGTAACAATACCTTTGTTTAGAGCCTCATTTACAGCATCTCTAATGGCTTTTCCTTCTGCTTGTAAACCAAAGTTTTCGAACATCATTGCAGCAGATAAAACTGTAGCCATAGGATTTGCAATATTTAATCCTGTTGCTTGTGGATAAGAACCGTGAATTGGCTCAAATAAACCAATTTCAGCTCCTAAAGAAGCACTTGGCATTAATCCCATAGAACCAGAAATTACAGAAGCTTCATCTGTTAAAATATCTCCAAATAAATTTTCTGTAATCAATACATCATAACTATTTGGCCATTGAACCAAACGCATTGCAACTGCATCTACAAACTCATAAGAAACCTCCACTTCTGGATACTCTTTTTCCATAGCTTGCACAGTTTCTCTCCATAAACGTGAAGTTTCTAATACATTCGCTTTATCTACACAACACAATTTCTTTCCACGAGTCATTGCCAATTCAAAACCTTTTTTAGCTAATCTTTGAACCTCTACTCGAGTATAAACACAATTGTCAAAAGCAGTTTCTCCTTCTTCTCTTCTACCCTTTTCACCAAAGTAAATTCCTCCAGTTAATTCACGTAAAAAAACCAAATCAGTTCCTTCAATACGTTCTCTTTTTAAAGGTGATTTATCCAATAAAGAAGGAAATGTAAATGTTGGTCTAACATTGGCAAACAATCCTAATTTTTTACGCATTTTTAACAATCCTTGTTCTGGACGCACTTTTGCTGAAGGATCATTATCAAATCTTGGATGCCCAATAGCACCAAACAAAACAGCGTCAGAAGAAGCACAAATTTCGTGGGTTTCATCAGGATAAGGCTCTCCAACTGCATCAATAGCAGCAGCACCTGTTAATGCTGGTTTCCAGTTAATTTCGTGATTGAACTTTTTTGCAATTGCATCAGATACTTTTACGGCTTGGTCTATTACTTCAGGACCAATTCCATCTCCTGCTAATAAGGCTATATTTAATTTCATTTTGTTGTTTGTTTATAAAGTTTAAAGTTTATAAAGTTTTAAAGTTGTTGTTTTCGAGTTCTAAATAGAACTTTTTGAACTTTCAACTTTCTAACTTTTAAACTAAATAATATTGAGCATTTTCTCAGTGGCTTTAATTGCAGATACTGTTTGATCTGAATCTAAACCACGTGTAATAAATTCCTTTTCTTCTCTTTTCCAAGTAATGATGGTTTCACACAACGCATCAGAATGACTTCCTGGAGGAATTCGAACTCCATAATCTACTAAATCTGGTAAATCTTTTTTGCTGTGTGTTTTGTACAATTTACGCAACGCATTCATAAACGCATCAAATTGCCCATCTCCTTGTGCGTGTGCTTCATATTGTACACCTTCTACTTTTAATTGCAAAGTAGTAGATGGTTTCATTCCTTTTGCGTGACCTAATACATAGTTTTCTACAACTACACGTTTTTCTATAGTATCACTATCTAAAACATCAGAAATGATATAAGGTAAATCTTCTTGAGAAACGACTTCTTTTTTGTCTCCCAATTCAATAATTCGTTGGGTAACTTTCTTTAATTCATCATCATTTAAACTAATGCCTAAATCTTGTAAATTCTTTTGGATATTTGCTTTTCCTGATGTTTTTCCTAATGCGTATTTACGTTTTCTACCAAAACGTTCTGGCATTAAATCGTTAAAATACAGATTGTTTTTATTATCTCCATCTGCGTGAATTCCAGCTGTTTGTGTAAAAACATTTGCTCCTACAACAGGTTTATTTACAGGAATTCTAAATCCTGAAAACGTTTCTACTAACTTACTAACTTTGTTTAAAGCGGTTTCGTTAACATCAACTTTTACATCTGTTAAAAAATCATTGATGACTGCAATAACACTTGCCATTGGTGCATTTCCTGCACGTTCACCCATTCCATTTATGGTTAAATGTAACCCATTTACACCCGCTTTTACAGCTTCCATAACATTGGCTACACCTAAATCGTAATCATTATGTCCATGAAAATCGATGTGGGTTTTTGGATATCTTTCTCTAACTTCTTTGATGAAATTAGCAGTTTCTGTATGTGTTAAAACCCCTAAAGTATCTGGTAATAAAATACGTTCTACTTTTTGAGCTGTTAAAAAGTCTAAATATTCAAAAACATAGTCTTTTGAATTTCGCATTCCATTAGACCAATCTTCTAAATATACATTGGTTTTAATGTTGTTTTTTGCAGCTAACTCAATATTAGCTTTGATATCCGCAAAATGTTGTGCTGGTGTTTTTTTAAGTTGATGTGTTAGGTGATTTAAAGAACCTTTGGTTAATAAATTCTGTACTTTTGCTCCAGCTTCAACCATCCATTCTATAGATTTTCCACCATCAACAAAGGTTAACACCTCAATTTTACTTAACTGATTATTTTCTGAAGCCCAAGAAGTAATTTTTTGTACTGCTTGTAATTCTCCTTCAGAAACTCTTGCTGAAGCAATTTCTAAACGATCTACCTTTAGTTCTTCTAATAATAATTTTGCAATGGTTAATTTTTCTGAAACTGAAAAAGACACTCCTGATGTTTGTTCTCCATCACGAAGTGTGGTATCCATTATTTCAATTTTTCTTTGGGTCATCTACTTAACTTAAATCACTTCGACAAGCTCAGTGTGACATTGTTAATCCAAATTACAATTAGTAATCAGTATGTCAGTCTGAGCTTGTCGAAGACTTTTTAGTAATTAAAAAGGTCTTGTTTCAGCAAAAGCAGCAATTTCGTTTTCGATGTTTTTTAAATAATCAATATCATCAAAACCATTTAACATATTGTCTTTTTTGTATGAATTGATTTCAAAAGATTCAGATTCTCCTGTTGCTACTAAAGTTACTGTTTGATTTGGTAAATCAACTTTTATCTCCGTTTTTGGGTCAGCCATAATTGCTGCAAATAAAGTATCTGCAAATTCTGGTGAAACTTGCACAGGTAAAACTCCAACATTTAAACAGTTGTTCTTAAAGATATCTGCAAATGCCGATGAAATTACACAACGTAAACCAAAATCGTATACAGACCAAGCTGCGTGCTCTCTTGAAGAACCAGAACCAAAGTTTCTACCTCCTACTAAGATTTTAGAACCTGCATAAATTTCTTTGTTTAAAGGAAAATCTGCTTTTGGTGTTCCATCTTGATTGAATCTCCAATCACGGAAAAAATTGATATCAAAATCTTTACGCTCTGTCGCTTTTAAGAAACGAGCAGGAATAATTTGATCTGTATCTACATTCTCTGTTGGTAATGGATATGCTGTACTTGTTAATACATTAAATTTATCGTATGCCATTGTTTTATTGTTTGTAAAGTTCAGAATTTAAAAGTTTAAAAGTTCTTACTGGTGTGAACTTTTTACTTTTAACTTTTTACTTATATACTTTATAACTTTTATACTAATAATGTTCTTGGGTCTGTTACTTTCCCTTCTACTGCAGATGCTGCTGCAACTAATGGAGAAGCTAATAATGTTCTAGAACCTGGACCTTGACGTCCTTCAAAGTTTCTGTTTGATGTAGAAACTGATAATTTTCCTGCTGGAATTTTATCATCATTCATAGCCAAACAAGCTGAACAACCTGGTTCTCTTAATACAAAACCTGCATCGTCTATAATCTTATCTAAACCTTCAGCTTTAATTTGATCTACTACTTTGTGAGAACCTGGAACTAACCAAGCAGTAACATTATCCGCTTTTTTACGTCCTTTTACAATAGAACAAAATGCTCTAAAGTCTTCAATACGTCCATTTGTACAAGAACCTAAGAATACAAAATCGATTTGTTTACCAATCATAGCATCACCTTCGTTAAAAGACATATAGCCTAATGATTTTTTGTACGTTTCTACTCCACCTTCTACAGCTTCAGCATTTGGAATCGATTTTGTAACTCCAATTCCCATTCCTGGGTTGGTTCCATAAGTAATCATTGGCTCAATATCTGCTGCATCATAATTAAACTCTGCATCAAAGCTTGCGCCTTCATCAGTATATAACGTTTCCCAATAGTTCATTGCCTTATCCCAATCTGCTCCTTTAGGCGTTTGAGAACGACCTTTTAAATATTCGAATGTTTTTGCATCTGGGGCAATCATACCTCCTCTTGCTCCCATTTCTATAGACAAATTACAAACTGTCATTCGTCCTTCCATAGTCATATCTTCAAAAACATCACCTGCATATTCTACAAAATATCCAGTAGCTCCAGAAGTTGTTTGCTGAGAAATAATGTATAAAGCTACATCTTTAGGTGTAACTCCTAAACCTAATTTACCATTTACGTTAATACGCATCGATTTTGGTTTAGGTTGCATAATGCACTGTGTAGACAATACCATTTCTACTTCACTTGTACCAATACCAAAGGCAATAGCACCAAAAGCTCCGTGCGTTGATGTATGCGAATCTCCACAAACAATAGTAGCACCAGGTAAAGTAATTCCGTTTTCTGGACCAACAACGTGTACAATTCCGTTGTTTTTATCACCTAAACCCCAGTGCGAAATACCATATTTAGCAGCATTGTTTTCTAATGCATCTAACTGATTTGCAGACAATGGGTCTGCCACTGGTAAATGTTGATTTATAGTGGGTGTGTTATGATCTGCAGTTGCGAATGTACGCTCTGGATATACCACACTGTTTCCTCTACTTTCTAATCCTAAAAAGGCTACAGGACTTGTAACTTCGTGGATAAAATGACGGTCTATAAAAAACACATCTGGTCCGTCTTTTACAGAACGTACCACGTGCGAATCCCATACTTTGTCAAATAATGTTTTTGCCATTTTTCTTGTTATTTATTGATATGATTAAGTATCAGCTACCAAAAGTAACCTTTATTTGAATTTTTAGTAGAATTTAAACGTTTTACTTAATGATTTCTAACTGTTAAAATATTAGTTATTATACTGAAAAACAGATTTTTAACTTGTTAAAAAATACGATGCCTATTTATTTTGCAGGATACTATTTTACACGAAAACTTAATTTCTGTTTAAAATCATAATGACAGTGAGTTTAAGTGTTTTTGAAGAATGAATATATGGAGAGAGCTTTTAACTTGTTGCAAGTAACAATAATAAATTGTTGATAAAACAAGTATAAATACCTAATAATAAAACATTTGTTTTTGTACATTTAAAACATTAAATTCTTCTTTACTGCTATGAAAGAATCTTTGATGCATAAAGAAACTAAATGTTTTATATATCGTTAATTTCTATGATAAACATATATAAATATTATTATATAATATGTTAGCAAAAATTAAACTGAACTCTATGAAAAATAAGCTTATTTATATATTCATCTTCTTAATTTCAATAAATACTTTTTCTCAAAAAAAGCTGGTCTTTTTATAGGACTTAATAATTCATCAATATCAGATGGAATTTTAGAACAAGTTAGAATTAATAATGAAATTGGAATTCACTTTGGTGCTTTCTATGAATTTCAATTAAACCAAAAAATACAATTTAGACCTAAAATAGTTTTTTCACAACAAGGAGATCGTGATAAAGGAAACAATGCAATTCGAATAAACTATCACGAATCAAGCTATTTGAATATTCCTTTGAATTTTAAGTTTTTTGAAAGAACATATATTCTTACTGGCCCTCAAATAGGAATTTTATTATCTGAAAAAAGTAATTCTGTTATTCGCAAAGTTGAAACTTTTGATTTTGGTTTAAACTTGGGTTTTGGACAAAAAATTAAAGATTTCTTTTTAGAAATTAACTTTTATCAAGGATTAACAAAATTTATTGATGTACGAACTTATAATGATAATTTAGGAAAAGGAACAAATACTTTAATACAGTTTAGTGTTGGATATTATATATTCTGAAAAAACTTTTGCTAACACCGTATATAATTTATTGCTGGCTTTATGCTTACTAACGAAAATCCTCGCGGATTTTCTATTCGGTTTTTATTTGCTAAACTACTTTCTTAAAACACGCAACAAACCATATACAAACACGGCAGCAAACAATAAATAATTCAAATAATAAATTATTGTTTTTAATAAATACAAAAATTTAACATTGCATGGTATACTTTGCAATGAAACCATAAAACTAGTAGAGAATGAGATTGAAATTAAAAAACAATGAGATTCAAGAGATTATTAAGGGAGAAATAATTGAATTTCCAAAATACTCTACTCAACTAATGAATCTTGCCAATCAAAATTCTCAAGGAACAAGACCAAAAGTAGTTGGGCAGTTAAGCGACTTAATTCAAGAATTCGATGGAAATAAAATTGAAGACTGGGAAAATTGATATCTAAACACAAAGCCAACTGCTATAAAAGATGCAGTAAATAAAATTTACCCAATGGTAGAGTTATTAAAAGGTTCTATTGCAAAAATTAATAAAGAAATGATAGAAAAGTGGGTAAAAGATTTAGTTGTAACTAAAACTTTTTTGGGTTTAAAATTTCAAGAAGCAATTTTAAAAAGAATTGCAGAAGTAATGAAAACCACCTATAGATTAGCAACTCCTGAAGAAGAAAGTAAAGGTGTAGATGGTCTAATTGGTAATAAACCAGTTAGTATAAAATCAATTACATACAAAACTAAAAATAGCTTAAACGAAAAAATTAACGTGCCTATAATATTTTACGATAAAAAGAAAGATGGCATTCTTATAGAATTTACTTTGTAATGGATGAATTTCAAGTTCCTATCGATATTAATAAATTCAGAAAAACAAATAACCCTTGGAATGAGTTAATGTTAAATGATCCATGGAGTGTTGGATATGTTTCTCAATTAATAGAATTAAAAACATTTAACAACAAAGAAGAATGGGAAAAATTCTATTATGAAATGGGAGCTTACAGGCAAAAAAAAATAGCCGAATTAGATAATCGATCTCAAAATATTTTAAATAACGAGGAATTGATTAGAACTAATAAAAGTGAGATTTACAAACTACCAAAACACATTATTAATATAAATAAACTTAATGGTAGAACTAAAAATGAATTAAAGAAAAAGGGAACAATATTATTTAATGCCGTAAAAAATAATATTCAAGATATTAAAGAAGAAGAGTGTTACCATGCTGTTATATATCGAGTAATTGGAGAAACTTGGAACGGAATAGTTTTACGAGAAAAAAATACAATTTCTACACTTCAAAAAAAATTTCCTAAGTTACATTTTGTAAAACAAAGTGGCGAGTTTGATTTTAACTATGCTGTAGATTTTGAGTTATACAAAGAGCATCAATTAATATGTGCTGTACAAATAAAACCAAAATCGTATACATACAACACGCCTTATTTAACCAAAGCAAAAAGGGCTAATGTCGAAAAAAATAAAAAATATACAGCTGCATTTAATGTTCCTGTTTTTAACGTAATTTCTTCTGCTAAAGGTTTTCTTTACAATGAAGAAATCTTGACAACCCTTAAAAATTTATTAAAATAATTTGCCAATAACTGGTTTGTTTATTAAATCGTTACTGTACTTTGTTTGAATAGAGCTACCTTTTAAAAATATTTCTTCGACATAAGGTAACTGTATTTTTTGTTCTTGCTTTGTTAAGACATCGAAATTATAATTTAAATTTTTATATTTAAAAGCATCATCTCCCTTTATTTCTTTGCGCTTTTTAATAAAATTTTTATGCTCTATAATTCTTTTCTCTATAATATTATTTAGAAAATTTTCTGCTCCAATAAGGTTATCAAAAATTAAATTTTTAAACTTTTTATCTATATCATAACCAATACTATTTCTATTAGAGGCAATAGAAGCTAAAGTTGTTGTTCCTGTGCCCAAAAAAGGATCTAATACTGTATCATTATGAACAGAGAACATATTTATTAATCTATAAGGTATTTCAAAAGGATAGGCAGCACTTCGATTTCGTAAATTTTTATCTTTTATTTTTTGTGTTGTACCTTTAATATCCCACAAATCAGAAAACCAAATATTTCTTTCTTCCCAAAAATATGAACTAATATTTCTATTTTCTTTTTCTTCTGTTGTCTTAAAAATTCTTTTTTCTCCTTTTCGAAAAATTAAAATAAATTCATGCTCAAGAGTAACATAAGCACCTGGAGGCAACATTCCTGAACCCATAAATTTGTTTGGGGCATTAGTCTGTTTTCTCCAAATAATATTTGGCATATTCTGAAAACCAACATTAACGCAACCCTGTATAATTCTTGAATGATTTGCAAATAATCTGAAGTTCTTATTTAAAGTTCTGGTAGCATCACCAATATTAATACAAGCAATTCCTCCTTTTTTTAGGGCTCTAAAACATTCTTCCCAAATTTTATCTAACTCTTGATGCATTAATTCGAAAGCATTTTCAAAATTCTCGTTATCAAATTCGGTTCTAATCTTATTATTTTGCTTAAACAAAATTTCATCCCACATTTCAATCATTGGATAAGGTGGTGATGTTACAATTAAGTCAACTGTTTCATTTTCAACCTCATTCATTCTTTGAGCTTCACCAAAAAATATATTGTGTTTAGTCATTTTGTTTGCTAAGTATAGTATTCAAACCTAATGCTTAATAATGAATTAACCAAATAGAACCATAAATTTTCTATACTGTACATAAGCTCATATTTGTAACTATTTCTCTGCTTGTAAAGAGCATAAAAGCCTATACAAACTATACCTAAATTACAAAAAAATAACCTGCAAGAAATTTTGTGTTTCAAGAGGTGTAGCACTAATTCTATAAATTAAAACTCATAGCAGTACGTGGTATTTATGTAAAAACATTTTTTTTCTTTAGCATTTTATAAATATCCAATTAATGTATATTTACTGCTTATAAAAAAGTTGGAAAACACATGCAAAACTACATTAAAAAAGTGTTAGCAAATATGCCAGAAGATTGGTTAAAACTAACTACACATAGACTTGATGTTTATGAAGATAAATTGGCAAAAAGTCAGTTTTTAGAACAGTTTACATCTTTGTATCATAATAATATTGCGACAACCGCTAAATTATCAAGTTTACCAACTGCATACGATTATATACGTTTAGGGCATCCTCTATCATGTGTATTAGAATGGGTTGTAGGGAATTTGCATCAACAATTAGATACAAATATCATCAGTTTCGATTCTAAAACAATGCCAGTATTAGCCATTTTAAGAAAAAATCTTTTAGACAATAAAAAAACGCGAATTTTATATACAGAAGAAGCCCCTGTTTCTTTAGATGTTAATATTTTAAAAGAAGTTTACGGTTATCAATTCGATTTACATAAAGTAACACAAGGTGCAAAAGTTTCTCAATTTAATGGAAGTACAATTTTTATTCAGCAAAAAAAGAATATTTCTGATTTTAACATTATACCTAATATTGACTTCTTTGTAAATATTAATGATGATTTAGGGAGCATTTTATTGGTAAATGGAACTCAAAATGAATCATATGTTTCCGAAATTCAACATGTAAGAAGAAGAGAAACTGTAGCAATGACTCCAGAAAATTGTTTGGCTGCTTTAGAATCTTATATTGGAGTATCTTCTACTATAACTACGAAAACAAATATTGAAATCAACAAAAAAAGTGTCTTACAATCTATAAAACAGATTACAAACACAACTACTACCCCTTTAGTTGCTTCTAGTGGTCTTTCTATGCAATATGCAATTATGATGGGTTTGGTAGATGATGCTAACCAAAATTATAAAGAAAAAGATATTAAATTTATTGTTCCACCAAATTGTTATGGAGGTACAAATGACCAAGCAAGGCGTGTTGCTGCTGCTATTAAAAATGTAGCAGTAGTAGATTTACCTGTTGATGGTGATAATGATATGGTGCAAAGTTTGGAAATAGTTTTAAATAAAGTAGCTGAAGAGGATGCTGTTCCTTACATTATTGCAGAAATACCCACAAATCCTAGAGTTGAAGTACCTGATTTAGAAGAATTAAAAGCTGTTTTAAGTAAAGAACGTATCACTAAAAAAGGAAAAAAAGCTATTGATGCTGTGTTTATCTTAGACCAAACTTTTTGTCCGAATGTACATTTCTTAGGAGAAAATGCCATTTTATCATCTGTGAGAGCAATTTCTTATGCAAGTGGATCTAAGTTTCCGAGTGGAGGAAAATGTACTGCTGGCTATTGTGTTGTAAATAGAATAGCTGTTTCTTTATTAGAAAAGATAGAAACTCATTTAATTCTTTGCGATAATAAAGCAACAAATCTTCAGTATAAAATTTTGGCAGCGCAATTACCTTCTATGAATCAAAGAATTAATGATGCCTATAAAAACACTCTAAAATTTGTAAACTTTATTAAAGAAACATTACCTACTGCAAAAATAAATTTTGTTTCTAAAGAATTGGCTGAACAAGGTTTTACACCTTCTGTGTTTTCATTAGATTTACCATCAAAAGGGAATACTGCTGAAGAAAAAGAGAGCTACAAGAGAGCTTTAAACTTAAAATTAATTAATTTAATGATTTCTGAAATTCCTGATGAAAGTAAGTTTTGTGTAAGTTATGGACAGTTAAAGGGTTGTTATTGGACCATTCCTGCCACCTCTACGCAAGGAACCACCAAAGAAAGTGACAAAGATTATATTGTACGCACTTCTCTATCTCCAAACTTAGATTTAGAGTTACATAAAAAAGTGTTTTTGGAGTTCGTTAAGAATATATAATACAAACATTTTAATTTAAACTTCTCAAATAATTTTAAAAATTAGTTCGTGAACTAAGAATACCTTTAATTACGAATGGCATTAGCCTCTTTTAGTAAAGTCTCTTTGTTTGATAAAGCTTCAGCAGATAAAGCACTATTTATTAAATTATTACGCTCATAAGCATCTGTAGATAATTTGTACAATTCTTCTGTGCCATTATCGTATTTTATGTATTTATAATTGGCATTTCTTATGGTGTATGCATTTTCTTTTTCAGAATATACATAATCTCTTTTTGTAGCGTTTTCATCGGTAAATAAAGTATAAAAACTCTTACTGTTATAAATTTCTGTGATTGATACTCCAACAATGTTACCAATAGTTGCATATAAATCTGTAGAGTTAATCAATGCAGTTTCTCTAACACCCAACCTATTTACACCAACTCCAGAAACTATTAAAGGGGTATTAATTCCGCCTTGATACAAGCTTCCTTTTACAGTTTGTCTTGTGTACGGACTTTGTGCTACTCTATTTGGTGTACCATTATCACCAATAAAAATAATTATTGTATTTGCTTTTTCTTCTGTAGACATACTACTTATTAGTCTTCCCATTTCAGAATCTAAAGCTTCTAAAGCTGAAATATAATAAGGCAAAGGATTTGCATTAATAGAAGTATCGTCTGTAGGCAAATTTCCTTGAGAATGTATATTTGTAGGTGCTAAATGAAAAGGTGTGTGAGGCGCAGTATATGCCATCCAAAGAAACCAAGGTTTAGTTTGTGCATTTTTCCAATCTATTGCTAAATCTGTTAATTTAGTTGTTATATAAGTTGTATTTGTAGCACTAAATCCGTTTTCTATTAATGGCCAACTGTAGTAATCTTGCACGCCTCCGCTTTTAATGCCTGCAAAATGATCTATTCCCATTGTTAAAGCATCATTGGTATCATTAGTCAAATGCCACTTCCCAAAAATTGCTGTAGCATAGGCATTATTAGTAGAGTTAGAAATATATTTTTGTAATGAAGTTTCAGTAGTAGAAATTTGGTCATTTACTTGTAATACACCTGTTTTAATCCCGTACTTACCTGTAAGTATAGATGCTCTTGTGGGTGAGCAAACGGAATAAGTCCAAGCATTGTCAAACGTAATCCCAGTACTCATTAAACCTTGCAAGTTTGGCATATTTGCTTTAATGTTGCCTTCAGAATAATTAGGAACCGCATCTTTGCTTACATCGTCTGCAATTATTAGCAGTATGTTTGGTTTTTTTGATATAACTGGTGGATTAACTACATCTATATCTTCTTCGGTTACTATTGGAGATGAACTACAATTGATAAATAAAATACAACTAAAGATGGTAATATAGAATGATAATTTCATAATTAATAGTTTCTTCTTTGACCAAAGTATTTAACAATAGTTTAAATTCTGAATAAAAAATTGTAACAAAAGACCTAAATTAGTCGTCTAAAATAGAGAATCAATTTTATCCAATTCTATTATGAAAAAATTTCTATTTCCTACATTTCTATTGCTAATTTTAGTAAGTTGTACTTCACAAAAAAATTCTGAAGATTTTATTAAAAATACAGAAGGACGCTATTTATTTAATGCCAATGAAGTATTAGAAATCTATTTTAAAGATGCCATCTTATATGCAAAATGGAGAGGAAATGATAATATTGAATTGCTAAAAGTAAATGATAGTTCTTTTTATATGAAAGAATTAAATGAAAAAATACTCTTTGTTACCCAACCAGAAATGCACATACAATTAGCTCCTAAAAGAGAGCATAAAGGAGTAAAATATAATTTTAGAAAACTAAAAAAAGGAGAAAAAACTCCAATTGAATATTTTGAAAATAAAGATTACGATAAGGCTTTGGCTGCTTATCAAACCATTCAACAAAAAGACTCTTTAAACTTAGTTATTAAAGAAAGAAGAATTAACAGAATAGGATATAGATACATAAGAAATAATGATTTTGATAACGCCATAGAAATTTTTAAAATTAATACTGTGTTGTACCCTAAAAGTTCAAATACTTTTGATAGTTTAGGAGAAGCATACTATTTAAAAAAAGATACAGTAAATGCTCTTATTAATTTTAAGAAAGCATTGTCTATAAACCCCGAAAATAGAAGCGCAAAACGTTTTTTAAAAAAATTAACCAAAAAATAAATGACCTTAGAAGAGTTACAGTATCCTATCGGAAAAGCAAAAATTCCTGAAAACATTACCAAAAGAGATTTAGAACACTGGATTTCTGATATAGAGCGTTTTCCTCATGAATTAGAATTTTTAGTAAGAGATTTATCAGACAGTCAATTAGAAACACCATACAGAGAAGGTGGCTGGACAATTAGGCAAGTAATACATCATTCTTATGATAGTCATCATAATTCTTACACACGTTTTAAATGGACTTTAACTGAAGAAAAACCTGTAATTAAAGCATATTTTGAAGAACGTTGGGCAGAATTACATGATTCTAAATCTGGACCAATTCTTTTAACAATTGATGCTCTTAAGGCATTACACGCAAAATGGGTTTACTTTTTAAAAGGATTAAGCAATAAAGATTTAGAAAAAACCTTCATTCATCCTGATGGAAATGAAGCAGTAAGTTTAAAAGAAAATATTGGCATTTACGCATGGCATTGTCAGCATCATTATGCACATATCGAACAATTAATGAAAAGAAAAAACTGGTTGTAAAATGAACATATTTAAAAAAGCATTATTCTTTATTTTTCTATTTACTTTTAGCTTTTCTAAAGCTCAAAATAAGTCTGATTTTGAGTTAGTAACAGAAACCCTAAATCATTACATTGAAGGAACTGCAAACGGAGAACCAGAAAGGTTAAAAATTGCTTTTCATCCAGATTTTAAACTATATACAGTTACCAAAGATAGTTTATGGATTCGTTCTGGAAAAAACTATATTGCAAACATAAAAAAAGGGAAAAAATCGAGTAGAGTTGGGCGTATAATTTCTATTGACATCGAAAATGATGCAGCTTCTGCAAAAGCTGAAATTGTTATTCCTGGATGGAGAATTTATACAGATTATTTTCTACTATTAAAATATCAAGGAAGTTGGAAAATTGTTCAGAAATCTTATTCTTATCGGCCAATTCCTAAAAATGAATCGAAAAAGTAAATGAAGTCAGCAATTACTTTCGAAGACTTTTTAAAAGTTGATATTAGAATAGGAACAATTATCGAAATCAACGATTTTCTAAAAGCTAAAAAACCTGCTTATCAGTTAAAAATTGATTTTGGTGATTTGGGTATTAAAAAATCGAGTGCGCAAATTACAGATTTATACACCAAAAAAGAATTATTGCACAAACAAGTTTCGGCAATTATCAACTTTAAACCAATACAAATTGCGAATTTTATAAGTGAGGTTTTGGTCTTAGGTATTTACAATTCTGATGGAAATGTTGTGCTTTTACAAGCCTCGAAAGCCATTAAAAATGGAGAACAGGTTTCTTAATTTTTAGGATTATTTAAAATCACCAAAGCGCCAATTACTCCTGGAATCCATCCGCAAAGCGTTAACAGAAAAATAATAAAGAAAGAGCCACAACCTTTATCTATAACAGATAATGGAGGAAAAATAATAGCAAATAAAACTCTAAAAAAACTCATTTATACAATTTAGTTGGTTACATAAAGTAAGACGAGTTATTGTTTATTTTGTTACAAGTTTTATAAAGACACAAAACAACAAAGTTGCAAAGCGTAAGTGTAAAACTCTTAAACTTTGCAGCTTTGATTATTGTGAATACAAGATCTTACCAACAACACTACATTTTATCGCCAAAGAAAACAGCATTCATTAACAACTTATTTGTTCCGTACCAAAAAGCTCTAAAATTAGTGTTATCTGTAAAAACAATTACTCTACCGCTTCCAAAACGCTGCACTTTAAATGGTACAGTATTTTTAATCACTTTAGCATTTTCTTTAGAAATATAACCACTTAACAGCGGGTTAGACGTGTACTGAATTGGATTGTTGTAACTGCGCTTATCTGCTTTAATAAATAATGTTGAATTTCTAAACAAAGCTATTTTATTATTTTTATATCCAAAGTTAATTGGATGAGAACGATCTAAGTTCGCTTCAAAAATAGCACCTCCAATATATTGAGCTCCAGACTGAAGAGATTTGTTTTCGAAAGAAACTCCTTTAATCGTATCAATTTTTGCACTATCAAAATCTAAACTTATCATTTTGTTACTAGCCAACCATCTTGCTGTATTTTTATAACCAATTACAACTCCACCATTTCTAACCCAAGTTTTAATTTTTTCTATAGCACTTTTTTCTAAACCACTATTTGGAATGATAATATGTGTGTATTTGCTGAGGTTTACTCGTCTAAAATAACGCGTATCTATTCTTGTTAAATGCATATCAAATCGTTGGTCAAATAAATGCCAAATCTCACCAGAATCGTAACTTGTAACTCCATCACCAACAATCATTGCTACTTTTGGTTTGGTTATAGCCCTAAAATTATTAGATCCTAAATCTATTCCATCATTTAAACCTGTAGAAACCCCTGTAATCGAAACGTGGCTTTCTTTGGCTAATTTTTCTAAAAATTGATACAATGTTGTTGCATTTAATTTTTGATTTTGAACTGGAATAAAAATAGTTCCGTATTCATAAGAATTACCACCATTTTTAAAGTTTTTCATGGATACTTTTGCGCGAATTCCTTTTTGCAAAACTGCATTTAAAACCTTGGGAGTATAATATTCATTCCAAGGCATTAAGTACCCATAATCACTTCTAAATGAAACACTACCAGTTTTCATTTTTAAATCTATGATTTCACTTCCAGCTTTAGAAAGCGATACATTTTCTGCATAATCTACTCCAAAAGCATGGTTAAAAGTCCACGCAGAAACATCATAAAACAGACTATCTTTAAAGGTTTTTCTAACATCGAACATGGCTTTTACCAAACGTTGATTTTTCTGGTTCATAGGAACCACATAACTATATCCTTTTTTAAAGTTTTTTTCATTCTGAGTAAAATCTTCTTTTACTTCGTGAATTTTAATTTGATGACGTTTTAAAACCTCAGCCAAATGATAACTCTTAGCAGCATCTTTTTCATCTCCAAAAACAATAGCTTTTTTGCTTCCTGTATTTCTACTTTCTTTATAAAAATTTTGTTGGTATTTTAAAATCTTCACGCGCATTTTCTTAGCTGCTTCTAGTGTAGATAAAGCTGCTGTAAATTGATTTCTAATGGTAAAAGGAAAGGTTAAAATTCCATTTACGGTTTCTTGTGCGTGCCCACGAGAACTTCCTTGTTCGAACAAAATTCCAATACTTCCGTTAATATCTGGAAATGTAGAGCCTTTTCCGTAATAAAAATCGTCGAAACTTTCTTCAGAATAGTATAAAGAACCGATTTTGTCTAAAGCTTTTGCGTGATATGTCGCAATTTCTTTGGTTAAATCTTGATTCATTTGCGGAGTTAACGGATTGGTTCTACTCGGAATTCCGGGTTGAAAAAAGAAACTTGAATTGCTTCCCATTTCGTGATGATCTGTTAAGATATTTGGCAACCATTTATGAAAACTTGCGATTCTTGCTCTGCTTTCTGGCAATTGTACAGGCAACCAATCGCGGTTCATATCAAATTGATAATGATTAGTTCTTCCTCTTGGCCAAATCTCTGAATATTCTCTGTCATTAGTATCTGGGTTTATGTTTTTACTTTTATTGGTATTTGCCCAATATGCAAAACGTTGCAATCCATCAGGGTTAAAAGAAGGATCAAACAGAATCACAGTATGTTCTAACAAATCTTTTACTTCTGAAGATTCTGAAGCAGCTAAGTAATACGCAACAGCCAAAGCTGCATTAGAACCACTGGGTTCATTTCCATGAATAGAAAAACCCTGATACACAACAATTGGATTCTTAGAAATATCTACTAAATTGTTTGTTGCTGCAATATGTTGTGTTCTTATAGTTTCTATGTTTGTATGATTCTTTGGAGATGTAATTGTTAACAACAACAACGGTCTTCCTTCAAAAGTTGTTCCTCTTGTTTCTATAGAAATTCTATCTGTTGATGCTGCCAAAGCTTTCATGTATTCTACCAATTTGTCGTGCGTAATATGCCACTCTCCGACCTCGTGCCCAATTACAGATTTTGGCGTTGGTATTTGCGAGTTGTAATTCCCTTTTGGCAAATAATAGGATAAGTCTATTTTTTGAGCAGAAATTGTTGAAGCAATTAAAATGAATATTAGAAATACTTTTTTCATTTGAAATAAAATATGGTTAGTTAACAAATATAGGAATTCGAAAATTTAATATTTATTTCTTTAACATTGTTTTGAAAAAAATTAATTATTAGCAAGTAAAATTCTATTCTTAGAATTAAAAATTTAGATTTAGAATTCAATAGTTTGCTATTATTCTTCAGATACAACAGATGATTATGATAGAAATCATTTTTATTTCTCTGACTAAAACCGAAATTTGAAAGAAAAAGACAAATGCCTAGACCAAAAACAAAATTAGAACTAATACAATTAAGCAATTACAATTTTGATAAATTGTTTACTTATGTAAATTCTTTTGATAAACAAGAACAACTCAAAGAATTCCCAAAAGGCACAATGAATAGAAGTATAAGAGATGTCTTAGCTCATTTACATCATTGGCATTTAATGGTTTTAAATTGGTATAAAATTGGAATGACAGGAAAAAAATTAGAAATGCCCGCTAAAGGATATACTTGGAAAACAACTCCTGCTTTGAATCTCGAAATTTGGAAAAAGTATTCGAATTCAGATTTAGAAATAATTAAAAGTAATTTGCAAGATTCTTTTTCGAGGATTCAAAAAATTATAAACAAGCATTCAGAAGAAGAATTATTTGAAAAAAAAAGATATAAATGGACAGGAACAACTTCTTTAGCGTCTTACTTAATTTCGGCAACATCTAGCCATTACTATTGGGCTTTTCAATTGATTAAAAAAGCTAAGAAATAAGTTTTTTTAAAAATACAAATTTATTTTTTCTCTAACTGTATCTAATAACTTTATTAAAGCCATAGAAAAATCGAATGTCATTACATTGCTCTCTGTTTTTCCATTTCTAATGAGTTCGTTAAAATGTTGTGTTTCAAAATTATACCCAATAGTTGTGTAACCAAAAGTAATAGTTTCTTCTTTACTCTGTTGAATTATGGTTACTGTTGATGGTTGATGAAACCTACTGTTTATTTTAACTACTGCTTTTTCAAAAGTAAAAATTGCTTCTGTTTTAGTATCTTCTATTAATGTACTTTTTAGAATAGCTTTGGCGTTCTTATAAGTAAAAATCATATTGCATTCTGCGTCTGCACCAGTTTCAAAAAATGCAGCTCTTGCATTAATATTTAGTGGAGTTCCTAAAGTACAAAGCGCTACAAAAATGGGATAAATACCAATATCTAATAAAGAGCCTCCACCAACTTCTTTTTTGAGCAATCTACTTTCTAAATCATATGGAGGTACAAAACCAAAGTCTGCTTCTAATTGTAATAAATCTCCATATTTTTTATTCTTAAAAGCATCTAAAACATATTGATAATGAGGCAAAAAATAGGTCCACAAAGCCTCCATTAACAAGACATTATTTTCTTTTGCAATAGCAATCATTTCTTGTACCTCTTGCAAATTCATAGCAAATGGTTTCTCACATAACACTGCTTTTTTGTTTTGCAAGCCAAGTATAGTATGCTCTTTATGAAAACTATGTGGTGTAGCTACATAAACAGCATCAATGGCTATATCTTTTGTCAAAGCTTCGTAAGAATTATAGGCTTTTTTTGCATTGAATTTTTGAGCAAACTCATTAGCTTTACCTTGATTTCTTGATGCAACTGCATACAATTCTGCATTTTCTACTGTTGCTAAATCTGTAGCGAATTTATTTGCAATTTTCCCCAAGCCAATGATTCCCCATTTTATGGTTTTCATTTCCGTTTATTAATCAGTTCCAATGGTTTCTATGCTCACAAAATTTTCTTTTGTTGGTATAAAAGCTTGTAACAAAATAGCAATTCCCATCACTAAAACACAACCTAGTAAATTTAGCCATAAATAAGGCAACCAATCTAAGAAGAAAACAGCTATAATAATTACTTGCGTAATTAAAGCAGCAATAAAAACCGCATTTCCTTTTACGTATTTAATAAAGAAAGCCAATAAGAAAATGCCCAAAACATTACCGTAAAAAATAGAACCAATAATATTAACCAACTGAATTAAATTATCAAATAAATTGGCTACACAAGCTACTAAAATAGCTAAAATTCCCCAAGCAAACGTAAACCACTTAGATGCTTTTACATAATGTGTTTCACTTTTCTCTTCTTTAACGTTTCTTTTATATAAATCAATAGCTGTGGTACTTGCCAGTGCATTTAATTCTGAGGCTGTAGATGACATTGCCGCAGATAAAATTACCGCCAATAGTAATCCTATTAATCCTCTTGGTAAATTATTTAATATAAAATGAATAAAGACATAATCTTTATCGTTCGATTCAATTTTTTCTATGGATGATTCATCAATCTTATCAATAATTTTTTTTGCAGACGCTTTAATTTCTAAATCTCTTTTGTTTAAAGATTTAATTTCTTCTTTTTCTTCAATTTGAAAACCATCAATCAATAATGCTTTCTTTTTATTTTCGATAGCGATGTGTTCATTTTCAAAAGATTTATAATCAGCAGCATATTTTGAATTCTTAACTGCATCATTAACCTTTGGGTTAAAATTTAATGGGGATGTATTAAATTGATAAAACACAAAAACCATTACACCTACCAATAAAATAAAGAATTGCATTGGCACTTTTAAGAGTCCATTAAAAATTAAACCCAACTGACTTTCTCGAACAGATTTTCCAGATAAATAACGTTGCACCTGACTTTGATCTGTTCCAAAATAAGACAACATCAAAAATGTTCCGCCAATAAAACCTGTCCAAACTGTATATCTATTATTCAAGTCAAAAGAAAAATCTAAGACTTCCATTTTACCACTTGCCCCAGCAATATCTAACGCTTTTCGAAAAGTAATATCAGCAGGAAGTTGACTCATAATCATATAAAATGCAATCAACATTCCAAAGAAAATGATAATCATTTGTTGTTTTTGCGTAACATTTACCGCTTTTGTTCCTCCAGAAACGGTGTAGATAATCACTAAAAATCCGATGATAATATTTAAGGTTAACAAATCCCACCCTAAAACAGCAGACAAAATAATTGCGGGAGCAAAAATGGTAATTCCTGCTGCTAAACCACGTTGAATTAAAAACAAAATTGCAGCTAAACTTCTGGTTTTTAAGTCGAATCTTCCTTCTAAAAACTCATAAGCTGTGTATACTTTTAACTTGTGATAAATAGGAATGAAAACCACACAAATAATTACCATTGCAATCGGTAATCCAAAGTAAAATTGCACAAAACCCATTCCGCTATGAAACGCTTGCCCTGGAGTTGATAAAAACGTGATAGCACTGGCTTGAGTTGCCATTACAGAGAGTCCAATTGTCCACCATTTGGTATCATTTCCTCCTTTTATATAATCAGTAACATTTGTGTTTTTACGAGTTACATACGTGCCATACGCTACAATAAAAATAAGCGTAACAGATAAAATTATCCAATCTACAAGGTGTAATTTACTTTCTATTTCCATAAATTAAACTGTAAAAAAGTTGGTGATAAAATAAAATGCAATCAAGTAAATGGCATTCGCAACCAAAACCAATGTGTATTCTTTTTTCCAGGTGTTTTTTTGTTGATTATCCTTCATATTTCTACTCTGTAATTATTGAAAAAAAATGATACTTTCTACTGCCATTATGAGATACCTGACTTGGCAGGTATGACATTCTTTTTTTCTTGTTTCTGTTATTCCTGCGTATGCAGGAATCTCTTTGTTTATCAAACCAATCTTATGATAAATCTTTTCAGTTTAGATTGTCTTCAATTATTAAATTTATCTTCCATTCTCTTTTAACTTTTTTATGATGAGATTCCTTCACTTCGTTAGGAATGACATTAATTAGCTACTTTAATTTTTAAAAAACCAACCCATTTATTTTTTGAATTTTTCTTCAAATCAACCATAAACATTTGGTTGTTTCTGTAGATTCTATTTTTCATAGCATCACTCAAATATTGCTCAAAAAACACATCATAATTGCTGGGTTTTACATCAGAAATAATAAAATGAATATGTCTTACATCTTCTGAAACACCATAATTTCCGGGTAAAATGGTTTCCACAAAAATTTGTCCTTTAGCGTTTGTAATTCCTGTTCCTTTTATTCTAGCTGTTTTTGGGTCGCCTATTTTTTCTGGATGATAATCGCCATCAACAGCAGCTTGATAAAAAAACACACTTTTATTTGCCATAGGTTTGTTTGATTTTGCATCTACTAATTGAAAACAGATGAACAATTTTTTGCCAACTTCATCATCAGAAATTAATTTTGTTGTTGTTATTTTCTGATAGTTTTTAAACTCTTTTTCTTCTAAACCTGATAATTTTCTAATCGATTTTTCTTGAGCAGAACAATTACTAAAAACACATACTATCAAAATTAAAGTTAGAAATCTCATTACTTTTTTATTTGTTTTTAGTATCAATTTTCTCTTTACCAACAGAAAGTATATTTGCAAACAATTTATAGGCTCCAGAAACTCCTGCAGGTAATTCTCTAAAGAAACTTAAACCTGTATAAATGTAATTTCCTTTACCATATTTTGCAATAAGTAAACTTCCTTTTTTGGCAGTTTCTCCCTTATCATTCATAGATAAAATTGGGGTATATTCTGAGCTCCATTTGTCTGGAAAATACAAACCTCTTTCTTGTACCCAACCCTTAAAATCATCTTGAGTGATTTTATTTGGGAAATTCAGTACAGCATGATTTTTCTCTAAAATTCTCACCTCAGCAAACTCGTCTGTAACTCTATCTCTTGACAATGTTAAATCATAAGGAGCCCCAACATCTACTCTTCTACTCGTATTGTATTGCACAATTAAATTTCCGCCTTGTTTAACATAATTCAGTAAGAATTTTTGCTTAAATTTTAATTCTTTTACCACATTATAAGCTCTAATTCCTAAAACAATGGCATCGTATTTTTGTAAGTTTTCTGCATTAATTTCTGATGGATTAATCTCTACTACTGTATATCCAATCTGACGTAAATTTTCAGGAACTGCATCTCCTGCTCCTTTAATGTAACCAATATAATTGCCTACTTTTTTAATGTTTAAACGCACCACTTTTGCCTCAGAATTTAATAAAACTGATTGCTTTGGAATGTGATTGTAATTGATTTCTACCAACTCTTTAGTGTAGGTTTTTCCGTTTGAAGTTGCAATCACTTTTAATTTTCCTTCTGATTGGTTTTTAGGTGGAGTAACTATAAATTCAACCATTTGCTTATCATTTTTTTGTTCGATTGTAAAATTGATTGCTGCTGGCGAAACATCCCAACTTGTTGGAACATTTAAAGATACTTTTCCGCTTACATTTTGAGTTCCTGCTCTAACCTCTACTTGAATTTTCTGAGGTGTATCATCAGAAAAAATAAGCACTTTATTTTTCAGTTTTGTAGTTACTTTTGGAAGAATCTCAAAAGGTTCGTAAATCTCACCTTTATCGCGTTCTGCATATCTTCTTATCACATTTTTAGTGATAGAAATTGGAGTTTCATCAATAATTAAATTAAACGAAATTTTTGCTGGTCTTGGTGTTTCTGGTTTCCCAATTAACAGCTGATTTTTAACAGTATACATGCCCAAACTCCAATTGTTTTTCAACCAATAGGGAGCAGAGAAATAGTTTGTTTTTAATGTTATTGTTTCTTTAAAATTGATGCGTTTGTTTGATGTTAAATTCAATTCTTTTGTAATAGTTTTTTTGTCTATTG
This sequence comes from Bacteroidia bacterium, assembly GCA_030427865.1. Classification (GTDB taxonomy): domain Bacteria; phylum Bacteroidota; class Bacteroidia; order Flavobacteriales; family Flavobacteriaceae; genus Polaribacter. Next base: position 31,232 of record JAUICK010000003.1, on the reverse strand, counting down.
AAGATGTTATTGATGTCAATTCTATATTTACATCACTTCTATTTAAAACCTCAAAATTTACATCTATTTTAGAATTTGGAGTTGCAGAAGAACTTACAGCAGAAGCTTCTAAATACAAACCAGCACATGCCATTATAATTTCTTTAATTTGTTTTTCTTTAATTACTCGCCAATGATTGTCTTTTAATAATTGAATTTTTTGATAAGCTTCCATCAACTTTGGTAAGTGTTTAGATGGATTTACAAAATCGAAATTATGTTCTATTTCATATAAAATATTACCAATTTCTCCTCCATTTTCAAGACGATTCCAGGTGGTATTGATGCCTGAAAAAATATCATTTTTATCTTTTAAAGGTTCACCTTTTAAAAACTCAGCATATTCTGTTTGCGCTCCTCTTGTAGTTAATCTACCAAAACCTTGACACAAATGCTGACTGCTTGCTATTGATGCCAATTCGTTGTTAGACAATCCTTTTAAAGGATAAAATACACCAATATTAAATTTGGTAAAGTCTTTAGCAATCTCTTCAAATTTCTTTTTATCTCTGTAAAACCAAGAAGAAGTATTATGAAACAAACGTTTAGGTTGCCAAGAACTGGTATATTTTAATTGGTCTTTATATTTGGTGTTATCGCCTGCCAAATCAAAAGCTTCTACACTTAACATTGCAGAAGACGTGTGATGTCCGTGAGTTGTACCAGGAGTTCTATGATTAAATCTGTTAATAATTACATCTGGCTTAAAAGTTCTTATTGCCCAAACTACATCACTCAACACTTGCTTTTTATTCCAAATTTTTAAAGTTTCATCTGGGTGTTTAGAATACCCAAAATCATTGGCTCTTGTAAAAAATTGTTCTCCACCGTCAACATTTCTTGCTGCTAATAATTCTTGGGTACGAATTACCCCTAACAATTCTCTAATTTCTGAGCCAATTAAATTCTGACCACCATCTCCTCTTGTTAAAGACAAATATCCTGTTCTTGCTTTTACATGGTTGGCTAAATACGCAATTAAACGAGTATTTTCATCATCTGGATGCGCAGCAACATACAAAGCAGTTCCCAAAAAATTAAGCTTTTGTATTTTTTCATAAATTTGGTTGGAAGTTAATTTCTTTGGTTTTTGAGCAAAAACAGAAACAGAAACAGAAATTAATAGAAATAATAGGGTTAAAAGACTGTATTTCTTCATTTAGTTAGTTTCATCATTCTAACAAAAGTAAGTTTTTTATTTACCCAAAACAGTCTATTAACATAATTATAACGTTTTTAAATTCATCAACAAAATGCTCATAACCTGTTAATAAATTAATTTTTAGAATCACTTAATAAAGTTATATTTGTAGGACTAATTAAGAAAAGAAAATCAATGAAATTTATTGTATCGAGTTCGCAATTATTAAAGCAATTACAAGTTTTAGGCGGCGTTATAAATAGTAATAATACCTTACCCATTTTAGACAACTTTTTATTTGAATTGTCTGAAAATCAACTAAAAGTTTCTGCTTCAGATTTAGAAACTACCATGAGCTCTGTTGTAGAAGTAGAAAGCGAAAGTGCTGGTGCTATTGCTGTTTCTGCGCGTTTGTTATTAGATACTTTAAAAACATTTCCAAATCAACCTTTAACCTTTAAAACAGAAGGTAACAATACTATTGAAATTAGTTCTGATCAAGGTAAATACGATATGGCGTATTTTAGTGGAGACGAATTTCCAAAAGCAGTTTCTTTACCAAGTCCAAGTAAAACTGTTGTGCCTGCACATATTTTAGGAACTGCCATTTCTAAAACTATTTTTGCAGCTGGAAACGACGATTTACGCCCAGTAATGAGTGGCGTATTTTTTCAGTTTAGTTCGCAAAGTTTAACTTTTGTAGCTACAGACGCACATAAATTGGTAAAATACTCAAGAACTGATGTTACTGCAGATCAAACTGCAGAATTTATCATGCCAAAGAAACCTTTAAATTTATTGAAAGGGATTTTAGCAGTGTCTGAAAGTGAAGTAACTATCGAATATAATGATGCTAACGCAAAATTTACATTTGATAATGTGGTGTTGGTATGTCGTTTAATTGACGGGAAATACCCAAATTATGAAGCGGTAATTCCTAAAGAAAATCCAAATAAATTAACCGTTGATAGAGCTTCTTTCTTAAATTCTGTAAGACGTGTGTCTATTTTCTCTAGCAAAACTACGCATCAGATTCGTTTAAAAATGGCGGGTACTGAGTTAAATATTTCTGCTGAAGATTTAGATTTTGCCAACAAAGCAGACGAACGTTTAAGTTGCGACTACCAAGGTGATGATATGCAAATTGGTTTTAACTCTCGTTTTTTAAGCGAAATGTTAAACAATTTAAGTTCTAATGAAGTGTTAATTGAAATGTCCTTACCAAACAGAGCAGGAATTTTAACACCAATTGATGGTACTGATGAAGGTGAACAAATTACGATGTTGGTGATGCCAGTGATGTTGAATAATTAAAACATTATAGATTTAAACGTTACCAGTAGATAATGTTATAAACTCAAGCTCACTTACAAAGTTTAAAAAACTTAGTCTAAAAAATACAGACTTATTAAATCTATTAGTCAACAAAACTGTATCAATTACTATTGAAAAGGAAATTATTAGTTCTAATTCTTTCATTGTTGATATACCCCAGACGTTATCAAAATATAATCCACCTAAAGCATTAAATGTATTAAGAGAAAGAGCTAAACTACTCAAAAAAATTGTTTACACATATGATGAAAATTAGAAAGAGAATATGTCTAAAAAACTGATAATGATCATTGAACAAGAACTAATTTACTGTAGAGAGCTATAGTAACAAATTAGGATTGAACCATCTATAAACTCAATACCAGCAATAAAAGAGAAACTATATTTATTAAAAGTTAAGATAAAAGATGCGCAAGAGGATTTAACATTATCTAAAGACACCGATCCAAACATGGGTTATAAATCAGTAAATAATCCCTACTTTGACTATAAAACTCATATTGTGGATGAGTGAAGAATCTATTATTACCTAAGCAGTAGTAATCTCAGAATAAAAATCAGTTGGTAAAAAGTTACCTGAACCTGTTGAAATTAGCTAAAAAAACGGAATTGATATAGAAACAATTATTGGTAATGTTGCTTATTCTAAGAAAAAACAATCTTAAACTAACCAAGGCGCAAGATTTTAGAATCTTAGCTAACTTGTCTCATTTAATTATTCAAGACGTTAAGAAAAAAGAAAATGAATTTGAATAACAAGATGCTAATATATTTATTTGTCCTGTAGGACATTTTGCTACACTATAAGCACGACAAAGCAAAAGAGATATAGGTGCAAATCCAAAAATCACCTATTGTTTGATGTAGAAAATACAAAAAATGCGCTTTAAAAATAGGCTATTATAAGTAAGTACAAAAAAAACGTATACTGTAATAATAAAATTATATATTTATAAAGAGTAAATCGTTTTTCAAGAAAAAACAAAGCACCGCTAAAAAGTTAAAGTAAAAAAATGATAAATTAAAAAATGTTTATAGTTATAGAAATGCTATATCAAACAGTATTACAAATATGGAAATGAAAGCCGCAATGGCTATATATGCGGTAATTCTTTAAAAAATAATCAAATTAAGTTAAAATTGTTATTATCTACCTAAAAATAAACTAATCAGAACAATTTTTTTAAACCTTTTTTTCAATTTTTACAAGATTACCATAAAAAATCAAGGAAAACAAAAGCTATTAAAAAGTGAGATTTCCTAATCGTTTTTCAAATTTAATACTCGAAAAAGGAAAACTTTTTCAACAACCTCTAAAAAGGCTGTCTCTTTTTTTATCTATTTATTTGTTTTGACTAAGTATAGATCTTGTATTTTAAATAATTTGCAACATTTATAATAACAAATAATACTTTTTATTTAATAAAATTAAAAATATTATTGGATACCACACATATGAACAAAGTAAATTGTGTAATTTTGATGAACTTATAATTAGGTTACAATGAAAAAAATATCTTTTTTTCTCTTTTTAAGTACTTTTTGCTTATTTGGACAAGAGAATAAGAATGCCTTAGTTTGGTTTGATAGTGTCGTTTCTCAAAAAAATTTAGATATCAACTTTAGTCACAAGTATATTAATAAATTCAGATCAGTTAGGGATTATCATCAATTTTTGTTAGAAAATAAGTTTTATAATTCTTCAATAACTTATGATGATCAGAATTATTATAATATTCCAATTAAATATGATATTAATGAGGATATTATTATTGCTAAAATTGGATCTAAATCCACGAGTCAGTCAATAATTTTAATAAAAGCTAAAATTCAATCTTTTACAATTAATAATTTTATTTCCTTTCATAATATAAAAGGAAATTTTTATGAAAAAATATATCAATCAAAAAAAGGTATCCTCCTAAAAAAATATCACAAAAAAAGAAGTAAAGTTCCAATAAAAGGCATTTTTTTTGATAAATTTAAAGAAGATAATAGTTTTTATTTGTTAATAAATAATATGATTCATAAAATAGAAAAGAAAAAAGATTGGCAGAAATTATTTCCTAAAAAGAAAAAAGAAATCATTAAATTTTACCAAAACAACAAGTGGGTTTTAAAAAAATCTAAATTAGGTTTTAATTTAGCTTTATCAAAAATAATCTTACAATAAAATGAAGAAAAAAGAATTAATTTTATTCTTATTATTATTATTTAGTAAATTGCTAATATTTTCTCAATATAGTAATAAAAAATATATTTCTATTGAGTTTAAAAATCTTAACATAAAGAGTGCATTAAAATTTATTGAACAAAAAACATCTTATCATTTTTTTTACAAAGAGGAATGGATGAAGGTTGATAAAATTATTTCTAAAAAATTTACTAACAGTTCTATAGATGTAATTTTAGACTATATATTTTATAATACAGATATCAATTATTTTATTTTTGAAGAAACTAATGTCATTTTAACAAAAAATAATAGTATTTATGATTCTGTTTACAAGAATAAAGGTTCCTCAATAGATAGTAAAGAATTAACGGAACCTATTATTTTATCCTCGGAAAATAAAAACACTAATAAAATCAAGACAGTAAAAATAGGAAGAGATAGTTATAAGAATAGACGAAATAGTTTTACTTTAACTGGGGTTGTAAAAAATAAAACTACCCAAATACCGATTGCTAATCTTGTTATTATTGAACGTAATAAAAATATTTACACCACCACAGATACTAATGGTAGGTTTTCAATAAAATTACCTTTTGGAGTTAACGTTTTAGAAACAATTCTTTCTGGAATTAAGCAAAGTAAAACGAAATTTATTATTTATGGAAACGGTACCTACAATTTTAATCTTGAAAATGATATAGAGTTATTAGAAGAAGTAGTGATAAAAACGAATACCATAAATAACATTAAAAATGTAGTTACTGGAGTTTCTCAAATTAAAGCTGAAGGCATTAAAACAATTCCTCAAGTTCTTGGAGAAAGAGATATTTTAAAAGTTGCAACAACGCTCCCTGGAATTAAAAACACTGGCGAAGGATCTGAAGGAATTAATGTTAGAGGCGGTAAATCTGATCAGAATTTATTTTTACTAGATAAAAGTGTTATTTACAACCCAAATCATTTCCTTGGACTTTTCTCTGCTATTAATCCTTTTACTACTAAAGACTTAAAAATCTATAAAGGCAGTGTCCCTGCTGAATTTGGCGGTAGAATTTCTTCAGTTTTTGATATTGTTTCAAAAAACAGTAATACTAAAAAATTAAAAGGTGAAGCTTCAGTTGGTCCAGTTTCTAGTAATGTTAGCCTAGATATACCAATTATAAAAGAAAAATCGGGATTAATTTTAGGTGCAAGGAGCACATATTCTGACTGGATATTAAAAGCAATTGATAATAAAGAATTAAATAACAGTGATGTTTCTTTTTATGATATAATTGCTAAGTACACGCACAGAATAAATGACAAGAATTCAGTAGACGCTTCTTTTTATGTTAGTAAAGATAAATTTAGTATAGCTTCAGATACTACAAATTCTTATGGAAATAGAGTAATGTCTTTTAATTGGTTCCATAAATTTAATGATAAAAATAAAAGTAATTTATTAATTTCCAACAGCAACTATTCTTTTGAAATAGCTTATGAAGCTAACGGAAACAGTAATTTTAACTTAAAATATAATATCAATGAATATAACATAAAATATTTGATGACGTATTTGCACTCTAAAAAACATAAAATAAAATATGGTATATCCAGTAAATTGTACAACGTTAATCCAGGTAGCATTACTCCTAAAGGTAAGCAATCTTTAATTACTGCTTACAAAGTGCAACAAGAAAGAGCTTTAGAGACATCTTTTTTCATATCTGACAATTATAAAATCAATAAAAAGTTAAATATTAACTTAGGTGCTAGGTATAATATATTTAATGCTTTAGGAGCCAGCACAAAAAGAACTTATGCCACAAACTCCCCAAAAAATGACCTAACTGTAACAGAAGTAAACACTTATAAAAATAACGAAATACATAAAACCCACCATGGATTAAGCATGCGTTTCTCTTCTATTTATGCTATAGATGATGATTTATCAATTAAAGCAAGTCTTAACAATTCATATCAGTTCATACATAGGTTAACTAATAATACTACCGCAACACCAACTGATACCTGGAGACTTTCTGATCAGAATATAAAACCTCAAGAAGCTATTCAAGTTGCTCTTGGAGTATATAAAAATATATTTGAAAATACTTACGAACTAAGTTTAGAAGGATATTACAAAAAATATAAAAACATATTAGATTTTAAGGTAGGCGCTAGCTTTTTGTTAAATGAATTCATCGAAACAGAGATACTCCAAGGTCCCGGAGAATCTTATGGAATAGAATTTTTATTGAGAAAGAATAAAGGAAATTTTAATGGCTGGCTAAGTTATACTTATTCCAGATCTTTCCTGACTTTAGATAGTCCATTTTTAGAGGAAACTATAAATAATGGAAACCCTTTTCCTACTAATTTTGACAAACCTCATGATTTAAATATTATTGCAAATTATAAATTAACAAAGAGATTTAGTTTATCAACAAACATCACATATCAAACAGGAAGACCAATTACATATCCTACTGGTAAGTATGTATCGCAAGGAAATGAATTTTTGATTTACAGTGACAGAAATAAATTTAGAATTCCAGATTATTACCGTGTAGATATAGGGATAAATATAGAAGGAAATCATAAGTTAAAAAAGCTAGCACATAGTTTCTGGAACTTCTCTGTTTACAATCTATTTGGTAGAAACAATCCCTATTCTATTTTCTTTGTCACAGAAAATGGACAAGTTAAAGCCTATCAAAGTTCAATTTTCTCAAGACCAATACCTACTATAACTTATAATATCAAATTCTAATAGTTATGAAAAAAATTACATACATATTTTCACTTCTACTGTTAGTGATAACTTTTCAAAACTGTGTTGAACCTATTGAAATTTTAGATACAAATAATGATGACTTTTTAGTTGTACAATCTACCATTAGTAACGAATTAAGATTTCAAACCGTAAAATTAACTAGAACCTTCTCTTTAAATGCTAGGACAGATGAAGAAATTAAGGAGTCTAATGCTACCGTAACAATAAAAAGTAACACTAATACTTACTCCTTCACAGAAAGTAAAGAGGGTATATACATTTCAGACAAAGAATTTAAAGCAGAACCGAATAAAGAATATACTCTAGAAATTAAAACGGCAAAAGGAAAAACCTATAAATCTAGACCAGAAAAATTAACTGGATCTAGTGAAATTTCAGAAATTATACCCAAGAAAGAAACCAATAACTTAAATGAAGAAGGAATTAGAATTTATGTAAAAGGAAATGGTTTAGATAATAATTCTAAGTATTTCAAATATGAATATATAGAAACATATAAAATAGTAGCTCCTTTTTGGTCAGATTCTAAATTGGAAATAGTTTCTGAAAACCTACCTTATAAAGTTAAAGTTGTTCCAGATTTTGAAAAAAGTAGAATTTGCTATAAATCCGAAAACTCTATTGAAATCATACAAAAAGAAACTTCAGTACTATCAGAGGGAGCCATTGATTTTGGTTTAAAATTCATTCCCAAAAAAAGCTTTTCTATTTCTCATAGATATAGTATTCTTGTTAAGCAACATGTTCAGTCTTTTGAGGCATACAATTACTACAAAACCTTAAATAAATTATCTACAGATAATAATTTATTTTCTCAATCTCAACCAGGGTTTATCCAAGGAAATATTACTTCTACAACAAACATAAATAATAAAGTTGTTGGTTTTTTTGAGGTTACTTCTGTTACAAGTAAAAGAATATTTTTCAATAGAGAAGAATTCTTTTCTATTGATGAACCTGCAGATTTTGTAAATAAATGTAACTTCATAGCCCCAGTCCTAACTGAAGCGTTTGGTGGTATTTTTAGGTCTCCATTAATTAGTACATTAAAAAGTAATAGCTTTTTATTTTATAAAGAAAATAACTCAGTTAGTGTATCGTTACCTGGCCCTTATATATTAGTCAGAAAAGTATGTAGAGATTGTAGAGAAACCGGAACTAATGTGAAACCTAATTTTTGGATTGACTAAACCTATCTTTTAATATGAAAACCCGATTAGTACTACTCTTTTTATTTTGTTTGATAAAAACTTTTAGTCAAGAAACAATTAACGATTATAAAACAAATATAAATACTTTACCTATAGAAAAAGTATTTCTTCATTATAATTCTAATATTTTAATTACAGGAGAAGTACTCACTTATAAAGTTTACTGCTTTTTAAAAGATTACAAAAAACCTTTAAGTAAAATTGTATATATAGAAATAATTGACTCAAAACTCAACAGTATATACTTAGACAAAGTAAATCTAACAGATGGAATTGCACAAGGAGATTTTTTTATATCAACCAATTTAAATTCTGGCAATTATAAATTAATAGCCTACACAAAATGGATGCAAAATTTTAATGATTTTTTTCAAGATGATATTTTTATTTTTAATCCATATAAAAATAAAATTTCTCATAAATCTGATATAAATGTAAAATACACTCAAAAAGAAGACACTACAATTAAACTAACAAAAGAAAAATTTAAAAAAAGAGAAAAAGTAGTTTTTGAATTACCTAAACAAGTAAGAAATAATGCTAATTTGTCTATTTCTGTTAGAAAAAAAACACCTTTTTATCAACCCAAAAAAAGTAACTTTAACTTTTTAGATAAAAATAATATCTCAAAAACTAACCCAAAACATACAAAAAGATTAATAAAAGGAAAAGTAATAAGTAAAAAAACGCTACAACCTCTTAAAAATAAATCTATTGGAATTACTTTTTTAGGTAAAAAAGATTTTTTTAAAATCTCCAAAACTAATGATAAAGGTATATTCTATTTATCAATTAAAGAAAAGAATTATTCTTCAAAAATGTTTACTCAAGTTTTAGGTAGTGATACAAAAATGTACAAAATCAATATTTTTGAAAATAAAAAAGAAACCTCACTTAACACCCTACAAAAAAGTAAAATTAATACTAAAGACATAACAATATTACCAGATTTTAGGGGAGAACTAATACAAGGAAAAGTGGTGAATAAAAACACCTTAGAACCTGCAATAAACAAACAAATAGGAATTTCTTTTTTAGGTAAAAATGGTTTTTTTAAAATTTCTAACACCGACGAAAAAGGTATTTTTCGAACAATCTTAAATGAAAAAAATTATCCTACAACCGTTTATGCTGAAGTATTAGATAAACAATCTAATTTGTATGAAATCAAAATAATTAAAAATAAAAAGTTAGATTTTACAGGTCTTAAGTTTAATAACTTAAAAACAAATAATCAAATACAAGAAATGATAAATCTACATAGTATTTACAATCAGATTAATAATTCATATAAAACATCAAATTTTATTACAAAAAGCCCTTCGAAAAAATCATTTTTTAAAAATGATTTTAAAGTATTTAAACTAAGTAATTTTACTCGTTTTAAAACTATAGAAGAAATTATGGTTGAAATTATTGATGGGGCTTGGATTAATAAAAAGAATAATAATTATACTTTTTTTGTAAGTAATAATAACTATTTTAATGATTCTGAACCTTTAGTATTAGTTGATGGATTTATAGTTAATAATCATAATGATTTGATTAATATTACTACTAATACAATTGATAAGATTTCTATATCTCATAAAAACTATGTATTTAACTCAAAGGTTTACTCTGGAATTATAAGCATTAATACATATAAAGGTAATTACAAGCCCATTTCTAAAGCTATAAATCTTATAGAGTTAATTACAACAGAGCCTATTAAAAAATATAAATTTCCAAATTACTTTTCAGAAAATAATAAAAGAATTCCAGACTATCGAACACAATTGTATTGGTCTCCTAAATTACAAAGTTCAGAAAAACAGATATTTTTCTATACCTCAGATGTTATTGGTGATTTTGAAATTGAAATTGTTGGATTTTCACAAAATGGCGCCCCTATTTCCTTAAGAAAAACCTTTACGGTAACAAATTAGTACAATTGGGTTTTATTTATAAAAATAGTCAATGAATTTCCTATCACATTTATACTTATCTCAAAACAACACCAACATCATGATTGGCAATTTTATTGCAGATCACGTTAGAGGTAATCAATTTGGGCATTTTAATGCAGAGATTCAGCAAGGTATTTTCTTACACAGAGAAATAGACACCTTTACAGATGCACACGAAATTGTAAGAAAGAGCAAACGCAGGTTACACAAACGTTATCGCCATTATGATGGCGTCATTATCGATATTTTTTACGACTACTTTTTAGCAAAAAATTGGTCAACCTATTCTGCTATTCCCTTAGACCTTTATACTCATTCCATTTACAATTTGTTTAGAGAAAAATCTGATGAATTACCCGTAAAATCGCAGCAATTTATTAAGTATATGATTGAGTATGATATATTGTATAATTATCAATTTGAAGAAGGAATTGCACGCGTTTTAAGCGGAATGAATAACAGAACCAAAGGCAAATCGAAAATGCATTTGGCTATTGAAGATTTAAAAAACCTAAACACAGCATTTGAAGAAGATTTTACACTTTTTTTCGAGGATTTACGTAACTTTTCCAATCAAAAATTAAAAGAACTACCTGTTATTCCTGCACAAACAGAAATCCATAAAAAGTAAATTTATATCCCTACTCGCAGGAATGACAAAATGATAATAATTATGAAAAAAACACTTTTACTTCTTATATTTTTATCCCTATTTATTGCTTGCAAAAAAGAAAAAATTACAGGTGTAATTGCTCAAAAAGCAATGGTAGTTTCTGCTAGAGAAGAAGCTTCTAAAATTGGGATAGAAATATTAAAAAAAGGCGGTAATGCTTTTGATGCTATGGTAGCCACAGAATTGGCTTTAGCTGTAGCATATCCTTACGCAGGCAATATTGGTGGTGGCGGTTTTATGGTTTACCGAAAAAATGATGGTAAAATAGGCGCCTTAGATTACAGAGAAAAAGCGCCCTTGGCTGCCCATAAAGATATGTATTTAGATAGTTTAGGAAATGTTATAAAAGGAAAAAGCACCATAGGTGCCATGGCTGTAGGAATTCCTGGAACTGTTGCTGGCGTATTTGCTGCACATAAAAAGTTTGGTTCTTTACCTATTGTAGATATTTTAAAACCTGTAATAGATTTAGCAAAAAAAGGGGTAATTGTTACCAAAAAACAAGAAGCAAGAATAAAAAAATACCAACCTTATTTTAAAAAAGCAAACAATTCTAAAATACTTTTCGATTCTATATGGAAAGAAAACCAAATTATTAAATATCCTGCATTGGCAAATACTTTAGAACGTATTTCCAAAAATGGTAGAGACGAATTTTACAAAGGTGAAACCGCAAAACGATTGGTAAAATTTATGCAAAAAAATGGAGGAATCATAACCTTAGAAGACTTAGCCAAATATGAAGCAAAATGGAGAACCCCAATTACGTTTACTTATGATGATTTACGCGTAATTTCAATGTCTCCTCCTGCAAGTGGAGGAATTTGTTTGGCACAAATTATGAACGGAATAGAACCTTTTGATTTACACAAATACGGACATAATTCTGTAAAAACAATTCAAATAATTACTGAAGCAGAAAGACGTGCTTATGCAGATAGAAGTTTCTTTTTAGGCGACCCAGATTTTGTAAAAATTCCTGTAGAAGAATTAATTTCTAAAGAATACACAAAAGGAAGAATGGATAATTTTTCTTTTGAAAAAGCTACTAAATCTGCAGATGTTGCCCATGGTACCATAGAAATGGTAGAAAGTGATGAAACCACCCACTACTCTATTATAGATAGTTTTGGAAATGCAGTTTCAGTTACTACAACCATTAATGGAGCTTATGGTTCTAAATTATATTGTTCCGATTTAGGTTTCTTTTTAAATAATGAAATGGATGATTTTAGTAGCAAACCTGGTGTACCCAATATGTTTGGTTTAATTGGCGCTAAAGCCAATGAAATTGCTCCAGAAAAAAGAATGCTAAGTTCTATGACACCAACTATTGTAGAAAAAAACGGAAAATTATACATGGTGGTGGGCACTCCTGGAGGCTCAACAATTATTACTTCAGTATTGCAAACCATATTAAACGTACATGAATTTAAAATGGGCATGCAAGAAGCGGTAAATCAGCCTCGTTTTCACCATCAATGGTTACCAGATGAAATTAGAATAGAACCCAATAAATTTGATAAAAAAACTATTTTAAAACTAAATCAATTAGGATATCCCACCAACGAAAAAAGAACTCCTGTAATTGGTAAAGTAGAAGGTATATTAGTATTACCAAATGGAACTTTAGAAGGTGGCGCAGATCCAAGAGGAGATGATAAAGCAGTAGGATTTTAAACTTTTACCTTACAAACATTAAACACAACTAACAACTAACAATGATACAACCATTTCACTTAGCCATTCCTGTACAAGATTTAGACAAATGCAGAGCATTTTATAGAGACATTTTAAATTGTAAAGAAGGTAGATCTACAGAAAATTGGGTAGATTTTAATTTCTTTGGACATCAATTAGTAATTCACGTAAAAGAGGATTATAATCCTGTAAGAATCTCTAACCCTGTAGACGGTCATGATGTACCTGTGCCACATTTTGGAGTCGTTTTAAGTTGGAAAGATTGGCAAAATTTATCAGAAAGATTAAAATCGATAAACACCATGTTTATTATAGAACCTTGCATTCGTTTTAAAGGAAAAGCAGGAGAACAAGCCACCATGTTTTTTAATGACCCAGAAAACAATGCTTTAGAATTTAAAGCGTTTAAAGACATTGGGCAATTGTTTGCAAAGTAAAATTATAAATAAGAGTTACAAATTCACGAATATTTTTTTTCTTTTTCTGAATTAGTGATGATAATAAACCTACAAAATTATTGCAATTACGAGAAACTCATATTGCCAAAAACCAAGAACAACCAATTCGTTTTCAAGAATATGCTGTAGGTCTCTTTAAAACTATTCCTACTAAATCTGGCATAAAAAAAGCAATAAAAAAAGAACTCGTATTAATTGATGGAACTTTAGCTACTAACTCTAAATATATTTTAGGAGGTGAAAAAATTGAATTATTTCAACTTGAGAATACTTCCATTTTTAAAAGATTAGAACTCGATTTAGAAGTCTTGTTCGAAGATGAATATTTAGCAATTATTTACAAACCCGCAGGAATTTTAGTTAGCGGAAATAAGTTTGTTACCATTGCAAATGGCTTGCCTCAAAATCTTACAAAAAGTAACCTACCTGATGCTGTTAAACCACAACCCATTCACAGATTAGACTACCCAACAAGTGGACTTTTATTGGTAGGAAAAACAAGTTCAGCAATTATTAAATTGAGTAAATTGTTTGATAATAAAGAAATACAAAAAACCTATTTTGCAATTACAATTGGTAAAATGTGTTCTGGAGGTATTATCAATTTAAAAGTTGGTAACAAAAATGCATCCACACAATTTAAAGTTTTAAAGTCAGTTACTTCAAAACGTTTTGAGTTTTTAAGTTTAGTAGAATTAAAACCAAAAACGGGCAGAAAACATCAATTAAGAAAACATTTATTAGCAATTGGAAATCCTATTTTAGGTGATAAAGAACATTTTATAGAAGATAAAATTTTATATGGTAAAGGGTTGTATTTACATGCTTCTACTCTTGAATTCATTCATCCCTTTACAAAAGAATGTATATCCATTAGTAAAGAATTGCCTAAAAAATTTACAAAGATTTTTAAGTTTGTCATTCCGAACGAAGAATAAGGAGGAATCCAAAAAATAAAGAATAATTTTTAAAGTATTAAGATTTTTAAATTGCATAAAAAAACTCATTTCGAAATAACAGTTATATCAGTAAGCGGTTTTTTATTTCTTCCATCGTCTTAGAAAGTCTGTCCATCAACTCATAAATTTCTGCTTTATTATAAGTTGCAAACCCCATTCTTATGCAATTATGCCCCAATTCTGCATTGTCATAACGTTGCCATTCTCCTATTTCCAATTTGTTTTTTCTTGCAACTTCTGCAACTGTTTTCCAAGAGTAGTTGTCATTTAACTTTACCCAAACTGCCATTCCTCCTTTTGGAAAATCAAAAGAAAAAACAGCAGAAAAATTATCTTTTAATAGTTTACAAAACAAATCTCTGCGCATTTTATAAATCTTCATTACTTTTTTAATATGCCTGTCTAAATCTCCCGATTTTATAAAATCTTCAAAAGTTAACTCTAACAACGCGTCTCCTTGTCTGTCTATAAAACGTCTTTGATTAGCTGCTTCATTTACAAAACTTGTTGGACCAATTAAATACCCTATTCTAAAAACAGGAGCCACAGTTTTACAAACAGAACCAATATAAATAACGTTTCCATTAGTATCGTGACTTGCCAATGGCAAAATAGGCGAATGATTGTAATTAAAGTCATAATCGTAATCATCTTCTATAATGGCAAAATTGTATTTTTGGGCTAAATTCAACAAACAAATTCTTCTTTCTGCAGATAGCGTAACTGTTGTTGGATGATGATGATGAGAGGTCACAAAAACTGCTTTTATGGTTTTTTGCTTACAAATTTGCTCAATTTCATCAGTAACCAAACCATTTTTATCTACTGTAACTCGTAATAAATTGGCTTTTCTTTGTAAAAAAGTAGTGTCTGATGATGTGTAATTGGTTTGCCCAACAATAATAGTATCGTCTTTTTGCAACAACAATTTTGCGCTCAAAAAAATTCCCATTTGACTGCCTCTGGTTATCAAAACATTCTCTTTTTTAATGTTTAAACCACGCGTTTTATTTAAATAGTTTGCTAAAGTTATTCGCAGTTTTTCATTGCCAAAAAGAGAACCATAAGACATATCTTTATAGACATTTTTTCTGCTACAAATTCGTCTGTAAGTTCTTGCAATATCTTCTGTGGGTGTTAATCTTGCATCAGAAATACCATCATTCAAATACAGAAAACCTTCTTGTGACTCATCATATTTTCTTTTTAATGATGCATCTTTATAAAAATCAAATCCAACTAATTTTGTTGATGATACAACTTTATTTGCATCAAAATTTTGCTGATTTAACTCTGGCAATTTTGCATTTACAAAAGTTCCTTTTTTAGGTATACTTTCTACCCAACCTTGCAATATCAGTTCTTCATAACAAGCTACAACAGTTTTTCTATGTACATTTAACAATTCTGATAATGCTCTACTCCCTGGTAATTTAGCTTCTGGCACTAACTTTCTTTCTTTTATCAATTGTATAAATTGATTTGCCAATTGCAAATACAAGGCTTGTTTGTGAGTTCTATCAATTTGAAAACTAGTTTTATATGGAAACATTATCTGGACTATTATTTATTTTTATTCTGGATTACTTTAATAGTCCATAAATGTAATAATTTTACTCATATAAACAAGATATATGATACAACTTAAACTTTTTACAGCTGAAGATTTTTCTAGGTTGATCAATTGGATTGATACTAAAAAGTTGATGTACATTTTTAGTGCAGAAAGATTTAATTATCCATTAAATCATGAACAACTAGCAACATATATAAATGCAGAAGATAGAATTGCTTATAAAGTTATTGACGGAAAAAGTAACAAAATTATTGGTCATGCAGATTTTAGTAAAATTAATAAACAAAGTAAAAGTGCCAGAATTTGTAGTGTTTTAATTGGAGATAGAAAAAGTAGAAGTAAGGGTTTTGGAACACAAATCATCAATGCATTGATTCGTATTGGTTTTCAAGAAATGAAACTACACAGAATAGATTTGGGTGTTTTTGATTTTAATAAACAAGCCATAAAATGCTACAAAAAGTGTGGTTTCGAAATTGAAGGTTTGTTTAAAGAGAATATAAAATTTGAAGATGAATATTGGTCTACTTATAACATGAGTATTATAAATAATTATGATGATGAAAAAACAAGAATTAAATCCCAATGAATATGATATTTATTACAAAAGATATATTGATAAATTGGACGATAAAACTGAGTTAATTCAAGGTTTTATTGATGGAAAAACACAACTGGTTTCATTTTTTAAATCGATTCCAGAAAATAAATTAAATTTCAGATATCAACCAGAAAAATGGTCTATAAAAGAAATTTTACAACATTTAATAGATACTGAAAGAATCTTTATGTACAGATGTTTTAGAATTGCAAGACAAGACACTACAGCTTTGGCTGGTTATGACCAAGAAATTTATATAAAACCTTCTAATGCTGATAACAAATCTTTAGATGATTTATTGAATGAATTTATCATCAATAGAAATAATTCTATAGCTTTATTACAAAGTTTAAATGACAATGATTTATCTTTTATCGGAAATGCCAATGGCGGAAAAATATCTGCAAGAGCAGCTGCATTTATAATTCCTGGACACGATATTTGGCATACCCAAGTTATTAAAGAAAAGTATTTGTGATGTTTTATTAGAAGTAAATACCAATTATATCAATCTACCTAAAAATGAAAATAACTGAAGAAGTAAAAAAATATATACACTCAAGTGTACTTTGTTGGTTGGCAACTGTTTCAAAAGAAAACATACCCAATGTGTCTCCAAAAGAAATATTTAGTTTTTATAAAAATGATATTATAATCGTTGCCAATATTGCATCTCCTCAAACTGTAAAAAACATCAATCAAAACAAAAATGTTTGCATTAGTTTTATAGATATTTTAGTTCAAAAAGGGTATCAATTAAAAGGGACAGCTAAAATCATCAAAAAATCTGATATCGATTTTATAGAAATGGAACAACTATTAATTAAAATGACGCTTGGTAATTTTCCCTTTTCAACCATAACTGAAATTAGCGTAAATCAAGTGAAACCTATTATTGCTCCAAAATATATACTCTACCCAGAAACCACAGAAGCTGCACAAATTGAAAGTGCCAAAAGAGCTTATAAAATTTCTAATTCTATAACAAAAATTGACTTTGAGAGCTAAAGAATTATTTGTTTTCGAGCTGTTAAAAACCTCAAAGGTTTTTAAAACCTTTAAGGTTTGGTTCTTAATCACAAACAAGAATAAAATTTAAAAAAGTATTTATAATGCTAGAAATAAGACCCAATTGCGAACACTGCAACAAAGATTTGCCTAACACCTCTACAGAAGCTATGATTTGTTCTTTTGAATGTACCTATTGTAAAACCTGTGCAGTAGAAATTTTTGAAAACGTTTGCCCAAGTTGTGCTGGAAATTTTGTGGAACGCCCAATCCGTCCATCAAAAATGATTGAAAAATATCCACCATCAACAACAAGAATTTTTAAACCAAAAGATTTAGAAAAAGCAAAAGTAAAATCAGAAAAATACAAACACATTCAACCAGAAAAAAGATGAAAACTGAATTTGAACCTTATCAAGATAGAAAAATTGAATACATCAAAAATACTTTTGTAGAGAATCTTTGTGTAAAAATATATACGATTACCAATCGTCATCAATTTGAAGCTAAAGAAACATTTAAAAGTGCTGAAAAGCTGTTGCCAAAATGGATAGAAAACATTAAAAACTCAACAATTCCAACACATAGAAATGCGTTTTTAATGGTACACGAAGCTAGAGAAGGCACTTTAATTTTGTTGTGTTGGTTTACTGGTGAAAATATGATAGAAACCAATATTTATTATGCTAATTTCGAAAACCCTTCAGAAATAAATCCATCAATCTATAAAGAAAAACAACTAATTTGTATTTGGGAATTAGAAATTGTTTGGTTTGAAAGAAAAGCTTGGATACAACACGTTTTATCTAAATCTGAAAATCCCGATTTTAGCAGTTATCAAAAGAAATATTACGTTCAAAAACGATGAATTACAAGATTCGATTTGCTGAAAAAGAAGACATTCATCAAATAATTAGATTGTGCAAATTACATTCAGAATTTGAGAATTGTTTATACCAAAAGGAAGGAAAAGCAGAAAAATTAAGAAAACTATTATTTTCTGAAAAACCTAAAATATACTGTTTAGTTGCAGAAATTGATACAAAAATTATTGGTTACGCAACTTACAGCATTCAATACTCAACTTGGGATGCAGAACAATATCTGTATATAGATTGTTTGTATTTAGATGATATAGCAAGAGGAAATAATATTGGCGAAAAACTCATCAACCAACTAAAAAAAGAAGCTCAAAAACTAAAATGTACTCTTATTCAATGGCAAACGCCTAAAGAAAACAAAAGAGCTATTAAATTTTATCATAGAATTGGAGGAAAAGCAATGAGTAAAAAACGTTTTACTTTAAAAATAAATTAAAATGAAAGAATATCCAAAATCAAAAATAAATAGAATTAAAAGAGGTGCAAACAGAGCAACTTACGATGTTTCAACAATAAATACCATTTTAGACGCTAATTTTATTGGCTATGTAGGCTACATTTTTGAAGGAAAAGCCATTACAATTCCTATGGCTTATGGCAGAATGGATAACAAAATTATTTTACACGGCTCAAATGCCAACAGAATGTTAACCACACTTTTAAAAGCAGGCACAATGAGTATTACTGTAATGCATTTAGATGCGTTGGTTTTGGCTCGTTCTGGTTTTCACCACTCAGTAAATTACAGATCTGCAACCCTGTTTGGTTCCGTTAAAAAAATTGAGGAAAAAGAGGCTAAAAACGCTGCATTATTTTGTTTTATGGAACATATGATGAAAGGCAGATGGAATGGAATTCGTGAAATGAATCAACAAGAATTTGATAGAACTTTAACTATAGAAATGACCATAGAAACAGCTTCTGCAAAAGTTAGAGATGTGGGTGTAGCAGATGAACCAGATGATTATAATTTAGATGTTTGGGCAGGTTTAGTACCTATTAAACAAGTAGCAGAATATCCAATTCCTGATAAAGGAAAACCGCAACAAATGGAAATTCCAAAACACGTTTTAGATTATTATGAGGCAAACAAATAGTTTCTTCTTTTAAAAATTGATATTTTAGCTTCTGATTTTTTTAACTCAAAAAAAATGAAGAAGCTTTTTAAATTTATTGGAATTATTTTATTGCTTTTAATGGTTGCAGGAGGAATTTATTATTTCGCAAATAATGAGCCTTTACCAAAAGGAAAAAAAGGCAAAGAAGCAGATGCTTTGGCAATTAAAATGTTTAACGCCATCAATCATCAAGCTTTTGAAAATGCGGAGGTTTTAGAGTGGAGTTTTAGAGGTAAAAATTATTATAAATGGTATAAACAAGATGGTAAAGTCGATGTTATTTTGGGTGATGATAAAATTTTATTAAACTTAAATGACCTATCAAAAAGTAAAGCACCATCTACTGAACTTATTGATAAAGCTCTAAAAAACTTCAACAATGATTCTTTTTGGTTAGTAGCGCCTTTTAAAATTTTTGACAAAGGAACTGAAAGAAGTATTGTAAAACACAATAACAAAGACGCTTTACTAATTACTTATAAATCAGGAGGCTCAACTCCTGGAGATTCTTACTTGTGGATTTTAGACGAAAATTATTTTCCTACTTCCTATAAAATGTGGACTTCAATCATTCCAATAGGTGGTGTTTCTGCAACTTGGTCTGATTGGAAAAAAACAGAAGCGGGTATAAAATTACCTACAAAACACAAGCTTTCTTTATTTGGGTTGGAACTAAATATGGGAGAAGTAAAAGCGTATAACAAAAAAGCGAACGAACTTTCTCATAAAATTTTAAAAGCAATAAAGCACAAAAACTACAAAAAAACACGTTATTTAGAATGGAGTTTTGCAGGAAAAAGACATTTTAAATGGGATAAAGAAAAACATATTGTAGCTATTTCTTGGGATGATTATCGTGTAAATTTATTTCCAGCTGATATCGAAAAAAGCACTGTTTATTTTAAAGATGAAAAGCAAGAAATTCAAGATGAAAAAATTGTAAAAAGAGCTTGGAATATTTTTAATAACGATTCATTTTGGTTAGTTGCACCTCATAAGTTATTTGATGATGGTGTTGTAAGAAACATTGAAAAAATTAATGGTAAAGATGCTTTACGAGTAACATATACAACTGGTGGCACAACTCCTGGAGATGCTTATGTTTGGATTTTAGATTCAACTTTTGTTCCTAAAAGCTACAAAATGTATTTAAAAAATGGAAGAATGAATGGAACACCTGCAACTTGGGAAGATTGGATTACCACAGAAAGTGGCACTTTATTACCAACAAATCATACCTTTGAAAAAGGTAGAAAATTAAGTATGGGAACTGTAAAAGGATATAACTAATGACATCGAAAACAATAGCAAACGGAATATTAAGAGCCTTAGGGATTCTCTTCGGAATTTTCCTTTTAGGATATTTTCTATATAAAATTCAATCTGTAATTGTTTACATTATCATTGCTGCAGTTTTATCTTTAATTGCAAGACCAATTATCTTGTTTTTAAGAAGGAAATTAAAATTTCCAAACACTTTAGCAGTAATTTTTACAATGATTGTGATGTTAGGATTTTTAACGGGTTTAATTTTAATGTTTATTCCTTTGGTAGCAGAACAAGGCAAGAGTTTATCTTTATTAGAAGTAGATAAATTACAAGCTAATGTTCAGCAAGTTTTTAATCAAATAACAGCTTATTTTTCTTCAAAAGGAATTGATGTTTTGGGTGAATTAAAAAATGTTGATTTTTTATCTCAGTTTCAAGAAATTCCTGATTTTTTAAACGCTGTTTTAGGAACTTTAGGTTCTTTAAGTGTAGGTTTATTTTCAGTTTTATTTATCTCTTTCTTTTTTATGAAAGACAGTCAATTATTAAAAAAAGGAGTAATGACAATTATTCCAAATGGTAAAGAAGGAAGGTTTTCAAAATCTTTAGATACCATTAACGATTTATTATCAAGATATTTTATTGGATTGATATTTCAAATCACCATTCTATTTGTTTTATACACGATTATTTTATTAATTTTTGGAATAAATAACGCAGTAGTAATTGCTTTTTTATGTGCGTTGCTCAACTTAATTCCTTATGTTGGTCCTATGATTGGAGCAGTAATTATGTTTATTTTATCAATGACAAGTAACATTGGGCAAGATTTTCAAAATGAGATTTTACCAACAACTATGTATGTAATGATTGGTTATTTAATTGCGCAATTAGTAGATAATTTTGCAAGTCAGCCAATAATTTTTTCTAAAACCACAAAATCTCATCCTTTAGAAATTTTCTTAATTATTATTATTGGAGGATTACTTTTTGGAGTAGTTGGTATGATTACAGCTGTGCCTTTATACACTGCTTTAAAAGTGATTTTAAAAGAGTTTTTGTCAGACAATAAGATTGTAAAATCTATCACAAAAGATATTTAAAGACATTTTGAATCTTGCAATTCTACAAATAGAAGTTCAGCAATATATTACTGATCATTTAAAAACAGACATCACAAAACTGATTTTAAAAGGAAGCCCTTTTGATGGGATTTCCGCTCAAGAATTGGCAAATCAAATTATTGCCAAACAAAAATCTGAGCACAAATTACCTACTTGGTTTCGAGAAGAAAATATATATTATCCTGCAAAGATTAGCATTGAACAAACCTCATCAGAAATTACAGCCAAATACAAATCGGAAATCCTTTCTGGTAATTCAATTGTAGATATTACAGGAGGTTTTGGTGTAGACTGTTTCTATTTTTCTAAGCATTATAAAGAGGTAACACATTGCGAAATAAATGAAGGTTTATCAACAATTGTAAAACACAATTATCAACAATTAAAAGTAAAAAATATAACTACTTTTTCGGGTGATGGAATTGAGTTACTGAAAAAAACAAAAAATAAATTCGATTGCATTTATATTGATCCATCAAGAAGAAATCATCTAAAAGGAAAAGTTTTTTTATTAAAAGATTGTTTGCCAAATGTGCCAGACAATATCGATTTTTTGTTTTCTAAATCCAATCAAATTCTTATTAAAAATTCACCTATTTTAGACATTACAAGTGCTATTAATGAATTAAAATTTGTGAAGGAAATTCATATCATTGCTGTAAATAATGAAGTAAAAGAATTATTGTTTTTATTAGAAAAAAAATATGCAAAACCCATTCAAATTAAGACCATAAATATTGGTAAAAAAGATTCTCAATCATTCGAATTTAGTTATCAAGAAAATGTTTCTTCAGAATATTCAGAACCTTTATACTATTTATACGAACCTAATGCTGCCATTTTAAAATCGGGAGGATTTCATCAAGTTTCGCATCAATTAAATGTATCTAAATTACATCAACATTCCCATTTATACACATCAAAAGAATTCATAAATTTTCCTGGAAGAGTTTTTAAAATTGAAAAAGTAATTCCTTATCACAAGAAAAAATTCACTCCGTATTTACCCCAAAACAAAGCAAATATTACGATTCGAAATTTTCCAAAAACAGTTGCCCAAATTAGAAAAGAAACAAAAATCAAAGACGGTGGTTCTACTTTTTTGTTTTTTACAACACTAACAAACAACGAGTTAGTTGTATTGATTTGCTCTAAAGTAGCATTATAGTTCTCAACATTTATTTTTAAGTTGTTAATAAATAAGTCTACACTTTTAAAAGACTTTTAGATTAATTTTCTACTTTAGTAAGATGCTTAAGTGTTTTATTATTAGGGGTATAAACCACTTAACGTTAAGTCTCGAATTCACTTTCGAGACTTTTATTTTTTATCAACTACTTTTTCATTAAGTTTGTATAGAAAGTAAACTTTCCACCAATGCAAACGCTAAACTATCAAGGATTAAAAATTAATAAGAATACACAAACTTCTATTGAAGATGCTTTGGTTGTTGAAGCACCTTTGCAAATTAATATTAATGCTGAAGCCTATACAGTTGTGATGCGAACTCCTGATAATGATATCGAATTGATTAGAGGTTTACTATTTGCTGAAGATATTTATAAAAATCAAAAACCTTTTGATTATAAAATTGACAAACAAGAAAACGGGATTCCTTCTATTATAAATATTACAATTTCTAAAGATAATTTAGGGAAAGGCTATTTAAATAAAAGAACGTTACTCTCTGTTTCTTCTTGCGGAATTTGTGGAAAAAAAGAATTAAAAGACATTAAGGTTGATGGAAGTAAACTCACAAAATCTAACAACTTTTTGAGTAAAGAATTGCATAAAATGTATCTTACAATGCAAGCTTTTCAGGTAACATTCAATACTTCTGGAGGCAGTCATGCAGCAGGAATTTTTAATAAACAACAAGAACTTTTAACCATTAAAGAAGATATTGGAAGACACAATGCTGTTGATAAAACTATTGGAGATTTATTGATACAAAACACATTGAATGAAGCTAATTATTTGTTAGTTAGTGGGCGTGTTTCTTACGAAATTGTATCAAAAGCTTTTTTGGCAAAAATACCAATTATTGTTGCTGTTTCTGCTTGTTCTTCTTTAGCTGTAGATTTTGCTAAAGAATTTGGAATCTGTTTAATAGGTTTTACCAGAGAAGATAAAATGACCATTTATTCAAATCCGAGTTATATTAAAACAAGTGTAAATTATGCCTAAAAATCCAAAAGAACAACCACCAGAAAAACTAACAGGAATTCGATTAAAAGAAGTTCCAAAAACTTCTGCAGGTCTTAAAGCTATTGCATCTGCTCTTTCACATATAAAAGATGAAGTAGGCATAAAAAAAGGAGTCCAACTATTATCTAAATTAAACCAAAAAGATGGTTTTGATTGTCCTGGTTGTGCTTGGCCAGACCCAGATGACAAAAGAGCTTTTTTAGCTGAATATTGCGAAAATGGTGCAAAAGCAGTTGCAGAAGAAGCTACAAAAAATAAAGTTTCTCCATTATTTTTTGCTACACATTCTGTACAAGAATTATCTGAATTATCAGATTATGAAATTGGAAAAAGTGGACGAATTACCCACCCTATGTATTTACCAGAAGGTGCAACTCATTATCAAGAAATTTCTTGGAATGATGCCTTTACAATAATTGGTAATGAGTTAAATAGATTAAATTCTCCAGATGAAGCTATTTTTTATACTTCTGGTAGAACCAGTAATGAAGCGGCTTTCTTATATCAACTATTTGTAAGACAATTTGGGACAAATAATTTACCCGATTGCTCTAATATGTGTCACGAATCAAGTGGTGCTGCACTTTCTGAAACATTAGGAATTGGTAAAGGTTCTGTAACTTTAGATGATTTTAACCATGCTGATTTAGTAATTGTTATTGGGCAAAACCCAGGAACAAATCACCCAAGAATGCTAAGTGCCCTTACAGAAAATAAAAAAAGAGGTGGAAAAATAATTACCATAAACCCGCTTCCAGAAGTGGGGTTAATAAATTTTAAAGACCCGCAAAATCCATTAAAATGGATTGGAAAAGGGCAAAATTTAACAGATATATTCTTACAAGTAAAAATTAATGGTGATGTAGCTTTGCTAAAAATCATCCTAAAGTTGATGAAAGAAAAAGAAGAAGCTGAACCAAATTCAGTGTTCAATCATCAATTCATCAAAAACAAAACAGCAGGTATTAAAGATTTATTAAAAGATTTAGAGAACTATTCTATTGATGATTTACTACCACAAACAGGTTTACCTTTAGAAAAAATTAAAGAGGCTGCTCAACTTATTATCAATACTGAAAATATCATTTTTTGTTGGGCTATGGGCTTAACTCAACACAAGAATGCTGTTGATAATATTCGAGAAATTGTAAATATTTTGTTGTTAAAAGGAAGTGTTGGAAAAAAAGGTGCTGGTACTTGCCCTGTTAGAGGACATTCTAATGTTCAAGGAGATAGAACAATGGGGATTTGGGAAAAACCCAAAGACTCTTTTTTAGATAGTTTAGAAAAAGAATTTAGCTTTAAAGCTCCGAGAAAACATGGTTTAGATGTGGTAGATGTTATTAAAGCAATGTATCAAAAAAAAGCCAAAGTTTTTGTTGGAATGGGAGGTAATTTTATTTCTGCAACACCCGATACTTCCTTTACTGCAAAAGCTTTACGCAATTGTAATTTAACTGTTCAAATATCAACAAAGCTAAATAGAAGTCATTTAATTACTGGTAAAAAAGCGTTAATTTTACCCTGTTTAGGAAGAACTGAAAAAGATTTTCAAAGCTCTATAGAACAGTTTGTTTCTGTAGAAAATTCTATGGGAGTTGTGCATCAATCTAAAGGAACATTGCAACCTTGTTCTAAACATTTATTAAGCGAACCCGCAATTGTTGCTGGTATTGCAAATGCTACCTTAAAAAAATCTTTAACGAATTGGACAGAATTAGTTTCTAATTACGATTTAATTCGTGATAAAATTGAAGCTACCATTATAGGTTTTAAAGATTATAACAAAAAAATAAGGCGTAAAGGCGGATTTTATTTACCAAACAATGCCAGAGATAATAATTTTACACCAACTCATACAGGAAAAGCGAATTTTAGTTTGAATAAACCCTCTGAAATTGAGTTAGAAAACCATCAATTTTTAATGATGACTATAAGAACTCACGATCAATACAATACTACTATATATGGTTTAAATGATAGATATAGAGGTATTTTAAATGAGCGAAGAGTTATTTTGATGAATAAAAACGATATGAAATCTCTAGGTTTAAAAAAATTAGATTTAGTAGATTTAACAAGTCATTTTAATAATGAAAAACGAGTGGCAAAAGGTTTTTTAGCTATTCCATATAACATTCCTAAACAATGTACAGCCACTTACTTTCCTGAGTCTAATGTATTAGTTCCAATAGAAAGTACTGCTAATATTAGCAATACACCAGCTTCAAAAACTGTAATTATTACTATCCAAAAAAGATAATTTTCACCAATCAAAAAATATATTTTCTTATTTATTATTTCATTTCTTATAAAATTCGCCCAATCAGACAGTTTTCCTAAAAAAATCACTCAAAAAAAGAATTGCTATAATAGAGTTCTTATCAATTTAGATAAGAGATATTTACAGACCAAGGTTTAAGCATAAAACCAAGTATAGATTTCGATTACAAGTTTTCTAATACACTAAACTTTAGATTAACTGATAACAATGTTAAAGCAAAAGAAGGCAATTTAAATAGCTCTTTTATTAATTTTGAAATCAATTATAATATTTCATTTTTGAAATTAAAATAATTTTATATATTTGCATTATCAATATCCCCTTATTGATGTACCCTCTTTTTAAAATTTATAATAAAGTTCTTAACCTGTTAGGTTTTCTAACGTGTTATTTCATTTATTAAAGCTCCCTAACTTTATAAGTATTATTTAGTTGCTATTATATAATAGCTACAGGATATCTAAAACCAAAACTCCTCTACAAAGTTAGTACCTGTTTGTTTATTAATTAATAGTTGTTTTATTAATTGTAAAATATTTTATTATGAAAAAAGTATTATTTGCTTTGACATTTGTAGGGGTATTGACAAGTTGCCAACCCGTAAAAACCGAGTTAGAACATTATGAATCTAACAAAGCCACAGTAGAAAAAGAGTATCCAAATTATCACATTACATCTTTTAGACAGTACAGTTATGTATTTCAAGTATCTAATCCAGAAAGAGTTATAAAAGTAACTTTAAATAGTAATGCAAAAATTATTAAGAGAGATACTTTAAAAGTTTTTAACACTATTGCAAAAAAATAATCGTATAACTACTCCCACAAGTATGTTTATAAAAAGTATAATACCCCACGTGTTGTACTTAAAAGAGTAGCCATTTTGGTTACTCTTTTTTACATCTTGCTTTTTAAGGAATTAATAACAAAGTCGATTTCTTCTTTTGTAGTGTATTTTGAAAATGAAAATCGAATTGAGGTTTTATCTTGATCATTTTGATTTAAAATTTCTGACAGAACATGAGACCCTTTTGCACTTCCACTCTGGCAAGCGCTACCTCCAGAAACAGCAATTCCTTCTAAATCTAAGCTAAATAATAACATGTTATTTTGCGTTGGAAAACGAACATTTAAAATAGTGTAGCTACTTTTATTTAATTCAGAAGATAGTCCATTAAATTGGATAAACTCTGATATTTTTTTTAATTCAGATATAAAATAAAATTTTAACTTTTCTATATAATTTTTATCGATTTCTATTCTTTTATTCGCTATTTCTAATGCTTTTTGCATTCCTAAAATAGCATGTACATTTTCTGTACTAGACCTTGCTCCTTTTTCTTGTTCTCCTCCATGTATCATAGGTAATATTCCAAATCCTTTCCTAAAAAAAGCAAATCCAACACCTTTAGGTCCATGAAATTTATGAGCACTTGCTGTAATAAAATCTACTTTACTTTCTTGTAAATCAATTTTATAATGTCCGATTGCTTGAACTGTATCTGAATGAAATAAAGCATTGTAATTTTTACATAAATCACAAACTGCACGAATGGGTAAAATATTGCCGATTTCGTTATTTATAAACATTAAACTTACTAATGTTTTTTGAGAATCTTTTGCCAACAATTCTTCTAAATGCTGTAAATCTATGCTTCCATTTTCATCAACATCTACGTAATTAATAGAAACATTATTAGCTTTTGCTAAGTAATTACAAGTATGCGTAACTGCATGATGTTCTATTTTAGAAGTAATAATTCTTTGTACTCCTAAATTTAAAATAGCATTATATAAAATTAAATTATCTGCTTCTGTACCACTACTTGTAAAAATTATTTCGCTTGCAGAAACATTAAATTGTTTGGCTATATTTTTTCTTGCAGTTTCTATAGCAGATTTAGCTTTTCTTCCATATTGATGAGTTGAAGACGGGTTTCCATAATTGTTTTGCATAGAAGTATGCATTACTTCTATAACTTCTTCATCTATTTTAGTTGTTGCTGCATTATCAAGATAAATTGATTTCATAATGCTAAAATACAATTAATTAGTGTTTTGATAGACATATACTTCTGTAGCTCCTAAACCATACTTTTTATAAGAGGCATCATAAAACTTAACAGGATATCTATTTAGCAAACGCTGTAACCCGGTTTTTAAAACGCCTTCTCCTACTCCATGAATAAAAACTATTTTCGAAACTCTTTTAGAAATTGCATATTCAATTTTTCTTTTGGCAGCATCTAATTGGATGTTTAGCATGTCGTAATTATCCAAATATTTTGTAGATTTTACCAACTGATTAATATGTAAATCAACCTCTAAAATTACCTCTCTTTTTTGTTTTTTAAATACGCTTTTTTTAGTTTTTTTTTCGAATGTTTTTTCTCTTAAAAGTGGGTTATTTATGTCTGAATATTTACTGAGATCTTTCTGGTCTGCATCTATCTTTACTAATTCTGAAACTTGAAATTTAAAAATCATTCCATCAGAAGTTTGTACAGAAACTTCGTTATCAGATATTGCAACAACATTTCCTTTTAAAACATCATCTAAAACAGCAACTTTATTTCCAATTTCTAAACGCATTCTTAACTTTCTCTTAATTTAATTTGTCTTTTTTAGATAGTATATTTGTAGCAAAAATAATAAGATGATTAAGACTTCAACTATTTCTACAGAGAATTTCTTTATGAATTCGCATAGTAAAGTAAAAATTGATAGCAATAGAGAAAATTTACTAAAAAATATTTCTAAAGAAATAGTAAATGAATATAAGAAAGAAGGGGTTGTTAACCTAAATTTTATATGTACTCATAATTCAAGAAGAAGTCAATTAGGGCAGGTTTGGGGATTTTTTGCAGCTCAATATTTTAACCTAAACATTAATAGTTTTTCTGGAGGAACAGAGGTAACAGCCTTTTATAGAAATACGGTAAAAACGTTACAAAAAGTAGGTTTTACGTTTCAATTGATAGATTTTTCTCATCAAAACCCTAAATATCAAATTTATTTTAATGGTTCTTCTAAATATACTTTAGGTTTTTCTAAAAGATATGATCATAAAGAAAATAAAAAGCCGTTTATAGCCATTACAACATGTAATAATGCAGATGCCAATTGTCCTTTTATTCCAGAAGCAATTTATAGATTTCACTTGCCTTTTGTAGACCCAAAATTTTCTGACGGAACTGATTTACAAGAAAAAACGTATTTAAAAACAAACCAACAAATAGCTGCTGAAATTTTTTACATTTTTAATGAAGTTAAAAAAAATGTAAATTAAATTTCTAAGCTTTTATCATAAGGAATACTGTTTAAAATGTGATTAATTACATTTATTCTTGCTTCGGTTTTTCTATTGGCTCTAATTATTTTCCATGGAGAAGTCTCTGTGTTTGTTTTTTCGAACATTGCCTTTTTGTACTCAGTATAATCATCCCAAAGGTATTGTGCTTTTTCATCTAATTTTGTCATTTTCCATTGCTTTAATGGATCGCTTTTTATGTCTGCAAAACGTTTAGCCTGCTCTTTTTTAGAAATAGACATATAAATTTTTACCAAATGAATGCCCGATTCTAAAATCATTCTTTCAAAATCATTTACTTGATTCATAAAAATTTTATATTCTTCTGGTGTAC
Source organism: Bacteroidia bacterium (assembly GCA_030427865.1). Taxonomy (GTDB): domain Bacteria; phylum Bacteroidota; class Bacteroidia; order Flavobacteriales; family Flavobacteriaceae; genus Polaribacter. The sequence goes on along the minus strand of JAUICK010000003.1, from coordinate 1,102 downwards.
AAAACCCATTAACAGGCTCTACTACTGCCCTATTATACCAACTTCTATCAAAGAAAACAATTTCTCCTGCTTTAGGAAATTGCTCTACGTATCTTTGAAAATACCACTGAGATTGTTCGTCTTTTGTTGGTTTAGGTAACGCTACAATTCTCATATGTCTTGGGTTTATTCTTTCTGTTAACCTTCTAATAGCGCCTCCTTTACCAGCTGCATCTCTACCTTGAAAAACAACAATAATTCTTTCTTCATTATTAATTGCCCAAGTTTGAAGCCTAATTAATTCTACTTGAAGTTGTTCTAATTTCTTTTGATAATCTACATATCTAATTGCTCTTTCTATATTTAAAGGGTCTTTAGATAAGAGCGCTAACAAGCCTTTTTTAGAATTTAGTTTTCTTAAGTTTTTTGGTGATATTTCCATAATTAATCTATATGAGAATTTGATCTGTAATAACGCATCACAACATTTGGATCTGGGTTTAAAACGGTTTTAGCATCTTCTTTTCCTTCGTAATCAAATTGAGATAAAACATGTCTAATTGCTTCTAATCTTGCTACTTTTTTATCATTGGTTTTAATCATCATCCAAGGACTATAAGAAGTATGTGTTTTTGAAAACATTTCGCCTTTATAGTGTGTATATTTGTCCCACAAAACTTGACCTTGTTTATCTACTGGGCTAAATTTCCATCTTTTTAAAGGGTTTTCTTTCCTCCCTTCAAAACGTTTTAATTGTTCTTCTTTAGTAATAGATAGCCAAAACTTTATAATAATTACTCCATCTTCATACATCATATGCTCAAACTCTGGCACTTGCACTAAAAACTCTTTATATTGTTGCTCAGAGCAAAATCCCATAACAGGTTCTACAACAGCTCTATTATACCAACTTCTATCAAAAAAAACAATTTCTCCAGGATTTGGTAACTCTTTTATATATCGTTGAAAATACCATTGCCCTTTTTCTACTTCTGTGGGTTTGTTTAGGGCAACTAATCGACTTGACCGTGGATTTAAATGCTCCATAAATCTTCTAATATTCCCTCCTTTTCCAGCAGCATCTCTACCTTCAAAAATTATAGCTACTCTTTTTTTATTTTTT
>JAUICK010000034.1 GCA_030427865.1 Bacteroidia bacterium | reverse complement strand
TTTGATAGCTTCTAATGAATTTTGCTCAATTTTAAAATTAAGTTGCGTTGCAAAACGAATGGCTCTCATCATTCTTAAAGGATCATCAGAATAAGTAATATCTGGATTTAAAGGAGTAATAATTCTTTTCTCTTCTAAATCTTTTAACCCATTAAAAGGATCTAATAAATCTCCAAAATTATCTTTGTGTAAACTTAATGCAAGTGCATTAATTGTAAAATCTCTTCTATTTTGATCGTCTTCTAGAGTACCATTTGTTACTGCTGGATTTCTACTTGCTTCTGAATAAGATTCTTTTCTTGCACCAACAAACTCAATTTCTACATCTTTAAAACGTAACATTGCAGTTCCATAGGTTTTAAAAACTTGAACTTTAGGTTTATTTGGTAATAATTCTGATACTTTTAAAGCTAAATCTATACCACTTCCTACTGCTACAACATCAATATCTTTTGCTGTACCTCTCTCTAAAAAATAATCGCGCACAAAACCGCCAATTACGTAAGATTCTATACTCAATTCTTTAGATGCTTTTGAGATAAATGTAAAAATTTCTGAAGATAGTGCTTCTGTATAGTTCATTTGTATTTTTGAAAAGAGCAGCAAATTTAGTATTAATAAAGCTTTCATCAAAATTGATATTCGCTTTATATGTAAAGATTAATCTCCAATTCTTTAAATATCTCTTCAGTTAAAAAAAGTTTACCAATCTCTTCTATTTCTAAAAAATACTACCTTTGCATTTTACATAAAATTTATGCTTCAAAAAATACCAAATTATATAAAATATATAGTCACTAATGTTATACTATACTTACTATTAGCATTAATATTTAGATTTATTTTTTATACTTTTTTCTTAGAAATAGACAATTTAAATTCATCAGAAATAAAAAAAGCTATTTTATTAGGAGTTCGATTTGACATAAAATTAGCTATTATTTCATTTTTTCCTTTAGCAATTCTAGTTTTAGTTACAAATTATAACTTTTTCAAGAAAAAACTTTATAAAAATATAGCTCGTATTTACACAGTTTTAGCCTTTTTAACGCTAACCTTATTTTACATTTTTGATCTTGGTTATTACGAATATTTAGAAATTCGTTTAGATGCTGCGTCTTTACGATTTCTAAGTAATTTAAAAATATCTACACAAGTTTTATTTGAAAGTTACCCAGTCTATAAAGGATTATTAGGCCTTTTAATTATTTGCTTTCTAACTTATAAATTGTCTGGCTTTATTTATAGGTTTCATAAAACACAACATAACAACTTAAAAAAAACTCTAAAAATAGCAGTATTTATTGCTACATTTTTAGTGTTATCTTTTGGTATTTACAACAGCACAACTCATTACCCTTTAAGATGGAGTGAAGCTTTCTTTTCTAAAAATAATAAGGTTAATCAGTTTGCTTTAAACCCAGTTTTATATTTTTTCGACAGTTTTGCTTTTAGAAGTGTTGGTGTAGATTTAGAAAAGTTTAAAACATATTATCCTGTAATTGCAGAGCATTTAGATTTACCAAAAGACACCATTAATTTCGAAAAGAAAATCACTTTTAAAGAGCCTTATAAAAACAAACCTAATGTTATTTTTGTAATGCTAGAATCAACAGGAACAGCACCTATGAGTTACTATGGAAACCCATTAAATAGTACTCCAAAAATGGATTCAATCATAAAAGAAAGTGTAAGTTTTTCTAAATTTTATGTACATAAACCAGGAACTGCTGGTAGTGTTTTTGCAAGTATTACAGGTTTACCAGATATAGAAGATGTAAAAACAGCTTCTAGAAACCCTATGATTATAGATCAGAGAATTATTTTTGATCAATATAAAGGGTATGAAAAGCTATACTTTATTGGAGGTTCTGCAAATTGGGCAAACATTAGAGGTGTTTTTCAATCGAACATTAAAAATTTAAAGATTTACGAAGAAGGCAGTTTTGAAGAAGAAAATAGAGCTGATGTTTGGGGTATAGATGATTACGATTTATTTAAAGAATCGGACAAAGTTCTAAAAGATTTTAACGAAAAAAAACAACCTTTTGTGGCCTACATTCAAACTGCTACAAACCACATGCCTTTTACTGTACCTGAAGAAAAGGAGAGCTTTAGACCAATTTTAGAAGATGAAATTACAGAAGAAACCTTACTTAAAGGTGGTTTTCGATCTTTAGGTCAGCTTAATGGTATAAGATATTTAGATTTTAATGTGGCAAAGTTTTTAGAAAGAGCAAAGGTTTCTGGCTATTATGATAATTCTATTTTTGTGTTTTTTGGAGATCATAGAGGAGGAATGAAAGAACTAGATTTTTTAAATAATAATGAAGATGATTTAGGCATACAAGTTCATCATGTTCCATTTTTTATTCATGCACCAAAATATATTACACCTAAAGTAGTTGATAAATATGCCAAACTAGTTGACGTTTTTCCTACAGTAACTAGTTTAGCAAAGATAGACTACTCTAACTTTACACTTGGTAGAGATTTATTAGATAGCACAAATAATAACACTGCTGCCTTTGTTTACATACAAAGTAAAGGTGAAAAAGCTGTTGGTGTAATTAAAGATGAGTATTATTATGAAAAAACAAATATTTCTAAGAAAGCAAGTTTATATAGTTTAAAAGAAAGGAAAATTCAAGATATTAAATCGAGTAAACCTAAAATTACTAGTAAATTAGACAGCCTTTTATCAGCCTATTACCACACAACAAAATATTTATATTTTAATAATAAGAAAGTTAATTAATCGTATTTATTATGCAACCAAGTTTTTATAAATTGTAGTTTATCTTCTGGACATTGGTCTAAACTCTGCATGCATAAAAATAAGATATTTTTATTGTTCTCAACTTTAGATAACTTGTACCTAAGCCACCATAAAGGTTTTGTATAATTCTGAAAATAAACTAGCTTATTATTTTTTTGATGTATATAGTTTTCATTTTTAATCTGTAAATGATTAGAAAGTGAGTGAGCAACAAATTGACCTGATTCTCTAAATTTTGATTTTATATTAGCTATTAAATAAGTTTTATTATCCTCGAAATAATTTTCTAAATCAGATTTTATAATTGCCACAGGAACATGAGGTGTAAAAAAGTATTTACTAAAATTTAAAAGTTCTGCAGGTTTTTGTAGCCCCAAATTATGCTTATAAACTGGTTTTTTATTTTTTTTAAAATTTTTATTGTAGAATAATTTTAACTTTTTATGCCAAATATTTTCATAGAACAAGCTCCAATACCCTCTTAAAACAGGTTTTTTATCAATAAAAAAATCATCTAAATTAGTTTCATTTGCTAAAAAAAAATCATCATTAAAATAAATAAATTGGTTAGATAAACCCGGAATTCTATATAGCATCGTTTCAATAGCTAAAGAATTAAAGGTAGGTAAATATTCTTCATACCCTTTAAAAATAGTTTTATGATCTATTATAGAAACTGTTGGGTACTTTTTTGCTGCAAAAGCTTTATCTTTTAAGAAATTTGGAGTTTGATTGTCTGTTACAATAAAAATATTTCTAACAAACTTAGCATATTTTAAAATAGACTTTACAGCAAACTCGATTTCATTAACTTGATCAAATCGCATTCTTAAAGATTTGCTATTTAGTATATCTTTATCATCTAAATATTGTAGCATTTTAGATTTATGCTTAGAATCATTACCATTAACCCACGTAATTACTGCATCAACCTCAAAATCTTTATTATTGTTTAACATTTACGATTTATTTTTATTTAATAATCGTAATTTCACATACCTTGTAAATACTCCATAAGCCTGAGCTTTAGCAAACACAAAACCTGCAAAACCATCCAAGAAACCAAATCTTATAAAAAAATGAATAACAAATCTTGCAGCTGGTTTTATTACTAAATGGTAGGCATTTACTTTTTTGCCTTCTGCATGATATTGCCTAGCTCTTAATGCGCTATAAAAATTCATTTTAGAAATATAATGATTATAATTTTTATAAGAATAATGTGTTATTTTATTTTTAAAAAAACCTAGTTTTCCTTTCGTATAAATAGTTTCATGAACTACGCCTTTATAAGTACAATGTTCTTTTAAAAATAAACGCACCACTTTATCTCTTTGACAACCACCATAGTTTATATTTTTACCTGCAAAATAAAAACTTCTACGCACAAAAAAACCTACTTTATCTTTGGGGTTTTTAACAGCCTCTAAAATTTCTTGCTCTACAGCAGCTGTTACTCTTTCATCTGCATCTAAAATATAAATCCAAGGATGTTTAGCTTGTGCTATAGCAAAGTTTTTTTGAGAAGAAAAATCATCAAACTTTCGCTTGATGATTTTTACATTGTATTTTTTTGCTAATACTACTGTTTCATCGTCACTATAAGAATCAATAACAATAATTTCGTTTGCAAAACTTACTGAATTTATAGCACTTTCTATATGAACTTCTTCATTTAAAGTAGGTATTATTGCAGTAATCTTTGTCATAATATTTATCTGTTAAACAGCAACATCATACTCACGTAATGCATCGTTTAAAGATGTTTTTTTATTAGTACTTTCTTTTCTTTTTCCAATAATTAATGCACAAGGAACATTGTATTCTCCAGCTGCAAATTTTTTGGTATAACTTCCTGGAATTACCACAGATCTTGCAGGAACTCTACCTTTCATTTCAACAGGCTCATCTCCAGTAACATCTATAATCTTTGTACTCATTGTTAGTACAACATTGGCACCTAAAACTGCTTCTTTTTCTACTCTAACACCTTCTACAACAATACATCTAGATCCTACAAAAACACCATCTTCTATAATTACTGGTGCAGCTTGTAGTGGTTCTAAAACACCTCCAATTCCAACACCTCCAGATAAATGTACATTTTTACCTATTTGTGCACAAGAACCAACTGTTGCCCAAGTATCTACCATAGTTCCTTCATCTACATAAGCTCCAATATTTACATAACTTGGCATTAAAATAGTTCCTGCAGAAATATATGCTCCATGTCTTGCAACTGCATTTGGTACAACTCTAATACCTCTTTCTTTAAAGTTTTTCTTTAATGGAATTTTATCATGGTACTCAAAAATACCTGCTTCAAGAGTTTCCATTTTTTGAATTGGAAAATATAAAACCACTGCTTTTTTTACCCATTCATTTACTTGCCAACCTTTTTCTGTAGGTTCTGCAACTCTTAGTTCTCCTTTGTCTAATAAATCAACTACTTTTCTAATAGTGTCTATCGTATTTTTATCTTTTAAAAGTTCACGATTATCCCAAGCTAATTCTATAATTTTTCTAATATTTTCCATGATGTTATTTTAATTTTTTGCAAATATAATTCGATTGCTAAAAACCAAAGCGAATATACATTTTTTAAACATATTAGCTATGCATGTGTAAATTCTAAAAATTACTTTTTTAACAAATTGATTTTATAAAGATTACTACTTTTAATAACAATTTAAACTTTATTTTTGTAAAAAAAATATACGATTTGGGTAGAATTTTAGCCATAGATTTTGGAAAAAAAAGAACAGGTATTGCTGTAACAGATGAATTACAAATAATTGCATCTGGTTTAAAAACAGTAAATACAGATGAATTATTAACTTTTTTAAAAGACTATATTCAAAAAGAAAAAGTAGATTTATTTTTAATGGGTAAACCCAAACAAATGAATAATACTGATAGTGATAGCGAGCAATTGATTTTACCTTTTATTACAAAACTTACCAAACAGTTTCCAAAAATACCATTACAAAGAGTTGATGAACGCTTTACTTCTAAAATGGCTTTTCAAACAATGATTGATAGTGGTTTAAAGAAAAAACAACGAAGAAACAAAGCTTTGGTAGATGAAATAAGCGCTACAATAATCTTACAATCTTATTTATACAATCAATAATTTAAGAGTTCAAATTTGGAATTACCTAATTGTAAATTGTACTTTTGCATTCATCAAAAAAATAAAAAATGATTTTACCTATTGTTGCATATGGAGATCCTGTTTTAAGAAAAGTAGGTATTGAAATAGATAAGGATTACCCAAACTTAAAAGAGCTTATTGCAAACATGAAAGAAACCATGTACAATGCCTCTGGTGTTGGTTTGGCTGCACCTCAAATTGGTAAAGACATACGTTTATTTGTTATTGATGCATCACCTTTTGCAGAAGATGATGATTTAAGTGAAGAAGATAGAGCTGCATTAAAAGATTTTAATAGAGTTTTTATTAATGCAGAAATTATAGAAGAAGAAGGTGAAGAATGGGCTTTTAATGAAGGATGTTTAAGTATACCTGATGTTCGTCAAGATGTATATCGTCAACCAAAAGTTACTTTTACGTACCAAGATGAAGATTTTAATACACATACAGAAACTTTAGAAGGCTTAGCTGCTAGAGTTTTTCAACATGAGTATGATCATATTGAAGGAATTTTATTTACAGACAAGCTATCATCTCTTAAAAAAAGATTGATTAAAAAGAAGTTAGATAATATATCTAAAGGAAAAATTAGAGCAGATTATAGAATGCGTTTTCCTAATTTAAAAAAAGGTAAATAGTCTTTAAACAAGACACAAAAAATATAAAAAATGGAGTTTAGTAAAATTATTTCAGTTGCTGGAAAACCAGGTTTATTTCAAGTGATTTCTCAATCTAAAAATGCAATTATTGTAGAATCATTAATTGATAAAAAAAGAGTTGCAGTTAATGCAACACAAAATGTAAGCTTGTTAGAAAATATAGCAATCTATGCTTACGAAGAAGATTTACCTTTACTAAATGTTTTTAAAGCTATATCTGAAAAAGCAGAAGGTAAAAAAGCAATTTCACATAAAGAAAGTGGTAACAAATTACAAGCTTATTTTGCTGAAGTTTTACCTAATTATGATGATGAAAGAGTTTATACATCTAACATAAAGAAAGTAATTCAGTGGTATAACCTACTTATTGATGCAGGTTTAGATTTTTCTAAAATTGAAGAATCTACTGAGGAAAATGAAGTAAAGGCTTAGATGAATTCTAGAGAAAGTCAGTTAAAAGCAATAAATCGTCTATTAGATATTATGGATGATTTACGTGAAAAATGTCCTTGGGACAAAAAACAGACT
>JAUICK010000033.1 GCA_030427865.1 Bacteroidia bacterium | reverse complement strand
TAATGATATTATGACACCAAGATCGGTGTTAAAATTAGCAGATGAAAGCGAAACTATTCAAGATTTTTACAATGCTCATAAAACTTTGCGTTTTTCGAGAATTCCTATTTTTGCTGAAAATTTAATTTCTTTATTATAAAACCCTTATTTTCTTATAAAGCTATAGTTTTCTAATTTAGTTTTATAGTATAGAATAGTAGCTATCCTTTTTGTATATTCACTTATTGCAAGTTTAGTAGCTTCATAATCTTCAAGAGTTTTAACATCAATAACATTTGCAGTTCATTGTACAATCATAAAACCGTTTATGTCTTCTATAATTATAATAATTTATTACCAATTTTTAATTATGATATTCCAAATCTAATTTTTTTGAATTTTGTAATCAACATTAGGAGAGTTCTACTTTTTGTATTGTAGATAGTTTCCAAAACAAAAAAAGAATAATTAATAGCAATAAAATAATTATCTGTTACAGATAAGAGTAAAGGTTTGATGTATAAGAAATGAGAATAATTTTTATTGAAGTATATGAATTTAAGTTTGTGTAATAAATAAAGAACTTAAACTATATTTTGACGATTTTTTATCCTTTTTAGTCTAAAAAAAGAGATTAAAAATAAAATCGTAATGTATTTTTGTTGCATAATTAAAATAAAAAAAAATGAAAAAATTTGTAGCCCTATTTTTTCTGTTTCTATTTTTTTTTTCTTGTAAAGATAAAAAAGAACTAATATTTTTAAACAAGAATGCATATGAAGAACCTGTTTGGGAAGATATGCTTAAATTAGAAAAGAGTAAACTTTCAGATGTGGTAGAGGCATTTAATGCTTATAAATCTGAACATTTTTTAGATAGAGAAACAAATAAACATTTTGAAAAATTAGTAAAAAGATTAAAGACTAATTTAGATGTTGATGGTTATTTTACTTCAGACATTTACAAGTATAAAAAATTGCTAAAATTTAGAAACGCTATAAAATCTAAAGAAAGAGCAAATACAATACAAAGAGTTAGCACCAATACTATAAGTAAGCAAATACCCAATACTACAAATTTTGGTAATTGGAAAAATTTAGGCCCTTTCGGAAACCCAGAAGTAAAATGGTCTGCAACTGGTAATGGAGCTATAGATTATATAGAAATGCATCCAACAAACCCAGCGATTATGTATGCTTGTTCCAGAAATGGTGGGCTTTGGAAAACTGTAAATTATGGAAAAAATTGGACACCAGAAACCGATTATTTTGCAACAAATAATACTTCATGTATAGAAATAAATGAACATAATACGTCTGTTTTTTATCTTGGGGCTGCAGAAGATGGTATTATTTGGTATTCTTCTGATGCAGGTAATTCTTGGGAGAATAGAAGCACAGGTTTGGCTGGAAATATTTACGAAATTAAATCAGATCCAACAGATGCTAGTAGAGTTTTAGCAGCTACAACAGAAGGTTTATACCTTTCTACAAATTCTGGTACAAGTTGGACTAGGAAAATTGCTGGTAGCTACACAGATATTGATGTAACTGACAATTGGGACTTAATAGTTGTAGCAAAAGATAATCAAGATATCGCTCCTAAACTACAATTTTCTACAGATAAAGGAGACAATTTTATAGAAAAAGATATTATTACCTCTCCAGCCACAGTAGATAAATTCTATTTAGCTATTCACAGAACAAGTGCAGGAGTAAAGAAAATATTTGCTTACGGTATAAAAGATAGCAATACTCCCACAAGATTTATAGGTTTGTGGAAATCAGATTTTACACCAAACCCTTCAGATGGAAGTTCTTATTTTAGTTTTACAGAAGTAAAACATTCAACTTACTCGTATCCAAATGGAGCTGTGCCTCTAACTTACGAAAACAATGCGAATGGTTACAAAGCAGAAACATCAGATTATTATGGTAGTGTAAATCCATATTCGCATGCAACTTGGATTAGCGATTTTTATGTCAGTCCAAACGATCCTGATAAAATGCTTACGTTAAGAGAAAAATTTTGGGGTTCTGAAGATGGAGGTATTATTTGGAGTTATAAGCCCAGTTATGGAAGCAGCAATTGGGCAGACAATAGATTTATTACAACTAATAGAGCAAAAGACTCTATATTTTGGTGTAATGATGGAGGTATGTGGGCTATTAAAGAAACAGATTTATTTCCTACAGAAGCTCAAGTTACTGCTTCTGGTTTAAGTAAATACAACTTTATGGCATCTAAAGTTGTACCCAAAAATGGAGATATATGTGTTAGTGAAGGAAGCCAAATGGATGTTAGCCTTTCTAATAAAGGCGTTTTTATTACAGGAGGTCAAGATATTGGACAAATTTTTACAAGAAATGGTAGAGATACACATGTAGCCTCTGCAGACGTTTACAGAGGAAGAATAAAACCTACAGAAGACTCTAAATTTATTACAGGAAACCTTAATGTTAATTTAGATGGGGGTACAGATTTGTTTTCTGTTTACAACAATATTAATCCAGATTACTTTAATACCAATAGGTTATATGGGTTTACATCTAAAAATAAAACAACAGATACAGAAGATGTTAGGTTGGTTAGATCTGCTGAAGGAGTAGATGCTTGGTTATTAAATAATTATAAAGGAGAAAATTTGGCAAATGCAGGAGGTCATAATTGGGAACCCGTTCATAAAAATTGGCAAACCATCTCATTTGCATCAGTTGGAGTAACCCAAATTAGACCTGGTACTTTTGAGCAATCTAGAGCCAATAAAGATTTAGCATTTTTTGGTGATGCAAATGGAGGTAAACTATTTTTTACAGAAAATTTATCAAACAATACACCTAATTGGCTACAATTATCTAACGCTCCTTCTGCTGGTCATTACAGAATTGCTACCCATCAGTTTAATGAAAATTTAATTGTAATTGCCACAAACTTTGGTGTTTTTATATCTAAAGATAAAGGGATTTCTTGGAGTAGAAGAGGTAATATTCCTACAAATAACCCATTAGTTGTATTAGTTGATAGGAATACATCAGAAGGAATATACGTAATGGCTGAACTTACAGTATACTATATTGACGAAACTTTAGACGAATGGCAAGAATTTAATAGAGGTTTACCTCTACAAAATCTTTCAGATATGAGGATAGCTTATTTTCCTGATGGAGATGATAGATTATACGTTTCTAAATATGGTAGAGGTGTTTGGGCTTCTAGTTTAAAATCTGTTTTAAATAAAACCAGTAAAAAACCAATTGCAGATTTTTCTATACATGGCAATAGTAAAAGTAATATAAATACTGGTGATGAAGTACAGTTGTTAAGCCAATCTTTAAATGCTACAAATTTACAATGGAAAATAGAAAATGGCTCAAATATTATAAATATTGCAGATAAAGAAGCTCCTAAAGTAACTCTTAATACAGCAGGCTTTTATAAAGTTTCTTTAACAGCTACAAATACAAACGGCTCTAATACAAGAATAAAAGAGCATTATATAGAAGTAATACCTAATGCAATTACTGCAAATTGTACACCAAATAGTGATGGTAATTTACCTTGGTATAAAGGTTTTAATAATATAAAATTCAATACAGAAAATTACGATGTTTCTTCATCTAACAGTTACATACAGTCTAATAAAACATTTTATCATAAAGTAGGAGAAACAGTTACTTTTTTTACAGATGATAATTATACTCCTGGTTACAACTTTTATAGTAAGGCATGGATAGATTATAATAATGATGGAGATTTTGATGATGCTAACGAAGAAATTATTTCTACAAATGGTAGTGTAGAAACTTTTACGGGTAACTTTACTATACCAAATTCTGTGGTTTTAAATACGCCATTGTTAGTAAGAGTTACGGGTATAGAATCTTCTAGTGCCCCAACTTCTTGCCAAAATACTAGTATAAGACAAACTATAGATTTTAAAATAATTGTAAAACCATCAGTTACTTTTACATCTTCAGATACCATATTATCAGAAAATAGCGTTGTTTTACATGGCTCTTATAATGGAGCTTACAATGTAATAAATGCTGGGTTTGTCTATTCTTCTTTAGATGGAGAGTTGACTTTAGAAAACTCCGAAGTTGTAAAAATATCTTCTTTGGTTAATAATAACCACAACTATCAACAAACAATAAATAATTTAGATTATAACACCAAGTTTTATTATCGTCCTTACGTTCAAAACCAATATGGAACTTATTATGGAGAGAAAAAATCTTTTGAATTAAGCACCTATAAATTGCCTATGCTTAGTGCAGTATTTGTAAATAATTTAGGCAGTAATAACTGGATTTTAAAAGGAAAGGTTTATCCAGAAAACACCTTGTTTGATGAACTGTATTTTGAGTATGGTGAAGGTAATTTTGATAATAAAGTAGCTGTAGATCCAAGATCTTATCCTACAGATAAAAGTTTTGATATATCTAAAAACATCAACCTTACTTCTACAAATGTAAATCAATTTAGAGTAAGAGCTGTAAAAGCAGGGAAAACCATTATAAGCAATTATATAGATTTTAATAAGCCACAGCAAACATATTGCACACCTACACTTACAGAAAACTTATGGTTTAGAAGAATAAGTAATGTTACTTTTAACGGAATTTCTAACAATTCTTCAGATAGTGGTGCCTATTTAGATAATACAAGTGTAGTTTTTTCTGTCAATGCAAATCAAACCTATCCAATTAGTGTTACAGATTCTTACACTCCAGGTTTTAACCTTAATTATATTATTTTTATAGATTATAATAATGATGGTGATTTTGACGATTTTAATGAAATTGCAGCACAAGGCACTCCAAATAGCGATACTTTTACTGCTAATATTAATATTTCTGATAAAAATGTAAAGTACAATACCAATCTTAGAATGCGTGTAGTTGCTTATAGCAATCAATTTTATAATTGTAATTTAAGTGCAGGACAAGTAGAAGATTATTCTATTAAAATTGTTAAGAATTATTGGACAGGTACTACAAATACAGACTGGGATGCAGCTTCTAACTGGAGTTTAAATAGTGTGCCAACAAGTACTACAGATGCAGAAATACCAGCAGGATTAACAAATTACCCAATAGCATCAGGAAACGTAAATGTTAAAAATCTTGTTTTAATAGAAAACTCTAAACTCACAGTAAATGGCAATCTTACTAATACAGGAGTAATAAAAATTAATTCTGGAGCATCTTTAATTGCAAAACAAAATGTTACAGGTAAGGTTTCTTATAGCAGAATGTTAGGTGCAAAAAATAAATGGTATTTAGTATCGCCTCCTGTAAAAGATGTTAGCATCTCAAGTTTAATCAATAGTCACTATTTTGCAAAGGGCACTAATTCTAATATAGGTATAGCTACTTATAAAAATGATGGTACAGCATGGAATTACTTAAAAGAAAATGCAATTGGTAATTTAATTTCAGGAAAAGGTTATTCAATGCGATTATTAGGCCCTGGTAAAGTTACATTTGTTGGGAATATGGTAACAGAAAACGTAGCAATTCCGATTACAAAAAATACAAATGGATATAATTTAGTAGGTAATCCTTATCCTTCCTATCTTCCAATAAACCAAAGTGCTCAAAATTTGCATAATATTTTAAAAATAAACGGTACAGATAATAGTTTTTTAGAAGAACAAACTCTTTGGGTTTGGGATCAATCATTAAATTTAGGGCAAGGAGATTATATTGCAATAAATCAGGCAAGTGAGAAACAATATATTGCTCCAGGGCAAGCCTTTTTTGTGAAATCTAATGGAAATCATCAATTTTTATTTACAGAAGATATGCAAAGTCATCAATCAAATGATGTTTTTTACAAATCTATAAATAATAGATTTAAAATTAAAGTAACTGTTAATGATGCTGTAAATAAGGTGGCCACAGAGATTTATTATATCGATAACACAACTGTAAATTGGGATAATGGTTATGATAGTTCTCTTTTCGAAAGCAATTCTAATACATTAGAATTATATACCAAATTGGTAAATAATAATGAAGATAAAAAACTAAAAATACAATCATTGCCAAAGTCGAATTATCAAAGTATGATAATACCAGTTGTAGTAAAAAAAGGAGCAAATGAAAATGTTACTTTTACAATAGAAGCACAAAATATTCCTAATAAATTAAATGTTGTTTTAGAAGATAGAAAAAATAATATATTCACTAAATTAGAACAAATACAAGATGTTTATAATACCCAATTAACAGAGAATAATGACGATCGTTTTTACATTCATGTCAATTCTTTAGAAACTCTAAAAACCGATAATTTTATTGAAAAAAATATTAGTGTTTTTGTAAAAAAACAAGAATTAAAAATATTAGGGCTTTATTCAAAAAAATCTTCTGTTAAACTTTTTAATACCCTTGGAAAAGTTGTTTATCAAAAAAACTTTTTTGGAAATGGAAACAATACATTTAGACTATCTAATTTAAGCAAAGGAGTTTATATTGTAATGCTCTCTAGTACTAAAAATAAAAGGATTTCAAAGAAAATAATTATAGATTAATCTACAATTATTTTCTTACAGAGAAAGATTATTTAATAGTTAAATAATAATATTTTTTACTTTTTTGAAATATTTTAAACAGGTAAAAAAAATAGATTTAAATTAATTTGAGATAAACCTCAAGTAGAAATGCTTGAGGTTTTTTATTTTACTTATTTTTGTGTAAAACTATTGTTAATGACACTATTAGTAATTTACGCTACCATTTCTATTTTCTTTTCGTTTTTATGCTCAATCTTAGAAGCCGTTTTGTTGAGTATAACCCCAACTTTTATCAACTTAAAAAAGAGTGAAGGTATGGAATATGCTACTCATTTAGAAATACTAAAAAAAGATGTAGACAAGCCACTTATTGCTATTTTAACTATTAATACAATTGCTCATACTGTGGGTGCAATTTTGGTTGGTGTGCAAGCTAAAGTAGCTTACGCAGAAATGTATGGTGTAGCTGTTAGAACTATATTTGGGGTTCAGATAACAGAAGATGTTATGGTAGGAATGGTCTCTACAATAATGACCATTTTAATTTTAGTAGCATCAGAAATTATCCCAAAAACTATTGGTGCTACGTATTGGAAACAACTTGCCAACTTTACTTCTAAAGCCTTAAATGTGATGATTTTTCCGCTGAAATACACAGGTATTTTATGGTTATTGCAGTTAACCACAAAGTTAATTGGAGGTAAAGGTCATGG
>JAUICK010000017.1 GCA_030427865.1 Bacteroidia bacterium | reverse complement strand
AACCCCAAAAACAGAATTCCAATTTTTAAATAATTAGCAATTTTTCTTCTTTTCATGTTTTTTAGTTTAAAGATTAACAATTCGTTAAATTTAAACTTAAAAAGTATACATGTCAATCACTGAAAATGGTGAAATTTTTTGCTCACTGAAAACCGTGAGGTGCATCACTGCTTTCAGTTACCCAAAAAATGGTAATTAAAAAGTTAACTTATCTTATATTTTACGTTTTACAACATAGTCAATCATCTGTAAAAGAGAATCTTTGTATTCTGAAGATGGATAATTTTCTAAAATAGCCAATGCTTTATTTTTATAGTCGTTCATTTTAGAAGTAGTATACTCTATTCCGCCATTTTCTTTAACGAAAGTAATAACTTCTTTAACGCGTTTTTTGTCTTTATTGTATTTTTTGATAGAATTGATTAACCAAGCTTTTTCTTTTTTAGAACAAGTATTTAGCGTATAAATTAATGGTAAAGTCATTTTTTGCTCTTTGATATCAATGCCAGTAGGTTTTCCAATTTTATCATCTGTATAATCAAACAAATCGTCTTTAATTTGAAATGCAATACCAATATATTCTCCAAATTTTCGCATTTGCTGAATAATATCTTGATTTGCGCCAACAGATGCTGCTCCAATACCACAGCAAGCTGCAATTAGAGTTGCCGTTTTTTGTCTAATAATATCAAAATAAATGGCTTCTGTAATGTCTAATTTTCTGGCTTTTTCTATTTGCAATAATTCACCTTCACTCATTTCACGAACTGCAATAGAAATTAATTTAAGAAGGTCGAAATCCTCATTATCAATAGATAATAATAATCCTTTTGACAATAAAAAATCTCCAACTAAAACTGCAATTTTATTTTTCCAGAGTGCATTTATAGAAAAAAAACCTCTACGTCTATTGCTATCGTCTACAACATCATCATGAACTAAAGTAGCTGTATGAATTAATTCTACCACAGAAGCACCTCTGTAGGTTCTTTCATCAAAACCGCCATTAGAAACCATTTTGGCAACTAAAAAAACAAACATTGGTCGCATTTGTTTTCCTTTTCTACGAACAATATAGTAAGTAATTCTATTTAAAAGCGGAACTTTAGAGAGCATCGCATCTTTGAACTTTTCTTCAAAGAGTTCCATTTCTTTTAAAACAGGTAGTTTTATTTGCTCTACTACATTCATTTACGTTGCTTTATTTTCTTTTTCCTTAACTGTTTTTTGGTTTTTTTCTTAAAAATATTTTTTATTCTATTGCTTAACAAGTAATAGTACAATAACCCTACTCTCTTGTATATTTTGCTAAATTTAAAGTCAAATAACGAAGCTATAATAACATCTATATCAGAAACTTTATGATAAGCTCTCATTCTGTCTTCTATTTGGGTGTCTGAATATTTTGTATATACTCTTCTTGCTGCTAGTTCGCACAGTTGCCAACTTAACAAGTTTTTAGATCTCCATTCTTTTCTATATCCTTCAAAATTTTCTTTACCGTTTTTTAAATACTTGTCTATATATTCTGCTGCCAAATCAGCGCTTTGCATTGCGTATCTAATTCCTTCTCCTCCAAGAGGATTTACGGTAGAAATAGCATCGCCAATTGCTACAATTTTATCTTTATAAAAAGTATCTTTAATACTTGTACTATATCTTAAAGTACCTCCATGAACGTCTAATAATTCGTAATCGTCTTTATTTAATTTTAAGTATTCGTATATAACTTTTTCAGTTAGTTGTTTCATACTTCTAACCTCTTTCGTTTCTTCGTGGATATATAGTTTTCCTGAACCAACTTTTAAAATATTTTCTTCCATTGCAAAAATCCAAGAATATCCGTTTTGTGCCCATTTATATCCTAAAAAAAAGAATAATGTATCTTTATAAACATCGTAAACCTCTTTTTTTACTTTTATTAAATATTCTATTCCAGTAGCTACAACTAATTCTGGTTCTTCTTTTCTGTCATCGTACATTACTTTTCTTAAAGGGCCTGTTGCATCTATAACAATTTTTGCTTTATAGGCTAAATTTTCTTTAGTTGTAATATCTTGAAAATGAGTAATTACAGAGTTTTCTTTATACTCTTTTTTAATGTACTTATGCCCCATTAAAACATCAGCTCCATGTTTTTTAGAATCATCTGCTAAAAACTGACGTAGTCTTCCAAAATCTAAAACAACTCCTTTATTTTCTTTACCTTTCCAAGTATATAATTCTTTGGTGCATTGAATTCCAAGGTTTTCCCAATAAGAACCTACAACTGAATCTGGTAGATTAAATTCTGTCATTGGAGCTAAAGTCATACCTGCACTAGAAAAGTTGTTTTCTTCGAAACTTTGAAATTTTTCTACTAATAAAACTTTGTATCCTTTTTTTGATAAATTTCTTGCAGATTGTCCTCCTGCTGGTCCACCACCTACTACAATTACATCGTATTCTTTAATCATATATTTTTTTAACTTTTATTGGCTAATTGGCCGCAAGCGGCGTCTATATCTTTACCTCTGCTTCTTCTAACGTTTACTGTAATATCGTGCATTTCTAAATTAGAAATATAATTGTTTATTGCAGAAGTACTTGCTTGTTGAAACTTACCATCATCTATAGGATTGTATTCTATTAGATTAATTTTACAGGGCACAAATTTACAAAAATCTACTAAAGCCTTTATATCTTCTTTCTTATCATTAATACCATCCCAAACAACATATTC
Organism: Bacteroidia bacterium; assembly: GCA_030427865.1. GTDB lineage: Bacteria > Bacteroidota > Bacteroidia > Flavobacteriales > Flavobacteriaceae > Polaribacter. The sequence goes on along the minus strand of JAUICK010000017.1, from coordinate 54,278 downwards.
GTAAGTTATTGCTCGTTTGGTTTTTGAATACCAATATTCTAAAGATTCTTTTAAATCTTTTAACGGAAAAGTAGTGTTAAAAGGCATAATGGAAGTTCTTACTTTATCTATTGCTGAGTGTAAAGAAACTGCTAAATTAAATTTTACTTCTTCATCTGCCATTTTTTTTATCATTTTTGGTACACCAGATGTAGAGACGGTTATTCTTTTGGATGACATCCCTAATCCTTCTGGAGAAGTAATCATCTCTATAGATTTTAAGACATTTTTATAATTCATTAGGGGTTCTCCCATTCCCATAAAAACAATATTTGTCAACTTTTTATTATGGTATAATCTACTTTGTTGATCGATAACTACAACTTGGTCATAAATTTCATCAGGATTTAAATTACGCATTCTTTTTAAACGTGCAGTTGCACAAAATTTACAATCTAAACTACACCCTACCTGACTGGAAACACAAGCAGTTGTTCTTTTATCTGTAGGGATTAAAACAGACTCTACCACCAAACCATCATGCAATTTAATTGCGTTTTTTATGGTTCCATCTTTACTTTTTTGCATCGAATCTACTTTTATATGATTGATAACAAAGTTTTCTGCTAACATTTCTCTAGTTTGTTTAGAAATGTTGGTCATATCTTCGAAAGTATGTAAAGACTTGCCCCAGAGCCATTCATAAACTTGGTTTCCACGAAAAGCTTTATCGCCATTTTCTATAAAAAAATTGCGTAATTGTTCTTTGGTTAATGCCCTAATGTCTTTCTTTTTTGATTTCATTTGATTGCAAAAATACAAAACCTCGCAATAAACTTGCGAGGTTTTACAGTATCAATATTTCTATTAATTTATAGTATTAACATTGCGTCTCCGTAAGAAGAAAATCTGTATTTCTCTTTAATTGCTTCTTTGTAAGCTTCCATTAAAAAATCGTACCCAGCAAAAGCAGCTGCCTGCATCATTAAAGTAGATTTTGGTGTGTGAAAATTCGTAATCATTGCGTTAGCAATATTAAAATCGTATGGTGGAAAAATAAACTTATTAGTCCAGCCTTCGAAAGCATTTAGTTGCTGATTTGAAGAAACTGAAGACTCAATCGTTCTCATTACTGTTGTTCCAACAGCACAAACTCTTCTTTTTTCTGCTTTGGCTTTGTTAATTTTTTCTGCAGATGTAGCTGGGATAATAATCTGCTCAGAATCCATTTTATGTTTGGATAAATCTTCTACTTCTACAGGGCTAAATGTACCTAAACCAACATGCAAAGTAGTTTCTGCAAAATCGACTCCTTTAATTTCTAAACGTTTTAATAAGTGTTTAGAAAAATGTAAACCTGCTGTTGGTGCTGCTACTGCGCCTTCGTGTTTTGCATAAATTGTTTGGTAACGTTCTTCATCTTCTGGCTCAACCTCTCTATTAATTGCCTTTGGCAAAGGTGTTTCACCTAATTCTAATAATTTGGCTCTAAATTCTTCGTAAGAACCATCAAACAAAAAACGTAAAGTTCTACCTCTTGAAGTTGTATTGTCTATTACTTCTGCGACTAAACTATCATCCTCTCCAAAAAACAATTTGTTTCCAATTCTTATTTTTCTTGCTGGGTCTACCAAAACATCCCACAACCTGTTTTCAGCATTTAGTTCTCTTAATAAAAAAACCTCGATTCTTGCACCCGTTTTTTCTTTATTACCATACATTCTTGCAGGAAAAACTTTGGTATTATTTAGCATCATTACATCACCTTCTTCAAAGTAATCAATGACATCTTTAAATAATTTGTGTTCTATTGTACCTTCTTTTCTGTTCAATACCATTAAACGAGATTCATCTCTGTGTTCTGCTGGATATTGTGCTAATAACTCTTTAGGCAAGTCAAATTCAAAATTCGATAATTTCATGTGTCTATTTCTTATAAAGGCTGCAAATATACAATATCGAAATAGGCGTTGTCAAGTGTTTGTCTATTTATCTTTAAAGTTCGTCTATTTTAATTCCTATTTGTTGCATATCTATCCAAAATTTTTGATACGATTTTGTAACAACCTCAGCATCTAAAATTTTTATTGGAACTCTTAATGCTAAAGGAGCAAAAGCCATAGCCATTCTATGATCATTATAAGTTTCTATGGCAATATTACTTTTAATTTTTGATGATTTTTTTAAAAACAAACTTTCATCAGTTACAGAAATTGAAGCTCCTAACTTGGTTAATTCATCATTTAACGCAACCAACCTATCAGTTTCTTTAATTTTTAAAGTATGTAAACCAATTAAATTACATGCTATACCTTCAGAAAAACAAGTTACTGCTATTGTTTGCGCAATATCTGGAGCATTTTTTAAATCTAATTCTAAAGTTTCTTGATTTGACTCTTTTTCTTTTTTAAGTGTGATGAAATTCTCTCCAAAAGTGGTTGAAACACCAAAATGTTCATAAATTTCTACCAAACAAGAATCTCCTTGCAAGCTTTCTTTTTTGTATGCAGATAATTGAATTTCTGAGTCAATTTCTGACAAAGCCATAATCGAATAAAAATAACTTGCAGAAGACCAATCAGACTCTACAACAACTGTTTTTGTATTAGCATTCTTCTTAGAATTTACTTTTATCGTATTTCCTTCAAAGCGAGTATCTATATCTAATTGATTGAGTAAACTTAAGGTCATATTAATGTAAGGAATAGAAGTAATTTTACCTAAGAGCTCAATTTCTAAACCATTTTCTAACTTTGATGCAATTAACAATAATGAAGAAATGTATTGGCTACTTACATTTCCGTTTATTTGTACTTTATTTTTTACAATTTTTTTTCCATTGATTCTAATTGGCGGATATCCATCTTTTGCTTCATAAACTATTTCTGCGCCTAAATCTTTTAAAGCATTTACTAAAAGTGCTATGGGTCTGTTTTGCATTCTTTGAGAACCTGTTAAAACAACTTCTCTATTTTCTTTTACTGCAAAATAAGAGGTTAAAAAACGCATTGCTGTACCTGCATGACCAATATCAACTATTTCTTCTTTGGTAGAAAGTGCATGTTGCATATGAACAGAATCATCTGAATCTGATAAATTCTCGATAGAAATTTCTGGAAATAATTGTTGAAGAATTAACAATCTATTTGATTCGCTTTTAGAACCAGAAACAATAATTTTCTCATTTATTTTTTTGTCCTTTAAAACATTTAATAGTATATCCATTTCTTAAATTCTATAAACTAATTTAAAATCCTTATTTTTAGTACCTCAATTTTCTAACTACCAACTTATGAAAAAATTAATTTTCTTTACTATCGGCGTTTTGTTTTTAACAAGTGTCAAAGTTAACGCACAAAAAAAATCTACCAAAGTTTCTGAAGAATATTTTAGCGCAATTAAATGGAGAAATATTGGTCCTTTTAGAGGCGGAAGAAGTGCTTCAGTTACTGGTGTTTCCAATAAAGCTAATCTTTTTTACATGGGAACAACAGGAGGAGGAGTTTGGAGAACCACAGATGCAGGCAACACTTGGCAAAATATTTCTGACGGTTTCTTTGGAGGATCTGTAGGTGCTGTTGCCGTTTCTGAATCTGACAATAATGTAATTTATGTAGGAATGGGAGAAAAAACGGTACGTGGTAATGTTTCTTCTGGTGATGGAATCTGGAAATCTGAAAATGCGGGAAAAACTTGGAAACATATTGGTTTAAAAAACTCTAGACACATCCCAAGAGTTCGAATTCATCCAAAAAACCCAGATATTGTTTTTGCAGGTGTATTAGGAGATTTATACAAACCTACTCAAGAAAGAGGTGTTTTTAAATCTATAGATGGTGGAGAAACTTGGCGTAAAGTGTTGTTTTCTAATGAAAATTCAGGAGTTATAGATTTAATTATCGACCCAAATAACCCAAGAATTTTATTTGCCACTACTTGGAATGTAAGAAGAACACCCTACAGTTTATCTTCTGGTGGTGAGGGTTCTGCACTATGGAAAAGTACAGATTCTGGTGAAACTTGGATAAATATTTCTACCAATAAAGGGTTGCCAAAAGGAATTTGGGGAATTAGCGGAGTTACAGTTTCACCTGTAAATTCTAACATAGTTTATGCTTTAATTGAGAATAAAAATGGTGGTGTGTATAAATCTACAGATGGAGGAAAAACTTGGAAACTCATCAATTCTGAAAGAAAACTGCGTCAAAGAGCTTGGTATTACACGCGTTTGTATGCAGATACGCAAAATGAAGATATTTTATATGTTTTAAATGTACGTTATCATAAATCTACAGATGGAGGAAAATCGTATAAAACTTACAATGCACCACATGGAGATCATCATGACTTGTGGATTGCTCCAGAGGACAACCAACGTATGATTATTGGTGATGATGGTGGCGCTCAAATTTCTTTTGATGCAGGGATTAATTGGAGTACTTATATGAATCAACCAACATCTCAATTTTATAGAGTTACCACAGACAATCATTTTCCGTATCGAATTTTAGCCGCTCAACAAGATAATTCTACAGTAAGAATTTCGCACAGAACTTCTGGGCGTTTTATTACAGATTCTGATTGGTCTTCTACTGCTGGAGGAGAAAGTGCACATATTGCAGCAGACCCTTTAAACCCTGATATTGTATATGGTGGAAGTTATGGTGGTTTATTAACCAGAAAAAACCATAAAACCAATGAAACCCGTGCTATAAATGTGTGGCCAGATGATCCTATGGGTCATGGAGCAGAAGATTTTAAATATCGCTTTCAATGGAACTTCCCTATTTTCTTCTCACCAAACAATAAAAAACGTTTGTATGCCGCTTCCAATCATTTACATGTTACTGAAAACGAAGGGCAATCTTGGAAAGTTATTAGTCCAGATTTAACAAGAAACGATCCTAAAACATTAGGGCCTTCTGGTGGTCCAATTACAAAAGATAATACTGGAGTTGAATATTATGGAACTATTTTCGCTGCAACTGAGTCTCCTTTTGAATCGGGTTTAATTTGGACTGGTTCCGATGACGGTTTGGTGCATATCAGTAAAAATAATGGGCAAACTTGGGATAATGTAACTCCTAAAAAAATGCCAGAATGGATGATGATAAATTGTATAGAAATTGATCCGTTTACAAAAGGTGGAGCTTATATTGTAGGTACAAAATACAAAACCGGAGATTACCTTCCTTATATCTATAAAACAGAGAATTATGGAAAATCTTGGAAACAAATTACCAATGGAATTGGCAATGAAGATTTTACAAGAGCACTAAGAGCAGACCCTAAACGCAAAGGTTTATTATATGCTGGTACAGAAAGAGGTATGTATATTTCTTTTAATGACGGTAAAAACTGGCAACCATTTCAACAAAATTTACCTATTGTACCTATTACAGATTTGGCGATTAAAGACGACAATTTAATTGCTGCAACTCAGGGACGTTCTCTTTGGATTATAGACGATTTAACTCCATTACATCAATTAAATTCATCAATCTTAAAACAAGATATGGTTTTATATAAACCCAAAGACGCTTATAATATAAGTGGTGGTAGAGGAAGAACTTCTAAAACGTCTGGCACCAATCATCCTGGAGGTGTTGCTATCAACTATTTTATCAAAGAAAAAGGCGAAAAAGATGTGGTTTCTTTATCAATTTATGATGCAAATGATAATTTAATCAAAAAATATAGCACCAAACCAAACAAAGAGAAAAAAGAAGATACTTTAAAAGTTGATGACGGTAATAATATTTTTTATTGGGACATGATGTATTTAGGAGCAGAGAAAGTAAAAGGGATGATTTTATGGTGGGCATCTTTAAACGGACCTATGGCTTTACCTAACAACTATAAAGTTGAATTGGCTGTTAATGATAAAAAAATGCATCAGAGTTTTAAGATTCTAAAAAACCCTGTTTCTGAAGCTTCTGAAAGCGATATGAAAGCGCAATTTGATTTTATTAATGACATTAACACAAAGATGACAGAGATTCATAAAGCATTAAAAAATATAAAGAAAATTCGTTCTCAGGTGAATTTACTAAAGAAATCTATTAAAGACAAAAAGAAGCACAAAGAACTTTTAGCCTTTGCAGATACTTTGGTTAAAGACATGACTATAATTGAAGAAACTTTGTATCAAACCAAATCGAAAAGTGGGCAAGATCCGTTAAATTTTCCAATTCGTTTAAACAACAAATTAGCGCACTTAAATTCGTTAACAAGAATTGGCAATTATGCTCCTACACAACAAGCAATCGATTTTAAAAATGAAATTACCCAAGAAATAGATGTAGAGTTAAACAAACTGTACACTATTTTTAATAACAAAGTAAAAGAACTTAATAAGAAAGTAAAAGAAAGTGATATTGATTTAATTCAGTTAGATTAAGGGTTGATAGAAATATCTGCTTTTAAATCTTGTTGAATTGCTTCTTCTAAATCTTGCAAATGCTGTTTCCTAACTTTTAGTTTGGTTGCGGCATGCGCTTTTTTGTTTAACGTTGAAAATAATTCTGCAACTTTTATGGCTGTTGGTAACAGATGATTTTCAGGAACAATTACATCTAAAAAACCAGCATCTATAGCCTGCTTAGGATTATAAATTTCTGCGTTATTTACACTTCTATTTACATACACTTCAGACAAACGTGCCTTAGCTATGGTAATTCCTGCATTGTGCATGGTCATTCCAATTTGCACTTCATTCAAGCCAATTTTAAAATCGCCTTCTATACCAATTCTATAATCTGCAGACAATAATAAAAAAGCTCCTTTTGCAATGGCATGACCAGAACAAGCCACAATAATTGGTTGTGAAAAAGATAACATTTTTAAAGACAATTGAGAACCTTTGGTAACCAATTCTTTTGCAGCTTCTGTTGATTTTGTCATCACGTTTAAATCGAAACCAGCAGAGAAAATTCCAGACTGACCTGTGAGAATAACAACTTTATTTTCTTGTTCAGCTTTATCTAAGCAATCATTTAAGCCATCAATAACATCATAAGAAATTGCATTTGCTTTTCCATTTTGAATAGTAATAATTGCATAATTTTCTTTAGATTGATAAGTTACAAATTCGTTCATATATTTTTTTGATTTGGTTCTTTATACAAATTTTTTACGTTCTAAAAAATTTTGTATAAACTGATAATTGTACTATTACATAAACTTTACTATATACATTCCTGCAAAAACGGCTAAAAAGCCAACTATAAAACTAACAATAGTGTAGAATGCAAAACTGGTAAAATCTCCTGACTTTAAAAACACATGATTTTCGTAAGCAAAGGTAGAAAAAGTAGTAAAACCTCCACAAAAACCTGTGGCTAACAGTAGCGTATGATTTTGACTTAATGTTTCATTCTTAGTAGCATACCCTAAAATTATTCCAATGAGTAAACTTCCTAAAATGTTTGCAGCAAAAGTACCATAAGGTATTCCTGTTTCTGCATTATTTAACCATTTTCCTATAGCATATCGTAAAACACTTCCAACGCCTCCACCAATAAAAACTAGTAATAATTGTTTCATTCTACGAATATAAGAAAACCTCGCAGCAAAATATACGAGGTTTATTTAATAAGTTTGTATCTAATTATTTTACTGCATAAAAAATATCGGTCTGAATATCTTGAGGCTTCACCATTGTTGGATCATTTACATAGGTTTCCCAAATTGGCCACCTTTGTTCTAATTTATTTGCTTCTAAATGTTTTGCAATTTTTATGTGTGCCTCTTCATCTCCATTACCATAATTTCCGAATTTAGACACCTTTACACCTTTTCCTTTTGGTAAATCTATTGCAGACATTTCTTTACCTGCTTTTAAATCTTTATGCAAAATTAAACCAATGTAAAATTCTGTCTCTTGAGTTTTTTCATCGTACTTTGTATAGACAGCAGCAGGAGTAAAATCGCCATATTTTAAACCGCTTTTCATTGCGTACATTGCTGCTAATGGCATTTTTTCTTGAAACGCTTTGGTCATTTCTTCATGGTTAATTTTCATCTGTACTTTGTAACCAATAAATTTTTGAGCTTTAAATTCTTGTTCAACAAGCTCTCCAAGTTTAAAAGAATTTGCCAAAGCTTCTTCTTCTAAAACAACTTTATCTAAATTTCCTAATCCGTTCTCCATCATTCCTCCAAAAAATTTATCCCAACCGCCCATAAAAGCTGCTAAAGCTTTAAACATAAAAGGCGCTTGTGTTTCTTTCATTTGCCAAGTGAGTTTTGTTCCGTCTTCAACTTCTTCAAAATGCCAGATTACGTCACTGGGCTCATAATCTTCAAACTGCATTTTTTGTTCTATGCGTTTATTAGCAATAACTTTTACAGTTTTCATATTTCCAGGGCCATCTTTACTTGTCCAAGAATTATATGCGCCAACTCCAGCAGTTTTATCTCCATAAGTGACCACAATTGTAGAATCTTCATCATGCCAAGGCCCCCATTTTTCCCAAGTTTTCATTTCGTTAACAGTATTGAAAACGGAAGAAATTGGAGCTTTAATAATTTTAGAACGAGAAACATTGTAATCTGCAGGTTGAAAAGATGCATAAATAATAGCACCCACAACCAAAACTACTAAAAGTAGCAATAGCTTTTTAAAAATTTTCATAAGATTTGGTTTTGATTGATGTTATAAAGTTATCAAAAAAAATAGAATTGATAAAAACTACAATTCTATTTCATCTGCATCAATCCAATTTTTCTTTTGGGTAACAGTTCCTTTGTTTAGAATCATAATTCCTGGATTTGCACGAATCATGGTTTTAAGAGTAGTTTCATCACAGAATAAAAATTCAAAAGGCAAGTTGTATTTTTCTTTAGCTACTAACAAATCGTCTGTAAAAGAAGCTGAAACTCCATAAACAGTGTATCCTTTTTGCTTTGCTTTTGAAGCAATTTCTTTAATCGCTGAAAACCCGTTAATATCAGTTTTATCTAAATTATAGATAATAATGAGCATTACTTTATCTTTTTTTAGTAATTCTGGAGCTAAATCTGCTTGCTCATCTTCTAACATAAAATCGTGTACTGGAGGTATACTTCCATCCTCAGGAAACTGCATGCCCTCTTCTAAATTTTTACCAACTGCATACGCTCTAAAATCGATAATTGGTAAATGTGTTAACACGTGTTGCACTATAAACATAAAAACTGCTAAAGAAACCAAGCAAATTAACTTTGGAATTTTTCCTCTAAAAATAGGCTTAATCATCTCAACTTTTATCAATAAAATGATAATCAAAAAGATTAGAATTACATTTTTATAGAACGTTTCCCAAGGTGTGAGTTTAATAGCATCTCCAAAACAACCACAATCGGTTACTTTGTTGTAATAGGCAGAATACCAGGTTAAAAACAAGAAAATTAGAGTAAGAATTAACAAACTCCAAGCTGTAGTTTTTGGTTTGTATCCAATTAAAATCATCACTCCTAAAAGGATTTCTGCAACTATTAAAAGAATAGCAAATGGTAACGCATACGGAATTAAAAACTCCATATTTAAAACTGATTCAGAAAAATATTCTTGAAATTTATATTGAGAACCAATAGGGTCTACCAATTTTACAAAGCCTGAAAATATAAATAAGGCGCCTACTATTATTCTTGAAATTTGGGTTAGTATCTTCATATTAATTTTTTGTTTCTTTCATTTATAATTAAATGATTCATACTATATATTAATCTATTTTTAATATCATTAAAATCAAAATTTCTATAATTTAAAATAAACCTTCCTTGATCTGAAGGTCCAAAAAATTCATTTGAAATTTTAGCACTTTTAATATAATCTTTAAGGTGATTATTAAATTTTGAATAATTCTCAATGAATTTAGCAAAAATTGACAAACTATCTGAATTATAAACTTTAAGATGAAGAAATTCAACCTTATAATGTTCCTTATTTTCTGGATTAATTAAAGTTAAATATCCTTTATCAAAAAATGCCTCTAGAAAATCAGGATCTAAATTTGAATATAACTTTTTCTGCTTTTTATAATCTATCATAAATAATTTACCACCATCTACAAGTCTCATAGAATCTAGTTTTAGAAACTTTTTATAGCTTCTTTGAATATTAAATTCATTTACTTCTTCACGAATTTGGCTTTCAAAAAAGAGAATTATCTTCCCTAACTCAACTATTTCTTTATCATTAAAAATTTCAGCAACTAATTTATCTGACTTTAACTCTTTATTAATTGTATGTTTCTCTTTTACACAAGTCATTAGTGCTAAAAGAGAAATAAAATAAAGAATAGTTTTCATAGATAATTTTTTGACTTCTCGATACAATTTTTTCAATTCTTTAGAAAATCACTCGAAATGATAGAAATTTTTTACTCTGCTGCTTTGTAACTTAATAACCTTCAAACTTTACAACTTACTCTCCCAAATGTATCATCGCAAAAACAGCATAATTAATCATGTCTTGATAATTGGCATCAATACCTTCAGAAACTAATGTTTTGCCTTTGTTATCTTCAATTTGTTTTACACGTAATAATTTTTGGAGAATCAAATCTGTTAATGAAGAAACACGCATATCTCTCCAAGCTTCTCCATAATCGTGGTTTTTATTCATCATTAATTCTTTAGTAATTTTACTATGTTTATCATAAAGTTCTGTAGCTTCTTCGGTATTTAAATCTGGATTTTCTACAACACCATTTTCTAACTGAATTAATGCCATAATTGAATAGTTAATAATCCCGATAAACTCAGATTTTTCTCCTTCATCAACTTTACGAACCTCATTTTCTTGTAACTGACGAATTCTTTGTGCTTTTATAAAAATTTGATCTGTTAACGATGGCAAACGTAAAATTCTCCATGCACTTCCATAATCAGACATTTTTTTGATGAACAAACTTCTACATTCATCGATAACAGCATCGTATTGTTTTGAGGTATCTTGCATTTTTCTAAAAAAGTATTTTTCCAAATGTAGTAAATCTTAGAAGCTTTTCATTTATTTTTACAATGAAATTTATCAACTAAGATATGAATAAGATTGTTGTTTTTTGTGGTTCCAGTTTAGGATTCAATCCTATATATAAAGAAGCTGCTATAACTTTAGGAAACTATTTTGTGAATAACAATATTGGTTTGGTTTATGGAGGTGGAAAAATTGGAATGATGGGTATTTTAGCTGATACAATTTTAGCTAAAAAAGGAGAAGTTATTGGTGTAATACCTAAATTATTAGAAAAAGAAGAAGTCATTCATGCAGACGTAGAGAAAATGATTGTTTGTAAAAACATGAGCGAACGTAAAGTGATTATGAGCAAATTGATTGATGGTTATATTACACTTCCTGGTGGATTTGGAACTTTAGACGAACTTTTTGAAGCCCTTACCTTAAATCAATTACACATTGAACAAAAACCTGTAGGCTTATTAAATATCAATGGCTTTTTTGATGCAACTTTACTACAATTAAACAAAATGGTAGCAGAAGGCTATTTAAAACCTGCTAACAGAAAATTATTGTTAGTAGCTGATTCTGTTGAAGAATTAATGCTAAAAATGAACAATTACAATCCGCCAAAAGTGAGTCATGTAATTAATAAAGTAGTAAGATAATGACCATAAATTGCAAAGGAAAATTAGTAGATCTATCATCACCAAAAGTAATGGGAATTTTAAATATTACTCCAGATTCTTTTTATGATGGTGGTAAATACAAAAACGCATCTGATATACTCTCTCAAACTGAAAAAATGTTGACTGAAGGTGCTACTTTTATAGATGTTGGTGCATATTCTTCAAGACCTGGAGCAAGACATATTTCTGAAGCAGAAGAACTACAAAGAATTGTACCAGTTATTAATTTATTAGTTAAAGAATTTCCTAAAATTGTAATTTCTGTAGATACCTTTCGAAGTAAAATCGCTACAGAAACTATTTATGCTGGAGCTTCTATCGTTAACGATATTTCTGGCGGAAATATGGATGTAAAAATGTTTGAAACTGTTGCCAATTTGCAAGTTCCTTATATTTTAATGCATATGTTAGGTACGCCTCAAAACATGCAAAAAAACCCTGTTTATAATGATGTTACTAAAGATATCATTTCCTTTTTTGCAACTCAAATCCATAAATTACATCAACTAAAACTGAATGACGTAATTATTGATGTAGGTTTTGGATTTGGAAAAACCATACCTCATAACTTTGAAATTTTGAAAAATTTATCACTTTTTAAAAGTTTAGACGCGCCTATTTTAGCTGGTATTTCCAGAAAATCGATGTTATACAAAACCTTAGATATTTCTGCACAAGAAGCATTAAACGCAACCACTTCTGCAAATACAATTGCACTCTTAAATGGTGCAAATATTTTACGCGTTCACGATGTAAAAGAAGCTATAGAAGCTGTAAAAATTGTAGAACAAATTTCTTTTTAGAAGCTATTTCCTGCTTTACGCACTCGCTTTTTTTCGTCCCTCAAAAAGAGCTCAAACAAAGCTTCAATCAGGGCTAAACTTATTTGCCAACTATCAGCAACTTAAAATTTTTGGCATCTTTTTTGTTAAAGAAATGTTAACAATAAAGCTCAACTTAGTCAAACTTTAAAAAAATATTCTGATTCAAAAAATCAGATTCAAGCCAATTATTAATTTTTAAAACTAAGTATTATGAGTAGAAAACAATTGCCAGAAATTAATGCTGGCTCAATGGCAGACATCGCATTTTTATTATTAATCTTTTTTTTGGTTACTACCACTCTGCAAGTAGATGCAGGTATTGCAAGGAAAATTCCTAAAAAACAAGAAACTCCTCCAATAGACATCAATGAAAGAAACATTTTAGAAGTTACTATTAATAAGAACAACCAACTGTTTATAGATGGAAACGTAGTTAAAATATCGGAATTAAAACAAATTGCCATAGATTTTATAGATAATGGAGCTGGTGTAGATATTAACAAAAATATTTGCGATTGGTGTGAAGGTAAAAAAGATAAAACCTCATCAGATCATCCATCTAAAGCTATTATTTCTATTAAAACAGATAGATTAACCAATTATGAAACCTATATTTTAACCATTGATGTATTGAATTCGGCATACACGCATTTACGAAATAAACTTTCTGTAAAGTTATTCAACCGAAATTATAAAAGCTTGTTAGAAGATTTAAAATCATCAAACAATAATAATTTAGAAGTTCAAGAAAAAATTACATTGATTCGAGAAAAATATCCATTATTACTTTCGGATGCAGAAATAAATTAACTATTGCTTTCAGCAAATTTATTAGTACTTTAGCCTAAAATCAAGTGCCTTTTTATGTTCGATTTTATTGAATTTTCTTTGTTAGATGTGTTAGACATTTTGTTAGTAGCTACACTACTTTACTACATTTACAAATTATTAAAAGGTACAGTTGCCATAAACATTGTTATTGGTATTGCATTTATTTTCTTAATTTGGAAAATTACCCAAGCCTTAAAAATGGAAATGCTAAGTGGTATTTTAGGCTATTTACTTTCTGGTGGAGTAATTGCTTTAATCATTGTTTTTCAACAAGAAATTCGAAAATTTTTATTGATGATAGGAACTACAAACTTTACAAATAAACGTAGTTTTTTAAAACAACTTAAATTTTTACAAACAGAAATAGGGTCTGAAATTGATACAGAAACTATTTTAAATGCTTGTAAAAAAATGGCAAAAACTAAAACAGGTGCTTTAATTGTATTTGAGCGAACCAATGCTTTAGATTTTTTGATTAATACTGGAGATAGCATGAATGCTTTGGTAAATGAAGTTATTTTAGAAAGTATTTTCTACAAAAACAGCCCTTTGCACGATGGCGCTTTAATTATAAGAGATAACTTTATTGTAGCAACAAGAGTAGTTTTACCAATTTCTGATAGTGCTAAAATTCCTGCAAGATTTGGCTTACGTCATAGAGCAGCTATTGGAGTATCAGAAAAAACTGATGCTGTTTGTTTGTTAGTTTCTGAAGAAACTGGAGAAATTTCTTATATAAAAGATGGAGGGTTTGAGTTGTATGCTAATTTTGATGAACTCAATGAGAAATTGAAAAAAGATTTAATGTAAAAAATAAAAAGATTCTCTAAATTGAGAACCTTTTTTATTTTTTAAAAAGCAACTAATTATTTAGAAGGAGCCATTTTAGCTTGAATTTGAGACAACACAGATTTGTACTTTGTTAATTCGCTTGCATCTAACTTAGAGGCCAATTCTTTTCCTTCTTTTATCAAAGAAGCTCCTTTAGAAGCCATTCCAGTAATTTTAGCAATGTTTCCTTTGGCATCAACATAGTTTTTAGCATACTGTGCATAAGCCAATAAGTTTTGTGTTACTGCTTCATTAGAAAAGTTAGGAATTGTAATTCCTTCTAAAGCAGAAGTCAACCCTTTTTTTACTTCAGTTTCAATAGTTTTCACTTCTTCTTTAACTACTTCTTCTTTTTTTACAACTTCTTTCTCAATTTCTTTTTTAACATCTTTTTTTTCAGATTTACAAGAAGTAAATACTAGTGCACCAATTACTAAAATTGATAATACGATTTTTTTCATCTTTTTTGATTTGTTTTGTTATTCTGCAAATGTAGATGAAAATACTTAATCAATAAAATTGATTTTTAAGATGCTTGTTCTAAACTGAACTGTTTGTCGTACAGATTTTTATAATATCCATTTTCTTTTTCTAACAATTCTGTATGTGTTCCTTCTTCAACAATTAAACCTTTATCCATCACAATAATTTTATCTGCTTGTTTAATAGTGGCTAATCTATGTGCAATTACAATAGATGTTCTTCCTTTAGTAATGGTTTCTGTGGCATACTGAATCATTTGTTCTGCATTTGCATCTACTGAAGAAGTTGCTTCATCTAAAATTAAAATGCTTGGTTTACTTACATAGGCTCTTAAAAATGCTATTAATTGTCTTTGTCCAGAAGATAACATTGCTCCACGTTCTTTTACGTTATACTGATATCCATTAGGAAGTGTCATTATAAAATTGTGAATTCCTATCTGTTTTGCTGCTTTTTTTACTTCTTCTAAAGTGATGTTTTCATCTTTTAATGTGATATTATTTAAAATAGAATCTGAAAATAAAAACACATCTTGTAAAACTACTGCTACTTGATTTCTTAAACTCTCTAAAGTATATTTATTGATAGAAATATCGTCTACACAAATAGTTCCGCTATCAATTTCATAAAAACGATTAATTAAATTGATAATTGTAGATTTCCCTGCTCCAGTTGCTCCAACAATAGCAATCGTTTGTCCACTTTTTACATCTAAAGAAATCCCTTTTAAAACTTCTTCATTTTCAACATAGCTAAATCTAACATTTTTAAAAGCTATATTTCCTTTTAAATTTGCTGCTTTTATAGTTCCGTTTTTTACAATACTACTTTGTGTGTCCATCACTTTAAAAACGCGTTCTCCAGAAACAATTCCCATTTGTAATTGGTTGAATTTATCTGCAATCTGGCGTAAAGGTCTAAATAGCATTTGTGCCATTTGTACAAAAGCCATTACTGTTCCTGGTCCTGCCACAGCACCTCCAATAATTTGTTTACTGCCAAACCAAACAATTAATCCAATTCCTATTGATGATAAAATTTCTGCAATAGGAAAGAAAATTGAGAAATACCAAATAGTTTTTATATAGGCTTGTTTATGCTTATTATTAATGTTCATAAAGTTTTTATACTCTATTTTTTCTCTATTAAAGAGTTGTACAATTTTCATTCCTGTAACTCTTTCTTGCACAAAACCGTTTAAATTTGCTACTTGATTTCGAACTTCTTGAAAAGTAGCTTTTATGGCTTGCTGAAAAACTCTTGTAGCATAAATTAAAATTGGTAAAACTGCTAGAGCTATTAAGGCTAATTTCCAGTTTAAATAGAACATTAAAACGGCTACAGCAAACATTTGTAAAACATCACTCACAATAGTAAAAACTCCACTACTAAAAAAAGCAGCAATAGTTTCGATATCAGAAACTACTCTTGTTACTAATTTACCAACTGAGTTTTTATCGAAATAAGACATCTTAAACTGTAAAATATGCCTAAATATTTTAGCTCTTATATCTCTAATAATATGTTGCCCAACCCAGTTTGCAAAGTAGATAAATGTAAAACGCAATAAAACTTCTAATAAAATAACAACTAACATTAATAAGATGTTATAGAGCAACCCTTGACTATCTTTTTCTGTAATATATTTATCAACAGTTTCTTTAATTAAATAAGGATTTAATAAAGACACACAAGCTAATAAAATTGTAGAAGCAGAAGCTACAAAAAAGTTAAGTTTATAACGTTTTGCAAAAGACATGAGTCTTAAAAAAATCTGTAAATCAAAAGCATTACCTGTTTTATCTGCCAAAATCTAATATTTTATTTTTGTTAAAAATAAACCTTTTGCAGGAACTGATAATCCTGCATTACTTCTATTTTTGCTTTCTATTATTTTTCTAAAATCTTCTTTCGTTATTTTCTTTAAACCAACATCTACTAAAGTGCCAACTATTGCCCTTACCATGTTTCTTAAAAATCGATTTGCTGTAATATAAAACGTCAATTCATTTCCTTTTTGTTTCCAAATAGCTTCAGTGATGTTACAATTATAAGTATATACATCTGTTTTTACTTTAGAAAACGTTTTAAAATCTGTATATTCTAATAACAATTTGGCAGCTTTATTCATTAACTCAACATCTAATTTTTGAGAGTGAATTTGCCAAGAAAAATCTAACAAAAAAGGATTTCTACCCAACCAAATTTTGTATTCGTAGCTTCTGTTTATAGCATCAAAACGTGCATGCTTCTCATCATCAACTAAAAAAACTTTATAAACCACAATTTCTGGAGGCAACAATGAATTTAATTTGTAAGGAATATCTCCTTTTAATTCTTTATCAACATTAAAATGGGCAAACATTTGAGATGCATGCACACCTGTATCTGTTCTTCCTGCCCCAACAACTTCAATTTTTTGTTGGGTAATTGTACTCACAGCATTGTTCAATTTTTCTTGTACAGAAATAACATCAGGCTGAATTTGCCAACCGTGGTAATTTTTTCCGTTATATGAAAGTTCTATAAAATACCTCAAGAAATTCGTTTTTTGAAGGTCTCAAAATTACGGAATTTATTTTGTTATCATTACTTTTGAGACTTGTACAGACGTTAAACTTTTCTTACTATTTCTTTTTATGAAGAAAATCTTATTACTATCAGACACTCATGGTTATTTGGATGAGCAAATATTAAAATTTGTGAGGCAAGTAGACGAGGTTTGGCATGCGGGTGATATTGGTGATTTAAATGTTACAGATAGTATAAAAAAGGTAAAACCTTTACGTGCAGTTTTTGGAAATATTGACGGAAATGATGCTCGTTTAGAGTTTCCTTTAGATGCAAAGTTTAAAGTTGAAAATGTTACTGTTTGGATGACACATATTGGTGGTTATCCTAATAAATACAATCAGAGAATACGAGATGAAATCAAAATAAATCCACCAAAAATTTTTATTTCTGGACATTCTCATATTTTAAAAGTACAATATGATAAAAAATTAAATATATTGCATTTAAACCCAGGAGCAGCTGGTAATCATGGGTTTCATAAAATTAGAACTATGTTGCGTTTTCATTTAGAAAAAGGAGAAATAAAAAATTTAGAGATAATAGAATTGGCTATACGTGGTTAGTCGTTTCTTTTTCTAAAATTGGTAACTTTACATAGATTGCAGTTCCTTTATTTTTTTTAGAATCTATTATAAATTCGCCTTTCATCATTTGAATTCTTGCCTCAATTTGATTAATACCCAAACCATCTTTATCTGAAATTTTAGTTTTATCAAATCCTATTCCGTCGTCAGTAATTTTAAGATAAAGTCTATCTTTTTCTTCTTTTAACTCAATAGTTGCTTTCTTAGCATTACTATGTTTTAAAATATTATTGATAAATTCTTGAATAATATTATAAGCTTTAATTTCAAAATTTTGGCTATACCTTCTAATATCATCTATTTTAGTAGATATTTCTATTTTAGAATTAGAATATTTGTCTGCCAGGTCTTTTATTGCAAATTCTAATCCAAATTTTAATAAAACAGAAGACACTAATGTATGAGATAAATCTCTTATTTTTTGAGAAGCTTCTGTAATAATTTCTTGAGTTTTATCTATTTCTAAGGGCGCTTTTCCATTAAACTGACTTCTTGTGGGCTTGTAAGTGTAGGTTAGCTGACGATAATAAAGCACTAACACTATCGTGCAAAGTTTCTGCTATTTGCTTTCTTTCAGATTCTTTACCATCTATAGTAGCATTGAGTATTCTAACTTGAGATTCAGACTTTATTTTCTCAATATTTTGGTTTTGAATTAATTGATTTTGAGATAGTTGCAAACCTAAATTCTTTTGTTTTAGTTTGTAAAAATTTACCCAATAGAGTAACGAAAGAATAACTATTAATCCGCCAATACCTACAATCCAAAAAATTCTTTGATCTTTTAGTCTTTTGTTTTCTTCTTCTTTTAGTAGTAAATTCTTTTTAACATCAAAATTATATTTTTCAGTAATTTCAGCTATCATACCTCTAAACTCTTTGTCTCTTAAGCTATCTTTTATGATATAAGATAATTCTTGATAATCGTATGCTTTATAATCTTTAAGTTTATAAAGATTATATGCTAAATTATAGTATAAATCTTCCCTGACTTTTAAAGCCTTAGTTGTATTTATATTCCTTATTAAATCTATAGCTTGAAAATATATTTTTTTTGCTTCATTAAAATTATTTTCAGACAAGTATATACTTGACAAATTACCTAAAGCTCCAGCTTCATTTACTTTATTATTTAATTTTTTATGAATCTCTATGGCTTTTAAGGCATAGTTTTTAGCTTTATCAAAAACTCCATCATTCATATAAATAACGGATGAATTTGAATATGCTCTTGACTTAACTTCTAAAACATCATTATCTTTTGTTTTTATTTTATCAACCATATTATAAAAATACAATGCACTATCCTTATTTTTCTTTAAATTATTAATACTATTTAACCTGTAATAAATATTACCATAATTAAGGTAAACTTCTGCTAATGTAAAATCAAAATTCTTACTGATATTGTCAGAATTCTCTTTTAGTGCTATATTTTTTATTAATTTGAGTGTTCTTCTATAATAAATTAATGCGTTTTTATTATTTCTTGATTTATAAAAAATATTGGCTATTAATTGATTTAATAGAATGGTTTCTTTCACATTTAAGAAGCTAGAGGTTTTGGTAGCTTCTAATGCTATTTCTAATGAATTTACATAATCTTGTTTTTCAAATAATTCTTTAGCTTTTTTATATTTTGTTTGAATAGAATCTTTTTGAACAACAAAAGAAGAAGTAGTGCTAAATACTACTTCTTCTTTTGTTGTTGAATATAAGTTGTTAGTTAAAATAACTAAAATGATTAGTAAAAAATATATTCTCAAAATTTACTTTTCATTTTAAAGAATTATACCTCTTGGTTTTCTTGGTCTAGTAATACCTTCTTCTAAGGTAGATTTTGCATTTGTATCTAAATGATTCACAAAATCAAATTTTAATGGTTGACCTTCTATTTTTTCTAAAATTCTTGAAAACTGAGTTTCGTTAGCTTTTCCTTTTTCTAAATGAATTTCATAAGTTTTTATATCTTCATTATATACAAAATCTACTCGTACTTTGTTTTTTACACTAAAGTTTAAGGTGTAAGTACCATCTTCGTTACTTGAAATACTGTAATCTTTTAATTTTTCGTTAGGACTTTTAGCTGTTAAGGCATTATCATCAAAGATAGTAATATGTGGTTTTTTATCAGAACCAGTATCTACAAAACCTACTTTTAGCTGATCTCCATCTATTGTTAAATCTTGAGTTATTTTTCTAATTGACTGACTATTTGACGAATATAGATAAATATTATTAGTATTTGTACTTCTATCTATTACATTTTCTGTTTGTACATTTCCATTTAAATCGTAGTTTACAGAATAAGCACCATCTGCATCTCTATTAATTGTAAATGTTTTTAATAAATCTAAAGATTGTTCTTCTGGTATAAGAGTTTCGTTTGTTGAACAAGAAGAAAAAACTAATGTGAACGACGCTAATAAAGCAAATAAGCTTAAATTTTTCATAATTGGGAATGTTTAAATTGTACTTTGTTTGGGTTAATTAGGGGCGGGGTTAATTTTTATTTTTAATTTTATTTAGTAAGGTTAGAAATGTATGCAACAATTATAGTTTATTTGGGGGGATTACTATAAAGCTTTTTAGGGGATGATTTTTTAAAAAAATCAAAGCTTGTAAATAGTATTTTTTGGGGATAGGGTTTAAACTATATTGTTTTTTACTGCATACATTGCTAATCCTACTGCATTTTTTACATTTAATTTCTTTAATAAACTTTTTCTATAAGTTTCTACTGTATTAACACTGAGGTTCATTAAATCAGCCATTTCTATAGTGCTGTATTCCTTAGTAATTAATTTTAGTACATCAAGTTCTCTTTCCGTTAAACTGTCTAACAAAAACTTGTCTGGCATTTCTCCTTGCGGTACCATTTGTCCTGATATCGATTTTAGTAATATACTTTGTATATCATTACTAAAATATTGCTCTCCTTTTGCTACTGTTTTAATTGCATTTACAATATGCTCTCCAGCATTATTTTTAGAGATATATCCTTTGCAAC
The DNA here is from genome assembly GCA_030427865.1 of Bacteroidia bacterium. Lineage (GTDB taxonomy): Bacteria > Bacteroidota > Bacteroidia > Flavobacteriales > Flavobacteriaceae > Polaribacter. The sequence goes on along the minus strand of JAUICK010000017.1, from coordinate 33,531 downwards.
CAAGGTTTAAGACTTCTTGTACTATCTTAAGGTCATCATAACTAGATAAAACTATAACTTTTTGATCTATTCTTTTTTTCTTAAAATGCTTTAAGACTTGAAAACCGTCTAATACTGGCATTGTAATATCTAATATTAAAACATCAGCTTGATTTTCTTTTTGGCTAAACCAATCTATTACTTCTTGTCCTGTTAAAGAATATCCTTTAATCTCAATCTCTTTATCAGTATTTATTACAGCGATGATACCTTCTATTAATATTTTATGATCATCTGCTACGTGAACGTATATCTTTTCTTTCATTTTTACTTTACAAATTTATGTCACTAATTAAGATTGTACAACCCCCATTTTCAGTGAAATTTTCATCTCACGGTTTTCCGTGAGATGACTCACGGAAAACCGTGAGATGAAAAACATAATCATTTAAAAATCAAATACTTATATATTAAACTTTTAAGCTTAATTTTGAATTGCAAATTAAAACTTTTAAATTTTATAAAAATAAAAAACCGAGAATAATTATTCTCGGTTTTTTTCGCACTAAATATACTAAGATGTTAGGTTTATCGCAATCTATCTACAGATTTTACAAGATCTTCATCCTTTTTAATAGCTTTGTTTGCCAAAACAACAAGCAAAATAGCTAAAATTGGTAAGAACATCCCAATACCTTTCTCAGAAATAGAAACTTCTCCAGGTAATTTTAGAGATACATAAATCAATAATCCTAATAAAAAAAGATTAATCAAAATTGTTATCCTTCCTACAACAAACTGTAATTTTCTATTGTTAAATAAAAAAATAGCAACCACAGAAATAACAGCAGCAAGTATAAATAGCAAAGGAATGGCATTTAAAAGAATAGATTCTCTTGATAACAAATCCAAAGCATAAACTTCATTCTTAAGATTTTCCCATAAATCAAATACAAATATTAAACCTCCAGAAACTGCAGATGCTAATAATAAATATATACTTTGTATTCTTTGAATCATCTTAAAAAATAGGAATACAAAAGTAGAAATTTCTTTTTTAAAAAGAAAACCTAAAACTTAAAAAAAAAGTATATATTTGTAGTGTAATAACCGCACAAAATTATTGTATAGTACTATATACAATTTAATAAATTCAAAAAAATATAATTATTAATCTTAATAACGTTTTAAGATTTAGATTTTAACTTAATATATAACGAATGTTCGAAATTTCTGAACTAAAAGCAAAAAAACTTGCTGACTTACAAGAAATCGCCAAATCTATTGGATTAACCAAAACAAGTCAACTTAAAAAATTAGATTTAGTATATCAAATATTAGATACGCAAGCTGCTAATCCTGTAAAAGCGAAAACTTCTGAACCAGAAGATAAGCAAAAAGTAGATAGACCTAAGAGAAAAAGAGTAGCAAAACCTGCTCAAAATAAGTCTAATCATAAAGAAACGGCTGCTACTTCTCAAAAACAAGAGGCAGATATTGAGCCTAAAAAAGCTGAAAAAATAGAAGAAACAGAAGAAAATAAAAATAAGAGTCTATCTAAAAAAGAGGATAAACCACAACAAAAGCCTGCTGTAAATAATCAAAATAAATCTCAGCAAAACAAGCCTCTGCATAAAAATCAAAATAACAATAATCAACAGAACAATAAGAATAAGCAAAACAACCAAAATAGAGATAAAAATAACTCTAATAGAGGTAATAAATCTAATAACAGATATAGAGATCCAGATTTTGAATTTGATGGGATTATAGAAAGCGAAGGTGTTTTAGAAATGATGCCAGATGGTTACGGTTTTTTACGCTCTTCTGATTATAATTATCTATCATCTCCAGATGATATTTATGTGTCTCAATCTCAAATTAAGTTATTTGGCTTAAAAACTGGAGATACTGTAAGAGGTAATGTACGTCCGCCAAAAGAAGGTGAAAAATATTTTCCTCTAATTCGAGTATCAAAAATAAACGGATTAAACCCTAATATAGTAAGAGATAGAGTTTCATTTGAGCATTTAACACCTTTGTTTCCTCAAGAAAAGTTTAATTTAGCAGAAAAAGGTAGTTCTTTATCAACTAGAATTATAGATTTATTTTCTCCTATTGGAAAAGGGCAAAGAGGTATGATTGTGGCTCAACCAAAAACGGGTAAAACAATGCTTTTAAAAGATGTTGCTAAAGCCATTGCCTACAATCATCCAGAAGTATATCAAATTGTTTTATTAATTGATGAAAGACCAGAAGAGGTTACAGATATGCAACGTAGTGTTCGTGGAGAAGTAGTTGCTTCTACTTTTGATGAACCTGCAGATAAACATGTTAGAGTTGCTAATATTGTTTTAGAAAAAGCAAAACGTTTGGTAGAATGTGGGCATGATGTTGTAATTCTTCTAGACTCAATTACGCGTTTGGCAAGAGCATATAATACTGTTGCACCTGCTTCAGGAAAAATACTTTCTGGTGGTATAGATGCAAATGCATTACACAAACCTAAACGCTTTTTTGGAGCTGCAAGAAATATAGAAAATGGTGGTTCTTTAACTATTATTGCTACTGCTCTTACAGAAACTGGTTCTAAAATGGATGAAGTTATCTTCGAAGAATTTAAAGGAACTGGTAATATGGAGCTTCAATTAGATAGAAACATTTCTAACAGAAGAATTTACCCTGCTATCGATTTAATTAAATCTTCTACAAGGCGTGATGATTTATTATTAGATGAAAAAACGGTACAAAGAATGTGGGTTTTACGTAAATATCTTGCTGATATGAACCCAATAGAAGCTATGGAATTTATTAACGAAAGAATTAAATTCTCTAAAAATAATGACGAGTTTTTAATTTCTATGAATGGATAAATAAAATCAACTTATAAATAATATTATAAACAAAACCTTTTTGATTTCTCAAAAAGGTTTTGTTTTTTTTAAACACTTTGTTTTATAAAAAATCCGTTCATAAATATTATAAACGGATTTTTATATGTTTGATAGGTGTTATTTTTTAATTTCCTGTGTAGAAACTTGCTCTGTTATCTTCTATTTCTGTCGCTTTCTTAATTGCTTCATACATTACATATGTTTTTCTTTTTCTTGCTTGAGAAATATTTTTTCTTGCAGTTTCGTAGTTAGGTAAAGCAGTTGGTAATTCTTTTTTAGTAACTATAAAAGCATACACACCTCTATTGCCTTCAATATTCTTATAAACTTTATTTAACTCTGCATTATACATTGCACCTACTACTTTAGGTTCAGAACCAGCACCTGCTAAAGTAGGGCTCTTTAGTGTAACTCCGTTAGCGTTTCTTACATTAGTCTTGTTAGTTTTAGCAATATCTTGTAATGTACTTCCATCAAAATTCTTTGCAATTATTTTAGCCTTCTTTTGGTTTACTAAAATTGGTCTAACTCTATTAATTGCTTTTTCAGCAGACATTAATCCTTTTTCAGTTTTTGCAGTAATAAATGCTACTACATGGCTTCCTTCTAAATCAAATCTTTTAAAATCTCCTGTTTCTACATCTTTTTCAAAAGTCCAAGAGATAATTTGTCTTTGATTACCTAAACCAGGAACATTTTCATCTAAAGCTTTTAATCCAACAGCTGGTCTTGTAACATATTTATTTTCTTTAGCAATGTCAAAAAATTTCTTTTCTTTAGAAATTGATAATGCAAATTGTTCTGCTTTTTGAAAAACAGCATTTTCTGTTGCTTCTGAAGGAACTATTTTTCTTCCATAAGTAGCTAATTTTAAGACAGTTTGTTTATTTTTTTGATCATCTACTTTAATTACATGATAACCAAAAGGGGTTTTAACAACACCTATATCTCCTTTTTTACCTTCAAAAACAAAATCTCTAAAAGCTGGAGTCATTCTTGTGTAATTAAACCAATCATAAGAACCTCCTTTTTCTGAAGATCCTTTATCTGATGAAAATTCTTTTGCTAAATCAGCAAACTTATTTTTATTTCTTTTAACAACATTTAAAATACTGTCTGCTAATTTTTTTGCTTCTTCATCTGTTCTTGTTACATCTGGTGCAACTCTTGAAGCGCCAATAAAAGGTATTAAAATATGGCTTGCTTTTGCAGAGTCTGGCATTTGAGTAACTTCTGTAATTTTAGATATTTTAAAGAAACCTTGATCTTTATAAGGTCCAAATACATCTCCTTTAGCTCCTTTAAAAATCTCTGTAGCTATTGTTTGGTTTATGTTATTTTGGTACTTAAAGTTTTCATCAAGATTAATATCAGAATCATTTTCGTTTAAAAACTCTTTATTGTTGGTAGTAGTTTTAAAATCTTCGATAAGCTCTGCCACTTCACCTTTTAAGGCGTTTTCATCTGCTTCTGTTGCAGTGATATCAAATTTAACATAAGAGATGTCTCTTGATTCTTCGACTTTAAAATCATTTGAATGATTTTTTATATAATTTTCTACTTCAGATTTTTTTACTTTTACAATACTATCTGGAACAGAGGTATAAGGTACAAATACAAATTGTGTGTTTAATTTCGTATTATCTACAAAATATTGAAATTCTCCTTCTTTTAAAGAAGCGCCAAGACCAGCTGTTACTAAATTGTTATAAGTATTTCTTTCTGCATTGTCTCTTATTTGGTTCATATAATTAGACCATGCACTCCACATTTGATCATTATTACTTTTAGTGTCTGCTAAAAATTGTTTGAATTTAGTTTCATCAAATAAACCTGCTTCATTTTGAAATTGAGGATTATTGTTAACTGATGGAGCATTGATAAGTTCGTTCCAAACATCTGCTTCTCCAACAGTAATTCCTGCTTCTGATAATTGATTTTGATAGATTTTTTTTCTAACAATATTATCCCAAACAGTTTTAGAAGCTTGCATTTCAGAAACTCTGCCTCCAACTTGTTGTTTGTATGCTTCTAATTCGGCTGCAAATTCTTGTCTTGAAATAGACTCTCCATTTACTTCTCCTATTTCGTTAATTTTATTTGAGTTGAAAAAATCTCCTAAAGTAGAAGGATCTAATACAAAAGCAAAAAGTGCTAAACCAATTATAATAATTAAGAACATTGAGCGTTCTCTAATTTTCGATAAAACTGCCATACGTCATTTATTTAATTTCAGTTGGCGAATATACGATTTGGGTTTTAATATTGCAACCGATTTTTTACTTATTAGCGTTAAGTTTTTTAGTGTTTTATTTGTTGTAAATGAATCGTTTGCTTTTAATCTTCGAGTTCTATAATTTTAAAGCGAACTTCTTCTATTTTTGCACTGCTCATTTTTAGTATTTCTATTTGAAAACCTTCTATTTCTACTACTTCATCTTTTTCAGGAATATTTTCTGTATGTTCAATAATAAAACCTCCTAAGGTTTCGTAAGCCTCAGATTTTGGTATATTTAAATCATATTCTTCATTTAAATAATCTACTTCTAATCTTGCAGAAAAATCAAAAATATTTTCTTGTACTTTTTTTTCTAAAAACACCTGTGTGTCATGTTCATCTTCTATTTCACCAAACAGTTCTTCTACAATATCTTCTACAGTAATCATACCTGATGTTCCTCCATATTCATCTACAACAACTGCAACGCTTTTTCTTTTTTTCATTAAACTATTTAGCACGTCATTAATCATCATAGATTCTGGAACAATTTCTACTGGAAGTAAAATAGATTTTATGGTTTTAGGTTTTTTGAACAATTCGAAAGCGTTTACATAACCAATAACATCATCTAAAGAAGTTTTATAGATTAAGACTTTAGATAAACCAGTTTCTACGAAAGTATTTTTTAAATTATTTACTTTTTCGTGTAATTCTAAAGCTACAATTTCGGTTCTTGGCACCATAACTTCTCTTGCTTTTACATTGTGAAAATCTAAGGCATTTTGAAAAATTTGTATCTCAGAATCTACTTCATCATCGTCATTTCCTGTTTCTAATTGTTCTGAAATGTAGTTACCTAATTCTTCTTTACTAAATTCTGTTTGTTGTTCATCTGAGTTTGTTTTAAAAAACACTCTTAAAAAGAAATCTGAAATTGCTGTAATAAATTCTGAAAAGAAATGGAATAATACATAAAATATATAAGCAGGAATTGCAAATAATTTTAATACTTCGTTTGCATAAATTCTAAAAATAGCTTTTGGTAAAAATTCGGCTGTAATTAAAATTACAATGGTAGAAATAATTGTTTGAATTAAAAGAATAGAAAAGTCGTTATATCTTTCTAAAGGCAGAAAATCTATTAAGAATTTCCCCATGTAATAACTGTAAACAACCAAAGAAATATTATTACCCACTAACATTGTGGTAATAAATTTTGATGATTTTTGTGTTATTCTATTCAGAATTTTTGGAATAAAACCTTCTCGTTTTTTCTCTAATTCTATATGAAGTTTATTGGCAGAGACAAAGGCAATTTCCATGCCTGAAAAAAAGGCGGAAAGGATGATTGAAACGAGTATAATTATGACTTCAATTTCCATCAAGAAATTACATTCTATTTATTTTGGTTATTTCTTTTTTCTACTTTTTTTCTAAAATGTCTTTTAAAGAAAAAAACTAAGGTAATAAAAATTGAAAAGCCAAGAAATAAATAAGCTCTTTCTCTTTCAGAATTCCACCTAACAATTGCTTCTACCAAACAAATAAATGCTACCATTAAATACCCGTATTGAAAGAATTTCCAAATTTTACTCATATCTATATTATTCTTCTGTTGTTTCTAATTTTCCTGTTGTTTTTTTTGCTAAATGCTTGCTTAAATCTTCTTTACATTCAAAACCAACACCATAAATGGTATCTTTTAGAGTACTTAAGGTAAACGCTTTTTCTGAAAAAAAGTATTTCGTGTTTTGATCCCAAAATAATTGTTCTGTTTCTAATTTAGATTTTTCTGAATGATTATAAACAACTACGTTACCTTTAATTTCTGAAACCGATGTTTTAGAGTAAGACAGTGCATAATTACCAGTTATCGTTACAGAATCTTTTCCATCAAAATTTATAATTTTTATTCCTTTTGGAAACTCGTTATACGGATGTTGTTTTCTATTACTATAATCGTATAATAGAGGAGTAATTAATTTTGATGTAATTCTTCCTGAATCTTTGTATACATGAAATGCGTCTTTGGCGATTCCTATTGGTAAATTTTTAGATGCTAAAAAATCTCTTACTTCTTGTGTATTGTTAGAACAAGAAAAAAGCATTACTGTTAAAAGTATAACAGTAATGCTTTTTCTAATTATTTGAGAAATAAAACTCATTATTTTCCGCTGGAAGCCACCTTAACAGTTTCTCCTATCCAACATTTAATAGTGTAATTATCTCCTACATTAGCTCCTGCAGTAAAAATTACTTTTTTACTTGGCAAATTAGCTCTGTAAGAATTAATATATTTTCTTGCTGTTGAAGAAATACTTGGATCTACAGATGAAGCCCTTTGTGCTTGTCTTAGAGCAGCTGCATATACCATTCTTTTTTCAAACTCTCCTTTACCACAAGAATTTACACTTGATTGGTACAATCTTGCAATAAATAAATATGCTTTACCAAAATTAGGGTTAAATCTTAATGCTTCTCTTGCTAAATTTCTTGCTTGCGATTTTTGACCTCTACTTTTTGCTGCTTGAGCAAATTTTAATTTATATTTTGCTTTCTTTAATGGGTCTGTTTCTAAATCGAAAGATTTTTGTCTCATTGCATTAGCTCCAGAAGTATCTCCATTATCTTCTAATACATTAGCTAAAAATGCATATGCTTCTGGTGAAGGTGAAGCTTCTGCATATGCTCTTGCTAATGTTTCAAATAAAGGATCTGTTTGACATCCTTTGTTAAACATTCTAGAAACAGATCTTTTTAACCATTGTGCATTTGTTTTATTTGCTTCGAAATCTCTTTTGTAAAGAGGTATTAAACGCTCGCAAGTAGCTATGTCTGTAATAATAGCATCTAAACCACCTTCTACAGTACCTAAGGCTTTAGAATTTATGGTATAAGCTCTAACCAAAGATTTTTCTCTTTTGCTTAAAACTTTTGTAGAATCTGCAGTTAGACTTTTAAGTTTAGCTGCATAACCTTCTAACTTTTTATTAACGTTGTCTAATACATCATCATAAGTATCAAAAACTTTTTGAGGGTTTGTATCCTTATTTCTATCTGTAACTCCTTGAAAGTACTTGTACAAGTTTTTAACACCCATTTTAGTAGGGTCTATGCTGTAAGCTTTTTCTAAAATCAAGAAAATTTCATCTTCAGTAGCTAATTTATTTTCTGCTAAATAAGTAGCATAATCACTATGAACTTTAGCAGGATTATTTTTAGGGAAATACTGTAATCTTTGTTCATATACTCTTTTAGCTAATGCTGGGTCTTTTCTTACATCTTCAGCTAAAGTAGCACCAAATTTGTAGATATTTACTGATAAATCTTTACAATTATCCATTAAAAACATCCAATTGGTATAAGCTTCATCATATTTTTTTGATTGAAAGTCTCCTTTAAAAAGGTTATACTTAATTGTACATTCTTTTTTTATGTCCTGAGCATTTGTTTTTGCTGTGGTTATAAACAACGAAACAGCTAATAAAAACGTAATTTTCTTCATTTTTGTTATTTTTTATTAATCAATCTTTCTTTTCTTGAACCAATTTACATCTGTCAAAGATAAACTTAATCTAAAATTAAAATAATTTTCTTGTATTAAATTATTATTTGTAGTTCCTCTTTTTCCAAACTCAAATCCCATATTTATTGTAGATAATTGTTTCAATGGTAAACCTAAACCAAAAGATATGCCAAAGTCATCAACTGGTGTAAAATTAGTATTTAAATTAGACCCATCTACAGACAATCCTGTTTTTTCGAAACGCAAACCAGCTCTATAAGTAACTCTATCCCAATAACTTGAAATAGAATTTATTTTCGGCAAATAGAATCCTCCTACAGAAAATCTATTTGACTTACCATATCTGTAAGCTGCATTTGTAGAAGTTAAAAAACCTGTAGTTTCTATTGCGTCTTGATTTTCATATTCTATCCCAAGATACCATTTGTCTATTTTACCTAAACCAGCACCTACTGTAGTCTTTAGTGGCAATCTGTAGTTACCGCTAATAGATGATTGAGATATAGTATCTCTCTCGAACCTACCATTAACTGGAACACTTAAAGAAAATGAATATAAATATTCATTACCTGTTACTCTTAAATCATTTCCTAATTTTACAGTTGCTCCAGAAGTAATTATTAAATCATTTTTTAATTCTTTTTGATATTGAGTACCCACTGTAACAGAACCTCCTCGAATTTTTGTAGTCTCATTATATTTTGTGGCTAAACTAACATTTGCTCTTTGATTGGTAATGCTATTCTCTACATTTCCAAAGCTAAAACCTCCTTCAACTCCTAAAGAAAAACCTTTAAAAATCTTAACACCTATACTTCCATAAAACCTACTAATACCTCCTTCTCCAGAAAAAATAGAAGCTTCTGTATTATCTGAATTAGAATTAGAAAGTGAATACCCCACAGAAGATACTGGTTGAATTCCGACAGACATACCAACTTTTTTTCCTATTGGAAAAGCCAACGTAAAATAACTTAAGCTTGTAGAATTACCATTTTGTTTTATATTACCATTTTGTATTGTTAAATTGGTATTTAACATTCCAAAAGAATAAGTTGTATACCTTAAATCTGAATAAGCTGCTGGGTTTGTAAAATTAAGATATTTATAATGGTTAAATGCCACTCCAATACCACCCATGGCACTCTGTTCTACTGTAACTGGACTGAATTCTTCTCCTATACCAAAAAAAGAATAAGGAGATGAACTTGTTCTTTGTGCTGTTAAAGCAAGAGAGGTTATTAGTAAAGAAACTAATAAAATTTTTCTAATCATTTATCTTTGTTAAATATCAATACTTCATTTAATCCTTCAAGGAGAAAATTTTGATTGGCAAATATGCTACTTTTTAATTGTTTTGACAAGAAATTTGTATCTCCTCCTGTTAAAACTACTGTTAAATCTAAATATTTCTTTTTATATTGATTAATAACACCCTCTATTTCCTGAATTACACCGTTTACAACTCCAGAATTTATACTTTCTTTTGTATTCTTTCCTATAAAATCTGTAATCTCTTTTTTCTCGACTAAAGGTAAATTTGCAGTAAATCTATTGAGAGAATTAAATCTCATGTCTATTCCTAAAGATATTGCTCCTCCTAAATACTCTTTTTTTGAGTTTACAAAATCAAAAGTTATACAAGTACCAGTGTCTATTACTAAAACATTCTTACCAGGAAACTGAGTTACAGCTCCAACAACCAATGCAATTCTATCTACTCCAAGAGTTTCTGGAGTAGTATAAAGGTTAAAAAATGGAACTAGAGTGGTCTTAGAAATTATTGTAAGATTTACCAATTCTTTAAGTCTTTCTATTTTTTTTTTACTAACTGTAGAGACATTAGAAACAATAGCATTAGATATAATATACTTTTTTAATAATTTTCTAATTTCTGATATTAATATTTTTTTTTCAAAAAAGGCAGAATATTCTATGCTATTACCTTCAAAAACAGCTACTTTAACTCTTGTATTTCCTATATCTATAATTAAATTCATTGTCTATTTTAAAATAAGACTCAAAAATACAACACATTTTTTTAAAATTTATTTAGTAGATGTAAAAAAACATTTTATATTTGCATCCGCTAAGGCGATGGTACCTTAGCTCAGTTGGTAGAGCAAAGGACTGAAAATCCTTGTGTCCCTGGTTCGATTCCTGGAGGTACCACTTAAAACCCGAACTTTTGTTCGGGTTTTTTTGTGCTTAAAGTTTAGCGTAATTTTAAAACCTTACTTAAAATAGGATTGGTGTTCTTTTTATTCCAAACTAAAGAAAGTGTGGTTTTCTGCGAAATTTCATCTAACTCAATAAACTGTATTTTATAACCTCTTTTTTTTGCTAATGATTTTGGTACAATTGAAACTCCAAAATTGTTTTCTACCAATTTAAAAATTGAACTTGAATGAATGGTATTATGAGAAATTAATGGCGAAAAACCACAATCGTCAAAAATTTGCATTACTTTTTCATAATAAGATGCACTATAATTGGCATCAAAAAGAATAAAAGGTTCTTCTCTAAACTGTGTTAAACTCTTAAAGTTTTTATTATTTATTTGATGGTTTTTAGGCAAAACCAAACAAAAATTCTCCTTTAAAATAGTTCTTACTTCTAAATTTCTGGGAACTCTTTCTAAGCGAACAAAACCAATATCTATGGCAAAAGAAAGTAAATCCTCAATCTGTTTTTGATTGTCAATTTCTTTTAAGTTAAATAAAACATCTGGGGTATTCTTTTCAAAATTTAGCAATAAATTTGGAATTACATCTTGCATTGCAGAACCAACATAACCAATTTTTAATTCCCCCTTTTTTCCTTTCTGCAACAATTTTGCATTCTCTAAAGTGTTATTTAAAGATTTTAATTGTGTTGTAAATTCTTGTTGTAAGTACTCACCAACTTTAGTTAAAACTACTTTTCTATTGTGCCTTTCAAACAAAACAATATCCAATTCTTCTTCCAAAAATTTAATTTGTCTACTTAAACCAGGTTGAGAAATAAACAACTTTTCTGCTGCTTTTCTAAAATGCAATTCTTCAGCTACTGCTAAAAAATAACGAATATGTCTCATTTCAATTCGATAACCCATAGTTATTAATTAATACAATAAATAATATTAAAAAGTATCAAAAGTAATGATAACTTTGTAAAAACACAATTCAACACACAATGATTTTCAATTACGGTATAGATCATCTCACCTTAGAGAAAGTTTTACAAATTGCTAATAATAAATTAAAACCTATCATTAATAATACTGCAAAAGAAAAGGTCATTGCATCAAGACAAAGAGTTAATACAATTACACAAAAAGATAAAGCTGTTTATGGTATAAACACTGGTTTTGGACCTCTATGTGATGTACAAATTTCTCCAGAAGAAACCAATCTACTCCAAAAAAATCTTTTAATAACTCATGCTGTTGGTGTTGGCGAAAATATAGATAAGCAATTGTCTAAAATCATGATGATTTGTAAAGTCCACGCATTATGTCAAGGATATTCTGGTGTTCGTCTAAAATTAATTGAGCGAATTATTTATTTTATTGAAAATGATTTATTACCAACTGTTCCAAAACAAGGTTCTGTAGGTGCTTCTGGAGATTTGGCTCCATTATCTCATCTTTTTTTACCTTTAATTGGTGAAGGAGATTTTTGGATTGATGACAAAATTATTCCTGCAAAAGAAATACTAAAAAAACACAACTTAAAGCCTTTAGAATTACATGCAAAAGAAGGTTTGGGCTTAATAAACGGAACACAATTTATTTTAGCTCATACCATTTTAGGGCTCTCTAAAATGAAATATTTATTGGATTTAGCTGATGTTTCTGGTGCTATGAGCATTGAGGGATACAAAGGAAGCGCTTCACCATTTAAAGAAACTTTGCATAGAATTAGACCTTTTAAAGGAAGCTTACACGTTGCCAAAAGAATGCGAATGCTCTTTAAAAATTCACAAAATATAACTTCTCACGAAGATTGCGAAAGAGTCCAAGATCCATATTCAATGCGTTGTATACCTCAAGTTCACGGAGCTTCAAGAAATGCTTTTTATCACTTAGAAGAATTGGCAGAAATAGAGATGAATTCGGTAACAGATAACCCAATTATTTTAAGCGAAACCGAAGCTATTTCTGGCGGAAACTTTCATGGACAACCTTTAGCTATGGCTTTAGATTACTGCTCTATTGCAACATCAGAATTAGGAAACATTGCAGACAGACGTTGCTATTTATTATTAGAAGGCAAATACGGTTTACCAAGATTATTAACTAAAAGTGGTGGATTAAATTCTGGTTTTATGATTCCACAATATACTACAGCTGCTTTGGTTGCCGAAAATAAATCGTTGTGTTTTCCGCCTTCTGCAGATAGTATTCCAACTTCTTTAGGACAAGAAGATCACGTTTCTATGGGTAGTATTTCTGGAAGAAAATTGAATCAAATTTTAGAGAATTTAGAGAAAATCTTAGCTATTGAACTACTTTATGCTGCCCAATCTTTAGAATTTAGAAGACCAAATACTTTTTCTGAAATCATAGAAGAAAATTATAAAATCATCAGAAAAAAAGTTGATAAATTGGAAGATGACAGATTGTTAAAAGATGACATCAATCATATGATTCAATTGGTAAAAACACAACAAATAATTGTAAAATAAAAAAGAAAATGAATTTTACAGCACAAATTTTACAAGGAATTCCGAATGAACTTCCAACAAAGAAAACATATCCAAAAAATGCAAACAGTGCACCAAAAAGAAAGGACATTTTATCTTTAGAAGAAAAAAAATTGGCGATAAAAAATGCGTTGCGCTATTTTCCAAAAAAATGGCACAAAGTACTATCAGAAGAATTTGCGAATGAATTAAAAGAATTTGGGAGAATTTATATGTTTAGATTTAAACCAGATTACAAAATTTATGCAAGAAATATTAGTGAGTATCCTGCAAATTCAACACAAGCTGCAGCCATTATGCTAATGATTCAAAACAACTTAAATCCTGATGTAGCACAACATCCAGAAGAATTGATTACTTACGGTGGCAATGGAGCTGTGTTTCAAAATTGGGCACAATACCTATTGGTAATGCAATATTTAGCAACTATGACAGATGAACAAACACTGCATTTATATTCAGGTCATCCAATGGGATTATTCCCTTCTTCGAAAAACGCTCCAAGAGTTGTTGTAACCAACGGAATGGTAATTCCAAACTACTCAAAACCCAATGATTGGGAGAAAATGAACGCTTTGGGTGTTTCTCAATATGGACAAATGACAGCGGGTTCTTTTATGTATATTGGACCACAAGGAATTGTACACGGAACTACAATTACGGTGATGAACGCTTTCAGAAAAATTTTAAAAAAGAATGAAAATCCAAATGGTAAAATCTTTTTAACTGCGGGTTTAGGCGGAATGAGTGGTGCACAACCCAAAGCTGGAAATATTGCAGGTTGCATTACGATTTGTGCAGAAATCAATCCTAAAGCGGCTAAAAAAAGACATCAACAAGGCTGGGTAGATGTTTTAATTGACGATATTGATGTTTTAGTAAAACGAACCTTGGAGGCGCAGAAAAACAAAGACATAGTTTCCATCGCCTTTATTGGAAACATTGTAGATGTCTGGGAACGTTTTGATAAAGAAAACATTTTTATTCATATTGGTTCAGATCAAACCTCGCTGCATATTCCTTTAACTGGCGGATATTATCCTGTTGATTTATCCTTTGATAAATCTAATATTTTAATCAAAGAAAATCCAGAATTATTCAAAGAAAAAGTACAAGAATCGTTAAGAAGACAAGTAAACTCAATAAACAACCACACCAAAAAAGGAACCTACTTTTTTGATTATGGAAATGCATTTTTATTAGAAGCGTCAAGAGCGGGAGCAGCTATAATGGCAGAAAACAATATCGATTTTAAATACCCTTCTTATGTGCAAGATATATTAGGACCTATGTGTTTTGATTATGGTTTTGGTCCATTTCGTTGGGTTTGTGCATCAGGCAAACAAGAAGATTTAGATAAAACTGATGAAATTGCCGCCCAAGTTTTGCAAGAAATTATGGAAAATGCTCCTGAGGAAATTCAATTGCAAATGCAAGACAACATCACTTGGATAAAAAATGCAAAAGCCAATAAAATGGTAGTAGGTTCGAAAGCCAGGATTTTATATGCAGATGCAGAAGGTAGAATAAAAATTGCGAAAGCTTTTAATGATGCAATTGCTAATAATGAAATTGGCGCAGTAATTTTAGGTAGAGATCATCACGATGTTAGTGGCACAGATTCGCCTTTTCGAGAAACGGCTAACATTTACGATGGAAGTAAATTTACAGCAGACATGGCAATTCATAACGTAATTGGTGATAGTTTTAGAGGTGCAACTTGGGTTTCCATCCATAATGGTGGTGGTGTTGGTTGGGGTGAAGTAATTAATGGTGGTTTTGGAATGTTATTAGACGGAACAAAAGAGGCTGAAGAAAAATTAAAGAATATGCTGTTTTATGATGTAAATAACGGAATTGCAAGAAGAAGTTGGGCAAGAAATGACGAAGCCATTTTTGCCATTAAAAGAGAAATGGAAAGAACACCGAATTTAAAGATTACTTTACCTAATTTAGTGGAAGAAAAATTATTGAATAATTTATTTTAATGAAGTTACTTTTTAAAAATATAAAAGAGTTAATTCAAGTTAGAGATAAAAACATTGCTTTTGTTTCTGGAAAAGAAATGAAAACACTACCGACCATAAAAAATGCTTTTTTAATAGTTGAAAATGGCTTGATTTCTGATTATGGTTTCATGAAAGATTGCCCAAAAGGTCATTTTTCAGAGACCATTGATGCTACAGGAAAAATGATTCTACCTTCTTGGTGCGATTCTCATACGCATATTGTCTATGCTGGAAATCGAGAAAGCGAATTTGTGGATAGAATTAATGGTCTGACTTACGAAGAAATTGCCAATAATGGTGGCGGAATTTTAAACTCCTCAAAGAAACTACAAGAAACTTCGGAAGACGATTTGTACCAACAAAGCAAAGTACGTTTAGAAGAAATTATTCAATTAGGAACTGGAGCAGTAGAAATAAAATCGGGTTATGGATTAACGGAAGATGCTGAATTAAAAATGCTTCGAGTTATTAAAAAATTAAAAGAAAAATACCCAATTCCTATTAAAGCTACTTTTTTAGGAGCACACGCAATTCCGAATGAATTTAAAAACAATAAAAACGAATATTTAAATTTACTCATTAACACAATACTTCCAAAAATCGCTAAAGAAAATTTAGCTGATTTTATTGATATTTTTTGTGAAAAAGGATATTTTTCGGTCGATGATACGAAACGAATTTTAGAAGCTGGACAGCAATTTGACTTGCAAGGAAAAATACACGTAAACCAATTCAATGCCCTTGGTGGTGTAAAAATTGGGGTAGAAAATAAGGCATTATCTGTAGACCATTTAGAAGTAATGGATAGTGATGATATTGAGATTTTAAAAAACACTAAAACGATGCCTGTTGCATTACCAAGCTGTTCTTATTTTTTAGGAATTCCTTACACACCTGCAAGAAAAATGATTGATTCTGGTTTGCCTTTGGCGTTAGCAACAGACTACAATCCTGGTTCTGCACCTTCTGGAAATATGAATTTTGTCCTTGCTACTGCTTGCATTAAAATGAAAATGACTCCAGCAGAAGCCATAAACGCAACAACTATAAATGGTGCTTATGCAATGAATTTAGAAAACGAAGTAGGTTCTATAACAAAAGGAAAATTGGCAAATTTGATCTTAACAAAACCAATCAATTCTTACGGATTTATTCCCTATTCATTTGGAAATCATCAAATTGAAAAAGTATTTTTAAAAGGAAAGGAAGTGAAAAAATAACAATTATGAGTTTCTTTGAAAATTTAAAAGTAGATTATATAAGTGGTTGTTTAGAAAATTATTCTGGGAGAAAAACAACACTTGAAAACCAATATTGGTATCAAGAAATTAATGTGGATACAATTGCATCTAAAAAACTCAATAAAAATATTGACATTGGAATTATCGGCTACATTTGCGAAGAAGGTGTACAAAGAAATCAAGGAAGAGTTGGCGCAAAAAATGGCCCAAAAGCCATTAGGAATCAATTAGGGAAAGTAGCAACTCATTTTAAAAATAAAAATATTATTGATTTTGGCAACATTATTTGTGTGGATAATTATTTAGAAGATTGCCAAGAAGCACTTTCAAAATCTATTGCTAAAATCATACAAAATAAAACTTTACCTATAGCAATTGGTGGCGGACACGATATTGCTTACGCTAATTTTAACGGAATTAAAAAAGCACTTCAACAAACTGCTAAACAAAAAATTGGAATTGTCAATTTTGATGCCCATTTTGATTTACGTACTGTTGAAACTGAATCCAATTCAGGAACACCTTTCAATCAAATTTTATCGGAGAATAAGAATGTAGATTATTTTGTTATTGGTATTCAACAACAAGCAAACACAAGAGAATTGTTTGAAATTGCAAAAAAATTGAATGTTGAATATGTTACGAATTTTGAATGTGAAACATTTAGCAAAGATTTAAAAAACAAATTATCACAATTTATAGAAAAAGTAGATTACCTCTACATTACCATAGATTTGGATGGGTTTTCATCTGCTTACGCTCCTGGTGTAAGTGCTCCTTCTCCACTCGGTTTTTCACCACAATTTGCATTTGCGGTTTTGTCTTTTTTATTGGAGTGTAAAAAAGTGATTTCTGTAGATATTGCAGAAATGAATCCTGAATATGATATTGATAACACAACAGCAAGATTAGCAGCAAGATTGGTAGATTTTATTGTTTGTAATTCATAAAAAAATCCAGCTAAAAGCTGGATTCATATTTTATTTCATTTTTTGAAGATTCGCAACCTCTAAAGTTGTTAACTCTCTCCATCTACCTCTTGGCAAATTTTTCTTGGTTAGTTCTGCAAAAATGACTCTATCTAATTTATTCACCTTATAACCAACGTGTTCAAAAATTTTACGAACAATTCTGTTTCTACCCGAATGAATTTCGATTCCAATTTCCGATTTTGGTTCTCCATTTATATAAGAAACCGCATCAATAAACACTTTTCTACCCTCAATAATTACTTCTCCACGTAGTTTTTCTAAATCTTTTAAATCTAGTTTTCTATCTAAAGAAGCGTGATATAATTTACGCACATTGTGTTTTGGATGCGTTAATTTCTTAGCCAAATCACCATCATTAGTAAACAACAATAAACCAGTTGTATTTCTATCCAAACGACCTACAGGATAAATACGTTCTTTAGATGCATTAGCTACCAACTCCATTACTGTTTTTCTACCTCTATCATCATCCATAGTGGTGATGTAGTTCTTTGGTTTATTTAGTAAAATGTACCTTTTTTGTTCTGGAGATATTGAAGTTCCATCAAAACGAACTACATCATTAGGTTGTACTTTATACCCCATTTCTGTTACTAATTTTCCATTTACCTCTACACTTCCGTGTTCTATATAAGTATCTGCTTCTCTTCGAGAACAAATTCCTGAATTGGCAATATATTTATTTAAACGAATTCCAGATGATTCATCAGATTTTGGAGTAGACTTAATTTTTTTATACTCTTTTTTAGTGCTTTTTCTACTTAGAGGATTGTTTTTCTTACCTTCTTGTCGTCCTCTCGACGAGTTTCTATTTGATTTCATTACTTAAAATTTTTGCAAAAATAGGTATAAAAAACTTAATTCAATCTGTGTATTACTTTTTCTACAATTAGAGAAGTATCTATAAAAACTAAAGATAAAACTCCTACTAAAAGTAAAAGTTTTAAAATGTTATGCAACATTATATATTGGTTTCTTTCTGTCGATTTCCAAAGATAAAACCCAACAAAAATTAAAGTAATTAGAGCCAAATAAAAATAATATTGCATATAGCCTAAAGCTGGATATTGAAGTAAAAAACCAGCAGGAAAAAGAGTAAAAACCAATAAAGAAATGGATAAATATTTTGTTTTTAACTCACCATATTTTACTGGAAAGGTTTCATAATTATTTACAATTGCGCCTTTCATATTTTGTAAATCTTTAATTAACTCTCTAACCATTATTACTAAGAATAAAAAAATGGCGTGCACAAAGATTATTTTTGAAAAGTTTTTAAAATAAATAAAAACAGCAAAAAACGGAAGAATTGTTAGTACTGTTGCAGAAATTAAACCTGTTAATGGGTATTTTTTTAGTTTATGAGAATAAAACCAAATGGCAAAAATATAAACACCAAAAAATAAAGCTGCTCTCCAAGAGATAAGCCAACCAAAAAAGAACCCTAAAAAATTTAGAAAAAAATATAATTTTAATCTTGTAGATTGTTTTACATAATTATCTAAGTTAGATTTTAGTGGACGATTGATTCTATCAACCTTTACATCATAAAAGTTATTGATAATGTAACCTGATGCAACAACACAAACTGTTGCAAAAACGATATAAAACAAATCTACATCAAGTACAATATTTCTGGGGATTTTTTGAGGTGAAAAAATAAAAATCGCAGCCAAATATTGAGCTGCAACTAAGACAAGAATATTATAACCTCTAATTACAGATAGTAAACTAAAAAATTTATAGGTGATTCTTTTTACCTTAAAGCTTGTCATAGTTTTAGAATCTGTAAACCAATTCTAACTTGTAATCTTTAAGACTTTTTTGTGCTTTTTGAAAATCTTCTGTAAAACCTAAAATATAACCTCCACCTCCAGAACCACAAAGTTTTAGATAATAATCGTTGGTTGTAATTCCATTTTCCCAAACTTTATGAAAAGCATCCGGAATCATAGGTTTAAAGTTCTTTAAAACGATTTTAGACAATGATTTTACATTACCAAACAAAGATTTTACATTGCCATGTAAAAAATCTTCGATACATGCATCAGTAGTTTGGGCAAACTCTTCGCTAATCATTTTTCTAAAACCTTCGTTTTTCATCTTATTCATAAAGATGTTTACCATAGGTTCTGTTTCGCCAATTTGTTCTGAATCTAATAAGAATACAGCGCCTTTCCCTTCTTTTTGAGAAGGAATTCCTGCTGGTTCTATGTTGTCTTTAGAGTTGATTAAAATTGGTAGACTTAAATAGCTATTTAACGGATCTAAACCAGAACTTTTTCCATGAAAAAAGGATTCCATTAAAGAAAAAATTTGTTTTAGATTTAACAATTTTTCTCTTGTTAAGTTTTCTAAAACAGTAATTTTATTTTTCGCATATTTATCATAAATAGAGGCTACTAATGCACCAGAACTTCCAACTCCATATCCTTGAGGAATAGAAGAATCGAAATACATTCCACTATTTATATCTGCTTTTAATTGTTGTAAATCAAAAGAAACTAAATCTGTATTTAGATTTTTTAAATAGTTGTAAAATTTAGATAAATTTTGATTAGAGAGTTTAGATTTATTAGATAAATCTGATGAAGTTTTTAACGCCCCTCTGTAAGCATTAAATGGAATTGCTAAGCCTTTAGAATCTTTTATAATTCCATATTCTCCAAAAAGAAGAATTTTAGCATAAAAAAGTGGTCCTTTCATTTTTCTTTACAATAGTTTTACAAAAATACAGAATTTTATTTTAAATAAATATTTTTAAAGATTCTTGTAAAAAGTTTTCCAAACTCCTACTTTTTCTCCGTTTTTATATTTACCTCGTTCTTTAATTTTTCCAGATTTATAATACGTTTTCCAAATGCCTTCCTCTAAATCATTTTCAAAAGTTCCTACTGTTTTTAATTCTCCAGTGCTATAGTACTCCTCAAACTTTCCTTTCTTTCTTTTATTAACTGAAAAATATTTTCTAAAAATATTTCCATTTTTAAAATAAATTATAAATTTCTTACTGTCGGTTTTTTGAATTTTATAATACGAAGCCTTGTTTAGAGTGGTTACTTTTAACTTATCATCTAACCAAACTCTTTCTTGAGAATTTATTTTTAATGAAAAACCAATTATTAATAAAAAAATGATGCCTCTAATTTTCATAAAACTAATTTGATAGATTATATCTTTTTTGCTCCTAAACCAACTGTATCACAAATATATTGATTTTTCTGACAGTATTGAGACAACTCTTTTTTAACAAACTGATTTACAGTTTCTTTTTCATTTTCTGGATACAAAACGTGTACGTTTGCCCCAGCATCTAATGTAAAACAAATACTGCTGTTTTTTTCTTGGCGATATTCCCAAATTTTATTAATAATTTCTAAAGTATTGGGTTTCATCAAAATAAAATACGGGTTACTTGTTAACATCATTGCATGCAAGGTTAACGCTTCGCTTTCTACTAAATTTATAAACTCTTTGATGTTTCCTTCTTGAAGAATTTTGGATATTTTTGTCAAATTATCGTTTGCTTGTTGAAAACGATTTTCTGCATAAGGATGATTGTGCATTAAATTATGACCAACTGTGCTAGATACTTGTTTTTCACCTTTATCTACTAATAAAATTGTGTCTTGATAGTTACTAAAAATTGGGTGCACTTTGTACGGAAATTTTACTCCAAACAAATCAGAACTCCCTTCAATTTCAGAGTGATTTCCCCAAACCACTAAAGGTCCTTCTATACTTCTGCTTGCACTTCCTGACCCTAAACGCGCTAAAAAGGAGGTTTTTTTATTAATAAATTCTTGAGTTAAAACAGAATTTAACTCTTTCTCTAAACTCATTAAACACATAGCAATAGCGCTAAATCCGCTGGCAGATGATGCAATTCCGCTTGAATGCGGAAAAGAATTTTCTGAATGGATTGTCATTTTATAATTAAAAATATAAGGGCAATATTCTTGAATTCTTTTAAAAAATTCTGCAATCTTGGGCTTAAATTCTTCTTTTTGCTTGCCTTCAAAAAACAAATCAAAATCTACAGATTCAGATTTTTCTTTCTTTTCGAAATCTATTGTTGTAGTTGTATGGCAATTTTTCAACGTAAAACTTATTGAAGCATTTTTTGGAATTTGAGGATTACTTTTACCCCAATATTTTACTAATGCAATATTGCTTGGTGTTTGCCATGTATACGTGGCTTTATCAATAAAATTTAATTCTGATTTTACTAAAAATTGATCTGTATTCAAACTCTAAAATTTGCAACAAATATAAAACTAATTCTACTAAAAAATTGTCAACTTTTCAAGCACTTTATCTTTATAAGTTCTACTTATTGGCAAAGCATTTTTATCTATTTCAATAAATTCATTAGTGTAAGAGTCTATTTTATCTTTGCTTACTATATAAGACCTATGAATTCTAAAAAACTGATTTGATGGCAGTTTAGCTTCTATATTACTTATGGTTTCTCTGGTAACAACAGTTTTATCGATTAAACAAATTTTTATATAATCTGCCAAACTTTCTATGTACTTAATTTCTTTAAAAGAAATTTTAACCATTTTTCTTTCTGAACGCACAAAAATAAAATCACTTTTCTCTTTTTTAGCATCAGCAACCACTAATGAACTAATTTTAGAATTGATATCAAAAAATTTATTTACTGATTGCAAAAAACGCTCGAAAGCAATGGGTTTTAATAAGTAATCTACCGCTTGTAGATCAAATCCATCAATTGCATATTCTCTATAAGCAGTTGTAAAAATAATTTTTGTTTTTGTATTAATCGATTTTGCCAAAGACAAACCAGATATCTCTGGCATATTTATATCTAAAAATATTAAATCTATTTGTTTTGAGCTCAAAATTTCTATAGCTTCCATCGCATTTTTACAACTTTTAATTAGCTGTAAATTTGTTATTTTAGCAACAAAAGATGCTAATATTTCTCTTGCTATAATCTCGTCATCAACTATAATACAATTTATTTTCGTCATAATTTATACTTCAACTTTTAAGTGTACGCTAAAAAGATTGCGCGAATTATTTATGGTTAATTGATGTTTATTTGGATACAGCATTTCTAATCTTTTTCTAATATTTTCTAATCCTATTCCTTTTTTACTTTCTTCTTTATAAATTGATGAGTTTTCGACCTTAAAAAACAATTTATTTTGTGTTGTTTTTAAGTTGATATTTATTTTTAAAGTATTTTCTAATATTTTACCGTGTTTAAAACTATTTTCAACAAACGGAATTAGTAACATTGGTGCTATTTGAGCTTTTTCTGAATTTAATTCATAATCAAAATTTACTTTTAAGGTATCGTTAAATCTCATTTTTTCAAGCGAAATATAATCTTCTAAATGATGTATTTCTTCTTGCAAACTTACTTTTGGCTTATTAATTTGATACAAAATATAATCTAACAAGTTAGATAATTTTAAAATCATTTCTGGAGCTTCATCCGATTTTTTTAAAGCAAAACCATAAATTGTATTTAAAGAATTAAATAAAAAATGTGGATGAATTTGCATCTTCAAAAATTTTAACTCTTGTTCTTTTAATTGCAATTGCGTTTGTAAAAATTTGTTTTCTAAGGCTTTATTTTCTTCAAGTGATTTGTAATTGTATTTTAAAATTTTAAAAGTACTTGCCAGTGTTACAATTAACAGAACGCTAACCAAAATTACGTAGGGGTTTTTAATTAGCGTTGGCATCTGTTGGTATTCTAAATTAAAGAAAAAAACAAAGCCAAAGGCAACAGTTATTAAAACTGCTGATGTTATAAAAACAACCGAATAAAGCGTGTATAGTATAAATTTTTGGTTTTGTTTAGTTAACAAGTACTTAGGAAGTAAATCATAAACAAAAGCATATGACGCAACCCAGGTAATAACAGCCAAAATGGTAGAAAACCAAAATAAAAACTCTTTATTTGAAGCTCCAACACTAAAAAAACCATAGAAAAAAAGCCATACTAAAACTCCAAAAACAATATGAGATAAAAAACTTTTAAAAAAAGAGATTTGTTTGTTTTGCATTCTGCAAAATAAAAAATAACAACCTGATTTAAGAATAAATTGAGACGAAATACAGATTTAAGCATCAAAAAAGCAGAAACCAATATAAATTCATTTTAAAAATAAATCTTTGTAGAAACCTCCTAAAAAACATACATTCATCGCAAATAATTCTTAACAAGAGTTTTTAAGGATAGATTTGATTCGAATTTAAAAATAAAGAAACATGAATTTAATTAACGAAGGAGGTCTGTTTTTTATGAGCTCTTTACTTATTTTACTAATTTTAACCTTTTTTTTAGTTGTTAAAGGTTTTAGAAACAATACAGAAAAAAATGTAGAACTTATTAAAGCCGTTACATTATTTGCATTAGCATTTGGTCTTTTTGGATTTATTTTAGGTTTAATTAGCGCTTTAGATACTCTTGATTCTATGAATACAGATATACATCCTGCTGTTTTATCTGGCGGAATTAAACGCTCTATTTTATCTCCAACTTTAGGTTTTTTAGTATTCTTAACTGGTAGATTAGGAGTTATTTTTTTAATGCTAATTAAAAAGAAAAAATAATGAGAATATTTGAAGCTATTTTACTATTGCTTTGTATCGTTTTCATTATTCTTCCAATCTTATTCAAAAATCGGGCTTCAAAAAAAATTGAACTTTCTATCATTGTCTTTTTTTTAATCACACACTTAATTTTTGAAGGCTACAGATGGCAAATGATTCCCACATACTGCATTCTGTTAATTGTATTATTTTCTATCTATAAACAATACTTACTTATAAAAGGAAATTGGATTAGCAAAAGCATAATACTATTTTTTCTTTTTCTTTTTTTACTAATTGGATATACTTTACCAACTGTTTTGCCTGTTTTTACACTTTTAAAACCAACAGGAAACTATAAAATAGGTTCTAAATACATCCATTTAAAAACAGAAAGAGATGAAGATATTACTAAAAATCTGAACGACAAAAGAGAGTTAATGATTAAAGTTTGGTATCCTGCAATCATAAAAAACGAAAAAAAAGAACCCTATTTAAATGAAGGTGATAGAATTAGTTTTGCTAAGAAATATGGTTTACCAAAAACTACTTTTAAGTACTTAAATTATATCGAAACGAATACATATTTAGCTCCAAAAGTTGCAAACGAAAAATTTCCGGTTCTAATTTTTTCTCATGGCTATTATTCAAAAGCTTCAGGTTATTATGCGGTAATTGAAGAAATTGTAAGTAAAGGATACATTGTTTTTAATATTAATCACACTTACGAAAGTACAGGAACTTTATTTCCAGATAAAAGTCTAAAACTTTACAATTTAGAATATGACAAAAACCACATAAGCAATAAAAAAATGGCTGAAATGGCTTGGAAAATGAGACAAGCCTACACCAATGCTAAAAATGAAAAAGAAAGATTAATTGCTTCTGATTTTGCTCTAAAAAATTATTTTTCTGTTGTTGTTTGCAAAAGGTGGTCAAAAGATATTAGCACTGTTATTAATAACTTAGAAAATTGGAATAAAAATTCTTTTTTAAAAAATCATTTAGACATTTCTAAAATTGGTGTTTTTGGACACTCTCAAGGTGGTTCTTCTGCTGGACAAGCTATTTTAGATGACAAAAGAATAACTGCTGGTATAAATATAGATGGGATACAATGGGGAAATATGATTGATAGTGTTTTAACAAAACCATTTCTTAACATCTCTTCTGATTGGAAATACCCACACCCAAACTACAATAAATATGCATACAAAAACGGGAGTACTGCTGTTTTTTATAATGCAAAAATTATTGGTACTGGTCATTCAAATTTTATGGACATTCCTCTAATAATAAATACCCCTTTTTTAAGTGAAGCTGGAAAAATAAATGTAAAAAAGGCTTACGAAATTACTAGCTTTTTAACAACTTCTTTTTTCGATATAACTTTAAAAAACAAAAAGCTTAATCTACTAAAAAGAGCCAATACTTATAAAAACTTAAAACTCACAAAAAATTAAAATTTATGCTGAAAAAAATTTATATAATAATATGCTGTTTTTCTTTATTAAACTGTTCGCCTAATAAAAATTTGGATGAACTGTTAAAAGAATTTGAAACCGAAAAAAAGGCAATGGGAACCGTTTCTATATATAAAAATGGTAAAGAAATCTATAACAAATCTTTTGGCTTCTCCAATATCAAAACCAAAAAAAAAGCAAATAAAGAAACCAAATACTGGATTGGATCAATATCAAAAACTTATACTGCAACTATAATTCTTCAGCTTGTAAATGAGGGTAAACTACAATTAGACACAAAATTAGAAAAGTATTTTTCTGATATAGAAAACGCCAATACCATTACTATAAAACAACTTTTAAAGCATAGAAGTGGGATATATAATATTACTAAAAGTCCAAATTTTGAAGGTTGGATTGCAGAACCAAGAAACAGAGAAGAAATGATTTCTAAATTAAAGCAACACAAAGCAGAATTTGAGCCTGGAAAAAAATCTTCGTATTCTAATTCAAACTTTATATTACTCTCATATATTGCAGAAATCATAGAAAAAAAATCGTTTAGAGAAATTTTGTCAGAACGTATTTTTAAAAAATTAAATTTAAAAAGAACCTCGTTTGCAGATACATTAAATTTAACAAAAAATGAAGCTATGGATTATTTTCCAGAAAATGGAAAATGGTCTCCTATAACCTACCACACAAATTTAATAGGCACAATGGGTGCTGGAGGAATAATTTCTACAGCCAAAGAAATAAATATTTTTTATCAGAACTTATTCGGTGGAAAATTGCTTCCTCAAGATTTATTACATAAAATGACAACACCAATTAATGAATTGGGTATGGGAATAGGAGTTTCTAAATTTAATGGAATAAAAACTTACGGTCATAATGGAAGAATTGACGGCTTTAGATCTATCGCTGTTTATGCTCCAGAAAAAAAAGTCTCTATTGCCTTAACTTTTAATGCTTCTAAAATACCTATGTCTAAAAACCTGATGAAAATTTTTGAAGCTTATCAATTTACTTTTGAAAAAAAATAAATAACATTTAAACTAAGAACACCCATTTCGTTAATTCTAAATGGGTATTTTTGTTTTTATGATAAAAGGTAATGTCTTTTTACTACTAAATGGTGAAACTCCAAAAAAACTACCAGATCTTTCTAATTATGAAATTGTTTGTGCTACTGATGGTGCTTATCAATATTTAGAAAAACACAATATCGCGCCAAATTTTATTGCTGGTGATTTTGATTCTTTAGAAAACATTCCTAAACATATTGAAATTATTGAGACACCAAATCAAGATTTAACCGATTTTGATAAAGTTTTACAAGTTTTATATGATAAAGGTTTTTATACTATTGATATTTATGGTGCAAGCGGCAAAGAACAAGATCATTTTTTAGGAAATTTACACACCGCTATTCAATGGAAAGAAAAATTAAAATTAACTTTTTTTGATAATCATAGTCGTTATTTATTAGCAGATAAAAGCACAATTATTTCTAACTGTAAAAACAAAATCATTTCTTTAATCCCTTTTCCTGAAGCTAAAAACATTTATACTAAAGGGTTAAAATATTTATTAAACAATGAAGATTTAACTTTTGGAGAACGAATTGGAACCAGAAATATTGCAACAGCAAACAAAGTAGAAATTTCTTTTAAAAGCGGAGAAATCTTTATTTTCATCAATCATTAAAAAACAAAAAATTGAGTAGAAAAATAAAATTATTATGGGATTTTAGAGGTCCAGATGCAAAAGAAACTGCTAAACATCATACCATTCATTTAAAAGAATTTGCAACATTAGAAAACTTGTCTTTTTATGAAATTAGCATTCAAGAAAAAAATGAAATGTTATTTTCTGCATTTATTACAGTAGATGAAAAAGATATGAAAACCTATAGAAATGATTTAAAACCACATCGTGGAGAGATAGCATAGTTTAGTTTGCTTTTAAATTTAAAAAACATAATTTTATTAACTTAAAACATAAGTTTTTAAAATGATTCATGTTCGAGAATACCTTCTCAAAATCTAAAAAAATCACTTCCATTTTATACCACACCCCATACTTGGTTTCTGATTTTCTGCAACAGGCTTATTCTCCAATAAATTGTGTAAGGCATTTCTTAAATCTTTTCCTGTAACTAACTTTTCATTCCCAGGTCTTGAGTCGTCTAACTGTCCATGATAAACAGATTTTAACTCGGCATCAAACACATAAAAATCTGGAGTACAAGCAGCATTGTACGCTATGGCAACTTCTTGTGTTTCATCAAATAAATATGGAAAAGGATAGTGCAAGTCTTTAGCTACTTTTTTCATTAAATGCGGTGCATCTTGAGGGTAATTTTCAATTTCATTAGAACTAATGGCTATAAAATTGATTCCTTTTTGTTGATATTCATTCGCCATTTTCACCAATTCATCATTTACATGAATTACAAACGGACAATGATTACAGATAAACATAATTAGTGTTCCTTTTTCTCCTTTTAAATTGTTTAATGAATAGTTTTTATCATCAACTGTATTTATTAAAGTAAAATCTGGTGCTTTTGTTCCTATTGCAAACTCGTTTGATTCTGTTCTTGCCATGTCTTAATTATTAATATTTAGTTGTTATTTTCTGCCAAAGCTTTTGCACAAATATAACCACCTGTCCACGCATTTTGAAAATTAAATCCTCCTGTAATCGCATCTATATTTAAAATTTCGCCCACAAAAAAGAGGTTTTTATGTAGCTTACTCTCAAAACGTTTAAAGTTAATTTCTTTTAAATCTACTCCACCAGCGGTAACAAATTCATCTTTAAAAGTAGTTCTACCATTGGCATTGTAAACTCCTTTTGTTAATTGATTGGCTAAATTTTGTAGTTGATTATTATTTAAATCTGCCCAATTTTGAGTTGATTTTATCTCAGAAAACAATACAAAACGCTCCCACAATCTTTTAGAGATTTCTGTAAAAGGAGATTTTAAAATTACCGTTTTTCGAGGTTCTTTCTTTTTTAAATTCAATAAAACATTTAATACTTTATCTGTTGGTCTTGACAACCAATTTACCTCGACATTGTATTGATATTTTTTATCTGCTAAAACTCTTGCTCCAAAAGCAGACAGTTTTAAAACTGCTGGCCCACTCAAACCCCAATGCGTAATTAGTAAGGGACCAGAAGCTTCTAACTTAGTATTTGTAATTTTTACAGTTGCTTTTGGAACTGAAATCCCTAATAAATCTGTAATTCTTTTATCGTTAATATTAAACGTAAATAAAGAAGGAACAGGCTCTACTATTGTGTGATTTAAGGTTTTACACAGTTGCCAAACTTTTTTAGAACTTCCTGCGGCAAACACTACTTTATCAGCCTTAAACGTTTCTCTTTTAGTGTTTATAATCCATTGGTTTTCTTGTTGATAAACTTTATTTACACCACAATTTGTTAACACTTTAATATGCAACTTATCAACAGCTTTTTGAAAGCAATCAATAATTACTTGACTTGTATTTGCTTCAGGAAAAACACGATTATCATCTTCGATTTTTAAAGGAACTCCCCTGCCTTCAAACCATTCAAAAGTATCTCCTGTCATAAACTGATGAAAAGGACCTAACAATTCTTTTTTTCCTCTTGGGTAGAACTCGCAGAGTTCTTTAGGTATAAAACAAGCATGCGTTACATTGCATCTTCCTCCTCCAGAAATTTTTACTTTTTGTAAAATAGTTGCACTCTTTTCAAGAATTGTAATGTCTAAATCAGCATTGTTTTCTTTAGCGTTTATAGCTGTAAAATAACCTGCTGCTCCTCCACCAATAATGATTACTTTGTTCATAAAACCATTTCTGAATAAGAAAGAATCGTTTCAAATCCTTTATTTTTAAAATATAAAGGCGTTTTTTCATTTCCTGTTACCAAGACAAAGTCTCCGCCCCAAGCACCTAAGCTTTTAACCTCTCCAAAATAATCTGAAAACAACTTTTCTTTAATTGGTTTTAGTTTGATGATTGAACTGATAACTTGCTCATGTTCAACTATTAATTCATTAAATTCTACAATAGATTTTGCCTTTAAAAATTTATCTGAAATTGCTGAAATTGCTGAAATTTCTTTTTTAAAATCTTTTCCGATTTCTCTAAATTTTGCAATTCCTTCTTTAGAATCTTGTTTTTGATTTAAGTGAACAAAGAATAACTTTTCTTTAAAAGTTGGATTGAAATCAACTTGTTTAACAATCGGTTCTTTTTTTTCAATTTGATACAAAATAGGAGTGTTATTTTGCGCACATGCTATATCGTAACCACTTCCTTTAAAAGAATTCCATAAGAGCTGAAATGCATCTACTTTTGCCCAACTTGCTATTGAATTTATTAAGGTTGAAGAACTACCTAATCCCCAATTTCTTGGAAAAGTAAGTTTTGTTTTTATAATAAATCCATGATTAGTTTGTAGAAATTTCGGGTTCAATCTTTTTGCTTCCTCTAAAATTTCTAATAAAGTTTCTGCAATAAATTCTGCACTTCCTTCTTTATCTGAACTAAAAGTACAACTTACTAAACGTAAGGTTGGCAGGTTAAAAACAGCTTCAAACCAACATTCTTCTGTATGCGAAAAACTTCCCCAAATTAATTGAGGTTTCTGTGTGGGTTCAACAATTAAATCTTGTCCAAATTTTGTAGGAACTGCTAACGATTTTGCGCTATCTAAAACAAGATATTCTCCTGTGAGTAATAATTTTCCGTTAGAATAATAATTCATTACACCAATGCAAATTGTTTAAAATGATGTGTAAAATGTTTTACATGAAACTTCTTCCAATATTCAAAATCTAATTCACCAAAAAATGGGTGATTCTCTGTTTTCGCAGTTTTAAAATGAATTTCGAAATCTTTAATTTGATGTACCAAATCTTCTATTGCTTCTTCTATAGTAATAAATTTTTCTGGTGTTGGGTCTTCTGATAAAATTGAAGCCCTAAAGCCAATTTGTAATTCTCCATCTGTATCTAAAAAAGGTTTTCTTCTTGTTGATTTTTCATCAGAAACAAACGCACCTGCATCTATTTTTCCATTAGAAATTTGCATCAACAAACTTAAATGTTCAACAACTTGTTGTCCTTTCATTTTCCCAAAAAGGGGTTTTGTTTCTCTTGTTAAGCGCTTTAATTTACTTGTTACCTCATCAATGTTTAAAAAATTTACCCAATTAATTTTAGGTTTTCTTAATTCTTCGAACTTAGTTACCACAGCAGAATGAGAAACCGTTCTTGTCTCAAAATAATTTGTAATTTGTTGTTTCTCTGCTTCGTTTGCGCCTAATTGATTTAATATATTTTGCAAATGCATTTTCATGTGCCCATGCTGAATTCCTTTAGTGGTTAAAGCTCTTAAAGCAGCAAAATTTTGTGCTAAACCAGCTGCTGCCATAATTTGCATTAAGGTTCTTGCAGATGGTTTCTGCAACATTTCTAACGATAATTTTGCCATAGGATGTAATGCAGTTAACCCACCAACGGTTCCTAAAGCCAAAGGAATTTCTATCCAAAATTTAAAAATTCCATCTTTTACTTCGCAATGAGATAAACTTGAATATTCTCCATTTCTTGCTGCATACGCATGCGCTCCTGCTTCAACCGCTCTAAAATCGTTACCCGTAGCTAAAACTACAGCATCAATTCCGTTCATAATTCCTTTATTGTGCGTAACTGCTCTGTAAGGTTCTATTTCCGCAATTTTTACAGCTTGCTCAAACTTTTTAGCAAATTTCTGAGGGTTTTCGCCTCCTAATTCTTCTACTTTACAACTTACTTCTGCGCTAACCAAACATTCTGGAACGTAGTTAGATAAGATGCTCATTACAATTTCTATATCTTCTTTTTCGAACTTTTTAGCAATAGCTTCTAAACAAGAATTGATAAAATTTGCACCCATTGAATCTTTAGTTTCAAAAGTAATGTGCAATTGATAATAATGAGCTAATTTATCAGTCTTGTCTATTAATTTAATGTCTAAAATTCCTCCTCCACGCTTTTCCATATTCTTGGTGATGGATGCTGTGGCGGCAAATAATTCTGTTTTATTTTTATTAAAGTACGATTCCAAAGCATTTTTATCTCCTGCATATATAAAATGTACTTGTCCTATTTTTGTGGTAGAAATTACTTTTGTTTTAAAACCACCTCTTGTGCTCCAAAACTTACCTACCAAAGAGGCTGCAGCAACTACAGAGCTTTCTTCAACTACCATTGGTATTACATAAGGTCTTCCATTTATAACAAAGTTTGGTGCAACACCAAAAGGCATATAAAAATTAGAAATCGTATTCTCTATAAAATCATCGTGTAATTGTTGTAAATCATCATCAATATTCCAATATTGTTTGATAATGTTTACTGTTTCAGATTGATTATGAAAGTAGTTTTCAGTTAACCAATTTATTTTTTCTTCCTTAGTAAGTTTAGAAAAACCAGAAATAAGTTTGCTCATTTATTTGGGTGTAAAAACAATCAGAAACAAAGATAAGTCAATCTCATAAAAGATGATGCTATATTCAAGATTTCTCATTTTTTAAGCTATTTTTTGCCGATTTTTCCGTAAACTTGGCAAAGTTTTATCAAATACAAAGTCTAAATGAAACAACTACTCGTTTTATCAGCAATTTTACTATTTATAAGCTGTACAAAAAACACAACTTCTACTCCTAATTACATCACAGGAAATAAAGAAATTACTTTAGAAGAAATCTGGGATGGAACATTTTCTCCTAAAAGGATGAATGCTTTAAACTCTATGAATGGAGATTTTTATTCTTTATTAAACAAGAATAATGGAAATACAACAGTTGACAAATATAGTTATGCTTCTTTAGAAAAAGTAGAAACTGTTGTGAGTAGTGCTAATTTAAAAAATATTGACGCCATTTCTTCTTATAGTTTTAATGATGATGAAACCAAATTAATTTTAGGTACAGATTTGCAAAAAATTTATAGGCGTTCTAAAAAAGGAACTTATTATGCATACGATATTGCTTCTAAAAAACTAACTTTAATAGGTAAAGATATTCAAGAACCTAAATTCTCTCCAGATAATAAAAATGTAGCTTACGTTAAAGACAATAATATTTTTATCAAAAATGTGGCTTCGAATACTGTTACCCAAATTACTAAAGACGGAAAAACAAACTCTATAATTAATGGAATTACAGATTGGGTGTATGAAGAAGAATTTAGTTTTGTAAGAGCTTTCGAATGGAATAGAACTGGTAATTATTTAGCTTTTTTACGCTTTGATGAAACTGAGGTCCCTACTTTTTCTATGGATATTGTTGGCAAAGAATTGTATCCTAAACAACAAGTTTTTAAATACCCAAAAGCAGGAGAAAAAAACGCAAAAGTAACTTTGCACATGTATAATGTTTCTACAAAAAAGAGTAAAAAAATTAGTTTAGGGAATTACGAATATATTCCAAGAATAAAATGGTCTAATAATGATGCTGTACTAGTAGCAACCACTTTAAATCGACACCAAAACGACTTAAAACTTCATAAAGTAAACGCATTAAGAACAAGTGCTACTCTATTGCTAAACGAAACTGATAAAGCATACATAGACATTACAGATAACCTCACTTTTTTAACAGATAATAGTTTTATCTGGACAAGTGAAAAAGATGGTTACAATCACATTTATCATTATGATTTTAATGGAAAGCTCATCAACCAAATTACAAAAGGAAATTGGGAAGTTACTCGTTATTATGGTTTTAACGAAATTAAAAAAACCATTTATTATCAATCTGTAGAAAATGGTTCTATTAACAGAGGGGTTTATTCTATAGGTTTAGACGGAAACAATAAAAAATTACTAAGTAATAAAGAAGGGCAAAATACTGCTGCTTTTAGCAAAAATTTAAATTACTTTATCAATACACATT
>JAUICK010000063.1 GCA_030427865.1 Bacteroidia bacterium | reverse complement strand
GAAGATAAAACAAGAACTTTAAGTTACGGTTTTGAAGTTGCATACAATGATGTAATGTCTAATTCTTATGGTCGAACTTTAAATATTTCTAATGGAGAAATTGATGGTTTTTCAGGAGACTTTAAATTACAATCACGTTATCCTGATGGAGGAAGTGATTTTTTAACATCAGCTATTTACGTAGGTTACAGACAAGATTTAAATAGCAAGTCTACTTTAAATACAGGTGTAAGATTTACAAACATAAATAAAAACGCAACTTGGATAGATGAAACGTTTTTAACCTTTCAAGACAAATCAATTTCTAGAAATAATTCTGCAATAACAGCAACTTTGGGTTATGTATATAAACCGAATACAAATTGGCAGTTAAATGGAGTATTATCTTCAGGGTTTAGATCTCCAAATATAGATGATATTGGGAGAGTAAGAGAAAAAGCAGGTAATGTAACCATTCCAAATATTCATGTTTCTCCAGAATTTGCATACAATGCAGAAATAGGAATTCAAAAATATTTTAATAATAGAAAGTTTAGAATTGGAGGTAATTTTTATTACACATTATTAGATAATTATATTCAAAGAGACTTTGTTTATAACCCAGATGGTTCTATAAAACAAGTACAGTTTGATGGTGATTTTGGTAACGCTGTTAATAATCAAAATAAAGGAACTGCTTATGTTTTAGGATATACAATAAACTATTTAGGAAAAATATCTAAAACCATAAATACAGAAGGATTTTTAACGTATACAAAAGGTAGAACTTACGATACAGACGAACCTATGTCTTCTATACCTCCTTTATTTGGCCAGTTTTCCAT
Organism: Bacteroidia bacterium; assembly: GCA_030427865.1. GTDB lineage: Bacteria > Bacteroidota > Bacteroidia > Flavobacteriales > Flavobacteriaceae > Polaribacter. The sequence goes on along the minus strand of JAUICK010000063.1, from coordinate 775 downwards.
CAATTATAAAAAAGAAAAAATAGAATTAGGTTCTGTAGTTAGATTCAATGCTAAAAAAAATATAGAAGATTTTAATTTTACTGAAGGCATAGATAATCATGAATTAACTCCAGTTGTAGACCAAAATGCAACAAATGATATTGATAAATTCTATGGATCTCCAAGTTGGATTACTTTAGGTGTAAATGGAAGATATGTTGTGAGCGATAATTTTTCTGTACAAGCAAGATTAGATAATATATTTGATGAACATTACATCGAATTTGCTTCAGGAGTTTCTTCTCCAGGTAGAAATTTGTCAGTATCTTTTATGGCATCATTTTAAAATTACAGACTTTTTTATTTCTTCTTTCCTTCTTCAGTAAAATTTTCAGAAATAGCTCTTTCAGTTTTTACGATAGCAACTAAAATAGATAGTGCAACTAAAACCATAGGCTGCCAAGTTAGTTCACTTTTAGCAAAATTAGCTAAGACTAAACTTGCTAAAAAAGATAGACCACTGTATTTTACAAAAGCTTCATTGAACGTTTTATTAGCAAAGTCCCAAATTTGTTGATTTAGCATGGTTTTATGAGTTCTATAACCATATAAATTATTTATTTTTTTTGGTGGAAATTTCCAAAATATAATACTCAATAAAAATAAGACGCCATTTGTGGTTAATACGTAAATAAATGGATTCATGTTTTAATATTTTATTTGTTAATTGGTCTCATTAATCCTTCTTGAGAAAATGAGGCTACAAGTTTACCTTCTCTAGTAAATATATTACCTT
>JAUICK010000062.1 GCA_030427865.1 Bacteroidia bacterium | reverse complement strand
ATATTGGTCGAAAATTTTGATAAATTACTTCCTAAATCTAAACTAATTACCTTAGATTCTTTAATTTTCTTTCCATTTGCATCCCAACTATCATATTCTAAATAAAAACTGGTTCTTAATGGTCCCGTAGTTATAGTTTTCCATTTTGTATAGTTTTTAGAAAAGTAATAAGTATCATCTACTTTAACTGCTATTCCTCCTACTCCACGACTTACACCAACATGGAAGTTATCTAAGCCTTCTCCTGTATCTTTATGATATGTGCCGTCAGTTTCAGTTTCTTTTTTATACCAATTGTTTATAATTGGATGATCTACTTTTTTTAACCAAGCATCAACTCCACTTGATAAAGTTGGTTGAGGTAAATTGTTTTCTGCTCTATATTGTGCATTAGGTCCAAAAACTCTAAAAGCTACTCTATCATTTTCCCAAGTATAGTCGTCTGTTCTTTCTGGCACAAAACGCGAGTAACATAAATCTTCAGCTTTTGGTCTTACAGCATCAGTAATTGTAACAACTTCAAAACTTACTTCAGAATTTGCAGCAACTTTTGGCTGAAACAAAATATCATCCATTGTTCCATCTCCATCATTATCTACAAATTGGGTAACTTGAAGTTTACCTGTTTTTACATCTTTTATTCCAACAGCAGAAAAATCATCAACTTTTAAAGATGATTTTTTTATTTCTATAGTTTCAAAAGTTCGCTCAAAATCTAGCGAGTTTTTTACTGTAATAATTGTGTTTTTTTTCTCTTGATTACAAGAAAATAAAACTGATACAATCATTAAATACGAAAGTTTTTTAATAGTATTCATTTTATTTTAATTAGAAATTTAAAAAACCTGCCCAACATATATTGAAGACAGGTTTTTTCATTATTTAGGGGTGAATTTTTGTTAGTCTTCGTTAGCTGGCTTACCAATAGTTGCTAAAATACCACCATCTACATAAACAATATGTCCGTTTACAAAATCACTTGCTTTTGAACTTAAAAATATTGTTGCACCTTGTAAATCTTCTGGAGCTCCCCATCTTGCAGCTGGTGTTCTTTTAATAATAAACTCATTAAAAGGATGTCCATCTACTCTAATTGGTGCAGTTTGGCTCGTTGCAAAATATCCAGGCCCAATTCCATTGGTTTGAATATTAAATTTAGCCCATTCTGTAGCCATACTTCTTGTTAACATTTTTAAACCACCTTTTGCAGCAGCATAGGCACTAACAGTATCCCTACCTAATTCACTCATCATTGAACAGATGTTTATAATTTTACCTCCACCTCTTTCTATCATTCCTTTTGCTACATATTTAGAAACGATAAAAGGACCAACTAAATCTACATCAATTACCTTTCTAAAATCTGCTGTTTCCATTTCTACAATTGGAGTTCTTTTAATAATACCAGCATTATTTACTAATATATCTATAGGGCCAACTTCTTTTTCTATTTTTTCTATAGATGCTTTTACTGCTGTATCATCTGTTACATCAAACACATAACCGTAAGCATTTAAACCACATGCTTTATATTCTGCAATTGCATCATCTAAAGTATCTTGAGAATAATTGTTAACTACAATTGTTGCGCCAGCGTTACC
>JAUICK010000061.1 GCA_030427865.1 Bacteroidia bacterium | reverse complement strand
TTCAGGTAAAAAAATATTATTCTCTTCTAATTTTGAAGCAGAAAGAGGTTTCCCTTTTAATTTATACATGATAGATTTAGATGGTAAAAATTTAGAAAGAGTTACTCATGGAGAAACTTTTGATGCTTTTCCTGTTTTCTCTAATGATGGTAAAAAACTTATTTTTTCATCTAATAGAAATAATGGAGGAGGTAGAGATACCAACTTATTTATTGCAGAATGGCAAGACTAATAGGCTTGTTTTCTGAAATAAAAATAAAGAGACTCTAACTTATTTATTGCAAAATAGCAGATTAACTTATGGCTTGGTCTAAAGAAAAAATACTGATAAACATAGAAAACTTAATGAGAAGTAAGTTTACTAATCCTAAAGAAGCATTTGAGTATTTTGATAGTGATAATGATGGGCAGTTAACAAAAGCCGATCTTAAACAACTTTTAAAAGAAGCCAAAGTTAGTAGCTTAATAAGAGGATTAGTTGCAGAATTTATGTTAAATGAATTTGATAAATCAAAATCTGGAACTGTAAATTGGGAGGAGTTTAAAACAGTAGCACATACCTATGTTAAAGAGTAGCGCTTTTAGTTATTCTAAAAAATAGTCTTAGATTTTTAATTAATATTCTAATTTATAATTTTTTTATTACTTCTTTAAACAGAGTAATCATTTTAGGTTCAGCTTCTCCTGCAATAGCAATAATTTCAGCAATATTAACAGGCTGTAAATTTTTAGGATCGCATTCATCTGTTAAAACTGAGATAGCAGCACAAGGTAAGTTTAATTGTTTAGCAACAATAACTTCTGGAACAGTGCTCATACCTACAGCATCTGTTTCTAAAATTTGTAACATTCTATATTCTGCTCTTGTTTCTAATTGTGGTCCTAAAACACTAGCATAAACGCCTGTATTTAGTTTAATATTCTCTTTTTTGGCGACTTCAACTATTTTTGAATTAATATATTTTGAATATGGTTCTAACATATCAGCAAAAATATTTCCAAAGTCATTTGCACCTTTAAATGCTAGTGGAGAACTGCCTTGCAAATTAATATGATCTTCAATTAACATTAAATCGCCCTTTTTGTAGTTTAGATTTATAGCTCCTGCTGCATTAGATATTAATAAATTTTTAATGCCTAAACCATGCATGGTTCTAATACCATAAGTTACTTCCCAAGAATTGTAGCCTTCATACAAATGAAATCGACCAGACATCACAACAACTTTTTTGCCTGATAAATCTCCAAAAATTAATTTCCCAGAATGAAACTCTACTGTTGCTTCTGGAAAATGTGGTATTTCTGAATAGGCGATTTCTTTTTCAATTGAAATTTCATGAATTAATTTCCCTAAACCTGTACCTAAAACTACGCCTATTTCAGGATTGGTAAATCCATTTTCTTTTAAAAATAAAATACTTTCTTGAAGTTGTTGCTGTTTATTCATATTACTATTTTAAAAAGTGCTGAAATGCTTTATGATCTTTGATATCTTCAAAAATATCAATATCATTTAATTCTTCTAACAAATGTATGGTATTCTCTTTTAAGTCTTTTAATGTATCTTTTCTTACAGAAGATGTACCCCAATCTTTATTCTTAAAGATTTGTTCATGAAGTTTAGTTAA
>JAUICK010000032.1 GCA_030427865.1 Bacteroidia bacterium | reverse complement strand
ATTTTGCTATTGAAGGTAGAAAGCGTGTAAAAGATCAATTGTATATCGTTGATGAAACCTTTAGTAAAGAGCCTGTTGAGTTTACTTACACTATTTTATCATCTGGAAAAGAAGTATCTCCAGAAACCTTAGAAAACTTAAACTATAAAGCTGCAGTTAAAGTAAAGCAAGAAGAAGAAAGTGAAGGCGAGGTAACAACGGTTGCAAAGGAAAAAGTAGTTTTAACAACAAAGCAAGAAATTTTAAAAGACAATCAGACAGGGGTTTCTTATAAAAACCTTTTTGGTGAGTATTTAAAAAATGCAAGTAACATTACAATTCAAGATCCATACATTCGATTGCCTTATCAATTCAAAAATCTATTAGAATTTTGTTTAATGCTATCTCAAATTAAAGCGCCTGAAGATGAAATCAATTTGGAAGTCGTTTCATGGAATCACGAAGAGTACTTGGAGGACTCTAAATATAATTTTGAAGAACTTCAAGAAAGTGTAAGTAGTTTGGGTATTCATTTAACCTATCGACTAGAAGAACACCATGATCGTTATATTGCAGCAGATAATGGCTGGAAAATTACCTTAGGTAGAGGTCTAGATATTTTTGAAAAAATAGAAGGACGTTTTAACGTTGCTGATATTGATCAGACAAAAAGAAAATGTAAATCTTGTGAATTGACGTTTATACAACTTTAAAATTTTATGGAAGACTTGAAGCTTATTATTAACGAAATTGACTATACATCTATAGGTAGTTATATGGATAATCAAGATGGTATAGGTAGTTACATTCCTGAAAGTGAAGATGCATCTGATTGGATTGATTTTTTAATGTTTGAAGATCCTATTATAATTTTATGGTCTTTAAGCTATTTGGAAGATGTTTATGAACATTATGGCAGTGTTGCTAAAACTGTAATAGAATCTCAAAAAGATAATTTAGATGGTTTTTTAAAAAAATATTATCCATTAGGAGAACTTTCTGATATTTTTATTGATTTTAATTTTGGAGCTTATTCAGCACATGGTGATGAAGATTTTCCTAAAATAATTTATGAAAACAAATTAGTAGTTCAAGAATGGTTTGAATTTGATAACTATACATTCATTAAATCAAATATGTATACTAATTTTATAAGTGACTTAAATAAAATAACACATTTAATTATAGGTTCTTTAGAAAAAAAGAAAAATTAAAATGTTTTATGAAAATTAAATATTTATCTATTTTTTTAAATCGTTAGCGATTACAAATTATGAAGTTCACAAATGCATATGAATTAAATTTATTCTTATATAAAAAAGGTCTAATAGAAGGATTATATCTTGGTCTTAGGGGTGAATTTGAAATTGTAACAAAAATTAATGATAATAAATTATTAAAATTATTAAATGAAATATGGGGGAATTGGAGATGGGGAGAAACTGAAGGGAAAGCAAATGCAACTTCTGGCGGCTTTTATGATTTATATCTTGATTCAAATGACGAATTATCAATTGATGTTTCCATTAACGATGATATATTAGATTTTCAGGGTAACCCATTTGATATTGAAAAAATACTAGGAATTATCAGTAAACATTTATCACTTGAATGTGTTGATCACGATGAATTTTTAGAAGGTCAAATCTGTATTGATTTGGAGTTAGATTATGAAAGCTTTGATGAAGGAGTTTGTCAACCTCCGATTTTATCTATTAAAAGTTGTGAAAATGACACCCAATTAAAATTGGAATTATTAAACAAAATAAAAGACCAAGACATTGCCAAAATCAAAGAACTTGTAGTTGCCTATTTGGTTTCGACACATAAGGACCATGTATCATATGAAGGTTTCTCTCTAACAATTGAAGATAATTACTTTTTAAATTATGCCGGAACCGGTCATGAAAAAGTAGAAGGTCTAAGAACATTTTTGGAGAGTCAACTTTTAGAAATAGATATAGATGTTAATTCATATAAGTAATTACTAAAAAAAACTATACTGCATTGAAAAACAGATTAGTTAACATGTTTGTATTCAATATAAAATAAAACAAAAACATACTGAGCTGAATAAATTTTAATTTTAAATGCTGCAACTTTGAATTATAAGAGGAGGAAAAATCAAAATTTTAATATTTTAATTTCTTAATTTTGACTCATGTCAGGCACTAATTCAAAAGATAAAAAAAATCCTTCAAAAAGAATAGAGTACAAAGGTAAATACTTTTTTACCCATATTTAGTTATTTACAGATTTTGAGTCTATTTCATCATATGATAATTTGAACTCTTGTTTAAGAGAGTTCGATTGTAGATTATCAAAATTATGATATAGAGGGAGTACCATTAAAAAAAACTTTGTTTGATGTCTACCTATACAATACATCATTACCCACTGACCTCGATAGGGTTTCATATTCCCTAATTGTTTTTCATCAACTTTGAAGATTGTAAAGTGATTACATCCAGTAACTTTTGTTGTTTTACTATTGTAATTTGAATTAATTTTAACACTCTCAAGTCCATGTAAAAAGTTTATTAACTCTTTATGGTTTTTGTGTTTTTCTTTTGTCCAAGTTGGAATAAAATAAAACCTTCTGAAATAATTTAAAAATTCTTTTAAAACTAATTTCTTACTCATCCATAGTTACTTTTAATTTAATTGTTCCACCTTTGAAATAAGGGACTTACGAAATTCTTTAAAGGGTGATGTTCTCTAATATTCTAATACAACTAATGATATTGTTATACCCCTATTCATATCGTTAAAAAAAACCTTTTAATTATTCATCACAAACACTGTAAATGAAGGGTGATATTTCATTGTGGTTACTCATATTCAATTTTTATTTAAGAGACAAAATAGTCAATTTAAAGTGTTTGGTAAAATTTTATTTAGTGTAAAATATGAAAATGAGAAAATTGAAATATCTGAAAAAGGATTATTTTATATATTAAAAAATAAATCTACAAAGGAAAAGAAATAAATTAAACCTCAGGTGTATCTTGCTCTTTTGCAGACCGTATAGGTTTTAAACTTGCGCATAAAGTGTTTGGCTAAACTGCGTTTCAATGCAGTTTAAGTTTTGTTATATTTAGTTTATTTCAACTTCTCTATTATAGATTTAATGCTAGTCTTTAATTCTTCGTATTCTTTTTCGGTTACATAAAAAGATTGTATTTTATCATCATCATCTAAAAACTTGATACTTGAACCATCATTAAATTCAATTTCTGTCCTAATTCCCTCATCATTCTCTTTCGCTTTTAGAACTTCATCTTCGATATCTTCCCAATTCAGGTCTAATGAATTAAAAAATGGAGCTGAAGGGTCAAACCATTTAATATTAAATTCATTTAATAAGTCAATATTTTTTGAAATGCGCTTATTCAATTCATCTGGCATGTAACTACCAGAATTATATTGTAGCAAGTAATAATGTAATGTCAGTATTTGTTCGCCTATTAAGTATAGTTGAAAATCTTGATACCAATTATTATAGGTTGTTTTACTTTCATCATATAGAGGAAGAAAGTCGTAATGTTTTTCACATGAACCAATGTCAATATAAGTGATGTATTCACTTAGGTTATTTATTTTATATGAAATCTTTCTTTCAGTCATTTCAATTAAATATAACGTTTGGATAAACGCAATTGTGTTTAGCTAAATTATATTTATAAAAATAATATTAATTAACTAGACATACAAAGCCCACATAGAAAGTCACATATAGGTTTGAAATTCAGATAGTTAATACTGTCTCAATCACTACGTTTTGTTTAGTAAGTGAATAGTTGGGAGGGGAGCTACTCGTAGTCTCTGAGTTTTTTCCCATATTTATCATGTAAATCAAAGGTTTTAACCAATGTATTAAGTGTTGGATTAATTTCAATAAGTTTATGAAACTTTACCTCGTCATCGGTATAGCTTATTGTATCTTTAATATCCGCTAAATCAGCACCCTTATCAGCTTCTGTCTCTTCCATTATTTTAGAGACCTGAATATTAAAGCCATCCTTATTACACGCATTAGCTACCTCAAGCCACTTATCGTAACAACCTTTATCTGGAAACGCTTTAACCAACAAACCTTTTAGAGGCTCAAGAAGTTTTTTACTAAAATTACTCAACGACCCTGTGGCTAACCAAACTATATCAGGTCTTTTTACTGAAAACAGAATAGCTGTTTTTTCACTCTCAACAACTGCAACCTTGGTAACATTCTCTGTAACTAAATGAAGACCAAAGAGACATTGTCTGAGCTCAAAATCAGGAGCGTTTATAAGCTTATGAGCCCAAGTAATTCCGTTTGACCTCTTTCCGTTATCACTATTATAATTCATCACTTTACCAGTTCTCACCTTACCGAGTGTATCTATCTGCCAAAAGACTACAGAACCTCCAAATTTTTTAGAGGTTCCTAATCTATACCTTTTAATAAGCCAGTCAACAGTTTTGTCATCAAAATTCAACTTCAGGAACTTTACAAAAGGGTTTATCGTATGACTAGACATGCTTTTTGTAACCATTTCAGCTTCAATAAAAGAAGGTTGCTTTATCGGTGGAGGCTTGAACTCTAATGGACTCAAAGTACTTGAACCTTTAGGGTACTTGAAATAACCACACTCTAATTCACGATCACAACGACCATAAATTTCATCAGCTAACCGATTCGTTTCATTATCAATATAACGAACAAACCTAATCTTATTACAGGATGGACACCTGTATTTCTTTGATGTTTCATCTAATTTATATCTATAACTTTTCATCTGCTCATCTATTTATCAGTTTAAGTCCCTATATATAGGGACTAAACTTATGAGTTAACATTATATATTTAATTTGAAAGGTTTACGTGGCATCTCTTGACTGATTATACCTTTTTCTTTGAAATCTATAAGTTTATCATCAATCTTATTTAGACCCAAACCTTTTCGGTCTCCGAACTTGAATTTAAGTTGCTTTTGCATTTTTTTCTTTAATTCGTCCCTCATAATCTCTTCGTCATCTTTGAAGCATTCTGCTAATACCTCCTTTAAGATCTTATCATCCACATTATTAAGATTGAATGTATCTTTTGAGTTGATTGAAGTATCATAATCTGAAATAATACTTGGGTTACCGTCTTTGATTTCAAAGGCGAAAGGTTCAAATGGTTTGTTTCTACAGCTAAAAGGTCTTACAACAGATATATTGGGTAGGTTTGGATCAACCTCAATCTGAATAACTGTTTCAGCTTTATTTGAGAGTTCAGTTCCAAGATGTCCTCTAGCCTTATCATTAGATGGGTTTTCGTGAAGGATCGTTACAATATGGATGTTATAATCCTCAGACCATTTAAGTAATTTTGAAGCAATTCCACATGACTCACTCTCGTCATTAATGGAGGTAATAAGATCTCTAATTCCGTCTATGATTACAAGACCTAAATTAGGGGTTTTCGCAATCAATTCTTCAGTGAAATTTAGACGCTCTGATGGACTTAACGATCTAAATTTATACATATGAAGTTTGCTTGGAGATCTTTCCCCTACAAGGCTACAAATTCGTTTTGCAGCCTTTTGAACATGCCAATCTGATTGCTCTGTATCAATAAACAAGATGTTTTTTTGTTGATGAACTACTGGAGATCTGAAAACTTCTGAAAAAACAAAATCATTAAGAGCACTACAAACAGCCATACTCAATAAAAAAGATTTTCTTGATTTTGCTTTACCCTTAATTAAACTGAAATTACCAAGTGTTCCTAGTATTTCATAATCATCAGACCCTGGGTCTTTTATTTCCCAGGCAACCTCTCGAGGAGGTAAAGGGGCTGTAAGGTCTACCTTATGCTTTGAAATGTTATTTTCTAAAATATCGTTATCAAGCTCTTGATTAACTAAATCTATAAATTTATCCATTACTTCTCTAGTTTTATCATTGAACTTTCAATTTCACTAGCCTTGAAGTAAATCTGGTAGTTTTGGAGTGTTACAATTTTTTTCCAATCATCAACAATCGATATGTCTATATCGAATATTCTTACAATATTCTTTTTTGAAAGATAATTAGGGTTTTTTTTCCTATCTATCATTTCTTTAATACTTTCAAATTCTTTTATGAGAATTTCACTAATAAATTTTTTTAATTCTTCAGCACTAAACTGAACTAATTTTGCTTTTTTCATCCTTTAGGATTTTTAATAATTAAACTTAAAAGCTTTAAAAAGTCCTGATGAAAAATTGTAGTTAAAACAAATGTTTGTATTGTTTAAAAAAAAATATTACATTTGTTTTGTATTAGACTAAACCACCAAGTTAAAGTCTTAACAAAATGAAATCAGGAGTTACTTTTAGTAGCTCTTTTTTTTTGAGAACTTTTATAGTAAAAAGTGGTCCACCCAAAAATCAACAAAATCTTTCAATTACAAGAGAGTGAGTTTTTCACAATATGATACATGTTATTGACAAATTGTTGATATTACTAACTTTGTCAACAATTTAAAAGCAGATGATTGATTTTATAAAAAAAAAATATTCTAAGTTTATTACTTTTTATAGAATAAATAGACTTCCTTTGAATTAAAGGTTAAATCATTGGCATATCATTTTCTTTTAATTCAGCTATATCAAGTCCTCTTAAATAGGTTAAACTTACATTAATAGACGAATGCCCCATAGCTTTCTGTAGCTTGCTTATAGAGCCAGTTCTTTTAAAGATTTCTATAGCTCCAGAGTGCCTAAATGAATACAGTGTTTGTCCTGGCTCAACTATTTTTGATTGTCTCTTAAAACGACTCCAAAGCGTCTTAAAATAGTCTTGATTTAAGGGTTGAGGTTTACCTGAGAAAATATTATGATGAGCTTCCCCTTTTACAAGAATTTCTCTAATATATGATGGAACTGGGACTATTCTATTCCTTCCAGATTTATTCCTATTACCAGACAGATGAATGTATGTAAGGTCTTCTGAAAAGTCTTTCCAAGATAGTTCTCTAATCTCACGATGGGGTCTCAAAAGACAACCATAGGTCATTAAACAGCATATATATAGCTTTTTGTTATATGCTTTAACAGAATCAAGTATTTCATTGATATTATCAAAGGGTTTGTGAAGCGTAGAGATTGGTTTCTTTAGTTTTACACTTTTAACTAAATGAGGTTTAAATTCAGATAGTAAGGGACTCAATGTTGATTTTACGGTACGCTGTGTCTTTGCACTCCAATTAGGTCTTATCAAAAAGTTTCTGATATGTAAGGGTTGTAATTTATCAAGTGTAAGGTTCTTTATTTGTTGTTCACTCTCATAGCGTTGCCAAAGTTTTACAATGCGTTTAGCATCCTTTATAAACCGTTCAGAACATCCTTGTTTTTTCTTTACCTCCACACCTTGTTGAAGTGCTTGAATTACTGTGATAGGAACTTCTTTAACTATCTTTTTCTTTGGTTGGGGTCTCCATCCCTCTCTAAACTTTAATTCAAAAGCTGCTTTGAGTAGGAGAGGGTTATCCTCAGTTTTTAAATCAACACCTATTACTTTTCCATTCCAATAACGGTGGCGTAAATTGTTATAATAAATAATTATGATTGGTTTAGATTTTGAAGTACCAATTGATATTTTAAAATTTTTCATTTTGGCAGTATTTACTGCCAGTGATCTTAAAAGTAGAGTTAACTATTTGTAATCCAAATCGGAGCAGTAGGTAGCTCGTCGGGCTCATAACCCGAAGGTCACTGGTTCGAGTCCAGTTCCCGCTACTACACAAGACGGACTAGTATTTTTACTAGTCCGTTTTTTATTGGAATCATCCTTA
>JAUICK010000031.1 GCA_030427865.1 Bacteroidia bacterium | reverse complement strand
ACTTTTTAATTACTTATAATAATAATTAACTCTAAGTAATTAAAAATGAACTTTAAAATCGTTTTAACGATTTTATTTCCTTTTACCTTACTTATTTTATTTCCCCCCAAAAAAAATATACTATCAGAAAAAAATGAAAATAAAATTAATTTTCATGTTTCTTATTTAAAGGGAGAAAAATCACAATATAAAGACAATTTAATTCATCAAGAATTTAAATCTTTTCCAAAAAGTGAAAGTTTAGGAGTAGATAATGGTGTGTATTGGATTAAATTAAACATAGAAAAATCTAAAAATTTAGATAATCTTGTTGTATATATTCCAACCCATAATATTGAAAAAATAGAAGTCTATAAATTAGATAATAATAGACTCCAATTTATCAACAATACTGGTAATTCTTATGTGTTTAAAAAAAATAATTATCATTACTATTTTCCAAACTTCTCTGTAATTAATAACCCAAATAGTAATGTTATTTATTTTTTAAAAGTAAACTTCTTAAAAGAGGGAAATTTTCCTTTAAAAATTTTAAATCAAAAAGATTTTCTTTCTCATATTTTCACAAAAAAAACTTACAATAGTCTTTATTATGGCACATGTATCATAATAATATTAATAAACTTAATATTATTTATAAAATTAAAAGACAAGATTAATTTATTTTATTCTTTATTTCTATTGTCTCTAATGTTTAAATTCTTATTGTATGATGGATCTTTAATTAATATACTTGGTGAATATAGTTTTTACTATTACATAGAATTGATAGTTCATCTATCTTGTGAAGTTTGGTTTATACTTTTTTCTATTAAATTTTTAAATTTACATAACAAACACCCTAGATTAACAAAACTCTTTTTTATTTTTCCAGTAAATGTTGCATTTTTTTATATTCTATATTTAGCAACTAATAACTTTACTTATGTATTAATTGCAGATATTATTGGAATATCTTTATTCCCTATTTTATGGATTTTTGGATTCTGTTATTTAAAAGTTTTAGAATATGCTAAATTTTATGTAGTTGGTTATTTATTAATTATACCTCTTTCTTTATTTTTTATTATTGGTTACCCATCTGGTTTTTGGAAAGTTAATGGAGATATGATAATTGTAAAAATTGCAAGCTGGTTAGACATTCTGGTTTTTGCTTATGCCATTGGTTATCGAATGAAAATTAAAATTGAAAACAGTTATAAAAACATATCTGATCTAAAACTGTATATTGAAGAAACTGACTCTTTAAAAATTGCAAAAAATAATACTTCTAACGCATTCTTAAAGCTTTTAAGAAATAATGATATTTCTAATACTCCTCTAACATTAAGAGAGATAGATATATTAAAATATTTAATTGAAGGTAAGAATAACAAACAAATTAGTGAAAATTTATTCATTTCTCATAACACTGTTAAATCACATGTTCGTAATATTTATTCTAAACTAAATGTTAAAAATAGAGTTGAGTTAAAAGAAAAAACTTCAATATTAACTTACTGATATTTAATATATTACGAAAAAGGGTTAGAAAAATCACCCTCTATTTTTTAGTATAAATGTTAAAATTAAATGATTTTTATAATCAAATCAATTAACCAAATTTTAAAAAATATGAAAAGATTATTACAATTTAAAAAAAGCCCTAGAACAATTTTTATAGCAGTGTTACTGTTATTTTTTACTATTTCTACGTATTCGCATGTTACTCGAATTAGAGTGAAACAAAACCAAAATGGTACATTAACTTGGAGAGTAGAAACCTATCATGGAAGAGGTCAATGTGGTGTAGCTAATTCTGGAATACGAATTAATGGAGTAAATTATCCTCTTCAATTTGAAGCTTCTATGAACGAATCTGATAGATTTAGTTTACCAAATGATGGATTTAGTTTGTTTGCAAACGCACCTACTAATTGGCCTAGGTATCTGCGCAGTTATGGTCAAGTTACCACACCTTATATACCAGGCACTTTAAATGTTCAGCCTTATTCAACAAATGTTTGTTGGGCTTTTGCTGTTGGTGGTAATGGAGCTTTCAACCCTCCACCTCCACCAGTATGTACTTCTTTTCCTTTAACAAGTGCATCAAGTTCTGTAGTTTCAACAAATGATAATGGCACATCATGTGATTTATCAGATGATACAAGTGTAATTAATTTAACAGCTAATCATTTAGCTTGTGGAAATATTACAGGAGATAAAAAATTTAAAGCTTATTTAGATTCAAACGGATCTAGTTTATATGTAGGCGAATTTAATTATTTACAAGGAATTAGTACTCCATTAGGAAGCGTCACAGTAAATTCTGGTCAATCCTATAATCTAAGATTAGTAGATAACGACTTTGCAGGAAGTGTTTATAATTATTCAGTACCAGTGTTTAATGGGGTCCCAGAATCTACACCACCAACAATTACTTTAAATGGTTCTTCAACTGCAATAGTTGCTGTTAATGGTACATTTAATGACCCAGGTGCTACTGCATCAGACGACTGTGGTAGTGCAACTGTTAACGTAAGTGGTTTATTAAACACATCTATTGTAGGCACCTATGTTTTATCTTACACTGCTGTAGATCCTTCAGGTAATGTATCTACACCTGTAACAAGAACTATTAATGTTGTTCCTATTTTAGCTAAAGCTAAAGACATAATTGTAGAACTTGATGCTAATGGTAATGCAACTATACAGCCAACTGATTTAGATGATGGTTCTATTCTAGGAGGAGGATCACTTTCTCTTGATAAATCTACTTTTGATTGTAGTAACATAGGAACCAACCAAGTTACTTTGACTGTAACATCTAGTAATGGTAGTGCATCTGTAAGTGATGTTGGTACAGTAACTATAAAAGACACAACTGCTCCAAATGCAATTACTAAAAACATTTCGATTGATTTAGATTCAAGTGGTAATGCAACTATTAATGCAAATATGATTAATGATGGAAGTAATGATGCTTGTGGTATTAAATCTTTACAATTAGACAAAACTTCATTTAGCTGCTCTGATGTTGGAGTTAATGAAGTTATTTTAACTGTAACTGACAGTAATAATAACGTAGCTGAGGCTAAAGCCAATGTTACTGTAAAAGATACTACAGATCCTACTGTATTAACTAAAAGTGCAACAGTTACCTTAGCAAACGGAACTGCTTCTATTTCTACATTTGATGTTAATGCAGGTAGTTTTGATAACTGCTCATTTACTTTAAGTTTAAACAATGATACTTTTACTTGTGATGATATAGGAGAAAACACTGTAACTTTAACAGCAACAGATGCTTCTGGGAATACATCATCTAATACTGCTATAGTAAACGTAGTTGGTGATGTACCAACTATAAGTATAGATGATTTTAATGCTGTACAAACACAAAAGAAAAATACAATTTTCTTAGGATTTGGTCCAAGTAATATTAATCTTACTACTGCAGTTTCAGGTGGTACTGGATTCACTTACGAATGGACAGCTTCTAGTGGAGAAAAAGTTTCTAACGAAGCTAATCCTAATATTAACCCAACTGTAAGCACAACCTATAATGTAACAGTTACTAACTCTAATGGTTGTTCTGCTTCAACTTCAATTTATGTTTGTGTAATAGATGCTAGAGCTTTTGATAAAAAAGGAAGGTATAAAGGAAAAGTTTTAGTTTGTCATCATACAAATGGTAAAAAAGGAACTAAACATGTACAAATTAGTATAAACTCTAGTGCTGTTATGACTCACTTAACTCAACATGGAGTTGGTACAAGTCATGCAGATAGTTTAGGTGCTTGTAATGCAACTTGTGTTGATAGTACAAGCAATAGAGGATTTACAAATACCACTGAAGATTTTTATTCTTTAGAAGATAATTTAACTGTTTATCCTAACCCATCTAAAGGTGTGTTTGATGTTAAATTAACTAAAGTTACTTTAAAGACAGATATTATTTTATTAGATATCTCAGGAAAAATAATTGATAGGAAAGTTATTTCTAAAGAGAATA
Organism: Bacteroidia bacterium; assembly: GCA_030427865.1. GTDB lineage: Bacteria > Bacteroidota > Bacteroidia > Flavobacteriales > Flavobacteriaceae > Polaribacter. The sequence goes on along the minus strand of JAUICK010000031.1, from coordinate 4,138 downwards.
GCTCTAATAATATTGTTACAATTGGTAACTATAATTTATCATCTGGTTTATATTTATTAAGAATAGTAAATCAAGATGAAAGTGTAACCAAAAAACTAATTGTTACTCAAAATTAATTTATAATTCATTTTAAAAAAAAGGCTAAGTTTTACTTAGTCTTTTTTTTTTACAAACGTTTTTCAAATTATTGATAAATCTTTTGTTTAAAAGTTAATATAACTAAGTTCCATTACTTTAAAGACATCATCTACTTTTTATATTGCGTCTTTCATTTACATATCTTAGAAGTTAAATCTATGTAGTTATAAATTTTGCAGATATTTATTTTTTAAATTATAGTAATTCTGAAGGTTTTAAAAAAATTAGGTATAATGTTATGTCTATTTGATTTGAAACCATCTTACTGTCCCTTCTAAATGGAATAAATCAATCTAAACTTTTATTCTATGAAAAAAATCATCTTTATTCTTACTCTTGCTTTTTTTACAACATCAATTAATGCACAAAAAAATGAATTTCAACAAAAACAAGACTCATTGTTCACCATTTGGCAAGACACAACAAAAAAAGATTATGACAGAGCCTATGCATTTGTAGATTATATAAACCCATATATGCAATTCGATTTAGACTCAGTATTAATTCATGCAGAAAACTTACAAAGTTTTGGGTTAAAAAATAATTTATCCTATGCTATAAAACATGCTAATAATTACAAAGGTAGTTACTGGATGAGCAAAGGAAATCTAGATAAAGCTATCTATTTTTTTAAAGAAAACATTGTTATCGCTGAAAAGATGAATGATAAAGACGGATTGGCTATGGCAGAGGCAAATATTGGTTTAAATTATTTCTACAAGAATGACTACGTGAAAGCTCTTAATTATACTTCAAGAAGTATTAAATATTTTAAAGAACTTGAAAAAAACATAAGAGTTGCTAGTGGTTTTAATACAATGGGAAACATCTATGGTAAAATAGGTAATAAAACAAAATCTATTGACTACTATGTTAAATCTTATGACATCCATAAAAAAGAGAATTTTAGGAGAGGTATGGTAAGTAATTTAGTAAATTTAGGACTTAGATATTACGAAATTAAAGATTATAATAAAGCATTAGAATATAATAATAAAGCTTTAAATATAAGAGGAATAAGTTCAGATAAATATACATACTCAGTAGCTCTTAGTCATGTGGGATCTATATATATAGAACTTAAAAAATATAGTAAAGCAAAAGATTACTATACTCAAGCACTAAAACTTCAAGAAGAAATGGGCCTTAGCTTAAATATTTCTACTACTTTAATAAGTCTTGGAGTTTTAAGTCATAACGAAGGCAAAAAAAAAGAAGCTCTCCAATATTACAAAAAAGGTTTAAAAATTAAAGAACAAATCAAAGACCTAAATGGTATTTCAGATGCTCTATCTCGAATTGGCACATTATACAAAGAACAATCAAAATATAGTTTATCTATAAAATACTGTAAAGAAGGTTACGAAATGGCCAAGACTATAGAAAGTTTTGAAAAAGAACAACAAAATTGTGATTGTTTGTATGAAAGTCATAAAGCCTCAGGTAATCTTAAAAAAGCACTAGAATATTATGAATTAGGAAACCAAGCAAAAGATTCCTTAAAGGAAGGTGAAACTGCAAAAAAACTCCAACAAATGGAGTTTGCCAAACAAGTTACTGCAGATAGCTTGGCTACTGCAGAAAAAGAAAGATTAGTAGAGGTAGCTCATAAAGAAGAAGTAGGTAAAAAAAACCAAACACGTAATATTTTATTTGGTGTTGCAGGTTTAATTTTACTTATAGCAGGTGGTATTTATAGTAGATTAAGATATGTTCGTAAATCGAAAGCCATCATAGAAAAAGAAAAAGATAGATCAGAAAACCTTCTTCTTAATATTTTACCCGCTGAAATTGCAGAAGAATTAAAAATAAAAGGGAAAGCAGATGCGCGAGATTTTGATATGGTTTCTATACTGTTTACAGACTTTAAAGGGTTTACAGAGCAAAGTGCAAAACTTAGTGCTGCTGAATTAGTAAATGAAATAAACACTTGCTTTGAAGCTTTTGATACTATTATGGAAAAGTTTGGTATTGAAAAAATAAAAACCATTGGAGATGCTTATATGGCTGCAGGTGGTTTACCTATTCCAACTGATGATTCTGTAAAAAATACTGTTTTGGCTGCTTTTGAAATGCAAAATTTTATAAGAAAACGAAAAGCAGAAATGGATGCAAAAGGACTTCCTTCTTTTCAAATGCGAGTTGGTATAAACACAGGTCCTGTAGTCGCTGGTATTGTAGGTGTTAAAAAATTTCAATATGATATTTGGGGAGATACTGTAAACACAGCAAGTCGTATAGAAAGTAATGGAGAAGTAGATAAAGTTAATATAAGCCAATCTACTTATGAATATCTAAAAGATGATTCTGATTTTACTTTTGAAAGTCGTGGTAAAATTGTAGCCAAAGGTAAAGGAGAAATTAACATGTATTTTGTGAGTAAAAAATAAATACTAAACCAATCCTTTTTCTTTTGAAAAACTATTTATTTTGCAGCATTAGCTTTAATAAGAATATTCTAATCTTGTGAAAACAGAACTCACCTCTAAAAACATAGTATTTTTATGAAAATAAAAACACTAATTCTTTTTTTAATTGGCTTTAGTTTTAATTTAACTAGTCAAAATCAGTTTTCGATTTCTGGAGTGATTTTTGATAAAAAAACAAAGAATCCTTTACCTTTTGCATCTGTTGTTTATGTAAAAAAATCTTTAGGATCAACTTCAGATATTAATGGTAACTTTTCATTTACCATTTTTAATGCAAAAAAAACTGATACAATTTTAATCTCACATATAGGCTACAAAACTCTTAAACTACAGGTTTCTGAAATTAATAAAATAAAAAATATAGCACTTTTAGAAAATACCAATAGTTTAAAAGAAATTATTATTAAAACTAAAAGTAACTTAAAACTAAAAAAGTTTATTAAAGAAACTATTTTAAACTATAATAATTACAAAAAACAAGAACCACATATAGCTATTGCACATTATAAAGAAAAGGCTAAAAAAAATAGCAAGTATATAATGTTTATGGAAAGTGTTGGATATTCTGTTTATGCTGGCAAAACCAATAATGCCAGTCAGCTGTCTAATTATAAGTTTTTTAATAAATTATCTAGAGCTTACGTTAATCACCCTAAATGGAAAGCCTACAAAAAAAATGAAAAGAACTTTACAAAAGAAACCATAAATCCTTCAGGTGGTTCAAATTTAAACACTTTTAGATATACAGAAATTTATGGGGTTTTATCTAAAAAAAATATCAATAGATATAAATTTAAAGTAGATAGTACTTTTTTTATTAAAGACGATTTAGTTTATGTTTTTAATTATAAGGGTAATATAGATAATGGAATATTATATGTTATTGCAAAAAATAAACACATTATAAAAATTACATCAAATACTAAGAAGTATTATAGTCAAGCTTTTCAGAAAAGAATTCCTGCAGAATTAGAAATTTCATTTAGTTATTATAACAACATTCCTTTTATTTCAAAAATTAATGCTTTTTTAAAATACAAAGACTTAACATATACTAACACATTAACTATAAAAACTCAGAAGTTTAAGGATTTTAAATTTTCGAATAAAGATTATTGGAGTTTAAACAGGTATGAAACAAATCCTTACATATTCTATGATTCTATAAAGTGGAATCAATTAGGAGTTAAGGAGGATGAAGATTATTATAAAATAGCTATAGATTTAGTTGAGTCTACTTCAAATTTAGAAAATCATTTTAAAAAATTTAATAATCGATGGTTTTTTAATACCAAAAAATACAATTATAATTCAATAAAAATAATAGAAGAATTAAAGTTAAATTTTTGATTTGAAAAGTTTAAAAAACTGATTTGGAGTAAAAATATTTATACAATCATTAACTATTTAATTATAAATATTTAGTTTTTAATTTGTTATCTTTATTAAAAATTCCTCCATGCTATGAAAAAAAGACTCTATTTTACAATAATAGTGCTTACTCTTCTTGTCTTTATAGACAAATATTATATTTATAATGATTTAGAGATTATTAAAAAAGATATTGAAGT
>JAUICK010000060.1 GCA_030427865.1 Bacteroidia bacterium | reverse complement strand
GGTACTGTATTCGATTCTTCATACAAAAGAAAACAACCTATCGATTTTAATGTAGGTGTTGGTCAAGTAATTTCTGGTTGGGATGAAGGTATTCAACTATTACAAGTTGGAGACAAAGCAAGATTTGTTATTCCATCTCATTTAGCATATGGAGAAAGAGGTGCAGGAGGTGTAATACCACCAAATGCAACTTTAATTTTTGATGTTGAATTAATGAATGTAAACTAATTTAATATTAGATATAAACAAAAAACTCTCCAAATTTGGAGAGTTTTTTGTTTATAATAATTTATTTTTCATATTTAAATTCAATACATTCTACTACAGTTCATATTAAAAAAGATGAAGCAATAGACGCATCTAATACAAAATCTCAGTTTTAAGCACAATGAGTCATGAAATTAGAACTCCATTAAATGCTGTCATTGGTTTATCTCATATTTTAGCTGATAATACTCCAAGAGAAGATCAAAAAGAAAACATAAATGCTTTAAATTATTCAGGTAAGATTTTATTAAATCTACTAAACAATGTTTTAGATTTCAGTAAAATGCAATCTAAAGAAATTGAACTTGATAATATTCCTACAGACTTATCTTTAGCAGTAAAACAAATAAAAAAATACATGAGGTAAATTGTATAAAAAAAGGAATCTCTATGCATCTTGAAATAGATGAAGATATTCCTATTGTAAACTTAGATATTGTAAGATTTATCAAGTTTTAAATAATTTAGTTTCAAACGCTATAAAGTTTACCAATAAAGGAAGTGTACATTTAATTATAAAAAAGAAAAAAGAATCTAATGGTTTTGTAGAAATCTACACTGAAGTAGCTGATACTGGAATTGGAATACCAGAAGACAAACAAAAAACCATATGGGATGCTTTTACACAAGCATCTAACTCCACAAACCGTCTTTATGGTGGTACTGGCTTAGGATTACCTATTGTAAAAAGTATAATAACAGCAATGAAATCTGATGTTTTTATTGAAAGTGAAGTTGGTAAAGAAAGTAAGTTTTATTTTACAATAAGTCTTAAAACAACTTCAGAAAAAGAAATAGAAACTATATCTGACAAAAAAGAATATAAATTTAAAGGGAAAAAAATTCTTATTGTAGAAGACAACTTAATCAATTCTATGGTTGCTAAACAAATTTTAACAAAAGCTGGTCTTAAAGTTAGCGAAGTTCAAGATGGTTTAGCTGCAGTTAAAGCTGTTAAAAAATCTAATTTTGATCTTGTTATAATGGATATACAAATGCCAATTATGGATGGCTATACAGCCACAAGCGAAATTAGAAAATTTAATAAAGAACTACCCATTTTAGCATTATCAGCCTCTGTTTTTATGGAAGTTAAAGATAAAATTTCTGCTTCAAGAATGAATGGTTTTATATTTAAACCTTTTAATCCAGAAGATTTACTAGACCAGATACATAGAGTAACCAAGAATACATAAAAAAAGCTCTCATATTTTGAGAGCTTTTAATTTTATATATATTTTTAAAACTAAATATTATTAGCTAACCAATCTCCCACTTCAGAAGTACCATAAGATTTTCCGCCATCAGCTAAATCTTCTGTAACAATACCTTCATCTAAAGCTTTGTTTACTGCTTCTCTTATAGCTTTTCCTTCTGTATGTAAACCAAAGTTTTCGAACATCATAGCTGCAGATAAAACTGTAGCCATTGGATTTGCAATATTTAAACCTGTTGCTTGTGG
>JAUICK010000059.1 GCA_030427865.1 Bacteroidia bacterium | reverse complement strand
CATCATCAATAATAATTGTCTTTATCATAACGGTAAATTTATTTTTATAATAAGTGAAAAAAAGTATGAATTAGTAAACGTATTAAAAAATTGTTTTAAAGTAGCATAATTGCTTTTTATTAACTCACTTAAAATTTTTCAAAAACTCCTAAACCAAATAAGGCAAAATCATATTTAACAGGGTCTTTAGCATCAAAATCTCTTAAAGTAAGGTCTAGTTCTTGAATTGCTTTCCAATCATTTTGTTTTCGAGTAAGAATTTTTAGTTTTCGAGCAATATTTCCTGTGTGAACATCTAACGGACAATGTAAATGAGCTGGTGAGTGGGTATGCCAAATACCTAAGTCGACACCAGTTGTATTATCTCGAACCATCCAACGTAAAAACATATTTATTCGTTTTGAAGCTGATCCTTTTAACGGATCAGAAACATGCTTTAAAGTTCTTGGTTGATGTGGGATTTCAAAAAAGACTTGTTTGAAATGATGTATAGCATGTTGGTAATTATCAGCATTGTTTTTTGGTTGTAAAACAGCTTCTAATCCATCATGATTTTGATAGATGTTTTTTAACGATTGAACAAAAAACTTAAAATCATCGGCATTAAATGTTCTGTGCACAAATCCGTCAAAATTAGCAAGGTCTTCTTCAGAATGATTCATGATAAAATCGTACGGAGAATTCCCCATTAAATCCATCATTTTATGGGAGTTGTTAATAATCATTTTACGATTTCCCCAAGCAATGGTCGCCGCTAAAAAACCAGCGATTTCAATATCTTCTTTTACCAAAAATTGATACGGAATTTGAATAGGATCACTATCAATAAAATCAGGATTATTATATTGTATAACCTTTTCGTCTAAAAATTCTTTCAGTTCTTTTTTGTTCATCTTACATTAAATCTCCTAAAAAAGTAGCTCCTACAAAAATTCCATTATAAACAGCATGTAGCGCCATTGCCCAAAGTAAGCCAAAACGAACACGAATAAAACCTAAATAGAATCCTAATAAGGTTTGAGGCAATACTAAAATAGGAGAGAGTAATAATACATTTGTAGAAATTTGGTAATTTGTAATATGTACAAACCCAAATAAAATAGCTAAAACATAAAAAGCTAATTTAAACTGTCTTCCTTTTTTAAAAGCCGTAAGAGGGGCTCTAAAAAAAGTTTCTTCGAGTAAAGGAGCAAGAATAACAGCTAAGAAAAAAACTACAATTTTAGGAAGTGACTTAAATAGTTCTTCAGCTTTATGATCTTCAGCTAAATTAACTAATCCAAGTTTATCAACAAGACCTATTAAAGCTAAACTAACCGTTGCAGTTACTATGCTTATTATTAAAAGATGTAAGAATTTTTGAAATCGATACAAAGTATCTTGATTGTCATCTTTTTCTAAAATAGGATTTTTTAAGTAGTTGATAAGCTCGTGAAAAGTTTCTTGCATAGTTTTAGGTGTATTTTATACTACATAGGTATATAGAAACTTAAAAACGTTACATTATTCAACGATAATTCCGTCTTTCATGGTAAGTGTTCTATCGGCCATTTGTGCCAATTCTTTGTTGTGTGTAACTAACACAAAGGTTTGTCCAAACTCATCACGAAGTTTAAAAAATAATTCGTGTAAGTTTTTGGCTGAAGTAGAATCAAGGTTTCCTGATGGCTCATCAGCAAAAATAACAGAAGGCTCATTTATTAATGCTCTTGCAACAGCTACACGTTGTTGTTCACCACCAGA
>JAUICK010000030.1 GCA_030427865.1 Bacteroidia bacterium | reverse complement strand
CTACTAAAGCCTATAGTTCTTATGAAGATTTAGCAAAAGATACTTTAGTAGATGCTGTGTATATAGCTACACCTCATGCTTTTCATAAGCCACATACTATACTGTGTTTGCAGCATAAAAAAGCAGTTTTGTGCGAAAAACCTTTTGCTATGAATCTACAAGAAGTAGAAGAGATGATTGCTTGTGCTAAAGAAAATAAAGTGTTGTTAATGGAAGCTTTATCGAAAATAATTTTTCAGTTTATAGACCGTTGGAACCTGGAGACATAGTAGAATTAGAAATTGAAAACATAGGAATATTAAAAAATACAGTAGTTTGATTTATTTTTTAAATTAAAAACTGAACTCCAATTTCTTAAAAGATTGACTTTAAGCAATTTTTGCTAATGTTTTGGGCAAAGACCTTTTTTACTTCTTAATTTTTAATGATAAAATTTTTTATAATCTTGACGATTATATCAATGAATCTGAGACTGTTTTAACAAAAAACAGTATTTCAGACAATTTTCAGCTAAAAAAAAGAAATACAAAATCAAAAATGAGTAAAAGTGAAGTAATTTGCAGAACAAGAAATTTCAGTAATTAGTTATCCAAACTTTAAAAGTCTTAACAACGATGGGTATAATGATGTTAGGGCAATAAAAGGTTTTAGGATACATTTTATTCTACAAATGTAATTTGCATTTATAACAGATTCGGAAAAGTAATAGCACAATTACTCGTAGATAATCCAGTATGAGATGGCTACTACAAAGGAAAACTAGCATCTTTAAACAATTATTGGTTTTCTGTTAAATTAACAGAAACAAATGGTAATATAATTAGTTTTAGTTACCATAGAATGATAAAATCCAGTAGATGGTTTTTGCCAGTTATTTTCGTTACCAACTTGTGCAGGTATATTAGTATAATTTTGAAAATTCGGTCCGCACTTTCAATAATTATTACTTCCCCACGCCCATAATGTTCGATCTTTTTTAATAGCTAAAATGTGATTATCTATTGTTGAAATACTTTGCCAACATTGCGAAATTCCTACTAAAGTTAAGATAATCAGAAAAAATACAATAAATGTTATCTTCTTCATATTCAGTTTTTTAATAATTAATAAGATTCCCCTTTTTATTACTGCCAACGGATTTGTATAAGATTAGTTGCGTGTTTAAGCAGCTAATTTAGCAAACAGATACTTGCCGGAGAAAATTCCGAAGGAATTTTCCAAGAAGGCTAAAACTAGCCATTAATTTTACACGGTGTTAGGCAAAGTATTTTTTTCATATTTATTATGGATTATTATTATTCCTAATCCAAACAGGACAGCTACTAGGATTAAAATTGTACTAATTAATCCGATTACTCCGAATGACATACGAATTAAAATCGTTGAAACTACAAATCCGGAATTTCTAATTATTTTGTGAAATTTATCGGTGTAAAAGAAGGAAATTAACAGAAGAACGACATCCACTAATATTAGCATGGTAAAAAATTCATCAAAGAATAAATTATTAATTGTTTCAAAACTAGGTAAGTCATTAGAAGTAAGAGAAACATCTGAAGTCCAATTCAAAAGTGTAACTAGAGCCATGATAAAAAAAATCGGAACCAGAGCAAGGGCAATTATTTTCTTTCTATGTATGAATCTTTTAATTTTTAGTTTATTATCATTTAGTTGCGTTGATTTTTGCATTCCTTGTTTTTGAAACTGAAAAATCAGATAGAAAAGAATAACGGATGCCAAGATATCGTAGGTGAATTGTAAATCTCCTTTTATTTCAAACCAATCTGATGACAGTTCAAGAGCAGATAAATCTTTGAATAATTTTCGGATAATTATAAGTGTTATAATCTCATACTGTTTAGTTATATAGGTGGTAAATGACTTTGGTAAGTAATAGATTAATAAGTAAACTTCATAAACAAGTATAAATGAGAATGGGGTGTAAATTGCCGATATCGGATTTTTAAATAATTCTGATTCTAAAGAAAAATTTACTATACCGAATTTTGATAAGTAAATTAAAATTAAGTGGATGAAAAAGCCAAATAACGCAACATAAAGTATTGTTTTTTCAATCCGCCTTTTAGCGTATTCAGATAGAAAAGTTTTGTAAAGTTTATTTAATAAATTCATATTCTATTTAGTATCATATATTTTGCCTAACGGATTTGTATAAGATTAGTTGCGTCGTTTAAGCAACCTAATTAGTAAATAAAAACCAACTAGAAAATCCGCGAGGACTTTCGTAAGTAAGCTAAAATAGGCATTAATTATACACGGTGTTGTCATTTCGTTGTTTTTTTAGGTATCTAATTATTCGACTAATTTCTTTTTCCACTTTTCAACGTTTGAGTGAGTTCAGTCAGCGTTTTATTCCGTAAAATTTTTCAATTCCGATTGAGTGAGCAATTCCGAAACTTGCTAAATTCCTTATTCAGTTTATTTTAAATTTCTCTTTTTGTTTTCTCCAGTTTTAATTTCAATTCCTGAATTTCAGCGTTTTTATCTTTAACTTCCATTTGAAAATACTTTAAACTTGTAAACAAGTAAATAAGAACAAAAAACGTTCTAATATCGGAAGAATTATATTCAGTCAAGAAATCAAATTTGCTTGAAATCCATAAAATTCCAAAAAATACAATTGATACTGTAGAAATTATTTTTAGTATTTTTTTCATTTCTTTTTAATTTTCACTTTGAGTATGTTCGCCAATGAATGGCAACGGTTAGTATAAGAGCAGTAGCTAACTAAAAGCTACCATCTTTCGGGTAGGAAGATACTGAATTAAAACAAAAAACGGTTCAAGTTTATACCTGAACCGCTATTGCTTTTATACCTTGTTGTAGCCAGTTAATTTGTTAAATCAATGTCATCTTGTAGTTTTTCAGTGCTTTTATTCCTTTAAAATTTTACCTGAATAAATTTTGTCTTCACTTTCAATCTTTAAGAAATACATACCACTAGTCAAGAATGAAATATCAATTTGTTTTTTATTATTTACTTCAAGTATCAATTTACCGTTAATGTCAAACAATTTAGCTTTAAAGCTTTCATCTAATTTAATATTTACAACGTCGTTAACCGGATTAGGGTAAAAGGAAACCACATTATTAGATAGTTCTTCAATTCCAGCTGTAGCATCAGGTGTAGCAGTAGTAGTATTAAACACACTTCTCTCGCCTGAACCTCTTGCATTAATCCTAAACTCATAAGAGGTGCCATTTATTAAGCCGCTTACAGTTCTTGTAGTTTCATTTGGGTCTGTAATAACATATATATCATCCCAAGTCGACGAACTACTTTCTTTCCAATATAAAACATAATTTTGAAATGTTCGACCTCCTAAATCAGGAAGATTCCAAGAAAGTTCTATTTGTTGATCTCCTGGTGTAGCAGTTAGTGTAGGAGCATTCAGAGTGCCAAATGGTGTATCCGTTACATCATTAGAGTATGGACCATTTAATTCTGATCCACCATTATCATAAACAGCTCTAACTGAAAATACATATTCAGTACCATTTGTTAAACCATTTATTGTAGTTGTTAGATTAGGTAAATTGACAGTAACAATGCTAGGAGTAACTCCACCTAATTCTATATATGACACCTCGTATCTTATAATTGAATGACCATCATGGTGGACAGGTTCATTCCAGTTAAGGATTGCAGATTCATTCCCTATGGAGCTTAAATTCAAAAATGGAGCTACTGATAATTGAATGGCACCAATATCACGAAACCCATTACCATCAAACCTATCATTGCCTAGTGGATCTAAAGTAATTGGTTGACTTGTTATAGGGTTGATTAATGGAGTATTAATAACATCTATCAACACTCCTGGAAATGCAGGTTTAACAAATTCAGCATCTAAGAATGCTATACTGGTGTTTACTTGCGGTTCAAAACCATTTAAATCCGTAAGTAAATTTGGTTGTGAAGTAATAGTTTTTAAGGCAGCTGCATCTTGACTTACTGAAGGCTCAATCCATGTAGCTTCATCAGCTGTAATATTTGAACCCTCTAAAGTTAACAAAATTGTTCCTGTAGTTGACGGGAAGTTAAAGCCAATAGCTGATTCTTTAAAATTAAGTGAACCAGAAGAGCTGTTATGAATTAATGAATTAACTGAGTAACTAGAACATTCCAAGTTACATTCATTGCCATTAAATCTAATAGAAGAAGCAATAATATTCATAGCACCATTTGAATTATTCCAAATACGTTCTCCGTAATTAAACACGCTTAAGCCAGCTGATAAAACAAAAGTAGAATTAACAATATTTGTGGTAGTACCACCAGATATTTTTAAACCACCAGCTCCTAAAAACCGTGAGCTGACAATATTAGCGACAGCTGAACTAGAACCTTCCCAATTAATTGCGTAGTGTTTTTGTTTGTTCAAATCGTAAAAAAGACTATTTTCAATGGTTAAATTTCCTGCATTTGGCTCAGAGATAATTGTTGCAGTTACATCTGGTGTCGTCTGCCAATTCATAGATTCTTGAAAAGATGAATTTTTTATAGACAATGAACCGCCACTAGCTACTGACATCATACCAGTTGTGCCACTTGGACAATTATTAGTAGCCCAAATATTGCTAGCTTTAAAATTCTCCAAATTTAAAGTTGCATTTTCATATATTTGCGCAACACCATTAAACTCTTTAATTGAGAGATCTTTTATGGTTACAGTAATAGCAGAATTATCTTGACCAATAGTCCCAACCCTTAAAAACTTGGGCGCTTTTAACATAATTGTTGTACTTCCAATGGATCCCGGGCATGCGGCTAATGGATTTGTAGTACCATCCGCAGCAATCCACCATTGTTTTGCATTAATAGAACTTCCGTTACCTTCAATGACTACAGATTCTATAATTATTGCCATGTCTGGATTTGCGAGACTGAATCCAGGCGTAATAGCATCTACAGTTAACCCTGCAGAAAATTGAATAATGTCCTCTCCTGGGTTAGCATTAGCATCTTGTATGGCTTGAAGAAATGATCCTGGGCCTTCTAATTGAGTTGATGTTACGGTAAATGTTGTTTGTGAAAAACTACAGTTTACTATACTTATAAGTAAAATAAAAATTATCTTTTTCGATTTTAGAATAATTGTTTTCATAGAATAAAATTTTTTAGTTATGTAATAATATTAATTAATATTAATAAACTATTTAAATATTTATTTTTATTTTTATTATCTTTTAGATAATATTTTTAAAATATTAAAAATTGTCATTTATGAATATAAAAATTGTCTTTATAATATTTTTTATCACTCTTAATTTCAAATTGAGTGCTAGTGACATAGTATTACAAAAATTTTATGGAACAAGAGTTCATTATAATTTTTCTGTGGATAAAGATGGTAACATTTTAATAGGTACAAGTCAAGGAACTTTTAAGATAATAGATAATAGCTTAATTAAGCTAAATGATAATGCGGGATATGTTAGATTTACGAAAGGTAAGTTAGAGGTGTCGAAAAATGGCAGTGTTGAGAGACACTATAAATATCGTGACTTACTTCCTAATTCATATAGTAAATATTGGCAACAATCAATTGAAAAGGATAACTATATTTATATAATTTGTAAAAACGCCCTTTTTATCTTTAAGAGACAACCCTTTTCTATTCAAATGGAGGGGTACAGTATTAGATCTTTTTCTCCAAATAGTGTAGCAACCTACAATGGTGTCTTTTGTTTTGGTGAAAAACTGAAAGTACCTACTTACAGCTCAGGTAAAATTTTAGAAATAGACTCTACATTTTATATTTGTTATGATGGCTTAGTTAAATATTCAAGGGGTCAGAAACCAATCGTTTATTCCAATGAAGTTAACGGTGAAACCAAAATAGGGGATAATACTATTGGTTTCTCTAGGGATATTAAAAAGTTAAATTCTGAAGGTTTTTTATTATCAACTACTAAAGGATTATATGTTTTGAATGATTCTTTAGAGGTAGCTAAAAAAATATTCAAGAATGAAGACAACAATGCTCCGGTAATTATAGAAGTTTTTCAAAAGGGTTATACTAATAGAGTCACCTTTGCTCAGAAGAACAAAATTTTCAGATATGGTTTTAGCTCGAAAGAATTAATACAATTAACAAGTTTTTCTGATATTATTGTTGATGGTATGGTAATTCCACATGAGGTAAATTCCGAATATTTTATCTTGACAAATCATTCACTTGTGATATATAATTATCTTAAGGATGAAAAAAAAGTGATAAGGGGCTTAAGTAATGCATATTCCCTATTGGTGCTTACTAATAATGATTTACTAATAAGCACCATAAATGGTCTTTACTATTTAAAATCTGGCACAAACAAATTTGTACACATATTTAATGGTGTTGAATTTAATAAAATGGCCCTATATAAAGAAGGAGATACGATTAAGTTAGGTAGTACAAATGGTATTATTAAGATAACAGAAAGTGGTTTGCAAAACGTTGTTGACAATGAAATAATTAGAGATCAGATCAACGTTAAAAAGAGTTTTATAAATATAATACTTGGTTTATTGATTGTTTCTCTTGGTTTGTTAATATTTAATTGGTATCGAAAGAAGAGAATCATTATTTCAGATGAAAAAGATATTACCAAACAAACTATTCTTAATTATATTGAAGAAAATTTAAGTAATGTAACTGTTGAATCAATTTCGGAACACTTTAAAATCAATAATAATGTTCTTTATAGTATAGTTAAACCTAGTAAACCTGGTAAATTGATTACAGGTCTAAGATTGGAAAAAGCAAAAGAATTGAAAATCCAGGGAAGAAGTATAGAAGAAATTGCAAATTATACGGGATTTTCAGTAAGCTATTTAAAGAAGTTGAAATACTAAAGATTTTCCTTTAAAAACTATTTGATTTAAGTTTTATGAAATATTTGGTGAATGAAGTTAAAAAATAAATAACATTCTTAGTTTGATGCTGTTGAACAGCGTTAGATAGCACATCTTTTGTTTATTTGGCTACGGTTTCGGCTATGCGTAGTGCGGGATTTCAAGGCACTTCACTGTCCGCTCACCGAAAAGTTTGTTTAATGTAATTAATGTCAAATCAGCACTTTCGCCCGCATTACGTATAGCCAATGTTAGCGGTAGTGTTTTCTTTATTTCTTATCCAAATTCTATTTCTTTTCCTTTTACGTGCTCGAAAAATATTCCGTTATCATAAACCAAATTTCCGTTCACAAAGGTCTGTTTGATTTCCGTTTGAAAAGTCGTTCCTTCCAATGGTGACCAACCACATTTATAAAGTAAATTATCTTTAGTTACTGTCCATTTCCTATTCAAGTCAACCAATGTCAAGTCGGCATAATATCCTTCTCTTATAAACCCTCTTTTGGTCATCTTGTAAAGAATCGCTGGATTATGACACATCTTCTCAATTATTTTCTCTAATGAAATGAGGTTTTGTTTGTAAAATTCCAACATACAATTCAAAGAATGTTGAACCATTGGTGCTCCTGACATTGACTGAAAGTAAGGTTGCTCTTTTTCTTCCAATGTATGTGGTGCGTGGTCTGTTGTAACAATATCAATTCTGTCATCAACTAGAGCGGTCAACAAGCCCTGTTTGTCTTGTTCGGTTTTTATGGCAGGATTCCATTTAATCAGCATACCTAATCGGTCATAATCTTTGTCCGAAAACCATAGGTGGTGAACAGAAACTTCTGTCGTTATTTTTTTCTCTTTTAAAGGAATGTCATTTTGAAAAAGATGTGTTTCTGCTTCTGTTGTTAAATGTAAAATATGAAGTCGTGCATTGTGCTTTTTGGCTATACCAATTGCACGTTTAGTAGCTTCATAACAGCCTTCAGTACTCCTAATTATTGGATGAAATTTGGCAGGAATATTTTCCCCATACTTTTTTTTAAAAGCCTGCTCATTGGCTTCTACAATTTCTTCTTTCTCTGAATGAATAGCAATAATCGAATTGCAGTTGGCAAACAGTTTCTCCATTTTTTCTGGACTGTCAGCCAATAGATTTCCTTTTTTGGTAAAGTATAAGCCGTCATCAGAAACACCAATAAATTGGGAGGTATCCATCTTAATTACATCATCAATATTATCGCCATTTACACCAAGGAAAAACGAATAGTTTGCTAAAGATTTTTGAGAAGCAATCTCATATTTTTCTCTTAGGCTCTCAACCGTCAAAATATTCGGAACTGTATTTGGCATATCAATAAAAGAAGTTACTCCACCCGCTATGGCTGCTTTGCTTTCGGTATATAAATCGCCTTTGTGTGTATGTCCGGGGTCTCTAAAATGAACTTGTCCGTCAATAATCCCTGGGAATAGGTGTTTTCCTGTTCCGTCAATTATTTTGTGAGTTGTTTCACTATCAATATTTCCAATTTTCTCAATTAGTCCGTCTGATAAAAGTACATCAGCGACATATGATTTCCCTTCATTTACTATTGTCGAATTCTTAATTAAAATACTCTGGTTCATTCTTAATTTTCTGTGAATGGTGTTGGTCCTTTTTTATTGCCGCTAACGGTCTGGATATGAGTAGTTGGGGATTTTACGCCCTATTTTTTCGGTTTAGCTTTGACCTTCGTTTTATGTTTATACTTTTGTTTTATCACTTATGCCCCAAATGCTTATAGCCATTGTTGGGT
>JAUICK010000016.1 GCA_030427865.1 Bacteroidia bacterium | reverse complement strand
CGTATTGGAAACAACTTGCCAACTTTACTTCTAAAGCCTTAAATGTGATGATTTTTCCGCTGAAATACACAGGTATTTTATGGTTATTGCAGTTAACCACAAAGTTAATTGGAGGTAAAGGTCATGGAAGTGTGTTAAGTAGAGAAAGCTTTTTAGTAATGGCAGATATGGCCGAAAAAGAAGGTGTTTTTAAAGAAAATGAAAGCAAAGTAATTCGAAATTTAATAGGCTTTAAAGAAATACAGGTTAATGATATTATGACACCAAGATCGGTGTTAAAATTAGCAGATGAAAGCGAAACTATTCAAGATTTTTACAATGCTCATAAAACTTTGCGTTTTTCGAGAATTCCTGTTTTTGCTGAAAACCCTGATGAAATTACGGGTTATTTTTTAAAAGACGATTTGTACAAGGCTATTATAGATGGTAATGGTAAAGAAAAATTGTCAACCATAAAAAGAACCATTTTAGTCACAAAAAAAGAGTTGTCTATTCCAGATTTGTTTGATAAACTTATAAAAGAAAGAGAGCATATTGCATTAGTTGTTGATGAATATGGTTCTGTAAGCGGGCTCGTTTCTCAAGAAGATGTTATAGAAACTCTTTTAGGTTTAGAGATTAT
Source organism: Bacteroidia bacterium (assembly GCA_030427865.1). GTDB lineage: Bacteria > Bacteroidota > Bacteroidia > Flavobacteriales > Flavobacteriaceae > Polaribacter. Next base: position 71,451 of record JAUICK010000016.1, on the reverse strand, counting down.
GGACGAATCTGATAACATTGCAGACTTACAATCTTATGCCAGAAAATCTTGGGAAAATCGTGCAAAAAGAATGGGTATTATAGAAGATACGTCTGAAAAAAAAGAATAAAAAAACCTACTTAAAAGTAGGTTCTTATTGAATTATCTTCTTCTTTTCTTTTTTTCTTCAAAAGAATTTATTTCCATTTTACTTTTTTTATCCTTAAAAGTATAAAACATAACTACTTTATTTATTTCATCTTCAATAATTTTTGTTGCATTCAAAAAATTTCCTTCTTTAATAGCTGCTTCAATAAGATAAACTCCACTTGCTTTTATCTTGTCTGTATATTTAGATGCTCCTTCTTTCTTTATTAAAAATTTAGGGTAAAGAAGCTGCTTGTTTTGATATACTAGTAAACTATCAATAGATATTATTTCATTTGTATTTACATCTACCTTAAAAACATAATTAGTATAAGATTTTACAGTTTTAACTCCTGGAATTACCGTTTGTTTTATAGATGAAATTATTTCAATTTTATTTTTACACCCAAAACAACACAGAACTAAAAAAAATAGTGAAATCTTTTTCATTTTATTTTACAATTATCTTTTTAACCAAACTTTTATTATTGTTAGAAACATTTACAAAGTACAATCCGTTAGAGAAATTATTTAAATCAATTTTTTCTTCACTTTTAGATGTTGTAAAACTTTTAACAACGCTACCAATAACATTATAAACGGTAATGTTACTATCTCCCTTTAAGTTATTCAATTTAACCATAAACCTTTTATTTTCAGTAGGATTAGGATGCAAACTAATGGCATTTTCAGGTAGTAAATCTTTACTAACACCCAAAGCAGCTGCATCTATTGGAGCTTCCCAAACACCTCTACCAAAAGTTGCAGCTCTTAACTTTTCTGTTCCGTAATGTATTTCTATGTCATGTACAATTACATTAGGTAAACCAGTACCTAACTTTACCCAATCTCCAGCTGTATTAGTTCTATAATATACACCTAAATCTGTAGCTAAAAATAATTCTCCATCAGTAGAACCTGTTTTATAACGTATTTGATGCGTTGGTATATTTGGTAAAGAACCTGTAATGTTTGCCCAATTAGAACCACTATCCGTAGATTTATAAACTTTTCCTGCTTGATACCCAGAATAAGCAATGTATACTTCTTCTGGTTTTGTTGAGTGTACTTCTATACTTTTAACGCTTCCGTTTTGAGGCAATGTAATATTTGACCAAGAAGTACCTCCATTAGTTGTTTTTTTTACTTCTCCATTTTCTCCCGAAACATAAATAACATCAGCATTAGAAGGTGCTATAGAAATAAACTCTATAGTTCCCACTCCAGAGTTTAAGTTTGTCCAATTGTCTCCTCTATCAGTAGATTTATAAACATCTTCAAAACCTCCAAAAATTATAGTTGGTGTTGTTGGATGAATCTCTAGTTCCCATACAAAAGGTGCTCCACTTGGTGTAGTTACTTGCTGTGCTTCAGTTGCAAAACCATCTGTGGTTCTATTCATTCCTCCTGCTTGACTACATGACCAAGCGATATTAGAATTGGAATAATCCCATAAGCCCTCTACACCATCACTACCAGGGTTTTCTCCTTTAAATGTACCCCCGCTATATATCGCAATATCATTATCTTGAGCTCCCATAATGAGTTTTCCTGCATCTTGTGGCGTACCAGAAACATTGTAATATTGAGTAATGGCCAAACCAGAAGACAAATCTGTCCATTTGGTATCTAATGAAGCGTCTCCTTTAAAAATACCGCCATCGTTTACAGAAAAAGCAGTGTTGCTTCCTGGTATAAATAACATATCATGATGGTCTGAATGTACATAAAAATATGGGCTCCCATTTGACCAGTAGCCATCTAAATATTTTTCCCAAGTAGCTCCCCCATCTTTTGAGCGCCAGCCTTCTATGCCACCAGCTAAAACTAAGTTTTTATTTAATGGAGAAATTGCTAAAGTCATATTATATCCACCTTGCGAAGAATAGTTAGCAATTGTTGAAACCGTTGTCCAAGTGCTTCCTTGGTCTGTAGATTTTCTAACAACACCTCCATCATCAATGGTTAGAATTAGATTTGTATCATTATCTGTTAGAGCTAAATCTAATCTTTTACCGGTAGCAGGTGTAGACGCAACAGACCAATTAGTACCATTATCTGTAGAAACATAAAAACTTCCTGATTTTGATGTAGCGTACATAACAGAATTGCTCCCTGATTTATAGACAATATCATTAAATATAGCATCATTTTCTGTATAAACATCAGACCAATTTGCACCACCATCAGTAGATTTTTTGATACTATTTTTAGTGGTAGCAAAAATTGTGTTTACGTTGTTTGGGTCTATTAAAAGTTTAGAGATAATATTGTTTTCTCCTAAAGGAAAAGTTAAACCTGTTGTTTGCCAAGTGTCTCCAGAATTTGTTGATTTTAAAACACCTAAAGAACGATTGTGTAATCCATCCCAATCACCAGTTGCTAAATATAAAATATTTGTATTAGTGGGGTTAATAACAATATGAGAAACTCCTAAATTTGCATTAATGTCTCCTTTAGATGTCCACGAACTGCCACCATTTGTTGTTTTCCAAACACCTCCTCCAGGGGTGCCAATATACATTGTATTTGTGTCTACTCCGTTAAAAGCTACTGTATTTATTCTTCCCATTCCTGGGTAAAAACTTATTGAAGAAGTTGGAGGTATTGTTGGTCCTACTAAGGTCCAATTTACAGTTCTTTGACTCTTTTTATTAAGATTTTGCTTTTCTTTTCTTACTTCTTTTTTATATTCATTAAAAGTATGAGCAGCAGAAACAAAAGAACCATCTGGTAAAATTCTGTCTTTCCAAAAAGCAGCCCAACGTTCAAATTGCTTAATTTGTTTTTTGCTATTTCTATCTTTTTTACCTTTTAAAGATTCTAATTTTTTTCTTTCTTTTTTAACAACTTCAAAATAATTACTGTTTTTATCTAATGTAGATAGTCTCCAGCTTTGTTTTTGAGCAATTGTAAGATTTGACATTAAAAAAAATGCCGAAAGAATTAGTGTATTTTTATTCATGCTGTAAATTTTTAAATTAGTTTGAGTATACTTTTATAACAGTAGATTTCAAAAAAAACCTACCTAAAACTTTTTTTTGAATATTATAAATATACAAATATTGCACTAACTAAAAATACATAACCTTAAAAATCAGTAATATGAAGATTATCCATCCTTATACTCATAATACAAAAAGTCGTTATAAGGAAAACGTTGAATGTGAATTTTCTTAACTTCTTCGTAAGTTTTGTCTTTAAATTCTTCTAAATTTTCTTTGTTTATGGCAGAAATAAAAATAGATTCCACATCATCATCATTCATCCAAGTTTTTTTCCAGTCTTGTAAAGTATAATGTTCTTTTCCTTTTTCGGTGGTTAAATCATCTTCATCAATGGTTTCATGTTTATAAGCATCAATCTTATTAAAAACCATTAAGGTGGGTTTGTCATCACATTTTATATCACTTAAAATAGTATTTACAGAAGTAATATGGTCTTCAAAATTAGGATGCGAAATATCTACCACATGCAATAACAAATCTGCTTCTCGAACTTCATCTAAGGTAGATTTAAACGATTCTACCAATTGTGTAGGGAGTTTTCTGATAAACCCAACTGTATCTGTCATTAAAAAAGGAATGTTCTTAATTACTACTTTACGTACAGTAGTATCTAAAGTTGCAAAGAGTTTGTTTTCAGCAAATACATCACTCTTGCTAATTACATTCATCAACGTAGATTTCCCAACATTGGTATACCCTACCAAAGCCACACGTACCATTTTTCCACGATTTTTACGCTGAACTGCCATTTGTTTGTCAATGGTTTTTAATCGTTTTTTTAGTAGTGCAATTTTATCACGAATAATACGTCTGTCTGTTTCTATTTCTGTCTCTCCAGGTCCGCGCATTCCAATTCCACCTTTTTGTTTGTCAAGGTGTGTCCAAAGTCTGGTTAAACGTGGTAATAAATATTCGCTTTGTGCCAATTCTACTTGTGTTTTAGCAGAGCTTGTTTGGGCTCTTTGAGCAAAAATATCTAAGATTAAATTGGTTCTATCTAAGATTTTACAATCTAAAATTTTCTCGATATTTCTAAGTTGGGCAGGAGAAAGTTCATCATCAAAAATAGCGGTACCAATGTTATGAGCATCAATAAAATCTTTAACTTCATCTAATTTTCCAGTTCCTAAAAATGTTTTAGGATTGGGTCTTTCCATTTTTTGAACAAATCGCTTTACAGTAACTCCACCAGCAGTAGATGTCAAGAATTCTAACTCATCTAAATATTCTTCAGATTTTGCTTCGTCTTGTTGCTGGGTGATGATTCCGATTAAAACGGCCTTTTCAGATTTTGCTTCTTTTTGATCTATCATATACTGCAAAAATACACAATTCTACATTTTCAGCGCATAAAAAACCTCAATAGAAATTGAGGTTCATTAATTAATTCAAATTCAAAATACTTCTTCTTCTCCAAGAATTTTTTGATGTGACAAAATTACTTTATTGTGCATCAATTAAAGTAGTTTCTGTGTTAACAAAACATCTTTTTTGGGTTATGAAATGGCTAATATTATTTTATTACATTTACATTTAAAACCAATTTATGTTCTCATCAAAAAAAGAAGAAAATACATTTACCATTGGGTTTTATAATGTAGAAAACCTTTTTGATACAAAAGACAACCCAAATACTTTAGATGACGATTTTACGATTGATGGCAAAAAGAAATGGGGATATAAACGCTACAAAAAAAAGATTAAAAGACTAAGCTCTGTGATTTCTCAATTAGGAATTCATCGTTCTAAATTGCCTCCTGCCATTGTGGGTTTGGTAGAGGTTGAAAATGCAAAAGTGGTTGCTGATTTAGTAAATTCTTCTAATTTAAGAAGACATCATTATGGCTTTGTGCATTACGATTCTCCTGATGAACGCGGAATAGATGTGGCACTTCTATACAACAAACAAGTTTTTGAGTTATTGCATTCAGAAACCTTTCCTGTTTTTTTAGAAGATGAAGAAGGTGAACGCGACTACACCAGAGATATTTTAAAAGTGAGTGGAAATTTAAGAGGCGAATTGGTACATGTTTTAGTAAATCATTGGTCGTCAAGAAGAGAAGGAGCAGCAGAAACAGAACACAAAAGAATTACAGCAGCAGAAACGGCAAGAAGTATTGTTGATAAAATTCGTGATAAAGAAATTAACCCTAAAATTATAATTATGGGCGATTTTAATGACGACCCAACCAGTAAAAGCATTAAAGAACACTTGGTTTTAGACGATTTTTACAATCCAATGGAAAGCTTATTAGCCAAAGGAAATGGAACCCTAACTTATAATGGAAACTGGAATTTATTCGATCAAATTATCTTCAGTAAGAACTTTTTAGAAAAAAAAGAAAATGATTTGTATTTTAAACACGCCGAAGTTTTTAATAAAAAGTGGATGAAAGTATTTAAAGGTAAATTAAAAGGAAGTCCCTTTAGAACTTATATTGGCAAGTGGTATCAAGGCGGGTTTTCAGACCATTTTCCTGTGTATGCTTTTTTGAAAAAAGAAGATTAAAATAACATTGAGGGTTTAATCTTTTCCTATATTTTTAAAAGCATTTTTTAATTTTTCATCATTAATAATATATTTCTTGTATTTTCCATCTCTATATCTGTAATAAATAAAAATAGGCATAAATATAAAAGACAAATACAAAACTCCTAATCCCATAACAATTTGGGCTTTTTCGTGTTCTGTATTTACAAGGTATGCACCAATTATCATCCAAAGGATAAAAACGACAAACATTATTTTTAACGCTAACTTCATATAACAAAATTACAAAAGTTCTATCTTTAAAAACTAATTTTTATTGAAATGAAATTTATTTCTATATTTTTGATTGGTTTGCTGTTTTTTTCTTGCAGCAAACTTAAAAATGAATTTAAGATGGATGAAAAGATTGTCATTGCACATAGAGGCGCATCTGGTTATTTACCAGAACACACCATAGAATCTAAAGCAATGGCTTATGCTATGAATGTCGATTTTATTGAACAAGATTTAGTATTGAGTAAAGACAATGTTCCTATTGTAATTCACGATATTTATTTAGATGATGTTACAGATGTTGCCACAAAGTTTCCAAATAGAAAAAGAAAAGATGGACGTTTTTATGTCATCGATTTTACGTTTAATGAATTAAAAACGCTTCAAGTTTTAGAGCGTTTTAACCCAAAAACAGGTAAACAAGTTTATAGAAAACGTTATCCGAAAGGAAAAGGTAATTTTAAACTCCATTCTTTTCAAGAAGAAATTGAATTGATTCAAGGGTTGAATATAAGTACTGGAAAAAATATTGGGATTTACCCAGAAATTAAAGCACCTGAATTTCATCAAAAAGAAGGAAAACAGCTTACAGAAATTGTTTTAAAAATACTATCTGATTATGGTTATAAAACCCAAAAAGACAACTGTATTCTACAATGTTTTGATGCCAAAGAGTTGGAAAGAATTCGAGTTACATTGAAGTCTGAATTGTTTTTGGTACAACTTATAGAATTTACAGAAGAAACTAAAAACTTAAAACATTTTGCAACCTATGCAGACGGAATTGGACCTTGGTACAAACAAATTTTAGATAAAAAAGTAAATGGAAAATGGACGTTTACTTCTTTGGTTTCTAATGCGCATAAATTGGGTTTAAAAGTACATCCTTATACGTTTAGAGCAGATGCTTTAGAGGAATTTTCTACTTTTGATGAAATGATGCAAACCCTTTTAATTGAGGCAAATGTTGATGGTGCTTTTACTGATTTTCCGGATAAAGTACTGTCTTTTTTACAGAAATAGACCTTTATAATAAAGTAAGTTTATATTCTTGCTTTTACAGGAATAAGAGAATTAGTAAATAAGTTTAGCACAAGAAGTAAGGAACTATAAAAGAAACTAAGCAGTTACCTCTACCAATTTATTTCGATAAGCTGTAAGTAGTTTCGATTTTGATATAAAACCAATGTATTTTCCATTATCTACAACAGGCAAGTTCCAAGCGCCACTAACTTTAAATTTTTTCATCACTGTTTCTACAGATTCCGATTTTTGAATAATTTCTGGAGCAGCTTTCATAATTGCTTCTACAGTAACGCTTTTATACATCTCTGTATCAAACATTATTGGACGAATATCATCTAACAACACAATTCCTAAAAATTGTTTTTCTTTATTTAAAACAGGAAAGATATTTCTTGCTGAAGTTGCAACTGCTTTTTTTAGCATTTCACCTAATAACATTTCTGGTTGAACCGATTTAAAATTGGTTTCAATTAAATCATTTATATCCAACATCATCATTACATTTTTGTCTTTGTTATGAGTAATGAGTTCTCCTCTTTGTGCCAATTTATAAGTATAAATAGAATTAGAAACAAAGTATTTGGTGATGGAAAATGAAATTGCTGCCACCAACATTAGTGGGACAAATAAATCGTAACCACCTGTAATTTCGGCAATTAAGAAAATAGCGGTTAGAGGTGCGTGTAAAACTCCAGCCATTAAACCTGTCATTCCTATTAAAGTAAAATTGGCTTCAGAAACCTGAAAACCTACGCCTAAATTATTGATGATTTTAGCAAATGCATTTCCAAGTGCAGACCCCATAACTAAAGTAGGAATAAAAATTCCACCAACTCCACCAGCGGCAAAAGTAGTACTCATTGCAATCGCTTTAAAAGTTGTAATTAACAGCAAGAAGATAATAATTAACCAAATATTTTCGTGATTAAAAGTAAAAGGAGTATTTCCAATAGCTGCAATATGATTTCCTTTTAAAAGATTGTTTATCAAACTATAACCCTCACCATATAAAGATGGCATTAGATATAAAATAAAACCGATAATAATACTTCCAATAATTAACCTGACAAAACGATTTTTAAATTGATAAAAGAACTTTCGAATCGCAAAATAAATTACTGAAAAATAGACAGAAGCGATTCCTGTAATAATTCCGAAAATAGCGTAAAAACCTATTTCGCTGATTTCAAATTTATCATTCAATTCGAAACCTAATAAAACATCAGAACCTAAAAAAAGATACGAAGTAACAATTGCAGAAACAGAAGCCAATAAAAGCGGAACAAGAGAAACAAAAGCAATGTCTAAACTAAATACTTCTAAAGCAAAAACAATACCTGCAATGGGTGCTTTAAACATTGATGACATGGCGCCTGCAGTGGCACAACCAATTAACAACATACGTGTTTTTGTGTTCATATGAAACAACTTAGACGTATAAGATGCCAAAGCTGTACCTGCACTAACTGCTGGTCCTTGCAACCCAACAGAACCTCCAAAACCAACTGTTATTGGAGCAGTTATTAACGATGCATAAATATTGTATTTTGGGATAATTCCTTTTCGTTTAGAAATGGCATAAAGTGTCGTTGAAATTCCGTGACCAATGTGTTTTTTTAACCAGGTTTTTTTGATGATGGCTACAATTAACAACCCAATAATTGGAAATATAAAATAGAGTGAATTTTGATAGCTTTTAAAAAAATCGACATCTAACAAAAGTTGAATATAATGTGTGAAGTTTTTTAAGATAACTGTTCCAAATCCTGCTAAAAAACCTACTAAAATGCTTAAAATATAAACAAATTGACGTTCAGAAATATGTTTATATCTCCAAATAAGTATTTTTCTGAATATGTCTTTTGCTTTTGGCATTATTTATTTTCTTGTCATTTCGACCTTGTGGAGAATTTTTATGAGATTTCTCAATTGTTCATACTTCACTCATTTCGAAATAACATTTGTTAATTTTTATTCTGTTTTTGATAAAATATCAGTTCCTAAATAACCATTATCTTTATTATAATACCAAGCTCTCGTTTTTGGCATTTTTACTCCGTTAATCGTTTCTAAGTCTGATAATAAAATATACTCACCACTATCTTTTTTCTTTTTAAAAAACTGATACACTTCCATAGCATAGGTTTTTGGATTAAAATAAAAGTACCAAGTGTCTTTGCCTATTTCTTTTGGATAGGAAACTTTTAAAACCAAATAGTCTTTCCCTTTAAATTGTCTTTTTTCTACTTTTTGATGAACAATGGTACCTTCATCTTTTAACTTCATAGGCAAACCATACAAGTATGTGTAGTAATTTTTATACAAATTAGCACGTTTGCAACTTAAACTGTGTTTCTTTTTGGTAGCTGAAGAAGGATTTTTATTTCCGTTAATTGCCATACTACAATCACCTTTATGAACAGTATATTCTGTAACAATTGTATCTCTAATAGCTTTTACATAAAAGAATTCTTCGGGTAAATTAATATTGATTTTACTTTTTCTTGGGCTTCCTTTTGGAGTTTCCATCGTTACAAAAAGTTCTCCTTTAAAAGTGTCCCAATTTCCATTAGGGTCATGAAACTTGATTGCTTTTGCTAACAATTCATCTCCTGTTAGTTCTTGAGAAAATGATAGTATAGATGCTAAAAGTACTATAATTGTGGTTAGTTTTTTCATAATTTAAAAGTAATAAAAAATCCCGCAAAAACGGGATTTTAAATTTATGCTGTAATATTTAATTTTAAATTCAATTCATTCAATTGGTCATCATCTATAAATGCAGGAGCATCAATCATTACATCTCTACCCGAATTATTTTTTGGGAATGCAATAAAATCACGAATCGTTTCTTGTCCGCCTAAAATGGCGACCAATCTATCTAAACCAAAAGCCAAACCTCCATGAGGTGGCGCACCATATTCAAAAGCATCCATTAAGAAACCAAATTGGGCTTTGGCTTCTTCTTCAGAAAAACCTAAATGTTTTAACATGGTTGCTTGCATTTGTTTGTCGTGAATTCTTATAGAACCTCCACCAATTTCATTTCCATTCAATACCAAATCATAGGCATTTGCTTTTACTGCACCTGGGTTAGTCTCTAACAATTCTAATTGCCCTGGTTTTGGCGATGTAAACGGGTGATGCATTGCGTGATAATGCCCAGTTTCTTCATCCAACTCTAATAACGGAAAGTCAATTACCCAAAGTGGTGCAAATTCGTTTGATTTACGCAAACCTAACTCTTCTGCTAAGTGCATACGTAAAGCAGACAATTGCGTTCTTACTTTATTGGTTTCACCTGATAAAATACAGATTAAATCACCAGCTTTTGCCCCAGTTACTTCTGCCCATTTTGCTAAATCTTCTTGGTCGTAAAATTTATCTACAGAAGATTTGAATGTTCCATCTTCGTTAACTCTACAATATACCATTCCTAAAGCACCAACTTGCGGACGTTTTACCCATTTAATGATTTTGTCTATTTGCTTTCTGGTGTATGCATTTCCTTTAGGAACAGCAATACCAACCACCAATTCTGAGTTTTTAAAAACCCCAAAATCTTTGTGTTGAGTAACTGCATTTAACTCGCCAAATTCCATTCCGAAACGTATGTCTGGTTTGTCATTTCCATACAAACGCATTGCATCCTCAAACAACATTCTTGGAAATTTCTCTACCTCAACGCCGTTAATTTCTTTTAGTAAATGACGTGTTAAACCTTCAAAAACTTCTAAAATATCTTCTTGTTCTACAAATGCCATTTCACAGTCTATTTGTGTAAATTCTGGCTGTCTGTCTGCACGTAAATCTTCGTCTCTAAAACATTTTACGATTTGGAAATATTTATCCATTCCACCAACCATTAATAGTTGTTTAAAGGTTTGTGGAGATTGTGGCAACGCATAAAACTGTCCTTCATTCATACGAGAAGGCACTACAAAATCTCTTGCACCTTCTGGGGTAGATTTTATTAAATAAGGTGTTTCTACTTCAATAAATTCTTGGTCAGAAAGATACTTTCTAACTTCCATGGTTACCTTATGACGAAAAATTAAACTGTCTTTTACAGGATTTCTACGGATATCTAAATACCTGTACTTCATTCTTATATCTTCACCTCCATCAGTTTCATCCTCTATAGTAAATGGTGGTAATTTTGCATTATTTAATATCTTTAAATCCGATACTAAAACCTCAACATCACCAGTTGGTATTTTAGTGTTTTTAGACTCACGCTCAATAACAGTTCCAGTAACCTGAATCACAAATTCTCTACCTAAAGACTTTGCTTTTTCCATCATTGTTGCTGGTGTGCGATCTTCATCAAAAATCAATTGTGTAATTCCATATCTGTCTCTTAAATCGACCCAAATCATAAAACCTTTATCGCGCGATTTTTGAACCCAACCTGCTAAGGTTACCTCTGTATTGATGTGTGATGCTCTTAACTGACCACAAGAATGACTTCTGTACATTAATTATTTCTATAAAATGAGCTGCAAAATTAATCAATTTTAAAGAAATACCGATTGTTTTTAGTGTTGATTTATTCCCGTAAAATCTTTGTAAATTTGTCTTTATGAGCGTAATTAATATTCAAGAAAAATTTGATTTGTTTCAAGACCATTGGTCACCTAAAAAGATTGGTGAGTTAAATGGACAACAAATTCTATTGGCAAAGATTAAAGGAGAATTTGTTTTTCATAAACACGATAATGAAGACGAACTTTTTATGGTTAAAAAAGGTGTTTTAGAAATGCATTTGCATGATGAGATCATTACCATAAATGAAGGTGAGTTTTACATTGTACCAAAAGGTGTAGAGCACAAACCTGTAGCTAAAGAAGAAGTTTATATTTTGTTGTTTGAGCCACTTACTACAAAACATACAGGTGATGTAAAAGCAGATATTACTGTGGAAAATTATGAAGAAATATAAAAGTTTTGAGTGTTGAGTTATGAGTTTTAAATTCATTAAAAACTCAACATTAAAAACTAAAAACTAAGATTAATGAGCAAACTATATTTAGTTCCCACTCCAATAGGTAATTTAGATGATATTACTTTTAGAGCCATTCGTGTTTTAAAAGAAGTAGATTTTATTTTAGCAGAAGACACACGCACAAGTGGAAAACTCTTAAAACATTTTGAAATTGCTACACAAATGCACAGTCATCACATGCATAATGAACATAGATCTATAGAAGGAATTATAAACAGAATAAAAAGTGGAGAAACTTGTGCTGTAATTTCTGATGCTGGAACTCCTGCAATTTCAGACCCTGGTTTTTTGCTCACAAGAGCATGTGTAGAACATAATATTGATGTTGAGTGTTTACCAGGAGCAACTGCTTTTGTACCTGCTTTGGTAAATTCTGGTTTACCCAATGACAAATTTGTTTTTGAAGGGTTTCTTCCAGTTAAAAAAGGAAGACAAACTCGTTTTTTGTTGTTAGCAGAAGAAACAAGAACGATGATTTTTTACGAATCTCCTCATAAATTGGTAAAAACATTAGGTCATTTTGTAGAATATTTTGGCTCAGAAAGAAGAGTTTCCGTTTCCAGAGAGCTCACAAAAATGTTTGAAGAAACCATTAGAGGAACAGCCACAGAAGTGTTGGCTCATTATATTGCAAAACCACCAAAAGGTGAAATTGTGGTTATTGTTGAAGGGAAGAAATGATTAATGTAATAATTGATTAATTTTAAAATGTAACAATGTCTGTTCGAGCGCAGTCGAGAACTTTATAAAACCCTCCTGAACCTGAAAATAAATCATAGATTAATTGCTTCTAAAAATTTTATTAGTTTTTCGTTTTGAAAAATAAGTAACAAAGTTATTATAAATAAAATAGGAAGGATTACATAAAACATTATTAAGCGAATTGATTTATAAAAATATTTGCCTTTTATATTTGAAAATATATTTACTGATTCCATAAATTAGTTACTCGAAAATTTATTTAAAATCCACTCAAAAAAGAGCTACACTTTCTGCTTCTAACCTAAAAGCTAATATAACAAGAACTATTAGCCAAACAAGCCTCTAGCTTAAAGTTGGTATTGGTATGTTCAAGGTTTTGTTTTTATTTTTTTCCATAATTTCTAATTTTATTTTGCTAAAGTATTTTCTTCAATTTTAATTTTTAGGATATGAAGATTCTGCAACTATTATTTTTAAACAAAAGTTCTAAAAAATTAGATTTTAAAATAGGACAGTTTTTTATTATAAACATTTTTAATAAATTTTGTTTTTTGTTGTAAACATATTTTAACTGTATTTGTTTTTTGTTGTAAACAATTTTATTAATAATGGAAAAACTTTTTTCACTGCAAGAACAATTACTTAAAACGATTTCCAATAAAAAGAGATATTTATATAATGATATAAATTGGGATAATAGATTAATAGCAATAAAAGGAGCTAGAGGTTCAGGTAAAACAACATTATTACTTCAAAAACTAAAAAAATATGTTTTAGATAACCAAGAAGCTCTTTATGTTTCTTTAGATAATTTATATTTTTTAGAAAACAGCTTAATAAGTTTAGCTGAAGACTTTGTAGTTAATGGAGGAAAATATCTCTTTATAGATGAGGTTCACAAATATCCAAACTGGTCTCGTGAAATTAAATTAATTTATGATCAGTTTCCCAATTTAAAAACCGTTTTTACTTCTTCTTCTATGTTAGAAATATATAAAGGAGAGTCAGATTTAAGTAGAAGAGTAGTATCCTATTTTTTAAAAGAGTTATCATTTAGAGAGTTTTTATACTTTAAATATAAATATGTTATTCCTAAATTTAAATTAGAAGAAATCCTTGTAAATCATAAAAATATAGCAAGAGAAATTGTAACTCAAATAGATATTCCTATAAGAGAATTTAAGCAATATGTAGAGTTTGGAAATTATCCCTACTTTTTAGAAAATGAAGAAACTTATTTAATAAAACTTACACAAACGATTAACTTAATTTTAGAAACAGATATAAATGCTGTAGAAAATATTACTTATAAAGATAGTAGAAAAATTAAAAAACTATTAGTTGCTATTGCACAAAGTGTTCCTTTTACACCTAACATTTCTAAATTAAGCGAAAAGTTAGGTATTTCTAGAGTATTTTTAATAAATGCTATAAAGCTACTAAACAGAGCAGATTTAGTAATGGAACTTTATAAACCTACAAAAGGTGTGGGTTCTTTAACCAAACCAGAAAAATTGTATTTAAATAATACAAATCTAGTTTATGCTTTAGGAAAGCAAGATGCTGAAATTGGAAATATAAGAGAAACATTTTTTGCAAATCAAATGAAACATATTCACGAAATTCACTTGGCAGAAAAGGATGATTTTATTATCAATAAAAAATATACTTTTGAAATTGGTGGAAAAAATAAGCAAACCAAACAAATTAGAGGCGTTAAAAATGCTTTTGTGGTAAGAGACGATATAGAGATTGGCAGTCTAAATATTATTCCTCTATACTTATTTGGATTTATGTATTAATCAATTATTTTACACTAAGTTTAATACTATAATTAAAGAGATTAAATGAAACTAAATAAGTTTAAAACCAAACTAAAATCAACACCAACAACAATTACTTTTTCAGAAACGATGCAAGTAATTGAAGACCTTTATAACTTTACACCAACTGCTTTTACAAACGGAAAAATTAAAAATAATGTTGGAGAAAACTCAGGTTCTTGCAAACTATTTGCTTTTGCCAAACTTCAAAAGTTAACCAAAGAAGAAACTCTATTTTGTTTTGGAGAACATTATACATCTGTTTTAGAAGATGAGAATGGAGTTTCTCATCAAAATATTAGAAATTTTATAAAAACAGGTTTTGATGGTTTGTTCTTTGAAAATGATACTTTATCTTTAAAAACATAAATGCAAAACCTGTTATCTCAAATAAAAAAATGTACTATTTGCGAACCACATTTAGATCTGGGTGCAAATCCTGTAGTTATAGGTCATCAAAATTCTAAAATTGTAATTATTGGGCAAGCTCCTGGAACTAAAGTGCACAAATCTAATATTCCTTGGGATGATCTTAGTGGTAAACAATTGAGAAAATGGCTCAATGTTTCTGATGAAGATTTTTACAATGTAGAAAAATTTGCTATTGTACCTATGGGATTTTGCTACCCTGGAAAAGGAAAAAGTGGTGACAAACCACCAAGAAGAGAATGCGCACCACAATGGCATCAACAATTGTTTAATAAAATGCCAAATGTAGAATTGATTATTTTAATAGGAATGTATGCTCAGAGCTATTATCTAAAAGCCAAAGCCAAAAGAACACTCACAGAAACTGTAGATAATTACTTAGAATATTTGCCTAAATATTTTGTACTTCCTCACCCTTCTCCGAGAAATCGATTTTGGTTGACGAAAAACCCTTGGTTTGAGCAAAATGTGATTATAGAATTACAGAAAAGAGTTGAGGCTGTTTTGTGCCTATAAAATTATAATTTCTATTGATTTTAAAAATGAGTTTTTTCAATTATCCATTCTTCTCTCATTTCGAAATGATAAAATTCACTAAAAACGAATGATAAAAAAATATCAACTAATACTTAGACCCATCGTGTTTTCCAACTTCAAAACCGTGTTTTCCTAAATATTTATTTCCAGAGTCAATGGCATCTTCTTCTAAGGTTGTTCCCATAGAATCGTTCCAACGGTTTAAGTATCCAAATAGCGATATTACGCCTAACATTTCTACAATTTCTCCTTCATCCCAATATTTATATAACGCTTCTTTAATCTCTGCATTTACTGCATTTGGAACCATAGAAGCAGCCAAAGAAAAATCTAATGCAGCTCTTTCTGCATCAGAAAAAGCTGCATGCGTTTTGTATTCCCAAATATTATCTAATTGTTCTTGTTCTGCTCCATAACGTTCTGCAGCTCTAATGGCGTGTGCTTGACAATATCTACAGCCAGTAGCGTTACTTGACACCCAAGCAATCATCCTTTTTAAAGCAGAAGTTACCCTACCTTCATTAGCCATAACTGCTTTGTTTAAGTTTATAAATGCTTTTGAAATGGCTGGTCTACGTTGCATAGTTAAAACTGAGTTTGGGCAAAACCCCAAAGTTTCATTAAAAAATTCTGCCAATTCTTTGGTTTCTAAATCGTGTTCTGCTCCTAAAGGTGATACTAAAGCCATATTTTTTTTAATTTCTTATTAAACTAATACTTCCTATTTTTTCTATTTTTCGATTGTTAATATCAGTTAGAATTACTCTAAACCAATACGTATTTGATGGTAAATTTTTACCTTGATGTCTTCCATTCCAACTCCCAACTGAAGAATTAATTTTGTGCAATAAAATTCCAAATCTGTTGTAAATATAAATATCTGAGTTGAGAAATGAATTATTATTGAAACCATTAATTTTCCAAACATCATTTTTTCCATCTCCATTTGGTGTAAAGAAGTTTGGATATTTTAAAATTGAGAATACATAAGAAGTAATTCCACATCCTTTTTTATCTCTTATGTATAAGGTATGGATTCCTACAGATAGCTTATCAAAGAAACCTTTGTCTTGGTAAATTCCAAATTCATCATCTATCGAAAACTCATACTCTCCTTTACCTAAATTAGTAGTTATTATTTGAATAGAATTATTCTCAGCATCATCTACAATAGTAATATCAGTATTCGAAATTGTTGCTTTTTCTGAGGTTGATACAATAATTGTTTTTTCTAAAGATTCACAACCTGCATTCGATATTGCTTTTACTGTATATGTTCCAAGCTCTTTTGTATCTAAAAAAGAGATGTTGTTGGTAACTAAAGCACCATCTTTTGTCCAAACATACCTATAATTTCCTAACGGATTTTGGGTTTCTATCTTTACAGAGTCAATATCGTCACATAAAACGTAATTGTTTTGAGCCAGTTCAAACTCAGGAATAGTATTATCTACATAAGCAGTTATTGCAGTTCTTGTAGATGAGACACAATTAGCATCATTAGCTTCTACATAGTATATTTGAGTTGAGTTTAAAATGGGTGTTTGGTAAGCAGTACCTATAAAAATGGGTGTTGTGCTTGTTCTCGAATTGTACCAATAAATATCACCAGCAGAAGCTGTTACACTAAGAACAGCTGTTCCTGAACATATTAAATCTTCTGTAAAATTAGTTATTGTTGGTTTTTGATTTACCATAACTTGTACTGCAGTTCTTTCTGTTGTTAAGCATCCATTTACAGAAACTGAAGCATAATAAATTGTAGAATTTGTTAAAACTGGTGTTGTAAAATTGTTTCCAGAAGCTAAAAAATTCCCACCAGTTTTTGCATCATACCATAGAATTGTACCTTCATTAGCAGTTGCACTCAGAGTTGCAACACCAGATTCGCAAATAGTTGCTTCTGTTTTATTTGTAATTTTAGGAATATAAATGCTTGTGCTTGTAGCAATGCTTAAAGGTGTGTCAGTAGGAGAACCATATTCTACAATATAGCCTTTTGGAACATATAAGCCAGTACCTCCTGCATTTGGTAAATCATTCCAAGAACCAATGATTACATTGTTAACATTGGGGTCTGTAATGTGTGCATAGTCTTCATTTCCTCCTTGATCATTTGGCTCTCCATTATTCCAAAAAGCAAAGTTAGGCGTAGTACCACTAATTGCTCCATTCCAAAAAATTGTACCAGCTTCTGGTCCTGTTACCCATTTCCAAACCCCCTCAGTTTCTTGGTCAGAACCACCAATCCAACCAGCACCTGCGGCTTGTTTTCCAGCAAAATCTGATTCTTCTTGACTTGTTAAAGTAGCTAAATAACCTTGTCTTCCATAGTAAGTTCTGTTTTCTGCAGCTATTTTTGCATCTGTCCATTTTATATTTGGAACATTTACAAATTCATAAAAATGATCAGTTAATGGTAAATAATTAGTATTATCAATAGTTAAAGAGAACGTTTTTTCTATCTGAATATCTGTGGCTGTTGTAGAAAAAACAATATCTTTTACAGCCTTTTCTAAATCTGTAAGTAAAATTTCTGAACCACTACTTGAAGATGTTAAAGTTAATTTTCCTTCAGCATTGTTCCATAATGGAAGAATATTAGGATGATTTCCAGTTAATTGTAGACGATCGAAATTTACTTGATATCCAGATGAAATTTGAATAAAAAAAGAGGGTATTGTGGTATCATCGATATCTGTAATAGAAAAATTAGTAACAATCTTAATTGAATTTCCAGGGCAAAAAGCTTGCCTGCCTTGAGCAGAAACAATAGGAGCAGCATCAGATTGAGAAAATATAATACAATGAGTTAGCAAAAAGAAAAATAAAATCTTTCTTTTTAGTTTATGAGATTTATTCATTTTACTGTTTAACTTCAAGCTGTTTTTCTATTTTTGTAAACAAGCACAATTTAAGATTTCAATATTTAATAAAGTATAAAATATGGCTAAAAATTTAGTAACTACAGTTTGGAAAGAAAATATGCAATTTGAATCTGATAATCCAAGTGGATTGCATCTTTTTATGGATGCTGGAGAAGAAAGTGGAGGAAAAGGAGAGGGGTATAGACCTAAAGCTCTAATGTTGTCTTCTTTAGCGGGTTGTTCTGGTTTAGATGTGGTTTCATTATTAAAAAAAATGCACGCAGAAGTTACTGATTTTAAAATTGAAGTTACTGCAGAATTAACAGACGAACATCCAAAGTTTTACAACAAAGTAAAAGTAGATTATCACTTTACAGATGCAGAGTTACAACCTAAAAAAATACAGAAAGCGGTAAATTTATCGGTTACAAAATATTGTGGCGTAATGGAAATGTTTCGTCAGTTTGCAGAAGTAGAAACTGAAATTCATTTACATAATATTTAATTAATACTTAATTGCTATGAGGTGGACGCCAAAACCAACACCAGAAAAAGAAAAAATAGAGCAACTTGCCAAAGAATTACAAGTTAATAAAACAATAGCTAAAATTCTGTGTCAACGTAATATTGATACTTTTGAAAGAGCTAAAAAATTCTTTCGACCAAGTTTAGAAGATCTTCACAATCCTTTTTTAATGAAAGATATGGATGTTGCAGTAAACAGGATTGAGGATGCAATTTCTAATAACGAAAATATCTTAATTTATGGTGATTATGATGTAGACGGTACTACTGCAGTCTCTTTAGTTTCCTCTTATTTAAAAACCATTACCCCAAATATTGCTACTTATATTCCAGATAGATATGTAGAAGGTTATGGAGTTTCTTATGCAGGTATTGATTTTGCTCAAGACAACGATTTTTCTTTAATTATTGCTTTAGATTGTGGTATCAAAGCGATTGAAAAAGTAGCTTATGCAAATGAAAAAAACATCGATTTTATCATTTGCGATCATCACAAACCAGGAGATGAAATTCCGGATGCAATTGCAGTTTTAAATCCGAAAAGAGTAGATTGTTCTTATCCTTTTAACGAGTTGTGTGGTTGTGGAGTTGGTTTTAAATTGATACAAGCTTTAGGCTTAAAAAGAAATCAAACCATTGAAGATTTTTTACCATATTTAGATTTGGTTGCCACTGCAATTGCTGCAGATATTGTTCCAATGAATGATGAAAATAGAGTTTTGGCTTATTTTGGTTTGCAAGTGATTAATCAAAATCCGAGAAACGGAATTAAAGCCATCATTCATCAAATCAAAAAAAAGGAACTTACCATAACAGATGTAGTTTTTATTATTGCACCTAGAATTAATGCTGCTGGACGAATGAAACACGGAAATTACGCTGTAGAACTCTTAACAGAAATGGATTTTGACTCTGCAATCGAATTTGCAGCTGCAATCGAAATTTTTAATGCAGACCGTAAAGATTTAGATAAAAAAATAACTAACGAAGCTTTAATTCAGATTATTGATAACGAAGAAGAACAGCGTTTTACAACTGTGGTTTATCAAGAAAATTGGCATAAAGGCGTTATTGGTATAGTAGCTTCAAGATTAACAGAAACGTATTACAGACCTACATTAGTATTTACAAAAAGTGGCGATAAATTGGCAGCGTCTGCACGTTCTGTTAAAGGTTTTGATGTGTACAATGCCTTGCAAGAATGTGCTGAATTTATAGAGCAATTTGGTGGACACAAATATGCAGCAGGTTTAACTTTGCTGCCTGAAAATTATGAGAATTTTAAAAATAAGTTTGAAGAAGTGGTTTCAAAAACCATTGACAAAGAACTCTTAACTCCAGAGATTGCCATTGATGCAGAAATAGAACTCTCTGAAATTACACCTAAGTTTTTTAGAATTATTCAACAAATGGCGCCTTTTGGTCCCCAAAATATGAAACCTGTTTTTAAAAGTATTTGTGTTAGAGATAATGGTTATGGAAAACAAGTTGGTGTAGACAAAATACATTTAAAACTCAATGTTTTTCAAGGTGATAATAAAAAAAACTACAATGCTATTGGTTTTAATTTAGGTGATAAAATAGAAGTTGTTCAAAATGATTTTGATATTGTCTATTCCTTAGATGAAAACGAATGGAATGGGTATAAATCTATACAGTTGATTTTAAAGGATTTAAAGTAATTGAGTTTTTGTATAAAATTTCTAATCGAATGTCATTCTAAATAAAGCATGAGGAGGAATCCTTTTTAGAGATTTCTCAATCGCTTAAAAAAGCTCATTTCGAAATGACATTCTGACTTTTCATCAAATTTGGTAATAGATATTATTTACTTTTAAAATGTTTAAAAATTACTTTGTTTACATAATAACTAATGAAAAGAAATCAGTATTATATATTGGAGTAACAAACAACATTCAGAAAAGATTATCTCAACATTATTTTGATAGTCAAAACTCTAAAAAATCTTTTGCTGGAAAATATAATTGCTATTACTTATTGTATTATCAAAGTTTTGAAGACATCAATCAAGCAATATTAAGAGAAAAAGAATTAAAAGGTTGGAGAAGAGAAAAGAAAAGTAAACTCATATCTGACTTTAATCCAAATTGGGATTTCTTAAATAATGATGTTTTATAAACGAATGTCATTCCGACAGAGTGAAGAATGAGCGACGAGGAATCTCAGAAATTACCATCTTTTAGTTAAAGATTTCTCAATCGCTTAAAAAAGCTCATTTCGAAATGACAAAAAATCTAAACGTGCTGATCCAATAAAATCGTATTTCCATCTGGGTCAAAAAAAACAACACTTCCTGGACCAGAAGTGGTTTCATCAACTTCTCTTTCTAATTTCACGTGATTTGCTTTTAAGTGTTTTTGGATGTCTCTTACATCATCAAATTCATCCAACTTGTTGGCATTTTCATCCCAACCAGGATTAAAAGTTAGAATATTGTTTTCGAACATTCCTTGAAACAAACCTACTAATGCATTTCCGTTTTTTAGAATCAAATAATTCTTTTCTATTTGACCTGCATAAACAGAAAACCCTAAGGTTTCATAAAATGCTTTTGATTTATGAATATCTTTTACGGCTAAACTAATAGACATTGCACCTATTTTCATAATTGTGAGTTTTGGTTGATGTTTTAAAGTTAATAAATTATTTTGTTATTTCGACAGAGAGAAGCATGAACGACGAGAAATCTTAAAGGCTAAATGAGATTCCTCAATCGTTAAAAAACTCATTTCGGAATGACACATTAGAAAAATCTAACTTTCCATAGACAACAAAACTATACGTAGCTCCATATAAGTAAAAGATTTATCTACTTTTTCTTTAAGCTCTGTGAGGTTTTTAAATTCAACTTCTTCGATTTGATTGATGAGTTTTTTATACTTTTTTAAAGGAATCAATTCTAAAACATCAACATCTCCTGTTGGAATAAACGTCATTAAATGACTTTGAATGGTATTTAGTGTTAAACTGCGTTCTTTGGCGATTTCTTTAGGTGATAAACCTGATTTAAACAACTCTAAAGTAATCTGTTTGGTGTTTTTTTTGTCTTCTTTTTTTTGCTCATTGAATTTATTAATTCCGTTTTCTTTACAATATGCTTCAATAACTTCTAAAATTTCTTCTCCGTATTTTTGAACTCGGATTTTCCCCATTCCTTTTACTTTAAGCAATTCTTTTTCGGTTCTGGGTAAAGCATCACAGATGGCATATAACGTTTCTTGAGTAAAAATTTGAAACGCAGGAATGTTTTCTGCAATTCGAATTTCATCACGTAATTCTCTTAATTTTAACGCTAATAATGGGTCTTTTCTATTGGATAATTTTTTCTTCTTTTTGGGTTCTGTTTTTTGTAAAACAGCATTTGCTCTAACTTCTAAGTAATTTTTAACTTTAAAACCTTCCGTCATTTTTTTTAGCGCAAAAACCTTTTCTGATAACTTTTCTTGTAAATCATCAAATTGTTTTGTAAAATCTTTTTTTACGGCTTTATTATCAGATGAAAATTCAATTTTAGTTAAAGGCTGTAGAATTTTAGTAATGGTTTCTGATAAGAAATAATCTACAGCTTTTCTAAAGCGTTCTTGAATTAAAGAACTATTCTCTGGCAAGATGTCTTTAGATATTGTATTTAACTGATTTTTAAATCCGTTAGAAACTTTCATCAACGCTACAACTCCATCATCTTTTACGGTTTGTAAATGATCGATGACGTTACCTTTTATAGAAGTTTGATTTTTGTAAAAAATGTCAATCAATCTTGTTGTAGGGTATAGAAACGATTGATAGTCAAACAATTCAGCAATTAAATTAAGTTGAAACTCTTTTTCAGATTCTTGTAAAACACGTTCATCTGGATGATTTTCTTCTACACTTTCATTAAAAATACTTACGGTTTTATCATTAATAATGGCACTGTTAGCAATAGGTGTTTTTAAAACCAAACCTTCTAAAGAAGTGCATCTACTCAAAGCTACATAGGTTTGTCCATGAGCAAAAGAGGCTTCTGCATCAATTATGGCTTTTTCAAAAGTTAAACCTTGACTTTTATGAATGGTAATTGCCCAAGCCAAACGCAAAGGAATTTGCGAAAAAGAGCCTACTAAATCTTCTTTAATCTCTTTGGTTTCTTCGTTAATTGAATAATTAATATTGTTCCATTCTTCTCTTTCTGTAACAATTTTATCTACTTCATTACCACATTGTACAGTTACATTTTCTTTTGAAATATCGGTTACAATTCCTATTTTTCCATTAAAATATCTTTTTTCTGGTGATGAATCATTTTTGATAAACATCACTTGTGCGCCCACTTTTAATTCCAATTTTTTATCATTAGGAAAAGCATTTTCATTAAATTTTCCTGAAACCTCTGCATCAAAAAAGTAACTTTTATTTTTAAGTTTATTTAATTCAAATTCGTTAATTGTATTCGCTCTTTTATTATGTGTGGTTAAAGTAATATAACCTTCTTCTTTAGTTGGCGAAAAAGTTGGATTGTAGCGTTGGTTTAGGGTTTTAGCAGATTTTTCTGATAAATTATCGTTTCGAATTTCATTTAAAATCGTGATAAAATCTTCGTTTTTCTGACGATAAATATGTTTTAACTCAATTGACACTACATTAGCTTCTTGAAATGCTTTAGAGCTAAAAAAATACATGGTTTCATAATGATTGCGTAATAAACTCCATTCGTTAGGTTTTACAACAGGAGCTAATTGTTGTAAATCGCCAATCATTAAAACTTGTGCGCCACCAAATACTTTGTTTCTGTTTTTGTAACGACGCATTACTTGGTCTATACCATCTAACAAATCTGCACGTACCATAGAAATCTCATCAATAATTACTAAATCTAACGATTTGATGATATCTATTTTAGTTTTAGAAAACTTACGTTGCTGATTGGTATTAGCAATTTGATTGGGTAAAATAGGGCCAAAAGGCATCTGAAAAAACGAATGAATGGTAACCCCTTTTGCATTGATTGCTGCTACACCTGTTGGCGCAACAATAACCATTCTTTTTAAGGATTCATTTTTTATTTGATGTAAAAAAGTTGTTTTACCTGTACCTGCTTTCCCTGTAATAAACAAGTTTCTATCTGTTTTATTGATAAAATTAAAGGCAAGTTCTAATTCAGTATTTTTAGGCATTACAGCTTTTTGATGTAAGGTAAATAATTAAAAATTATTTACTAAAAAAAAGTAACTATTTTGAAAATACGTTAGCATAAGTGATTAATATTTTTTGTGAATTCCAAAACCATAAACTATTCCTAAACCTACAAAGCTATTTTTAGAAATATTTCCAACTAATTTAAATCCGAAATTTCGTCCAAAAGAAGTTGGTTTTCCAACCGGAATTATTCCATAAATTCTATATCTCTTTTTTTTAGTTTTAAACCATTTAAAATTTACCTCAAAAGGAAATCCAATGTAATTATTTTTAATATTAATTCGTTCATTATTCTCATCAGTTATTTTGTTCGAATAATTATTCAGCGATAGTCCTCCAGAAATACTTAATGAAGAACCATTATAAATCCATCTTTTTCCATAGAGCAATCCAATTTCTTTATGATCAATTTTTTCTTTTATAATTGGAATTGGTGTAAAAGGTGATAAGAATAATGCATCTAATTCTAATTGTATATGTTCTATATATCTAATGGAAAATAAATTACTTTTGAATTGATAATTTAATTCTCCCCCTAATAAAAACCCACCTTTACCTTTAATTTCTCTTGCTCCGCCAAAAATGATTTCTCCAAAGATTATTGGCTCATTATTTTTTGTTTTTTCCTGCGAATAAATATTCAAAGAAAAAAAAGTAATCAAAATAATTATTG
Source organism: Bacteroidia bacterium (assembly GCA_030427865.1). Lineage (GTDB taxonomy): Bacteria > Bacteroidota > Bacteroidia > Flavobacteriales > Flavobacteriaceae > Polaribacter. Next base: position 46,770 of record JAUICK010000016.1, on the reverse strand, counting down.
TCTTTTTCATATAGTTTAACGTGAATAGGTTTCTGCAACGTTTTAATGCTTTAGAAACACTGTTAACGAAGTTCGGTATTTTTATTTTAAAAGTCAATAAGTAAAAACACTTGTTTCTAAGAAAGTAAATAAGTTAGCAAATAGGTATAGCCCAGAATGACCAGTTTGTTTGAGCTCTTTTTGAGAACCTGAACTAAATTCAGGTAGAGAAAAAGCGAGTAGCGATATTGAATCAAGTTCAGCACAAGAAGCTGGAAATAGCTATACTCAAAAAATCCCAAGCAAAGGTCAGAATTTGTTATTTATTAAGCACGTAAAATCTTTTCCATTTTTCTGCCTTTTGCTAATTCATCAATCAGTTTTTCCATTTGCCTGCATTGTTTGTATACTTCAAATTCATCTTCTATTTCTTCTATTCTATAACCACAAACTACTCCTTTAATCATGTGTGCGTTAGGATGTATTTTAGCTTTTTGAAAAAATGTTTTATAGGTTACTTTTTTATCAATTAATTCTTGTAGTTTTTTTTCATCATAACCCGTAAACCATTCTATTACTTGATGAAATTCTTCTTTTGTTCTGCCGTGTTTTTCTAACCTGTTCCAATAATGGGGATAAATTGAAGCAAAAACCATATTGGCAACTTGTTCGTTTTTTTTAGTGGTAACTTTCATTTTATACAGTTTTATAATAGCAATTTACAAAATTATCGATAACAAAAAATTTGCAAACAAGTTTAGCCCTGATTGAAACGACATCCTTTTTGTTTTTCACAAAAAGATATAGTGAAAAGCAGGAAACAGCTTCAAACAAAAAATCCCAAGCAAAAACTCAGGATTTCAATAGTTATCTGGCAACATTTTTGCCTACATTTCTAATGCTTTTGTTGGGTTGTTATCCATTAACAACTCAATAGGATTTTCTAAAGCTTCTTTAACAGCTACTAGAAAACCAACAGATTCGCGTCCATCAATAATTCTATGATCGTAAGATAAGGCAACGTACATAATTGGTTGAATAATAACCTCGCCATTTACAGCCATTGGTCTGTTTACAATATTGTGCATTCCTAAAATTCCGCTTTGTGGAGGGTTGATAATTGGTGTAGATAACATAGAACCAAATACACCACCATTGGTAATCGTAAAGGTTCCTCCTGTCATTTCATCTACAGTAATTTGTCCGTCTCTAGCTCTAAGTGCTAAACGTTTTACTTCAGATTCTACACCTCTAAACGATAAGTTTTCTGCATTTCTAATTACAGGAACCATTAATCCTTTTGGACCAGAAACTGCTATAGAAATATCTTGAAAATCGTGTTTTACTTGAAAATCTCCATCTATCATAGAATTTACATCTGGATACAGTTTTAAAGCTCTAACTACAGCTAAGGTAAAGAAAGACATAAATCCTAAACCAACTCCGTGTTTAGCTTTAAAATCTTCTTTATACTGAGAACGCAAATCGAAAATTGGTTGCATGTTTACTTCGTTAAACGTAGTTAACATTGCAGTTTCACTTTTTACAGCAACCAAACGTTGAGCAACTTTTCTACGTAACATAGACATTTTTTTGCGTTCTGTTCCGCGAGAACCATTTGCAGGTTGCGTTCCCATAGAGGGTACTGCTTTTACAGCATCGTCTTTGGTAATTCTACCATCTTTTCCTGTTCCTTTTATAGTAGAAGCATCAATTCCTTTTTCTGCTAATACTTTTTTAGCAGCAGGAGAAGCTGTTCCAGTTGCATAGGTCGCTGCTTTTGGGGCAGTAGCCTCAACTTTCTTATCTTCTTTTGGAACTTCTGTTTTAGCAGGAGCAGCAGCATCTTCTTCTGGTTTTGCAGCACTCATATCAATTAAACAAACTACAGCACCAACTTCTACGGCATCGCCTTCTTCTGCTTTAAGGGTAATAATTCCGCTTTCTTCAGCTGGTAATTCTAAAGTTGCTTTGTCAGAATCTACTTCTGCAATAGGTTGGTCTTTTTCTACATAATCTCCGTCTTCAACTAACCATGTTGCAATTTCTACTTCTGTAATTGATTCTCCTGGTGAAGGAACTTTCATTTCTAAAACACTCATTGGTATCTTTTTTTTCTTGTGCTAAAATAATCTATTTCAGCGTTTGATTAATTTTACTTTTAATTTTTTTTAGCATTTTAATGGATTTTTACGGTATCTTTTTATTTGATAACTTCTTTTGTTATACAATTAAAATACATTTTAATTTTTTGTAATACATGAAGATACAAATAAAAGAAAGCAATTTTAAATCCTTAATGTGCTTACTTATTACTAAAAACACTGTCTATAACAGCTTTATGACGTTTTTTAAATCGTGTACTTGAACCAGCAGCAGGAACTGCATAATATTTACGAGAACGAACGCTTAAGTTTTTTAACTCAAAACGTTGTAACATATAACTCCATGCTCCCATGTTTCTTGGTTCTTCTTGAGCCCAAACGTATTCCTCTACATTTGGATATCTATCTATAATTTGTTGAATTTTCTCTTGATGTAAGGGGAATAATTGCTCAATTCTAATTAACGCAACATCTTCTCTTTGTAAATTTTCTCTTTCTGCTAATAAATCGTAATAGAATTTTCCCATACAAAATACCATTTTCGTTACTCTATCTACATTTACGGTATCATCAATAACTTCTTGAAATTCTCCATTGGCTAATTCCTCAATAGAATTTACTGCTTTTGGATGACGTAATAAACTTTTTGGTGTAAATACAATGAGTGGTTTTCTATAATCGCGTTTCATTTGACGACGCAATAAATGATAGAAATTAGCAGGAGTTGTACAGTTGGCAACTGTCATATTATCTTCTGCACATAATTGTAAATAACGCTCTATTCTTGCTGATGAATGCTCAGAACCTTGACCTTCATAACCATGTGGTAATAACACAACAATTCCGTTTTGTACTTTCCACTTATCTTCGGCAGCAGAAATATATTGATCGAACATTATTTGCGCTCCGTTTGAAAAATCTCCAAACTGTGCTTCCCAAATGGTTAATGTATTGGGGTTACCCATTGCATAACCATAATCGAAACCTAAAACTCCATATTCAGACAATAACGAGTTGTAAATCGTCATTTGTCCTTTGCTTTTCGGATTTGTATTTAATAAATTGATTCTTTCTTCGGTAACTTCATCACGTAAAATAGCGTGTCTGTGAGAAAAAGTTCCTCTTTCTACATCTTGTCCAGAGATACGTACATTATATCCTTCTTCCATTAGAGAACCATAGGCTAAGTTTTCTGCCATTCCCCAATCTAATTGATTGGTTTCGAATGCCATTTTCGATCTTCCTTGTAAAATACGTTCTGCTTTTCTTACAAAATTGGCTCCTTCTGGAACTGTAGAAACTACTTTAGCAATATTTTTTAAATTTTCTTCAGGATAAGTAGTGTCTAAAGGAGCTAACATGGCAGTTACATCTTGACGTTCAAAACCTTCCCAAGTAGATTTCATAAACTCTTTTACTACAGAAGTTTTGTCTTGTTTAGAATTGTCAAACTCAGTATTTAACATTTCTTTGAATTCTTTGGTAATTTCCTCTACATGGTTGTTATCAATAGATCTTTCTGCAATTAATTGTGAAACATAAATATCTTTCGGGTTTTTATGTTTAGCAATTGCTTTGTATAATTTTGGTTGCGTAAAACGAGGTTCATCACCTTCATTATGACCGTATTTTCTATATCCTAATAAATCGATAAAAATATCTGATTTAAAACGCATTCTAAATTGCAAAGCCATTTGCATTGCATGACAAACCGCTTCTGTATCATCAGCATTTACGTGTAAAACAGGTGATAATGTAACTTTACCAACATCTGTACAATAGGTACTTGAACGTGCATCTAAATAATTGGTAGTAAAACCAATTTGATTATTTACTACAATATGTACAGTTCCTCCAGTTTTGTAACCATTTAATTTTGCCATTTGGACTACCTCATAAGCTATTCCTTGACCAGCAATTGCTGCATCTCCATGGATAATTATGGGCAGAATTTTGCTTGAATCTCCATCATATTTTCTATCAATTTTTGCTCTGGTAATTCCTTCTGCAACAGCAGCAACGGTTTCTAAGTGCGATGGATTTGGCACCAAGTTCATCTTGATTTCATTACCATCTCTATAGGTTTTACTTAATGTTAATCCTAAGTGATATTTTACATCACCATCGATATCTTCATCTTCAAAATCTTTACCTTCAAACTCACTAAAAAGTTCTCTTACAGGTTTTTTAAAAATATTTACTAAGGTATTTAAACGACCTCTGTGTGCCATACCTAAGACACATTCTTTAACGCCAAACTTTTCAGCAGCATCTCTTAACATTACTGCAATTCCTGGAATTAATGTTTCTCCACCTTCTAAAGAAAATCGTTTTTGCCCTACATATTTTGTTTGTAGAAAACTCTCGAAAGTTACTGCTTGATTTAATTTTCCTAAAATGTATTTTTTAGACTCGACAGAATAATTGGGATGATTATCATTTTCGTTTAAACGATTTTGCCACCATTTTAATTTTTTTGGATTACGCATGTACGTATATTCGACCCCAATGGAATCGCAATAAATACGTTGTAAATGAGTAATAATGTTAGCTAATGTTGTTTTTCCTAATCCTAAAACTTCACCTGCTGAGAATTCGATATTTAAATCGTCTTGAGATAGCCCAAAATTTTCAATATCTAAAGTTGGTTTGTATTGTCTTCTGTCTCTAACAGGGTTTGTTTTGGTAAAAAGATGACCTCTAGTTCTGTAGCCATTAATTAAATCTACAACTAAAAATTCTTTACGAACTTCTTGAGGGATTTCTAAAGAGGTTTCATCATCAGCTAAAGAATAATTTTCATTAGCCAAATCATATCCTTGAAAGAAACTCCTCCAACTAGGTTCAACTGAATCAGGGTTAAGTAAATACTTATCGTATAAATCGGCAATAAAGCCTGTGTGTGCTGCGTTTAAAAACGAAAATTTGTCCATAGTTTAGTCTCTGCTTTTTGTGTAAGCATTTGGAATTAACAAAAATACAATATTTGCTAAAAATGAGGTTTTATTTTATTAAATAAAAAAGTTAATTTTTTTTTAATTTTTTTAAAAAAGTATTTGAGGATATTCTAAAAAGATATATATTTGCAACCGCTAAACTCAAATACGGGAAGCAAACTCCTCCTTAGCTCAGTTGGTTAGAGCATCTGACTGTTAATCAGAGGGTCCTTGGTTCGAGCCCAAGAGGGGGAGCTTTCTTAGACACCTCGCCATTTTGGCGAGGTTTTTTTATTTCCAATCTTCTGAAACCCTTATGTTTACTAAGAATTATCGCAATGAGTTCATTCATGGAAGCGGTTCGATACTTGTTTTTCAAAAAAACCAGTTTTTCAGGAAATATCGAACCGACAATTTTCTTTTTAATATTTGCTGGGGATGATTGGTATAATTTGTCTATTCCATGAAGGAATGAAATTCCCTGTTTTAAGTACTTATCAATGTCTTTTTCTAAGGTTTTTAAACTAGCTAATTCTTCATTCAAATCATTGAGTTTCTCTTGAGTTTTACTTTTCATCGTTTTGTAAGTAGATAGGTCAATGATATTATCAAAGAACTTTTCTTCAATGGATTCTTTTCTAACTTCAAGAACATTGACTTCCCTTTTTATTTTTCTGATTCTTTGTTCTCTACTATCTTTATCTCCTTTAAAGGTGTTATTTAAAATTTCTTTGTATAACTTTTTTACATCTTCTTTAATACGAAATTCTTTCAGTAACTCTTCAAAAAGTTCATTTACCTCGTGTGCTTTATATCGCTCTTTACATTTAGGTTGACAATGATAATAAAAGTGACGAACACCATTTCTTCCTTTTGAAGCACTGCCTGTGATAGACCTACCGCAGTTTTTACATTTTAAATGCCCTCTTAATGGCAGTTGCTCGTCTATCTCTGAAAACTTATGAATTTGAGTTGGTGTTTTTCCTTTGAATCTTCTCTGTACTTTATGGAAAGTATTTTCATCTATTATAGAAGGATGAAGTCCTTCAACAATCATTTGATCTTCCTTCTTCCATTCTTTAATGAGTATGTTTCCTGTATAAGTAGGATTTTTAAGAATGTTTATCATACTTTGCTTACCTACTTTTAATCCTTGAGAGTAGTATTTTTTTCTCACTTCTTCACAAGACAACACTCCTTTAGAATAATCGATAAAGGCATTTTTAATTAAAGGCGCGATTTCAGTATTGATTTTTAAAGTAGACTTCCCTTCTGAGTTTCTATGATTGAGGTATCCAACAGGGGCTATTCCTGCAAAACATCCTTCTTTCATTGCTCTTCGCATTCCTTCTTTAGTTCTAATGCTATTTTTATCATTTTCTACTTCAGGGATCACCAAGTAAACCGCTAACATAACTTTAGAATCTGGTTGTGATAAGTCCAAAGGTTGTTCAATAGCATTTACTATAATTCCTAAATTCTTAAATTCTCTTATGACACGATAAGCTTCTTCTTGATTTCTGCTAAATCTATCCCATCTAGTAAACAATATGTAGTCAATGGTTTTTCGATTCGTTTTAATATAACTAACTAGTTTATTAAAGGAAGGTCTGTCAAAATTCTTAGCGGAGTAATCTTCCTCAAAGTGTTTTAGAATATGAATTCCTTTATGAGCGCAATAGAGTTCCAATACATTTTTTTGATGTGGCAGACTATACCCTTTGTTTGCCTGCTCATCTGTGGAAACTCTTGTGTAAATTATTGCGTTTTGCACTTTTTATTCATCAAATAGCGTTCATATTCTAATTGAGCAAAAAATCGTAGCTTCGTTTTCAAAGCTTTATATTGCTCTAAAGGTTCTTTAACCTCATTATTTTTTATATTAAATTGCTTATAACACATAAATATAAATCAAATATAGACATAAAAAGCATAAAATAAAAATAAAACTTGTTATTTATGCTATAAAAAGTAAAAATTTATTATATTTGAGTAAAATTTTACAGTTTTGAAAACAATTCAAGAGATTTTATCGGAAAATTTAAGACGTATACGCAAGAGCAAAGGGTTTAGTCAACAAAAGCTTGGAGAACTATCTGGTATGTTGGCTTCTACTTATAGTAGGATAGAAGGAATGAAAGTAACTCCTACAATAGAAACAGTTGATAAAATAGCCAATGCTTTGGAAGTCAATATTCATTCTTTATTAAATGATTCTGATGCAAAATCAAATTCTCTGCATGATCGAATTTTGAGAATTGAATCTTTAAGTGAATATAATCAGAAAGTGATTAACTTAATGATTGATACTGTTATTGAAAAGGATAAACTTGAGAGAAATCAAGAAATCAAAATGAATAAACGTTTAGAGGAGTTAAAAGAGATTCGTAAAAAATAAATTATATTTTAAACCAAAGGGATAGTAACCACCCCTCTTTTTTATGGGCTTTTACACTTTTTCAACCTATACCCACATTTTTACCAGAGGTTATTTCAATGAACTTCTATTCCAATTCTAAATAATTTTTTGTCTTTTATTTTAAAAATTTATTTAGTATTTTTAATCTATATATTCAACTTTTTTAGGAACTTCTTTATTGAGTTTAAAATTCAAAGGATTCCAGTTTTCAATTTTTGGTTGTTTTAAATTAGGGCTAAAAAATAAAATTTCTCTTCCAATTCTTGACTGGTAAGCAGTATGCTTAAACGAAAATTCTTTTTGCTGACATTCGTTATATAATTCTATAATTTGGGGAACATTATCATAAGAAACAATCCATTCGATATTTTGAATTGATTTTATTTTATCACTCACGGACTTATGATGCTGTTCTTCATAATGATTCATATATAATGTACTAGCTTTTAAGTAGTACGGAGGGTCAAAATAAAAAATAACATTTTCATTGTCAGCTTCTTGTTGAATTTTATCAATTAGTTTTATAGCGTCTTTTCTATATAATCGTATCTGTTTTTTCTTTTTTGCTATTAGTTTTATTCTGTTAATAAGGTCAACTTTATTAAACCTACAATTCATTAAGTAATTACCATTTTGTAGAATACCTCCCATAACGCCTGCGTTAATAATTCCTGACCTATTCGTTCTGTTAAGGTAAAATGTTGAGAAGCCAAGGGTAAGTAAATCTACATTTTTTTTATTACGTTGAATTTCTTTTTGTTTTCTCCATTCTTCGATATTCATTTCAGCATTCTCTATCATTTTGCACAACTGATTAGTGTGATTTAATACTGAAAACCAAAAAGCATAAATCGATCTATCCCTATCATTAATGGTAATCTTATCGACGAAATTTTCCATTAATAAAAATAAAGCAACAGATGCTCCTCCTGAATATGGTTCTACATAATGTCCATTGATATTATTATCGACACAAATATTAGCAATAAAAGCAGATAATTTATTTTTCCCTCCTGGGTATCTAAGTGGCGAATAAAACATTATTTTTCTCTAATATCTAGTAATACTTCAAATAAAGGAAATAAGAAATCCCAAAAACCGTTTAAAAATTGCTTATTAAGATAATGTGTGTCTTGCCCATGTATATAACCATTAAGCACATCTAATGAATATTGTTGTGATGGGTCAATTAATCTAGTAACAATTGTTTGAACTTTCCCGCTTAAATGATTAGTTTTTATATACTCTAATCTCTTTTTCAGTGAAATATTCCTTAATTGTTCTTGATATTGTCTACTAATATCATTAGTTATACCTTCGGTTTCGATGTACTTTAGAACTGCTAAATCAAGAAAAACTCTTAGTCCAGCTGATACAACATTCTTATGTCCGAGAGATATTTTCTTAAACTCATTAAATAGTCCTAAAAGCCTAAAGCTATCCGTATTTAAATCATATATACTTAATACTAATTTTGATCTATTAGGGTTGCCTTTTAATTGTTGAACAGTAACTGTAGTTGATGTTTGCGAAGCATTACTGCTTCCTGTTTCAGATGATGAATCTGTTTCATTATCATCTTCACTTTCTGAATTACTATCATTGCTCTCTTCATTTTCTGAATCATCAGAATCATCAGAATCAAAATTTACTGAAGGTAAGCTTTCTAACACTTCGTCTAAGTCTTCCTTGGTTAGTCTAGTGTTAATTTTATTATCTTCTTTATTATTTACAATTCTTTTAATTAACTCAGAAAAGGCATTATAAAAACTATCTTTATTTGATTTAATTTCAACATCTAAACCATCAAATTCTAGTCCCCATTTTTCACGTACATCGGAAAAGTTAAAAAAACGTTCTAAAATAGTAATAGGAAAACGGTATGAATTAGCTTTATCAAACTCTTCATCTGTTAATTTAGATTTAACTTCAACTTGTTTAATAAAATCTTTTATTTTTAAAATCCTAAAAGTACCTTCTAATTCGGGTCTCGATAATTTAGTAATTGATAAGATTTTTTCGATATCTCCTTCATGTTTTGTATAAAGGTTAACTATCCACCTTCTCTGTTGTACACTTGACCATCTTCTTTGCAAGGAAGATGCGCTATTTCTCTGGTTTATATACCATTCTGCTTCTTCAAATGTTGGAGCTACATTTACCAATATTTTTTCAATCTCATTAGTGTCAATCTTGGCAGATTGAGATATCATAAAGCCTCTAATACTTTTAGGAGACTTATGTGGTTCTCTTAATAATTTTAATACAGTAACTCTTCTATTTCCTTCAGCTACATAAAACTTTTTATTTTCTTCATTCTGCCATACAACTACAGGGTCAGCAGGAACAAATCCATCATCTACTATAGATTTAACTAAATCTTTAAAGTCAGATTTATCTGAATTTTCATAAGTTAAATCTTCAGCAAAATCTTTTAAAGAAAAATGGTCTGACTCAGGATTTAATCTTGGGTTTTCTGGCCATAATCTTAATTGGTCAACTGACCTTGGAGTTTTTTTAATTAACCATTCAAATTTCTTTCTCATTCTATTCTTTTTCTTTGATAATTATTCTGTTAGCAATCTAAAACTGATTGTTGTCTAATAAGACGTTAGCTTATAAAACCTAATGATGTAAAGGTAAAAAAATACTTTATTAATATAAAATTTAGCTAATCTTTTTTGTATATTTACATTTGTGGAAGTAATAGCTTTATACATATCAATAATTGCACTAATTTTTCAAAGCATATCGTTTTATTTAAACGATATTTTACCTAATTTCCATTTTAAAAAAAACTTTTTTTAAATGGTGTCCAAAATTCAAGGTCTTACCTGTAAAGCTTTTTTTCTTCAAGAAAGTAATTTAACACCATTTTAATTAACTATCTCTCTAGTCTATGATAGTTTTTACATTTAACCTCTTGTTTCTTCATTAAATAAAAAATTGACTTAAAATAAGACTTAACAAATCGGATGTAAGCTCTCAATAACCTCTTGCAGATTTTCAAGGTCATCTTGAACATAGCGTTCAGTAGAAGAAATATAAAGATGTCCTGCCATATATTGTACTTCTCGGATATTGATGGTTTAACCAATAAGTAAGCACAGAAGCCCTTATTTGCTTTAAATTCTTGACTTTATGATTGAACTTTTTTAGTTTCTTAGTTAGCGTGTAGGTTGGGTAGCTTCTAAACCTTCTAATTCACTAAACTGAATAACTTTATTTTCACTAAATGCATAAGTAGAGTTATAGTAATAATCCTCTGCTAGTGGGTCTATATTATGAAAACGAGCCAGAGATGCATCATAAATTCTATATTTAAATGTATTTCAATTTAAACCTAACTCATCATCTAGCATTTGATCTTGATATCCAAAACCTTTTTATTGAAGTAAACGAATTTTCGTTTGTTTTTGAAAAATAAAAAAGGGATATCCGTTTTTCGAATATCCTTCTTTGTGACTATGATTAATTTATCGGTTAAAAATTAATATTATGAACCTTGCTCAAAAATTATCTATAATTATTGATTTATCTGAATACAACAAAAATGTGGTTAATATTCTTTTAGATTCTATGATAGAGAAAGATAGAGTGGAAAAGTTGCAGGATGTGAAGATGAAGTCGAGGTTAGCGGAATTGGAGCGAGTAAGGAATAAGAGTGCTTTATAATCCTTATTATTGAGTTAAAAAGAGTAATTCAAAATATTGAATATTAACAACTTAATTGAATACTACATCTCTAAGTTGACATAATTCATTATATATAACGTTATAGTTTTTCAGTGTAGAAAACCAATACTATTCTTTAATTATATAGTATGTTGATTGTAAATCTAAAAAATCAATATATGATAGATCTAAATTTGTCAATCGTATTATTAGTTCTTACTAAGTTTCTTTTTTTGCTTGTCGTTTTTATTCAGCATAATAAGATTTATTGATGTAGAAAATAAAATTCAGCCAATTTTTCCAATTCACTGCTTAAAAACACCTCATTTATCGAGGGTCTATTTGTCGAGAAGCAGCACTTTTTTAGTTAAAATTAATGCATACTATTTAATACTAAATGAATCCATAACCTAAGCATTTGTTTAGCTTTAGTAGAATAAAGTGCTATCGAATCAGCTCTTTTAATGATTTCTTTAATTTCGTTTTTTGTTAATAGCTGTAATACCAACTCATCATTTTTATATAAATTAATTTTAATTCCAACAGGTATAAAATTAAGTTTGGTTAGTTTATTAAACAGTTTTAAATTATTGATTGGAATCTTAAAGAGAGTTGTTTTAGTTCTTTCTGGTAGAAAAAAATTACCTACCCCCCCCTTAAGAGTATATTCTACCATTTCCAGCTTATTATCTTCATAAGTTTTTTCTATAATTAGCTCCTTTTTTATACTATTATTTTGATTTGATACTTCTATTTCAAAACCCATCCCAGAGTAACAAAGTTTAATCCAATTAGTCCACCAATTATCAAATAAAGTCACCTTTTTAGCCTGCTCTTTTTTTAATTGAGTAATTTGAATTAGACTGTGCATGAAGCGACCTGATGTTTTTATTGATTTATAAGACTCTCTATTTGTGTAATTAAAAATAAACCCTATTGGATTTGATAATAAGTGAGTTGAAGCATATTTTTGAGCTAATAGATGACTTGTGGTTGTATTTTGATATAATAAAGAAGCGTTACTAGACAGTTGGTTAATTATAGCTTTCCATTGTTTTTTTTCTAAATCTCTATCAATATGTTTTTTTGTCCATTTCTTCATTGACAGAAATGAATAATAGCTACAATCTTTTTTATTATATCTTAATGCTGTATGTCCAATTAATTCGTTATCTTCATTAAAACATCCATAACACAACACATTTTTTGAGTTTATAAGGTTAATATATTTATCAGGTTGGTAAAAATCTTTGTATGTATAAGTTTTACCATAAACAGAATAAAGAAGTTTTGTAAATGATAAAGCATCTCTTTGATTCATCATTCTTATGATACATTTTTGTTTATAAGGTATGGTTAAAGAAATCATGCTTAATTAGTTTAAAATCAAATTATTTGCTATTCCAGAGACTAGCAACGAATAAGGTGTATATCCTATAGCACAGCAAATCATAAGTCTTTTGATATTGATATTATTAATAGCGGCAGTACCTATGACTACATGGGAACCAAAAGGCAGATACAAACCTAAAATTAAGAAAAAAGGTGAATTAATTGGGATTCTTTTTAAAAAACTAGGTATTTTTTTATAATTAATAGTAAGATCAATATCCTTTTTTGTATTTTGGATAAGTTTATATTCCACATAAGCAGATATTAGCCAAGCAACCCAAATACTCAAGGCACCAAGTTTAAACCCTAAAAGTATAGCTATTCCAAAAGCAAAAGCCTCACTTGGAAAAGGAGTAACCGACAATATTACTTGTATGGGTATAGTAATCAATAAAAGCCATAATCCATATTTATCTTTTATATTTTCAATTACAGCTATTCCATCATAATAATTCAGCCAAACAAAAATTATACTAGCTAGAAAAAGAATAATTAATATTTGTGTTAATGCTCTATATGAGTTTATTTTCATAAGTATGATTAAATAAACTTCTAATTTGTCGGTTTACACCTAAATCAAAGTTTAATTTTTAAAAGAATTTTAAGAACTAATAATCTTCTGATTCTATCTTATATTAATATTATTAGGTTCTTCCATAGAGTTTGAATTTGTAGTTGCGTCAGCAATAAGTATTTTCATTAAAAAAGAATAAATTGTTGAACCTAGAAATAAAGCAACTTGCCAATAATAAAACGACTTTATAAGATGAGAATTTTCTTTGCTATGATACTGGTCAAAAATTAATATTGCTAAAAAAACAGCACACATACTTATACCAAACAACCCAATACTCAAACTAAATTTAACATTCTCTTTGAATCTTCCTTGAGCTTTCCACAAATATTCTATTAATTCTTTTAGTGATTCTCCAAATAATATTATACCTATTAGCATCCAATTTGGAAGTGAAATTAATTTATCCCAATTACTTATCTCATCTTCAGTCAACTGAAAAACTACAGCAAATATAAAGAACGGTAGTAGGTAAACTGTAATATATTCAATCAACCAAATCCAAGCATCTTTTCGATGCAGCTTTACTTTATTCCATAGTTCAGATAAATACTTTCTAACTAAAAAATATAAAGCAGTTATGATTAAAGTTATTATTAAGATTGTCACCAATTTTTTAAATTCTTGATATTTTACAATAAAATCAGGCACTCGCTTATACTTATTTCTTTCTTCCAGATATTACGAAAATCTCACCTGACATAACATTATATCTTTTATGATAAATATCTTTACAATTGTTTTCTATGATTTTCCAACTTTTTCTTTTTGATTGAGCAAAAGCTAAAAAGTCAATAATTGCAGATAAAAAGTTTGATTTTTCAGAAAACAAATCCATTATCGCATACTGACCGTTATGTTTAAGCAATCTAAAAGATTTTCCATATACTATTTTTGGATTTTCCATAACTGAATAACCTAAAGAACAGAAAATATGATCAACCTGTTCTATATCTTCTTTGTATTTTTTTAAGACCTCAACTGTCAAATCTTCACAATCTACATTTATGAAGTGGACATTAGTTTGGTTATAAAATCTTTTTCTTGCTAATTCTAGCATTCCCTTAGAAGAATCAATAGCAAAAACTTTCCCCTTTTTACCAACTTTTTCAGCAAGATAACTAACATTTCTACCAGTACCTGTACATAAATCTAAAACTATATCTCCTTGTTTAATACCTAAGTTATTTATAAATTCTATTCGTGGGCGTTTATAAAAATCACCTAAAAAATCATATACACCAGCAATAATATTATACCATTCAATGCTAGATATTTTAAAATATGTATATAGATTATGAATCTGAATGCTTTTTTGATGTACTTTTTTAAGTATGTAATTCATATTGTTTTATGATTTATATTTTCTCTTATCAAATGTAGTCAATTATAACTGAAAAAAAACAAAAAACAAATAGGAATACAATTATCAAAAGAATATTAAAAAGTTTAGTCTATTGGAAAACTCAGTTAAAATGAACTAATGATAGGTAATATTTCAAACTGAGCTCTTTATAAAAAAACATAAAATAAAAGCTGTTAATTAGCAGCCAGATTGCAAGTTTTATTGAAACTATCGTTATCAATAAAACTTGCCTCTGGTTGAGGGAAGAGAATTTCCCTCAAACTCCCTTTCTTACCAAACTGTGACTTGAAAAATAGAATGATTTTTTAAAATTCTATATCGTTGGATTTGTCTAAATCCTGTTCTGACCTCATTCGCTGAAGTGATGCAAAACGCTCTTGGGTTTTGTCTTTTAGTACCAATAATTGTGGGTCAATACCCAAGCTATGTTTTAATCTATATTTTCGCTTTCCAAAATGCACACCAGTCAATTTAGAATTGCGATGGTAGGTTTGAATATTGGCTTTTAATAGTAAGTTTTCAAATTGTTGAATGGAAGTAGATTTTTGAAAAATGTCTTGTACTTTTTCAAATAGAATGTCTTTTTCTGATGGTTTATTAGTACGCTTTTGAAGTTGGCTTTCCTTTTCAGAATACGCTTTGGTTAACTCTTTTTTTTTAAACCATGTCGCACAACACTATCTTCGAGAAAAGTATAGGTTTGTATCTGATAGGCCTGAAGTTGAGATTTAATATCAGCCAACCGACTTTTAGAAATTCTTGCACTTTTATAGTTAGTAGTACGGATTCCTGAAAATACTAAATGTGCATGCCAATTTTTATTTTTCTCAAAATGCATTGCACCAACACACAACATCTGTCCATTGCTCCTCATCTTAATATATCGTTGAATTAAGTCTTTAATAATAGCTCTTGTAAGGTATTTAGTTGATAGGTCTGAAAAAGAAATCACTTCATGGTATGCTACTACAGATTTATTGGCATACTGTGATTTTCTATTAGCTTCTAAATCTTCAAATTGCTTTGCCCATTTTTCTCTAACATATCCTCTTATATGTTGTTTAAAAATCAGCTTTTGACCTTTTGGGTCTTCCAAAGGTTTACGACCATCAAAGATATATTTGATAAGCTTTCTTGCTGCTTTTTTATTTCCTGTATGGCTAATACTTTTGATGATCAATTTTCTTGATTTAAAAGGGTGTTTAACTGTTTAAAATATTGTAATAACTCTTTATAGCTCGGAGTTAATTCAGCATTGGTATTTTCAAAATGTAGCTCTTCTACAACATCATAACAAAGTGAAAACAATCGTTTGAGTTCTATGGTGTTTTCTGAACTGGTAATGTGTATCTGATGCTTTGCATCTGTATTGGTATATGTTAATACAATATCTTTTAAAAAACTCGCAAGCTTTGTTCCCTTTTCAAGTGCCAATGTTTCTAATACCTTTTTTTCTTTTTTAGAAAATGAAATACTAACATTGGTATGGGTACTCTGATAACGATGCTTTTGGTAGTGTTGCAAATAAAGCTTTCGAAATTCTTTACGTGCATCTTCAATGTCTTGTGCAGTTCCCCATTCAAGCACACCTTTTGCATCTAAATAGGCTTGAACATTATTATATGGAAAATCTGTTGTTTTCATTTTAGCTTCTTACAGAGAAATGGTTTATAGTTCTATATCTTGGTCTGGGTTGATGTCTTTTTCTTGAGTATGTAAATCTTGAAATCGTTGTTTACGAATCAGTTCTTTAAAAGTGAGTTCTTCAAAATGGATATCTCTTTCTATAGGTAGTCCAAAAGGTGGTGGTTTTAAAGCCTCTAATTCTGTAATAGAAAATGTACCCCATTCATCAACATACATTCCAGTAACGTAGCCATAACAAATTTTTGTCTCTGGGTTGTACTCACTTGCATACCAAGTTTGAGAGCCACATGGGTTGAAGAATTTAGCATAAAATACTGGGTTTTCTATTTCATTTTGATTACCAACTTCTACAAATCGTTCTAGTAATTCTGGTGTTATTAGTTTCATATCTTTTATTTTAATGGGTTATTTCTATGGAATTTTCTTTTTCTGCTTCAAGGGGCTTTATTTCTAATGCAGTAAATCGTTCTTGTATTTTTTTCTGATGAATTGCTCTTTGTACAGCACGATTTTGCTCACGTTCCTCTGCCAAGTTCTTCTTGCTTTTCTTTGTCAGCTTTTGCTTTTGTTTCTTTTTTTTCTTTTGAGGTTTTTCCATCCATTGGTCTAATTTCTTTTCTGATTGAATCCATAATCGCAGCAAACCATGTTCTGCAATTGCTAAGATTTTACCGACATCAAAATGGGCTACTTTCTTTGTTTTCATTTTTCAGTTTTTTTGTGGTTTTTGATGGTTTTCTTTAATCAATTGCTCGATGCAATGCAATCGTTCTTCAACAGCTCTTTTGGAATTCCTGTTTTGTAGTTCTATGCATTTCAAAAAAGTTGCTAAAGCAATACATATCAAGAATACCAGTGCATTTTTCATCCATCTTTTGTTTATAGAAATGCTATGAGTTCTTCTTTTCATTGGGTACATTTTTATTAAGTTCCATCACATCTTTTATCAATTCATCTATTGGCAGGAGTTCAGGCATTGGGTTGTTGGTTTGAATCTCAGGTGCAGGAATTTCAGCTCGCTTTCTTAAAAGTTTATCTTGATAAAAAGCTTTGATACGTTTTAGGCAAATAGGACGTTCCTCGCTGGTAATTAAAAAGCCACCTTCTTGAGTATGCTGATACATTACTTCTTCTGGAGTCATTACTTCTCTTGAGAGCGTTTTTCCATCCTTATCATAGGAATACCTCCCTAAAGATTTACTAATATGTGTAGCAGTATCTAAATCTTGTTTACCTAAATACAAAACCGTTCCTGTATTGGTTCTTAAAGTAGTAGCACCCTCTTTTCCATATAAATTGATGCATTGGCTGTAGGACTGAAAACCGAAGATTCCAAAGGATTTAAACTTACGTATTTGACTGGAAATAAATGGAATAAACCCTTTGTCAGTAGTAGCAACTGCTGACATTTCATCTGCAAAAAAAGCAATGGGAAGTTCTTCTTTACTCGGCACACCTGACTTCATGATGAAGTCAAACCAAGCTTTTAGGAATAAAGAATTCAAGCCTTTTAATCTTTTTTGGGCGGTAATAGAACTCTGAATCCAGAGTATTTTTTTCTCATAACGAAACGATTCCATCACCAAAGAAGTAGAGGAAGTGGTGCGGATGACATTCTCATCTTGCCAGAGTACCAAAACAGATAAAACATTCGAGAGTACACTATTTAAAAACTTGGCATCATTGGCTAAAAATGCTTTGAAATTGCTGTACAATAAATCGTCAGCAAATATGGAAATGAGTGCTTTTAGTTTTGTAGGCTCTCCCTGTAATACAACAATCAAGTATCTAACATTATATAAGTTTAAATACCCTCGCATCCTTGTAACATATTCAATGCGTTTTAATAGCAGAATACAATAACTGATTACAGATGCTGATAAGTTGTTCCAAATGGGGTCTTTACTGCCACCATCTGGCGTATGACTGGCAACCAAGTCTACTGAAAAACGATGTACATCTTCTTCTTTTAAATCTTCCAAAGGATTCCACGTTACCGTGGATGCATCTGCATTGGAGAAATTAATTACAGATTGTTCATCTAGTACTTGTTCGATATAGCCTCCTGTGGTATTTCTGAGTTCTTCTGCCAAGTCTAAACAGACAATAGACATCGGTGTTAATTCAGTAAGTGAAAGCAGGTTTTGGAGGTAAATTTTTGTGGATTTACCTACTCCTGTCTTACCTAAAAGTAACATTCCGCCCTTCATCATTTGAGCTAAGCTCACAAAACGATTCCCAATTTTAAGCCCATTGCCTTTGGAATGTTTGCGTTTGAGGATTTTGTCTGCATCCCCCAAACTTCCCTTATAACTATGGTCTTTATCTAAAAGATTCTCTATCCCCTCAAATAGCATTGTTAGCGGCTCTAAAAGTGCATCTATAATAGTTTTCATTTATGGTGTTTTATTTTTAATAATATCTATGCCTAATGTCCATTATGGACTGGACTAATCAATAAATCTTTCAGAAATCTTTGCCAGTATTTTTGAGATTCCCTCTGTAATTTTTGACAGCCCATAAATTGCTAAAAAACAAAGCTTCCCTATTGCTGAAATAATTTGAAATAAGATTTTAAAAAATGTTTTTACTTTACTCATGATTTCATTGTTTTGAAGTTCAATTTTTATTTAGATATTCTCACCTAATAAATAATTACTGTCATCCTTAAAATTGTACAATTTGTGAACGGGTAATTTCTATGTTGGCACCCCTTGATTCAAATACCTTTCTATATAAATCAATCATTGCAGTAAATATCTGGTCTTCCTTTAAGTTTGGTGTGTAAATGATATGAAGTGCAATGCCTGTTAAATCATTGGGAATTGTTGTCGCATTCTCAAATCTTTCTTGGATACGTTTTGGATTACGAAGTAATTCTTGTACGTCGTGCTTTTTATATACAGAATAAAAGCTGTGTTCTTTTAAATCTGCAAACAGCAGAAGGGTTCTGCTTCCTGTTACTTTAGAAAGTTTATTTAGCTCACTGACCACCAATCTAAAAATCTCTGATCGGGGGCTTAGGCTCTTTTTGTAATTCGTCAGCGTATCTTTAAATTGAGCTAACAGACGTTTTCTCTTTCGTCTTCGAGTATCTTCATTAGACAAAAAGCCAACTGCTCCTCTTGTTAGCTGAAACTGATGACTTGGTGCATATCTAGTTTCTGCCACATACCGAAGTGTGAGGTTTAAACCATCACTTGAATGTTCTTGTTTCAGGTAACTAAAAATTTCTTCTGCATTTGGCTGATAACTGTCTGCATCCGTTTTATCAATAACCACACTCAAATGCTCTGTGGTCGGTTGATGCTCCTCACATTTTGTAAAAAGCATCATGACTATAATTATTCTTATTATTTTTTTCATTGTTATTGAGTTTTAGCGTTTGTATGGATATGGTCAAAGTAAGTTTCCAGTTTTGGTGGTTCTAATAGAAAGGCTTTCGGACTGACTTTGTCTTTACGTCTAAAGAGGTTTTCCGAAACAAACATTGCCACAGAAGAGCGGTACTCTTTACAAACACTACTCTCGTAATGTTTTGCCATATTGTTCATGTTTTTAATGTTTTCGATTTTCTCATCCAATTCACTTGGAATCTCTGCAAGCCTATCGTTTATTCCTTTCAGTTCAGCTTCTACTGTTTTTAATTCTTGTTTTACCTTTTTGTATTTGGCATTGCTGGAAATTTCAGATTTCAGGGGTTTATAGAGGTATGCAATGATAGCCCCCGCACACCACATAGAAAAGTTGATAATGACAAAGGAAAATTCCGATATATTGGTCAGTTCTCCGTCTTGATTTTGCATATAGGAAACACGAATGGTGTTTAAGTTCCATAGTAACGCTAAAACACCGAGAACAATAGTAGTTCCAACTGCCCATTTTAATAGTTTGGTGTTTGCATAACTTAAAAGGTCTTTAAAAGAATGTGCAATCACAAACAACACGGTACATAATCCCAAACTTGCCACCAATGATGTGGCTTGATTGGGGGTAATAATCAACAAAATTTTATAGTTGACTGCAACTTCTCCTACACTTAGTGCAATGAGTACAGGACGCCATTTATAAATCCATTTTCGAATAATATGTGAGATGTCTGTTAGCCCTAAAATATCTTTTCGAATCAAACGAATATCTTCTAATAATTCTGCCTTCTTTTGTTTTAATGCAGCAACTTCACGTTCATAGATTTCTATCAAATGCGCTCCTGTTTGATGTAGTACAGAAAAAGCTCCAATAATTCTTAAAACTTCTTGTAGCAAGGCATCAAACAAGCCTTTTATTTTTGGCATAAACAAAATCTGCGGATCGTTTTGATTTGGTCTAGATTGATTTGCCAAGTCCTGTGCGAAAACCTTAATCTCTTTATTAATCTGCGGAATTCTCTTTGCAAACAATTTGTCTGCTTTTTGGTTATAAAACCCGACTGTTGGGATAATTTTACTTTTTTTCATCTTTATTTTGTTTTAAATTGTTGAACATTGAATTGTTTTTTAACTTCCAATCTGCTTTAGATTGGAAGTAGTTGTTTATTACATTAATAAGTTTTGTTTTCATCTTGTCTGTATTTAGAGTTATTATTATTAATTTTTGTAATCCACCAATCTGATAAAAGCGAATTCGTATTTACATGTCTTGATGTAGAAACCTTAAAATGGTTTTGTATAGATCTGTTTGTTTTCATTGTTGTTTTTTTAAAATTAGAAATAGAATAGCACATCTTAATTATTAGGATGTGCTTATTTACATTTATGCCTGCAACTGCTGTTGCAACCACAAGAAGCTGTCATTTGAATTATCTATAGATATAGCTCTTTTTGTTATTGATTTTGCTTTTTTTAGAAGCCAAGGTTTGCGTTCATCATCCCACACTATTTGTGCTAATTTGAATTTGGTGTAGGCTCTGCTGTAGAAAATCTTAAAATCTGTAACTTTTACATCATGATCGAATGCGTATTGCATCAAATCATCAAAAAAATCATTTGCAGTTTCTAAGTCTTCTACTTCTTTTGTTTCTCTGTAGGTATAAGAAAAGTATCTACCATATAAGTATAAGTACGTAACTTTATGGTCTGGTGCTAAATCATCAGCATCTAAATCATTTAACATCTTATAGCCAATAGACCTATAAGTTGTTGTTTTAATTAAAGATTCAATTGCAGTAAGACATAAATCTGTCTCTTTGTAGTTTGGAGCCTTTTGCCCTGGAGTTTTTAAATCTTTCATTATTATTGAGTTTTAAAATCTGTATTATTGTTTTTTGGTTGTGTAAAATGATTTTTCAATAATCTGTTTACATTTAGCCTTTTAAGGCTTACTACTTTTTCGTGTTGTCTAGCATTCTTTGTCTCTGTAAGCTTCATTTTGTATTTTTTTAAATTATGAAACAAAACACACTAGTTTAGATTAGGTTTAGAAGTTTATGTTTGGTTTATGTTTGGTTTATGTTTGGTTTAGAAGTTTTTCTCTAAAAAAAACACTCTTTAAAAAAGAGTGTTGGTTATTGATTATTTGATTTTATCTAGTATGTGATTTACAAATGTTTGCATCATCAATTTCCATTCAGAAAACTTAAAGTCTAAAATTTGAGATTTATCAAAATCTCTGTCAAGTACTAGACTAAAAGAATGAGTTTGAAGATTTGGTTTTACATAAACAGTAAAATCAATAGAAATTGTTAGTTCTGAATCTCCAATAATTTCACATTTCAATATTGGAGTAGGCTCGTATTTTTGATGTTTACTTTCACTAAATACTTCCCCTAGGTTGTAATTGTCATTAAAGAAAGAATTTACTTTTATTTTTTCATTATTATATAGATAATGATACATTGAAAAAATATTGATAAGACAATTGTTTTCCCCTAGTGAAGATTCATGAGTTATTAAATATCCTTTAGATATTAAAAATTTAGTAATCCTTTTAATAGAAGAAATAAATTCAGCTTCAAAAATTAAATATTGATGTTGTGTAATCATAAAATTTGTATTAAATTGATTTTAAGTTTATTTAAACACAACTCTTAAAAAAAGAAAGGAGTTTATACACAGGGAAACCTTAAAAAAGTTATGAGTAGTAAAAACAGATTTTATTCGCTTGAAGAAGCTTCAGAAGTATTAGCAACAATAGAAAAATACTATCCTGTTTTTTATGAAGGTAGTGATGAAAATTTAAGAATATTCAAATATAAAGCCTATAGTTCAACAAATGATTTTTGGAAAAAACTACAATCTGACACAGAAGAATTTGTATCAAAAAAATTCAAATATTCTGGTGATAGGGTATACCAATTTTTTAAAGCTAATAATACTCCGTCCAATAAATATGTTAGGAATTTTGATGTTGAGGAAGTAGAATGTTTAATTGAATTGGCTTATATATACAAGACAGAAAAATATAATACTGAGACTAAACAACCTAGTCCTAAAAAGAAGAAGTTTTCTTTAAAAAATTATTCTACTAAACAAATTAGTTATTTCACAATTATCTGTATTGTATTTCTAATTATAGGAATTATCCTAGTTTCTAGAAGTTGCTCTCCTGATATGGGAGATATAGAAAAAAAGGAAAAACAAAAACCATTGATTGATAAAAAAGTATTGGATACTACTAAAATCAAAAAAGATAGTTTACCTAAAGAAATTAATAATATGAATATAAATATTCAAGTTAAAGATAGTGGGAAAATAGAGCAGATTATTAATTTTGGTAATGTTAAAGAA
This sequence comes from Bacteroidia bacterium, assembly GCA_030427865.1. Taxonomy (GTDB): domain Bacteria; phylum Bacteroidota; class Bacteroidia; order Flavobacteriales; family Flavobacteriaceae; genus Polaribacter. The sequence continues at coordinate 23,952 of JAUICK010000016.1, read as the reverse complement.
GTGAACTTATGATTATAAAAATTGCTTTTTTTAGTGTTTTTTTTATATTATTTCAGCTTGAAAGCTTAGCGCAAAATATTACTAAAGACAAAGATTTTCCAACAAATGTAGAGATTAATGCGCTTTTAAAGAAAACACCAAAAGACTCACGTAGACTTCCTATGTCTTTTAATTTAGATGCTTCTGGAACTATCAAAAAACTCACCAACATTGGGAGCGTGGAAAAATTAAATATAGATAATAATGGAGGTGTTATTTATCAAAATATTGTTTTTCTGACATTAGATAATAAAACTTTTTTTGCACCAGAAAAGAGTGAATTGTATGGAAGAGAATATTTTATAAAAATGTTTGATCTACAAACTCGAATCATTGAAAAATTAGATACCTTAAATCTAAAACTAGGAAAAAATAGTGTTTTCGATTCAAAATTAGATATATGGGAGAAGAGGTTAAACTCATACGCAAAAAAATTAACAACAATCCCCAATAATGACCCCAGAAGAAAAGAAGGATTTGAAATTTTAAAAAACTATAAAACAAACATAGATATATCAAAAAAACTATATAATGATTTTTCAAGCGAAGTAAAATTAATCCAAGATAATAAGGGAAATAAAAGCTATTTATTTAATATTGAAAATCTAAAAAATAACCCTCGCTATTCTTTTATTGGTGAAGAATTTCATGGATTTAGTTTAGTTAAGAAATTTAATAAATATGGTTATGTGAGTCAGACTAATGATGTCAAAAAAATTCCATTTAAATATGATTTTGGTACTCCATTTTTTGATGGTTTTGCTTACGTATTTGATAAGAATAAGAGGTGTATTTTAAATACTAAAGGAAAAGAAATTTTAACTTTTTACACATCAGATGTTGATGATATTATAGTTTTACCAAAAGGTAATTTTATAATCAAAAAATACGCTAACCCTAATGAAAATAAATCGTACATAATAAATAGTAAAGGAAAAATACTTACAGGTAAATTTAATAATATTAATATTTACTCAAAAAATATTTTTATTGCTACCAAGTGGAATGTTATGAAAAAAAATGGGGCTATTCCATTAGAATGCAAACAGTTTAATAACAAGTTTTATTGTCCCAAAGATAGATTAATAACGATAAATGGATATGACTTGTACTCTTCTATATCTGGAAAAGAATTAAATAGTTGTATTAAAGTAAAGAAAAAAAATCCAATAGTTATATCTGATGTATTAGGAGTAACTGAAGACTTGTTTATTTTCAGTTTTGACATTTTTAAGAATAATAAAAAACAAAATATTCTTATTCTTAAAAATATTAATAAAAAGAAAATTTTGTCTTGTAAAGAAAATACGAATTTGGGGTTTGATTATATTCTGCTAAATGAATATGATAATTCCCCTAGCAATTATTATTTAGGGTATCGGCATATAATAGATAATTTATTTACTAATAAAGATATTATTTCAGTAGGAACAGACTCTTTGCATTTAGTAAATCTTAGAGTTGATAGATTACACATAAAACAAGGAATATTTGATTTTCAAAACAATAAAAGTGTTGGTGATAATTTTGACGGCATAGCTATTTTAAAATTAGACTCGGACATTAATGGAAAAACCTTGTTTTTGATCAATAACTCTGTTTTTTATAAGGATAAAATCATGAGAGGACTTGGTCTTGTGAATAGAAACGGATTAGAAATTGTACCCCCAATTTTTGAAAATATTTCACTAACTAATGAAAAGGAGCTACTTTGCATTTCGCATAATAATAAAACATTTAAAATTGATCTAAAAGGCAACTGTATTGATAATTGTAATGAATATAACTCCTTATTAAAAGAGTATTATAAATTAAAATCGCCTATGCTATTTAAAGATAGATAAAAACACCATCATTAATTCGACAGTGTTTTATTTTTTTAATTTTCATTTAACCAAATTTCTTCGGCTTTATCAAAACCTACCCATTGGTGGTTTTCGTCATATCCACGAGAAGCTAATTCAAAACGGATGAGTTTTTTTAATGGAATTTTGTATTTGAGAATAAATCTCAAAATCTCTCCATCCATCACAGAAATCATTCCATCAATTTCTTCCCAGTGGTGCAAGGGAGTAAAATCCATTCCAATATTTCGAATGTGTTTATAATCCATTTGTGAATAATGCTCTGGCAAAATTTCAAAAACTTCTCCTTTAAAAGTAGGATGATCGGGAGATACGATTAAGAAATCTCCCTCAATGCTTTGAATCACTCCAAAGCGCTTTCCATCCACACGGTGTTTGAAATTCAGCCAAACTGCCAAATCAATCGCTTTTTCTTTATTAGGTTGTCTTAGCAGATTTGTCATCTTTTTTGTTTGTTTTAGATGTATTTTCTGTTTTTTCCTTAGTTGCAAGTCTTACCTGCCCGTTTAGAGAAATGATATCTTCTCTCGAAGAAGTAGCATCTTTACTTTTAGTACGAATTAACTTCTGTGTATTGAAAAGCGTTCTGCATTTAATATTGAATGCTGAATATTTTAAGGCTTCTTCATTTTTAGGGACACTTTTCACATAATTATCATACCAAGCACCATTAGTTAACTGATTGTCTTTGGCTTTGATGATTAAATCTAAGGCAACATTGGCAACAGTATTGATGCTTTTCTGAGGTTCAACAATATCAAATCCCAATTCCTTAATTTTTGCTTGTTGGCTTTCATCAGCATATTTTGATAAGACGGATAAGTCTTTATGCTGTTCCTTGAGACGATTGACAATGGTTTGCTTCTCGTCTTTTAGATTGTTCATTTTTGTTTCTACTTCTTGTAGAAAATTTTGATCGGTTTGGATGTTTTCAATTAAAACATCCACAATACTTGAATTACTCATATCTAATTGTTTTTAAGTTTATATTTAATTTTGGTGCGAATCGCACTAATTTTTATCGCATCGAAGCGGATAAGTGTTCTTCTTAAGAATAGTTTTGAATCAGCCAGAGCGAATGAATTGTAAGCTCATCACGTTGGAAGTTTTCCTCTTTGATGATGTTTTCAATTTCTGCCTCGGCTTCCTCTTTCGTGTCAAAGAAATAAGAAGGTTTGGTCGTGACGGCATACACATCTTCTGCCAAAACATCGCTGGTAAAGATTCCAAATACTCTTTTGGTTGTATTGGTTTTTGACATCAGCGAATGGTAATTGGCTTTGTCATAAGCATCCCAATTGGTTACTGGCTTGCTCGCCAGATAATGCATTTCATTATTCGTTTTGGAAAAGAAAGAATGAATTTCCTCTTGTGAATATTTTACAATATTATTCATCTGTTTTTCCAATTGATCTATCGTATACCAAAGTATGTTAGCATCTGTATGTATCAGACTTAAAAGTTCTTCTTTCTTTTTTGAAATTAACTTTTCTCTTGTCCAAATTTTTGGAAACATCCAGAGTAAGATGTTGATCAAATCTTCTGTATTTAACTGTTTTTGAATAACAGGATGAATATGTTGTTCTTCTTCGGTTTCCAGTTTCTTAGCCAATACTTCTAAATAAAGTCGTAGCCTTTTTTGTTCTCTGATTTTCATACTTCTTCATCTTTAGGTTCGCAATGGTTTTCTATCGTAGCTAGTAGATAATTGTAGTCCTTACTTTTTGCTTCTTTCAGAACTTCTTGTATCTCCCTTGGAGTCCAACCTTCTTTTTTAGCTTGTCTTTGGAAAACTCCCATAATCATAAAAGCGTTTCCGTTAACACCAATCAAATTGAGGTTTACTGTTTTTTCAATTACTCTTTTCATTGTTTTTAAGTTTTAAAAATTAATATTTGGTGCGATTCGCACAGATAATCATTAGTATTTGCAATGCTCACGGATCGTTGCTAACAGATGGTCATAGTCATTGTGTTTCGTGGCTTCAGAAATAACAGCTTGTATTTCTGCTTCACTCCAATTTTCTCTTTTGGCAATGTGGCTAAAGAGACCTAAAATGGTGTCTGCTGTTCCTCTGAATCCTCGCAAATCGAGGTCTATCATTTTGTTCATTTGATATCTATTTAAGTGTTAAAAAAATTGTAGTATTTCGATTTATTCCAAGCAAATTGCAACGCATGATTATTTTACTTGATATTCTTTTCTAGTGGGTAGTTTGCTGTTAAAACCTCAATCTTTCGCCCTCTTGGTTTGCCTTTTACAGCTTTTCTGGCAGAAAGCGGTTTGTCAAAAGTTTTGGAATACCAACCGTGTTTTTTAGTGTATTTGGTAAGCAGTTTACTTGGGTAAGAACTCAATAAGAATTTGCCTTGAATTTTAGATAAAGTCTCTAATAGTTCTCGGTATTGTGTTTTGGTATAGCCTGCGTAATGTCCTTGATTTGTATCGATATAAGGCGGATCTACATAATGAAATGCATCTTCTGTATCTCGTGCTTTGATAACCTGACAAGCATCAGTATTCTCAATCTGAACGTTTTCTAATCTTTTATGGATTTGGTCATTAAAAACCAATTTTTTATTTCGAAAAGCCTTCACTCGTTTTCCATACTTATCGTAACCCCAACTCCCAATTCTGCAACTAAACCCCATATTTGTAGCGATATAGAAAGCACAGGCTTGCTGTAGCTTAGAAAATAAATGAGGCATTCTATAAATACTCAACGCAACGGTATAACTCGCTCTTGAAAATAAAGTAGCTTCAATCTTTTGTTTTAGATTGTGATAATCAGTCACCACAATTTCATAGAAATTAACCACCATAGAATTGGTGTCATTAATAGTTTCAGCTTCCGAAGGTGGTTTGGCAAAAAATATTGCACCACCTCCGAAAAAAGCTTCTGTGTAAATTCTATGTTCTGGAATCAAGGGTAATATCTCAGCTACTAAATTGAGTTTTCCACCGTAATAGGAAATTGGAGTTTTAGGCATAGGTTGGTAAGACCAACAACTAATTATAAATTAGTGTAGGTTTAAATTAAAAAAAAGGTTGATAATTGACTAGAGTGCTCCTTGATCTGCAAATGAGTAAAAATCCTCTGAAGTCAGAATCAGATGATCTAATAATTGTGCATCAAAAAGTGACAAGCCTTGTTGTAGTTTTTCTGTAATTTTTTCGTCATTTTTTGAAGGTGTTAATTTTCCAGAAGGATGATTATGCGCCACAATGATTTGTGGTGCATGCAACAACAAAGTCAGCACTAAAATCTCGCGAATATTTACACACACTCCAGAAATGTTTCCGCAATTAATCGTGGAAATCCCTAAAACGTGGTTTGCTCTCGATAAAAAAATAACATAAAAGAACTCTTTCATATCCATTTTTTTTTCATCAACATAGCTTCTTAAAATTAGATTTGCATCTTCTGCACAACAAATACTTTTCATAGAAGAGAATAAAGGTCGTTTGTAATGAAGTTCTACTTCATAAGGTCTCATCAAACGATGAGAGGGTAGTTTTGTTTTCATAAATATTAAGTTGTATCACAGATACTTTTGTTAAAAAATGTATCCATTAGGTTTCAAAACCAGTATGAAGCAATTCATATTTTAGGACTAGAAACCCTATTTTTCTCTGAGTGCAATGTGTTGAATGGTCACCGCTGAAAAAGCTTGAGAGACTTTCCCATTGATGAGTAACTTTAGGTAAATATGATATTGATGTAGGTTGATAAAATCAGCCGTAGTAAAAACAGGATAGAATTCTTTCTCCATATATTTTGCATCTGCTTGACCCAGTTTGAAACAAATAATGGTTCCAATGTTTCCCAATACCGCATTGCGTATCTCTGTGGAGAGTTGGAACATATACTGGTGCGCCAAAACATATCCTATTTTAAATTTTCGTAATTCAGACAACGCATTGGCAATAGAACCAGAGGTGTAGTTTTGAAATTCGTCCAAATATAAAAAGTAAGGGGTACGCTCATCCTCTGGAGTGTCAATACGAGAATACCCTGCTGAAGAAAAAGCAGTCAGTAACAAAGAGCCTAATAAGTGAACACCATCACTTCCAATACTTCCCTTGGACAAATTAATCAATAGTATTTGTTTTTTATCAATAATGGAACGCAATGAAATTTGTTCTTGATTCTCTACCAAAATCTTATGAATAATCGGAATGGATAAAAACCCTGATACTTTATTGAGTACTGGAAGAATATCCGATTTGCCACTTAATTTTGGAAATTCTTGTTCCCAAAAACGCAATACATTGGGGTGCCTGATATTAGAGAGGCAAGCATCCCGAAAATGTTCATCTAACAATACTTTAGGAATGTCTCCAAAATTGGCGTTCGGCTGGTCTAAAAGCAGGAGCAATACCTGTCTTAAAATATATTCTAATTTCACTCCCCAGCCTTGTTGTCCCCATAACTTTTGAAAGGTCTCTAAAATACTAGAGGCAATTAATGCTCTTTTTTGATAGCTCACTCTTTTTAAAGGATTGTATCCCAGTTTTATATTCGGATTGGTTGCATCAAATAAAATGACATCTTGCACTCTATGTTTGGGTAGGATTGCCAATACTCCTTGTAAGAGGTCTCCATGACAGTCAAACAAACAAGCACCACGATTATGCAGCATATCCTGATAAAATAATGTTTTTAAAGTGGTACTTTTTCCGCTATTTGTTTTTCCCAAAAGATACATTCCTGTCAAACGATCTAATTGATGGATTCCAAAAAATCGACAGTCATCTCTAAAATCTACTCTCGCGAAATAGGATATTTCTTTTTTAAATCGTGGTTTCATAGATCCTAGTTTCGCTTGCCTTTATCATATGACATAGAACTCTCATCTTGTTGTTTATGAAAAAAGAGAGTTCTATACCTATGTTTTTGAAAACCTTATACTGGAACGTATGAAATTTTTAACAAGACCTTTTCCGATTACCAGAGCATATATAAACGACTTACGGAACGTTATTCGCAATCATCATGGTAAAACTTTTGAAGAGAATTTATCAGATAAAGAAGTAGTACACATCGCAGAGTATACTTTATTGAAATCGTATTTAGAAAAAGTATTTCAAAATGGTGATGATTTGACGGACACCTCTATTGAGTATTAAGTAACAGTTTTCATTTTAAAAATCACCAAAAAAAACCAATACTCATTTATTGGTTTTAAACTCTAACATTGTACTCATCTGTGAGTTCCACTTTTTAACATAAGCTTGCATAGGGTTCGAATTTCTACGCAGTAGGTGCACATACTCCGTATCAGCGGAACTAAACTCCTCAAAAAGTCTTATGGGTAAGGCTTTTTTTGGGGTTCGAAATCCTTTATTTGGGAGGTATTCCAAATTTTCTTCAAAAAGAAAATAAAATAGCTGACGTTTCTGCTCTAAATCACTTTCTGTCCATATTTTATAAGGGTTTTTTAGAACTTCAAACATTTTCTTACGTGGGGTTCGAAGTAATTCTTCTGATTGAGGCATTTTTGAATCTAAACGTGCAATTTTTTCTATATCCAATGAAAGTTCTGTAACTTTTTTTTCATAGCGTTCTCTTAATAGTTCTGATGTATTAGGATTAGAAATTAAAGAAATCAAATGTTCTATTTCCGTTTCTTTCGTCTTTTTTTCTTGAGTGCTCAATAATGCTTGGTGCGCTATTTTTTTTACCTGTTCTTTAGAAACGTCTTCAAAGATTTGCTTTGTTATATTTAATACTTCTTTACTTGGTTTTAATGCTTCCAACAGACGGTCAAATTCTCGATGAATCTTTTTGACATCAACGGATTTAATCACTCCTTGCATTTTACGAAGTGCACATTTTTTATTCCAACAGTAATATTTATAATACAAACCACCCCACCTCCCTTTGGATTTACAGCCTGTTAATTTTGTTTTACAGTAATAACAATTGATAAACCCTCGTAGTGGAAAAATTGAATTCTGATTTTCACGAACGGATTTTGGAATCGCATTTGACGATAGTTTCCTTTGAATCGTATTGAATTCATCTAAACTAATCAGTGCCTTATGTTTCCCTTTTCTTCGCTGAACCTCCCAAGGAGCATATTCTATATATCCTGCATAGAAAGGGTTCTTTAAGATTTTACTTACAGCTTGTATATACCTAAAGGTATCTTGTTTTCCTAATACTTCTTTGTTCTGTAAATAAATTGCCATCTGCCTTTTAGTTCCTAACTCCCCACTGGCAAATTTTTGCAATGCTTTTTTAATCCATTTTCCTTTTTTAGTAGGAATATCTATAGTTCCATGTGCTGAGTGTTTGATTTTTTTATAGCCTCTAGGAGAGGTAAAAGCATTGTACCCAGCAATGAGCCTTGCTCGTTGCTTTTGAATGACTTGTCGTCGATTCTGATGGCGTTCCAGTTCATTTTGTGCCGCATGAATGGTCTCCATAAACCGTCCTTCTGGACTTTCATCAAAATTGTAATTCAAGCATTCTGGAGTAAGTCCATTTGCTGAGAATGTCGTTCGAAGGTCAATGTGGAATTTTGTATCTCGTGCAAAGCGTTTTAAATCATCAAAAACAACAACATACTGCTTGTGAATATTTTTCTTTGCATACTCTAACAATTCGCGCATTGCTGGACGTTCTAAAAAATTCCCTCCTCCCGTAAATTTGTCCTTAAACGTTTTTTCAACTGTATAACCCTTTTGTTGACAGTATTCATTACAACGAATGAGCTGGCTCATAGGGTCTTGTTTTTTTGTGGAAACTCGTGCATAGATGAGTGCAATGATATGATTGTTAGTTTTCATATCCTTTGTCTTGTCTATGGCTATTAATTCTTCGGAGCTCTTCTTCGATGAATCCTCTTGCTAAACCTCTTAAAAATCCAACAAGTTCTTCAAAATCCTTTTGGGACATTCCCCTTTTTATAAGTCGGTCCCTGACTTGTTCAAAACTTAAATCCAGAGAGGGACAACGAATTGATGCTCCGTTGCAACACAAAACACTTTGTTGTCCCTCACTGTATTCAAATGGTTTGGTCTGATCAAATGTGGTTCTGTGTTGCGTGTTCATTATAGCATAGTTTGTTTAGGGTTCGAATAGATAATCGGTATCCATAAGTATAGGTGGTAAAGTTTATTTGAGATAGAAACCCAATTTTTCATATCGTGCAGATTGAGGGTTCTATCTTGTTACAGTTTGGATAGATATACTTATTGGGATGACTTACTATTACGAAACTCGTGTATCCAATATTGTATTCGATACCTATCTACCCAAACTCTCTGAATCTGAACTCAAAGTACTATTAATCATTATTCGTCAAACCCTGGGATGGAAGGATCCAATTACCAAGAAACCAAAAGAGTGGGATTGGATTTCCAATGCGTTTTTTGTCAAAAAAACTGGACTCTCTAAACGTTCTGTGGGAACAGCCATTGCCTCTTTGATTGTTAAAAAAATAATTCAAGTTAAAAATGAAAAAGGAGTAGTAGCACACCATCCAGTAATTCGAAGACGAGCTTTTAAATTATTTTATAAAATATCTTTTAATACATCTGGCATTCAAAAGTGATAAAGAAGTTCGTTTTCTTTTTTTTCAACTATAAAAATTCTGCACACGACAAATAATTATGTAACATACTTTGTGGTGTGCAGATTTTTCATATTTCTTTTTCAAATCTCTAATTATTTAAACTTACTCACAAAATATCCACGCCACCGCGAAATTTTTTTGCATCTCGTGCAAGATAGGGTTTCTATTATCTAATCTTTAAAGCCATTAAAATAGGAGCAAGTATTAGTTTTCTTATTCATTAACCCTAATACTTTTTTAATTTTAATCATGCAAAAACAATATCCTTTAAATTATTTAAAAACGTTTCGTGAACGAACTGGTTTTTTACTTCAAGATATGGCAACCCTTATTGGAATGCATTCTGGTAATCTGTCAAAAATTGAAACAGGAAGTGTCATTCCTAATTTTGATGTGGTGATATCCTATCACTTAATTTTAAAAATCCCCATTGAACGTTTGTTTAAAAATCATTTTAAGGAAAATTTGCAAGAACTTTTATTCCGAAGTGAAAATCTAAAGCAAGATTTGTTAGAAGAAGAGACTTCCAAAACCGTTGGAAAACGATTGGACTTATTAAAAATCATTATTGAGCGAATTAAAGATACCCAATCCACTTATGAAAATTAATGGTCAACTTAAGAAGAAAAATACCTCTAAAATTACCATTGCGATTTACCCTAATGAACGTGGAATGGGCTATGTTGTTTGTGAACACCCAAACGATATTTTGAATTACGGTATTGGAAAATTTAAATTATTGTCTCCAAATAATTATGTCAAAAGACTTCTTAAATTTATCAAACACTACCGTCCAGAGATTGTTATTTTAAAAGGCTATCATGATAGCTCTAATGCTATTGGAAATCGAGTAAAAAAAGTAGTGGATCGTTTACAACTAGAAGCCATCAAACACGATGTTGAAGTTTTTAAATATCGTAGAAGTGAAGTAGCTAAAGTGTTTGCTCATTATGGTGACACCAATAAATATGAAATCTCAAGGACTTTGGCGGGTTGGTTTCCTTTTTTAAAACAATTCTTATCTCCACTTCGCACCTTTACCATGTCTGAAGATTATCATATGGGTATTTTTGATGCTTTTGCCTTAATGTATACGCACAATGTTTTAACAGGAAATAGCACCAAACAAAATGAGAACTGATATCATAGCAGATTTAAAGTCACTTTATATAATTCATCGAAAAAAAATCCATCCTTTTTTGAAAAGTAAATTACTGATTCAATTATGTGATGATTATTTCATCCGACAAATGTCTTATCAGAGAATGGCTAAAAAAAGAAATAGCACGGAATTAATTATAAAACACTTGATGATAAAAGCCTGCGGTAAAATCATTAGAAACCAGCATTTAATAAAGAACTACGTTTAATCTTCGTGCAAAACATCGTCATTTCTCTTATAATATCCCTATGACAAAACGAACAAAACTATATATTACTAAAGAAGGTTTTAAAAACAATTCACAGGAGTATAAAAAAATAATGCCCGAATCTCGTTTCAAGGTATTACAAATGCGTTTTGAACAAGAAAAATCTGTACGAGAAATTGCCAATAATTTTCAAGTGAGTACCACTAGAATTTATCAGCTAATTGCTCATGCTTTCGATTTTCTTGAAAAAGCTGGATGTAAGATCCCTAAAGATACACTCGATTAAAACAAAAAAGCATCCAATTAATTGAATGCTTTTTGACGAACAAAGCAGAAATAAATAATTAGTTCTTTATAAAAATACTAGAACTACCATCTTCTACTGTCATTTTTGTTCCATCAATTTTGAAACTATGTGAGCTGGAAGAAGTTGTTAATACACCACTTGTCCCATTAAAGGTATAAGTTCCAGACTCAATAGTTCCCTCTCCAACATATTTAAAATCGTTGTCAGATATAAAACTATAGCTCTCTCCCTCATCATCTCCTGTTCCTAACCAAATCGTATTAAATAATTCTCCATCAAATGGATTGTCTATTTCTTCATTACTTGAGCAAACATATAAACTTATACATGCAATAATCATTACTATTATTTTTTTCATTTTTTAAAAATTTTTGCTATTTATATTTTTTACCATTTATCATCACTATCACTTCCAGCAGATACAATTTTATCTTGAACACCTTTTACAGCATCTGGAAGTAATTTATTCATTTTCTTAATGATTTTTTTGTCTCCAGTGACATCCAATTCTTTTTGTTTGGATAAAGAACTAACCGCTTTTAGATAGACAATGTTGTGAATTTTCCAACGTAGTTTGTTCTCTTTGATGTCAAAAGTTTCTGTTAGGATTCCGTATTTAAATGTCCCCATTCTAAAATTGTAACGAATGACAATTTTTTCATTTTCAATCTTGGATTGAATGACATCACTCTTGGGGATGTAATTGTTCAAAATCCGTTTGTAAATTTCTTTGGGAGGTGTATTTGGAATTTCAAAGACTTGAACATACTCCCAACGTTTGGTTTTTTCATTTTGACTTAATTTTTGCCCTAACACCGAAAAACTTAAAAAGAGTGTCAAAACAACTGCTGTTTTTTTCATAAAGGTTTGATTTTTATTGCCTTTGACTCTTAAAAAAAGGCGTTCTTATAAACGAGTCACAGCGAATATAGATAAAGAATTCATAAAATACCACTTATTAATGGTTTTTTATGAATGGTAACAAAATCAAAGTAACTATTCTTTATTTGTATATGGCAAATAAAAAAGACTTTATCAAAGAAGAACAGGAAAAACTTGGGAATAGATTCCGAGAATTACGAATAGCAAAAGGATATACCAATTACGAACAGTTCGCTTTTGAGCATCGAATTCCACGATCTCAATATGGACGTTATGAAAAAGGGAGTGACCTGCGTTTTAGTTCGCTTGTAAAAATTTTAAAAGCAATGGATATTTCTTTAGAAGAGTTTTTTAAGGGGATGTAAAATACTTTTAGTATCTTTAAATTGAAAATAGTGCGATTTAGCACTTTCTTTTTCATAGCAATTTTTTTACCACCTCCTAGTGAGGTGGTTTTTAGTTTAAATTTTATTTCGATTATTTTTCTATTTTTGCTTCCAGAAAAGCTATGAGAAAATGTTCAAAAGAAATTATCATCCGTTAATTCCTTTGTTTTACATCAAAGGAATATTAGATGAAAATCAATTAGATAAAATTCCAAAAAGAACACTACAACATTGGAATAAAAATAAAGACAAACATTATGATTTTGAGAGTTTAGTTGTTCCTTTTGTAAATGAATTGGAAGATATTCAAAAAATATACGAGAGAAAGCAGCTTAAAAAAACAATGAAATTCATACTCCATTTAAGTGATGGCTATCAGAAAGTATTAAATGAAGTTCATAATTCTAAAAAAATTATCAAACAAAATACTAATTTTATTATTGATTCCATTAATCAAATTGTTAGTGTTTCTGGCATAAATATTAAACGTGCATGCAAATTCTATGGTGTTTCTTCTGATTGGTATTATCGTGAGAAAAGAAAAATTAATTGTTCTTTAAATATTTTTAAAACTTGTTTTAAACAACATCCTAACCAACTAACATTTAAAGAAACTACTGCTATTGAAAAACTAGTTACCAATCCAGAACATTTTGGAAAGACCAAAACTACATTGTATTATTATGCCTTGAGGAATAAAATAGTTTCTTGCGGTAAATCTACTTTTAGTAAATATGCCAAAGCTTTAGGTTATCAAAAACCAAAGAAACCTAAAATTCCAGTTAAAAAAGGAGTGAGAGCAAATCGTATTTTTGAATGGTTGCATGTGGATATTACATTAGTGCCTACACTAGAAGATGGAATGCAAAAAGTAGCTTTTGTAAAAGATAATTTCTCGAAAGCTATTCTACACTATGCTTCTGTTTCTGAAAAAGCAGATAGTAAATTTATTACAAAACTTTTTAAAGAAGCCTTAGTAAAATTCAATTTAAACAAAGCTAAAAAACTTATAAACATTTTAACAGATGGTGGTTCTGAAAATAAAGGAACATTTTCTACTTGGGTCAATCATTTTAATGCACCACCTGTAGTTTCAAAAATTACAGCTAGAACCAATGATTTTCCATCTTTTAATTCTATGTTGGAAAGTACACATAGTATTTACAAAACTGAATTTCTAAAAGGAAAAATTTCACAAAACAAAAAACAGCATTTAGATAGTTTAGATGTTTTTGTGGAATATTATAACCACCATAGGTTTCCTAATGATCTATTTGGATTAACTCCTTTTGAGGTAATTCATAGAAAAATACCTGATAAAAATTTCTATAAAAATCAGATTTCAGAAGCAAATTTAGAAAGAGTTATTACAAACCAATCTTTTAACGAATGTGCTTTTTTAGGATAAGTATGTTTTGAAAATACCAAAAATGTTGTTTTCTGGTGTTTTTCATCATGGTTTATTAAAAACAAATTGAAAATCCACTTTCTATTTTAAATGCAATTCTATTTTAAATAAAAGTGACTCCTATTTAATTAAAAATAGAAGCCTTAATTTATCACAAGGTGAAAACGCAAACATTTGCGCTATTTTGTTGCAGATTCAAATAGAAATTGCTCTGCTTTTTTAGGATAGGTATGTTTAAACAATACAAAAAGAGATCTTTTCTAATATTTTCATCTCTATTATTGAAAATAAATTAAAAAACCACTTTCTATTTTAAATGCAATTCTATTTTAAATAAAAAAGACTCCTATTTCTTAAAAAATAGAAGTCTTAATTTATTATATAATCAAAACGCAAACATTTGCGCTATTTTGTTGTAGATTCAAATAGAAATTGCTCTGCGCGTTAGCTAGTACATAGATTATTAATAAAAGATGACCAAAGTAAAACTGTTAGTTATTACCCCTAATAAATAACTCTTTGCAGAATGTCTTACATTTGGCCATCAAAAAGGCTTTTATATTTTTATAAATTATTTAAAGCAGAGAGACGTTACTAATGTTCCCCCGAACAAAAAAAACAACTGAAAAGAAAAGATCATATCTACTCTGCTTTTTTTTTATAATTAATCAAATTCCAATAAGTATCCTATTCTATCTTATTAGCTTGTTTTATTTCTACCCTTCTATTCAATTGTCTACCTCCAGCGTTTTCATTAGAGAACTTAGGTCTAGATTCCCCATAACCTATTGACTGTAAATTTTCATTAGATATCCCTTTACTAACCATATATCTCTTTACTGAATTTGCTCTTCGTTGAGATAAATATAAATTGTATCTGTCACTATTCCTATTATCTGTATGACCCTCAATAATAAAATTTACATTAGGTACTTTTTTCATTAGTACTATAATTTTATCTATTGAAGTAAATGAAATACTTTTAATTTTATCGCTATTAGTGTCGAAGTAAATACTTGTTGCCAAAAAAGAAATCTGCTGATTGATAGTAGTTGTATTTTCTTCTTTTCTTTCAGGACAACCTCTGTTTTCAATAACACCAGGAGTATTTGGACATAAATCTTCTCCGTCCATAATACCATCTCCATCAGAATCCACTTTAAGCGGGCAGCCTTCATTAGATATTGGTCCGTATTTTAAAGGACATTTATCTTTATAGTCAGGTAAACCATCTTTGTCAGAGTCTACAGCTTTACCGTTACCATATACCATTACTCCAGCAGGTGTATTAGGTTCAATATCCAACTCATCCATCACTCCATCGTTATCAGAGTCTATAATTTTAAATTGATCTGCGCCTCCGTTTTCATCACCCCAAATGGTAAATATTTTCTTTTTTCCTAACTTAACAGCGACACCAACACTTGTTACAAAGAAAGTTTCCCAATCTTGTTTGTTAGAAATAGCTGCATCTAAATGGTCTTCATAGTTAAAATAAATTCCTGTTCTAAATTCAATATCAACTCGTCTATTTATTCTTCTTTTTAAACCAAACTGACCAGACATATAAATTGAACTAGCCTGATTAACACTATTTCTTGCTGGATTAGTCCCAAAATCTGCACTAGGTATTTTTTTAAACGTGCCATTTGCTAATCTCTCATACAGTGCAGAATTGTATTGATGATATCCAACACCAAAATATCCAGATGCATGCCATTTGGTAGCAGTAGTTTGATATAAGTTTGTAAAACTTAGCACAAGGTTAAGTTCAGCTCCATAAGTAGTTCCTTCAAACTTCATATCATCTCTAATAACTGTATTATTCACGTATAAAAGTTCATAAACCGTAGAGAAGTATTGAGCGCCACCAGAAATTTGCGAATAAGTAGCTTTAAATTCTAATCCTAATAATGGGTTAAACATTTTGTCTACATATGCAAAAACACCAAAATTCCAGTAATTAGTATCATCACTAGTACCAATAGAACGCATATCTCCATGCATTATAAAATTACTGAATCCACCACCTACAGCCCAAGTATTACTATTTTCTAAATCGATTCTATTTCCGTAAGTAATTTCGTCTGTAGTAAATTGACCGAAAGATTCAGCTACAATAAACGTGCTGAATAGAAATAATAAAAAAATTCTCCTCATCTTTTTAAGTATAATTTTGTTTTTTAAATAATTGGGGGAATCATTTCCCCGCAAAAGTATCATTTTTTTTTAAATTCTTTATTTTATTTACAATGTAGCGATAATCTTTTTTTTGTTTACAAAATCTATTTTCGATACGTTAATTAAAAGTACTTTTAAGTTTTTTTCTGTATGTATAAAGTTTTTATAACCTTCTTGAATATTTTTTAGATAAGAAGAAGTAATATTTTGTTCATATTTACGACCCCTTTTCTTTATGTTATTTAATAGTCTATCTGTATTTTGATATAAATAAACATATAAATCAGGTTTTGTAATTTCTTTATACATAATGTCAAATATCTTTCTATATAATAAGTATTCTTCTTTTTGAAGAGTAACTTGTGCGAATATTAACGATTTAAAAATATAATAATCTGAAACAATAAAGTTTTTAAATAAGTCGAATTGTGCTAAATCATCGGTTAATTGCTGATATCTATCTGCTAAAAAACTCATCTCTAAAGAAAATGCATACCTTTCTCGGTCTTTGTAAAATTTCGGTAAAAATGGATTGTCAGCATAACGTTCAAATACTTTTTTTGCATTAAAATCTTCCGAAAGCATTTTTGCTAATGAAGTTTTTCCTGCTCCAATATTTCCTTCAATAGCAATATAATTATACTTCTCTGAAATAGAAATTGGTCTTTCTAATTTTTTATTAATGATTGTTACTTCGGCATCATCATTACAATTTTGTGAACAAATTGAGATTTGTTGCTGTTCTAATGGGTGTATGATTGTAGGTGCAATTTCTGCTAAAGGAATCATCACAAATTTACGTTGTAACATTTTGGGATGTAGAACGGTAAGTGTCTCAGAAAATATGATCTCATCATTAATCAACAAAATATCAATATCAATATCAATATTTCTATTTTGATAACCTTTATCAGATAAGTGTTGTCTCCTTAATACATTTTCAATATCTAAAAGAGAAATCATCAAAAGTTCTGCTGAGATATAAGTAGAAATTTTAATGATAAAATTGTTTTTATTAGCAATAATAATTTAGAAAAATACGTTAATATTTATCATTTTTTTTATGGTATAATAATACTACAATAAAAAAGTAATTTAGTAATGTCCTGAGTTTGGTTTATTTGTTGTATCAAATAAAAAATCATTGTTGATAAACTTATTTATTTTAAGTTTATAATAATAAGTTACTTTTTCGCTATAACCTATCAGTAAAAATCCAAAAAAATATTTTTACAAGTTTTGTAAGAGTAGTTTTTCAAAAAAAACTATTAATTTTTTATATCTTTTCTAATAAAAAAAATGGATAAAACTTAAATGATAATTGTTTGCTTTTCTTTTTAAAATTAATAAACCATAAATTACTCCTATAAAACCTAATACAATAATATTAGA
Organism: Bacteroidia bacterium; assembly: GCA_030427865.1. Classification (GTDB taxonomy): domain Bacteria; phylum Bacteroidota; class Bacteroidia; order Flavobacteriales; family Flavobacteriaceae; genus Polaribacter. The sequence goes on along the minus strand of JAUICK010000016.1, from coordinate 6,539 downwards.
ATCTATTGGAAGACCTGGTGGAGGTGGAGGTGGAGTTATAGGTGGTACTACTTGAATAAAAGCCATTTTTAAATTTTATAATAAAAATTAATACGAATTAAGGTTTAAATACTTAGTCAAAAGCATTAATTGATTGAAGATGACAAAAAAAACAAAAGAAAAAGGATTAGCTTTGTGGGGACGCCACTAATAATTATATTTTAGATGAAAATGTTTTAAAAACCTCTAAAAAAACTTTTTCTATTTAGTCTACAAATTAATGCAATAGCAAATAAAAACTCTCCAATTATATGATGTACATCAATCAAAACTTTTATTTACTTCTTTTTAATAAATACTTTTGTAGAGTGAATTCCTTTGTCTGTATTAATGTTTACTATATATACGTGATTAGGCAATCTTTTTAATTCAAACCTATTTTCCATTGTTTTATTATTAATATTATTCCATAATTGTATTTTTTGTCCAAGTAAATTATACATTTCTACTTTCTTTATCTCTAAATTTCTATGATTAAAAATTACTAGTTCTCCATTGTCTACATATGTAGATAAAAAATTCTCGTTGTTTGAAACTACGTTTTCTCCTATTGATAAAGTAATCCCTTTAAACACCAATGAAAAACGTTCCGAATGAGTTCCTTTAATTAACTGCAGGGCAACCGTGTTATCATTTAAGAGATATGTTTTATTGGTAAGTTTATCTTTAATAAATACCTCTCTATTAACAGCTATAATTTCATCTAATTTAATTGAAATACTACCATCATAATCCATCACAATATCAAAAGGCACTTCCAAATCATCAGTAATCTCTTGAACACCAGCAATTACATATTTTAAATCATCATTAGGAAACTTCCAATAAACATCTGTAACACTCAAATCATAAATTTCACTATCGTAACCTTTATCAAAGGCAAAAGAATTGTTAGTTTTAAATGATATACCTAATTGTCTATGAATACTTACTCCCTCATTATTTAGAAAGTCCATACCAAGTTTAATGATAGGCAATCTTGACTCAGAATCAGCATTCTTAGAATCTTTTATAGAAGATTCTCCTTTAAAGAACACACTATTGCCGCCTTCAGTAACATACTCTCTTTGACTATTATTAAAAACTATTGGTCCTCCATCTGAGTCTCCTTGTATAAAGAAACCTTGTCCAATAGGAATATAAGCTCCTGGTACTTTACTTGCATTAGAACCTCCAGAGGAAGGTGCGCAACTAATATTTCCATCATCATCTTGTAATTGTAAATAATCTATATAAGCTACATTAGCATCATCAGACATTAATTTAACATCACTACCTGCCTCAACACAAACTTCAATATCAAACGTTGTATAATCAGTAACACTTGGTAAAGTGTAGTTGTAAGTTGTAGAATTGCTTAATCCATCTACAATTAGCTTAATATTTTTATCATTGTCTGATCTGTAATTTATTCTTAAAACATCAACTCCTTTAATAAGGTTATCAAACTCAACAAAATCAGTTGTTCCACTAATAGTAATTGAGGTAACCTCTTGTTGGGTTTGGGTATCATTATATTCGGTGCCATTAGTACTAGCATCTTCAGCTTCTAAAATAATATCAAAAGGACCAACATTAGATGGAGAATTTGCACTTAACCCCATTGCTATATTTCTTGTCGCATAACCTCCTATATAACCTGCATAATTATGTCCTGAAGTATCCGTAGAGGTGTCTTCTTCTCCTGCATGCTCCCAAAAATATAAAGTAGCAGTGGTAGAATTTATATTATCTTCTATAAATTTCTTAATACTTAAAGCAGATGAAAAAGGATTTCCTAACAAATAATGCTCATTAGCACCAACGGTAGAAGCATTTAAAATGCCATCGTTGGGAGTACCTAAAAATGTATAGTTCTGAGGCACTCCTGGTCCTTTAAAGATAAAACCATCTGTTTGTTTAATAGCTCCTCCTTTATATTTATGTTCCCAGTTAGATCTCCCATTAGAAGCTGGGGCATAAGTATAAATCCAGTAATCTGCTAAAGAAATAGGATCTGTGGTATCTCCGTCATAACCACCTATAAAAGTAATATCTTTAGAAACATTAGGTGTGCCATTACCAATAGCAGTGTTAGCATCTAAAGGATTTGTGCCATCCTTAAAAACATTTTCTATGGTATAATTTGTACCATCAGAATTAACAGGAGAACCCATATAATTATATCTATACAAGCTTGGTACTGTAGAATTTTGGTCAACAAGAAGTTTTCCGCTTCCAGAAACTTGAGCAACTCCTGTATGAGTTTGTACAAGTTGAGCTTTATTAGTATTATCTGTACTTACTAATCTAATCTCATCATTTGTAGCTGTTATATTTACATCGTTGGTTACAACCAAAAGATTATCTGTAATACTAAAAATACTATTATTACGGACTTCAAATTTCCTTGCACTTAATTTTTCAGTATGATTATAGTTTTCAGAAATTTTTACATACCTAGATCTATCTGGGTAGCCATTAGACCAGGCAGAACCAGTTCTATCTGTAAAATTAAATCTATGTAAACCTGGTCTTATATTTGCTTCAGCATTAGCAGTTGCAATTTCTGACAGCAAAGGTGCATGAAAGTGTCTTTCTTTAGCATTATCATTAGCTAAATCTGTATAAGTAATAATAGTATCATCTATAAATGCAACCCACTCAGAGGCAGTATAAGTAGAATTTGGTTCTAAAACTTCATCAATACGTACATAACTTGTATTGTCTTCTATTTCTTCAACTACATCTACACGACTATTAAATGCTTTATTATTTGATGCTCTCGATAAAACTATAATATCATCTTTAGTGTCAAAATCAGTAGTATTTACACTAACTGTTTCTGTTGCATCAGGGTGTTTATTAGTAACACTACCAGCAGAAATAAGTACCGATTTACCAGGGTTAATTATTGCCGTATTAGCTACAAAAGCCGTAGGTGTAATATCCGTCTGATCTCCTGATAAATCTTTAAACAATACTACATTTGCTGCATTAGGCGCAACTATATTAGTAGGGTCTATATTTGTAATTTCTACCCATCTTTCTCCTGCCGATTGATACACTTGAGTTATCATAGCCACTCCACAAACATTAGTTGCATTATCTAAAGCATACGTTGTATATGTAGATGTAAAAGCTCCCGCTGTTGTAGCAACTGTAGTATCTACATCTTCTAAATCATTTGTTAAACCATTGTTACCATAAGGGCCAACAACTGTAGCATTTGCAGTATCAGTAGTTGTATTAGTAACTCCATCTCCATTTACAATGTTTCCATTTGTAAATTGACCTGCAACACCACTTTCTATTGTGTCTGGACATCCATCTCCATCTGAATCTAAATCTAAACTATTAGGTATACCATCTCCATCTGTATCTGTTGTACAAGAAACAAAACTTAAATTATACAAACCAAAACCTGGTTGTGAACCTGGATTCACAACAGAACCATCAGCAATTTTAAATGTAATTGTAACTTTATCTACAGCCGAACCAAATTTTGCAGAAATGGTTCCGTTTTCTGAGCCTGCACCACTACTTGGAGCTGGTGTATTACTCCCTTTTACATTGTTACCTGCAATTACTTGAGTGCCTCCTGATTGTTTTTCTAAAATAGGGTACACTTCTTCTCCGTTTAAAGAACCAATAATTGTAAACTCTTCTTGTCTAGCTATTGCTCCACTTTCTCCATCTACATCAAATAAATCAAAAGCAAAATTTTCTAAACCAGTACCAGCTGTACCTAAATCTATGGTTATTGAAACTGTGTTTGTTGTTGATAGCGTAGCTAAATCTACGGCAAATATTAAAGAATGATCAATACTAGCTTGGTTACCTTGATAGAATTGACCACTACCAGGAGCTGCTATTGGTGAGGTTACTAGTGCGTTAGATGTATCTGTAACATTCATAACAATACTTTCTCCTGCAACTGTATAAGTGTTAGACATTGTACCTGAAGCCCAAGTAACTGTAGACCAATCTAAAACATTTGGTACTGCAGTACATTCTTCTGTATCTATAATACCATCGTTATCATCATCTATATCTACATAATCGTTTATACCATCTCCATCGGTATCTGTACAACTTGTAGATACAGCATTATTTTGACTTTGCCCTTTAGGTTGACCACCATTTGCAATAATAGGTACACCATTGGCATCTACTGTAATACCCAAATTGGTTTGTACATTTGTACCACCACCCGCTATATTGGTGTCTGTTACTAAATTTGCGTTTACAAAATTGGCACCACCTTCTATAGCATCAGGACATCCATCTCCATCTGAATCTAAGTCTAAATGATTAGGAATACCATCTCCATCTGTGTCTTTTGTCAATTCAATTGTACATGCAGGCGTGCTTCCATAATAAGAATTAGGAATATCTATCCAAGTAGAACCATTATCTGTAGAATATTGCATACTATGAGCTACCCAACTAATAGTTGGATCTACCTGCCAGAAAGACATATAATGACCATTTTTATCTATTAATAAATCTACTATAAAAGCTTCTGGTTTATCTCGAGGGTCAGGTATCTGTGCTCCGTTTTCAAATGTAGGATAATCTGTAAAACCATATGGAGGTTTATCCCAACCATTAGCAGGATTAGAAAAGTTTGAAGTATCATTCATATCTAAAAGTGGAATACCTGTATTAGGATCTATAGGGTCTACCCAATTATTAGGGTCGAAATTTGTAGATATAACCCAAGCACCAGCACCAACAGTAGCTTGCGCAGGAGATGTTCTAATTTTCACCTGTGTACCAACTAAATTTGAAGGGAAATATATATACCCTTCCCATCTCAAAATATCTATGTTACTTCCATCTGTGCCACTTGGCTCATTTATTCCGTCACTGAAACCATTTTTTATAGCTGAGTCATTTCTTGTGGGTAATCCATAAACATCTAAACTCGGTAGCACGTTGATAGGATTTGCCCCTCCTAAACCACTAATAGGAACCATATCGTGCCATCCTGTAGTAGGTGTTTCTTGCCAGTATCTATAAGTAGTTTTACCATCTATTGTTGGAGTAGCACAACTTAAATCTTCAACAGTATCTAAAATCCCATCATTGTCATCATCTAAATCCGTGATATCAAATACACCATCACCATCTGTATCAGTACAAGCCTTAATTGTGTTGTTTATTGAATAAGCATTATACGTAGAAGTATAGTTAATGTTTCCTGTAGTTCCGTTCTCTACAGTATCTGCCAATCCATTATTATTAGCATCGTTAGCTGGAGATACAAATGTAAATTTATAATCTGCTGTGGTATCTGTGGTTGCTCCCGCTTCTAAAGCATCTGAACAGCCATCTCCATCACTATCTAAATCTAAATGATTTGGAACAGTGTCTCCGTCTGTGTCTACAGCATAACAAATATCGGCGGTTAAACTAAACCCTTCGTTTCTTAAATCTCCAACGCCTGCTAATGCGGTATGATTAGTGGTTAATTCAAAGGCAGAAGGTAAGAAGTTTCCATGAAACTCTACATACCAAGTAGGAGGTGATGCATTTTCAAACTCCGCTCTTTGGAAAATAGAATCTCCAGAAGAAATCACCACGCCGTTAGTATCTGAACCATCTACCACACCATTAATATCCAACTGATTATCTGGATCATAAACCGTAGCTATAATACCTGGATTCCACGTTAAAACAATAGTCTGCTCATCATTATCGTTTTCTGTATCTGCATTGCCTACTAAATTAGGTCCCCAAGTAAGTTTGTTAATCAAAGCGTTAGCTTGTGGGGTTACTGTAATGGTTGATGAGTAGGCACCTAAATTGGTGTCATCTACTACGTAATGTACTCCATTAGCTCCATCAGAAATATTGGCTGCCACTAAAGTTGCTGATAAATTTGTGAAATCTACGCTATAATCTACATTAGAAGCTCCATTGTTAAAGACTCCCTCAAAATGTTGACTTCCTGCTGTAACTACGGTATTTGCTGTGGTTGTAGTGGCTGCTCCTGTACCACAATTTAATTCTGTAGTATCTAAAATACCATCGTTGTCATCATCGATATCTACTAAGTCTCCAATGCCATCGCCATCTGTATCTGCACAAGCTTTTAATATATTAGAAATTGCTTGTTGGTAATAGGTAGACGTATAATTAATGTTTCCTGTAGTGCCATTCTCTACGGTATCTGCCAATCCATTGTTGTTAGCATCATTAGCAGGCGATACAAAATTAAATTTAAAATCTGCTGTGGTATCTGTAGTAGCTCCTGCTTCTAAAGCATCACTACACCCATCACCATCAGAGTCTAAATCTAAATGATTTGGAACTGTGTCTCCATCAGTATCTACTGCATAACAAATATCGGCTGTTAAACTAAAACCTTCGTCTCTTAAATCTGCAACTCCTGCTAATGCGGTATGATTGGTTGTTAATTCAAATGCAGAAGGTAAGAAATTACCGTTAAACTCTACATACCAAGTAGGAGGTGAAGCATTTTCAAACTCCGCTCTTTGGAAAATAGAATCTCC
>JAUICK010000058.1 GCA_030427865.1 Bacteroidia bacterium | reverse complement strand
TAAACCAGACTTGGTTTTTTTAGATATACAAATGCCAGGTTTAACAGGTTTTGATGTACTAAAACATTTAGATGAATTACCTCATATAATTTTTTCTACAGCTTATGATGAATATGCTTTAAAAGCTTTTGAAGTTCATGCAGTTGATTATTTATTAAAGCCTTATACTAAAGAAAGGTTTAAAAAAGCTATTGAAAAACTACCATCAAATACTAACGATAATTCTGCAAAAGAGTTAACAAATAGTTTGTTAATGGATGCAGAAAAATATCCATCTAAAATATTAGTTCAATCACAAAATAAATTAGTAACTATTGCAGTAAGTGATATTATTAGAATAGAAGCCTTTGGAGATTATTCAAAAATTATTACTGATGACAAGACCTTTTTAAGTAATTACGGTATTTCTCAATTAGAAGACAAATTAGATGATGCTATTTTTTTACGCGTACATCGTTCATCAATTATTAACATTAATAAGATAGAAGAAATGCATAAATATGGTAAAAGTTATGACATTACTATGCAAAATAAAGATGTAGTAAGAGTAAGTAGAGGTTATATGGAAACCATTAAAAAATTGATGTATTAGTTTGTCATTCTCTATAAAAACTGTCAGTTCGAGTGATTTTCTGACATAGGAAGAAAATTGTATCGAGAACTATGATGCAGATTAATTAAAAATAGAAAGATTGCTTCACTGTGTTCGCAATGACTAACAATTAACATTAATCCAACTTAAAAATTGTATAAGGATCTAGCTTTCTTCTTTTTAAATTCTCGCACATTATTAAAGATTTATCAATTTTATTCTGACTTCCTTTAAAACGTGTTACTCCATAAATAATGCTCCTTTGTTTCCCTTTGGTTAATGATTCAAATATTTGGTATGCATCATAATCACTAAGTAAAACTGCTTCTAATTCTTCTGGCATTTCTACACCATATTTAGAAGTATCCTCAAAAAGTTGAAGTGTAAACTCATTACCTATTTCTAAATGGAGTTCTTTTTGTTTGGCTTTACTAAACATCATTTTATAATTACCTGAAGCTTTATCTTTTTTTACAGCAGCATAAAATTCAATTGTTTTATTTTGATGAGAAACTTTTACTTGTACACGACTCATTTTTTGATCTACAAAAGGTTGATATACTTCTGTAGGAATAAAAATATGATACGTATTTGAGTGAATTATTTGTAAAGGTTTTGTTTTCATTTATTAACGTGTATCTCTAGATTTTATATTTTGTTCGCAAAAAGCTATAATTTCTGTAATTCTTTTATGTCTTGTATTTTCTCTTTTTGCTTGATTTAACCAATACAAATAGCTTTTTCGATAACTAGGTGCAAAATTATTATAATTGGAAAAAGCAGTTTTATTTTTACTAAAAGCTTCTTGTAAATCTTTTGGGACAATTAAGTTTTCTACATCATCTAAAGCTGTCCAAGATCCATTTTGTTTTCCAATTTCTATAATTTCTAAACCATTTTTGTGCATTAAATTTTTTGCAGTTAATTCTTTAATGTATTTTTTATTTAACGCACTCCAAACACTTTTAGGGTTTCTAGGGCAGAAATATTGTCTTCGTTTTCCATTACCTAAACTTTTTACTGTAGAATCTATCCAACCATAGCAAAGAGCCACTTTTACAGCTTCTTCCCATCTCATAGACTCTTCAATATTTTCTACTTTATAAAATATAAGATAGACTCCATTAGAAGTATTATAGTTTTTAGAAAGCCAGTTTCTCCATTCTTTTTTATTTTTAAAATAGAACTCTTCTATGTTTTTCATTTTATAAAGATAAAAAAGAGAAATGGCACCTTAAAATACATTAAGATGCCAATTCAATCAATCAACCAAATTAAAATTCAAATAATCTTTTTAAAAATTTACAGCAAATAGGTTTAAGCTATTCTGTAATGTTTTGTCT
>JAUICK010000057.1 GCA_030427865.1 Bacteroidia bacterium | reverse complement strand
CTCTAAAAAATAATTTTTCTTCTACAGGTAAGGTAAAGTTTTCTTTTCTAATGCATCTTATAACTCCAGAATCTACTTTTGGAGGTGGATTAAAAACAGAAGGAGGCACAGTAAACAAATATTCAGCATCAAAAAAAGCTTGTGTTAAAACAGATAGGATTCCGTAAGTTTTACTACCAGGTTTTTCTGCGATTCTTTCTGCCACTTCTTTTTGAAACATCCCTGAAAATTCGGGTACAACATCCCTGTTTTCAATAGCTTTAAAAACGATTTGACTAGAAATGTTATATGGAAAGTTACCAATAATAGCAACTTGTTGGTTATTAAAAACCTCTTTTAGATTACATTTTAAAAAATCGCCTTCAATAATTTGAAACTTTTCTGCTGAGGTATCAATGCTAATTTGTTCTACAGGAAAAACTTCTTTTAAATAAATTACAGATTCAGTATCTATTTCAAAAACAGTAACTTTTGGTTTCTTTTTTAAAATGTATTTGGTTAAAACACCCATTCCAGGACCTATTTCTAAAACATTGCTATAACCATTTTCTGTTAGAGTATCTGCAATTTTTTTTGCTATATTTTCATCTTTTAAAAAATGTTGTCCTAAATGTTTTTTTGCTTTTACAGACATGGTTAATTACTAACATTTATAGGGTAAAACTCTTTAATTAACTTTAATTCTGTTCTAAAGGCAAGCATTTTATCACCAAATTTTTTAAGTGCTTCTATACGTAATTCATCTGCATCTTCTTTATAATAAGCTTCTACATCTTCTTTACTGTTTGCAGTATATTGAACTGAATATGTTTTACCACCCATTTCTTCTTCTACCAACACTTCTGTAAATTTAGCAGATATGAATTTACCAGTATTTAAAACTTCTGGTATATGAGATTCCATCCAAATTAACCATTCGTCATGAACAGAATCATCTATATTAATTGTAACGTTGTATATGTACATATTGGTTTATAATCTTTAGTTTTTAAAGTTAGTCAACATCCAACCAAATTACCTTTTAAATTGATTATATATTGTCTCCTCTTAATTTTCGGTATTTTTTTCTAGCATCAACTAAGTAAATACTAGAAGGATGTTCAAAAATAATTTTTTGATAATATTCTTTAGCTTTTTCTATATCTAATAAATTGTTTTTATAGATTTCTGCCATCATAAAGTAGACATCGTCTGTTAAAAAACCTTGATTATCTGCAGCAATAATTTTATCTAAACTTGCAATTGCATTTAGATATTTTTCTTGCTTCACATAAAGTTTAGCTTGTAGAAAAAGAGCATCATCATAAATAACTTCACCTGGTTTTGCACCTGCAAAAAAGTCTTTTTTATTTTGATTTGTTGGAAAAAACAACCCTTCTAATTCTTTCAAAGCTTCTTCATCTTTATATTGATATGCTAAGAGTTCTGCTTTTGCAAATTGCTTTAATCCAGAAGGTATAGAGTCTACAGGTTCATTATCAATTATTTTTAAATAAAGATCTACAGCATCATTTGCAATTAGTTGTGTAGTAGAGCTTTTTAAAACTTTTAACTGAGCTTTTGCCCAAGTAAAATCGCCTTTAAAATAGCTGGTTTGTGCAACTTTAAAACGTGCCTCTTGCGCAAGTCTATTTCCCTTTAATTGAGTTTGTATTTGAGAAAAATAAATAAGAGCTTTATTAAATTTACCTGTGTAAACAAGCACATCACCTAATTTTAATTTTATACGAGCTTTATCAAATTTTGAGGTTGCAAAGGTTAAAGCTTCTTCTAAAACTAATTTTGCTTTTTCTGGCTCATTTTTAGAAAAGGTTAAAAAATCTGCATACTCAGTTTGTATATTTATGGTTTGAGCATTTTTGCCAAACTCAACAAAAAGAGATTTAAAAAAAGCTTCAGTTTCTGGATTTTTAAGCGCTACAGCAATTTTTGCTAAGTATAAATTAGCAT
>JAUICK010000029.1 GCA_030427865.1 Bacteroidia bacterium | reverse complement strand
CTCCTGCTAATGCGGTATGATTGGTTGTTAATTCAAATGCAGAAGGTAAGAAATTACCGTTAAACTCTACATACCAAGTAGGAGGTGAAGCATTTTCAAACTCCGCTCTTTGGAAAATAGAATCTCCCGTAGAAATCACGACTCCATTGGTATCTGAACCATCTACCACACCATTGATGTCTAATTGATCATCAGGGTCATAAACTGTAGCCATTATTGCAGGAGACCAAGTAAGTACAATGGTTTGCTCGTCATTATCGTTTTCTGCATCTGTATTTCCTACCAAATTAGGTCCCCAAGTAAGCTTGTTTATCAATGCGTTAGCTTGTGGAGTTACTGTAATTGTTGAGGAATAGGCACCTAAATTGGTGTCATCTATTACATAATGGACACCATTAGCTCCATCAGAAATATTGGCAGCCACTAAAGCTGCTGATAAATTTGTAAAATCTACACTATAATCTACATTAGAAGCTCCATTATTAAAGACTCCCTCAAAATGTTGGCTTCCTGCTGTAAGTACGGTATTTGCCGTGGTTGTAGTGGCTGCTCCTGTACCACAGTTTAATTCTGTGGTATCTAAAATACCATCGTTATCATCATCGATATCTACTAAATCTCCTATACCATCGCCATCACTGTCTCTGGAATCAGTAAAAGTAAATTGGACAAAGAGTGGACAAGAAACAATACTGTTTGAATCTTCCACTGTTACCTGTAAATTATATGTAGAAGGATATATGTTTAGATTAGATAAACTCACATTGCCTCCTGAATCTATAGAAAAGGGGAATAAAGGTGTTGCTATAGACCAATCTTTTTCTGTTAGAGAAGGATCTATAATTGCTAAGATTTCAGCAAATGGCACATTAGCTGTCAGGGTTTGCAAATCAAAAGTAAAACTTTGATTGTCAATAACCTTTGGTACGCTAACTCTATCTAAATCAACAATTCCTCCATCTTGACCATCTGTAGCTCCAGCATCACCAACAGCACTTTTTAAACCACCTTTTGCACTCAAAACCCAACCAGAAGGCATACTTGTACCATTGGTAAAAAAAGCACCACCACCACCACCACCAGCAGAACCATGACCAGACCAAGCATTACTTGCATTACCTCCATCAACATTAGCGGTTACAGAAGCACCAGAGTATGTTGCAGATTCTACAAGAATAGTTCCTCCTGCTCCACCACCAGCAGCTCCATCTCCAAAACTATTAACTGTAATTATTCCATTTTCCCCTTTACTGATTAGATTTCCTCCATTACCAATAATTTGGTTAGCATAAATAAAAATAATTCCCCCACCATTTCCACCACGAGTTTGAAAAGCATCATTAAAGTCTCCGCTTCCTCCTCCTCCTCCCATTATAGGAAGAAAATCTCCAATCACATCACAATCAGACACAGAAGGACCTTTCTTTCCTCCTCCTTTTAATTCAGAACCATCTCCACCAATATCAGCTCCATTACCTCCAGAGCCATAGTTTCCACCACCACCACCACCAGAGTTAGTCCAATCACCTGCACCACCTCCATTGGCTATATGTCCTTTACCTCTATTTCCTGCAGCCGTAAATTTAGCTATTCCTTCACCTTTTTCAGATCCACCAGATACTCTAACATAATTATTTTGAGTAGTCGTTCTAAAGGGATTCCCCCCTCTAAACCCTTTTTCTGACATATCTATATCTGCATCTAAACGAAGTACATCTGCCTTTAAAACAACAACACCTCCTTTAGCACCATCCCAAGCATCTCCTGTTACAACAGAATTAACTATAGTTAAAGCATTTGCACTATAATCTGCAACTTTTACAATTTGCACAGAACCATCCGAATCATAAGATTTATTAAGTGTAGGAAAAGTAATATTATTTCCTGTTATACTTGAAATATTTGCCAACTCAAAGTTACCTACATTACGAGGATTAATAACTGTTCCATATGTACTGGTATCACTATCATCAATAAGCGCACCTTGCATTTGTATAATTAACACTAAATCACCCGAAGAAAAAGATGCAGCGTTATCTACAGTAAAAACCGTTCCACTTATTGAAGTGACAGATGCGTAACTATTAACTGTACCACTAATACTTTGTAAGTTGTACTTATAATTTTTAACTTTAACAACATTATTTGCAATACCTTCCTCTAAAATCCAATCTCCATTATAACCAGTTATGTTGTTTGAAGCTGCTACTGAAACATTAAGAGTCTTTTCTAGATATGAGACAGCTAGTTTCCCTTTTTCTCCTTTAGCAAATTCACAACCATAAATATTAAGGTGTGAAACTTGATCTAAATTTTTATTTTTTAGCCAAACTGCAATATCCTTACTGTTTTTCCATTTCCCTTCAATAAGAAGCTCTCCTGGTTTACCATGTGAAAAAAGTTGATAAGTATTCTCACTCTTCTTTATGTTAGATTCTATTTGATTAGATGACTTTACTTGTTTGTCTATAAAGTAATTTTGATTAAAAAGAAGAGTTTCTTCATTATTACTATTTATAATAGTTAAATTGATTGTGTCATCTGATTCTTTAATGTTTAAATCTATATTATTTATTGAACTTATGTTATTCACAAAAAATAAACTTAAAACAAAAAATAATTTTGAATAAAGAATAGTCTTAATACCAGAAATTGTTTTACCTTTTATTGACATGTCTTTTAATGTTAATGTTTTCTACATAGATTTAGACTCTATTTACTTAATAAAGTCACTCATATTTAAATAATTATAAAAAGGGGGAGGTTGCAAATTTAAACATATAAACTGTATTTTAAAAAAAAAAGGTTGAATTATGTCATTTACTCGACAATTGGTATTGTTTTATCGGTAAAAAGATAAGATTAATTGAATTTAAATACTCAAAAATGAAATGTATTTTATAAATTAAGTTTAACTCTCTTTCTTTGTTTGTAACATCTTTTTATTAAATCGAACTCACTTTAAATTTATAATTAACCTGTTGTGCATTTTGATAAAATTTTGTCAATTCGAGTAAATTTTTCGACTGAAATGAGAAAAATTCACTCAAACTAAAATTGTCGACATAAGAATAATCTAAATACATAACTGGTAATTATTTTTTTTGAATAAAGTTTATAGTAGTTAAATAAACTTTATAAAAGTAACAAATATTGCTCTACTTTTTCCATTTTACAAATAACAATAATGCAATCATGAAAACAATATAGGGATTTATATATGATTCCAATTTTCAATCAAATGTAACAAAGTTAAAAGAATTTAAAGTAAACTAAAAAAACATATAGGTAAAGGTATTGGGGTATATTTAACTTGTGAAAGATTTAAAGAATATTCCATAGATGGTTGTTTTTAATAAAAAGTAACTATATTTGAAAACCTATTCTAGGGTTTAATAGAAAAGTTTTTGACTGATATTGTATAACTAAATTTAAAGATATTTTTTATGAGAAAATCAACACTGATTCTAGGACTAGTTTCAATTACATTATTAGGTATAAATTCTTGTTCAAAAGAAATTATTAAAGAAGAAAATCAATTTTTTATTCAAGAACAAGAAATCTTGTCAAAAACAGCATTAGAAAGTTATATTTTAAATGAAGTGGAAACTTCTGGGAAAATATTTGAGTGGTCAATGAATAAGCCAATTATTTTATGGAGCGGAATTAGGTCAACAAATTTTAAAGCTACTATAGGGTTTAAAACTACAGAAGGTTTTAAGCTAACCAATATTAGTAAATCTACTAAAAAAGAAGTATTAAAAACTATTTTATCACAAAAAAGCGAAGGTAAAGACGCATTAGTTTTAAAATTTGATGATAGTACTGAAGAAGTAAATTATATTGACGTGAAAATTAAAGACATTACTACTTTAAAAAAGATTATTGCACTGCCAAATGTTAGGTTTATAGAGCCTGCTGGTTTTACTATGGAAACCGTTTTTCCTTATACTTATGCCAGAGCACAAAGAACTGGGTATGGTTGCACTAACAAAGGAGCTACAATTGCATCAGAAGATTCTAGGACTATAAAACCAGGATGCGAATTGCCTTGGAATTTTGACAAACATAAAATTTATAATGCTTGGTCTAAATCTACAGGAAAAGGTATTGGAATAGGGTATATAGATACAGGAGTTTCTAACAACCAAAAACTATTGAAACCTTGGAAATGGGGTGGTTTTAATGATGGTTGGTCTAATGGAAGAACTATTTCTAGAATAGGAGCTTTTAAACCATCTGGATCTACAGGTTTTGATGGCTACAAAGACCAGTGTGGACACGGAACTAGTATGATAGCTTTAGGTGCTGCACCAAGAAACAACGATGGCTTACCAGTTGGTGTTGCATATAATTGCAATGTAATTTCGTATAGAGCAACTGAAGATGTTATTTTAAATACAGCAGCAGAAGAAGAAGGTGTAGCACGTGCTATTCGTTGGGCTGGAAGTTCTAACCGATTAAATTTAAAAATTATTTCTGTATCTGTAGGCTATTTATATAGTATTTCTAAAATTAAAGATGCAATTAAAAGGGCGGATAAAAATGGAAAATTAGTAGTAGCATCTGCTGGAACATCCCCATTAAATTATTTTACTGGTGTAACTTTTCCAGGAAATATGAGTGAGACTATAGCAGCTACAGGTGTAAAAGAAAGTGGATATGTAAGAAGCTTAGGGTCACACGTTGGCTCTAAAGTAGATGTAACAATAGCTGTAGAAAGAGCAAATGGTAACACAACACCTACTTTAGGATATGACAAGGGTAAAGCAGATTATGTGTCAGGTTCATCTACAGCAGCTTCAATAACCTCGGGTATAGCTGCGTTAATTTGGGCAAAATATCCTAATTGGGATAATAAACAAGTAAAACAACGTCTATTATCATCAGGAGAATTTTATCCAAACAAGAATAGTAAGTTTGGTTATGGAAATATTAACGCATTAAAAGCAGTTCAATAAATTTTAACGCTTTTTTTTGGTAATGGGTTAAAATTAATTATGTATTTAAAGATTTGGCTCCATTAAATGAGTGTAATAGAAAGCTGAAATCCTCGCCTCATTAAACTTTTATCGATTAAAGAAGTTAAGTTGAATATAAAATAAATATCTATGTCTCATTATTTTAATTTATTAGAAATAAAATCTAATCGAAAAATAAATATTAATTGGAAGAAATATTCCTTTTTATTCTTTTTTTTATATCTATTTACTAACGAAATATCCGCACAAAATGATAAAAGTCATTTAATGGTTATCACTTCTATTTTACCAAAAAAATATATTAAAACCAAACAGAATTTATTTTTTACAATTCAAATAGGTGCATTTAAAAATAATAATGTATTTTTTAGTGATTTAGAAAATATTGTAATTTACAAAGAAGATGGTATTAACAAATATAGAATTGGAGAGTTTTTATCTTATCAAGAGGCAGAAGAATATAAAAAAATGATAAATAGTAGCTGTAAAGGTGCTTTTATTGTTGCTATTAAGAATGGAAAAAAAATCACTTTAAAAGCGGCACTTAAAGAGTTTAGTAAAGTAATGAAATAAGGCTCCATCACATGAGTGATTTGTAAATACTTTGAGGGAATAGAAATAATAAACTAACGTTAAACCTTTATTGTTATTAACCTTACGACGAATTCACTTCCTAAATAATTATGAGGCTGTAGTTTTTTCAGTAATGGGCTGTTAGTGGTTTTATTGTTTATCTAAAATTATCTGGTAATAAATGATGTTGAATGGCTCCATCTCATGAGTAAAACAAAATACTTTGAGAGAATAGAAATTACAAACTACAAGAAACTCCTTACTATCAAAAGGATTAAAGAAACCAAACATTTCTTAATCAGTTGATTCGAATTTTCGAAAGATGGCTTTAAGAAAACCCACTTTTTCTTTTTCTAATGAAATTGAAATAAAATCTCATTTTTTAACAATAAATTTTAGAATTAGCCTATTAAGTTTTTTAGAGTTTTAGTTTTTGTCTTAAGAAAAGAGTTTTATACTTCAAATATTGATTATCACTTCCCTTTTAACATTTATTCTCACAAGAAGTTAACTGATTAGCCTTTAATCGATTCTTGTAAGATTTTTCTAATATTGGTTTTACTTGTTTTAATGATGGGTTTTTGAAGACTTCATTAGGAGTATAAATTTTATGCTCATAATGTGGCCTAAGATTATTATAATCCTTCACAAAGAAATCTACTTCTTGTTTAATCGAAGAAGATAATATTGGTCTATCTTGAAAGTACTTACTTTTTAAAATTCTATAAGTACCTTCTATGATTGAATTAGAGAATTTTACATCTTTTAAAGCTATTTTTTTTGTTATTTTAACTTGTTCATTTTTGATGAATTCGTGAATGGTATGATTATTATTCTCTGATCCTCCATCTACTATTAAATCCACATTAGAATTCCCTATTGAAATATCAAACTCATTTTTAATTGCTCGTTTTAAACTTTCTAAACTAATATTTGCTGACAACTTTGTTGAAACGTCATAGGCAATAATCTTTCTCGAAAAATTATCTACAATGGTATAAATATAGTATTGAATATTATCGATAGTTTTATAATAGGTCACATCCATATGCCAAACTTCATTTGGAATACTTGCTCTTGTTGAAATGCGTTTTCTTTTCTTCTTATACTGATTTCTCTTTTTACTTAATCCTAAGATTTTAGAATAACGATACCAAGTTCCCCTCGCCATAGACGTTTTTCCTTGCTTAAAAGCCAATCCCCAAACTGAAGCTATAGACCAATGGTAAAATCGTTTATTATTCATAAATTTCTTTAGCACATCAATCTCATTTCTTGAAATTTGTTGTGGAACTTTCTTAAAACATAAATTAATTAATGAAAACTCACAATAATAATTTTGATAGCGTTTCCAAGTTTGAAAAGAATGTGGTGTAATTTTTAGAAATTTACAAATCAGATTTTTCTCTTTATTATCATTAGTAATATTTTCGATAAGATTAACAATTGTATTTCTATTCTTTTTAATGATTGCTTTAAATTCTTTTTCTCCAATAAAATTTAGAATAGTGATATAAACTTTACAAAAAGTAACAAACATCTTTTTTAATTGTTCTACTTTTTGATTATAAATAATTTGTAAATCATCAAAATTATTATTGATACTTGATGAAAATTCACTTCCCAAATATTTATGCGGATTGTCATTTTTCCAATAGTGAGCTGTTGATGGTTTTATGGTGGATGTAAAATTATCAGGTAATAAATGATTTTGAATACCTAAAGCATAGCAAATTTTTACTGAAGAATGGTAAGACTTATACTTTTTCATCTCACAAATAAAAGTGATTTTTTACCAAAAATGAAATTATTTTCAATTTTTACAGCTTTTCGAAAATTCGAAAAACATTCTCAAAAACAGTGTGGTTCGATGTGTAAAAGGGGTTTTAAACTATACTAATTCTTTGATTGTCAAACACAAGCGGTTCGATAGTAGCGCATAAGGGGGAGCAAAAAGCCTAATCTATTGAAGATTAGGCTTTTTTATTTTATAAATTATCTAAAAAATTGCATTTACTTTTAAAAGTGGTTTAGAAATCAGTTATTGTAGAGGTTGGATGCTTATTTTTAGAGAAATCAATTTTTAAGCAAAGTCTCGTCAATATTTTTCCAAAGGCTTTTAAATCGACTAACTGCTTATTCAAACCATTTGTCTTTTCTTGAGTTTTTATTTTCATTGCCTTGTAGATTGATAATCAATTTGATTGTCGAATTTTTTTTTCCTTTAATAATACCTTTCAGTTTAATAAAAAAAAAGGATGAACATTTTTTGCTCATCCTTTTTTACTATAATTATTTTATTAATTATTGTTAGTGCATTAACTAATTAATGCAATTAATCTGCACTATTTCTGTATATCTAAACTGATTTTTCTCTAAAAACCAGTACCTGGATCTTCAGGACTTTGCGCTTGCGCTTTTTGTGGATTTAAAATCATATATGTACCAAGTGCTGTTAAAGCTGCATATTTACCGTAATTACCAATTTTTTTAATAGCGTCTTTACGAGAGATTTCTTTATTGTTTTCTATTTGTTTTTTCATGATGTATGTCTTTTATAAATTCTCGTTAATTATTCTAAGATGATTTTTTTATTTAATTTACCAGCTACAGTAGTTAACTGAATAATGTATATACCACTTGATACTTTTGGTAAAGTAATATCTTTTATTTCAGTAGATTTGAAATTAATATTCATTACTTGTTTTCCAAGAATGTTAAATAATTTAAGATTAGCATTTCCTTGTTTTAAGCCAATAATTCTTAAAGTATTGTGGTTAGATTTATAAATGCTTAGTTTATCTAATGCTACATCATTTGTATTTAATACACTAGATTTAGTATGTAAATAAAACCTGCCAATGCCATTCAAAGTTTCTGTTAAGGTAACTTTGTACTCAGAATTCGCATCATCTAAGCGTGTAAATGTATTTGAGTTTCTATCTTCTAAAAAGACTTTTATATCAGCAGGTAAGTTTAAAGCATTAGCAGTAAAAGTAATTTCTTTACCAGATTCAGCTTTAATACCAACAGGAATTACCATATCTTCTAAATCTTGATTTGGTAATGATTGAATTTGATAGTTTTTACCTTGATTGTTTTCTAATAGTTGAGTAAATACATCAAATGCATTTGCTACACCGTTAAAAGTTTCTCCATCGTAACCATTATCAAACCCTTTGGTTGCTTTTTCATTATAATATACTTTAGCATATCTGTGTAAGGTTGCGTCAGTAATATTTAATTGTACTTCAGGATTTGCAGCAGTTTTTAAAAAGGTATCTGTTGTTTGATGACTTTGTGCTGTTGTTTTAAAACTTAAATCTCCGTCACCAGATGCTCCTGCTTTTGCTTTTACAAAGAAACCTTGACCAGGTGCAATTTGAAAAGTACTTGCATCTCCTGACATTTTTGCTTCATAATTTTCAGAAGTAGGGTTCCAAATCCAAATTGTTTCAGAATCTAATAAAGCTGTATTTACTGCTTCTTCTAAAAATAATTTTGCATTTACATAAGATGTAAAAGGATTGCTAATTAAGTTAAAATCTGTTCCACCAGATCCTGATTTAGAGCTAATTGTAACATCATTAACATTAGAAGTATTCATTGTACCCGTAAAAGAAATATCTTTTGTGGCAGAAGTTTTAATAGAATACCCAGTTGCAGTGGCAAAAGTTCCGCTACCACCAGCTTGTAAATAGGTCCAAGGACCAGTTGTAGGATTAGGAGTACCATTAGAATATGTAGCAATACCCCTGTTGTTGCCCGTTCCAGAAGCAATAGAATTTGCCGTAACATAAGCATTATTATAGGCTTGTCCTGTAACAGGAGCACCTACCAAATGCCATCCTTTGGTATTACCAGCTGTAAAAGATAAATTTCTTTTGTAAGTTACATTACCAGTTACGGTAGAGTTGGTTATAAAAGAAGCTCCAGACTCTAAGGTAAGGCTATTTACTGTTAATGCAGAGGTTGCTGTTGGGTAATTTGTTAAACCAGCAGGAATAACCAAATTATTAGTTGTTGTAGCAGGAGCAGCTTTAGTATCCCAGTTTGCTGGTTCTGTTAAGCTGTTATCTG
>JAUICK010000056.1 GCA_030427865.1 Bacteroidia bacterium | reverse complement strand
AATTTTATTAATAACAGCAGAGATGTTTTTTTCTGAAGAACCTTGAGCAATAGCTCTTACATTAACATTATTTCTACCTAAAGCACTAAACATTTGTCCACTTAAACCTTGGTAGTTTTTCATACTTTCACCAACTACTGCAATAATGGCTAAATCATTTTCTAGAATAACAGGTTTTATTTTTTTTCTTTCTATTTCTCTTTGAAATGTTTCGTCTAAAAGATGTTTTGCTTTTGTTGCATCTGCATCATAAATACCAACACAAATAGAGTGTTCAGATGAAGCCTGAGTAATAAATACTACATTAATTTTAGCTAAAGAAAGTGTTTCAAATAATCGTTTAGAAAAACCAGGAATTCCAATCATTCCTCCACCTTCTAAAGTAATTAAACTAATGTCTTCTATATGAGAAATTCCTTTTACTTCATGTCCATTTTTAGGATTTTTAGAAATTAAAGTACCCTCAATTTCAGGTTCAAAAGTATTTTTAATTCGAATAGGAATATCTTTTCTTAAAGCAGGCTGTATGGTTGGGGGATACAAAACTTTTGCGCCAAAATGAGATAGCTCCATAGCTTCTTCGTAAGAAATTTCTGGTATAGCAAAAGCTTGTTTTACAACTCTTGGATTTGCAGTAAACATACCACTAACATCAGTCCAAATCTGTAATTCATCAGCATCTAAAGCAGCAGCATAAATAGCTGCAGAAAAGTCTGATCCTCCTCTGCCTAAGGTTGTTGTTTCACCCTCTATATTCGATGAAATAAAGCCACCTAAAAGAGTAACTTGATGTTTATTTTTAGAAAAAAATGATGAAATATTTTTGTTGGTCACTTTAAAATTAACCTGAGCATTTAAATAATCATTATTTGTAATAATTAAATCTCTACTTTCTTGATGAATGGCATCTAAATTCTCTTTAGCTGCATTTGCAATAATAACCGATGATAACTTTTCTCCAAAACTAGATACTTTAGCTAGAGTTTTATCAGATAATTCTTGTAATAAAAAAATTCCTTCATAAATAGAAGCAAGTCTATCAAACAAATACTTAACTTCTTCATGTATCTTTTTTTTGTGATTTAAGATTAAATCATCTATAACTGTAAAATGTAACTCACTTAATTTTTCTAAAATTTCTATGGCAGATGTAATGTCCTCTAGAGCTTTGTTAGCACCTAGTAACAGATTATCTGTGGTTTTACCAAATGCAGATACTATTACAGCTATTTTACTATTTTTTGATGTGTTAGATATGATATCTAATACTTGTTTTATGTTTTTTGAATTGGCTACTGATGAACCTCCGAATTTTAATACTTTCATTCTTTTAATGATAAATATTGATACTTTTTATAAATGTTTTTTGTTGATGATAACAACAAAATATAACCTGAAATAATATGAATAGAAATAACCCCTAAAGGGTTGTAGTAGATGTAAATGTGCGAGAATTTGTTATTTGCATAACAAATTTTACATTTAAAGTAGTTGCTGTATTTTTATTAAGAAACTTCACGCTTCAAAAATAGAAGGTTTATTTAAATAACAATTAAAACTTACTGTTTTTTTTGTAAAATCTTTAAATTAATATGAAATTCTTAAAAATTTACTTATCAAAATATGAATAATAAGTTATTTACTAATTTGATTTGATTTTTCTTTAATTACCTGTGCAATGGTTTTATTTTGAATTTTACTTTCTAACCAAGATAAAATATCTAAATATAAAAAAGCTCTTTTTTCATAAGGATGATCTTCATACTTCTTTAATTTAGCGTGAATTTTTTTGAATTCATTTTTAATTTCATGAGGATAAACATCACTTAAATCTCTAATAGAAGTTAAGAAAACCTTTTGTACTTCTTGAAGATTCTGCATTTTTAATAAGAATTTATAAGTATCTAGAAATTGTCTTTCTAAATCGTAATCTAAACCACACTCATAATGTGCTATAAGATTTAAAACTCTAGCAAAACACTGTAAATCTTCTGCAGA
>JAUICK010000028.1 GCA_030427865.1 Bacteroidia bacterium | reverse complement strand
AAATAGAATACCTAATGGAACTGCCAGAGAACAAAGAACAATTGCATTTAATAATACAAGTGGCGCGGATGCTACATTAGCAAATCATGAAATTGAAGCTTGGGCTTTAATGACTAATCAAGATTTAAGCTCAGAAAATAAACCAAAAGTATCATTTTGGACACAACAAAGATTTGTAAAAGGGGGAGGAGCTACGCTTACAGTTTGGGTGTCTGAAAATTATACTCATGGTAGTTTGCCAGCTACTGCAACTTGGACAAATGAAACAGCAAATATTACAGGTGCTATAGCTACTTCAGATGTTTCTCCACAAACGTATGTGTTTGGTGAGTTAGATTTATCTTCTTACAGTGGTGCTTCTGTAACTGTTGCATTTAAAGTAGTAACAGATAATTCAGCTTATGAAAAAGATGTAAAACAACATGGTACATTTTATATTTCTGACGTAAAATATGATGCAGAAAGACAAGATGTTGCAAATGGGGCTTTTTCTGCGTTAAATACAAGTTCATCTGGTCAAGCAGGTATTTTTAGTACACCAAAATCTTCTATTTCAGAAAGTAATTTTTCTAACACAACTAAATGGGGAGATATATTTACATCACTTACATCAACACCAAGGTTGGCAGAAAATATGTTAATACCTGTTGGTGAAGGTTATAAGTTTGAAGTTGCTGATAAGTATAACCCAATAGTTATATCAGAAGTAAGATATATTTTAGTCAATGCAACATCTAACAAAGGAGCTCCAGATGAATCTAAATGGGTTGTGCAAGGTAGTAATGATGATAGTAATTGGGATAATTTATGTGATCCTGTAGGAATGTTTAGCAACAATAGTGGAGCTGGATCAGAATTTCCAATTACTTTAACAACAACAAAAGCATATAGATATTATCGTTTCGTTTTATCAACAGCTTGGACACCAAATCAAAAATTTACTGCTTTACATCAATTAGATTTCACTGTAGATGATTCAGTTTTGTCAACTAAAGAAGACAATACTCTAAAAAACTCTTTTAAAGTATATCCAAACCCTACAAATAACTTTATAAATATTTCAAAATTAAACTTAGAGATTAAAAATGTACAATTAATAGATGTAACTGGTAAAGTAATTTATAAAAATAACAATGTACAACCCATAGATATAAGAAACTATTCTAAAGGACTATATATCTTAAAAATAACATCTAAAAAAGGTGCTATTGGGAGTAAAAAGATTATAATAAATTAAGGTTTACTTTATTTAGAACCAAAATTTACTTTATTCAGAAAATTTTGGTTCTAATCTTTTTTAACACACCTTTAGTAATTTTTTTTGAACTTTACAAACAACACTTATTTAGCAGAACAATTAAAAATAGGTAATACTAAAGCCTATGATTACTTGATGCATACATTTTATCAAAAATTATGTGCTTATGCCTATACTTTATCTCATAATCATGATACAGCAGAAGATATAGTTCAAAACGTTTTTGTAAATATTTGGGTAAAAAAAAAAAAAATAAATCCACTTTTTCCAATAAAAAATTTCTTATACAAATTGGTTTATAATGAATTTATAAATCAGTATAGAAAAAATAAACCTGTAGAATATTTAGAGAAAAAATATTTTGAAGCTGTTGACACTTCTGTCGATAACACTACAAAAAACATAGAAAAACTTATTAAGATAGTTAATAAAGAAATTGAGTCCTTACCTCCAAAGTGTAAACAAATATTCTTATTAAGTAAAAAAGAAGGGTTAACTCATACAGAAATAGCTGAATATTTAGATGTATCTACAAAAACAATAGAAGGTCATATTACTAGGGCCTTTAAAATTCTTAAAGATAAATTAGATACAGAAGGGAAAGCGATTTTTTTCTTACTATTTAATTTAGATGTATTCTCTGAAATTAAAAAGTTATAGATAATTCACTTCTTACTATTTTATTTATTACAATTATATCATTCATTGATAGTAAGATTGTCCAAGTTTTAACAATTATTAAATTATTTTAATAAAAATAAAGGGTTCTTATTAAATTATACGTATTTAGTATAGTATAAAGAGAAAATGAAGCAAGTAGAGATAGAAAAAATAATTGTAAAATACATTAACCAAGAGGCAAACCATAAAGAATTAGAGGAGCTAAGTGGTTGGTTAAAAAAGAATGAAAACATATCTATTTTTAACCATTTTGTCAACGTTGAATATTTGACAGCTCATAATATGGGAAACTATAATATAAATAAGGCAAAAGCTGCTATTGATGTAAAACTAAAGGCAAATAAACGCAAGCAAAGAAGATATCAAATAAAAAGATTTTCTGTTGCTGCTTCCATTCTAATCTTATTTGGATTTGTAACTTTAAAATATCTAAATTTTAACACGGCTAATCAACCTAAAGAACTTTCAAAAAAAAATAACCCTAAAAATAAGGCAATTTTAACTTTAGGAGATGGAAGAGAAATTAATTTAGAAAAAGATAAGAATTATAGTTCAAAAAATGTTGTAGGTAATAGTAAAAAACTACTATATACTCAAGACAATAAAACCAAAACAAACTTATCTTATAATTATTTAACAATCCCTAGAGGAGGAAATCTTTTTGTTCAATTAGCAGATGGGTCAAAGGTTTGGTTAAACTCAGAATCTAAGCTAAAATATCCAGATAAATTCATAAAAGGAAAACCAAGACAAATAGAATTAATTTATGGTGAAGCTTATTTAGAAGTTTCTCCTAGTACGAAACACAATGGAGATGTTTTTAAAGTTATTTCAAAAAGTCAAGAAATTACGGTTTTAGGAACCCACTTTAATATTAAGGCATACATAGAAGATAAAAAAATAGAAACCACACTAGTAGAAGGTAACGTTAATGTTAAAAAAGGAAACTCAGAAGTTTTATTAAAACCAAACCAGCAATCTATTACAATTACCAATTCGAATTCTATAAAAGTGTTAGAAGTAGATGCTTCTCAAGAAATAGCATGGATAAAAGGAGTGTTTTCCTTTAATGAAGAATCTTTAGAAAATATGATGAAAACTCTAGCAAGATGGTATGATGTAGAGTTTATATTTGAAACTCCTAAAAGCAAAAAATACTTATTTACTGGTGTTTTAGAAAAAACAAATTCTATTACAGACTTTTTAGAATTTATTAAAGCAACCAGCGAAAATGAAATAAGTTTTGAATTAAAAGAAAAAACTGTAATTATAAAATAAAAGAAGGAAAAGGCTTCACCGTCCAAAGTAAAAGCCTTTATCCATAAGAATTTAATTAAAACAAATGTTTAACTAAACCAAATGCAAATTTATGAATTTTAAATTTATTAAAAGGAAGAGCTACTACAGAGATAAGCTCTTAAAATCGATTATGAAAACTTTTATTTTCTTATTCTGTACACTAAGTTTTGCCTTTAATACCAAAAAAGGTTTTTCTCAAGATGCAGATATTCTAATTAACAATAGCAAAACAATAAGTATAAAAAAAATATTTAAACTTATTAATAAACAAACAGATTACAAGTTTGTTTATAGACATGATTTAATAAAGAATACACCAAAATTATACTTAAAAAAGGGAGTTATCAAGGCAAGTACTTTGTTAAATAAGTGTTTAACTCCTAACAATTTCTCATACACTTTTACCAATAACAAAACAATTATAGTTAAAAGAAATAATGCTCCAGTTATTGAAAAAATAAAAGAAAAAGTACAATTTCAAATTAGTGGATTAGTAACAGATAATAGCGGTGAAGCTTTACCTGGTGCAAGTATTTTAGAAAAAGGAACAAACAACGGTACCAGTACAGATTTCGATGGTAAATATACCTTAAACGTGTCTGATGAAAATGCAATTTTAGTAGTTTCTTTTATTGGTTATACAGCTAAAGAAGTTCCTGTTCAGGGTAAAAAAGTAGTAAATATTAAATTACAAGAAGATGCTTCTAAATTAGATGAAATTGTTGTAGTTGGTTATGGTTCTCAAAGAAAAAGTGATCTTACTGGATCAGTATCATCAATATCATCATCAGAACTTACAGAAATTCCTCTTACAAGAGCAGATCAATTAATACAAGGTAGAGCTGCAGGTGTATCTATAACATCTACAGATGGTTCTCCTGGAGGAAATGTAAAAATTAGAATTAGAGGTGCAAACTCAATTAATGGAGACAATGAACCTTTGGTAGTAATAGATGGGTTCTTAGGAGGTTCTTTAAACAATCTTAACCCTTCAGATATAAAATCTATAGAAGTTTTAAAAGATGCTTCATCTACAGCAGTTTATGGCTCCAGAGGTGCAAATGGGGTAATTTTAGTTACCACTAAATCTGGTAAAAAAGGAAAGACAAAAGTAGAATTTAGTAGTTTTATAACCTCACATACTCTAAGAAATAAATTAGATTTATTAAGTGCAGAAGATCATGCAATTATTTTTAATGAACGTACTATTGCTTTAGGTGGTTCAGCACAATTTACAGCTGCAGATATTGCAAACTTTAAAGCTAATGGAGGTACAGATTGGCAAGATCAAATCTTTAGAACATCACTTCAAAAAAACTACAATGTAGCAGTTAGTGGTGGTGGAGAAAATGGTACCTACTTATTTTCAATGAATCATGTAGATCAGGAAGGTATATTAATAAATTCTGGCTACAAGCGTTACCAACTTAGAACAAATATTAATTCTAATATTAACGATAATATTAAAGTAGGTCTAAGATTATTCGGAATTAGAGAGCAAATAAACCCTCAAGCATTTAATTCATCTTTTGGAAGCCCAGTTACAGATGCAATGCATTTTCCAGCTACTTTTCAGTCAGTTTACGATAGCGATGGTAATTTTATCCAATCATCAGACCCACAGTTATGGAACCCAGTTGCTTCTGCTTTAAGTTTAACTAATGATAGAACAGTTAATACATTTAACGCGAATGCATTTGTAGAATTCAAATTTACAGACAATTTAAAACTTAGATTATCTGGAGGAGCTTCTTATTTAGCAGAAAACAGATATCAATACAGAAGTACCGATAACAGAAATGCTTTTGCTGCTGGAGGTGTAGCTTCTATATTTAATAGAGAGTCTATTGGATGGATTAATACCAACAACCTTACTTACACAAAAGATGTGAATGATACAGATAACCTAACAGTTACTTTAGTTTACGAACAACAAGAACTAGGACCTGTAAAAAGTAATGGGTTTAATGCCCAAAACTTTATAAATCAATCATTAGGATATTATGGTGTAGATTTAGCTGAAACTGTACAAAATCAATTTGTATCACCCTTACAAAAAAGAAGCATACAATCTTTTTTAGGTAGAGTAAACTATTCTTTAAAAGATAAGTTTTTATTTACAGTTTCTGGACGTTATGATGGCTCTTCCGTATTAAGTGCAGGTAATAGATGGGCTTTTTTCCCTTCAGCAGCAGTAGCTTGGAAACTAAAAGAAGAGAGTTTCCTAAAAGATGTAGATGTGTTATCAGATTTAAAATTTAGAGTGAGTTATGGTGAAGTTGGTAGTCAAGGAGTTGCAGTAAATAGCTCTAAAACAACCTTAAATGTTGGTCAAAATTATTCGTTTAACGGATCATCTGTAGCTGTAGGTGTTGGTGTTGGTAACATTGGAGACCCAAATTTAAGATGGGAAAAAACAAAACAATATGATATTGGTATAGATGCAAGTTTTTTAGATAATAGACTTACAATAGCCGCAGATTATTACTACAAGAATACAAATGATTTATTACTTAGAGTTTCTATTCCTTTTGTTTCAGGTCTTCCAACAGGAAATGCACCTCCAACTGTATTAAAAAACTTAGGAGAATTAGAAAATAGTGGTTTTGAACTATCTATTGGAGGTAAACCAATAGATTCCGATGATTTTAAATGGGATTTAAACTTAAATTTAGCAACGAACAATAGTAAAGTGTTAGATTTAGGGGGTGAAGACCAAATTTTAGGAGGAGTTTTTGGAGGTTCTTCTTTACCACCATTATTTGTAATTGAAAAAGGACAACCACTTGGTAATATTAGAGGTCTTATTTATGATGGTGTATGGAAAAGTAACGAAGCTGCAGAAGCTGCTGCATTTGGTAATGTTCCAGGAGATTCTAAATACAGAGATATTGCTGGAAACCCAGATGGTAGCCCTGATGGAAAAATTGATGACGCAGATAGAACAACCATTGGTAATGGTACACCAACATTAACTTGGGGTTTAAGTTCTAATTTTACTTATAAAAACTTTGATTTAAATCTTTTTTTTAATGGAGCTCACGGTTATGAAATTTACAACTTTACAAGAAATTCTACCGTTAACTTTATCAATAGTCCAGAATTATTAAATAGATGGACTCCATCAAATGAAAATACAAATGTTCCTGCATTTAGTGCAACAGACATTAGAAGAGAAAACACAAGCAGATATGTAGAAGATGGATCTTTTATCAGACTAAAAAGTTTAGTAATTGGATACAATTTTACTGAATCTGTTTTACAAAAAATAAATCTTAGTCAATTAAGAATTTATGCTGGTGCACAAAACTTATGGACTTTAACAGATTATACAGGTTTTGACCCTGAAGTTAACTCTGCAGGAAACAGTGATACAAATAACGGATTAGACTTAGGTGGATACCCACCATCAAGATCTTTTACTTTAGGAATTAACATAACATTTTAATAAAAGAAACATGAAAAAATATTCATTAATAATAAAAATTTGGTTGTGTACATTATTATTAAATACATCTTGTACCAATTTAGAAGAAAGCTCAACAGGCTTACTTTCTCCAGACAACTTTTTTAGTACGGTAGAAGATTTAGATACAGGTGTAGCTTCATCATTAAGAGCCCTATTAAGAGGGAATGCATGGGATGGTTTGAGTGTAAGAGGTTGGACACTTACTGCAGGTGCAGATGACTTAACTTCTCATAGAGGATATAATAAACAAAGAATTTTAGATGGTGATGAATTTACCATGAATTCAGAAAACGTTGATGTAAAATTAACGTGGAAATCTTTGTACGCAAGTATAGCATCAGCAAACTTAGTAATTGCTAACAAAGATAACGTAACCAAAGATATTAAGAGAAGAGACGAAGTTGTTGGACAAGCATACTTTGTTAGATCCTTAAGCTATTTTTATTTAGTTAGATGGTGGGGAGAAGTTCCATTAGTATTAGAACCATCTATAAAAGGGTTGTCAGAAATAACTAGATCAAGTATCAAAAATGTTTACGATCAGATTATTGCAGATGCAACAATTGCAGAAAACACACTTCCTAAGTCTTGGAATGAAGTAGGTAGACCAAATGTATATGCTGCTAAAACTCTTTTAGCAAACGTATATTTAACAATGTCTGGATGGCCTCTAAAAGAAGATAATTATGCAAAAGCTGCCTTAAAAGCAAAAGAAGTTATTACTTCTGGCGCATTTAAATTAGAGCCTAAGTTTGCAGATTTATGGGCTTACGACAACAGAAACGGTCAAGAACAAATATTTAACTTACAAACTGCAATTGCAGAAGGAGCAGCTTTTAGTACTTACACAAGTTTACCATACAATCAATGGGAAGAAAGTGGATGGAGAGATTATGCAGCACAACCAGAATTTTTTATGGCTTTTCCTAATGATGAGCGTAAAGATGCTACTTTTAAATCAGAATTTGTAGTAAAAAGAAATGGTGTAATTGTAAATGGAGTTCCAGTACCAAAAGGAGGGAAAGTTAAATGGGAAGATTCAATAGATAAAAAACCAGGAATCAAAAAATATTCAGACGCTGGTACAGATAAAAGAACTCACGTAGGTGGTGCTTTGCATCCTATTTTTAGATATGCAGAAGTTTTAGCTATTTTTGCAGAAGCATCAGGACCAACTCCAGAAGCTTATACATATATCAATCAAATTAGGAGACGTGCAAATGGTTTAAATATTAATACACCTAATGCTTCAGTAGATTTAACTCCAGGATTAAGTGTAGATGATTTTAGAAAAGCAGTTCTTAAAGAAAAATCTTGGGAATTTGCTTTCGAAGGAAAAAGATGGCATGATTTAGTAAGAACAGAAACTGTAGAGGCTGTAAATGTTAATCATCCTTTTGCTAAAACTCCTACAAAAAACGATTATTTAATGCCTATTCCAGCAGATGAAAGATTAATAAATCCAAATCTTACTCAAAACCCAGGATATTAATGTAAAAAATATAGTGTTTTTTTTGAATTGATTACACTTTACTTTAGCACCTTGATTTATATTAAAAATCAAGGTGCTTTTAGTTTGTAAAAATCAATTTGTAGATATAAAATCAACTCAATATATTCTTAATACAAATCACTAATTCTTTGTAAACACTACTAAAAACAAGATTTAGAAGGTTGTTTGACGAGTAAACACCCTATTATTGAACCTCTAACCCTCAAAAAACAAAATATTAATAAAGTAACTTTGGTTTTTTATCAAACTAACATAAACGAAATTTATAATGAAAAATAATAATAGAAACAAAATAAAAAATGGACAGGTTAAAAACAGTCTTTTATTAATTTGTCTTATCGCTTTTTTTGTGAGTTGTAATAATGCTAAGAAAGAAGAACAAAATAAAGTAGTTTCTACAAATAACGTTAGTATTAATTTAGATAAACTAATAAAAGATTGTGAAAATCAACTAAAAATTGCTGTTCCAAAACTTACAGATCTTACAAAACACCCAAGGTTAATAGATACAGATAAAAAAGAATGGAAAGAAGTTGGTAATCATAAATTAATTTGGACTTCTGGTTTTTATCCAGGTGTTTTATGGTATGCTTATGATGTTACAGGAAATGAACGTTGGAAAAACGAAGCAATAAAAAGAACAGAAGTTTTTGAAGATTTTAAAAACATTACAGAGCACCATGATATTGGTTTTATGATGTTTCCTGCCTATGGAAATGGTTACAAAATTGGAGGTAAAAAAGAGTACAAAGATATTTTATTAACGTCAGCTTCTTCTTTAGCATCAAGATTCAATCCAAATGTAGGTACTATTAGATCTTGGTCTAACAAAATGCATCCACGTTGGAAACAACATATTACAATTATAGATAATATGTTAAATTTAGAATTATTGTTTTGGGCTGCTAAAAACGGAGGTGATAAAAAATTCTACGATATTGCTGTAAAGCATGCAGAAACTACGATGAAAAATCATTTTAGAAAAGACTTAACTTCTTGGCATGTTTTAGAATACGACTCTATTAACGGAAATGTACTAAACAGACATACCAAACAAGGTTTTGCAGACGATAGCAGATGGTCTCGTGGACAAGCTTGGGGTGTTTATGGTTACACAATGGTTTATAAAGAAACTAAAGATAAAAAGTTTTTAGATTTTGCTCAAAAATTGGCAGATAAATACATTTCATTATTACCAGAAGACATGGTGCCTGCTTGGGATTTTGATGTACAAAGCAATCCAAAGGAAGAAAAAGATGCTTCTGCAGCTGCTGTTGTAGCATCTGCTTTACTAGATTTAAGCACTTTTGTAGATAACAAAGCAGACCAAGATCGCTATTTTAATGCTGGAGTAAAAATGCTAAAATCTTTAGGTTCGGATAAATATTCTGCTGTTGGTAAAGCAGATTCTTTCTTGCTACACTCTACTGGTGCAAAATCTTTAGGGCATGAAATTGATGTGGCTTTAATTTATGCAGATTACTATTATATAGAGGCATTGTCAAGACTAAAAAAATTAGAATCACAACAATAAAAAAGTAGTATTAAAATGAAGTTTGTAAAGCTCTTTTTATTTATTTGTTTTTCAACAATTTTATTTTCTTGTCAATCCAAAACTATATCAGAAAAGACAAAAATTGAAAAACCCAATATTCTATTTATTTTTCCTGATCAATTTAGAAATGCTGCAATTGGTATAAACAATCAAGACCCTGTAATTACACCCAATTTAGATAAATTGGGTAAAGAAGGAATGGTAATTTCTAATGCAATTAGCAATTATCCATTATGCAGTCCTTATAGAGGAATGTTAATGACAGGCAAATTACCTTACAATAATTCAGTTCTAAGCAACAGTAATTCAAGACGTCATAAATACAATAATTCTTGGCAAAAAAATGATGTTAGTATTTCTGATGTTTTAGTAAAAAACGGATATGATGCTGGTTATGTTGGTAAATTACACTTACACTCACCTGCTCCAATTCAAGGAAAAGATACTGTTTTGTGGGATGCTTATCAACCTAAAGAATTGCGTCATAGTTTTAATTTCTGGTATGCTTATGGCACTTTCGATCAACACAATACACCTCATTATTGGATAAATGATGCCAAAGAAGATGAAATTACCTATG
>JAUICK010000055.1 GCA_030427865.1 Bacteroidia bacterium | reverse complement strand
TGACTTTTTAAAATACCTAAAAGAAAAGCATGCTATAGAAGAAGTTGAAGAAGAAGTAAAACCAAAAGTAATTGAGGTTAAAGAACAAAAAAAGAAATATAATACTCCAAGTAGCAATGGTTCTAAACAAAGTATTAATGATTTAAATTTTACTAAAGCTAAAATCCTAGAGACTTCTATTTATACTGATATCAACCTTTATAAAAGTAAAAACAAACACTATGAAGAGTTAAGAATACAAAAGCCTCATTTTATAAAAAGTGATACAGAAAGAAAACAAAAATTAAATAATCTATTTTCAGAACTAGGTTCTCTTTATTTTAGATTATCTAAAGAAAATAAATCAAAGGTAAAAAGACCTATTCATCCACAAGAACCTTATGTAAGGTTAATGAAAAATGATGTTGTATTTTATAAGTTAAGAAAAGAATTAACTCAAGAAGATAAATTGTTATTTCCTCCTCCACCTGTTCCAATGAATGCTTCTGAAGAAGAAAAGCAAAAAGCAAAAATGGAGTTTGAAAACTGGAAAAAAAGAACTGGTAATACGTTAAATGAAATTCCTCCTGCTCCAAAAAAAAGTAAAAAGCCAAAAAGCAGTAAAACTTTAAAAGAAGAATCATTTGTAAATGCATTAAAAAATCTTACAGAAGAAGAAAAGAAGAAAAATAGAGAAAATGTTAGTTACTTTTTAGATGGAAAAAAAATTACTTATAAACAATTGAGTAATGTTGAAACAAATAAAATTAAAAGCATCAATATTAGAAAACTTAAGGACGGATCAAAAATAGTCGAAGCTAAAAGCAAATAATAAAAAAACCTCGAATATTCGAGGTTTTTTTATGTAACAAATTCACTTTAAAAACGTTGTATTTAAACAAATACATACAAAAACGTGCTTAAAAATTTCTTTCTTACCTGTTCTGGAGTTGATAAAAACTTAATTAATGAATGTGCAAATGGCGAACAAAATAAATATGTAGGTATTGGTGCTACTGTTTTTTTTACTGCAATTATGGCAACCATAGCTGGTTCTTATGCTTTGTATACTGTTTTTGACAACCTATATGCTGCTATTTTCTTTGGATTAATTTGGGGATTACTCATATTTAATTTAGATCGATTTATTGTGTCTACCATTAAAAAATCTGATTCTAAATGGAAAGAAGTTGCACAAGCAACCCCAAGAATTATTTTGGCTATTATTATTGCTGTTGTAATTTCAAAACCCCTAGAGTTAAAGTTATTCGAAAAAGAAATCAATCAGGTTTTATTATCTGAAAAAAACCAAATGACTTTAAATAACAAGACAGAAATTGCACAACAGTTTATTCCTGAAATTGCAAAAATTAATTCAGAAATTAATAATTTAAAGCAAGAAATTAAAAATAAAGAAATTGAAACTAATGTATTATATGAAACATATATAGCAGAAGCTGAAGGAAGGAAAGGAACAAAAAAACTTGGAAAAGGACCTGTTTATGCAGAAAAAAGAGCAAAACATGATGCTTCTTTATTAGCATTAAATCAATTAAAAAAAGAGAATCAAGTAAAAATAAATCAGAAAGAAAAAGCTATATTAACTCTGCAAGAAAATCAAAAATTAGCAGAAAAAGCATCACAACCTATTATTTCTAATTTTGATGGATTAATGGCAAGAATAAACGCTTTAGGTAAACTTCCCTTTTTTACATCCTTCTTTATATTCTTGTTGTTTTTGGCTATAGAAACATCACCAATTATAGCAAAATTATTAGCCCCAAAAGGCGAATATGATTTTAACCTAGAAGAACGTGAATCTGCTATTAAAACCTGGGTTAAGCAGCAAGTACAGCAAAGAGAAAAAATGCTACAAGCAGATATTAGTATAGACAATAGTATTTATAAAGATTTAACTCAAGATGAAGAATTAGTAAGCTATAAAGAAAAAATGGCTAGAGAATTAATGAAGATTCAAGCAGAAGCATTTTACAAAAAGCAACAAAAAATGTTGTAAAACAAAAAAAGCGTCCCAAAATAGGGAAGCTTTCCATTGGTTAACAAAACCACGACACTTTTACGAAAGTGCCAAAACAAC
>JAUICK010000015.1 GCA_030427865.1 Bacteroidia bacterium | reverse complement strand
TGAAATGGACAATTTAGGGGATACAAGTACACTTTTAAATCCAGAGGTTGTACAAAGTATTATCGATAATCGGTTGTAAATGCTTAAAGTTTTTCAATTTAAAGAGTTTACCATACATCAAGATAAAACTGCGATGAAAGTAGGTACAGATGCTGTTTTATTAGGAGCTTGGTGTTCTGTTGATAATTTTCCGGATTCGATTTTAGATATTGGTTCAGGAACAGGAGTAATTTCTTTAATGCTAGCGCAACGTTCTGATGCTATAACTATTGATGCAGTTGAACTTGATGCAAATGCTTACGAACAAACGGTTGAAAATTTTGAGCAATCAGACTGGGGAGATCGTTTGTATTGTTATAATTCAAGTTTTCAAGAATTTGCTGATGAAATAGCAGAAGATGAGGAGGTTTATGATTTGATAGTTTCTAATCCGCCATTTTATACTGATGATTTTGAGACAAAAGATCAAAGTAGGAATAAAGCGCGTTTTACATCATCATTATCGTTTGAAGAATTGATAATAGGAGTTTCTAAAATCTTATCAAAAAATGGAACTTTTACAGTTATTATTCCATCTAAGGAAGAACATAATTTTGTTGATTTAGCAAATCAGCATCAATTATTTTTGAATAGCGTTTGTAGAATTCAAGGCAATCCATCATCAGAAATAAAAAGAAGTTTATTAGCATTTTCTTTTCATCAAACAGAAATTACAGAAGAACATTTGGTTATTGAAACTTCGCGTCATAATTATACTGATGATTACATCAATTTAACCAAAGATTTTTATTTAAAAATGTAATTAGCCAATTACATTATTAGGGTTATATCCTAAATACGGAACTTTTTTTTCGGTAAATTTTATTCCATACTCTGCCAATTCACTTAAAATAGGTTCGTACACTTCTTTAGAAATTGGTATCTGAACCCCAGGAGTTTTAATTTCTCTTTTTAAGATTTTTAAGGCTGCAATTCCAACAGGTAAACCTACTGTTTTTGCCATTGCTGTGTAAGTTTGGTTTTCTCCAATAACCACTAAACTACTTTCTATCTGCTGTTTTTTTCCGTTAATTTCATAACCAAAGAGATGCTGCATTACAATCATATCTTTATCGTTTTCTTGTAGAGTCCAAGAATCGGATAATATTTTTTGAAGTGCTTGTGCAGGAGTAGCATTTTTAATTCCAATTTTCTTTTTATCGCTAAAAAGATTTAACTCAACTAATTTTTCCCACATCACGTCATCTTGGTCAATTTTTAAATAAGAACGTAATTTTAATTCTACAGAATCTGAAGGAGAATAGGCTAAAAATAAATTTACAAAATCACGATAACTCATATTTTCAGAGTTCTGTATAGTATAAGAATCATCTGTCATACCTAATTGTACAAAAATGTTCCAAGCCCTTGAAAAACCTACTTTTCTAATAGTACCTCTGTACATTGTTGGTATGTTATCTAAACCATAAACACTTCTGTACTTTAAAGAATTTCTATTCGCGTAAGCTTCAAATTTTCCACTTCCGTTAATTGTTAAAAATTCTGTTCTTCGAAACAATTTATGATAAGGAATGTATTTATATGTGCCTTCTTGAATAAACATTGCAGCTCCACCTTGACCTGCTAAAACTACGTTTCTTGGATTCCAAGTAAATTTATAATTCCAGAGGTTATCATCGCTTTCAGGAGCAATTAACCCACCTGTAAAAGATTCGAATAATACTATTTCGGCATTGTTTTCACGAATTCTATCAATTACTTGCATAGCACTCATATGATCAATTCCTGGGTCAACACCAATTTCATTCATTAAAATTAAGCCCTTCTTTTTGGCAGCTTCATCTAACGCTTTCATTTCTTGAGAAACATAAGAAGCTGTAACCATATGTTTTTGAAATGTTATGCAATCTTTGGCAACTTCTATATGAAAACGTGCAGGTAGCATAGATATAACAATGTCTGCTTTTTTTATGAATTTTTGACGTTGTTTTTCATTAAAAACATCTAAAATAACGCTTTCTGCATTTCTATGATTGTTGATGAGTTTATCTACATTTTCGGTAGAAATATCACCAATAATAAGATGCAAATTTTCTTGATTAGATTTTTCAAGTAAATACTTAATCAAGTAAGAACTTGATTTTCCAGCACCAATAATTAGAATGTTTTTCATTGCTATTAATGTATTTTTGTAACCAATACGAATATACTATTTTTGTTTAAAATTTAACAAAAACCATTAAAAATGTTTAAAAATTTAATAATTACTTGTTTTTTAGGATTGTTGGCAATTATTTTGGGTGCATTTGGAGCTCATTCCTTAAAAGATATTTTGAGCCTGCAAGAACTTTTAAGTTTCGAAACGGCTGTTCGCTATCAAATGTATCATGTTATTGTACTCTTATTTGTAAATATTTATAATGGATTTACAACGTCGCAAAAAAATAAAATTAGTATTCTTTTTTTCTTAGGAATTTTATTGTTTTCAGGTTCTATTTATGCAATTCTTTTAACTTCAATAGTTGCAAAATCAATCTGGTTTATAACGCCTTTAGGAGGCTTAACCTTGATAATTGGTTGGTTGTTAATGATTGTCATATTTTTAAAGAAAGTTAAAAAGAGTTGATAATTTAATAAATCTTCAACTCTTTTAAGTCAGTTTTAAAATATTGTTTTAATTTTGCCGGATATAAAAACATCAAAAATATTGATATGGTAGATACAAATACGAAATCGATTTCGTTAAATAGTCTAGGAATCAAAAATGCAACAATTCGCTATCAGTTAAGTTCTGATGAATTGCATAGCGAAACATTAAAAAAAGAACAAGGAAAAGAATCATCTTTAGGGGCAATTGCAGTAAACACAGGTGAGTTTACGGGACGTTCTCCAAAAGATCGTTTTATTGTAAAAGATGCAGTAACTAAAGATGAAGTTTGGTGGAGTGATATTAACATTCCGTTTGAATCTGAAAAATTCGATTTACTGTATGATAAAGTAGTTGATTATCTCTCTGATAAAGAGATTTTTGTAAGAGATAGTTTTGCCTGTGCAGATGAAAACTACAAGTTAAACATTAGAGTTGTAAACGAATACCCTTGGAGCAATATGTTTGCCCAGAATATGTTTTTACGCCCAACTGAAAAAGAATTGACCTCTTTTTCTCCAGAATGGACAGTAATTAATGCTCCAGGCTTTATGGCAAATCCAGATGTAGATGGAACCCGTCAGCATAATTTTGCAATTTTAAATTTTAGCAAAAAAATTGCATTAATTGGAGGAACTGGATATACAGGTGAAATTAAAAAAGGAATTTTTTCTGCCCTAAATTTTATCTTACCAGTTTATAAAAACACATTACCTATGCATTGTTCTGCAAATGTTGGTAAAAATGGAGATACAGCTATTTTCTTCGGATTATCGGGTACAGGAAAAACTACTTTATCTACAGACCCAGATAGAAGTTTAATTGGTGATGATGAGCATGGTTGGACAGCAGAAAATACTGTATTTAATTTTGAAGGAGGTTGTTACGCAAAGGTTATTAACCTGTCTCAAGAACAAGAACCAGAAATTTATGCAGCTATTAAAAAAGGAGCAATTCTTGAAAATGTAATTATGGATGATCAAGGTGTTGTTAATTTTGAAGATACTTCTATTACTCAAAATACAAGAGTAAGTTATCCAATTCATCATATAGAGAATATTAAAGAGCCATCAATAGGGCAAAATCCAAAAAATATTTTCTTTTTAACTGCAGATGCTTTTGGAGTGTTACCTCCAATTTCTAAACTTACTGCAAGTCAAGCAGCATATCATTTTATTTCTGGTTATACTGCAAAAGTTGCAGGAACAGAAGCAGGAGTAACAGAACCTATGCCAAGTTTTTCTGCTTGTTTTGGTGCACCTTTTATGCCTTTGCATCCTACAAGATATGCTGAAATGTTAAGCGAAAAAATGACTGAGGCAGGCGTAAATGTATGGTTAATTAATACAGGTTGGTCTGGAGGAAAATATGGAGTAGGAAGAAGAATGCCTCTAAAATACACAAGAGCTATGATTACTGCTGTTTTAGAAGGGAAGTTAGGTGATTATACTTACGAAGATTATCATATTCATTCTGTTTTTGGAGTTGCACAACCCAGAACCTGCCCTGGTGTACCAACAGAACTGTTAAGCCCAAGAGCTACTTGGAATAACGATGAAGCCTATTATAAAGAAGCATTCAAATTATCGAATGCGTTTCGAAATAATTTTAAAAAATATGAAGAATTTGCAAGCGAGGAAATCCGTAGAGGAGGCCCACAACGCTACGCATTTTAGTAGTTTTTTGTTTTTAGGAAAACACCTCTTTTGAGGTGTTTTTTATTTTAAAAAAGTATCTTTAGTCGAGAATTTTAAAATTCATCTCTTTATGATAAAAAAATGGTTTCAAAACATTGGCCCAGGAACTTTAGTAGCAGCTGCTTTTATTGGTCCAGGTACAGTTACTTTGTGTACTTTGGCTGGAGTTAATTTTGGCTTTAACTTACTTTGGGCAATGTTGCTTTCTATAATTGCAACTATTGTTTTGCAAGAAATGGCAGCAAGATTGGGAATCATTTCTCAAAAAGGTTTATCTGAAGTGATTAGAGCAGAGATTAAAAACCCTTTTTTTAAACACTTTATTACTTTTTTAATTTTAGCAGCCGTAGTTGTTGGAAATGCTTCTTATGAAGCTGGAAATATTAGCGGAGGCATTTTAGGATTAGAAACCATTTTAGGAAAATCGATAGTAGAAATTGGTTCAATATCCATAAATTTATTGAGTTTATTAATTGGTGTTGTTGCTTT
Source organism: Bacteroidia bacterium (assembly GCA_030427865.1). Classification (GTDB taxonomy): domain Bacteria; phylum Bacteroidota; class Bacteroidia; order Flavobacteriales; family Flavobacteriaceae; genus Polaribacter. The sequence continues at coordinate 82,602 of JAUICK010000015.1, read as the reverse complement.
TGTTTTACTTTATATTGGTAATTACAAGTTCTTAGAAAAAGCATTAGTTACCTTGGTTTTATTAATGAGTATTTCGTTTTTAATTACAGCAATTATTACAAAACCTAATATGATTGCTGTTTTAAAGGGATTGTTTGTTCCTAAATTTCCTAAAAAAAGCTTACTTACTATTATTGGTTTAATAGGAACAACAGTAGTGCCCTATAATTTATTCTTGCATGCCTCTTTAGTGAAAGAACGTTGGAACAAAAAAGAAGATTTATCATCTGCAAGAAAAGATACTGTAGTTTCTATTATTTTGGGCGGATTGGTTTCTATTGCCATAATAGTTTCTGCGGCGGCTATTCAGTCCACAAATATTACTAATGCAGCAGATTTGGCAAAAGGGTTAGCGCCTTTGTATGGTGAATTTGCAAAATACTTTTTGGCATTAGGTTTGTTTGCTGCTGGAATAACATCGGCAATAACCGCACCTTTAGCAGCTGCTTATGTTGCAAAGGGGTGTTTAGGTTGGAAAGTTGGTTTAAAATCTAAAAAGTTTAGAATGGTGTGGATAACCATTTTATTTTTGGGTGTTTTATTTTCAACAATTGGAATTAAACCTATAGAAATCATCAAGTTTGCACAAGTTGCTAACGGAATGCTATTGCCTGTAATTGCAGGAATTTTATTGTGGATTATGAATAAAAAGTCTGTTTTAGGAAAATTTATCAATAACAAAACTCAAAATATTTTTGGTTTTATCATTTTGGCAGTTACTATTTTTTTAGGCGCAAAAGGAGTTTTAAAAGTCTTTTTTATATAAAATGAAGATAGATATTAATTGTGATGTTGGCGAAGGAATAGCAAACGAACATTTGTTAATGCCCTATATTTCTTCTTGTAATATTGCTTGTGGAGGTCATTTTGGTGATGCAATTTCTATTGATAAAACCATTAAAATTGCTATTGGAAATAATGTTTTAGTTGGTGCACATCCCTCTTTTCCAGACAAAGAAAATTTTGGTAGAAAAGTAATGCAAATTTCCAATATAAAGCTTCAAGAAAGTATTCAAAACCAAATGGATTTGTTTTTAGAACGATTGGCAAAATTCAATCAAAAACTCAATCACATAAAACCACATGGAGCTCTGTATAATTTAATTGCTGTGGATGAACTTGTAGCAGAAAGTTTTGTGGATATAATTAAAAAATATATAAACGATGTATTTTTATATGTTCCTTTTAATTCTGTTATTGAGAAAGTGGCTTTAAAAAATAACGTTAAAATTAAGTACGAAGCTTTTGGTGATAGAAATTATAATACTGATTTAACTTTAGTATCAAGAAATCATCAAAATGCAATGCTAAAAAAACCTTTAGAAGTTTTTAATCACATATTTGCAATGGTATCTGATAAGAAAGTAAAGACAATTTCTGGAATTGAAAAATTGATTAAGGCAGATACATTTTGTATTCATGGAGATAATTCTAATTCTTTAGATATCCTAAAATATTTACATACAGAATTTACTAAAAAAGGAATTCAAATTGGCTCATAAAATTACATATAAACCCTATGGAAATAAAGCAATTCTAATTGAATGGCCATCTATAATTAGCAAAGAAATTCTTAAAGATATTTTGCTTTTTAAATCGAAAATAGAAAAAGAAAATAATTTTTTTTTGGAAGATTTAATCGTTGGTTATGCTTCTTTAACACTAACATACAAGAAAGAATTTATTAATTTTTCTGAAGAAATTGTATCGCTAAAAAATATTTATCAATCTAATTTTAATATACAAAAGCAGAACAATTATTTATGGACAATTCCTGTTTGTTATGACTTAGATTTTGGAGTTGATTTAGAAGAAATCTCAAAGAAATTATCAATACATGTAGAAGGTATTATTCAATTACATACAAACGAAATTTACACCGTTTTTTTTATTGGTTTTTTACCAGGTTTTCTCTATTTAGGAGGTTTGCATGAGCAATTATTTTTTGATAGAAAACCTAATCCAAGACTAAAAGTAGAAAAAGGTTCTGTTGCCATTGGAGGAAAACAGACAGGAGTTTATCCTTTTAATTCTCCTGGTGGTTGGAATATTATTGGTAAAACGCCTATCCAATTTTTTAATGTTAAAAACGAGAATCCTTGTTTTGCAAAAGCTGGAGATGCTATTCAATTTCAAGCTATTTCTAAAGAAAAATTTTATAGAATAGAAAATGAAGTAGCACAAAATTCATATTGCCTTTTAAAAACGTTATTAGATGATTAAGGTTTTAAAAACAGGTTTTTATGCAACACTACAAGATAGGGGTAGAGTTGGTTTTTCAAGTTCTGGAGTTCCTGTTTCTGGTGTTATGGACGTTTATTCTGCAAACATTGCCAATAGCATTTTAGACAATTCGTTAGATGATGCTGTTTTAGAAATTACCTTTGGTGGTACACAACTTGAATTTTTAACAGATACTTTTATAGCTATTTCGGGCGCGGATTTTAATGCTACTATACATAATAAAGCAATAAAATTAAATTCAAGAATTCAAGTTTTTAAAGGTGCTATTTTATCTTTTGGAAAGGTAAATTTTGGAGCAAGATGTTATTTGGCAGTCAAAGAAGGTTTTAAAACGCCAAAAATACTGGGAAGTAGAAGTCAATACCAAAATATCACTTCAAATTTTAGAATAGTTAAAGATGATATTTTAAAGGTAAAATCGTTTTCTAAAGGATTAAAAACTGCTTATACCTCAATAAAAATAAATAAAAATCATTTTAATTCTCAAGTTTTAGAATGTTTTGAAGGTCCAGAGTTTAATTTGCTGAAAGAAGAGCATACAAAACAAGTTTTTAAAAAAATATTTACAATAGCACAAGACAATAATAGGATGGGATATTGTTTAAATGAAAAAGTAGAAAATAATTTACAATCTATTTTAACAGCTGCAGTTTTACCTGGTACTGTTCAATTAACTCCATCTGGAAAATTAATTATTTTAATGAGAGATTGTCAAGTTACTGGTGGTTATCCAAGAATTTTACAACTTACGGAGAAATCTATTAATAAACTCTCACAAAAAACGACTAAAGATTCATTTTGTTTTGTTTTAGTGGTATAAAAAAAGCATCCATTAATGGATGCTTTTTTTAAGTATTTGAATTATTTTTTATTCTTTTTTCTCGACAATTACTTCTACTTTTTCAGTTACCTCTTTTTTATCTTTAGAAATATTTACAGAAACAATTTTTCCAGCTTCTTTTGCTTTTTTCTCGATTTCAGCAACTGTTCCTTCAATTTTTTGAATGTCTTCAGTTACAACACCATCAATAGTTTTTGTAGTTGTAATTGTTGCCATTGCTAACTCTCCAGAAGTTTGTGTAATTTCAACTTTAACTTCTTTTTTAGTATTGTATTCGCTTACAGAAGCACTATTAATAGCAATACTTGGAGCAATAACTAAAGCTACTACAGACATTAATTTTAGTAAAATATTTAAAGAAGGGCCAGAAGTATCTTTAAAAGGATCTCCAACTGTATCACCTACAACTGCTGCTTTGTGAGCATCAGTTCCTTTTCTACCTTGTTCTTCAATCATTTTTTTAGCGTTATCCCATGCTCCACCTGCATTTGACTGAAAGATAGCCATAAGCACACCACAAGTAGTTACACCAGCTAATAAACCTCCTAACATTTCAGCACCACCTAAGAAACCTACAGCAACAGGTACAGCAATAGCTAATAAACCTGGTAATACCATTTCTTTTATAGAAGCTTTTGTAGAGATATCTACACATTTGTCGTATTCTGCAACACCATCAGCAGCATCAAAAATAGCACGTTGCTCTTTAGTAGCTTTAGACATATCAGAATCTACAGCTCTCATAACTTCTAAGGCAGCTTTTAATTGAGGAATATCTCTAAACTGACGACGAACTTCTTCTATCATTGCCATTGCAGCTCTACCTACAGCATTCATAGATAATGCTGAAAATACAAAAGGTAACATTCCTCCAACTAATAAACCAGCCATGACTGTTGGTTTAGAAACATCTATGGCAGTAACGTTAGCTGTTTGCATAAATGCTGCAAATAATGCTAATGCAGTTAAAGCTGCAGATGCAATTGCAAATCCTTTACCAATTGCAGCTGTAGTGTTACCCACTGCATCTAATTTATCTGTACGTTCTCTAACTTCGCTTGGTAACTCTGCCATTTCTGCAATACCACCAGCATTATCAGAAATTGGACCATATGCATCAACAGCCAATTGAATACCTGTGTTTGCTAACATACCCACTGCAGCAATAGCAATACCGTATAAACCTGCAAAATGGTGAGAAACTAAAATAGCTGCAGCAATTAATAGAATTGGGATCATTGTAGACATCATACCTACACCTAAACCAGCAATAATTGTGGTTGCAGCTCCAGTTTCAGATTGTTTAACAATTGAGTTTACAGGTGGTGTTCCTGTACCTGTATAGTACTCAGTAACTTTACCTACAGCTAAACCAGCAACTAAACCAGCTAATACTGCCCAAAATACGCCCATTGAAGAAAATTCAGTTCCTCCAAAAGTCCAAGCTTCTGGTAACATTTGAGTAATAATAAAATATGATGCAATTAACATTAAACCTGCTGAACCAAATTCACCAATATTTAGAGCTATTTGTGGGTTGCCTCCATCTTTAACTCTTACAAAGAAAGTTCCTATGATAGACATAATAATACCAATTGCAGCTAAAACTAATGGTAAATACACAGCTCCTAATCCATCAAAAGAATTAGTAAACGCAGGAATTTGAGTAAATGCAGCACCTAATACCATGGTACCAATAATAGAACCTACATAAGATTCAAATAAATCTGCACCCATACCAGCTACATCTCCTACATTGTCACCTACATTATCTGCAATAGTTGCAGGGTTTAATGGGTGGTCTTCTGGAATACCAGCTTCTACTTTACCCACTAAATCAGCACCAACATCCGCAGCTTTTGTGTAAATTCCACCTCCAACACGAGCAAATAATGCAATTGAAGAAGCACCTAAAGAGAAACCAGAAAGTACATTTAATACTTCTCCTATTTCCCAACCTTGTCCACTATACAACATAAACAAAGAACTTAAGCCTAAAACCCCTAAACCAACTACACCAAGCCCCATAACTGCACCACCAGCAAAAGCGACTTCTAATGCTTTTCCTAAAGATGTTCTTGCAGCGCTAGTAGTTCTAACGTTAGCTTTTGTAGCTACTTTCATTCCAATAAAACCAGCTAAAGCAGAACAAATAGCTCCTACAATAAATGATACAGCTACCATTCCGTTAGAGCCATCTTCTGTGCTTCCTTTAAAGTATAATAGAATTGCTACAGCAACTACAAAAATTGATAAGATTTTGTACTCTGCTTTTAAGAAAGACATTGCACCATCTGCAATATTTTTTGCAATTTTCTTCATTTTATCATCTCCTTCATCTTGTTTAGAGACCCAAGCACTCTTGATAAACACGAAAGCTAAGGCTAAAACACCAAAAGCCCATAAATAGTTTACAATAAATTCCATATTTGTTTAGTTAATTTAAATTATGTTAATTTTTTTAAGGGGCTAAAAATAGGAAAATAAAAGTGATAAAAAAAGCTATCTTTAATTTAAGATAGCTCATTTATTCTGTTTTTATTTTAAGAATATTACAATTATATTGTAAATGTTCTTTTTTTCTTATGTTCACTTTCACTATATCTTTGAACACATTCGTGATAAATTCTAATAGCTTCTTCTGCATTACCCCATCCACCTACATCAACTTTTTTCTTTTCTAAGTCTTTGTAAACTTGAAAAAAGTGCTCAATTTCTTTTAATCTATGTGGATTTAAGTCAGTGATATCGCTTCTTTGACTCCAAACTGGGTCTGTTACTGGAACACAAATTATTTTTTCATCTGGTCCTTTTTCATCAGTCATATGAAAAACACCAATAGGTCTTACTTCCATTACAACCATTGGGTATGTTGGCTCAATAGATAAAACTAAAACATCTAATGGATCTTTATCTAGAGCTAATGTTTCTGGAATAAAACCATAATCTCCTGGATACATCATTGATGAAAACAATGTTCTATCGAAACGTATTTTATTTAGGGTAAAATCGTACTCATATTTATTTCTACTTCCTTTAGGGATTTCAATTAAAACGTCAAATGTCAATTCTCCTTTTTTACTCATTTTTCTTTCTTTGAATTAGGCTGCAAAAATAGGGTTTTATTAAAGTTTATGAATTGTTTTTTATAAAAAATTACGCAATTGTTTTCGAGTATTTTCTAACTAAAAAATCCTTTTCATATTTAGAAAAGGATTTTTAAAAGTTTATTTTAAAAAAGTATTATATGTAGAGTACTTCTTTAACAGCTTTAATAACATCGTTATGATTAGGAATCCATTTCTCTAAAAGAACAGGAGAATAAGGTGCAGGAGTATCTGCAGTAGTTATTCTTTTAATTGGAGCGTCTAAATAATCAAAAGCTTCATCTTGAATTCTATACGTAATTTCTGAAGCAACACTTGCAAATGGCCATGCTTCTTCTAAAACGACTAATCTATTGGTCTTTTTTACAGATTCTATAATAGCTGCATGATCCATTGGACGCACAGTTCTTAAGTCGATAATTTCTACAGAAATATTTTCTTTTGCCAATTCATCAGCAGCTTTATAAGCTTCTTTAATAATTTTACCAAAAGAAACGATTGTTACATCTGTTCCTTCTCTTTTAATGTCTGCAACTCCAATTGGGATGATGTACTCTCCTTCAGGAATCTCCATTTTGTCACCATACATTTGTTCAGACTCCATAAAAATTACAGGATCGTCATCTCTAATTGCTGCTTTTAATAAACCTTTTGCATCATAAGGATTCGAGGGTACAATTACTTTTAACCCAGGAGTATTTGCAAACCAATTTTCAAATGCTTGAGAGTGTGTAGCACCTAATTGACCAGCAGATGCTGTTGGACCTCTAAATACGATAGGACAATTAAACTGACCACCAGACATTTGTCTAATTTTTGCAGCATTGTTTATAATTTGATCTATTCCAACTAAAGAGAAGTTAAACGTCATGTATTCAACAATTGGCCTATTACCGTTCATGGCAGAACCAACTGCAACACCAGCAAAACCAAGTTCTGCAATTGGAGTATCTATAACGCGCTTTGAGCCAAATTCATCTAACATTCCCTTAGACGCTTTGTAGGCACCATTATATTCTGCAACTTCTTCACCCATTAAGTAAATGCTTTCATCTCTGCGCATTTCTTCACTCATAGCTTCACAAATAGCTTCTCTGAATTGAACTGTTTTCATTTATTATGAATTGTAATTAGTATTTTTTGAAATGCAAAAATAAGGAATTAATTATCATTTTTAAGTTTCAATTATAGAAAGTAGATGAAATAACTTTAATAAATACTCAATCGATTTCGAAAAATGTTAAATTATTTAAAATTTATTATGCATGCATAGTATTTTTTAAAAAAAAGACGTAATTTCGTCCTCGATAAAAAGATAAAAATAGAATTTATGAAAATATTGGTATGTATTAGTCATGTTCCTGATACCACTTCTAAAATTAATTTTACGGAAAACGAGACAAAGTTTGATACAAACGGAGTGCAGTTTGTTATTAATCCTTATGATGAGTTTTGCCTTACAAGAGCCATGTGGTTTAAAGAAAAGCAAGGCGCTTCTGTAACAGTTGTAAATGTTGGTGGTGTAGAAACAGAACCTACATTGAGAAAGGCTTTAGCCATTGGTGCTGATGATGCAATTCGTGTAAATGTAAACCCAACAGATGGTTTTCAGGTAGCAAAAGAATTGGCAGAAGTTGTTAAAAATGGAGGTTATGACTTGGTTTTAGCTGGTAAAGAATCTGCAGATTATAATGGACAAATGGTTCCTGGAATGTTGGCTACCTTAACAGATTTTAATTTTATAAACGGATGTGTTGGTATAGAAATTGAAGGAGCTACTGTTACTGCTGAAAGAGAAATAGATGGAGGAGCAGAAACCTTATCTTCGAGTTTACCAATTGTAGTTGGCGGGCAAAAAGGAATTGTAGAAGAAAAAGATTTGCGCATACCTAACATGAGAGGAATAATGATGGCGCGTAAAAAACCATTACAAGTTGTAGACGCTGTTGGTGGAGAAGCATCAACAAATATTAAATCATTTGAAAAACCCGCACCAAAAGGAGCTGTAAAATTAGTAGATGCAGATAATGTAGATGAGTTAATTAGCTTATTGCATAATGAAGCAAAAGTGATTTAGCAAAGCTAAATCATTCTGAACTTGTTTCAGAATATATAAAAAACAAATAAAATAATTTTGTTAGTATGATAATACTAAGAACCATCTACTAACAACTAAAAACTTATATAATATGTCTGTTTTAGTTTTTGCCGATTCATCGGAAGGAAAATTTAAAAAAACTGCTTATGAAGTAGTTTCATACGGAAAAAAAGTTGCAGAACAATTAGATACAAATGTTGTTGCACTAACCATAAACGTAAAAGATTCATCAGAATTATATACTTATGGAGCAGAAAAAGTGGTTTCAGTTTCCAACGATTCTTTAAATACGTTTAATGCAAAACAATATGCAGCAATAATTACTGAAGTTGCAAAAGCTGAAAATGCAAATATTGTGGTTATCGATTCGAGCATAGATGGTCTGTACTTAACTCCAATAGTTGCTGTAAATTTAGAAGCGGGTTGTGCTACTAACGTGGTAGATTTACCATCAAGTACAAGTCCTTTTACAGTTAAAAGAAAAGCATTTTCAAACAAAGCGTTTTCAAATACAGTAATTTCTACTGATATAAAAGTAATTGGATTAGCTAAAAATTCTTATGGTGTTCATGAAAACACTGTTTCTGGAACAACAGAAACATTCGATGCAGCTATTGTAGATGCTGGAGTTTCATCAGAAAAAATAGAGAAAGTTACAGGAAAAGTAACTATTGCTGATGCAGATATAGTAGTTTCTGCAGGTAGAGGTTTAAAAGGACCAGAAAACTGGGGGATGGTAGAAGAATTAGCAGACGTTTTAGGAGCTGCAACTGCCTGTTCTAAACCAGTTTCTGATTTAGGATGGCGTCCTCATGCAGAACATGTTGGTCAGACAGGAAAGCCAGTAGCAGCTAATTTATATATTGCCATTGGTATTTCTGGAGCGATTCAACATTTGGCAGGTATTAACGCATCTAAAGTAAAAGTGGTTATTAATACAGACCCAGAAGCGCCTTTCTTTAAAGCTGCAGATTATGGTATTGTTGGTGATGCTTTTGAAGTTGTACCAAAATTAATAGAGAAATTAAAAGCCTTTAAAACGGCATAAGAATTTTCTCATTATTTAATTGTAAGATAAATATTACAAAAACCTATTAATGTAAGTTGATAGGTTTTTTATTTTTATTAAATTGTCCCCTCTAAAAAGCAACTGATTTTATCAGGTTAAATAAAATAAAACTTTTTAGATTATGAAGAAAGATATATGAGTTTAATACAATTAAACATTAAAGGAATTTCTTATAGTCAAACTCAAAGTGGTGCTTATGCATTGGTTTTAAGTGAAGTAGAAGGTACAAGAACATTGCCTATTATTATAGGAGCTTTCGAAGCGCAATCTATCGCTATTGCTTTAGAAACAGAAATTAGACCTCCAAGACCATTAACTCACGATTTATTTAAAACTTTTTCAGACCGTTTTTTAATTACAGTTAAAGAAGTAATTATTCATAAATTGGTAGATGGAGTTTTCTTTTCGAGTTTAATTTGCGAAAGAGACGGTGTAGAAGAAACCATAGATACAAGAACTTCTGATGCAATAGCAATAGCGGTTCGTTTTCAAGCACCAATTTATACTTATGAAAACATCTTAGAAAAAGCTGGGATTTACTTAAAAATTGAAGAAGAATTATCGATAAAAGAAACCTCAGAACCTGAAGAAATTTCGTTAGAACTTGAAGATCTTGCAGCAAAAGAAAAAACTTCTTTTTCAGATTTATCAATACAAGAGTTAAATAGTAAATTAAATGATGCAGTGGCTAACGAAAATTATGAATTAGCGGCTAAAATTAGAGACGAAATAAGTAAACGCTCTTAAAATAAAAATTTTAGAATTATGAAAAATATACTTTTAGCTGTTTTTTGCTTATTTTCAATCTCTATCTTTTCTCAAAATACAGAAACAGTTTCAGCAGCATCAGAAATTCTACCAAATCAAGGGTTTTCTTTTAGCAGTATATGGAGAGGTGTATTAGGAATGTTTTCATTAATAGCTATCGCTTTTTTATTTAGTGCAAATAAAAAAGCGATAGATTGGAAAAAAGTAGGAATTGGTTTAGCATTACAGTTACTAATTGCTATAAGTGTTTTAAAAGTACCTTTTGTTGAAAAAGCATTTGAATTTATAGGGGAAATTTTTATAGAAATTTTAAAGTATACAAAAGCTGGAAGTGGTTTTTTATTTGGGCACATGATAGATTTAACTAAGTTTCCATACGTATTTGCATTTCAAGTGCTGCCAACAATTATTTTCTTTTCAGCACTAACATCTTTGTTCTTTTATTTGGGCATTATTCAAAAAATTGTAAAGTTATTGGCTATTGTTTTGTCTAAATTTTTAGGTATTTCTGGTATGGAAAGTTTATCTGTAGCAGGGAATATTTTTTTAGGTCAAACAGAAGCTCCACTTTTGATAAAAGCGTATTTAGAAAAAATGAATAAGTCTGAAATGTTATTGGTAATGATTGGAGGAATGGCTACAGTTGCTGGAGCAGTTTTAGCAGCATATATAGGATTTCTAGGAGGTGGAGATAAAGCCTTAGAATTGGTTTTTGCAAAACATTTATTAGCAGCATCTGTTATGGCAGCTCCAGGAGCTATTGTTATTTCAAAAATTTTATGCCCACAAACAGAAAAAGTAAATACAGACGTTACAGTATCTCAAGAAAAAATAGGTTCTAATATTTTAGATGCTATTGCAAATGGAACCACAGAAGGTTTACGTTTGGCAGTAAATGTTGGTGCAATGTTATTGGTTTTTGTAGCTGTTATTGCTATGATTAATGGTATTTTTGGTTGGGTTGGAGATGTAACAACTTTAAACGAAATTATAGCAGCAAACACATCATATAAAGCACTGTCTTTAGAATTTATTTTGGGTTCAATCTTTGCGCCTTTAATGTGGCTAATTGGTGTGCCAACTGCAGATATTTCTATGATGGGACAATTATTAGGTATTAAATTAGCGGCAAGTGAATTTGTTGGTTATATTCAATTAGCAGAATTAAAAAATGTAGCAAATGCAACACATTTAACGTTTAATAAATCTGTAATTATGGCTACCTATATGTTATGCGGTTTTGCAAATTTTGCTTCTATTGGAATACAAATTGGGGGTATAGGTTCTTTAGCACCTGGCCAGCGAAAAGTTTTATCAGAATTTGGAATGAAAGCCTTAATTGGTGGTACAATTGCTTCTTTAATGTCTGCAACTATTGCAGGGATGATTATAGGGTAAAAAATGTGTAATCGTGTAATTGTTTAAGCGTTTAAACAGTTACACAAATAAACAATTAAACGATTAACAATGCGTCAATATCACGATTTAGTAAAACATGTCTTAGAAAACGGAAACGAAAAAGGAGATAGAACAGGAACAGGAACTAAGAGTGTTTTTGGATATCAAATGCGATTTGATTTAAGCAAAGGGTTTCCAATGGTAACCACTAAGAAGTTGCATTTAAAATCTATTATTTATGAATTACTTTGGTTTATAAAAGGAGATACTAATGTTAAATATTTACAAGAAAATGGTGTGCGAATTTGGAATGAATGGGCAGATGAAAATGGAGACTTAGGGCCTGTTTATGGGCATCAATGGCGTAATTGGAATAGTGATGAAATAGATCAACTAAAAGAAGTAATTCATGCCTTAAAAAATAATCCTAATTCAAGAAGAATGTTAGTGTCTGCTTGGAACCCATCTGTTTTACCAGATACATCCAAATCTTTTTCAGAAAATGTTTCAAACGGAAAAGCAGCACTACCACCTTGTCATGCATTTTTTCAGTTTTATGTTGCAGACGGTAAGCTTTCGTGTCAATTATATCAAAGAAGTGCAGATATTTTTTTAGGTGTTCCTTTTAATATTGCAAGTTATGCGTTATTTACGATGATGGTTGCACAAGTGTGTGGTTACCAAGCAGGAGAGTTTATCCATACTTTTGGAGATGCTCATATTTACAATAATCACCAAGAACAATTAGAATTACAACTGTCTAGAGATATTAGACCTTTACCAACAATGAAAATTAATCCAAAAGTAAAAAATATATTCGATTTTACTTTTAATGATTTTGAACTAATAAATTACAACCCACATCCACATATTAAAGGGGTGGTTGCTATCTAATAAAAAAAGAGCTTTCAAATTATTTATAAAAGCTCTTTTTTCTTTTTCATAACATTTTGTTATAAGCTCAATACACAGTTTTCTGCACCAGCAAAATCACTCCAAGCATAACTATCTGCTTCTTGTTCATTTACATAGTTACCATCAACTATATATCTAAATTCATAAGAATTTCCAGCATCTAAGTCTACAGTACCTTTAAAAGAACCGTTTTTTAATTTTTTTAATGGTGTAGCTTTTTCATTCCACTCATTAAAACTTCCTACAACTGCTACTTTTTTTGCCTCCTCAGCAGGTACAGTAAAAGTTACTTTACAAACTGGTTTGCTTTTTAAAAATTGTTTTTTAATTGCCATAATTATTTAATTCAAATTTTAGTGTAAAATTATAGAAGAAAAATTATATAACAAGTATAGATTTTAAAGATTTTCAAAGAATTATCAGTTTCATAAAATGGCTATATAAATAATCTATAATTCTAAAAAAATAGAACTCTTAATTGTCTTTTACATAAAAAAATGAAGATTTCTTTTAGCTTGATTTTCAGGCTTTTTATGTCGAAAACGTATTCGTAACATGCTAAAATTGTATTAAAATGCGAGTAAAACGTCATTTCTCGATAGAATTGCTTTAATTTTGTTTAAAATTTAAGAGATTTTATGATTACAATTATTGCTGCAATTGCAAAAAATAATGCTTTAGGGAAGAATAATGATTTGATATGGCATTTGCCAGCAGATTTAAAACGATTTAAGAAAATTACTTCTGGTCATTATATTTTAATGGGAAGAAATACCTTTGAATCTATTGGAAAACCATTACCCAATAGAACAACTATTATTATTACCAGAAATAAAAATTACTATAAAGACGGTTGTTTGATTGCGCACAGTATTGAAGAAGCAATAGAAATGGCCTCGTCTGAAGAAAGAATATTTATATTAGGTGGAGCTCAAATTTACAAAGAAGCAATAGAAAAAGATTTAGTAGATCAGTTAGATATTACATTTGTGCATCACGAATTTGATGCAGATGCTTTTTTTCCAGAAATAGATTTAAAAAAGTGGGAAGAAAAAAACAGAGAAAATTTTAAAGCCGATAAAAAAAATAATTACGATTACAGTTTTGTAAGTTATTTAAAAAAAGTCATCTAATTCTCCCCGAAAATCCTGCTCCTAAAGTTATTTTATACTTCTGTTGTGCAAACATAAAATAATTAAATAATAAATAGTTTACTTCATATCCATAATTTATGTGGGGCTGATAATCAATTACATTTTCAAAGATATTATTGTCAAATCTATTAGGGTTTTGCGCTCTAATATTCCAGTTTGTTACAAAAATTCTATTTCTCGATTCTAAAAAATCTTGAGTATAATAACCTCTTGGATGAGCAAATGAGTTTAAAAACAAATTAAAACCAATATCAATAATAATTACTTCGTATTCTAAACTATCATTAGCAATTACTACTGGTTTTTCTTTATCTGTTTTTTCTTTTTTGATAGGAGATGAACCGCAAGCCCATAAAAAAGTACTTAAAATTAAAATAGACAGAACGTATTTTATAAATTTCATTTTACAAGTTTTATATTGTTAGCATAGAAATAGTTAATTACTCAAAAATAGTATTGTTATTTTATTCTTAAAAGTACAAATGAGTAAAGAAGCGTTTATAATGAGTAAACTACCCAACTAAATCTACAAAAAATATTCCAAAGAGATTGTCTAATAATCGATTTAACATTATTTTTAGTAATTCTAAAACGAAATTTATGTTAAAACACACACTATTTCTTAGCTTATTTTTATTTGTAATTTCTTGTAAAAAAGATGATGTTAAGCTAACAAGCTACACTATTCTTGATGAAAAAGAGAGGGCAATTTTAAAAGATAAATTATTAGAAGATAGATTTGCAAACCTTTTGCCAGTACTCATGGATAAAGCAGAAATTGATATGTGGGTTGTAATCTCTAGAGAGTATAATGAAGATCCTGTAATTAAAACTATGCTTCCATCTACATGGTTAAATGCAAGAAGAAGAACCATTATTGTTTTTTATAGAAATAAAGAAAACAATACCTTAGAACGATTAGCTGTTGCAAGATACGATATTGGAAATAGTATAAAGTCTGCTTGGGATAAAGAAAAAGAACCAAACCAATGGAAGGCTTTGATAGAATTGATTAAAGAAAGAAATCCTAATAAAATTGGATTAAACTTCTCTGAACATTTTGCATTAGCAGATGGTTTAGTAAAGACAGATTATGAAGCCTTTTTAAATAATTTACCCGAAAACTATAAAAGTAAAGTGGTATCAGCAGAAAAGTTGGCAATTCAATGGATAGAGACCAGAACCGAAAAAGAAATGAAACTTTTTAAAGATTTAGTTGAGATTACACATAATATTATTGATGAAACATTTTCATCAAAAACCATTATCCCCGGAAAAACTACAACAGATGATTTAGTGTGGTTTATGCGTCAAAAAGTAACAGACTTAGGGTTAGAAACTTGGTTTCATCCAACTATAGATGTGCAAAGAAGTAAAGAAAAATTAAAATCTCATATCGAATCATTTTCAAAAGCTAAAAAAGAAGTAGTCATTCAGCCGGGAGATTTATTGCATTGCGATTTTGGAATTACATACATAGGTTTAAATACAGATTGCCAGCAACATGCCTATGTTTTAAAAAAGGATGAAACCGAAGTTCCAAAATTTTTAAAAGATGCTTTCAAAAAAGGAAATAGAGTCCAAGACATATTAACTTCAAATATGATAGCGGGTAGAACAGGAAATCAAATTCTTGCAGCAGCATTACAACAAGGAAAAGCTGAAGGCTTAAGACCATCAATTTACACTCATCCATTAGGAAAATATGGGCACAGTGCAGGAACTACAATTGGTATGTGGGATTCTCAAGGAGGTGTCCCTTTTAACGGCGATTATCCTTTAGAAAAAAATACGGCTTATGCCATAGAATTAAATACTACAGTTTATCTAAAAGAATGGAATAAGGATATAAGAATTATGTTAGAAGAAGCAGGTTTTTATGGTGATGGTGTTTTTAAATATGTAAATGAAAGACAAACAAATATTAAACCTATAAAATTAAATAGATGAAAAACAGGTGTTTTTGGGTAACAGATAGTAAATTGTATCAAGATTATCATGATAATGAATGGGGAGAACCCGTTTTTGATGATAAAACTCTGTTTGAATTTTTAGTTTTAGAAACTTTTCAAGCAGGTTTAAGTTGGATAACCATTTTAAATAAAAGAGAAAACTTTAGAAAAGCATTCGATAATTTTAATTATCAAAAAATTGCAAAATACTCAGAAAGTAAATACCAATCTTTACTACAAGATTCAGGAATCATTAGAAATAAATTAAAAGTAAGAAGCGCTATAACTAACGCACAATTATTTATAGAAGTTCAAAAAGAATTTGGTTCTTTCTCTAAATTTATTTGGAACTATGTAGATGGAAAACCAATTGTAAATAAATTTCATAAAAAAGAAGATGTACCCGCTACAACACCTTTGTCAGATACAATTTCTAAAGATTTAAAAAAACGAGGATTTAAGTTTGTGGGTTCAACAGTAATATATGCTTATATGCAAGCAGTTGGTATAGTAAATGATCATACAACAAGTTGTTTTAAATACCCAATTCATTTTTAATACCAATAAATGTTTAGCGCTTTTTAGTATCTAACAACACTCAAATTTTGTATATTTATGCATCAATTTTAAACTTAAAAATAATGAATATAAAACAAACAGTTTTTGCTTTATTTACAGTAGCTTTTTTGTTTTCTTGTGGAAAAGAAGAGCCTACTAAAAAGCAAGAAAAACAAGAAGAATTTAACCATTTTGTAGAGCAATTTGCAGACATAAAAGTTTTACGCTATAAAATTCCTAATTTCGAAGAACTAACTTTAAAAGAAAAAAAGTTAGTGTATTATTTAACCCAAGCTGGTTTAGCTGGTAGAGATATTATGTGGGATCAAAATTATCGTCATAATTTAAAAATTAGAATGGCTTTAGAGAGCATTAATCAAAATTACAAAGGCGATAGAGAAAGCGATAATTTTAAGGCGTTTAAAACATACCTAAAGAGGGTTTGGTTTTCTAACGGAATTCATCACCACTACTCAAACGATAAGATTAAACCAGAATTCAGTAAAGATTACTTTGCAAACGATTTATTAAAAAATTCGAATACTACTTTAAGTAATGATGTGATTGAAGTCTTATTTAATGCTGCAGATGCAAAAAAAGTAAATAAAAAAGCAGGTGTAGATAATATTTTAACTTCTGCAATTAACTTTTATGCACCAGATATTACAGATAAAGAAGTTTCTGAGTTCTATAAAACTGTGTACAAAGGCCCAAAAGGAATGCCAATAGAAGCTGGTTTAAATTCTAAATTAGTTAGAGAAAACGGAAAATTAGTAGAGAAAGTTTGGAAATCTGGAGGAATGTATGGAACTGCCATCGATAAAATTATTGAGTGGTTAGAAAAAGCAAAAACAGTTGCAGAAAATGAAAAGCAAGCAGAAGCCTTAAGTTTGTTAATAGAATATTATAAAACAGGTAGTTTAGATATATGGGATAAATACTGCATTGCTTGGGTTACTTCTACTGAAGGAAATATAGACTGGATTAATGGTTTTATAGAAGTATATAACGACCCAAAGGGATACAGAGGTTCTTACGAAACTATTGTTCAAATTAAAGATTTTGATATGTCTCGTAAAATGAAGGTATTGTCTGATAATGCGCAGTGGTTTGAAGATAATTCTCCATTAAATCCTGCTCATAAAAAGAAAAATGTTGTGGGCGTTTCTTATAAAACTGTTAATGTTGCAGGTGAAGCAGGAGATGCTTCTCCAAGCACACCAATTGGCGTAAACTTACCAAACAACAATTGGATTCGTCAGCAACATGGTTCTAAATCAGTTTCTTTAGGTAACATTATTGGTGCTTATAATAATGCAGGAGGTACAGGTCGCTTAAAAGAGTTTGCACATGATGATCAAGAAATTGAATTAGAAGAAAAATACGGACAAATAGCAGATAAATTACATACGGCTCTTCATGAAGTTGTGGGGCATGCTTCTGGAGTTATAAACAAAGGTGTTGGTCAGCCCAAAGAAACGCTACAAAACTATGCATCTACAATGGAAGAAGGTCGTGCAGATTTAGTTGGTTTGTATTATTTAATGGATCCTAAATTACAAGAATTAGGTTTAACCGATAGTTGGAGAAACTTAGGGATGGCAGCTTATGATGGATACATTAGAAATGGATTAATGACTCAACTAATAAGAATTAATTTAGGTGATGATATTGAAGAAGACCACATGGTAAACAGACAATGGGTATCTGCTTGGGCTTTTGAACAAGGAAAAAAAGACAATGTTATCGAGAAAATAGTTAAAGAAAATGGTAAAACATATTATAATATTAACAATTATGATAAGTTGAGAGAAATCTTTGGAAGATTATTAAAAGAAACTCAAAGAATAAAATCTGAAGGAGATTTTGAAGCAGCAAAAGCTTTAGTAGAAGGTTATGGTGTTAAGGTAGATCAGCAAATTCATAAAGAGGTTTTAAAGAGAAACAAACAGTTTAAATCTGCACCTTATAGCGGATTTGTAAATCCGGTTTTAGAACCTGTTTTAGGTGCTGATGGAAATATTACAGATATAGTAATAAAGCAACCAAAAAGTTTTGAAGAACAAATGCTTTTTTATGCTAAAAACTATAGTTTTTTAACTGAAAAATAAAAATAGCACGCTTATAAAAAAACCGATTCTTTAAAGAATCGGTTTTTTTATTTAAAATTTACTAATTTCCAAATAGAAAACGAATGGCAATAAAAATGGCAACAATTAATCCGCCATAAAGAATTACTTTCTTGCCAGCACCTTTGTAATATCTTTCGTGATTTTTAATATCTTTTCGATAACTGTAAATCATCAACACTAAAAAAGCAATTACAAAGCAAATCATAAAAGCAATTCTTCCTGTGGTAAAAAAAGTACTTAAAAACATTTTTTTATTCTTTATAAGTTGTGAATTACTCTTACAATAATTAAGAAATAATTCCTAAAGTTTTATCTATCTTGTCTCTCTAAATAATCAGAAAACAATAAACGCAAAATTACAAATTAAATGAAGAACGCCATCGTTTTTGGAGCAACTTCTGGTATTGGAAAAGCAATCACAGAATTTTTGGTAAAAGATGGGTACAACGTTGCTGTTACAGGAAGAAGATTAGCACTTTTAGAAACACTAAAGAGCGCGCATCCAAATCAGATTTTAATCAAACAAAACGATATTCAAGAAGTAGATGAGGTTGAAAAAGTTTTTAACGAAATAGTAAGTGAGTTAAAAACCATCGATTTAATTATTCAATCTTCGGGTGTTGCTTTTATCAATCCGAAATTCGAGTGGAATAAAGAACAGCAGAGTATAAATACCAATGTTTTAGGTGTTACCAAGCTATATACTTTAGCTTATAATTTATTTAAAAAACAACAATTCGGACATTTAGTAGGGATTACTTCTATTGCCTCTATTCGCGGAAATCGTTCTGCACCAGTATATTTTGCGTCTAAGGCTTATCAAAAAGCCTATTTAGAAAGTCTATATATTAAAACCAAAACCATTAAGACCAAAAAAGTTTTTATCACAGAAATTAGACTAGGTTTTGTAGATACAGATATGGCTTTTGGCGATGGAATTTTTTGGTTAGTTCCGTTAGAAAAAGCCACAAAACAAATTTATTCTGCGGTAAAACAAAAGAAAAGAGTGGCTTATATATCTAAACGTTGGCGATTAATTGCTTGGGCTTTAAAAATTGTTCCAGCTTGGTTGTTAAAAAAAGCAACTTAAAATTAAAAAATGAGCGTCATTTCGAACGCAATCGAGAAATCTCTAACTAAAAAAATACAAAAATGAAAAACAAAATAGCAGCAGTTCATGCATTTCACAGTGCATTTAAATTAAATATTCAAGATCAACCTACAGTAGCGATTTCTAAAGATAGAAAACAATTGCGTTTTGAGTTGATGAAAGAAGAAAACGAAGAGTATTTAGAAGCTGCAAAAAACAACGATTTGGTTGAGGTTGCAGATGCTTTAGGAGATATGTTGTACATTCTATGTGGTACTATTATAGAACACGGAATGCAAGATAAAATCGAGGAAGTTTTTAATGAAATTCAACGTTCTAACATGAGTAAATTAGGTGAAGATGGCAAGCCAATTTACAGAGAAGATGGTAAGGTTTTAAAAGGCCCCAATTACTTTAAACCAGATATTAAAGCAATTTTGGATAAATAGTATTATTTGGAAATTCGCTAACGTTTTTGCGAATGATTTGTTGTGGTTTTGGTTAGTGTAAAAGTAAGTAATGTAAGCGGAATTATATTTTTAAAATTTAGAACCGAACCAACTTAGAACCCATAGTTTTGTCTTTCACTTGCAAATCGAAAACCTAATTGTTCAATTTTTTTAGTTTTAAATAGCTTTACGGTTTCTTCTATAAACGGATGAGGTACTTCTGTTATAGTTTTTTTTACCTCTTTCTTATTTAAAAAAGTAGCATCAACAAAAGCATAATCTACCTTTTTAACTTCTTTAACAATAGAGCGTCTCCTATTTATGCCATTTGTCAATATATAGAATAAACAAGGTTGTTTTTTTAACTCTTCAATTTTATAACCTACTGTTTCTGAAAACTCGTCTGAATGAGGAACTAAAAAAAGGAGTTACTTTTAATTTATTATTCAAGACAAGGGTAGAGTCGTACTGTAGTTTTTTAGTTTGATGTTCTTTAAAGTAATCAATTGATTCCAAGGATCATTATTAATTAAATAATCTTTTATTCTGGCATTGCTAAAACAGGAGTTTCTTTACCTAAAGCCTATCTTCTAAAGTACATTAAACCTGTATATGCTCAATCTGCGCGTGCATTATAAAAGCACCGCCAATAATAGTTTTTTTTTAAGATGATTTTCCTCTAATACAGCCAATTGTGTATGCATATTTGGAGTTGCTTCAAATAACCCTAAATCAATTAACCCTAAGGAAACCAATTTTTTACACTTAAAAATTCCTTTATAAACATTAGCACAGCATTTTTTCAGACATCCTATATGCTGTTAAACTCCATCTTGAGTGGCTCCTAAAATAGTAATATATTGTTTTATCTCTTTTTTAATGATGAATTGTTATCACATGAAAAAAGAATGAATACAAATGCGATACTTAAAAAGTGTTTCATAAAAGACTATCGAATAATACTTAAAGCACCTGAAGGGCATTTGCTTATTTGATTTATAATGTCTTGTTTGGTTGCGTTTTCTGGTTGAACCCAAGGCTTATCTTTGGGTTTAAAAACCTTTGGTAAGCCTAAAGCACATTTAGCAGAATGTGTACATTTTTCTGGTTCCCAACCTATTTTAATATCTTCTTTAGTATATGTTTTCATAAAAAAGTTGTAGTTTCTTTAAAGGTAAGAAAATTTTAAGCACAAAAAAAGCATCAAATTTATTTGATGCTTTTTTAATAATTAAGTTATTTAGTTATACCATAACTCTCCAACCATAAGGGTCTTTAGCCTTATTGGTTTGAATATCTGTAATTGCTTTTTTTAGTATTGCTGCAAAAGGAGCATCTAATTCTGGCAAATCGTAATCTGTACCTTGATAGCCGAAACCAGCAATAGGAGAAATTACAGCAGCAGTTCCTGCCCCAAACATTTCTTTTAAATTTCCACTTTGAGCAGCAGCAATTACCTCAGAAACGGTTATCTTTCTTACTTCAACATCTATGTTTATGTCTTTTGCGATTTGGATGATACTTTTGCGCGTAATACCATCTAAAATTCTATCGTTAGTTGGACTTGTAATTAGCGTGTCTCCGATTCTAATAAAAATGTTCATTGCTCCAGCTTCTTCAATATATTCATGCGAATTATCATCCGTCCAAATCACTTGATTATATCCTTTTTCAATAGCAAGTTGAGTAGGGTAAAATTGCGCAGCATAGTTACCGCCTGCTTTTGCAAAACCAACACCTCCATTTGCTGCACGTGCATATTTTTCTTCAATTAAAACTTTTACTTTACCAGCAAAATAGGCGCCAGAAGGCGCAGTACAAATAATAAATTTATATGCGTTTGCTGGAGAAGCATGAAAGCCTAATCCAGAAGCAAACATAAAAGGTCTAATGTATAAAGAGCTTCCTTCGTTTGTAGGTATCCAAGCATTGTCTATTTCCAATAATTTTTTTAATCCATCCATAAAAATATGCTCAGGAATTTGTGGAATTACCAAACGTTCTGCAGATTTATTTAAACGCTTGCAGTTGTCTAAAGGTCTAAATAACATTGTATTTCCATCTACATCTTTGTAGGCTTTCATTCCTTCGAAAATAGATTGTCCGTAATGAAAAATCTTAGCAGAAGGATCTAAAGAAATTGGTGCATAAGGTTTAATTATAGGAGTTTGCCACTCGCCATTAACAAAATCACATTCTAACATGTGGTCAGAATATACGCTACCAAAAGGTAAGTTGTTAAAATCTACATTTTCAATGTTCGATTTTTCTACACGTTGAATTTCTATATTAGATTTCATGGAGTTGTATAAATTAAAGCACAAATGTACATAAATTATTCATCTGTTAACATATCAAAATAGTGGTTTTAACAACGAATTATGTAACTTTGTAAGAAACATATTAAATCAATCAATTATGAAATATTTTATTCAGTTTTGTTTAGTTGTAGTATTTGTTTTTACAGCTTGTAAGCAAGAGAAGAAGGAGGCTAAAGCAGAAGAAAAAATAGAAGTTATCTCTAAATATGATTCTTTTGGCGCAAAAATTTCTGCTGACAAAGCAATAGACTCTTCAGAATTATTAGCAAAATTCAAAACAATGAAAGTTGGAGATACGATTGATGTAAAATTTGCGTCAAATATTAAAGAAGTCTGCTCTAAAAAAGGATGTTGGATGAAATTACCTTTAGGAGATGAAACAGAAACTATGGTTCGTTTTAAAGATTACGGCTTTTTTATGCCTTTAGACTCTAAAGGAAGAAAGGTAATTGTTAATGGTAAAGCTTATGTAAAAGAAACCTCTGTAAAAGAATTACAACATTATGCAGAAGATGCAGGAAAATCGAAAGATGAAATTGCAAAAATTATCGAACCAAAAGTAGAATTTGCTTTTGAGGCTGATGGTGTTTTAATAAAAAAATAGGATAAAGTTATCATTTCGAAATGAGCTTTTTAAAGCGATTGAGAAATCTAAATAATTAAAATTCATTTTGAAACGAGAAATCTTAATTACTTCAGACGGTTCTTCTACCATTCATTTACCAGATTGGAATGAGCAATATCATTCTAAAAATGGTTCTATTAACGAAACCTATCATGTTTTTATTAATAATGGTTTAAAAGAAGTAAAACATGATGAAGTTACTATTTTAGAAATTGGCTTTGGTACGGGTTTAAATTGTTTTATCACTTTTTTAGAAGCAAAAAAACGAATAAATTATATAGGTGTAGAGGCGTATCCTGTAACTGCTGATGAGGTTGAGAAAATGAATTTTATTTCAGTTTTAAATGCCGAAAAAGAGAGCGATATTTTTAAGAAAATGCACGATGTTTCTTGGGAAAAACAACATCAAATTACAAACATGTTCTTTCTCGAAAAAAGAAAACAGTTTTTTGAAGATATTAACGATAAAAATACATTCGATTTAATTTATTTTGATGCGTTTGGAGCACGTGTTCAACCTCAATTATGGACTGTTGAGATTTTTAAAAAAATGTTTAAAGCATTAAAAGAAAACGGAATTTTAGTTACCTATTCTGCAAAAGGAAGTGTAAGAAGAGCGATGCAAGAAGTGGGTTTTGTTGTAGAGCGATTGCCTGGACCTCCAGGAAAAAGAGAAATGTTAAGAGCAAAAAAAATAACTGAATCGCTAAAAAGCTAATTAGAAAATGAGTGAAAGAAATATTAAATTTCAGAGAAAATTTAGGAATTCAAGAAGCAAACAATCTAAACCCAAAAAAGGACTTTTTTTGGTATTTCTTTTAGTAATTGTATTGCTTTTATGGTTTAAAGCAGATGCAATTATGAATTACTTCTTTTAATTATTTCTTAAAAGTTCTTCCTTTCCATTTGTATTTAAAGAAAATAGTTTTAAAAATTACATAACTACTAAAAAAAGGATACCAGAAACTTGCAGGAATATACCATTTTATAAAATCCATTTTATGATTAAAAAATTGCAATGTTGGTTTTAATAAAAACCAGTCAGCTATCAATTTTAAGCCAAAAGGAATGTAGATGGTTTTTACAGAGCCAATAAGTAAAAAAGCAATTACAAAAGCATTGGTTAGTAAAACAATTAGTCCGATTATTTTTACTTTAAGAGCCTTGAAATTACTCGTTTTTGCAGCCCACCTTGTTCTTTGTTGAATTAATTCTTGCCAACTTTTTGCCGGAAAAGTAGTAACAATAGCTGCTTTAGATTTTAAGTATTGAACACTATTTTTATCGTTTTCTAAAAATTTTTCAAATAGAAAAATATCATCACCACTTGCTATATTATCATTTCCATCAAAACCATTCAATTTTAAAAAATCGTTTTTACAATAAGCTAAATTTGCACCATTGCATAGAAATGGAAAATTTATTCCAAAACTACCAATTGTTGTTCCTTGCATACTCATAAAATCTAACAATTGAAACTGCTCTAAAAATGTATTCTTAACTTTATAGTTTACAGGAGCAACAATCATTTTTGGGTTGTTTTTTTGAATAATATTGTCAAAAGCATTTAGCCAGTTTTCAGGTAAAATACAGTCTGCATCTGTGGTAATTATCCAATTGTATTTTGCTTCGTAAATTGCAGTTGTAATTGCATCTTTTTTTGGAGAATTGGATTTTCTCTTGTTTTTTAAGATTCGAAATCTTATTCTGAGTTTAGGAAGAATCTTTTTATTAGTTTGTTTTGAGATTACTCCTTGTTCATCATTAGTAATGATAGAAATAAAATTTTCTATAATAGCAACAGAATCGTCAGTAGAATCATCATCCACAAAAATAAATTCTACCAATATTTTTGGGTAGTTTAATTTTAGAATAGAGTTTACTAAATTAGGTAAGTTTTTAGCTTCATTTCGAAAAGGAATAACAATCGAAAATTTTGTTTTAGAGGCAATATTTTCAACTTTAAAATTATCTATTTTTTTGAATCCAATTGCTAAACAGATAATTAAAACTGTATAGGCGATTAATAAGAAAACTAAAACCCAAATCATTTTGTAAAGTTAGCTTTAAAAGTAAGTACAAAATAACTTCCAATAATTGCCGGAATCACAAAATTGAAAATCCACATTAAAGTTGTTACAGATAAAATGCTTAAGGCGTTAGTATTAAAATAAGAAAAAACCCAAACAGCTACTGTACCTTTTAAAACGACATCAAATAAAGATAGCATAGGTATAATTGAAGCTATAAAATAGACAGATGCAATTGCAGAAATAGCATTTATGTAAGAAATTTCAATATTAAAAATCAATAACAAAAAGTAAAACTGATGCGAAAAAATAACAAACCGTAAAAAAGATAACAAACCGATTTTAAGATTTAATTGAAAAGAAATTTTTGTAATAAAATTTTTCGCTTTTTTAACTAAATAGCTTCTGAAATTAAAATACTTTATACCAAAAATAAACGCAGAAACAGCTATTAAGATTAGTGTAAAGAATTTTAAAATTTTATAAAAATCGATAATTATGTTATGCTGAATTGCAAAGTAAACAAAGCCAATAATCCCAAAAAATAGAGTAGCAACCATTTGATAAAAATTACCCACTAAGTTTAAACCCATAATTTGTTTTCTAAGCAACTTATCAAAATACAATGCTTTTGCACCATATTCTCCAATTCTATTGGGTGTAATTAAAGATGTTGTTAACGACGCTAAACTTTGTTTTAGAGCTTCAGAAAATGAAATTTCTCTTAAAAAAGAAACCAATTTTTTCCATTTGTAAATTTCTAAAAAATGATTAAAAACAGAAAAAAAAAGTAAAAAAAGCACATTTTTTAATAAAAAAACATTGTTTTGAATAAAATTTTGATAAAAATCGATAAACTTAAATTGTTCATTTTCTATAAGTTTTGTGTAAATAAAATATCCGCAACCAATTACAATAGATAGTTTTATTATCAACCAAAAGAATTGTTTAGATTTGTAAGAAAGCGAGTTGTACATTATTACAAAGAACGTTAAAATTGATGATAGAAAAAATCATTTTAGGAATTGACCCAGGAACCACTATTATGGGTTTTGGTTTGATAAAAATTGTTGGTAAAAAAATGGAATTTATTCAAATGAATGAATTGCAACTAAAAAAATACGACGATCATTACTTAAAACTAAAGCTCATTTTCGAACGTACCATAGAACTCATAGATACTCATAATCCAGATGAAATTGCCATTGAAGCACCATTTTATGGAAAAAATGTACAATCTATGCTAAAGTTGGGTAGAGCACAAGGTGTTGCTATGGCTGCAGGTTTGTCGCGCGAAATTCCGATTACAGAGTATTTGCCAAAAAAAATAAAAATGGCAATAACAGGAAATGGAAATGCAAGTAAAGAACAAGTAGCTTTAATGTTAAAATCGCTTTTAAATTTAAAAACTTTACCAAAAAATTTGGATGCTACAGATGGTTTAGCAGCAGCAGTTTGTCATTTTTACAATTCTGGAAAAGTAGTTGGTGGTAAAAATTATTCTGGTTGGGCAAGTTTTGTAAAGCAGAATCCTAAAAAAATTAAATAATTCTTTTTGCTATTTTAAATACTACTAAAATTAATAAATAATCACCATATTTATGATTAATAACTTATAACAGATAATTGACTTGGCAGGAATATACATTCACATACCATTTTGTAAACAAACCTGTTATTATTGCGATTTTCATTTTTCTACTTCGTTAAAAAAGAAAGACGAGTTAATTTTTTGTTTGATTAAAGAAATTGAAATTAGAAAAAACGAACTCAATAATTCAATTGTAGAAACCATTTATTTTGGAGGAGGAACACCTTCATTATTAAAAACAGAAGAAATTCAGTTATTAATAGATGCAGTTTACAATAATTTTAAAGTAGTAGAAAATCCAGAAATTACCTTAGAAGCTAACCCAGATGATTTATCTGAAAGAAAAATAATAGAACTTTCTAAATCGCCAATTAACAGATTAAGTATCGGAATTCAATCGTTTTTTGAGAAAGATTTGCAATTGATGAATCGTGCACATAATTCTATTGAAGCTAAAAAGTGTTTAGAAGTCGCTTTGCAATATTTTGGTAATATTTCTGTCGATTTAATATACGGAATTCCAGATTGTACCAATGATGAATGGAGAGAGAATATACAAACCACATTAAGTTTTGGAGTGCCTCATATTTCAAGTTACGCTCTAACTGTTGAACCAAAAACAGCATTAGAAACTTTTATTAAAAAAGGAATTATTAAAAATGTAGATGACGAAAAAGCACAAAAACAATTCCATATTTTAATAGACGAATTAGAAAAAGCAAATTTTATACATTACGAAACATCCAATTTTAGCAAACAAGGTTTTTTTAGTAGAAACAATTCATCTTATTGGTTAGGCAAACCCTATTTAGGTATTGGACCCTCAGCACATTCTTTTAATGGAGAAGTTAGAGGTTGGAATGTTAGAAATAATTCGAAATACATTAAAGCAATTCAAGATAATAAGCTTCCAATAGAAAAAGAAAGGTTATCAAAAAAAGATCGATATAACGAATATATTATGACAGGCTTACGAACCATTTGGGGGGTTTCTTTAGCAAAAATTAAAAACGATTTTGGAGAAAAATATCTAGTGTATTTAGAAAATCAATCTAAAAAATATATTGAGCAAGAATTATTGTATATTGAAAACGAAATAGTAAAAACCACAAAAAAAGGAAAGTTTTTATCTGATGGAATTGCAGCTGACCTTTTTATGTTGAACCTTATTTAATTAAAATAATTTGAAAGCAGTAGTAGAATACAATTCAAGAAAAATAACGGTAGATATCTCTCATCCAATAGATATTTCTATTCCTATAGACCCTAAAAAAGATAGCGTAAATGCGTGGTATATAGATGGCCCAAAAATATCAGCAGAAACTCAAGATGGGTATGAAATTAGTGTTGCAAATGGTGCAGTTGTTAATTTTAATAGCATCCATTTTAATCCACATTCTCATATTACGCATACAGAATGTGTTGGTCATATTACAGAAGAAGTTCATTCTATAAATAAAAACTTAAAATACTTTATTTTTTTAGCAGAAGTTGTTACTGTTGTTCCAGAAAGCGATGGAAAAGATTTTTTTATTTCTGCAAAACAATTAAAAACAGCTCTTGGAAATAAAAAAAGAGACGCTATTGTAATTCGTACTTTACCCAATTTAGAAGATAAAAAGACAATAAATTATTCGAATACAAATCCGCCATTTTTATTAGAAGAAGCTGCTATTTATTTAAGGGAAAAAGGAATAAAACATTTACTAATTGATTTACCTTCTGTAGATAAAGAAAAAGATGATGGAAAACTACTAGCGCACAATGCATTTTGGAATACTTCTGGTAAATTGAGAATGAATGCAACCATAACAGAGTTTATTTATGTGCCAAATTCTGTAGAAGATGGAGAATACTTACTAAATTTAATGATAGCGCCTTTTGAAAATGATGCAACACCAAGCAAACCAGTTTTGTACAAAATTGTAAAATAATAATGAAAAACAACAATAAGAAATATTTTTTTTATAGCGTTCTTGTTGTCTTAGCTTTATTGATAAAAGAAGTAGTTTATTCAGATATTTCTGTAGAAAATTTAAAAAAAGAGTATGCTAACGAACATTCTAAATTCATAGAAATTGATGGAATGCAAGTGCATTATAGAGATGAAGGAAAAGGGTTTCCAATTGTCTTAATTCATGGTACAGCAGCATCTTTACACACTTGGGATGATTGGGCCAAAGAACTCAAAAAAACAAACAGAGTTATTAGAATGGACTTGCCTGCATTTGGACTCACTGGTCCTAATAAAACTGCTGATTATTCTATAAAATCTTACACTAATTTTTTGTATCAATTTTTATTAAAAACAAAAATTAATAAGTTTCATTTAGCTGGCAATTCTTTAGGCGGAAATATTGCATGGAATTATGCAGCAGAAAACCCAAACAAAATAGAAAAACTTATTTTAGTAGACGCAAGTGGTTTACCCACAAACAAAGAACAACCAGCCGTTTTTAAAATGGCAAAAACACCTCTTTTAAATACATTGTTTTTATATGTAACTCCAAAGTTTTTCATTAAAAAAAATATACAAGAAGTCTATGCAGACAAAACAAAAGTTACAGATAAACTTATTTCTCGTTACCATAAAATGGCTTTAAGAGAAGGGAATAGAAAAGCGTTTATAGACAGAGCAAAAACCGATTTTAAATTAGGCGCAAAAGCGAATTTAGAAAAGTTAAAAAGTGTACAAACACCAACATTATTAATTTGGGGCGCAAAAGATTTATGGATTCCTTTAGACAATGGAAAACGAATGGATAGCATTTTGCCAAACTCTAAACTAGTAGTCTTAGAAAATTCGGGTCATGTTCCTATGGAAGAAAACCCTAAAGAAAGTTTGTTGGTTTTAAAAGATTTTTTAGGTGAATAAATTTCACTTCTAAAGTCTAAAATTAAAACCACTTCTTACGTTTAAAATACCACACAGAAATAATAGTAATCACTACCATAATTCCTAAAAGTATAAAATATCCATATTTAAAATTAAGTTCTGGAATGTTGGTAAAATTCATACCATAAATTCCCGCTAAAAATGTTAACGGAATAAAAATTACAGATAAAATGGTTAAAGTTTTCATAACCTCATTTAATCTGTGTCCTTGAATACTAAAAATCAAATTAATTTTACTTTCTAATTCTTGTAATTCAAAATCGATATTCGATATTAAGTTGTTGGTTTGTTCTTTGAGTTCGCTAAAATACTTTACATCAAAATTGTCAATTTCTATTTTGTCTAATTTAATAATAGTATCTCTTAAACTAAGTGTTGCTTTTTTAAAATTAAATAATTCTTGTTTTCTTTTCTCTACCAATGATGTAAACTCTGGAGTAGGTTTAATGTTTGAAGAATTTAATCGATCAGAATTCAAATCAGCATTTTTCTGATAAGCATCCTCGTAATTATCTATAATAGATTCCAAAATTAAAAAGAGCAAATAATCGGTTTTTTTCTTTCTAACAATACCTTTATTTCCTTCTAAACGTTCTCTAATCCAGTTAAAATAATCACCTTTTTTTTCTTGGATACTCCATAAAAAACTAGAAGAAACAATAAAAAACATTTGCTCAGAGTCTAAAATCTCGCTCTTGGTAATTAAAACACGAGTAGAAATAAAAACCACATCATCTAATAGAATTACTTTGTTAGAATGCTCTTTATCCATTAACAATTTAATTAAGAAATCATCTA
This sequence comes from Bacteroidia bacterium, assembly GCA_030427865.1. GTDB lineage: Bacteria > Bacteroidota > Bacteroidia > Flavobacteriales > Flavobacteriaceae > Polaribacter. The sequence goes on along the minus strand of JAUICK010000015.1, from coordinate 52,527 downwards.
ATTTGTTTTCTATAATAATGTTTTTAAAAACTTCTTTAAATTGTAAGCCATAAGTGTTTAACCATTCTGAAGTTGGTGTTTTATTAGTTAAAACAATTTCAGAAAGAGAAGAAAAATGATTTTTCTCGTAATTCTTAGCAGAATAACTAATGATCGATGTGTTTTCTAAAAATTCATTTTCCATATCGAAAATAATTGTAGATTTGATGTATAAAGATACTTTTTTAAAGTAAAACTTAATATAATAAATGCAAAATGTAAAGAAAAGTGAAGATTTCTATTTATTGTAGAATTTTATCACTAATTATTTGTTTTACCATCATAATTCTATACATTTTTATAACAACCAATTATGGATATAGAACAACTTAGAGATTTTTGTATGGCAAAAAAAGGTGTAACTGAACATTTCCCTTTTGATGAGGTAACATTGGTTTTTAAAGTGATGAACAAAATGTTTGCACTTTCTAGTTTAGATAAATGGGAAAGAGGTGAAGAAAGTATCAACTTAAAATGCGACCCAGAAAAAGCCGAAGAATTGCGAGCAGAGTATGAAGGTATTAACCCTGGTTGGCACATGAACAAGCGACTATGGAACACAGTAACCATAAACACAAGCGATGTTTCTGATAATTTGGTTAGAGAGCTTATCAATCATTCTTATGTTATGGTGGTAAAGGGATTAACAAAAAAAGCACAAAAAGAATTAGAAGAACTTTAATAACAAAGATTTATTTTTTAAAAAGAACCTATTCAGCATTTTTTAAGAATAAACACCTTTTTTTCTGCGATAGTGTAATGGCGATATTTTTTTTATTTCTTTAAATTTTCTATTAAAATTAGAAATGTTATTAAATCCAGAAGTATAAGCAATTTCGCTAATAGATAAATCCATATCGTCTATTAGTAGTTTGCAAGCATTTTCAATTCGAATTTCGGTTAAAAAACTAATGTATGTTTTATTGGTACGTTTTTTAAAATACTTACAAAATGCATTTTTTGTCATGTTAGCAACATTAGCGATATCTTCTAAATAAATAGAATTTTTATAGTTTTCTAAAGTGTAATCAAACACCTCTCGTAATTTTTTTCCTTCTACATCAGAAAAACTTTTAAGGTATATAAAGTTAGATAATGGTTCTGTTTTACTTTTAGAAACAATTTTTAAAACTTCTAAAAAAAGAATAAAACGTTCTAATTTTGTGGCTTTTTTTAATCTTTTAAAAAGAGTAATAATAGTTTCTTTGTTGTTTTTTACTATTAAACCCTGTAATGATTTTGGGAAAATATTATTTATCTCAGAAAATTCATTTAAAGAAAAGAAAGAGGCGCCAAAAGAATTTTCTGTAAAAAACAAACTCAACATTTTAGACTCGACATTAGTGTTTGTATCACTTTTAAAAGCATGAGGCAAATTGCTGCCAATAACAAAAACATCATTACTCTTATAGTTATAAATACGATCTCCAATTAATAAAGTTCCATTTCCTTTTTCTATAAAACTAATTTGAATTTCATCATGCTGATGCAATTTATCATAAAAAACCAACTCAATATCTTCCTGATAGATAAGGGTATTATTTTCTGGTTTTGGTATTTTAAAAGGATAAACTTTCATTTCTGTAGAATATAAAAACCAACGAGTTTTATTTGTTAAATTAACAATTGAAGTAAAATATTCGCAAATTCGTGGCTAAAGATTATATCATATTTTTTTAACAAAGTATAATTTTCTTTAATGAAAAATATTTAGTACAAAAATATTCAATTAAAATTTATTTTTATCTTATTAAGATAATATAATATCAAAAATGAATAATTTAATAGTATTTTTAAAACAAGTTCTTCTCTAATTTTACAATTCATTAAAAAAAAATAAAATGAAATTTAAATGGGAGGGCGTAATGCCAGCAGTAACTACTCAGTTTAATGCAAATGATGAGTTAGATTTAAACATGTATAAAGTAAATATTAAAGCACAATTAGATGCAGGTGTTCATGGTCTTGTTTTAGGCGGAACTTTAGGAGAAGCAAGTACTTTGTCTAAAGAAGAAGGAAGAAGGTTAACTAAAGAAACAGTGGCTTTTGTAAACGGAAAAGTACCAGTGTTAATAAATATAGCAGAACAAACCACAAAAGCCGCAATTGCTTTGGCTAAAGCTGCAGAAGAAGATGGTGCAAGTGGTTTAATGATGCTGCCCCCTATGCGTTACAAAGCAAGCGATGCAGAAGTAGTTGCCTATTTTAAAACCGTAGCTAAAAACACTTCTTTACCAATTATGATTTACAACAATCCAATAGATTACAAATTATTTGTTACTTTAGAGATGTTCGAAGAATTGTTACATGAATGTCCAAACATCCAAGCAGTAAAAGAATCTACAAGAGATACAACAAATATCACCAGAATAAAAAATAAATTTGGAAACAGATTAGCAATTATGACAGGAGTAGATACCTTAGCCTTAGAAAGTTTGGTATTAGGTGCAGAGGGCTGGGTTGCTGGTTTGGTAGATGCTTTTCCAGCAGAAACTGTGGCAATTTACGAGTTGGTAAAAGCCAATAGAATACAAGAAGCTATTGCCATTTACAGATGGTTTATGCCACTTTTAGAGTTAGATATTCATCCAAAATTAGTGCAATACATTAAAATGGCATCAGTACATACAGGTATCGGAAATGAGTATGTGAGAGCGCCAAGATTGATTTTAGAAGGCGAAGAAAGAATAAGAATAGAAAAAATAATTACAGATGCTCTAACAATAAGACCAATATTGCCAGATTATAAAAATTTATAATAATTAGAGTGTTACTTTCTGCCAAAAGCATTTGGCAGTAAAGTCGGGCTTTACATTGTATCTTTTTTAGCTGTCATTACGAAGTTTACTTTTTTGTAAACTCTGGCAATCTCTTAATTAAAGAGATTACTTTGTTCCTCGTAATAACGCAAATTTAAATAGGCTAAAAAAGGATGCCGTTTCAATCCCTAACACAAACTAGCGAATCGCAAACAAAAAGATGACAGGAAAAAACTACATAGGCAATCAATTATCTGCCAACGGAAACAAAACGTTTCAAACTTTTAATCCAGAATTAAATACAGAAAATAGTACTGTTTTTACAGAAGCCTCTTCAGAAGAAATTCAAGAAGCAGTTACTTTAGCATCAAAAGCTTTTCAAGAGTTCAGGTTCATTTCAGGAAAAAGAAAAGCAGATTTTTTAAACACCATTGCAGACGAAATTTTAGCTTTAGATGACGAATTAGTAAAAATGTATTGTTCTGAAACAGGTCTGTTAGAAGGAAGAGCAAAAGGAGAAAGAGGTAGAACTGTTGGACAATTAAGAAGTTTTGCAAATTTAGTTGCAGAAGGTTCTTGGCTAGAAGCAACCATAGATTTAGCACAACCTAACAGAGAGCCAATACCAAAGTTAGATATTAGAAAAATGCTCATTCCTTTAGGTCCAGTTGTGGTTTTTGGCGCAAGTAATTTTCCTTTAGCATATTCTACTGCAGGTGGAGACACAGCAGCAGCTTTAGCAGCAGGTTGTCCTGTAATTGTAAAATCGCATCCAATGCATGCAGGAACAGGAGAATTAGTGGCATCAGCAATTGTAAAAGCAGCCCATAAAACTGGGATGCCAAATGGCGTTTTTTCTAATCTAAATTCAAGCGGAATAGAAGTTGGGCAACAATTAGTAGTCAACCCAAAAGTAAAAGCTGTAGGTTTTACAGGAAGCATAAAAGGAGGAAGAGCATTGTTAGATTTAGCTGCAAAAAGAGAAGAACCAATTCCTGTTTTTGCTGAAATGGGCAGTATAAATCCTGTAGTTATTTTACCAAAAGCATTAGAAAACAGACATCAAGAAATTGCAAAAACCTATGCTAATTCTATTACTTTAGGCACAGGACAGTTTTGTACAAATCCTGGTTTAATTCTTGGAATTAAAAGTGAAAATTTAACAAGTTTCATTAATAATTTATCTGATGAAATTATCAAAATAAACCCATCTTGTATGTTGCATCCCAACATCAAAAAAGGGTACAATGCAAACAAAGAAAAGGTGGTTTCACAAGAAAATGTAACAATTACCGCCAATTACGAAGCAGAAGTAGAAAATAATTATGCCCAACAAACTGTTGTTTCTGTTAATGGGAAAGACTTTTTAGAAAATTCAACCTTACATTTAGAAGTTTTTGGGCCTTTTTCTATGGTAGTGCAGTGTGAAAATGAAAACGAATTAGAACAAATAATTGCCAATTTAGAAGGTCAATTAACTGGAACCATAATTTCAGATGAAAATGAAGTGAATAATTATACCTCTTTAGTTGCTGCATTGCAAAATAGAGTAGGACGTATTATTTTTAACGGAGTTCCAACAGGAGTTGAGGTTTGTGAATCTATGGTTCACGGAGGTCCATATCCAGCTTCTACAGATAGTAGATTTACAGCAGTAGGTATCAATTCTATAAAACGTTGGGTGCGTCCTTTTAGCTATCAAGATTGGCCAAATTCTTTGCTGCCTAAGGAATTACAAAATGAGAATCCTTTAGACATATTTAGAACTGTAGAAGGTAAAAGAACCAATCAAAAAATATAATGAGGAAGCTGTATAAATTTCTTTTTAGTGTTGTCTTTTTAACGTTGATAATTTCTTGTAATAATAGAGAAGAAAAATGTAGTAGTTCTTCAAAAGAATTAGATATTATCATTCAATCTCATCAAAGAAGAGAATCTTATGATAAAAATAAATATCCTTTAGGTCTATACACAAGAGGATATTATAAGCAAGAAGCAGAATATGCAGAAAATCAACTGCAATATTTTAAGTGCATCAAACTGGACGAACTTTCTGAAACAGAGCAAATTTCTGCAAAATTGTTAAAGTTTGTTTTACAAGACAAAATTGATTTTTACAAATTCGAGCGATTTTTAAATCCATTATTATCAGATTCGGGTTTTCATAGCAGTTTAAACTATCAAATAAAACCACTCAATAATTATTGGGAAGTAAAAGAATATTTAAAAAAGTTGAATAGTTTACCTGAGTTTGTAAATCAACATTTTGTTAATTTAAGAGAAGGCTTAGCAAAAGGAGTATCACAACCAAAAGTAATTTTTAAAGGATATGAATCTACATACAATAACCACATTGTTGATGATTTTAAAAAAAGTCCGTTTTACAAACCTTTTCAAAATTTACCATCAAGTTTACATCAATCTCAAAAAGATTCTGTTTTAACTGCTGCTAAAAATGTTATAGAGCAAAAAGTAGTGCCAGAATTCAAAAGAATTAAAACCTTTTTTGAAACAGAATATTTACCAAAAACAAGAACTACTTTGGGGGTTTCAGAAACACCAAATGGAGCAGCTTATTATCAAAATAGAATTAATTTTTACACTACAAGTAAACAATACACAGCAGATGATATTCATCAAATAGGATTAAAAGAAGTTGCAAGAATTAAAGCAGAGATGCAAAAAATTATCAAAGAATTAAACTTTATAGGATCTTTTGCAGATTTCTTAAAATTCTTGAGAACAGACAAACATTTCTATGCCAAATCACCAAAAGAATTATTAATGATTGCAAGAGATATGGCAAAAAGAGCGGATGCTCAATTACCTAAATTCTTTAAAACCTTACCGAGAAAACCTTATGGTGTTGCTCCTGTTCCAGATGCAATTGCTCCAAAATACACAGGAGGACGTTATATTGGAACTTCAAAAAATAGCACTTCGCCTGGTTATTATTGGGTAAATACATACGATTTATCAAGTAGAACTTTATACACTTTACCTTCATTAACAGTTCATGAGGCAGTTCCTGGACATCATTTACAAGGAAGTTTAAATAATGAGTTGGGAGATTCCATCCCCCAATTCCGTAAAGATTTATACTTATCTGCGTACGGAGAAGGTTGGGGCTTATATTCTGAATTTTTAGCAGATGAAATGGGAATGTACACAACTCCTTACGAACAATTTGGGAAATTTACTTACGAAATGTGGCGTGCTTGTAGATTGGTGGTAGACACAGGAATTCACGCAAAAGGTTGGTCTCGTGAGCAAGTGGTAAATTATATGTCAGAAAATACAGCATTGTCTTTGCACGAAATTAATACAGAAACAGACAGGTATATTTCTTGGCCAGGGCAAGCACTTTCTTATAAAATAGGTGAGCTAAAAATTCGTGAACTACGAAAAAAAGCAGAAAAAGAGTTACAAAATAAGTTTGATATTAGAGATTTTCACGAAATTATTTTAGAACAAGGAACAGTTACTCTGGCTATTTTAGAAGAGAGAATTAATAATTATATCAACAAAGTAAAAAATGAGTAAACATACTTTTGTTTGTATTGATGCCCATACTTGTGGAAACCCTGTAAGAGTTATAAAGAAAGGTGGCCCAGAATTGGTGGGCAAAACCATGAATGAAAAACGTTTGTACTTTATAAAAGAATTCGATTGGATACGAAAAGGCTTAATGTTTGAACCCAGAGGTCATGATATGATGAGTGGTTCAATTTTATATCCTCCACATCATAAAGAAAACGATTTTGCCATTTTATTTATAGAAACCTCAGGTTGTTTGCCCATGTGTGGTCATGGAACTATTGGTACAATTACCATCGCCATTGAAAAAGGTTTCATAACACCAAAAATTCCAGGAAAAATTAAAATGGAAGCACCAGCAGGTTTGGTAGAGATTGAATATCAGCAAACGAACAATAAAGTAGATTGGGTAAAACTAACCAATGTAAAAAGTTATTTGGCTGCTGAAAACTTGACAATAAAATGCCCAGAATTAGGTAAGATAATGTTTGATGTTGCTTACGGTGGAAATTTTTATGCAATTATAGATCCACAAAAAAATTTTAGTGGAATTCAAGACTTTACTGCAGCTAAAATTATTCAATATTCTCAGATAGTAAGAAAACGTATCAACCAAAAATATGCGAACCAATTTGTACATTTAGAGAACAAATCTATTAAAGGCGTGACACATTTATTATGGACAGGAAATTCAATTCATGAAACTTCAGACGGAAGAAATGCTGTTTTTTATGGAGATAAAGCCATTGATAGAAGCCCTTGTGGAACAGGAACATCAGCAAGATTAGCGCAATTACATGCTAAAGGAAAACTACAAGTAGGGCAAGAATTTATTCATGAAAGTTATATTGGAAGTACTTTTGTTGGAAAAATAGAGCAAGAAACTTTTATAGGAAAGCAAAAAGCAATTGTTCCAAGTATTAGAGGATGGGCAAAAATTTATGGACAAAATATTATTACTATAGATACAGACGATGATCCTTATGCGTATGGATTTAGTGTGATATAATTTTTGTTGAGATGTAAAAATGATGACTAAAAATGACTAAAAGTGTAATTATAGTTGGGGGTGGAATTATAGGTTTATCTAGTGCTTATTATCTACAAAAAGAAGGACATAAAGTAACTGTTATCGATAAATCTGATTTCTCTTCGGGAGCATCTTATGTTAATGCAGGTTATATTACACCAAGTCATATTATTTCTTTGGCTGCACCAGGAATGATTAACAAAGGCATTAAATGGATGTTTAATCCATCAAGTCCATTTTACGTAAAACCTCGCTTAAATATCGATTTTTTAAAGTGGAGTTTAGCTTTTAAAAAATCGGCAACTGCAAAAAAAGTAGAGAAAGCAATACCTGTTATTAAAGATATTAATTTGTTAAGCAGAGAATTGTATCAAGAAATGAAAAACTCTAACGAGTTCGATTTTTTTCATCAACATAAAGGTTTAATGATGTATTATCAAACAGAAAAAGCAGGTGAAGAAGAATGGAAAGTTGGGCAGAAAGCGATTAAAGAAGGCTTAAAAGTTGAAAACTTATCTAAAGAAGAAGTTCAAAAAATAGAGTCTAACATAGATATAAACATTAAAGGTGCTGTGTATTATCATTCAGACGCACACATGACACCCAATGAGTTTATGCCTAAATTAAAAGCTTATTTAAAAAAGAAAGGGGTTAGTATTTTAGAGAATGAAGAAGTTTTAGATATTGTTGTTGCAAGCGATAAAATAAAAGCAATTAAAACTAAAAATCTTAATGCTAAAGCAGATGAATTTGTAATAGCAACTGGAGCCTGGTCCCAAAATTTTGCTAAAAAATTAGGAATTAAAATACCAATTCAAGCAGGAAAAGGTTATCGAATTAATGTTAACAAAGAAACAAATATTACCATACCTGCCATTTTAATGGAAGCAAAAGTTGCAGTTACGCCAATGAATGGTTTTACACGGTTTGCAGGAACTATGGAAATTGGTGGTATTAATCATAAAATTAATCCTATAAGAGTGCACGCAATTGCTAATGCTGCCGAAAAATATTACCCAAACCTAAATATTAATCAGCAAGAAAGAGAAGAAGCGCAATGTGGTTTACGCCCACTATCGCCAGACGGATTGCCATATATTGGTAAATCCTCTAAGTGTAAAAATGTAACTTTTGCCACTGGGCATGCAATGATGGGGTGGAGTTTAGGACCTGCAACAGGTAAATTAGTTTCTGAAATTATTTCTGATAAAAAGTATTCTTTGAGTTTATCTCCTTTTGCTATAGATAGATTTTCTTAATTTTGAATTGATGTTAAAAAAAGAATTAAGAACAATTTATAAACAAAAAAGAGCAGAATTATCTATAGAAGAACTGCAAATATTACAAGACAATATCTATCAGCAAATTTTAGATTTAGATATTTCTAATGTACAAAAAGTACACTTATTTCTAACGTTAAAAAAGTTTAAAGAAATTGATACACAGCCTATTATAAATTATTTTAGAAAGCAGCATAAGCAAATTGTAGTAAGTAAATGTAATTTCGAAAACAATTCTTTAAGCCATTTTTATTTCGAAGAAAACACAAAATTAGAACTTAATAAATTCGGAGTTCCAGAGCCTATAAAAGCAAAGCAAGTAGCAGAATTTGAACTTGATTTGGTTTTTGTACCACTTTTAATTTCTGATAAAAGCAACTACAGAGTAGGTTATGGAAAAGGTTTTTACGATAGATTTTTGTCTAAATGTAGAAAAGATTGCAAAAAAATAGGTTTAAATTTCTTTAAACCTATTTCTAAAATTACTGATATTAACCAATTTGATATTGCTTTAAATAATGTGATTTATCCAAAGAATTAACCAAACTTACTCATGACAACTACAAGTAGGTGTTGTAAAACTATTTGTATTCATATTTACAGGAACTCCTTGGTTATAGCCGTTTATCTCAAAATAGAATTTTGTTCTTTTTTTATTGTAATTTCCAATCTCGTTCATTGAATTTATATCATATAAACGACCATTAATCATGGTGTAAATTACAGAATTTGAGTTTTTAATATCTTCTAAAGGGTTTTTATCTAAAATAATTAAATCTGCTAATTTCCCTTTTTCTAAAGAACCAATTTCATCAGCAACTCCAATATAATCAGCACCATTTATTGTGGCAGCTTTTAGGGCTTCGTGATTAGATAATCCACCTTGTTGTAACATCCATAACTCCCAATGAGCGCCTAAACCCTGTAATTGTCCATGTGCACCTAAGTTAACTTTTACGCCTTCATTTGCCAAAGCTGTTACAGTTTTAGAAGTTAAAACATGCCCGTTAATATATTCTTCTTCAGGAATCATAGTTCTGTGTCTTGAGCGAGTATCTACAACGTATCTTGGTGTGTATTTTAATAAGGTTTTATTCTCCCAAACGTTACTTTTTTGATACCATTCAAACTCACCATTCATGCCTCCGTAATTCACAATTAAAGTAGGAGTATAACCTGTTTTACTGTTTTTCCAAAGAGACAATACATCTTTATAAACTGGATTTACAGGAATATTGTGCTCTATTCCTGTATGTCCATCAAAAATCATAGACATATTCGAATAGAAATTAGACCCCCCTTCAGGCACCACATTTACCCCTAATTCTTTAGCTGCTTGCATAATTTGCTGGCGCTGTTCTCTTCTTGGTTGATTGTAACTTTTAATAGATTTTGCTCCAAATGCTTTGGTTCTTGAAACTGCAAAACGTGCATCTTCTAAATTATTAACAACCGCTTTAAAGTCGCCTTCTGCACCATACAATATAAATCCTGTAGAGAACATTCTTGGACCTACTAAATGTCCGCTTCTTTGCAATTCTTCTAATGTAAAAGCAGCTGCTGTATGTACAGAAGGATCATGAGAAGTAGTAACTCCAAAAGCTAAATTTGCATAAAATTGCCAGTGTTTCTGGGTACTTAATCCATTTCTAAAAGCACCAACATGAGCATGAACATCTACAATACCTGGCATAATAGTCTTTCCATCCATATCATACACTTTTGCATCTGTTGGAATAGATGTTGTGTTTGTTTTTCCTAACTTTTCTATTTTGTTTTTATGAATAACAATTGTTCCGTTTTCAAAAATTTGATTTCCTTTCATGGTAATTATTCTTGCATTTTTAAATGCAATTCTACCATCTGGAACGTCTGTTTTGCTTTTTAAATTGATTTTTATGCCTTTTTCCTTTTCTTCCTTTAAGTTCGATTTTGAAAAAGGATTCGTAGTATTGTTAATTACAGATTTTGAAAAATATTCATCTCCTAAAGTCCAAAAAACTTTACTATTGTTTTTAGACCAATGTAAATTTATTCCTGCATTTTTAGATAAACTTTCTACTTTAAAAGATTTTGTATTTTGGTCTAAGTTTATTTCACTACCATTCATTACAAAAGGAGCAACATACAATTTGTGTAAGTGAATAAAAGCAATAAATTTATTATCTGTACTTGGTACTAATCTATTTGCTAATTTTGATTTAAAATGACTTCTTTCATCTTTCCCATTTAAGTTTACACTTTTTAATTTTTTTGTTAAACCACCAAAAAAAGAACCTCCTGTTTGAAAGAAAATACGTTTATTATTAGCCGAAAATATTGGAAATTCGCCATTTTTAGAAATTCTTTTGGCATTGGTTCCGTCTGCATTTGCAATAAAAATCCCTGTTTTTTTTGTATAATCATAGCCTTGGTCGCCATTTCCAGCTTCTTTTCTGTAAACAATTTGAGTATCATTACTATTAAAAGCAGGAGTTCTATAAATTCCTTTTTCTTTAGTGATTTTGGTTAAATTGGTTCCATTTAAATTTACTTTATAAATAGCACCTAAATTTTCATCATTCCAAGTAACAAAAAGAATCGATTTTCCATCTGATGAAAAATTAGGTTCTGCTTCAAAATCAGTTAAATTGGTAATTCTTTTTGGGTTTCCGTTTGGTAAATCTTTTTTATAAATATGGCCCAAAGAAGTAAATACAATTGTTTTACCATTAGGAGAAGTTTTTACATTTTTAATCATTTTAGATGTAAATGTTTCTTCAAAAACCTTTCTTTTAACACGATGTGTTTTTGCTAACTTAATTTCTTGATTTATTTGAAAAGGAATATTTGTAACCTGTTTGGTATCAATATTTATTTTATTGATTTTTCCTTGACTCCAAATAACAATATCTTTATTATTTGGCATCCAGTTAAAATAAGGATAAACTCCAAAAACTGCCCAAGCTTCACTTTGATCTTTACTTAAATTATTATAAATGGGCCATTCTTTTCCTGTTGCTAATTCATGAATGTACAAAACCGACTTTGTTCTTACACGTTTTACAAACGCTAATAGTTTACCATCTTTAGAAACAACAGGTCTTGCTGCGCCACCTGGACCACCAGTAATTCTTTCTGTTTTACCAGTTTCAAAATTATATTGATTGATGACGTAAATTTGTTTATTAGGGTCTTTGTTGTACTGAAAATATCCTCCAGGATACATGTCTTCTGCATAATAAAGATATTTTCCATCTGGTGAAATGGAAGGATCATTTACATCTTGTTGGTCGTTTTTTCTTTTGGTTAAACGTAAACCCGAAGTTCCAGAAAGTAGATATTGCCACATTTCACCAGCACCAACAGAACGTTGTGAGGTAAAATGTTTTCTTGCTACTAATGATTTTCCATCTGGTGTCCAAACAGCGTTGTTTAGCAACCTGTATTTTTCTTTGGTAATAGACTTAGCATTTTTACCATCTGCTGTCATTACCCAAATATTATTACCACCTTCTGCATCACTGGTAAAAGAAATGTATTTTCCGTTTGGACTAAATTTGGGTTGCACCTCAAAAGCTAAACCTGCACGTAAAATAGTGGCTTTTCCTCCAGTAATTGGCATTTTATAAATGTCTCCTAATAAATCAAAAACTATTGTTTTTCCATCTGGAGAAACGTCTAAGTTCATCCAAGTGCCTTCATTAGTATTTAATTTAAATGTATTGTATTTCCAATCTTTATGAGGATTGTTGACATCCCATTTTTTAGATGTGTTATCTTCTTTTTTTTGAGAGAATGCACAAAAAGAGATACAAAAGAAGGCTAATAGTAGTTTTTTTTTCATTGTTGTAGGTGATTTGATTATACTGTATAAATGTAAGATTTATAATCTAAATTGATATCATAAAGTCTTCTTTTAAAACCTTTTGGAGGTAAAAAATAACTTCTTCTGCATTTTTTATTGTAAATGTTAAAGGTGGTTTTATTTTAATAACATTGTTGTCTGGCCCATCATAGCTCATTAAAATGCCATAAAATTTCATTCTATTAATTAAATATTCTGCTTTTAGAGCAAGCGGATTTAGCTTAGTATCTACCAATTCAAAACCTAAAAATAAACCTTGACCTCTAACATCTCCTATAATTGGAAATTTTTGTGTTAATTTTAGCAATTCGGTTTTAAAAAAATCACCAACTTTTAGTGCGTTTTCTTGTAATTTTTCTTCTCTTACTTCTTGTAACACTTTAGTGGCAATTGCACAAGAAACAGGATTTCCGCCAAAAGTGTTAAAAAATTCCATTCCGTTGGCAAATTTTTCCGCAACTTCTTTGGTGCAAGCTACTGCTGCAACTGGATGTCCGTTTCCTAAAGGTTTGCCAATAGTAACAATATCTGGAATTACGTTGTGTAATTGAAAACCCCAAAAGGTTTTTCCCATTCTTCCAAGACCAGTTTGTACTTCGTCTGAAATACACAACCCACCTACTTTTTTAATTTTTTGATATGCTTTTGCTAAAAATCCTTCGGGCAATTCTACTTGCCCTCCACAAGAAATAATGGGTTCTATGATAAAACCACCTACTTTTTTGTTTTGTTGATGAATATTATCAATTAAAATTTGAACATCATTTGCATAATTATTGCCCGTATTTTTCCCTCTGTATTTTCCTCTAAACGAATTAGGGATTGAAAAAATATGAGTATTTGTAGGTTTCCCTTTTCCACCTTTTCCATCAAACTTATAAGAAGAAATATTTACTGTCGCATTGGTGTTTCCATGATAACCATGTTGGGAGGCAATTATTTCATCAGAATTTGTGCAGGCTTTTACTATTCTAATTGCCAATTCATTGGCTTCGCTTCCAGAATTAACAAAGTATATAACAGAAATTTCTTTAGGTAAAGTTTTTAGTAATTCTTGTGCAGCTTTAATAATATTTTCATGTAAGTAACGTGTGTTTGTATTTAACAAAGCCATTTGGTTTTGACCTGTTTTAATTACTTTAAAATTTTCATGACCTACATGTGCTACGTTATTTACAGTGTCTAAATATTTTTGACCAAAATTATCTACCAAATATTGATTTATTCCTTTTACAATGTGTAATGGTTTTTGATATTGTAAACTTAAATTTTTACCTAAATAATTTTTTCTATGGTTTTTGATTTTGTCTGTTGTGTCTATCAAATTTCCTTTAAAACCATCAACTTTAAACAATAAATTTGGGTTAGGGCAAATGCTTTTCCAAACCTCTATTTGATGATAATAGGCAACTCCAGGAAAATCTTTTTTATAATCTAACAAAGACAAAAGTACCTGAAAATGTAGGTGAGGAGCCCAATTTCCGTTTTCAGGATAATCAGCTAAAACTGCAATTTGATTTCCTTTTTTTATGGTGTCTCCTATCTTATGTTGTAGCACACTCTTTATAGTATTATGACCATATAAAGTGTAAAAATGAAAGTCTTTTTGTTGATGTTTCAAAACAATTAATCCACCATATTCTTTATCACCTGCATCATTCTCAGCAATTACTACTTCTCCGTCAAAAAAGGCATGAACTGGGGTGTTTGCTGGTAACCAAAAATCGATTCCTAAATGAATAGCTCTACTTTGTTTTCCATAATTACCAATAGTATCATATTCTGTTGATGTATATAAAGAACGAGGTTCTAAATACCCGCCAGAAATAATTTTATTGGGAACAGTTTTCTGAAGTTGGTCAATTTTAAATTGAAATAAATCAAGGTTATTAAATTCTTCTTGATGCCCAGCAAATGTGCTCGAAACCGATAAATCTAAATGTTGAATTTTATTTTTGTTTATTGTTGGGAATAATTCTGACAAATAAAATTGCTTTTCTTTTGCCCAATTTTCAAATTTCTTTTGATTAGGGTTTGGTTTAAATCCACAAGCATTTCTAAAACTATAATGTGCAAAATCTTCAGAAATTTTTATCCATTTTTTTAATAAATTCCAAGCAGGTTTTTCGCTGATGAGTAAATATTTGTTTGCTGGATTTTCTATTTTGTTAATGGCAGATTTAGTTACAGAAATTACCAATCGAATACCAATTAAAATATATAAAAACTCAAGTTCTTTTTCTTCTAATTGAAAAGCAGAATGATAGCCTTTTACAACAGCTAAACTTGTTTCTAAAGGATCTTCTGTATCTATAATGGCATAAGTGCAAGTAATTGCCAAATCATTAATAACTTGTGTTTTTACAGCATCTCCAAAATCTATTATAGCAGTTACTTTTGGTTTTAATACATCTTCAGAAACCAAAATATTATTGTCATTTACATCATTATGGACAACAGATTTTCTTAAATTCTGATATTTTTTTTGAAAAGATTCAAATCGATGTAAAAAATAAGAAACTACCTTTTTGTCATCCAAAGAAAAAAGGTGTAAATAGTTTTTTGTCCAAAGTGTTTGCGCATTGTCCCAATCAAATTTTCGTTCAGAAAAAGGATGTACAAAATCTGATAATGCTTTTGTGATTTCTCCATTTTTTTTTCCTAAGCGAAAACGTAAATCGTTTAATTTTGGATTTACAGCATTCCAAATCCGACCATTAATCCAGTTTAAAAGTCTTACTGGATGATTTTTATAATTTAATAGAGTTTCTGTAATTGAATTTCCATTTTTATCAGGAATACATTTTGGAACATTTTCAATTTCATTTTTTTGTGAAATATGGTTTAAAATCTTCACTTGAAAATCAAGTTCATTAATATTTGTATTTTCTGGAGAAATCTTTAAAATATAACAAGGTTTATGATCAACTTTTATTTTAAAATTAGCATCAATTTCACCAGGAAGTTTGAAAGCTTTTCCGTTAATATTATATAGTTTTAAAAGAATTGCTTCTGCATCTTTTGGAGTAAGTTTTTCAAAAGTAAGATTCATAAAATAAAAATAAGATAAAGTTGATAAAACACATAATTTTCATCTTTTATTATTTGTAGATTTGCCTAAAAGCATCCAAGATGATAATACAAGGAAATATAGTAGATATTCAAAATCGTAATATTTTTAAAGGTGAAATTATTGTTAAAAATGATAAAATTCTTAAAATTAGAGAAGCTAATCATAACCAAGAAAATTACATTTTACCAGGTTTTGTTGATGCGCATATACATATAGAAAGTTCTATGTTAGTGCCTTCTGAATTTGCCAAAATTGCAGTGATTCACGGAACTGTAGCAACCGTTTCAGATCCGCACGAAATTGCTAATGTTTTGGGTGTAAAAGGTGTCGATTTTATGATTAAAAACGGAAAAAAAGTTCCGTTAAAATTCAATTTTGGAGCCCCAAGTTGTGTCCCAGCAACTTCTTTTGAAAGTGCGGGTGCAATTATAGATGCGGAAGATATTAGGTTGATGATGGAAAATTCAGACATTAAATATTTAGCAGAAATGATGAATTATCCTGGTGTTTTATTTGATGATTCAGAAGTTTTAAAGAAAATTCAGCATGCAAAAAACAACAACAAACCTATAGATGGTCACGCTCCTGGGTTAAGAGGTGATGATGTAACCAAATATATTGCAACAGGAATTTCTACAGACCACGAATGTTTTTCTTATGAAGAAGCTTTAGAGAAATTACAAAAAGGAATGAAAGTTATCATCAGAGAAGGTTCTGCAGCTAAAAACTTTGAAGCTTTAATCGATTTATTACCAGAACATTTTGAGAATATGATGTTTTGTTCTGATGATAAACATCCAGATGATTTGTTGTTAGGACACATCAATCAATTGTGTGAAAGAGCTGTAGCAAAAGGAATTGATGTTTTTAAAGTTTTACAAGCTGCTTGTATAAACCCCGTAAAACATTACAACTTAGAGGTTGGTTTGTTGCAAAAAGATGATTTTGCAGATTTTATTATTGTTGATACTTTAGAGAAATTCAATGTTTTAGAAACCTATATTAATGGAAAGTTGGTTGCTAAAAATGGAAAATCATTTGTAAAATCTGTCGATTTTGAAGTACTGAATAATTTTAATACTGATAAAAAACAAATTGCAGATTTTAGATTTGAATCTTCAGCAAAGAAAATAAGAGTTATTGAAGCCTTGGATGGCGAATTAGTAACCAATCAAATAGAAGCAAATTCTTTAATTGTTGATGGAAACTTAGTTTCGAATACAACAACAGATGTTTTAAAAATGACGGTTGTTAATCGTTATCAAAATGATGGGCTTGCAATTGCGTTTATCAAAAATTTCGGACTCAAAGAAGGTGCTATTGCAAGTTCTGTTGGGCACGATTCTCATAATATCATTGCAGTTGGAGTTTCAGATAAAATGATTTGTAAAGCAGTAAATTTAATTATTAAAAATAAAGGTGGAGTTTGTGCTGTAAATTCATCAACAGAAAAAATTGTTTCATTACCAGTTGCAGGAATTATGTCTGATAAATCGGCTCAAGAAATTGGAAAGGCTTATGCCGAATTAGATGCAATGGCAAAACAAATGGGAAGCAAATTAAGAGCACCTTATATGAGTTTATCGTTTATGGCATTGTTGGTAATTCCTTCTTTAAAATTATCTGATAAAGGTTTGTTTGATGGAAATACGTTTCAGTTTACTTCGTTGGAAATTAACTAAACTCAAATTCAAAAATAGCATCTTCTTCATTATCAAAAATAACTTGATAACCAATAAATTTAAAATCGAGTTTTTTTAGTAGGTTTTGAGATTTATCATTATCAGGTTTTGTAAAAGCTAATATTTTCTTTTGTTTAAAGGTTTTTTGAACGTATTCAATAATTAATTTTGTTGCTTCAATTGCGTAACCTTTTCCTCTTCCTTTAGGTAAAAAACCGTAACCAACATCCACAAAATTTAAAGATTCTCGTTGTAAAGCTGTAGAAGTTCCTATGAGTTCTTGAGTGCTTTTTAAGACAACTGTAAAAAAACCAAGACCACCTAATTTAGAATTTTCGACTTTCATTTTCTTTAGATATGTTGCAGTTTCATCAACAGATTTTAGTTTTTTATTACTTATAAAACGAATCCAATCTGGATCGTTAAATAGCTCAAAATAAAACGAAGCATCACTAATTTGAATATCTCTAATAATAAGCCTTTTACTTTCTAAAAACATCTGTTAAAGATAGATTTAAAAATGTACTTTTGCCAACAATCAATCTAAAAAAAACAATGAGTTTACAACAAGATTTAGAAAACAGAAGCGGAAATCAATGTGAATTATGTGCATCTACAAATAACCTAACAATTTACGAAGTAAAACCAAAACTAACAGGTGGAGGTGGAGTAGATGGTAGTTTATTGGCTTGCGAAACTTGTGTAACTCAAATTGAAAACCCATCTGCAACAGATGCAAATCACTGGCGTTGTTTAAACGATGCGATGTGGAGTGAGTTTAGAGCAGTAAAAGTGGTTGCTTGGAGAATGTTATCTCGCTTAAGAAAAGAAGGTTGGCCACAAGACTTGTTGGATATGTTCTATTTAGAAGATGAAGATTTGCGTTTTGCAAAAGAATCTGGCGATCATTTAGACGAAAGCGAAAAGATTATTCACAGAGATGCAAATGGTGCCATTTTACAAGCTGGAGATTCTGTGGTTTTGATTAAAGATTTAAAAGTGAAGGGCTCAAGTATGGTAGCAAAACAAGGAACTGCGGTTCGTAGAATTTCTTTAGACCACGAAAATGCCAGATATATAGAAGGCAAAGTTGGTTCCACTCAAATTGTAATTATTACAGATTACGTTAAAAAAATGGCAGAGAAAGAGTAGTATTTCAGTCTGTCGTTTCGAAATAAGCAATTTTAAACGATTGAGAAATATCATTTTTTTTGTTTTTAAGATTCTTCCCCATCCTTAGTTCAGAATGATATACAAACTCAAATTATTTAAGATGTTAAAGCATTTTTTGTTGCTTCTTGTAAAACGAATCTGCTTGTAATTTCATTAAATCGCGAGCTATTTTTTGCTTGTAAGTATACAATTCTTCTTCTTCAGAAATAGTTTTGTATACTTTTCCGTTAACAATAATATCTGCTTTTAACATTTCTTCTCTTTGATGAACTTGTTGTTTAACCCAAGTTTTTATAGCGGTTTCTTCTTCTTCTAATTTAAAATCATATTCGCCTTTTGGAGCAATCAGTTTTGCAAAAATGGGTGATGTTTCAATAGCCAAAAACAACAAAAAGATAAAGAATGATGGTAACCAAGGTAATTTACCCAATGCATTTATTCTTGCCATTAAACCATCAAAATTTGAGATGATAGGTTGCGTTTTTGTTTCTGTTAACTTTTGATTCTTTTGTAAATCTGAAATGGCAAGTTCTTTGGCTTGTATTTTTGCTGCATTGTCTTTTTTCAGTTGATTCAATTCAGCTAAAGCAGCATCGTGTTTTTCTCTTTTTTCTTTATAAACCGGTCCTTTACCTAAGATTTTTGTTCCTTTTCTACCTTCAGCTTCAGCAATATAGGTTTCATATAAAGTATTTGTTTCTGTTTCTTTTGTGGTAATTTCTTGTTTTAATTTGTTGATTTCATCATTAATATTTGCAATTTCAGGAGTAAATTGTTGTGCAATTTGTGTTTTGTTATCCAAAGTCATTTGATTCTTTTCTGTTAACAAAATCTGATTGATTTCTTTCTCAAACAATTTTAATTCTAAAGGTTTAGAAATTACAATAGCAATAATTACTGCCAACAAAATTCTTGGAGAAGCTTGCAAAATTTCTTTCCATTTAGAATCCGATTTTTTAATGGTAGAAACAATAAATCTGTCTAAATTAAAGATGAGTAGTCCCCAAATAATTCCGAAGAAAATAGCAGCATATAAATTATCGAAAACTGTAAAAAGTGCATAACTACCAGCTATGGTTGCCATAACAGCTGTAAAAAACACAGTAGCACCAATACCTACATACTTATTTTGTTCGCCATCAGAACAGTTTCCTATAATATTTTTATCAACCCCAGAACATGTTAGAAAGAATTTTTTAAGCACAGTTTATTATTTAAGTATAACAATACAACGTATTTAAATTGAATTTGTTACATAAAAAAACCTCGATTTTTCGAGGTTTTAAAAATTTTAGTTTTTAATTGGAGTTTTAGAAATCCAAACTTTGTAATTGCTGTAGTTTGTGCTTTCTGAATGTATATTTAATTTCTTATTCTTTTTTAAAAGCGTTATTGCTTTGTCAGAATTTATGGGTTTACCTTCGTAATAAAACTTTGCTCCTTTTTTTGCCATTTCAATTACTTGGTTTAGATGGTTTCTTGGAGGAGGAGGTGGTGGAATTATATAATCATTTCCTGTTCGCTTTTTCCACTCTTTATATGCTTTTTTTGCTTTACCAATTTCCTCTTTGGAAGCATTTGGAGGTGGTGGTGGAGGTGGAATAAGTAACGTATCTTCTTCTGTTAATTCTGATTTTAATTTATAAAAAACTTTGTTGTTTTTCATCAATCTTAAATAAGGATAATAAGGGTAGGTAGGTCTTTTTACTTTCTTTTTATCTTCTACAGAAAGTTTAGAATATAAAGAGCTTAGCAAAGAAAATTCTTTATCCATTTCATTTTTTCTTTTTTTTAAGCTTTTGATATAATGAGGTTTTTCATTTCTTAATTTTTCATAATACTTGTTTAGTCTATTAAATTTATCTACATTATAAAAATTCTTTATTTCTTTTAATGAGTTTTTACTTCTTGTATAAGGTTTGTCATCAGTAAATTTGCAAAAAACTTTTCCTTGAAAATAGGTTTTAGTTATATAATTATCTGGAATAATGCTACTTGCTTTTGCTTTTTTATTGGAAAGTATTTTGCCAGAATTATCTGCTAATTTTCCATCTTTGTTATAGTATTTTGTATTATTCTTAACAGTAACAAAATAATATCTATTGCCTTTTATGATTTTGAAACCAGTTTTAATACTTTTACCTCTA
This sequence comes from Bacteroidia bacterium, assembly GCA_030427865.1. Classification (GTDB taxonomy): domain Bacteria; phylum Bacteroidota; class Bacteroidia; order Flavobacteriales; family Flavobacteriaceae; genus Polaribacter. The sequence goes on along the minus strand of JAUICK010000015.1, from coordinate 31,960 downwards.
GATGTGGTTGCTTTTTCTTTTAAAGTATATTCTTTTTTATAATTTTCAAAAGCTTTAGCTCTTTTTTTATTTTGAATTTCAAAATATTTTGTAGTTTCTAAACTGGCTTGATATTTTTGAGGAAAACGTTTGCTTTTAGCATTATTATGCACAGAACTTACCAAATAGTTAGAAAAATCTGTATTTTTATAATTAGCTAAAATATCATTTTTAACCACTTTTCCATCAATCCAAATGGTATATTTTGAGCTGTCTTTTAAATTTCTTATCAATTTTTGAGTAGGTACTTTCTTATTTGATTTTAATGGCGGAGGAGGAACTACTTTTTTCTTTTCTTCCTTAGTTAATTCAGAGTATTTTTTTCTTATTTCTTTACCATTCTTATCTTTAAAAGTAATACTTCCATTTCTAAAAAAATATTCTTTATAAATTTCATTATCAGTTAAATTATTACTTTTTTTGTTTAAAGAGTTTACTTGTTCAGTAATTGTTTCCATTACTTTTTGTGCTTCAACTCTTTCTGCAAAGAGGAATATAAATCCTATTAAAACCGGAATTATCGCCAGTTTTTTTAACCATATTTTGGTTATGGAACTTTGTGTTGTCATCATTTCTAATCGTTTTTTTGTAAGTGAATAATTCAAATTACTGGCCAAGTAATATTCGTTATTCCAAGCAGCTTTGTTTAGTAACAAATACTGATATTGGAATGTGTTTTTATGTTGATGTATAACAGATTCATCTGCTAAAAATTCATGATTTAGTTGAATGGCTTTTTTTAAAAAAATAAACAGCGGATTTATCCAAAAAATAGCCTGTAAAAATTCAATAATTAATACATCTAAAGTATGTTTTTGTGTTACATGTGTAAGTTCGTGAGTAAATAATTCTTCTTCAATTTTATGCGTGTAGTAATCATATTTATTGATGAAAATAAAGTTCCAAAATGTGTGTGGAAGGATTTTATCATCAACTAAAACTAATACTGCATTTTTATAATTTATAAGTTTGTTTTGTTTAATTTTTTTGATGATTTTAAATAGATTTCTTCCAAATCGAATCAAAAAAACAAAAGAAATTAAAATGTAAAATCCAATAAATAATAAATTGTAATCAAAAGTTTCTTTTAGTAGAATTGGAGTTGTATTTTCTAAAATAGTTTGATTTTTAAAAGACTGATTTAGAACTATTGAGTCTTCCATTACTTTATCAATAGTAATGGTGAATAAAGGAATTAAAAATGAAAATACAATACTACCTAATAAATAGAAACGATTAAAATTATGCATTTTTTCTTTTTCTAAAATCAAATGATAAAAGAAAAGCAGTAAAGCCAAACAACCCATAGATTTTAAAAGGTATAATATCATTTTTGTTGTTTTTTAATTTGACTGTCTATTACTTTTTTCAATTCTTCTAATTCTTCGGTAGAAAGGTTGGTTTCTTTCGTAAAAAAAGAGGCAAACTGACTTGCAGAATCATTAAAGAAATTTTTGATTAATCCGTTTACATGATTTGAAAAATAATCTGTTTTTTTAATTAATGGAAAATATTCTCTCGATTTTCCAAACAATTTATAATCAATAAAACCTTTGTCTGATATTCTTTTTAAAAGCGTTGCAACTGTTGTTGTTGCAGGTTTTGGCTCTGGGAAATCTTCTAACAAATCTTTTAAAAATGCTTTTTTACGTTTCCATAAATATTGCATTAATTGCTCTTCTGTTTTAGATAATTGCATAATTAATTTAATTTTTTACTCTACAAATATAGAATAAAAATTTTAATTCTACAAATGTAGAGTTAAAATTTATTTCATCTTTGTTATCTTCGTAATTATATATCGCATTTATGAAAAAAATAATCTACTTCTTATCACTTTGCTTAGTAATGTCTTGCGCAAAAAAAATATTTAGTGAAAAATGGACAAAAAAAGAAGCCCCTGAAGAATTTAGAGCAAGATTTGAAACAACAAAAGGAAACTTCGATATTTATGCAAAAAGAAGTTGGTCTCCAAAAGGTGTAGACAGATTGTATGCTTTAATTAAACACAATTACTATACAGATATGCCTATTTTTAGGGTTGTACCTAATTTTGTTGCTCAGTTTGGTATACACAAAGATTCTATAATTAATAAAGCTTGGAATAATTTTACAATTGATGATGAACCAGTAATAGCTAAAAACGATTCTATGTCTATTGCATTTGCAAGAGGAGGAAAGAGAACAAGAACAACCCAAATTTTTATCAATTTAAAAGAGAACCATAGGTTAGATACTTTGAGTTATGGAGGAGTTAAAGGTTTTCCAGTGATTGCAAAAGTGACTAATGGTTTTGAAAATGTGTTAAAGTTCTATGATAAATATGGAGATAAATTAGGTTTTCGTCAAGACTCAATTACTAAATACGGAAATAGTTTTATTAAAAGAAAATATCCAGAAATAGATTTTATTAAGAAAGCTTATATTTTAAAGTAACTACCTGTTTAGAGGATATTCATTTAACCAATGAAAACCTCTTGACCTTAGTAAAAAGTCTTCAGATGATTTTTGCTTTAATTCAATTTTTAAAGTGTCTTTTTGTATTATTCCTGAGATTAAAAGTAAAGAATCAACTTTTTTATAAGTTAAAGTATCTAATTTTTTAGCCTTAAACGTACCAAAAATAATCGAATGATTAATCGTATCTATTTCAAATTTATAAGGAATTAATTTGTCATCAAAAGTTTTAATACTAGCGTATTTTTTTTGATCGATAGCAACATAAACCCACTTTTTGTTTAAACTTAATTTAGAAAAATGATTAAGATTGTTTTTTTGAAACTTTGTAACTTTCCAGATTCCATAAAGCGGAGCTTTTGGGTTTACATACCTGATTTTATATCTTGGGTAGCTGGTAAGAATAAATAGAGTAGTAATAATAACAAATAATACACATTTAGCAATCAAAATTATTTTTCTATCTTCTTTGCTTTGCTGAGGATAAATAGTGTAAGACCCAATATTTTTATTTACAATTAAGACCCCAAATAATCGTTTAAAATCTGCCATTAGAATTAAAACTCCCATTAGCATTAGATGAAATGAAAATATTTTTACAGGAATATCAAAACACAAATTCATCATAAAAACATTTAGCATCATAACAACAGTTGCAATCGCTCCAAAAGTTTGAGTTCTTCTTGATATTAGTAAAACCCCAGCTGTAACTTCTGCTAAACCAACAAAAGCACTATATGTTTTTGAAAACCCCATAAAGGTCCAAGCTAATCCCATTGGAGATTTATTTCCTAATGTCTGAATTAAATCTGAATTAGATAATGCAGGCATTTGTAGATGAAAAATTTTTACCAATCCATAGGTAAACATAAAAAAGATGAGAATAAATCGTAATCCAACTAAAAAACCATATTGCAGTTGGTTATAAGATTTTCTTTTTCGGCCTAATAAAGACCAAACTAAACAACTTAGTAATGAAAAACAGAAGAATAGAAAAAGCATTAAATAAGCATAAGTAGTATCTCCACTTCCTCTTCCGTTTGATGAGAATTCATACTCAATATTAAAAATTGTAGTACCTAACCAATTAATGATAGGTTCCCATAAACCTCCAGTAAATATTGATAAAACGTAACATATAAAATATACAAATAAGAATCGAAAAGTAATTTTTTCGTAATTATTCCAAATATCTTTAAATTCTCTGGTAAAAATCATTTTCTATTTTTCTGATGACATTTCAGTAAAATATTGATAAAAATATGGAATGGTTTCAATACCTTTTAAGTAATTCCAAACCCCAAAATGTTCGTTTGGTGAATGAATAGCATCAGAATTTAAACCAAAACCCATTAAAATGGTTTTACTTTTTAATTCTTGTTCAAACAAAGCAACAATAGGAATACTACCTCCACTTCTTTGCGGAATTGGTGTTTTACCAAACGTAGTTTCATAGGCTTTACTTGCTGCTTTATAGGCAATATTATCAATAGGAGTTACATAACCTTGTCCTCCATGATGTGGTTTTACCACAACTTTTACAGATTTTGGAGCAATACTTTCAAAATGATTTTTAAATAGTGCTGTAATTTCTTTCCAATCTTGATTTGGAACTAAACGCATCGAAATTTTAGCATAAGCTTTGCTTGCAATTACAGTTTTTGCGCCTTCGCCTGTATAGCCACCCCAAATTCCGTTTACATCTAATGTAGGTCTTATAGAATTTCGCTCGTTAGTAGAATATCCTTTTTCTCCATAAACAGCATCAATATCTAATGCTTTTTTATAGTTCTCTAAAGAAAAAGGAGCTTTTGCCATTTCTGCTCTTTCATCTACAGATAATTCCTCTACATTATCATAAAAATTAGGAATAGTAATATGGTTATTTTCATCATGTAAAGAAGCAATCATTTTGGTTAAAATGTTAATAGGATTTGCAACAGCACCACCATACAAACCAGAATGTAAATCTCTATTTGGGCCAGTTACTTCAACTTCTACGTAACTCAAACCACGTAAACCTGTTGTGATTGAAGGAATATTGTTTGCAATCATTCCTGTGTCTGAAATTAGAATTACATCATTGGCTAATTTTTCTGTATTTCTTGGTACAAACCAAGCTAAACTTTCAGAGCCAACCTCTTCTTCACCTTCTATCATAAATTTTACATTACAAGGTAAATTTCCTGTAGAAGTCATATACTCTAAAGCTTTAACATGCATGTACATTTGCCCTTTATCATCACAAGCACCTCTTGCAAAAATAGCTCCTTCTGGATGAATTGCTGTTTCTTTAATGACAGGTTCAAAAGGAGGAGAAGTCCAAAGATCTATGGGGTCTGCAGGTTGTACATCATAATGTCCATAAACCAAAACTGTTGGTAAACTTTTATCGATAATTTTTTCTCCGTAAATAATAGGATATCCAGGAGTTTCACACAACTCAACTTTTTCACAGCCAGCATTTTTTAAGCTTTTTAAAACAAAATCAGCCGTATTTAAAACCTCTTTTTTGTAAGCAGAATCTGCACTTATAGATGGTATTTTTAATAAGTCTATTAACTCATTTAAAAATCGTTCTTTATTGTTTTTTATATAGGTTTTTATCGTATTCATTTTGAAGTGTTTTATTTGTCTATCAAAAATAGAAAAATAATAATGAACTACTTTGCAGTTTCTAAGTATTGTTTATATTTGCATCCCAAATTCGTTGGAAAGATGCAGGCGTGGTGGAATTGGTAGACACGCTAGACTTAGGATCTAGTGCCGCAAGGTGTGAGAGTTCGAGTCTCTCCGCCTGTACAAAAAGAAAACCGAGATTAAATATCTCGGTTTTTTTATTTTGTTAATTACTCCAATTTCTGTGTTAAAACACTTAATTTTTAAATATTTTGAGGAAATAGAATTCTAAAATTTATTGAATTAAAATGATGAAACTTTGTCATTACTAACAGAAAATTAAAAAGCACTATTTAGTTATGTTATAAAAAAATAAATAAAACAAGATAGTACAGGATGTTGGTGTTGTAGCAAATTTTTAATTTTATTCCTTATAAAATCAGTCAATCAGATTTTAATCGTAGTATTTTATGTATTTATCTGGCTGTAAGTATTTTGTATTTTATTATCCCTTTTTTGTATAAATGCTCTAAATATAAAAAGTATTTTCACATAAAATAAAAATTAATTAAATGAGTAAAACAATCGTATTAACAGGTGCAGGTGGTGTACTTTGTAGCACAATGGCGAAAGCACTTTCTAAACAAGGAAATAAAATCGCAGTTTTAGATTTAAGAGCAGATGCAGCTAACAAAGTTGCTGATGAAATTAAAAATGAAGGAGGTGAGGCAATAGGAGTAGCAGCTAATGTATTAGAAAAAGATTCTCTTGAAAAAGCAAAACAAGTTGTAAATGATGCTTTTGGTAAAGTGGATATCTTAGTTAATGGAGCTGGAGGTAATCATCCTTTAGGAACAACTTCTAATCCGTTTTTTGCAATGAAAGATTTAAAAAAGACAGCAGAAGGTTTTAAAACTTTTTTTGATTTAGACCCAAAAGGAATTGAATTTACATTCAATTTAAACTTTTTAGGAACGTTAATTCCTACTCAGGTTTTTGCAACAGATATGGTTGGACGTGAAGGCTGTTCTATTTTGAATATTTCTTCAATGAACGCTTTTACTCCCTTAACAAAAATACCAGCTTATAGTGGTGCTAAAGCAGCCATTTCTAATTTTACACAATGGTTAGCAGTACATTTTTCTAAAGTAGGTATTCGTGTAAATGCTTTGGCTCCAGGTTTTTTCTTAACAGATCAAAACAGAGCTTTATTAACCAATGAAGATGGAAGTTTAACGCAAAGAGGACAACAAATTATCGATCAAACACCTATGGGACGTTATGGAACTCCTGATGATTTAGTAAGTTCTACCCTATTTTTATGTGATGATGCATCAGCATTTGTAACTGGAATTGTAATTCCTATAGATGGAGGCTTTTCAGCTTATAGTGGAGTTTAAAGGCCACCTTAGTCTTCCCAAAGGGAAGAATATATTGTGGAAAAAAGCATTTTAAATCGTTCCTAAAAATAAAAATATTAAAAAATTAATTTTAAATAGTTTAAAAATTTTGAGTTTAGAACAAAAAACTAATAAAACTTCGGATAAATCCCTTCCCTTTGGGAAGGTTAGGTTGGGCTTAGAACAAACTTGGAGGTGGTATGGTCCAAATGACCCAGTTTCTTTGTCAGATATAAAACAAAGTGGTGCAACAGGAATCGTTTCTGCCTTGCACCACATTCCAAATGGAGAAGTTTGGACGGTTGAAGAAATTACCAAAAGAAAAGAAATTATAGAAAATGTAGGGTTGACTTGGTCTGTAGTAGAATCGGTACCAATTCACGAAAATATTAAAACCAAATCTGGAGATTATCAAAAATCCATTGAAAGATACAAGCAAACACTTTTGAATTTAGGTGCTTGCGGAATTGACATTGTATGTTACAATTTTATGCCTGTTTTAGATTGGACAAGAACCAATTTAGATTATGAAGTTTCTGATGAATCTACAGCATTACGTTTTGAAGCAGCAGCTTTTGCAGCTTTCGAATTGTATTTGTTAAAAAGACCAGGTGCTGAAAATGAATATTCAGAAGCTCAAAAGCAAAAAGCGGCTGAGTTTATTAAAAACACATCAGAAGAAGACCAAACAAAACTAATCAGAAATATTATAGCTGGTTTACCTGGTGCTGAAGAAGGATATACCTTAGAGGAATTCAATCAGATTTTAGCAACCTATAAAAACATTGGACCAAAAGAGTTGAAAGCGAACTTATTCTCGTTTTTATCGGAGATTATTCCTGCAGCAGAACAAGCAGGAGTGTTAATGTGTATTCACCCTGATGATCCACCATTTCCAATTTTAGGTTTACCAAGAGTAGTTTCTACAGAACAAGATATTCAAGATATTTATAATGCAGTTCCATCTCAAAATAACGGATTGACTTTTTGTACAGGTTCTTTTGGTGTAAGAGCAGATAATGATTTAGCAGGAATGGTAGAGCGTTTAGGAGATAGAATTCACTTTATCCATTTACGTGCCACAAAACGTGACGCAGAAGGAAATTTCCACGAAGCAGATCACTTAGATGGTGATGTAGATATGTATGCAGTGATGAAGGCGCTGATTTTAGAGCAACAAAAAAGAATTGCTGCTGGCAGACAAGATGTAAGAATGCCTTTTAGACCTGATCACGGTCATAAAATGTTAGACGATTTAAAAAAGAAAACCAATCCTGGGTATTCTGGTATAGGACGTTTACGTGGTTTAGCAGAATTAAGAGGATTAGAATTAGGCATTAGACGTTCTCTTTAGAAAAATAATAGTTTTAGACAAACAGTAATTCATACATCAAAAAAAAATGAAGAAACCACATTTTTTTCAATTCTTATTTGTTTTAACCATTTTAGTATTCTTTTTTGGTTGTCAATCACAAACATCAATAAAAACCTTACGATTAGGGCATGCTTTAGATACGCAACATCCTGTACATAAAGCAATGGTGATATTTGGTGAAGAGTTAGAAAAACAATCGCAAGGAAAATTAAAATTAAATATTTATCCCAGCAGTCAATTAGGAGGAGAAAGAGAATGTTTAGAGTTATTGCAAATTGGTAGTTTAGACATTACCAAAGTATCTGCAGCAGTTTTAGAGAATTTTATTCCAGAATATAAGGTGTTTAGTGTGCCTTATATGTTTAGAGATAAAGCACATACATTTAGTGTTTTTGATAGCAAAATTGGAGAAAGTTTATTGTTAAAAGGAGAGAAATTTAGACTTCGTGGGTTAACGTTTTACGATGCAGGGAGTAGAAGTTTCTATATGAAAGAAGCCCCTATAAAATCGCCTTCAGATTTAGTAGGAAAAAAAATTAGAGTGCAAAAAAGTAACATGGCTGTGGCTATGGTAAATGATTTGGGAGGTTCGCCAACACCAATTTCTTGGGGAGAGTTGTATACAGCTTTACAACAAGGAGTTGTTGACGGAGCAGAGAATAATCCACCTAGTTTTTTTACGTCTAAGCATTATGAAGTTTGTAAATTTTATTCTTTAGATGAACATACTTCTGTGCCAGATGTCTTGTTAATTGGAACAGATACTTGGAAAAGATTGACTAATCAACAAAAAGAATGGGTAAAAAAAGCCGTAAAAGTAAGTACAATAGCGCAGCGTAAATTATGGGCAGCATCTGAAAAAGCATCTTTAGCAGCAGTAAAAGAAGCAGGAGTAGAGATATTTTATCCTGAGAAAAAACCTTTTGAAGAACAAACCAAAGGAATTCTGAAGATGTTTGAAGGAAATGAAGAAATGAAAAGTATAATTACTTCTATAAAAAGTCAACAATAATGAGAGCGAAAATAGATAGTATTTTAGAAAAATTAGTACTTATTATTTTAGTAATAATGTTAGTAAGTGTGGTTTGGCAAGTGTTTTCGAGATTTGTATTACGCGCACCAAGTACTATAACTGATGAAGTTTCAAGTTTCTCATTAATTTGGGTTGGTTTGTTAGGTGCAGCTTACGCAGCTGGTAAAAACCTGCATTTAGCGATTGATTTAATTCCAGAAGATGTTGTTAAAAAAAGACAAAGCTTGTTTAACGGAATCGTTTTTATATCCATTGCATTCTTCGCATTTACAGTGATGATTATTGGTGGATTTAGATTGGTTCAATTAAGTTTTCAGTTTGGACAAACATCAGCAACCTTAGAAATTCCTTTAGGATTTATTTATATGGTAGTCCCAATTTCAGGAATTTTAATTTGCTATTATAGCATAGACACACTTTTAAATCTAAGAAAATTAAATAAAGCATAAGTTATGAATTTAGTAGAAGTCCTTATTTTAGTTATTAGCTTTTTAGTTTTCTTATCGTTAAGAGTGCCCATTGCATTTGCTATTGGTTTAGCAGCTTTATTTACCTTATTAAGTGCAATGCCTTTTTTACCAAGTGTAACCACTTTGGCACAAAGAATGGCAACCTCATTAGATAGTTTTACCTTATCTGCCATCCCGTTTTTTATTTTAGCAGGACAGATTATGAACAGAGGAGGAATTGCAGTTCGACTCATAAATTTTGCCAAAGCCATAGTTGGGCCATTGCCAGGAGGTTTAGCCTTTGTAAACATCATTTCTTGTATGTTATTTGGAGCCATTTCTGGTTCTGCAGTTGCAGCAGCATCAGCCATTGGAGGTTTTATGAATCCAATGATGGAAAAAGATGGTTACGACAAATCTTTCAGTGCCGCCGTAAATATTACAAGTGCAACAACAGGTTTAATTATACCTCCAAGTAACGTATTAATTGTATATTCTTTAGCAAGTGGAGGTGTGTCTATTGCAGCTTTATTTATTGCAGGTTATGTACCTGGTATATTAATTGGTTTGGCTTTAATGATTGTAGCTTTAGTGTATTCAATCATCAAAAAATATCCAACAGATAAATTGGTAGGTTTTAAAGAATTCTTCAAAAGATTTGTAGATGCATTTCCCAGTTTAATGCTACTTGTAGTGGTAATTGGTGGTATTGTAGCTGGAATTTTTACGGCCACAGAAGCATCAGCAATTGCTGTAATTTATACCTTAGTTTTAGGCTTTGTGTACAAAGAAATTACGGTAAAAGATATTTCACCAATTTTATTGGAAACGATTAAGACATCAGCAATTGTATTGCTGTTGGTTTCTACTTCTATTGCAATGTCTTGGGTAATGAGTTATGAGAATATTCCACAAGAAATTAGCAATACGTTATTGGCAATTAGTGATAACCCAATAGTAATTTTAATCATTATCAACTTGATTTTATTATTCGTGGGTGTTTTTATGGATATGACTCCAGCAGTTTTAATTTTTACACCAATATTTTTACCTATTGTAACAGAATTAGGAATGGATCCAATTCATTTTGGAATCATAATGATAATGAACTTATGTATTGGTTTATGTACGCCACCTGTGGGTTCTGTGCTCTTTGTTGGATGCAGTGTTGCCGATTTAAAAATACAACAAGTAATAAGGCCATTATTACCGTTATTTTTAGTGATGATAGGAGTGTTATTGTTAATTACTTATTTCCCTGATTTAACATTGTGGTTGCCAAGAGCTTTTGATTTAATTTAATAAGATGCTTTAGTTTTGTTTTAGGGTGTAATACTTTATTTATTACAGTATATTTGAGATTAATTAAATGACACAAAACAAAGCTATTATCTATATGATTTTTAGTGCAATTGCATTTGCACTAATGGGTTCTGTGGTAAAATATTTGAGTACATTTAATGTCTATCAGGTTGTCTTTTTTAGATCTGTAGGTACACTATTCTTTACGATTCCTTTGGTGCTCAAGGCAAAAGTTCCATTTTTTGGAAACAATAAAAAATGGTTAATTATTAGAGGGATTACAGGAGTAATATCTTTAACTTGTTTTTTTCAATCATTAAATTATCTAAGTATTGGTACTGCAGTTTCTTTAAGATATACAGCACCAATATTTGCAGCTGTTTTTGCGCTTTTCTTTCTAAAAGAAAAAATAAAACCCATTCAGTGGTTGTTGTTTTTCATTGCCTTTTTAGGGGTACTAATTATTAAAGGTTTTGGAACTGATGTAGAATTTTTAGGTTTATTTTTTGTGATTTTTTCTGCTATTTTTTTAGGGGTCATTTTTGTTGTTATTCGTAAAATTGGCAATACGGAACATCCTTTGGTAATTATCAATTATTTTATGCTTATGGCATTTTTTTTTGGTGGATTAATGTGTTTAAAATATTGGGAACAACCTTCTTTGATAGAATGGGTGTTGTTTATAAGCACTGGTGTTTTTGGTTATTTTGGACAGTTGTATATGACCAAAGCTTTTCAAGCAGAAGAAACCAATTTAGTAGCTCCTATAAAATATTTAGAAGTAGTTATTACCATTATTATAGGAACTTTTTGGTTTGGAGATATTTATAATGGGTGGACGCTATTGGGGATATTACTCATCCTTTCTGGATTGATTTATAACATCTATATCAAAAGAAAATCAACCTAAAAATATTCAATTTTAGGCTGTAAAAGTATCTAATATTTTCATTACTTCAACTCCATCTTTTATAGTACAAGGATTTTCTGTGTTGCCTAAAAAATAGTTCACTGTTTGTTCTATTAATGGTTGTTGCACATGAGCAGGATTTTGAAATGAAAATACTTTATTTTTATCAGAAAGATTTAAGAATACTTCTTCGCCATAAAAAGAAAAGGTAATCGTACCGTTTTCTCCATATATTTTACATTCATCTTTAACATCCTTTTCTGCGGCAATAAAATTCCAAATCCCTCTGAATTGAATTCCGTTTTCAAATTCAATAATTCCATTTACGATGTCTGCAACTTTGTTATTAAGAATTGATGTTGAAAACCCTTCAGCGCTTTTAATATTCCCAAAATAATGAAGCATCAGATCTATTTGATGCGGAGCAATATCATGAAAATATCCACCTCCTGAAGTTTCTATTTTCAATCGCCAATTATCATCAGTTTTAGCAATAATAGAAGGGTTTTTAGATTGTAATATTTCAATATCAGCAAACAAAATTTTACCAATACTATTATTGTCTAACAATTCTTTTACCTTTTTAAAAGTAGGTAATTTTCTTCTGTAATGCGCAACCACCAATTTGTTATTTTCTTTTACTAATTTTTCTAATTCTTTGGCTTCATTAGTGTTTAAAGTGATTGGTTTTTCCAAATACACAAATTTATTAGCCGCCAAACATTGTTTCGCAATTTCTAAATGTGTAGAAGGAGGAGTTGCAATATAAACAGCATTAATTTCTGGATGATTTAGAATATCATTAACAGAATCGTACCAAAAAGGAACTTTGTGTCTTTCTGAAAAATCTTTCGCTTTTGCACCATTTCTTCGCATTACAGCAATCAATTCAGAATTGTTTACTTTTTGAAAAGCAGGACCACTTTTTACTTCAGCAACATCACCACAACCAATAATTCCCCATTTTATAGCATCCATTTATTTAAAGTTGAAGTAGTTTTTAGCGTTATTGTAGCAGATGTCGCTTACTATTTTTCCTAAAAAAGCTTCGTCAGCAGGCAATTCTCCATTTTCAACATCAGTACCAATAGCATTACATAAAATACGTCTAAAATATTCGTGTCTTGGAAACGATAAAAAGCTTCGAGAATCCGTTAACATACCAACAAAACAAGACAATAATCCTAAGTTTGATAGGGCATTGATTTGTTTTTCCATTCCGTCTTTTTGGTCTAAAAACCACCAAGCAGCACCATATTGCATTTTTCCTTTGATAGTTCCATCGTTAAAATTCCCAACCATTGTTGCAAACACCTCACTATCAGCAGGGTTTAAATTGTAAACAATCGTTTTTGCCAACTGATTTGTGCTGTCTAACCGATTTAAAACTCCACTTAAAGCTTTGGCTTGAGAAAAATCTCCAATAGAATCGAAACCAGTATCTGGGCCTAATTCACTTAATAATCTTTTGTTATTATTTCTGATAGCTCCTAAATGAAACTGTTGTGTCCAACCAATTTTATGATATATTTTACATAATTCAATAACTGTTTTAAATTTGAAGAAATCAACTTCTTCAGGCGATAAAACTTGATTGTTTTTTACTTTTTTGAATAGTGTATGTATATTATAAATATCATTTTCAAAGAATGATAATTGCTCAAAACCATGATCAGAAAGTCTGCCTCCATTATCATTAAAAAACTGAATTCTACTTTCTAAAGCTTTTAATAAATCATCATAATTATGAATTGAAACATTAGAAACGTTTTCTAATTTTGATAAATATTGATTGTAGGTAGTTGTATTTTCGACAGCAAAAGAATTGTCTGGTCTAAAAGTTGGAAATGTTTTTACTTTATTAGCATCATTTAAAATAGCAATATGATGTTCTAAAGAATCAGCAGGGTCATCAGTAGTGCACAAGCTCTCTACATTTTGCATTTTTAATAAGCCGTTTGCAGAATGCGATTTTTGCTGTAAAATTTTTGAAGTCTTCTCGTAAATTTCTTCAGCATTTTCAGGAGTTAAAATTTCATCAATGTTAAAATATGCCTTTAACTCTAATGCAGTCCAATGAAACAAAGGGTTTTTAATAGTGTAAGGAACAACTTCTGCCCATTTTAAAAACTTCTCTTTATCAGATGCATTACCTGTAATGTATTTTTCATCAATACCAAAAGCACGCATGGCACGCCATTTATAATGATCTCCATACAACCAAACTTGCGTTATATTTTTAAATTGAAAATCTTCTGCAATTTGTTGAGGAGAAAGATGATTGTGGTAATCTATTATCGGTAAAGACTTTGCAAAATTGTGATATAGCTTTTTAGCAAAATCATTTAAAAGTAAAAAATCTTGTGTAAGAAAAGAATTCATTTTTAAAGCGTTTAATAAAATTATAAGCAATGTTTTATTTTAGAACAAATATAAGACCAATAACCTTTTTGCAGGGTATGTTACTTTTATTAATATTTAATATAAATAGGATAAAATAATATATATTTCAGTATAGTACAGGATACTGTATATGGGTTTACTTTGTAAAATTGTGTATTGTTAGAAAGAATTTTATTCTCTCAACCAATTAATCAAAAAAATAATTTATTTTAAAACTAATTTAAAAAAAATGAAATCCTTCATTAGGGGTAATGCTAATGCTATTTATCTTCCTTTCGGGTTTTTCAAGTTTTAATTTAACAGCTCAGAATTCTGGTAAACCTACCAGTATAAAAAATAATTTCATCAAATCTATTACTTGAAATTATATACATATATTTGATTACTACAATTAATGAAACTGAAATATGATACAGATTTTAACTTTTTTAGGTTTTACTGTTTTAGTGGCTATCATTTCTTATTTTGCTACTAGAAAAACAGCAGAGTCATCTTCAGACGGTTATTTTTTAGGAGGAAGAAGCTTAACAGCTGGAGTTATTGCGGGTTCTTTATTATTAACCAATTTATCTACAGAACAAATTGTTGGTTTAAATGGTTCTTCTTATCAAAGCGGATTATCTGTTATGGTTTGGGAAACATTAGCGGCAATAGCTATGGTAGTTACTGCAATGTTTTTACTGCCAAGATATTTAAAAGGAGGTTTAACTACAGTACCTGGTTTCTTGGCAAAAAGATTTGATGTAACCACTAAAACACTTACCTCAGTTTTATTTTTGTCAGGTTATGCAGTGGTTTTATTACCAGTAATTTTATATTCTGGTTCTTTGGCAATAAGCGGAATGTTTGATGTACCAGAATTATTAGGAGTAACTCATACACAATCTATTTGGATTTGTGTATGGGGAATAGGATGCATTGGTGCTATTTATGCTGTATTTGGTGGTTTAAAAGCAGTTGCTGTATCAGATTCTATTAATGCAATTGGGTTATTAGTAGGGGGTATTTTAATTCCAATTTTTGGACTAATACTGATTGGTGATGGAAATCTTTTTGATGGATTACAAATACTAACATCAGAAAATCCTGATAAGTTTAAATCTATAGGGGGCGCAACAGATCCAGTACCTTTTTATACAATTTTTACAGGTATGATGTTGGTACAATTATTTTATTGGGGTACAAATCAACAAATTATACAAAGAGCTTTAGGGGCTAAAAATTTAGCTGAAGGTCAAAAAGGATTATTGTTAGGTTCTTTTATAAAAATTTTAGGCCCAATAATAGTTGTACTTCCTGGTATTATTGCATTTCATATTTTCGAAGGTAATTTAGAATCTGCAGATAGTGCATATCCTAAATTGGTGAAAAAAGTATTACCAGCAACTTGGGTTGGTTTTTTTGCAGCAGTTCTATTTGGAGCTATTTTAAGTTCTTTTAATAGTGTTTTAAATAGTTCTGTTACTTTATTTGGCATAGATGTTTACAAGCAGCATATTAATAAAAAAGCCAACGAAAAGACAGTAGTTAAATATGGTAAAGTATTTGGTATTGTTTTAGCTATTGCAGCAATGTTTATTGCGCCTTTAATAGCAAATGCAGGAAGCCTTTTTGCTTATTTACAAGAGATTAATGGTATTTATAGTATACCAATTTTAACAATAATAGTTGTAGGATATTTAACCAAAAGAGTACCTGCAATTGCTGCAAAAATAGGTTTGGTTTCTGGATGCTTACTATATATTATAAGTCAGTTTTTTATGCAACCTTATTTTGTTAAAACAGCTTTAACAAATGCTAAAGTTAATGGTATTACAGATGCAAAAGAATTAGCCTTGGTAAAAACCCAAGCCTACCCACATTTTTTAGATGTTATGGCTATTTTATTTATTTTGAATGTAATAATTATGTTATTTATTGGTGTGATAAAACCAAGAGAAACTGATTTTGTGCAAGAATATACAAAACAAGTAGATATTAAACCTTGGAAACACGTTAAGACTTTTAGTTTTATAATTTGCGCAATAGTTATAGCTGTGTATATATATTTTGCTTAGATATAAAAAGAACTTAGTAAATAAAAAAAATCTCTTTGTTTTTAGCAAAGAGATTTTTGTATCTTAAATACTGTTTGTAGAAAACTAAGCTAACATAGTAACAGGGTTTTCTATAAATGTTTTTAATGTTTGTAAAAACTGAGCACCAACAGCACCATCAACAGTTCTATGATCGCAGGTTAATGTTAAGTTCATTGTATTACCAACAACTATTTGTCCGTTTTTAACTACTGGTTTTTCTACAATAGCACCAACAGATAAGATAGCAGAATTTGGTTGATTAATAATCGAGGTAAAATTATTAATACCAAACATTCCTAAGTTAGAAACCGTAAAAGTACTTCCTTGCATTTCTGCTGGTGTAATTTTTTTATTTCTTGCTTTTCCTGCTAAATCTCTAACTGAAGCACCAATTTGAGTTAAACTCAATTGATTTGTATGTTTAATTACTGGTACTAATAAACCATCATCTACAGCTACAGCAACACCTACGTGAATGTGACTGTGATAAATAGTAGTATTGTCTGACCAAGATGTATTTACTTGAGGATGTTTTTGCAATGCCATAGCACAAGCTTTTACAACCATGTCATTAAAAGATACTTTAGTATCTGGAATTGCATTTATTGTTTTTCTTGAAGCAATGGCAGCATCCATATCAACCTCGATATTTAAACTGAAATCTGGAGCAGAAAATTTAGAATTACCTAAAGATTTTGCAATTGCCTTACGCATTTGAGAATTCTTAACTTCTTCTGATTTTTCTTCATTAGCAGCAACAAAAGAAGTAGTTGATATACTTGAAGAACTCTTGGCAACTGGTGCTTCTGTAGCTTTAGCTGCTGGGGTAAAGTTTTCTACATCTTTTTTAATGATTCTTCCATTTTCTCCAGAGCCGTTAACATCAGCTAAATTAATGCCTTTATCTGCTGCAATCTTTTTAGCTAAAGGAGATGCAAAAACACGTTCGCTACTATTGTTAGTTGTGCTAATAGGTTTAGCTTCTTCTGTTTTAGCGGCAGGCTTTTCTTCTTTTTTCTCTATATTTGTTGTCGTTTTTTCTGTAGTAGAGGCAGCTCCTCCATTGGCAACAATTGCAGAAACATCTGTTCCAGAAGGACCAATAATGGCTAATAAACTATCTACAGGGGCAGTATCTCCTTCTTGAACACCTACATATAAGAGTGTTCCTTCATAAAAAGATTCAAACTCCATGGTTGCTTTATCTGTTTCAATTTCTGCAAGCATATCTCCTTCTTCTACAACATCTCCAACTTTCTTTAACCAAGTAGCTACAGTACCATCTGTCATAGTATCACTTAAACGTGGCATTGTAATTACTTGAACTCCTTCAGGAACTGCAACTGCATCAGTGTTTGTTGCTTCTGATTTAGTTTCTTCTTTTGGTTCTTCTGTAACTTCTTCTTTCGAAGAACTTTCCTTTCCGTTTAATAAAGCAGAAATGTCTTCTCCTTCTTCACCAATAATGGCTAATAATTTATCAACTGGAGAAGTTTCACCTTCTTGAATACCAATGTGCAATAAAGTACCTTCATGAAAAGATTCAAACTCCATAGTAGCTTTATCTGTTTCAATTTCTGCTAAGATGTCACCTTCTTCAACTTTATCTCCAACATTTTTTAACCATTTTGCCACAACACCTTCTTCCATGGTGTCGCTTAGTCTGGGCATATTTACTATTGTAGCCATATCTTAACTTATAAAAGGATAATCTTCTTGTTCATAAACCACATCATACAATTGTTCAACTGGTGGAAATGGAGATTCTTCTGCGAATTTTTCACATTCTTTAACCATAGCTTTTACTTCTTTATCTATTACAGCTATTTCTTCATCAGTTGCATATTTTTTTTCCTTAATTACATTTAGAACTTGTGTAATAGGATCTATTTTCTTGTACTCTTCTACTTCGTCTTTAGTTCTGTAGTGTTGTGCATCAGACATTGAGTGACCTCTATATCTGTAGGTTTTCATTTCTAAGAAAGTGGGGCCATCACCACGTCTTGCTCTTTGTATTGCTTCGTCTACAGCTTCTGCTACTTTTATAGGGTTCATGGCATCTACAGGGCCACAAGGCATTTCGTAACCTAAACCTAATTTCCAGATATCTGGATGATTTGCAGTTCTTTCTACAGATGTACCCATTGCATAACCATTATTTTCACAAATAAAAATTACTGGTAATTTCCATAACATTGCTAAGTTAAATGCTTCGTGTAAAGAACCTTGTCTTGCTGCACCATCACCAAAACAAGTTAGGGTAACTCCATCACTTCCTTTGTATTTATCACCAAAAGCAATACCAGCACCTAAAGGAATTTGGCCTCCAACAATACCATGTCCACCATAAAAACCATGTTCTTTAGAGAAGATGTGCATAGAACCTCCCATACCTTTAGAAGTTCCAGTTACTTTTCCATATAATTCTGCCATTACACGTTTTGGGTCTTCTCCCATACCAATTGGTTGTACATGATTTCTGTAAGCCGTAATCATTTTGTCTTTAGACAAATCCATTGCATGTAAAGCTCCTGCTAAAATCGCTTCTTGCCCATTGTATAGGTGAAGGAAGCCTCTTACTTTTTGCTGAATGTAAACTGAAGCTAATTTGTCTTCGAATTTACGCCAGAAAAGCATGTTTTTGTACCAATCTAAATAGGTTTGTTTGGTGATTTTTTTCATTTTAGTAATTATTGTTTGTTTGTTAGATTATTAAAAATTTACCTTTAATAATCGAAGCACAAAAATAACTGTTTTGAGTAGAATAAAAAAGCAAGTTTATAAATTTAAACAAATAATAAACTGATTGTTTATTTATCTTTTGCTATAACTAAGGTGGCTTTTGCACCTGTGGCTAAATTCCATTCGTTAGAAGAAAGTAACATGCCTGCATCGTTATAGACTTTAAAGGCTGCTGTATTTGGACCTGAGGTACCTTGGTTTAAGGCTTTAAAAGATATTTTATTGATTCCTATCTCTAAAGGAATTGCAAATTTTTGATAACTTTGCTTTAAGACAATGTTTACAATAACTGGTATATCGTTAACGTAAATAGTAACTCTATCTCCATCAGGATATTGAAAATCTCTACAAATTATGTTAACACTTTTAGAGTTGGTTCTTACACTTCCTAAGTCTTGATCTATTTTAGGGTATATATATTGCCCATTAACTTTTTTAAAAGATTTTAAAAAACGTTCTTCACTTATTTTGGCTTTAGTTAAAATGCCTTTGTTATTAAGAGAGTTTTGAGCTTGTTGTTTTTTTAATTTTTCTTTTTCCTTTTCAAAAGCACTTTTAAAACCATTGTTACTGTTTACTTCTAAAGAGTTTGGTTTTTTTACTTCTTTAGAGTTATTTAAAACAATAGCTTTTATTTTTCCTTTTTCTTTTTTACCAGAATTGTCATCTAATTGAGCAAAAGTATTACTCACAGACATTAGAAAAATAAATACTAATAAAAGTTGAATTTTAAATTTCATTTTTAATGCTTTCAAGCTTGTGTTGTACAAATATAATGCCGATTTTAAGTGAAATCGTTTAGAATTTGTTAAAACTTACTATTCTATTGGAAAATTAAAGTATTTTTTAGGATAAGGCTCGTTTCTAAGAGTAAAATGCCACCATTCGTTTTCGTAAGGTTTAAAGTTATTTGTTAACATTACTTGGCGAAGTAACATTCTGTTTTCTTTTTGTTTTTTAGTAATGTTTTTATAAAAAGGATGAGATTGAATTCCGAAAAAATCATAAGGACTACCCATGTCTAATTCTTTATTAGTTTTTAAATCTATAATTGTTAAATCTACAGTGCTACCTCTTGTATGACCAGATTTAGAAGCAATGTAACCACGTTTAAATAACTCTTTTTTTGGTACATTAGGGTAGTATTCTTTTTTCATTAAAGTATCTTCTAAAACTTTAGCCCATCTTACAAAATGATTAACTGCTTGTTGAGGTCTGTAGGCATCAAAAATTTTTAAGCTTAATCCTTTTTTTAATAATTCTTTTTGTACTTTTTGTAAAGCAAGTGCAGTTTCTTTTGTAACAATTATGCAATTATTTTTGTAACCGTCTATAGGCTTACCAATAAAATTATTCTTACTTAAGTAACGAAGCTCTTTTTTTATAGAGCTATCAATATCAGAGATATAGACAAATCCATGATGTGGTTTTTGGGAACATACAGAAAAACCCAAGAAAAAAAATATAAGGAAAATCAATTTTTTCATAATTCAAAAATACATAAAAAAATACCTATGTTTTTAAACATAGGCATTGTTTTACTTTTAATAGCTTAAACACTAACAGAATTACTCTAAAACAACTTTGTTTATAGAATGTATAACACCATTATTAGCTTGAATATTTGTTGATGTAATATTGCTTACCCTGTTTTTTGAATCGGTTAAAGTAGCTCCACCAGTAACATTTGCTGTTAAAGTTCCTCCAAGGGTAGATATTGTCATATTATCAGATAACATAGAGTCTAAAACATTAGCACCAGCTACAACATGTGTGTTAAGAGTAGATGATAAAGTTGCAGTAGGTATGTCTGATAAATTTTGAAAGTTTAATTCAGATAATAAAGAAACAAAAGCGTTATTATCTGGTGCAAAAACAGTAAAAGGAGCTGGCGATGTTTCTGATGATAAAGTAGAAACATAAGTAAAACTTGACTCTCTCGTTAACGCTTGTACTAAGATAGAAAAATTTGGATCTGCAGTGGCAAAAGTAACAACAGAAGGTAAACCAATAACTTTATTTACAACATGTACTGTGCCATTATCTGCTGCAACATTTGCAACAGTAACAGAAGATAAGCCATTAAATTTTACTCCACCATTTGTGTTTATATATATAGACATTGGCGTATTTGATGCTGTACTAACAGCTTTGGTATTTGCGTATCCAGTTGATAAATCTGTAGATTGTAAGCTACCATCTATAACATGATTTAAAAGGATTTGTGTTAATAATTCTTTTGGAACATCGTCTATAGAATTAAAATTATTTGCGCTTAAAAATTCTGCAAATGCTTCATTAGTTGGAGCTAAAACTGTAAAAGGGCCAGGCCCACTTAAAGTAGTTGCTAAATCTGCTCTTGTAACGGCTGCAACTAAAGAACTTAAGTTGTTATTAACTGCAACATCTACAATTGTATTGGTTTTTAATGTTTCATTTTCATTATTATTACATGAAACAAGTACAATGCTAAGTGCAAGAATGGACAATGCTTTTTGATAAATTTTCATAATTAATAGTTTTTATAGATTTTTATGTTTAACAAAATTATATAATTGTTAAACAAAGCAATCTTATGATTTTGTTAATTTTTTTCAATAAAAAGTTAAACAAAATAAACAGATCCTTTTCGTATAGATTCCTTTTTTCTTTGCTAAAAAGCATTAATTTTGTTTTAAAATAGAATTTATAAATGAATCAGATAACCAATACCATTTTAATGATTCGTCCAGTGAGTTTTAGGATGAATGAACAAACTGCTGTTAATAATTATTATCAAGAAGAATTAAAATTAGAAAATTCTGAGATCAATAAAAAAGCACAAGAAGAGTTTGATAATTATGTATTTAAACTAAAAAGCTATGGTATTCATGTAATAGTTGTTTCTGATACTAAAGAGTTTGATACACCAGATTCAATTTTTCCAAATAATTGGATTTCTTTTCATCAAGATGGCACAGTTGCTATTTATCCAATGTTTGCTCAGAACAGAAGGTTAGAAAGAAGAGAAGATGTTTTAGAGAAAATTGAAAGTGAAGGTTTTTTAATAAAAAACATTATAGATTATACTTCTGCAGAAAAAGAACAAGTTTTCTTAGAAGGAACAGGAAGTATGATTTTAGATAGAGTAAATAAAAAAGCGTATTGTGCATTATCTCCAAGAGCAGATGAAGATTTGTTTATAGAATTTTGTGAAGATTTTGAATATACACCAGTAGTATTTACTGCAAACCAAACTGTAAACGGAAAAAGAGAAGCCATTTATCATACTAATGTTATGATGTGTATTGCTGAAACTTTTGTAGTGATATGTTTAGAGGCTATAGATAACAAGAAAGAACGCAAAAATTTATTAAATCACTTTAAAGATGATGGAAAAAAAGTAATAAATATTACTGAAGAACAAGTGCATAATTTTGCAGGAAATATGTTGCAAGTTATGGGTAAAGATGATGAACCTTATTTAATTATGAGTCAGGCAGCTTTTAATAGTCTTACACAATCTCAAAAAGCGCAAATAAATAACCACTGTAAAATTATATCAAGTTCTTTAGAAACTATAGAAACTTGTGGTGGAGGAAGTGCAAGATGTATGATGGCAGAAGTATTTCTTCCTAAAAAATAGAAAATGAATTTACTTTTTCTTGCCATTGCGCCAATTATAATAACAGTACTTTATATTTATTTTAAAGATAAATTTGAAAAAGAACCCAAAGGGTTTTTACTAAAAAACTTTCTTTTAGGCGCTATTGTAAGTGTTTTAATAACCTTAATTTTAGGGGGAATAGCAAGTAAATTAATACCATTAACTAACCAAACCAGTATTGTACAGCAATTTTTGCAAGCTTTTATTGTGGTTGCTTTAGTAGAAGAATTCTCTAAATATCTTATTGTTCGATTTTATGCTCAAACTAATAAAGAATTTAACGAACCTTTTGATGGTATTGTTTATGCAGTAATGGTATCTATGGGGTTTGCAGCTTTAGAAAATGTATTGTATGTTTTTCAACACGGAGTTGCAACAGGGGTAACTAGAGCTTTTACAGCGGTTCCTGCACATGCAACATTTGGAATTTTAATGGGCTATTTTATGGGAAAAGCAAAATTTTCTAAAAACAAAAAAGTATTAAATTTAATAGGTCTTTTGTTAGCAACAATTTTTCATGGAGCTTATGATTTTTTCTTGTTTATAAATTTTATTCCAGGAATTTCTATTGGCGCATTTGTTTCTTTAATTATAGGAATAGTGCTTTCTAAAAAGGCAATTAAAAAACATCAACAAAGTTCTTATTTTAAGTTATAGTTATTTTTTTAAAACCTCATCAATAACAATCCCATTTGTTCCATTTGGAGCTTCAATATCTAATAAATTAGCAATTGTAGGAGCAATATCTGTAATGTTATATCTTTTTGATGATGATCCTTTTTTTATTCCATTTCCGTAAAAAATAATAGGAACATGAGTGTCATAAGAATATCCAGAACCATGGCTTGTACCTGTTCTTCCTCTCATTAAAGTTGCTGGGTAAGGAATCATTAAAACATCACCAGATAATTTTTGATTATATCCGTTCTGTAAAGAGTTTAGAATTCCTGAAGTAAAATGAGTTGTTTGTAGAGTTTTAGCAGTAACAGCTTTGTATATTCCATCGAAATTCACAACTTCATCTGTTAATTTTTGAGCTACTTCGTTTACCGTAAGGCCTAAGAACTCTATTTTTTCTTTATTTAAAAAGATTTGATAATTAGAAATATTCTCAATGAGTTCTTTAGACTTAAAATATTTCTGAGTTACTCCTAAAATAAAACCTTTAAAGTTTTTTGTGTTTAAATAGTGTGCAGGGATTTTTAAAGATTGTAAATAAGCAGGAACATGAACAGCAGCGTGGTCTGCAGTCAAAAATAAAGTATAGTTGTCTTTTCCTACTTGTTTGTCTAAAAAGTTAAATAAATTGGCTAAATCTTTGTCTAATCGTAAATAAGTATCTTCAGTTTCAATAGCTGCAACACCATATTTATGCCCTATATAATCAGTAGAAGAAAAACTAATAGCTAAAAAATCAGTATATTCTGTTTTTCCTAAATTTTCTCCTATTATTGCAGCTTTGGAGAAATCTGCAGTAAAAGTATTACCAGCAGGAATAGATTTAATTAGATTAAAATTACCATTTTTTACTCTTAATGTCTTTAAATCTTTTGGAAAAGTTGGAGTTTCTTTTCCTGTAAATTTACCTTCGTAAATATTATTATCAGCTATACTATTTGTGTATGTTTCTAGGTTATAAAGAGTTTGCCAATTCTCATTTAAATAAGCATCAGCATTATTATTGGTGTTAAAATTTTTTACCCATTCTGGCAATTCGTCCATGTAATACGAACTCGAAATCCAAGTATTAAAATTACCTCCATCATACCAATAAGCAGCATTTGCTGTATGGCCAGCTGGCAGAATTGCAGAACGATCTTTTATAGAAATACCAATAGTTTTTCCTTTCATGTTTTGCGCTAAATGCAACTGATCTGTAATGGTAGTAGTGTAAAGTCTTTTAGGAGATTTTTGACCATTTTTAGTGTTGTTTCCAACGGTTTTATAAGTAGAGTCATCTACACAATAAATAGATTTTTTTAAAAATTTATCATACCAATTATTCGAAATAATTCCGTGTTCGCTTGGGGTGGTCCCTGTGTAAATAGAAGAATGCCCCACTGCTGTATAGGTTGGAATATAATTGTAATGTGCATTTTCTAAAGAAAACCCATTGTTAATTAGTCTTTTAAAGCCATCATCACTATATCTAGTATAATATCTTGTAAGATAATCGTATCGCATTTGGTCGATTACAATACCCACAACTAATTTAGGTTTCTTAGGTCGTTCATTTTTACAACAACTTATAACTAAAAACAAAGAAATAAGAATAAAAAGGAATTTAAATTTCATGTAGAGACAGTTTAACGATGTATCAAAAGTAATTATTTTTTATTTTGATGAGGTCAATTTAACATCCTATTAATGATATTTTAATACTTTAGCATAAATTTAATTTTCCATGAATTATATAGAACATATTGGGAAGTATTTTTTGATGTTGAGTAGAGTTTTTAGAAAACCTCAAAGATCAAAGGTTTTTTATGAAGCATTCTTAAAAGAAATAGAAGATTTAGGATTAAAATCTTTAGGGATAATTATGTTTATTTCTTTTTTTATTGGGGGTGTAATTGCTTTGCAAACTGCACTAAATTTAGAAAATCCCTTTATACCTAAATCTTTAGTTGGTTTTGCCGCTAAAAGATCTATAATATTAGAGTTTGCTCCAACATTTTGCTCTATTATATTAGCAGGTAAAGTAGGTTCTTATATTACATCGAGTATAGGTACAATGCGAGTTACCGAACAAATAGATGCTTTAGAGGTAATGGGTATAAATTCACTAAATTATTTAGTATTACCTAAGGTTTTATCGACAGTTTTTTTCTATCCTTTTCTAATCTTACTGGCTATGTTTTTAGGAGTATTTGGCGGATGGGTTGCAGGTATGGTTTCTGGGTTGTTTACTGGTGCAGATTACATAGAGGGAATTCAATTAGATTTTAAACCTTTTTTAATAACATATGCAATTATTAAAACTTTGGTTTTTGCTTTTTTAATAGCTACTGTTCCATCATATCATGGATATTATGTAAAAGGAGGTTCTATTGCTGTTGGTAGAGCAAGTACACAATCTGTTGTTTGGACAACTATTTTAATTGTTATCGCAAATTATTTTTTAACCCAAATGTTGTTAACTTAAAAAATGATAGAAGTTAAAAATTTACATAAAGGTTTTGGAGATGTTAACGTTTTAAAAGGAATAACAGCAACTTTTAAACCCGGAAAAACCAATCTTATTATTGGGCAAAGTGGTTCTGGAAAAACAGTTTTTTTAAAATCGTTAATAGGCTTGCATACTCCAGAAGAAGGTACAATTTCTTTTGATGGAAGAATAAATACCAAGTTTACTGCAAACGAAAAACAACAATGGAGGCAAGAAATTGGAATGGTTTTTCAAGGAAGCGCTTTGTTCGACTCACAAACAGTAGAAGACAATGTGATGTTTCCTTTAAAAATGTTTACAAAACAATCTCATAAAGAAATGTTAGATCGAGTAAATTTTGTTTTAGACAGAGTAAACTTAAAAAACTCTAACAAAAAATTACCCGCAGAATTATCAGGAGGAATGCAAAAAAGGGTTGCCATTGCAAGAGCAATTGTAATGAATCCAAAATACTTGTTTTGCGATGAGCCTAACTCTGGGTTAGACCCTCAAACTGCAATTGTAATAGATAACTTAATTCAAGAAATTACAGACGAATATAATATTACTACGGTAATTAATACTCATGATATGAATTCTGTAATGGAAATTGGAGAAAAAATTGTTTTTTTAAAAGATGGCAGAAAAGCTTGGGAAGGAAGTAGTGAAGAAATTTTTAAAACTGATAATGAAGCAGTTGTAAGTTTTGTGTATTCTTCAAATTTATTTAAAAAAGTAAGAGAAGCTTATTTAAAAGAAACAAAATAAAAAATAGATTTGTTTTATTAAAAATAAGATATATATTTGCAGCCGCTAAAAACGAAAAAGAAAGACCTGGTAGCTCAGTTGGTAGAGCATCTCCCTTTTAAGGAGAGGGTCCTGGGTTCGAGCCCCAGCCCGGTCACATTTTAAGCTCTGTACTATGTACAGAGCTTTTTTGTTTTATATCTAATATTTTAACTTCTAAAATTTAAACTGAGCTCTTTTTTGTATCTTTCCAAAGACTAAAATAGATACTAATGCAAGAAGGCAAAGAGCAAAGTAAAGACACTTTATCAGAAAATACTAAGAACACCTCTAATAATACAGATGGAGTTATAGAAACATCTAAAAAGTTTATTGTAGAACTTTTTGATTTTAGAGAAGACACAGATCATGAAGCAACCATAAGCGCAATAAAAGCAGATATTCCTTTTAAAGGTGCAACTGCATGGATTTTAATTTTTGCAGTTTTTGTGGCTTCGATAGGTTTAAATGCAGATTCTACAGCAGTTGTAATTGGAGCCATGTTAATTTCGCCACTTATGGGGCCTATTTTGGGTTTAGGAATGTCTTTTGCGTTAAATGATATCAATACATTTAAAAAGTCGCTAACGAATTTAGGTGTAATGATTGGTCTGAGTTTGTTTGCTTCATTTATGTTTTTTTATTTCTTTCCATTAAGTGAAGATACTTCAGAATTATTGGGTAGAGTAAAGCCAGATATAAGAGATGTATTAATTGCTTTTTTTGGTGGTTTGGCACTTATGGTAGCAAGAACTAAAAAAGGTACTATTGCATCTGTAATTTTTGGAGTAGCTATAGCAACTGCTTTAATGCCACCTTTGTGTACAGCAGGATATGGACTGGCTGTTGGAAATTTATGGTATTTTTTAGGTGCATTATATTTATTTACAATCAATACTATTTTTATTGCTTTAGCTGCTTTTATTGTATTAAAAATGTTGCGTTTTCCAATGCATAAATATGCAAATGCTGCTAAAAGAAAACGCTATGCAACTATTGCTACTATTATTGGTGTTGCAGTTATGATTCCTGCAATATTTACTTTTATTAATGTGTTTAAAGAGAATCAAGTTAATAATCAAATAAAAAGTTTTATTAAGAATGAGATTAAAAAGAACCCTTCCTTACAATTGATGGAGCATGAGCCAGATTTGGAAAGAAAAATTTTAAAATTAAATTTTTTTAATGAAATCAATGAAGCTACTTATAATGATTTAAATAATGAATTGACTAATAATATTTTATATCCAAGTTTAAGAGATTTTAAATTAGAAATAAAAGGAAGTGATACCAAGAGTTTTGAGTTAATAACTACTGCATACAAAGAAAAAAGAGAAGAATTACAAGAAAGTAAAAACATTATCTCTGGGCTTCAAAAACAAATTACAGATTTACAAAATACAATTACAACTTTAAATCAAAGAATAGAGCAAGATGCTTTAAATAAAAACAAAAAAGTTGTCGCCTTTAGTAGAATTGCAAAAGATGCTAAAATTAGATATGTAGATATTGAAGAAATTGGTTTTGCAAATGTTTTGTTGTCTAAAGATTTTATTAAAATAGATACCATACCAGTGGCAACTATAAAATGGAATGTTAAATTACCAGATAGCATAATAAGCCCAAAAGAAAGAGAATTAAGAAGCTGGCTTCAAAAACAAATGGAATTAGATACACTTTTTATTAAAAGAGAAAAATAGTAAAAAGATTTCCTAAAGAAGAATCTTTTTATACAAATTCATCACCAAAGCTATCTTTCACATTGGTAACTATTTGTTTAATATCTTGCTCGTCTTCTTTAGGGCAAATTAATAAGACATCCTCTTTTTCGACTACAATAAAATTATGTAATCCTTGAACTACTACTTTTTTACCAGATTGAGTTCTAATCATGTTTCCTTTAGCATCTCTAAAAATGGCTTGAGGCCCAACTACTGCATTTTTATTTTCATCTTTTTCAAGTTTATTGTACAAAGAACCCCAAGTTCCTAAATCGTTCCAGCCAAAATCTACTGGTAAAACATGAACGTTTTTTGCTTGTTCCATAATCCCAAAATCAATAGAAATATTTTCGCATTTCCCATAATTATTTTTAATAAAATCATCTTCGAAATCAGAATTGTAAACATTTTTACCATCATCTAAAATATCTATCATTTCAGGTAAAAATGCTTTAAAAGCATTTAAAATACTTTTAGCAGACCAAACAAAAATTCCAGCATTCCAAAGATAATCTCCACTTGCTAAAAACTTTTTTGCAGTTTCTAAATTAGGTTTTTCTCTAAAACTTTTTACTTTTTTTATTTCTGTAGAATCATTACTAAACTGAATGTAACCATAACCTGTATTTGGAGCATCTGGCTGAATGCCTAATGTCATTAAAATATTGTCTTTGCTACAAGCGTTAAAAGAAGTTTTAATGTTTTGTAAAAACTCGGTTTCATCATCAATCCAGTGATCTGATGGGGCAACTAAAATTACTGCATCTGGGTTTTGTTGATGTATTTTTAAAGCAGCATATAAAATACAAGGTGCAGTATTTCGCATGCTTGGTTCTAATAGTAAGCTATTTCTTGTGGCTTTAGGAAGCTGTTTTAAAACTAATTTTTGGTAGCGAGCATTTGTTGCTATTAATATATTTTTTGAAGGAACAAGTCCGTTAATTCTCTCGAAAGTACGTTGAATTAAACTTTGCCCAACACCTAACATATCATGAAACTGTTTTGGGTTTTCTTTTGTACTCATTGGCCAAAACCTTGAGCCAACTCCACCTGCCATGATAACTGCGTAATAATTTTTATGATTTGTCATGTTTTTCTACTTCTGTATTTTGATTGAACAAGTATACTTTATTGTTACTTAGATTTAAGCATTCGTATCTTGTTCTTCTTTTTTTACCTTTTTTGTAAACAATGTTTTTAAATGTAAAGAGCGTTCCTTCAGTAACTGCAAATATAAAACTCTTTCCAGTTTCAGCTTCATTTCCTTTTAAAGCTAACGATAAATTAATATCTGCATCTGTACTTGCTTTAGGGTTTTTTAAATAGTTTGCCAAGTAAGGAAGTATTTCTTTAGGATAAATTTCAGGTCGTAAAAAAGGCAACATTAAATGTTGAAAAACTGTTTTCCATTCTTTTCCATGTGGTTGAACCCTTCCAAATTTTTGATGTGTTACATGATGCGCTATTTCATGGATTAAGGTTAATAAAAATTGATATTTGTTCAGGTTATTATTCACCGTAATTTGAAATTTCCCTGCTGGTAATTTCCTAAAATCACCGTGTTTTGTTTGACGTTGATTTACAATTTTCAACAAAAAATGATGCTTATCAATTAAAAATTGAACAAAAGGAATAGCTTTTTGCGGAATATATTTTTTGTAATCAGAGTTCAAAGAAATTATGGAGTTGTAGATGATACTTGCAGTACTTTACCGTTATAAAATTTATTTCCATTAATCGCAAAATCATAGACATAATTGCTCATTTGTTGTGCAGAAATTGGAGCTTCATATCCAGGAAAAGCTTCAGCTAACATTTCGGTTTGTACAGCTCCTAAAGCTAAAACGTTAAATGCAATTTGTTGTTTTTTATACTCTTCTGCTAATACTTCAGATAAAGTAATAACAGCTCCTTTTGCAGATGAATATGCCGCTAATCCAGGAAATTTCATGCTTCCTTGAATTCCTCCCATAGAGCTTATGGTAACAACGTGAGTGCCTTTTTGCATCTTCGGAATCATTAATTTTGTTAACTCAGCCACAGCAAAAACATTTACACTATACACATCTAAAAAATCTTCCGAAGATAATTCTGTAAAAGGTTTGTTTATCAGTTTTCCTGCGTTATGTATTAAAATACCTACAGATTCCCAATTATCTGTAATAAATTTAGAAACTTTTTCTAAATCAGAATGAGACGATAAATCGACTGATAAAATTTTTATATTAGGATGATTTACATCTTCTAAAGGTTTTGTATTGCGAGATAAAGCCAAAACTTGATGTCCGTTTTTAGCAAAGTGTTGTGCTAATTCAAACCCAATACCTCTACTTGTTCCTGTAATAACAACGTTTTTCATTATTCTTATTTTTACAAAGAGCAATCTACTCAATTTTTCATACATTTAAAGACAAAATGTATTCAAATGAAAAAATCTATACTACTTATTATTACGGCTTTGTTTTTACAAACAACTTTTGGGCAATCTACATATATTTTATGCGGAAAATTGATAGATACAAAATCAGGAAAAATAACTTCTAAGAAAACTATTTTGGTGCAGGGTAATAAAATTACTAAAGTTTTTGATGGATATATTATGCCAAAAAGCAAAACAGCAAAAACTATCGACTTAAGAGATAAAGTTGTGATGCCGGGTTTAATTGATATGCATGTGCACATAGAGCATGAATATGATAAGAAAACGCGCATAAAAAAATACATTTTAAATGAAGCTGACATTGCTTATAATTCTGTCAAATTTGCTGAACTAACATTGCAAAATGGATTTACTACTGTTAGAGATTTAGGCGGATCTGGAGTAAATATTTCTTTAAGAAACGCAATTAATGCAGGTAAAATCCCTGGGCCAAGAGTATTTACAGCTGGTAAATCTTTAGCTACTACAGGTGGGCATGCAGACCCAACAAACGGTAGTAGTAGAAAATTAATTGGTAATCCAGGGCCAAAAGAAGGGGTTGTAAACTCTGTAGAAGATGCTAAAAAAGCGGTTCGTCAACGTTATAAAAATGGTGCAGATTGTATTAAAATAACAGCTACTGGAGGCGTTCTAAGTGTGGCTAAGTCTGGAGACAACCCACAATTTACATTAGAAGAAATAAAAGCAATTTGTGAAACAGCAAAAGATTATGGAATGCATGTTGCTGCTCATGCTCATGGAGATGAAGGTATGCAAAGAGCAATTATTGGTGGTGTAAAAACAATAGAGCATGGAACGTATATGAGTAATAAGACTATGGAGCTGATGAAAAAACACAATGCTTATTTAGTGCCCACAATTACTGCTGGAAAAGAAGTTGCTGAAAAAGCTCAGGTAAAAGGATTTTATCCAGATATAGTTGTCCCAAAAGCATTAGCTGTTGGACCACAAATTCAAGGAACATTTGCAAGAGCTTACAAAAAAGGTGTAGGCATTGCATTCGGAACAGATGCTGGGGTTTTTAAACATGGCTATAATGGTAAAGAATTTGGTTATATGGTTGAAGCAGGAATGCCAGCTATAGAAACAATACAATCTGCTACCATTACCAATGCAATGTTGTTAAAAATGGAAAACGAAATAGGGCAAATTCAAAAAGGTTTTTTTGCAGATATCATTGCAGTTAATGAAGATCCTACTAAAAATATTTCTACAATGGAAAATGTTGTTTTTGTGATGAAAAATGGTATTGTTTATAAAAAAAAGGAATGATAACATTGAAAGTAGACCTTTCATCTACCCTTAAGCAAAGTGAAGAATTTGTACTGCAAAAAAGGAGTTTGTTGACTTACAACGAATTCTTATTAATTGATAATTATTTGTTTAAAGAAAAAGGAGTTGTGTATTTTATT
>JAUICK010000054.1 GCA_030427865.1 Bacteroidia bacterium | reverse complement strand
GCAGTTTAATAATTTAAATATTAAATTAATAAAAGGCAATCATGATCGACTTTCAGATAAGGTTTATCAACAATTTAATATTGAGGTTTTCAACAAAAAATACACACAAAATCTATTGCAATTTGTTCATGATTTTGATAAGATTGAAGAGGAGTACTTCGTAATTTCTGGGCATACACATCCTGGAGTTTTTTTAAAAGGTAAGGGGAAACAACGTATAAAATTACCTTGTTACCAAGTAACAAAACAACAATTAATATTACCAGCTTTTAGTTTATTTACAGGCCTAAATACAAAAAATGCACCTGAAAATTGTAAAAATTATTGTTTTACAAATGATGGTATTTTTGAAGTTTAATTTTTCATTAAAAAAGCTTTTAAATCTTCATAAGTAGAAGCCTTAATTGCTACTTTTTCTTTGTGTATTACTTTTTGAATTTGTGGTGGAATTTCTACTTTTACAGGTAAAGTTTCTTCTACTACATCTAAAAATTTAACAGGATGAGCAGTTTCTAAAAACACACCATATTCATTTTCTTTTAAACCATATTTTTCAAGACCTAAATATCCAACAGCTCCATGAGGATCTGAAATGTATTCAGATTTTTTATAAATATTTTGCATGGTTTCTTTAGTTTTTTCATCTGTAAAACTAAAAGAAGAAAACTTGTTTTTTAATGAATTTAAATCGTTATTAAATAGCTCTTGAATTCTTATAAAATTACTAGGGTTACCAACATCCATAGCATTAGAAATTGTTGCTTTAGATGGTTTTGGATTATAGTTACCATCTTTCATGAAATTTGGTACTGTATCATTTACATTAGTGGCAGCAATAAAATGTTTTATGGGTAAACCTAACTTTTGAGCCATAATACCTGCACATATGTTTCCAAAATTTCCACTAGGTACAGAAAAAACGATCTCTTTTTGATGTTTTTTTAATTGTTTGTAAGCAAAGAAAAAGTAAAACATTTGAGGTAACCAACGTGCTACATTTATAGAATTTGCAGAGGTAAGCGTTTTGGTAATTTCTTTATCTAAAAAAGCAGTTTTTACCATTTCTTGGCAATCATCAAAAACACCATCAACTTCTAGGGCTGTAATGTTTTGTCCTAAAGTAGTGAGTTGTTTTTCTTGAATATCACTTACTTTTCCTGAAGGATATAAAATAACTACTTTTACTCCTTTTGCACCTAAAAAGCCATTAGCTACTGCACCACCAGTATCACCAGATGTGGCTACTAAAACAGTGACTTCATCATCATTATCTTTATTAAAAAACTCTAAACATTTAGCCATAAATTTTGCACCTACATCTTTAAAAGCCATTGTTGGTCCATGAAATAATTCTAATGTGCCAATATTTTTATTTATTGGAACAACAGGGAAGTCAAAAGAAACAGTTTCTACAATAATTTCTTTTAATTTATTTTCAGGAATTTCATCATCTACAAATTGCTTAATCGCTTCAAATGCAATTTCATGATTAGAATAGTTTTCTATATTTTTTATAAAATCTTTAGAAAGTGGAGTTATGTTTTCTGGAAAATATAAACCTCTATCTTGCGCAATTCCGTTTACAACTGCATTTTTAAATGTTGTTTTTGGTGATTTATGATGTAAACTATAATAGTTCATTTTTTATTGATTTGTCTTTGTGAGTGAAACGAAGCAATCTTTTTATTTAATTAGAGGTTACTTCAGTCATTCTTCCTTCGTAAAGACGGTTAACTAATTATTTTAATTCCTTCTTTATTTACTTTAGAAGTATACATTTCGAAATCTATATTTTTATTTCTATAACTTTTTTCAATTGCATTGTATACTTGTTCAGTAATTTCATCTCCTTTACAAAGAGCAAAAATTGTTGGTCCAGAACCAGAAATTCCAGCACCTAAAGCACCTGCTTTTATAGCAGCACTTTTTACTTCATCAAAAAAAGGAATTAATTTTTTACGATGAGGCTCTACAATTACGTCTTTTAAAGAGTTACTAATAAGTTCGTAATTATTAGAGTACAAACCACTAATTAAACCACCTACATTTGCCCATTGTGTAACAGCATCTTTTAATGCAATTTCCTTAGGTAAAACGTTTCTTGCATCTTCAGTTCTAACTTCAATTTGTGGATGAATAGCAACCAATCTTAACTCATTAGGTACAGGTAATTTTACAACTTCTAAAGGTTGGTAACTTCTAATTAATACAAAACCACCATAAATAGCTGCTGCAACATTATCTGCAATTTGAGAACGACATGCAACTTCTTCA
>JAUICK010000014.1 GCA_030427865.1 Bacteroidia bacterium | reverse complement strand
TATCAATACACATTCTTCTGCTGAAATTCCGCCTATTTACTCTCTGTATTCTGGTGAAGGAGAAATGCTAAAAGTAATTAAAGACAATGCAGATTTAAAAGAAAAATTATCTGAATATAAAATAACTCCAAAAGAGTTTTCTACCATTAACATTAATGGAAACGACTTAAACATGTGGATGATTAAACCTGCAAACTTTGATGAAAACAAAAAATACCCAATGTTAATGTTTCAATATTCTGGACCAGGTTCTCAACAAGTTGCAAACAGATGGAATGGTTTTAACGATTATTGGCACAATATGTTAGCTCAAAAAGGAATCATTGTTGTTTGTGTAGACGGACGAGGAACAGGCTTTAAAGGCGCAGATTTTAAAAAATCTACCTATTTAAATTTGGTTAAATTTGAAACCGAAGACCAAATCGCTGCTGCAAAAAAGCTCTCTAAACGATCATACATAGATGAAAATAACATTGGGATTTGGGGATGGTCTTTTGGCGGTCATATGAGTACAAACTGTATTTTAAAAGGAAGTGATATTTTTACAACCGCAATTGCTGTTGCACCAGTTACATCTTGGCGTTTTTACGACACCGTTTATACAGAACGATTTTTAAGAACTCCTCAAGAAAACCCTTCTGGATATGATGAAAATTCGCCAGTAAATTATGCAGAAAAATTAAAAGGAAACTATTTATTGGTTCATGGTACAGGTGATGATAATGTGCATGTTCAAAATTCTTACAGAATGGTTAATGCATTGATAGAAGCAAACAAACAATTTGATATGTTTATTGTTCCAGATAGAGCTCACGGAATTTACAAAGGAAAAAATATGCGATTGAATTTGTACACAAAAATGACCAACTTCATCGAAAAAAATTTAAATAAAAACAAAGATAAATCAATAGAAATAAAAGGATAAATTATGAGTACTACAGCAAAGTTACCACATCAAAAAGAATTATTTGGACACCCAGTTGGGTTGTATGTTTTGTTTTTTACAGAAATGTGGGAACGTTTTTCTTATTACGGGATGAGAGCTATTTTAGTTTTGTACTTAGTAGCAGAAACTCAAAGTGATAACTCAGGATTAGGATGGACAAATGGAGAAGCTTTAGCATTATATGGATGGTATACAATGTTAGTATATGTAGCTTCAATTCCTGGTGGGTGGATTGCTGATAAATTTTTAGGCCAAAAAAAATCTGTTCTCTATGGAGGAATACTATTAGTTCTTGGACACAGTGTTTTAGCGATAGAACAAATGTGGGCCTTTTATTCTGGATTAGGCTTAATTATAGCAGGAGTTGGTTTATTAAAACCTAACATTTCTACTATGGTTGGTGGTTTATATAAAAAAGGTGATATTAGAAGAGATAAAGGATTTACTATTTTTTACATTGGCATTAATGTAGGAGCATTTTTGTCAAGTTTAATTGTAGGTTATGTTGGAGAGGTTCATGGCTGGCATTATGGGTTTGGATTAGCAGGAATTGGTATGGCTGCTGGTTTAATTCAATATTTAGTAGGTCAAAAACACTTAAAAAACGTAGGTAATTTCTTGGGGGTTTCAGAAAATATAGAAGAAAAAGAAGCAATGAACAAACCACTAACCAAAATTGAAAAAGATAGAGTTGTTGTACTCTTAATTTCTTTTTTATTAGTAATTATATTTTGGGGAGCTTTTGAGCAAGCTGGAGGTTTAATGAATATATACGCTAAAGAAAAAACTGCACGTTCTTTAATGGGATGGGAAGTACCTGCCTCTTGGTTTCAAGCTTTAAATGCAATGTTTATAATCTTTTTAGGAACAAGTGTTGCTGGTTATTGGGCGGCAAGAAAATTAAAAGGAAAAGTATCTACATCGTTATTCAAGATGATTCTTGGACTTATTATAATGGGTACAGGTTTCTTTTTTATGACAGCTGCTGCTGCAGAATATGAATCTTCTGGAGCTTCTGCAATGTATTGGTTAGTTTTAGCATACTTATTTCATACTGTTGGAGAATTATGTATATCTCCAGTTGCATTGTCTTACATTACAAAATTAGCTCCTGTAAAATATGCTTCTTTAATGATGGGGGTATATTTTGCAATGACAGGTTTTGGAAACAAATTAGCAGGTTTATTAGGAGAAGCGTCTGAAAATTTAGGTGAGTACACTATTTTCACAGGAATAGCTGTTTTTTGTGTTTCTTTTGGTTTATTAGTAATGGTATTCCGTAAGAAACTAGAAAAATTAACTCACGGAGCAGAAGATAATGAAAGAAAGATAGTAGAAGATATTGCAGAAATAGGGAGTAATTAAATATTAAACAATCGCAAAAATCTCATAAGCAATTTGTTTATGAGGTTTTTTGTACATCAAAAATATAAATATGGACACATCTACTTCCAATCAATTTAGCTTATTAAATCATAAACCAGCATTATTTGTTTTATTTTTTACAGAAATGTGGGAACGCTTTTCTTATTACGGAATGCGTGCCATTTTTGTTTTGTTTTTAACAGCCTCTTTTTCTGATGGTGGTTGGGAATGGACAAGGGAGAGAGCTCTAGGTCTTTTAGGAATTTACACAAGTTCTGTATACCTAACCCCGCTAATTGGAGGTATTATTGCTGATAAATTATTAGGTTATCAAAAAGCGGTAGCATTAGGTGCTTTGGCAATGACGTTAGGGCATGCTGCTATGTCATTAGAAACCGAAACTACCTTATACTTAGGAATTGGATTGTTAATTATTGGTAACGGCTTATTTAAACCAAATGTTACATCAATTGTTAGTGGTTTATATGACAAATATCCTGAAAGAAAAGACGGAGCGTTTACTATTTTTTACATGGGAGTTAATGCTGGCGGTTTTTTAGGAGTTTTACTATGTGGCTTTTTGGCAAATAATTTAAGCTATTCTTGGGGGTTTGGTTTAGCTGGTATTTTTATGCTTTTAGGGACTTTGCAATTTTGGTTTGGTAGAGAAATTTTTGAAAACATTGGTGCTGCTCCAAGTAAAAAAATTGATTTATCGGATGCTGTTGCAACAAATGCAACTGATTTACTCGAAAAAAATAACTCTCAAAAAAATATTCAAAGAGATAGATATATTGTTGTTGCATTATTAGCTTTCTTTACAGTATTCTTCTGGGCTGCCTTTGAACAAGCCAGTGGTTCTATGAATATTTTTGCCAGAGATTACACTCAAAGAGCATTAACCGGAAACTCAGCTTTAATTTTTAAAATTGTTGATGTTTTAGTGTCTACTATTCCTCTTTTAATAATTTCTTGGGTTTTGTTAAAACTTTTTAGTCAAACTTTTAAAAAAATATCATTATCAAATATTGTATTAGGTATTAGCTTTATTAGTATTTGGGGAATAGTTATTTGGAAATTAAGTGTTATTATTCCTCAACAAAATACAGAAATAGAAGCATCGTGGTTCTTAATACTAAATTCACTTTTTATTATTTTCTTAGCTCCATTATTTTCTAAATGGTGGGAAAGTAAACTTAATCCATCTGCAGCTGTAAAATTTGGTATTGGAATGATTCTTTTAGGAATAGGTTTTGGTGCATTAGCTTATGGTTCAAGCAGCATCCCTCAGGGCGCAAAAACAGCTTCAGTAAGTTTAATTTGGTTAGTCTTAGCCTATTTATTTCATACAATGGGAGAGCTATGTGTATCTCCAACAGGTTTGTCTTATGTTTCTAAATTGGTTCCTGCCAAAAAAATAGGAATGATGTTTGGTATTTGGTATTTAGTAAATGCTTTAGGAAACTACTTAGCAGCAAAAATTGGAAGTTATATAGACCCAATCGTAGAACAATATTCAATGTCTTATTTTTTCTTAATATTTACTATAATCCCAGCAGCAGTTGGCTTAATATTCTTAGTATTAAACCCTCTTATGAAAAAACTAATGCACGGTATAAGGTAGTTATTTTTTGTAATTTTGGCATAACATTTGCGACTAAATTATCATGAAAAAAACAATTTTATTTATAACCATTCTTATCTTTTCACTCACTACGTACGCCCAAGAAACCGTACAATGGCTTTCTTTTGAAAAAGCTTTAGAATTAAATAAAGAAAATCCAAAACCTATTTTAATTGATGTTTACACAGATTGGTGTGGCTACTGCAAAAAAATGGATCTAAACACTTACTCTAACAAAACGATATCTACATACATAAACAAAAATTTTTATGCCGTAAAATTAAATGGAGAAGAAAAAAAAGATATTATTTTTAATAATTATACCTTTAAATTTCAAAAAGAAGGCAGGCGTGGTTATCATGAACTACCCGCTGCTTTAATGAATGGAAGATTATCTTACCCAACCACAATTTTCTTATCAGAAAAAGGAGAGCTGTTAGATAAAATTCCTGGGTATTTAGATAAGAAAACAATGGAAAAAGTACTAACTTATTTCTCTGAAAAAGCTTACAACACAAAAAGGTGGGAAGAATTTGACAAAGAATTTAAGAGCAAACTATAATATTATTCTCTGAGAATAAAAGCCCCATCTTGTCCTGTGTAATGAAATGGAATTTGATATTCTAAACATTTCTTTTCCCATCGTAAAACATAACTTTTATAATTAGAACCATCTGCAATAATTTGAGAAGGCTTTATGGTTTTTATTAATCTTTCTATATTAATTTTAGGAGAATATTGTAAAACTACTAATGGTTTTCTAAGGTTTTTAATTTTATATATCCCTAAACTATCTACAATTACAATACCTTTATCGGCAAATTTAAGATAGTTGTTAAAATTGGTTTTTTGAATTGCAGTAAGATTTTCTCCTATTCTGTAACTTTTAATACTATAATCATTTTTTATATGTAAAGAGTCAAAATCGTGCTGTAAATAAAGGCGTGTACCTATTCGTTTTCCAATTATAGAAAATCTGCTTTTATGAAAAATTATAAATTCTTTTTTTGTCTTAAATTCTTTTTTTTCTAAAATAAAAAGAGTTTGAATTAATAAGATAGAAACTAAAAAATAAAGCATTTGTTTGGCAGATTTTTTCATTAAAAAATATATGAAAGCAAAGAGAAAAAGATAACAAAGTAACATCATACTAAAAGAAATAGAAATTTCTTTAAAAAGAAAACTTTCTTGATGAGAAACCCAACTTACAAAAGCATTCATATAAGAAATAATGTACCCATATACATCTGCAATTATTTGTGGTAAGATGCTTAAAAACGATAAAATAATTACGAGTATACCACCTATTAAAACAGTTCCTAAAAAAGGAATAATTACCAAATTAGATACCAAAAACAATCCAGGAAATTGTTGGAAATAGAAAATACTTAATGGTAATATTCCTACTTGTGCAGCAATAGAAACCGTAAATAGTTTCCAGAAAAAATCAATAATTTTATATTTAGGTTTCCAAATAGAATACAATTTTGGTTGTGCAAAAAGAATTCCAAAAACAGCCAAATAACTTAGTTGAAAACCAACATCAAACAAAAACATGGGTTTTATCAATAATAAAAATAACATCGAAGAAATAAATGAAAATTCCACTATATTTTTTTGATGAAAAGACATTCCAATAGCAACAAAAGAAAACATAGTAACAGCTCTTACAACAGACGCTGACAAACCTGCAATAAAAGCAAACATCCAAAGTAATAAGACTATAATTGTAGTTTTTAGGAATTTTCCATTTCTAAGACGCTCTATAGGTTTACATACAAACGAAAGGATTAATAAAATTACGCCTACATGCAATCCAGATACAGCTAAAATGTGTATGGCTCCAGCATTTTGATAATCTGCAATAAGCGCTTTAGAAATATCTTGCCTTTGCCCTAATAATAGTGCGTTAATTACAGCTAATTCATCATTTTTAAAATGATATTTTTGTAGTGATTTTTGAATTTTAAACCTCAGTTTCGCAGACAAACCAAACAATGTAAATCCTGATGGTTTTAATTTTAAAAACCGATTGTTTTCTGTAAAAACTTGATGATAAATTCCTTGTTTTGCTAAATATGACTCATAATTAAACTGATGAGGGTTTAATGGTGGAATTAATGACTTAAAATTGGGTTTTAACATTAATTTATCATCAACTTTTAATGATTCTAAAACACTGTCATTTAACACATTTAACAATACTTTACCCCTTGTTTTTTTATTATCTATCAAAACAATATTTGCGACATATTTTTTATAAAAACTTCCAGGTTTTAAAACTTTATGAATTTGTAAAACTACAGACGAATTTTCTTGTAATTGATGCCCGTAGTAATTATCATAATTTCTATCATCATTAATAAAAACTGAAGAAACACCAATAAAAAAGAAGAATAAAAAACTAATAACTGTTGATAAAATCTTGTTTTTGAAAAGAAAAAAGATTGCTAAAAAAACTAATAAAAAGAATAGATTTTGGAATTTAAATTTCCAAAATTGTGTAAAAAACTGGAAACTTATTCCAAAAACAACAAGCACAACAAAGTGCAAAGGCAAGTATTTAATTAACCTTTTCATAGCAAGGTAAAGTTACTAAAAAAAAGTTAAGTTTTAACTTATAAAATTGTAGTTGCTTTTACAAAAGTTTTTTTCCAGTATTTTTCTGATATTGAAGAAATAATTACACCTTTTGAAGAAGTTGCATGAATAAAGCGAATCTGCCCTCTTTTATTAGAAACTACCAAGCCTACATGATTGATGTTTCTTCTACTTTTATTGGTTCTAAAAAAAACTAAATCTCCTTTCTTAACTTTATTTAAAGGTATTTTTTTACCTCTTTTTGCCATGTCTCTCGAAACTCTTGGCAATAAAACATTTTGACTACCATAAGCCACATAAACTACTCCAGAGCAATCCATTCCTCTTTTGGTAGTTCCACCAAATTTGTAACGCACTCCTTTATATTTCATTGCATTTGCAACAACTCTATCTGCTTTAGAAGAAGTTTTTTTGTTGTTTTTAACAACCGTTTTAGAAGATGAACAAGAACTCACTACTACAGTTAAAATCGTCATCAAAAACACTAATTTTTTCAAATTATTTATTTTAAATCTGCTACTATTTGTTTAGCTACTTTTTCTGAAGCTCCTTTTCCTCCTAATTTTTTTTCTAATTTAAAATAGTCTAAAAATAATTGTTCTCTAAAGTTTGAGTCTAAAATTTTAGTCAATTCTTTTTTTAGGTTTCTCTTATTAAAATTATTCTGAATCAGCTCTTTAACAACTTCTTTATTCAGAATTAAATTTACTAAAGAAATATATTTTAAGGTAATAATTCTTTTGGCTATTTGATAAGAAACTGCACCTCCTTTATAACAAACCACTTGAGGTACTTTAAATAAAGCTGTTTCTAAAGTAGCTGTTCCAGAAGCAACTATTGCCGCATAAGAAACGCTTAATAAATCGTAAGTTTTGTTGTTAATAAAACTTACTTTTTTGCTTCCTATAATTTTTTGATAAAAACTAAAATTTTGGCTTGGTGCTCCTGCTATAACAAATTGATAGTTAGAAAAATCGTCAATTAAAGACAGCATAACAAAAAGCATTTTCGTAATTTCTTGTTTTCTACTTCCTGGCAGAAGGGCAATTATAGGTTTATCATTTAAGTTATATTTCTTTTTAAATACCGCTAAATCTGTTTGTTTTCTATCTGCAATTCCATCAATTAAAGGATGTCCCACAAACTCCACATCATAATTATATTTTTGATAAAAATCTTTTTCGAAAGGAAGAATTACAAACATTTTATCTATATCTCTCTTTATTCCTTTTACCCTACTTGCTCTACTAGCCCAAACTTGAGGTGAAATATAGTAATTGGTTCTAAATCCTTTTTCTTTAGCCCATTTAGCAATTCTTAAATTAAATCCAGAGTTATCTATAAAAATAATTACATCTGGGTTAAATTTTTCGATATCTTTTTTACAGAACTTAATAAAAACTAGTACTTTTCTAAGATTCATTATTACTTCAAAAAAACCCATAAAGGCTCTTTCTTTGTAATGACTTAC
The DNA here is from genome assembly GCA_030427865.1 of Bacteroidia bacterium. Taxonomy (GTDB): domain Bacteria; phylum Bacteroidota; class Bacteroidia; order Flavobacteriales; family Flavobacteriaceae; genus Polaribacter. The sequence goes on along the minus strand of JAUICK010000014.1, from coordinate 84,562 downwards.
CAAAGTTCCGCCAACAGATTTCATTAAATCTCCACCCCAAAACCGAATATCTGCATTTGCATCTTCATTAAACAAGGCTTTCATTAAATTAGAGCCATGTAAATCGCCTGATGCTTCTCCTGCAATAATGTAGTATTTCATATTTTTAAGTTAGAAAAACTTTAAAACTAAAGTAGTTAGCGCTATTAAAATTGTAGTTAACAAAACTCCTTTTGCTCTGTAATCTTGTTTCTTTTTAATAAAAATAAAGAAAACAAATAAATTAGGAATAGCTGCCAAAGACAATACTTTTCCGTACAATTTTCCTTCTTTAATTAAATCTAAAGTTTCATAAAAACCAAATTTTGAAAAATATTCTAAATACAAGAAAATACCTCCAAAAGTGGCAAATAAAGAAACCAAAACTCCTATTAAAATATCTTTTTTTACAGTTCCCAAGAGTTTAATTTTTGAATCATATGGTGAGCAGTCATATCAAATTGTACAGGTACTACAGAAACATAACCGTTTTCTAAGGCGTACACATCTGTATCTTGACCTTTATCTTTACTTACAAACTCTCCAGAAAGCCAGTAATACTCTTTTCCAAACGGACTCTTACGTTTATCGAAATCTTCTTTCCAGTAACCATTTGCTTGTCTACAAACCTTAACTCCTTTTATTTCATCTTTCTTTAAATTTGGAATATTTACGTTTAAAACAACACCTTCAGGGATTCCATTTAATAATGCATTTAATGTAATATTTTTTACATACTCTTCAGAGGGTTTAAAATCTGCATGCCATTTAAAATCTAATAAAGAAAAACCGATTGCAGGAATACCTTCTATACCAGCTTCAATAGCAGCACTCATTGTTCCTGAATAAATTACATTTATTGATGAATTTGAACCATGATTAATTCCAGAAACACATAAATCTGGTTTTCTATTTAAAATTTCATTAATTGCCATTTTTACACAATCTGCAGGTGTACCAGAACAGGTATATTCTAATTGCGGTCCTTCATCAATAGTAATTGGATTGCAAGTTAATACATTATCAACTGTAATTGCATGTCCCATGCCACTTTGTGGGCTATCTGGAGCAACTACAACAACTTCTCCTATCTTATTCATTATTCTAATTAAAGCTCTTAAACCTGGAGCTGTAATTCCATCATCATTAGTAACTAAAATCAATGGTTTGTCTTGCATAGTAAAAATTTTATATACAAATGTAATTGATTTTATGTGATTTTCTTTTTAACATTTTGTAAAGAATAAAATTTCTCTTTTTTGCGTAACATTGTATGTACCAAAACCTTGCTATAATGTTACGTTCAATATTATTTTTAATCATTATTTTGACAATCAGTTTTTCAAATAAAATCTATTCTCAAACTGCAACTAAAAAGCCATGTTCTGGTGAAAAATACAGCCAGTTTGATTTTTGGGAGGGAGATTGGAATGTTTACGATACTTCTGGAAAATTAATTGGCACAAATAAGTTAGTTAAAATGCAAAACAATTGTGTAATGCAAGAAAATTGGGCTTCTAAAACAAGTAAAAACAAAGGAACAAGTTATAACTATTACAACAAAGTAGATGACAGTTGGAATCAAGTTTGGATAGATAATTCTGGTTTTTCTTTGGTTTTAAAAGGAAAATTAATTGATGGAAAAATGGTTTTGAAAAGCGATTTAATTAAAGGTAAAAAAGGAAATTTTTACAACAGAGTTACATGGTCTAAAAACAAAGACAATTCTGTAATTCAGGTTTGGGAATATCTTAACTCAGATGGAGAAATTATATCTGAAGCTTTTAGAGGAATCTACAAAAAGAAAACTATATAGCATTAACTAAAAATTTTGGCATTATTTTAGTAGTTTAGCAAAGAACAAATAGTAATTAAAGACTAAAAATCACGACATAAGGTTTATGAAAACGAAATTTAAATTCACAACTCTTTTACTAGCAAGTTTAATACTGTTTAGTAGTTTACAAACTAAAGCTTATAATTTTAACGCAAACTCTGACCCAGAAAAAGATAAAATCTTAATTTATATTCTAAGAAATATTTTAACAAGAAGTCATTTTGTAGTTAAAGACATGAATGATGATTTCTCTGAATATGTTTTTAATGAATTTATAGATGGTTTAGACCCAAGTAAAAGATATTTTACTCAAAAAGACATTAAAGAATTTTCGAAATATAAATATCAAATAGACAATCAATTACTTAGTGAAGATGTAAGTTTTTACAACTTAGTTTACGATAGGTTTACTGAAAAAATAAAAAATGCTAAATCTTATTACAGCGATTTGTTAGCACAACCTTTCAACTTCAAGAAAAAAGAAACTATTGATGTAGACTATGAAAAGGTACCGTTTGCAAAAAACGAAAATCAATTGATTGATTATTGGAGAAAACAATTAAAACTAAGCACATTAATAAGAATTCAAGACAAAATAGAAAAACAAAAAGCAAGTAAAGAAAAAGATAAAAATTTTAAAACTAAAAGTTTTGCAGTTTTAGAAAAAGAAGCTCGTTCTGAAGTACTTAAAAATATGGATGAACTCTACATTAGAATAGAAGAATTAGAACACGAAGATTGGTTTTCTACTTTTTTAAATAGTGTTGTAGGTGCTTTTGACCCACATACTACTTACATGGCTCCAAGAACAAAAGAGCGTTTTGAGCAAGATATGTCTGGTAAATTAGAAGGTATTGGAGCAAGATTACAAAAAAAAGGAATATACACTCATGTTTTTGAGTTAGTTTCTGGTGGACCTGCATGGAAGCAAGGAGAACTTGAAGCTGGTGATATTATTTTAGAAGTTGCACAAGGAGATGGAGAACCTTTAGATATTGTTGGCATGCGTTTAGATGATGCCATAAAGTTTATTAAAGGTAAAAAAGGAACAGAAGTTAGATTAACTGTAAAGAAAAAACTAGATGGTTCTACTAAAATAATTTCTATTATTAGAGATGTTGTTGAATTAGAAGAAACTTTTGTAAAATCGAGTATAGTTGAAAAAGATGGTAAAAAATATGCTATCATAGATTTACCAAAGTTCTACATTAATTTTGAAGATCAAAATTATAGAGATTCTGCAAAAGATATGGAGAAAGAAATTGAACGTTTAAAGAAAGAAGGTGTTTCTGGTTTAATTATAGATTTAAGAAATAATGGTGGAGGTTCTTTAAAAACAGCTATAGAAATTAGTGGGTTATTTATAGATAAAGGCCCTATTGTTCAGATAAAATACAGAGGAGAAAAACCAATTGTAAAAAATGATACAGACCCAAAAACTCAATGGAATGGTTCTGTAGTTGTACTTGTTAATGAGTTTTCTGCATCTGCATCAGAAATTTTTGCTGCGGCTATGCAAGACTATAAAAGAGCTGTTATTATAGGTGGAAACCAAACTTACGGAAAAGGTACAGTTCAAAGTGTTATCCCTATAAATCAATTTACAAAGTACAAAAAAGATTTAGGAGCCCTAAAAATGACCATTCAAAAATTTTATAGAATTAATGGTGGCTCTACCCAAATAGAAGGTGTGTATTCTGATATTGCAATACCAAGCAGATATAGTTATATGAAATTTGGAGAAAGAGATTTAGACGGAGCCTTAGTTTGGGACAAAGTTAAACAAGCCAATTATGTGCAAACCAATTCTTACCAAAACTTCTCTGATGTTATTTATAATAGTAAACAAAGAATAGCATCAGACCCAAAGTTTAAGTTAATTAATGATTATGCTAAGTGGTTAAAAGAAAATCAAGACGATACTTCTTACTCTTTAAATTATAAATTATTTGCCAAAGAAAATGAGGCTCAAGAAAATGCAGCCAAAAAATTTAAATCTGTTTTTGATCATAAATCAAACCTAACATTTACATCTCCTAAATACGAATTGTCTCTATTTAAAAAAGATACTGTTTTAAAAGATAAAAGATTGGCATGGCACAAAAACTTATCTAAAGATGTTTATGTTTCTGAGGCTTTAAATGTGTTAAGTGAATTAAAGCTTAGAAACAATAATGAAATAGTAAAGAATTAAATACCTTTTTAATTTAAAACATAAGAAGCTGTCTAAAAAGTTGATTTAACTGTCATTTTGAGCGGAGTCGAAAAATCTATATAATTGATTTTCAATAAATAAGATTTCTCCATTACAGTCGAAATGACAAATACTAATACTTTTCAGACAGCTTTTTTAAAATATAAAATATGAGTTTTAAAGTATCTTTTAATACCAAATGGTCTGATTTTGATCCTAACAGACACATGCGCCATACAGCTTATAACGATTATGCCGCAGAAGTAAGAGTGCGTTATTTTAGTGCTCAACATTTTTCGATAGAAGAATTTACTCTGCACAACATTGGCCCCATTCTATTTACAGAAGAAACTTCTTTTAGAAAAGAAATACATTTGGGAGAAACTATTACCGTAGATTTTAAATTATCTGGCGTATCTAAAAATAACGAACGCTGGAAAATAACACATCAAGTTTTTAATGAAGCAGGTAAATTATCTGCTATAATAAAAGTTTATGGAGCATGGATAAACTTAACAACAAGAAAATTAGCATTACCTCCAAAAGAAGCTAATCGCTTATTTAATTTAGCAGAAAGAAGTAAAGATTTTGAAGAAATACAAATAACTAATAAAAAATAAATAACCTCTACTATTTAAAACTCTTGATTCAAATCCCAAGCCTCTAAAGTTTCTTTTAATGTTTTAATAAACATGCCTCCTAAAGCTCCGTTAACAACTCTATGATCATAAGAATGAGATACAAACATTTTTTGTCTTATTCCTATAAAATCTCCTTCAGAAGTTTCGATAACTGCTGGTACTTTTCGAATGGCTCCTAATGCTAAAATAGCTACTTGTGGTTGATTTATAATTGGAGTACCCATTACAGAACCAAAACTACCTACATTAGTTACAGTATAAGTACCTCCTTGAATTTCGTCTGGCTTTAAAGCATTATTTCTTGCTCTGTTTGCTAAATCATTTACAGCAGATGTCATACCCACCAAGTTTAATTGATCTGCATTTTTAATCACGGGTACAATTAAATTTCCATCGGGTAAAGCAGCAGCCATACCTAAGTTAATATTTTTCTTTTTAATAATATTATCACCATCAACAGCAATATTGAGTAATGGATATTTTTTAATAGTTGATGCTACAGCTTGCATTAAAATAGGTGTAAAAGTCAGTTTTTCCCCTTCTCTTGCAAAAAAAGCGTCTTTTACTTTATTTCTCCACTTTACAATATTAGTAACATCTATTTCTATAAACGATTGGACGTGAGCAGAAGTTTGTACAGAATCTACCATATGTTTGGCAATTAGTTTACCCATTCTACTCATTTCTATAACTTCATCTCCACCATTTAAAGAAACTGGAGTTGCTTTTGCAACTGTTTTTTCTACCTTATTCGGTTTTTCTACTGTTTTAGATTGCTCTACTTTGTTAGAAGCTATAGGGGTATTTTCTCTATTTTCTATATATAATAAAATATCTTCTTTAGTAACTCTACCGTCTTTACCTGAACCTGAAATAGATTCTAACTCTTGCATAGAAATACCTTCTGTTTGAGCTATGTTTCTAACCAAAGGCGAATAAAATTTACCTGAATCTGACATTTTTGCAATTGGAATTGCAACAATTTCTGTTGCTTTTTCTATAGTTTTTTGAACTGCTTCTAACTGAGAATCTTCCACTTGAGACTTCTCGATTGCGTTCGAAGTAACTGGGATACTATTTGTATCTTCACCTTCTGTTTCTATTATAGCAATTGTTTCGCCAACACCAACAACATCGTCTTTTTGAAATAAAACCTCTACCAAAGTTCCTTCTACTTCAGATGGCACTTCAGAATCTACTTTATCGGTAGCAATTTCTACAATAGCTTCATCTAACTCAATGGTATCTCCAACTTCTTTTAACCAAGAAGTAATAGTTGCTTCTGCAACACTTTCTCCCATCTTTGGTAACTTTAATTCAAATCTTGCCATTTCTATCTAATTTTCGAGATTGCAAAAATACTAAAAATGGTTGATTTTTCATCAATTTTTAAAGCTAAAAATAATTCTTAACAAAATTTTATTTTGAATTATTCGTAAAAATAAAAGCTAAAAAAGAATTTTATTGATTAAAAATTCATTTTTTTGCTTTTAAAATAAATATAATTCAATATTAAATTAATTTTAATTTTTAATTTTTCTTTTTAATCTTTCTAATTTTCTCTTAGCTTTTGCCAATTCTCTTTCTGCTCTTTTTAGCTCTCTTTTAGCATTTTCTTCTGCTTCTTGTTTAGAATCTGTTCCAGAAATTGCATCTTTTAAAACAGTACCAAATTCATCCATCATATCTATCATTTTAGAATTTGCATATTCTTTGTCTACATATATTTTTAGAGTGGTATCTGTTAATTTACAATCATACAATTTTTCTCCGTTTTCGGTCTTTATCCATCTGTAAGTATCACCAACTATTTTTAAATTAGATTTACCTAGCTTATCTACAAGTAATTTTTTTATGCTACCTGTTTTACTTTCGTGAAATCTTGCCGAAAATTTATAAATATCATCATTTCTTTTTATGGATACAGACGAATTGTCTTTAGCATCATCTGTATCGAAAGTAATGGAATAAGAAGTTCCTTTTGAAGTTTTTGGTGTTTTTGGAGGTGTTGGTGTAGATTGAGCACAAGTTGTTAATGTTAAAATTAATGTACTTAAGATTGTTAAAAATAAATTTTTCATAATGTGGTATTTTAAGTTTTATATATCACAAATGTAAAATTGATTTTTACTTAATAGAAACATTTACAACACGTTAACTTACGATTAACGTTAATTAAAAAGGGCATTAACTTAACTTATCTTAAACTCTAACCCTATCCCGCGAATGCTTTCTATAGTTATTGATGGATCTTCTTTAAAATATTTACGCAATCTACTAATAAAAACATCCATACTTCTGCCAGAGAAAAAATCATCATTTTTCCAAATAGCATTTAATACTTCTTCTCTTTTTAACAATTGATTTTTATGTAGGATCAAAAACTGAATTAATGCTCCTTCTTTTTCTGTAACTCTTTGAATATTGTTATTAATATAAAGTTCTAATCTTTTGGTATTGAATTTACTATTACCAATGGTAATAATTTCTTCAGAAGAAACAGAATATGTTGTTCTTTGTGTTCTTTTTAAAATGTTATTTAATCTTAAAACCAATTCATCTGCCTCAAAAGGTTTAACCACATAGTCGTCTGCACCTAATTTTAATCCTTTAAGTTTATCTTCTTTCATTTTTCTAGCCGTTAAAAAAATAAAAGGAATTTCTGGATTAATTTCTATAAGTTGTTCTGCAACAGAAAATCCATCTAGTTTTGGCATCATCACATCTAAAACACAAATATTAAAATTACTTTTGTTAAATAGAGTTAATGCTTCTGTGCCATTTTTTGCCCATTCTACAGAAAAACCAGACATTTCTAAATATTGTTTTAAAATGCTTCCAAAATCGACATCATCTTCTGCCAATAATATGTGTTTAGTTTCTGTTTTCATTACAAGGGTATTGTTATGGTAAAAGTGGTTCCTTTGGTTAATTCACTATTAACTTCTATTGTTCCATGATGTGCTCTTACAATTTGATTTGTATAGTACAAACCTAAACCTAAGCCTTTTACGTTATGAATTTCTTTATTACCAACTCTATAAAACTTATCGAATAAAAACTTTAATTCTTTTTTAGGAATTCCTATTCCATTATCAGAAATTGAAACTTTAAAATCTTTACTATCATTAGCTTTAACAATTATTTTTAGATTTTCTTTTCCATATTTTACAGCATTTTCTAAAATATTAAGAATTGCTGTAGTAAAGTAAAATTTATCAATAAAAATGTTTTGATTTACATTGATATTTTTATCAATTTGAATACTTTTTGAATCTAAAGACAGCTGAAAATCGTCTATAATAGTGTGTAAATATTCTGTTGCATTTACTTTTTCTTTACGCAGCTCTATTTCTTGATATCCTAAAGAGTTATTTAGTACTTGATCAATGAGTTTCTGCAACCTAACATTCTGTCTTTCAATGGTATTTATTATACTTTGTGTATTCTTAGAAATAGCATCTTTATGATTTACTTTTAGCATTTTAGTGGCTAAAGTTAAGGTAGAAAGTGGCGTTTTTAACTCGTGAGTAATATTGTTTACAAAATCAGTTTTTACATCTACAATTTTCTTTTGTGTTATTAAGTTTTTGATAGAATAATACAGCAAACCAAAAACCAATAAAAAGATAAAAATAGATGCTGCTAATAATAAAGTCATTCTCCCTAATACAATTTGTTTCCAACCATCGATATTCATTCTGTCTTCGGTTTCGAACTGTAAATTGTAAACAAACGATTTTAATTCTCCATCTATTTCTCTATTAAATGAATGATCTGTTAACCACAAAGAACTACTTACTTTATGACCATTTTCTATTGTAAACTTATCTCCTAATAAATGAAAGCCTTTTTTTGGTTTCGAATTGTAAATTGTATCACTATTATTACCAATGCTATCTGCAATAATAATTGTATTAACAATTTTGTTGAATTTTAGATTGTATTCTATATTTTTTTTCTTGAGTTCTTTTTGATAAGTAACTATATATAAGCTATTTATAGAGTCTGTATAAGATTTTAAACTACTTAAAAGTTGCTTTTTACTAATTTGTTTTGCGTAAAAGTCGGCTACATAATTCAAAAATCTATCTTGCCACATGTCATTTATTGTATCTAAAACAGGTGAAAGATCATCCATTCTTGAAATTGATCTTCTGGTTTCAGAGATAAATGCAGTTTTTTTTAATTTATAGGTATTGTTAATTAAATATCCTTGTATTAAAGATAATGCCAACAAACCTAAAACAGAGACAATGATTAGTAGTCTAATTTTTTTCTTCACTTATTTTTTGTTTTTTCAATCCATTTAAACCAATCTTTTACGACTTTATCCCAGTTGTATTTTTTTGGATTTAAATTGCCTTTTTTATCAACTCCAAAAAAATTATGCTCAAGCCCTACATAATCTTTAAAAGTAATATTTTTATTTCCATTTTTAATTACTTCTATATGAAACATATCATTAAAAACAGATGAAGTATCTTCAGTTCCATAAGTAATTAAGATTGGAATCTTTAAGTTTTTTAAAATTTCGTTTTCGCTTTTTGAGAAAGAAAAAGTTCCCTTGTAAGAATTCCATCCGTGTTTTCTTGAAGTAGAAGATGTATCTTTTAAAACAGATTTCCAGTACTCAAAAGATTTTTTTACCCAAGAGTTTGTAGAATCTTTTTCAATTTTTCTTTCTTGTACAATCATTGACAAAATTCTAGAATAATAGGGTGTTCCTCCTGAATAAATTAAATGTGTAATGTCATTATTTTTAGCTGCCATATAAGCAGCAATCGAACTGCCTTCTGAATGACCAGCCACAATTATCTTTTTTTTATTGACCCAAAATAATTTTTTAATTTGGCTGATGATATAGTTATTCCTATCAACATAATACTCAAGATAGTTTTTTTCGGTATGTAATTTAGGAACTTTGCCCGTTTTAAAATTCATATATTGACCTCCTTTTTTTAAACTATCAGAATGAACTATTAAAGGCAATCCTGGTTTATTTACCAAAATTAAATGATAATTTTCTTCAACAAAACCCTCAAGAGGAGATGGAAAATAAAAATTTTTATCAGTATATCTTATCAATGGTTTTGCTAGTGAACCTTGGACAAAAAATAGTATTGCTTTTTTCTTAAACTCGTCTCCTTTTTTAGTTCTTGTTAAAACATCTACAGTATCGTTTTTATACAAAAATTGTAAATGCCTATAACCAAAATCTTCTACTTTTTTATTTTGACAAGAGGCGGAAAATGATAAATAAAATAAAATTAATACAGATATAGAAAAAGTTTTCATTTATTGATTAAATTGAAAAGAATCAATCAAAAATATCAATTTATTTTACCAGTAAAGCAAAAATGAATCTCGTTAACCTTACATTAACTTAGCACAATACCCAATCTTTAGGTTTAGCCAAAACTTCTAACAATTTTGCCTCCTCTGATGTTTCTTCTATAGTATGATTGTATTTCCATTGTACAATTGGTGGCAAACTCATTAAAATACTTTCTATTCTTCCGTTTGTTTTTAGTCCGAAGAGCGTACCTCTATCGTGCACCAAATTGAACTCTACATAGCGACCTCTTCTTACCTCTTGCCACTCTTTGTGTGCTGTTGTAAATTCAATTTCTTTTCTTTTTTCAACTATTGGCACATAACTTTTTAAAAAACTATTACCCACTTCAGTTACAAAATTGAATCTATCTTGCATAGAAAATTCATCTGTTTCTTTTAGATAATCGAAAAACAAACCTCCTATTCCTCGTGCTTCATTTCTGTGAGCGTTCCAAAAATAGTTATCACAAGTTTCTTTAAATTTCTTGTAAAAACCTTCATTATGAAGGTCGCAAGCGGATTTACAAATTGTATGAAAATGAATTGCATCATTATCAAACAAATAATAAGGTGTTAAATCTTGACCTCCTCCAAACCATTGGGTAACAATATTACCATCTTCATCATACATTTCAAAATAACGCCAATTTGCGTGTACTGTTGGCACAAACGGATTTATAGGATGCAACACCAGACTCAAACCACAAGCAAAGAAATTGCCTTCTTTTACACCAAATTGATTTCTTAACACTTCTGGTAATTCACCAAAAACTTTGGAAATATTGACTCCTCCTTTTTCAAAAATAGCTCCATTTTCTATCACTCGCGTTTTACCTCCACCACCTTCTGCTCTTTGCCAAATGTCTTCTTGAAATTTTGCAACACCATCTACTTCTTCTAATTTAGAAGTTATGGTATTTTGTAAGTTTTCTATGTATTTATAAAATTTATCTTTCATAGGTATTTTGTTTTCCTGCAAGGTTACTTTTTCCTGCAAGGTTTCCAAAACCTTGTAGGTATCTTTATTTTTATCAAAAAAATTAAATTCTGTATTTTTATGACAGAAAGTAAAATTTTCAATAGTATCAAATAAGTTTACAACTTCATCAATCGATATTATATTCGATTTTTTTGCAACAATATCTTTATAAGATGAAAATTTATATTGAGAAAAATCAGAAATTAAATTATGATGTTCGGGGTTTTTATGAATATATAAAATAGTATTTATTAAATATTCATTAGAAGAGATATGCTTCCTTTTAAAGTGTTTTTCAAATAAACTCCCTGTTCTATTTTGTTGCTTATTAAAAGCTTTGGCATAGGCATTAAATAAATTAGATAATATTTGAGTTGCATTTTCTCCATCACAATCTATTTTTACTAAGAAATGATAATGATTTTGTAACAAACAATAAGATAAAATTGTAATTTTTTTAGAAAAGTATTTTTTGACTAAAGCTAAAAAATAACGCATATTTTCATCGCTCTCAAAAATTACTCCTCCATTAATACATTTATTATAGATATGATAATAGCTATCTTTCTCTAATATTTCTAACTTCATATTCTTATATTTTAATAGACCTACAAGGTTTTTAAAACCTTGCAAGAAGTTCTAAAGCTTTTCAGGATAATTCAATTCATACAACTCCATATCTAAAGGTTTTGAACCTAAAGGTGTAAATGATTTTTTTAGTGTTTTAACCCAATTAAAATTACATTTTTTAGCAACTTTAACACTACCCACATTTGTTTTATGTGTAATGATTTGAAGTGTTTTTAATCCTAAAGTTTTAAAGGCATATTTAGTTAACTCTTTTATAACTCTGGTTGCAAATCCTTTACCTTCTATTTGATAACCAATTGCATAAGCCAATTCTCCTTGCAGGTTTTTCCAGTCGATTTCTTTGATATAAAAAATTCCATCAATAGTTCTTTCTTCAGTATTTTTTAAAACAAATACAAATTCTTCTTTCTCTTGAATCTTTTTGAGCTTTTCTTTGACAAATCTGGTAGATAAATCTGGAGTTAGATTTTGTGCTAAAGTTGATGGAAAATAGGTTTTAAATCGATCTTCGTTAGCAACCATAAAATTACAGATTCTCCAAAAGTCTTTTTCTTGAAGTAAATGTAATTCATATGTTTCTAAATTTACAATCATTAAATTTCTTTTTGTTGATTTAGTAATTCGACTGTTTTTACTGATGCAGCTGTAACTGATAATGGTAAAACAATGATAATTCCTAAAATTGGAATTAACAAACACAACATAAAAACGATTCCGTTTCCGATAGAAAAACCTTTGTTTCTACCTACAAAACCGATACTTTCTTTGTATTTTAAATGGCGTTCTAAGGTATAATCCATATTGCCAAAACCTGCATAATAAGCTTGTACTAAAAACAATAAAATTGTAGAAAATATATTTACAACAGGAATAAATTTTAAAAACAAAATAGGGATACTTATCAATAATTCTTTTGCTAAATTTCTGATATTTATTCGAACTCCTCTAATTAATTGTTCTTGAAAAGATGTTTTTCTGTGGTTATGATTTAAATTTCCATTGATATGAATTTCAATTTTTTCTGAAACAGGACTCATAAATGGTGCAGACAAAGCTAAAATAATATGTTTATAGAGAATTAAGCCTATCACTAAAACAAAGATTCCACCAATAATTGAGGTGATTGTTGTGACAGTGTCTTTACCCCAATCCCAAATCCAAATTTTTGCTAAAAAAACACCTATATTGTCTGAAAACCCGTAAGCTGCAAAACCAATAATTATTGCTGTTAACACACTAATTACCATTGGAATTGCAAAGTATTTCCAAAGCTTTAGTTTTGATATTAAACCAAAAGCACCTACATAAGCGTTTATTCCAGAAAGTATATCTTTAATCATTTACGTTGGCTTGCGTTAGCGATTGAAATGGCATCCTTTTTGCTTTTTCGGCAAAAAGATATAATGGAAAGCGCGACCTTTAGGGAACGCCCAAATTCTTTTAAAATACCTACAAGGTTTTAGAAACCTTGCAGGAAAAATTTATAACTTAAGATGGACTCTTATACTCTTTTACAGCATCTATAAACGCTTTAGCATTATCTAAAGGAATGTTTGGTAAAATTCCATGACCCAAGTTTACAATGTATTTATCCTTACCAAATTCGTTAATCATTTGCGTAACCATTTTCTTGATTTCTGAAGGTGGAGAAAACAATCTTGTAGGGTCGAAATTCCCTTGTAAAGTGATGTTTCCACCAGATAAATAACGTGCATTTCTTGCTGAACACGTCCAATCTACACCCAAAGCAGATGCTCCTGATTTTGCCATTTTATCTAAGGCAAACCAACAACCTTTACCAAAAGCAATTACTGGTGTTTCATCCTTTAAAGCATTGATAATTTGTTGAATATATTGCCAAGAAAATTCTTGATAATCTGTTGGCGACAACATGCCTCCCCAAGAATCGAAAACCTGAACAGCATTTACTCCTGCAGCTACTTTTGCTTTTAAATAGGCAATTGTTGTATCTGTAATTTTTTGTAAAAGTGAATGTGCAACTACAGGATTTGTGAAACACAGTTCTTTGGCTTTATCAAAGTTTTTAGAGCCTTGACCTTGTACACAATAACACAAAATTGTCCAAGGTGAACCTGCAAAACCTATTAACGGAATTTCGTCATTTAGTTTTTCTTTGGTTGCTTTTATGGCATCCATTACGTATCCTAAAGTGTCTTGTATATCAGGAATAATTACTGAATCTAAATCTTTTTGTGTACGAATTGGATTTGGTAAATAGGGTCCAAAATTAGGTTTCATTTCCACATGAATATTCATTGCTTGCGGAATTACCAAAATATCTGAAAACAAAATGGCAGCATCCATACCATATCTTCTGATAGGTTGCACTGTAATTTCTGATGCTAATTCTGGAGTTTGACAACGTGTAAAGAAATCGTATTTCTTTTTAATTTCTTGAAATTCTGGTAAATATCTTCCTGCTTGACGCATCATCCAAACTGGTGGTCTGTCTACAGTTTCTCCTTTTAATGCTCTTAAAAATAAATCGTTTTTTATCATAATATTTTATTAAGCGCGAAGACACAAAAGTTCGCTAAGTTTTTTTATTCTTTGCGAAATTAGCGTCTTTGCGGTTAATTTTTATCATAATATTTGATTAATCGCGAAGACACAAAGGTTCGCAAAGGTTTTACAAGTTGTTCACTATTCTTTTAATTCCGTATTTGATTAAACTTACATTAAAATTTATTAATAATCCAAGTTTACAATCGGATAACCTTAAATAGGTAATCATTTGTGCTGTATGAACATCATCTAATTTTTTAACTGATTTTAGTTCTATTATAACTTTGTTTTCAACCAATAAATCTATTCTATAACCAGCTTCTAATTTTAGATTGTTATATACTACAGGTAGCACTTTTTGTCTTTCAACCACTAAATTTCTTTCATCCAACTCGTAAAATAAACAAGTCTCATAGGTACTTTCTAATAAACCAGGACCAAGGGTTTTATGAACTCTATAAGCACAGTCAACAATTATCTTAGAGATTTCATTTTCAGAAAGTGAACTTACATATTCCATTTTTACTTCTTAGCTACCTTTGCTTCTTAGCGGTTTATTTGAAAATATAATTTTAAATAGTTGAAACTTTATACATCGCTTTATCAACAGCATTTGCTATTTTTTGAATATCCTTATCACTTAATGCAGATGATAAAAACCAAGCTTCAAACTGACTTGGAGGTAAAAACACACCGTTTTTAATCATTTCCCAAAAGAAAACTGCAAACTTTTGAGTGTCTGATGTTTGTGCTTGTTCAAAGTTAGTTACTTCTACATTTGTGAAGAAAGGATTTAACATAGATCCAAATCTATTTACCACCAAATCTACATTATATTTTTTAGCAGTTTCTAATAAAATTACTTCTAAAATAGCACCAATTTCCTCAAACTTTTCATAAGGATTTTGCTTTTTTAACTCTGTTAAAGTTGCAATTCCTCCAGCCATTGCAATAGGGTTTCCACTTAACGTTCCTGCTTGATACATGCCCCCTAAAGGAGCAACTTCTTGCATAATTTCTTCTCTTGCTCCATAAGCTCCTACTGGAAAACCTCCACCAATTACTTTTCCTAAACAGGTAATATCTGCAGTTACTCCTAATAATTCTTGCGCTCCTCCAAATTTAGAACGGAAACCTGTCATTACTTCATCTGCAATTAATAAGGCTCCTTTTGACTCTAAAAAGTCCTTGAGTTCTTTTAGAAAGTTATTTTGCGGAATAACAACCCCCATATTACCTCCAATAGGCTCTATAATTACAGCAGCAATATTATCGTCATTTTCAAAGTGTTTTTTTACACTTTCTAAATTATTGTATTCTGCAATTAAAGTGTTTTTTACTGCACCTTCAGGAACTCCTTTAGAACCTGGTAAACTTAAAGTAGCCAAACCAGAACCAGCAGCAACCAACAATGCATCTTGATGACCATGATAACAACCTGAAAACTTAATGATTTTATCTTTTCCTGTATATGCTCTTGCTAAACGAATTCCGCTTAAAACAGCTTCTGTACCAGAATTTACAAAACGTACTTTATCCATATTCGGAAAAGCATCACAAACTATTTTTGCAAGTTTGATTTCTGCTTCTGTAGATGCTCCAAAAGAATAGCCGTTTTTTAATGCTTTTTTGGCAGCTTTTTCTACTTTTTTATGTCTGTGACCTAATATCATAGGACCATAAGAAAGTACTAAATCTACATATTCATTACCATCTACATCTGTGATTTTAGTTCCTTTTGCTTTTTTAATAAACAACGGATTTCCACCCACAGAAGAAAAGGCTCTTACTGGAGAGTTTACGGCTCCAACCAGATTTTTCAATCCTTTTTTATATAATTTTTCTGATTTATTGAATTTCATTTTGTTACTTTTATTTGTCTGGTCGAGCGCAGTCGAGACCTCATAAGACCTCTCGACTGCGCTCGAGGAGACATCCCAACTTTATTTTAATAAAACTTTAGCTGCTTCCTTAGCAAAATAGGTAATAATAATATCTGCGCCTGCTCTTTTCATTGATAGTAAACTTTCCATCATTACTTTTTCGCCATCAATCCAACCTTTTTCTGCAGTCGCTTTTACCATTGCATATTCTCCACTTACATTATAACAAGCAATGGGCCTGTCAAAATTATTTTTTAAATCTCTGATGATGTCCAAATAAGACAATGCTGGTTTTACCATTAAAATATCTGCTCCTTCTTGATCATCAAAAGTAGCTTCACGCATTCCTTCATCTCTGTTTGATGGATCCATTTGATAGGTTCTTCTGTCTCCAAATGTGGGCGCAGAATCTGCTGCGTCTCTAAAAGGACCATAAAAAGCGGATGCATATTTTACAGAATACGCCATAATTGGCAAGTTTGAAAATCCTGTATTATCTAAAGATTGACGAATCATATCTATGGTTCCATCCATCATTCCTGATGGAGCCACCATATCTACTCCTGCTTTTGCGTGAGAGATGACTTGTTTTGCAATATTTACTAATGTTGCATCATTATCTACATCATTATTGTGTATAATTCCGCAATGTCCGTGAGAAGTATATTCGCAAAAACAAACATCTGTAATTACATATAAACTTGGATACTTCTTTTTGATAAAACGAATGGCTTGTTGCATAATTCCGTTATCATTCCAAGTTTCAGTACCTTCATCATCTTTGTTAGATGGAATTCCGAATAATAAAACTGCTGGGATATTTAATGCAACAACTTCCTCTAATTCTTCAGAAATTCTATCCAAAGAAAAACGATGAATCCCAGGCATAGAAACAATTTCTGTTTTGATGTTTTCTCCTTCTTCAATAAAAAGAGGATAAATAAAATCATCTACAGACAATTTGGTTTCTCTAACCAATCTTCTAATTCCTTCTGATTTTCTTAGTCTTCTTGTTCTGAACATTTTCTTATGAATTATAATGATTCATTACCAATTCTAAAACTGAATCTACACTAGGTAAATTGGCAACTTGTACGTTATCAAAATGTTTTCTGGCTTCTTTTGCAGTGGTTTCACCAATACAAAAAGCAATTTTATCCGTATTATTTTCTTGTAAATAACTCTCGATTCCAGATGGACTGTAAAACAAAACTCCTGAAACTGAATCATCAATTTTATCAGGACTTAACATTGTTTTATAAGCCTCAACCTCGTTTACTACAATTTCGTGCGTTTGCAAATAAGCAGGTAAAATATCTAAACGTACATCACTACAAAAATAGGTTACTTCTTTGTTTTCTAATTCTTTCGATAAATATTCAGCTAATTTCTTTGCGTTTTTAGCAACGTGAGTAACTTTACCAATTCTGTTCTCAATTAGTTTTTTAGTTCTTCTACCAACACAATAAATATTTTTAAAGTTCAATTCATCTTTTGTAAAAGAATTCAAAATTGCTTCTACTCCATTTTGACTTGTAATGATTACGTTTTCTAACTCGTTTTTCATCACCTTTGGTGGAATTCTATTAAATCTGATTTTAATAAAATCGCTATCTTCTATACCAATTGTATTAGGTAAAACTTTCTTTTGAACTTCAGATAACTTTTTAGTAGAATATACTTTTTGACTCACAACAGATTCACCTTCCATATCTGCCAACATCATCTCTTTACCTCCTCTATTTATGATATAATCTGCACAATCTTTTGCTAAAAAACGATGACGCCCCATTTTAGCAGTTTTGTTTACTGTAATTTTCTTTGAACCGTCTTTTTTTAGTAAAACTCCTTTAAAGTTAATTTCCTCTGTTTTTTCATCTACATAAGCTAATGCACCAATTGGAGCTGTACATCCACCTTCTAATTGATTTAAAAACTCTCTTTCAATACCAACACAAACTTGTGTTTCGTAATGATTTAACTGCTCGCAAGCATCAATTGCAAATTGATCTTTTTCTAAGCAAGCCACCATAATTGCTCCTTGTGCTGGAGCAGGAATCATCCAAGTTAATGGAATTGCTCCTTTATTTCTTAATCCTAATCTTTCTAAACCTGCAGCTGCAAAAATAGCTCCATTCCAATTGTTGTCTGATAACTTTTGTAAGCGTGTATTTACATTACCTCTTAAATCTACAACTTTATGCGTTGGATAACGATTTAACCACATCGCTTTTCTACGTAAACTACCAGTTGCAATAACTCCTTCTGGCTGCCCAAAAAACTCTTCTGTATCTTTTAAAACTAATAAATCTGTATAGTTTGCGCGTTTTAAAACTGCAGCTTGAATAATACCTTTTGGCAAAACTGTTGGCACATCTTTTAACGAGTGTACAGCAATATCGATATCGCCATTTAACAAAGCAACATCTAAATTCTTAGTAAAAACACCAGTTATGCCGAGTTCGTACAAAGGTTTATCCAACACAATATCTCCAATAGATTTTATAGGAATAATCTCTGATTCGTAACCCAATTCTGCTAATTCTTTGCGTACTTTGTTTGCTTGCCAAAGCGCTAATTGGCTATCGCGAGTTCCTATTCTTATGTTTTTTTGCATTGGTTTTGATTAAGATTGAAAAACCTTATTTATTACTTGAAGACTTTGAGAAACTGATGTTTCTTCATCTTTCAAGTGTTTTACAAATTGTGTAGTTATTTTTTGAATAAAACGTGAGGTTAAAATTTCTGCTTGATGTTCATCAAAATCAGCAATTTTTTTCTTTTGAAAATTAATCTCATCATTTTTAATATTCTCTAACGATTGCTTTAAAGCTGCAATTGCAGGAGTAAATCTTCTGTGATTTAACCAATCGTTAAATTCAGCTTTGTGCGTTTTTATAATTGTTTCTGCTAACGGAACTTCTTGTTGACGAACAGCTAACGTCTCATCAGTAATTTTAGAAAGTTCATCAACATTCACTAAAGAAACACTTTTTAAATTTGCAACTTCTTTATCTACATTTTCTGGCATAGATAAATCTAAAATCAGTAGTTCTTTAGTACTACTAATATGCTTTTTTGTAATAGTAGGTTTATCTGAACCTGTTGAAACAATTAAAACATCTGCTTTTGCTACTTCTACAGACAAGTTTTCTATTACAGATTTTCTAATAGACACATGTTCTTTTACAAATTCGGTTGCTTTTTCTTCTGTTCTATTGATTAAACAAACTGATTTATTTTGGGTGTATTCAGCTAAATTTTTGCAAGTATGTTTTCCCATTTTACCCAAACCAAAAACTAAAATATTTTTTGAATTGTAATCTGGTAAATTTTTAATGATATATTGAACAGCCGCATAAGAAACAGAAGTAGTTCCTGAGCTTAATTTAGTTTCGTTTTTAACTCTTTTACTTGCTTGTAAAACACTATTAATTAATCGTTCTGTATATGCATTTGTGGTATTTAATTGTTTTGCCATTTTAAAAGATTGCCTTAACTGCCCCACGATTTCGTAATCTCCTAAAATCTGACTTTCTAATCCTGTACCAATTCGAAACAACTGCTCTATTGCTTCTTGGTTTTTATATACATTAGAAATTTTTGCAAATTCTTGAATTGTACCTTCAGAAAATTCACATAATAATTCAATTAATTGACAAGGTCTTTCTGCAAAACCAGAAATTTCTGTTCTGTTACAAGTAGATAATACAAAAACACCTTGAAAACCTTTTTGTTTAGCCAACAACAATAACGCAGCTTGATTTTCTTTTGATAAAGAAAATTTTCCACGTGTGTTAGCGTCAGCTTTTTTGTAACTAACTCCAATATTGTAAAAGTGCTCTTGCCTATCCTCTTGCATAAATTGTAAAAGTTGGTCAAAAGTATAAACTTCATTTAAAAAAAAATGTCGCTTAAAGTACTTTTTATAACGTTATATGTTTTTTAGATAGTTTTTTTTAAGAAAACTTACAAAAAACCTTATTTTTGCAGTGGTGACAGGGTTTTTATTAATTATTATATAGAATGATTCTAAATAAAAACAAATCAAAATAAACAGATAACTATGTTTAAAAATGTCGGAGAAAGTACTTTTGAAGAAATTGTCTTAGAAGATGGATTTTATGTGCTTCATTTTCAGAACGAAAGCAAAGAAGTTCAAGTTTTTGAAAGAACAATTAATAGTACTTTTATTCAAATTCATTTTTGTTTAAGAGGTAATTCTAAGTTTTTATTTAATAACGGAACGTATTCTTTTGATGTGTTAGATGGGAGATCTATTTTATTATACAATCCACAAAGAACATTACCTATTCATTTAGAAAATCAACCCAAAACAACATTAGTCTCTTTATTGATTTCTATTGAAAAATTTCACTCTTTATTTTCTAAAGAATCTGGATATATTCCATTTTTAAGTGATGAAAACAGCAATAGAAAATACTATGATGATACTGAAATAAAACCCACAGTTTCTATTGTTTTACAACAGATTATCAACTCTAACATCAATAGTTCTATTAGAAATTTATATGTAAAAGGTAAGGTATACGAGTTGCTGAGTTTGCATTTTCAAAAAGACGAAAATGTAGAAGGCGAATATTGTCCGTTTTTAGTGGATGAGCAAAATGTTTTAAAAATTAGAAAAGCGAAAGAAATTATTATAGATAGAATGGCAGAACCACCAAGTTTACAAGAATTGGCAAATGAAATCGGTTTGAATATTAAAAAACTAAAAGAAGGTTTTAAGCAAATTTACGGAGATACTGTGTATAGTTTTTTGTTTGATTACAAAATGGAACACGCTAGGAGGCTATTAGAAAGCAATCAATACAATGTAAATGAAGTAGGTATTAAAGTAGGCTACAGTACCTCAAGTCATTTTATTGCAGCTTTTAAAAAGAAGTTTGGTACAACACCTAAGAAATATGTAATGAGTTTGCAAAGTTAGAAGAAAAATAAATAGTTTTGAAACAACTAACACATTACGATATCAAAAACTCACAACAAAAGTTTCCTATCACCATTGTTTGTGATGCTATTAGAACTCCTGAAAATATAGGAATGTGTTTTCGTATTTCTGAAAGCTTTGGAGTTGAAAAAATTTATTTTCATGAAAATTCTCCATCAATAGAAAACAGAAAAGTAATTAATACTGCAAGAAACACAATTAATCAAATTGATTATGAATTTTACAGTAATTTTGATGAAATTCTAAACCAATTAAAACAAGAAGGAAACACAATAATAGGCATAGAAATTACTGATAAAAGCATCAATATTCAAGATTTTAATTTTAAAAATCATGAAAAAATCGTATTACTTTTGGGCAGTGAAAGAAATGGAATTGAAAGTATTAATTTAGTCGATGAAACTATTGCAATACCTATGTATGGTAGAAATTCATCAATGAATGTAATACATAGTTTGGCAATAACGCTTTATGAAGTTACGAATCAGTTTTCAGTAAGCTGTAAGCAAAAATGAGAAGAATAATTACTTTTTTAACTTTAATAATTTCTCTGAATTTATTCAGTGAAGAAACTATTTCTATTAAAGGTAAGTTATTTTTCTCTCACGATTTTTATTATACATTTTCAAATCTTCTTGTTAAAATTGATAATTCTGATAAACTCGTCAAAATTAAAGAAGATGGAATATTTGAAATTAAAACATCAACAAAACAAGAAAATTACAAATTGATTTTTTCTTATAGAAATATAATATTTAAAGAATTTGATTATAAGTTTGAATGGACAAAGCGTAAAAGACCAAAATCGATTTCTTTAGCTGATAAATGTGAAGTTAGTTATTCATTTGTAAAAAAAGACTACAAAGAAAAAAAATTAAAACTTTATGTTTTTAATAAAAATGAAGAACTAAAATTAACAAAAAAAGATTTAAGAATTCAAAAAAGAGCAAATGTAAAATACATTAGAGTTCCATTAGGTGAACTAATAAATTATGATTGTTTTTTAGATTATAATCAAAGAGCATTCAAATATTTTTTATTTACAAAAAATAAAAAATATTTAGATAAACTAAGAAAAGATGTAATTGGTTATAATTACAGGTATAATAGGTAATGAGATTCTGAAACAAGTTCAGAATAATAAAAAATAATTAAACAATAAAGTTCCAAATTTTCAACCTTAAAAACTTTGAAACTTTGAAACTTTGAAACTTTACAAATGAAAGGAGTTTTATTAAACAATTTAGGGTCACCAGATTCTACAG
The DNA here is from genome assembly GCA_030427865.1 of Bacteroidia bacterium. Classification (GTDB taxonomy): domain Bacteria; phylum Bacteroidota; class Bacteroidia; order Flavobacteriales; family Flavobacteriaceae; genus Polaribacter. The sequence continues at coordinate 62,319 of JAUICK010000014.1, read as the reverse complement.
AAATTAAAGATGTAAAAACGTATTTGGACGAGTTTTTAATGGACGAACGTGTCATTGATATCCCCTATTGGAAACGTTATATTTTAATTAAAGGAATCATTTTAAATTTTAGACCAAAAAAATCAGCAGCAGCATATAAAAAAATTTGGTGGGATGAGGGTTCTCCTCTTGTGGTAATTTCTGAAAGGTTTACTGAAAAATTAAAAAAGAAAGTTGATATTCCTGTAGAATTGGCAATGCGTTATGGTTCTATGTCTATGGAAAAAGGAATTAAAAATTTAGTAGATAAAGGTGTTACCGAAATCTTTTTAGCGCCTTTGTATCCTCATTATGCAATGTCTTCTTACGAAACTGTGGTAACCAAAGCTGAAGAAATTTTAGCAGAACATTATCCAAATGTGACTTTAGATACTTTGCCTCCTTTTTATAATGAGCCAGATTATATCAAAGCAATGAGCGCAAATATTGCAAATCATTTAGAAGGATTTGATTACGACCATATATTGTTTTCTTATCATGGAATTCCTGAACGTCACATCAAAAAATCTGACCCAACAAAAAGTCATTGTAAAATTGATGGTTCTTGTTGTGAGCGCAACTCAGTAGCACATCATACTTGTTACAGACATCAATGTTTCGAAACAACAAAAGAAATCGCAAAAACACTAAACCTAAAAGAAGGTACGTATAGCAATTCGTTTCAATCTCGTTTGTTAAAAGACCCTTGGTTAAAACCGTATACTGATTTTGAGTTGGAAAAATTCCCAAAAGAAGGAAAGAAGAAATTAGCAGTAATTACTCCTGCTTTTGTTGCTGATTGTTTAGAAACTTTAGAAGAAATCGCGATGGAAGGAAAAGAAGATTTCTTAGAAGCTGGAGGAACAGATTACAAACACATCCCTTGTTTAAACGACAATGATGATTGGGTTGATGTAATGAAAGGTTGGATTAAAGAATGGGAAATTAGTGGTTAGTGGTTAGTGGTTAGTGGTTAGCAATAATAAAAAAATTAGTTCTAATGTCATTTCGACAATAGGAGAAATCTCAACTTTGAAACTTTGAAACTTTGAAACTTTGAAACTTTGAAACTTTGAAACTTAATACAACAATATGGATTTTTTATACATAAAAGCTTTACACGTCATCTTTGTAATTACTTGGTTTGCAGGTTTATTTTATATTATTCGCTTGTTTATTTATCACGTAGAAGCAGAGAAAAAACCACAGCCAGATAAAAAAATATTACAAACTCAGTTTAAACTGATGAGCAAACGTTTGTGGTATATTATTACTTGGCCATCAGCAATTTTGACAAGTTTTTTTGCTTTTTGGATGTTATATAAAAACCCTTATTATTTATCAGAACCTTGGATGCACGTAAAGCTCGCTTTTGTTTTGGCCTTATATTTTTATCATTATTCTTGTCAAAGAATTTACAAACAATTGCAAAATGATGTCATAAAATATTCAGCTTTACAACTTAGAATTTGGAATGAAGTCGCCACTATCATTCTATTTGCTGTTGTTTTTTTAGTAACCTTACAAAGTGCTATCAATTGGATTTGGGGTGTTATCGGTATTATTCTTTTTGGTGTTTTATTGATGTTGGGTATTAGACTTTACAAAAAAATAAGAGAAAAGAAATCTTGGGACAAAGCTGAAAAAGAAGTTTTAGAAAATACAGACAAAACAATCTCTAAAGAAGAATAACTGACAAATATTTCTTTTATTTGATGGTTCAAATTATCCAATGAAAAAAAATAAAAAGCAAGCTGCTTTAGGTTTCATTTTTGTTACAATGCTAATTGATGTAATTGGCTGGGGAATTATAATTCCTGTACTTCCAGGTTTAATAGAAGAACTCATTCAAGGCAATATTAGTGAAGCTGCAAAAGTTGGAGGTTGGTTAACCTTTGCGTATGCCATTACACAGTTTGTTTTTGCCCCAGTTGTTGGTAATTTGAGTGATAAATATGGACGAAGACCCATCGTTTTAATTTCTCTTTTCGCATTTACTTTAGACTACATTTTATTGGCTTTAGCACCAACGATTACTTGGTTATTTATTGGACGAATTATTGCAGGAATTACAGGTGCAAGCATCACTACTGCATCTGCATATATTGCAGATATTAGCACACCAGAAAACAGAGCCAAAAACTTTGGAATGATTGGTGCCGCATTTGGCTTAGGCTTTATCATTGGCCCCGTAATTGGCGGTTTATTAGGACAATATGGTGCAAGAGTTCCGTTTTACGCCACCGCTGTTTTATGCTTTGTAAACTTCTTATACGGTTATTTTATTCTTCCAGAATCTTTATCTAAAGAGAAAAGAAGAGCATTTGATATTAAAAGAGCGAATCCTGTTGGGAGTTTTATAGGCTTAAAAAAATATCCAAAACTGATTGGGTTGGTTTTAGCAATGTTTATTTTATATGTAGCTTCTCACGCCATTCAAAGTAATTGGAGTTTTTTCTCGATGTATAAATTTGATTGGGATGAAAAAATGGTTGGACTTTCTTTAGGTATGATTGGACTCTGTGTTGCACTCGTTCAAGGTGTTTTAATACGATGGATAAATCCAAAATTAGGAAACGAAAAAAGTATTTATGTAGGCTTCTTTTTGTACAGTTTAGGAATGCTTTTATTTGCTTTTGCAACAGACAGTTGGATGATGTTTGTCTTTTTAATTCCTTATTGTTTGGGTGGAATTGCAGGACCTGCATTACAAGCCGTAATTTCCATACAAGTACCCAATACTGAGCAAGGAGAAATTCAAGGTACATTAACCAGTTTAATGAGTGCTTCTGCAATTGTGGGACCGCCTTTAATGACAGGTATTTTCTACTACTTTACAAAAGACGATGCACCTTTTGAGTTTGCTGGAGCACCATTTTTATTAGCAGCCATCTTAATGATAATTAGTGCTTTTATGGCTTTTTATTCTTTTAAAAAGTATAAAGTTAAAACCAGTAAGACTATTGTTTTGAAAGAGGAATAATCTAACCCCTTATACTCTGCTCAAAAGGAATTCGATTTACAATACTTCTTCCTAAAGTAACCTCATCTGCATACTCCAATTCATCACCTACAGAAATTCCTCTTGCAATCGTTGAAGTTGTAATCTCGAATTTTTCGATTTGTTTAAAGATGTAAAAATTGGTGGTATCTCCTTCCATAGTAGAACTTAAAGCAAAAATCAACTCCTTCACTTCTCCTTTTTCAACTTTAGAAACTAACGATTCAATTTGTAAATTTTGAGGTCCAATTCCTTCAATTGGAGAAATTTTTCCACCCAAAACGTGATACAAGCCATTAAATTGAGAAGTACTTTCAATCGCCATTACATCTCTAATATCTTCAACCACACAAACAATTTCAGGATTTCTTTTCGGGTTGTTGCAAATATCGCACAAAAGGGTATCAGAAATATTATGGCATTTTTCGCAAGTTTTTACATCATTTCTTAAATGCAATAATGCTTCCGATAAATACTTGGTATTGTCTGAAGGCTGTTTTAATAAATGTAACACCAAGCGTAACGCAGTTCGTTTTCCAATTCCAGGTAAACGCGATACTTCATTCACTGCATTCTCTAATAATTTCGAAGAAAAATCCATTTTGTAAAATTACAACTTCTTAAGAAAAAAGAATATAGAAAAAAGACAAAAGACTATATTCGTAATTTAGAATTAAACATTTGTAATTTACAATGCAGCCACTCCATATAATACTATTAATTGTCGCTTATTTTTCTGTTTTGATATTCATTTCTTACATCACAGGAAAATCTGCTGATAACAAAACCTTTTTTAAAGCCAACAACTCATCACCTTGGTATTTAGTTGCTTTTGGTATGATTGGCGCCTCACTTTCTGGAGTAACATTTATCTCAGTTCCTGGTTGGGTAGAAGCTCAAAATATGAGTTACTTTCAGATGGTTTTGGGTTATGTAGTTGGTTATGCAGTTATTGGTTTGGTATTACTTCCACTCTATTACAAACTAAATTTAACCTCAATTTACACGTATTTAGAAGATAGATTTGGGCGATATTCATACAAAACAGGTGCAAGTTTTTTCTTACTTTCAAGAACTATTGGTGCCGCTTTTCGTTTGTTTTTAGTAGCAAATGTACTGCAAGTTATTTTGTTTGATGCGTATGGAATTCCGTTTTGGGTTACAGTCTCCATCACTATTTTATTAATTTGGTTATATACATTTAAAGGTGGAATTAAAACCATTGTATGGACAGATACGTTGCAAACTTTATTTATGTTAATTGCAGTTGGTGTTTGTATCTATACCATTTCAGATGAAATGCAAATAGATAATTTATTCACTTATGTTTCTGACAGCAAACTCTCTAAAATATTCTTTTTTGAAGACGTAAGCGCAGGAAACTACTTTTGGAAACAATTTTTATCTGGTGCATTTATAGCAGTTGTTATGACAGGATTAGATCAAGATATGATGCAAAAAAACTTGACTTGTAGAAACCTAAAAGATGCACAAAAAAACATGTTTTGGTTTACCATTGTTTTGGTAATTGTTAACTTTTTCTTTTTAGCTTTAGGTGTTTTGTTAACAGATTTTGCTCAACAAAATGGTATTGACGCGCACAAAGACCAACTCTTTCCTATTATAGCAACTCAAGGAAATTTAGGTTTAGCAACAGCATTATTTTTCTTATTAGGATTAATTGCTGCTGCTTATTCCAGTGCAGATTCTGCATTAACCTCTTTAACCACATCTTTTAGTATTGATATTTTAGAAATTGATAAAAAGAAGGATAAAAAGTTACAAGAAAAAATTAGAAAGAAAATTCACGTTGTTTTTTCGGTTGTTCTGATTCTCATCATTCTAATTTTTAAATATTTTATTGCTGATGAAAGTGTCATTGCCAATATTTTTAAAGCAGCAGGATATACTTATGGACCTTTATTAGGTTTATATGCTTTTGGATTATTCACAAAACTAAACGTAAAAGACAAAATGGTACCTGTAATTTGTTTGTTAGCTCCAATTTTAACTTTCATTATTAGTTATCACAGTTTAGAATTCTTCAATTTCGATTTTGGCTTTTTCGTTTTAGTTTTAAATGGATTTTTAACCTTTATTGGATTATCTTTGTTTAAAAGAAAATGAAATGTCAAAAGACCTAAGTAACTACCGTAAATCATACGAAAAGCAAGAACTTTTAGAAAGTAATTGTCCAGAAAACCCAATAGAATTATTCCAAACTTGGTTTTTAAATGCTGATAATTCAGAAATGGTTGATGAAAGTAACGCAATGACCATTGCTACCATAGGTTTAGATGGTTATCCAAAAAGCAGAGTAGTTTTATTAAAAAGATTTACTTGGGAAGGGTTTATTTTTTACACCAATTACACTTCAGAAAAAGGAAAAGCTATCGAAAATAATAATCAAATTTGCCTATCTTTCTTCTGGCCTGCTTTAGAGCAGCAAATTATCATTAAAGGAAAAGCAGAAAAATTAGCAGAAAACTTATCAGATGGTTATTTTGAAACAAGACCAGATGGAAGTAAATTAGGTGCTTGGGCTTCTAACCAGAGTACTGTAGTTACCTCAAGAGAAGAACTGGACAATAACTTAAAAATGTTTGAGAGAAATTTTGAAGGTAAAGAAATAATCAGGCCTCCACATTGGGGCGGTTATTTGGTAAAGCCAATTTCTATAGAATTTTGGCAAGGTAGACCAAATAGAATGCACGATAGAATAAGATATACTTTAAAAGAAGATTTTTCTTGGAAACTAGAACGATTGGCACCATAAATTTTTATATTTACAATACAACAATTTAAATTAAATGAAAACTTTATACATTGTTAGACACGCAAAATCTTCTTGGGAATATACTGGTATTGAAGATATTGACAGACCTCTAAAAAAACGTGGAATTAACGACGCTCATTTAATGTCTAAATTTCTCTCAAAAAAAATTGACAGACCAGATGTATTTGTTTCTAGTAGCGCAAATAGAGCATTACATACTGCTGTAATTTTTTGTGAAAATTTCGAATACCCATTATCAAACCTAAAAATAAGAAGACAGCTATATAGTTTTAGTGATGGATATTTAGTAAAAACTGTAAAGGCATTAGATGATGGTTTTAATTCTGCTATTATCTTTAGTCACGATCATGGTATCAATACTTTTGTTAACAAATTTGGTAGTAAACCCATCTCTCATGTTACAACATGTGGTGTCATTGGAATTCAGTTTGAAGAAAAACACTGGAAAAACATCAAAAAAGGCAAAACTTTTATGATAGAATTTCCTAAAAATCATAAATAATATAGTTTGTTAGAAATAAAAAAATACGGTGCAATCGATATTGGATCAAACGCAATTCGACTATTGGTATCTAATGTAATTGTATCTGAAGGCAAAGAACCACAATTTAAAAAATCTGCGTTAGTGCGTGTTCCAATTCGATTAGGAGCTGATGCCTTTGTTATTGGGGAAATTAGCGAAAAGAATACACAAAGAATGATAGATGCCATGAACGCTTTTAAGCTACTAATGAATGTGCATGGTGTAGAACGTTATAAAGCTTGTGCAACTTCTGCAATGAGAGAAGCTAAAAACGGAAAAGAAGTAGTGCAAAAAATTAACTCAGAAACTGGAGTTCAAATTGATATTATTGGAGGTAAAGAAGAAGCCGAAATTATTTCTTCTACAGATTTAAATGAACTTATTAATGGTCATAAATCTTATTTATATGTAGATGTTGGTGGGGGTAGTACAGAATTTACCATTTTTTCAGAAGGAAAAATTATTACATCAAAATCTTTTAAAATGGGAACAGTTCGATTACTAAACAATAAAAAATCTGTGAATAAAGAAATTTTTGCTGATGTAGAAAAGTGGATAAAGAAAAACACAAAAAACCTTAAAAAACTATCTTTAATTGGCTCTGGTGGTAATATTAACAAACTCTTTAAAATGTCTGGTAGAACTGAAGGAAAACCTATTTCTTATATTTATTTAAGCGCTCAATATCAATTTTTAAAGCAAATGTCTTACGAAGAAAGAGTTTCTGAACTGAGTTTAAATCCAGATAGAGCTGATGTAATTATACCTGCAACAAAAATTTACCTATCTGCTATGAAATGGAGTGGAGCAAGAAAAATATTTGTACCAAAAATAGGCCTTTCAGATGGTATAATTAAAAGCTTGTTTTATAATAAAATATAGTATTCGAATACTAAATCTTAAAAAAATAAAAGTCGTGATAGAAAAAAATCACGACTTTTTTAATTTAATATGCAATAAGTTTAATCCCCCAATTTTGTTATTACATATATTAATTAACATGTTCTGCCAAAACTAAAATAATTTCAAAAAAACACATTCACTCAAGCTATCAACTAATCTACTACAAATATTATTTATATCTATATTTTCTACTATATTTACGCATATTTTAATTTATTTCTTAAAAATGAGAGCTATTCTTTTATTAATATTAGTGCAATTCATCTCTACAAACATTTTCTATTCTCAAGAAAAAATTATAAAAAATGAAGATATTTGGCACTATTACGATAAAGGTTATTTAGACAAAGATTGGGTTAATATTACAAATTTTTCTGATTGGAAATACGGAAAATCTCCATTAGGATATGGTGACAAAAAAAATAATACAGAATTAAGTTACGGTGGAAATAAAAAGAAAAAGCATATAACAAAATACTTTAAAAAGAAGATTACTTTAGATAAAAAGTATTTAGCTTACGAATTTAAAATTCAAAGAGATGATGGAGCTGTTGTTTTTGTAAACGGAAAAGAATTGTTTAAAGACAATATGCCTAATTCTACTATTACCAATACCACTCTTGCCATAAGCACTGTTAAAGACCAAGAAGAACACTTATTTAAACAACACTTTTTTGATAACTCTATTTTTAAGAAAGGTGAGAATATTATAAGTGTTGCTGTACACCAAGCTTATGAAGATTCTAGCGACTGTATTTTTAGTATAGAACTTATTGGACATGAAAATCCAAGAATCTTATCATTTGTTTTAGAAAACAAAAATAAAACCAACTTAGAACTTGAAGAAAAAATAAAAATATTAAATACCAAGTTTGAAATTGAAAAAATTCAGCTCAAAAATGAAAGTTTATCTAATACTAATTACAGTTTAAAAGTTTCTCTGTTTTTAATCGGTTCTTTGTTTATTTTATCTATTATAGGTAGTTTTTTTCTTATGGATAATTCAAAGAAAAAAGAAAAAGAACTTTCTAATAAGATTGATTCTACTACAAAAAACTGCTTAGAAAAAGATAAAGAAATTATTACTCTAACCACTAATTTGCTTCATAATAAACAATATTATAAAGAAATAAAAGCAGATATTAAAGGAGTTAAAAGCCAAGACAAATCAATTATAAAAGGAATTATTAACCAAATAGACTATGTTTTAGATCGAGATGAAGATTGGGAAATTTTAAAAAAACACTTTAATGCTGTTTATGAAGGTTTTTACGATAAACTCTTAACACTTCATCCTACTATTTCTGAGACTGAATTAAGACATTGCATGTTTATAAAATTACATTTGCAAACTAAAGAAATTGCTAGAATTTTATTAATAGACCCAAGATCTGTTCAAACTGCTAGATATAGAATAAAAAAGAAAATGAAATTAAAAGAAGAAGAAGATTTAAGAGAATATCTTTTAAAGATAACTTAAAACTCAACTAAATTTAGTGTTTTTTTACGTTGAATTTTTTTGGTTTCAGTTTCTACAAAACGATCAATAAAAAAGATTTGTTTAGGAGTTTCATATTTTAATAAATTAGCATCATTAAAATTAATTTCACTCTTCTTTCCTTCAATAATTAAAATTAATTGTTGTCCTAATTTTTTATGAGGAATTCCAGCTACAAAAAAACGTTCTTTAATGATTTTTGATAGTTTTTTTTCAATTTTTTCTGGGTGTAGCTTTACTCCTCCAGAATTAATTACGTTATCGAATCTGCCTAACCATTCAAACTCAGTATCAGAAACCAATGCAACTACATCGTTAGTAAATACAACATCATTAGAAACTTTTGGTGCTCTAATTACCAAACAATTTCTTTCGTCTTTATAAATTTGAATACTTGGTAAAGTGTTATAAAAATTTGGATATACTGCAAAATTATTCAGTTTTTTTATAGCAATATGCGTAATGGTTTCTGTCATTCCGTAAGTAGCAAAAATTTCAGATTCTAAAGGTTGTAATTTTTCTTGAAGCTGATTAGAAACCACTCCGCCTCCAACAATTAATTTTTTAATTTGATGTAATTTATTAATAGAGTTTTCTAATTGTAAAGGAACCATCGCAGAAAAATCATATTCTTTAGAAACATCTTTTAAAGGATTTGAACTAGAGTTTACTAAATCTAAATGCCACCCCAAAGTTAGGGCTCTAACCAACATCATCTTACCAGCAATATATTCTATTGGTAAACACAATAGAGATTGCGTTTTTTCTCTTAAATTAAAAAAAAAACCAGTTGCAAGTGCAGAATTTATCATCTGCTGTTTTTCCAATAAAATTAATTTTGGGCTTCCTGTAGAACCAGAAGTTTGAACAGAAATAGTATTACTTTCTGTAAACCAATCTCTTAAAAAAAAAGAAAATTCATCAGACATATCATCAGAAAAACTTAATAATTCATTAACAGTAGAAAATGAATTTCCATTAAGTTTAAAATCTTTATGAAATGATAAATTAGTCAAAAGCGTTGGCGGATTTCTTAAAAAGGGTTTAATTCGTTAGATGGTTTTTGAATTGATCCTGTTAGTTTTTCTATCCAATTCTTCCATCCATATTTTTTAGAAAAAACAAACAACATTAAAGGATATAATACCAACACAGGAAAAAACATCTCCCAGCCAACAGAAGGCTCAGAAGTATCTATATATAATGCATCTGTTTGAAAAACTGTCCAATCTGTAGTAACAAAAAAAGCAGCTACAATATTATTTATTGCGTGTAATCCTAAAGCCAATTCTGTTCCTTCGTCCATTAAGGTTGTAATTCCGTAAAACAAGCCTGTGCCTATATAAAAAACCATAGTAATGTAACCTAATTTTTGGACTTCTGGATTTGCGCCATGCAATAAACCAAAACAAACAGATGTAAAAATTAAAGGAAACCACCTGTTTTTAGTTAAAATACCTAAACCTTGCATAAAATATCCTCTAAAGAGCAGCTCTTCGAAACTGGTTTGAAAAGGTAAAAACAAAAAAGAAACAACTAATAATGTAAGAAAAGGCAGTAATTTAAAATTCCAGACATAATTTTCTGGCGATATAAAAATACCTACAATAATAGCTAAAACAGCAATACAGCCCCAAGTAACAAAACCAAACCAAAACCTTTTCCAATCTATTGATTTTCTACTGGTTACCAAAGAAACTAATTTTCTTTTATGAATATATTTTACACCAATTATTAAGGCTAATAATCCAAAAATAAACATCAAAATCATTAAAAATAAAAACAGATTATTGTCAATTCCTAAAGTCATAAAGTTATCATTTGCAGCTTCTATTAATTCTGAAGTATTTGCAGAATACATAACAGCAACAATTGTTAGTGGTAAAATACCCACAAATTGCCAACCCATAAAAACTAAAAGAATAGTTAGCACCCAATGATACCACTCATTATTCCCTTTGTATGCTTGTTGTATGTAATTCATATGTGTAAATTAAAATTCCAATTTTTATTTAAACTATATTGTAAGGTTCCGTTCTTTACAGTTAACGGACTTTTAAAATTATTGGTAAACAAACTCCCGGTTCCTAAACCTTGTGGCAAATTACTTTTTAAAGTAAACGTAAATTGAGCAATTGCGTTTAACCCAATATTACTCTCTAATGCAGATGTAATCCACCAACCACAATTATTTTGTTCTGCTAATTTAATCCATTCTTTGCTCCCTACAAAACCACCTATTAAACTTGGCTTTAAAATTATATATTGAGGTTTAATAGTCTTTATAACTCGTTCTTTATCTTTGGATGAAAATACACCAATTAACTCTTCATCTAAAGCAATTGACAATGGTGTTTTAGCACATAAATTTGCCATTTCTTCTATTTGCCCTTGTTTAATGGGTTGCTCTATAGAATGCAAGTCTAACTTAGATAAAATCTCTAATTTTTCTAAAGCTTCATTAGGATGAAAAGCGCCATTTGCATCTACTCTAAGTTCTATTTCTTTAGATGAAAACTCTTTTCTAATTGATTTTAACAAATCGATTTCTGTACTAAAATCGATTGCACCAATTTTCATTTTTATGCAAGTAAAACCTGCTTTTAATTTTTCTTTAATTTGAGCTTTCATAAACGCTTTATCTCCCATCCAAACCAAACCGTTTATTGGTATTGATGATTTTCCTTGCGTAAATTCTGAAGGAAATAAATGATAAGAAGTTTTACTATTTAATGATAAAAAAGCTTGTTCTAAGCCAAATTGAATGGATGGAAACTGAGTCATTTCTAACAAAAGTTTTTCTAACCCTAAATGCATATGATGACAAACCCATTTTAATTTTTCTTCATAGTTCTTAACATCATCAATACTTAAACCTCTAAACAAACCTGTTTCACCAATTCCAATTTTATCATCTTTATTTAAAATGATAAACCATGTTTCTTTTGTTCTTAAGATTCCTCTTGAAGTTCCACTTGGGTTTTTAAAATTGAGGGTATATTTTTTATAGGTAGCTTTTATCAAAAGAAAGAATTATTGTTTTTCTATGTATGCTTTAAAATTATTCAAGTACGTTTGGTCTTGTTCTTTAAAAACACCTTTAAAATATGGAAACAAACACGCCATTATATAAGAATCGCTTTGACAACTTGAGTTGAGCGTTACCATAGTTTTTCCGTCTTTTTCTGTAAAAATGTAATCGTCTGTTTTTAGCATGTTTTCTGCATCAAAAAACAAGGTTACTTTTTCGTTAGGTACATAAGCCATTATTTTTTTGGTCATTGTTATTTCTTGCCCTTTATTATCTATAACAATTTTAAACTCACTTCCTGTAAATCCAGGATTTAAATTTAAAGTATCTATCGATTTTATTTCTAAAATCCATTTTTGCACATTTCCGGGCTGATTAAACGTTTTAAAAACTTCTTTAATCGATTTATTTACAAAAACTTGGGCAGTGTAATTTGTTTCTTTAACAATTAAACCTGTTAAGAAAAATGCCAAAACTAAAACTGAAATAATTCCTAAAATAATTTTTATTTTTTTCATAAAATTGATTAAAATATGGTATTTCCAACTCCGAAAAGTATTGCAAATAAAAATGTACTTAATGCTACTTTTTTAAGTTCATTGTCTAATTCTGACGGAATTTTATTTTTCACGACAGTATTTATATTTTTAATTAAAGGGATAAATGCGACTAAAAAAATAAGTTGATATAAATTTCTAAAATCTAAAGAAACATAAATCAAGGCAGTAATTAATGCTCCAATTATTAAAAAATAATGGTATTTTTTTGCATTTGCAGCACCTAATTTAACAACTAAAGTATTCTTATTATTCTTTTTATCTTCTTCTCTATCTCTTAAATTGTTTAGATTTAAAACAGCGGTACTTAATAAACCAATAGAAATTGCTGGTAAAAAAATTTTAAAATTAATTTGTTTTGTATAGAGAAAATAACTGCCAACAACACTTAGCAACCCAAAGAAAAGAAAAACAAAAACATCACCAAAACCAGAATATCCATAAGCTGAATTACCAACTGTATATTTTATAGCTGCTGCAATAGAAGCAATACCTAACCCAAAAAATAAAATCGAATATCCAAAATTCTCGTTTCCAAAAGCAACGTAAATTAGTAATAAAGCTATTATTAAAGTAATAATGGTAGTACTTATCATTGCCGATTTCATTTGTTTTGGGGTAATTGCACCAGAAGCAATCATTCTTGTTTCTCCAGTTCTATTTTTATCTGCTCCTTTTAAACCATCTCCATAATCGTTTGCAAAATTTGATAATACTTGAAAACCAATTGTGGCTAGAATTGCTAAAATAAAAATTAATAGAGATGATTCGATTTCAATATGTTTAACATAAAAAAATGCATCAATTTCATTAAGTTTATTTGAGTAGTTCTCATTCTGCCAAATTCCAAAAAAACTACCTAGAATTATTCCAGAAACCGATAATGGTAATGTTCTTAAACGTGCAGCTTTAACAAAGTTTTTAAACATTCTTATAAGTACTCAATTTTTGTAATTTGTTTTCTAACAATGTATTCTTTGAGTTTAGGAGAATAAATTTCTAAATTTTTATAAGAAACTTTTACTTTTAAATTTTTAATTTTATTTGAAGTTATTAACCTATCTGACCCCTCAAAGTTATTCAACCAAATAAATTTTTGAGTTTTACCATTTTCATCTTTTAATGATATAATACTTATTTCATCTCCTGAAATAGATTTCAACTTCCCGCTAACAGAAAAGACAATTTCATCTGCTTCCAAATTTCCTTCTGTTTCATTCTCATCTTCTTCTGCCAACATTATCAGAGCTTCTGGACAAAATTTCACCATATTTATGCCAATTTTTTGTCCTAACTCCCTTCCACCTTCTCTTCCTTTAGCTACCTCTAATTTAATTCCTTCTTTGTTTAAGCTATTTTTATGTTTATCATACATCTTAAGCATAAAAAGACCTAAGCTAGTAGTTTTTTCTTTTTTAGGAAGTTCTTTAAATTTTTTAGAATTTAAATACTCGCAAGTTTTTTTTGAAACTGAGTCTAAAGCTGATTCATTTTGCGAGTGAATGGCTAACGCAAAAAATAATATTGTTAATACTATTATTCTTTTCATATCAATTATAACTTATTAGCCTCAGCAATTAACTCTGCAATATCTTTTACCTCAACTTCTGCTTCTTTTTCTTTAAATTTTATACCATCTGTCATCATGGTATTACAATAAGGACAACCCGTAGCAATAACGTTTGGCTTTGTTGCCAAAGCATCTTCTGTTCTTAACACATTAATATCTTTATCTCCTTTTTCGGGCTCTTTAAACATCTGCGCACCACCTGCTCCACAACATAAAGCAGTTTCTTTACTGCGTTTCATTTCTGTTAAGTTTACACCCAATCTTTTAATTATATCTCTTGGAGATTCATAAATATCATTGGCTCTACCTAAATAACATGGATCGTGAAATGTTATTCTTTTTCCTTTTAAAGTAGCATCGTTAATTTTTAAACGACCTTCTGTAATTAAATTTTGTATGAATTGTGTATGATGAAAAACTTCATATTTACCTCCTAAAGAAGGATATTCATTTTTTAAAGTATTGAATGAGTGCGGATCACAAGTCACAATTTTTTTTACTTCATAACCATTTAACACCTCAATATTCATCATGGCTTGCATTTGAAACAAGAATTCATTTCCTGCTCTTTTTGCAGCATCACCAGTAGAAGATTCTTCTGTACCTAAAACAGCAAAATCTACATTAGCTTGGTTTAAAATTTTTACAAAAGCTTTGGTTATTTTTTTTGCTCTATCGTCATAACTACCAGCAGAACCTACCCAAAATAAAATTTCTGGTTGTTTGCCTTCTGCAAAAAAATCTGCCATTGTTTTTACTATCATAGATTATGTGAATTTTAAATTATGAATTAAATCAATTCGTAATTGATATATTGTTTTACTCTTCTTTTGCCCAGTTTAATCTATCTTGTTGGCTATATTGCCACATTGCTCCGTTGTTTTCAACATTTGTCATCATCATATTTAACTCTTGTGGTGCAGCAGATTCTTCCATTACCAAATATCTTCTCATATCCATAATAATAGAAAGCGGGTCTATATTTACAGGACATTCTTCTACACAAGCATTACAACTTGTACACGCCCATAATTCTTCTGGTTTTATGTAATCGTTTAATAATTGTTTTCCATCATCTACAAATTTACCTCCATTTTTATCAATATTTCTTCCAACTTCTTCTAAACGATCACGAGTATCCATCATAATTTTACGAGGAGACAATTCTTTACCAGTTAAGTTTGCAGGACAAGAAGATGTACATCTTCCACATTCTGTACACGTGTAAGCGTTTAATAATTGTACCCAATTTAAATCTGTAACATCTGATGCTCCAAATTTCTCTGGCACTTCATCTTCTGCTCCAGTTTCTAAGGTTGCGTAAGGATCTGCACTTGGGTCCATCATTAACTTTACTTCGTTTGTAACCGATTCTAAATTAGTAAACTGCCCTTTTGGATTTAAGTTTGCAAAGTAAGTATTTGGAAAGGCTAATAAAATATGTAAGTGTTTGGAATAATAAAGATAGTTTAGAAAAATTAAAATTCCAAGAATATGAATCCACCAAGAGGTTCTTTCTATTAGGTGCAATACTTCTGTAGAAAACCCATTGAAAAGTGGTGCTAAGAATTGGCTAATTGGGTTTCCAACACTTGCCTCTTGAAAAGGTGTATCTGTGGCATTCATCACTAAAAACAGGGTCATTAATACCATTTCGAAATAAAGAATGTTGTTTCCATCATTTTTTGGCCAACCTTTCATTTCTTTACTTAAAAATCTTTTGATGTTTGAAACATTTCTACGCAACCAAAAAATAATAACAGAAACGAAAACCAATGCTGCTAAGACTTCGAAAGTTCCGATTAAAAATCCGTAGAGATTATTTCCTAAAACGCCTTGAAAAATTCTATGAGTTCCGAATAAACCATCAATAATAATTTCTAAAACTTCTATATTAATTATAATAAAACCAACATAAACCACAATGTGTAAAAATCCGGAAAAAGGTCTTTTTACCATTTTAGATTGCCCCAGAGCAATCATTATCATATTTTTAAATCTTTCTGATTTTCTATCTTTTCGATTAACATCTTTACCGAGTTTGATGTTTCTTGATAATTTGCGAATATTCATCGTAAAAAAACCAATTCCAGTAGCTAAAGCTAATGCAAAAAATATGTTTGGTAAGTATTGCATAGTACTTAAAAGTTTATGTAAATTATTTATTTGCCTCTTTTTCTTTGTCTTTATTGGGCGTATAAGGTTTTGCACGTTTTCCGAATAAAGAGAAGTGTACAAACCTTTTTGGGTTTTCTTTCATTTCTCTAAGCAACTCTTCTAATTCTTTAGACATAGAAGTAATGTTGTTGTATAAAGCGTCGTCTGTAGCTAATTTACCTAAAGAGCCATTGCCATTATTAATACCAGACATAAAGGTGTTCATGGAATTAAGTGCAATTTCTGTTTTTGCTATTATTGCTCCAATATTAGAATTTGCTATGGTGTCTGAAATTTTTACAAAGTTTTCTGTAATTATTTTGGTATTCTTTACACTTTGATTTAAATCTAAAGAGGTAGAATCTATAATTCCGTTAATCGATAACATTGTTTTTTTAACCTCTACCAAAGTATATTCTAAGTTTTTTACAGAATTTCTTAAGCTCTCTCTTGTTTTATTATCTAATACTTTATTTACATTTTTAAATAATGAATCTGCACTAACTAATACTTTTTCTAATTTGGATTGAAGTGGGTCTAATCGTTCTCCAATAGATGTAAATAAACTGGATTCGATTTCTCCTTTAAGTTCATCTCCAGACACAGCCATTTCTCCATCGTAGTTTGGTATAATAGCTAAATTTGAAGGACTTAACGGATTGGGAGAATATATTTTTACTACACTTTTTTTAGAGAATTGAAAATCATCTTGCAAAGAAAAGCGAACAATTAAATGCCCTCTTTTATCTAAATTTTGATTGAATTTAATACTCTCTACTTTACCAACTTTTAGCCCGTTAATTGTAACGGCACTAGATCTTGTTAAACCTCCAATTTGGCTATACTCTACCTCGAAATACCTTACATTACCATCAAATAAATTTTGACCTTTTAAAAAGTTGAATCCCCAAACAAATACGACAATAATAATTACCGCAACAATTCCTGTTTTTAACTCTTTAGACATAAATGGAAATTTTATAACAATATTACTAATAATTTTTGGTAGAAACCACCAAAACTATTTCATTTTAACAGCTTCTTGAACAGATATTTTTTTTCCGTTTTTTAAAGCTACTATAAATGCAGATTTATACCCCTTAGATTTTGCTGTTTTTAGAGATTTTTTACATTCAGAATACTTAGTAGTATTACCATAATAGTATTTATAATAATTGCCAACTTTTATTCTCTGAATATTTTTTAAGCCTTTAAAATTATACGATTTAGTAACAATTTTATTTTTACCAGAAGCAATTTGAACTTTATATTCTATATCTGAATTATTTTTTTCTTCAGAAATTAAGTCTTTAACAGTGTTTAATTTTAAATTACTTATATAATTTAAAATTGCATCTGTAATGGCCTTACCCATTTGCTGTTGTCCTTTTTTAGAATTTAAATACCTACCTTCTTTTTTGTTTGTTAAAAAACCTAATTCTACCAAAACACTTGGCATAATGGTTTCTCTTAAAACTTGAAAATTATCTTGTTTTACTTTTCTATCGTTTCTTTTAAGTTTATACGCAAAATTATTTTGAATTAAACTTGCTATTGCCAGACTTTTATCTAAGTTTTCTTCTTGTAAGAGAGACAAACCAATAACAGATTCTGCTGAGTTTGGGTCAAATCCTTTATATCTTTCTTTATAATTATCTTCTAACAAAATTACAGCATTCTCTCTTTTTGCTATTTCTAAATTCTTTTTATTTCCTCTTAATCCCAAAACAAAAGTTCCAGCACCATAAGCGTTAGAAGTATGAGAATCGCAATGTATGGAAACAAATAAATCTGCTTTTGCATGATTTGCTACATCACCTCTTTTCCATAAATCTATAAAAACGTCTTTTTTTCTTGTGTATAAAACCTTTATATCTTTGTGTTTAGACAATTCTTTACCAACCACTAAAGCTACTTTTAAAGCAATATTCTTCTCTTTGTACCCGTTTCCTAAATTGCCGGGATCTTTGCCTCCATGCCCTGCATCTAAAACAATAACATATTTTTTTTGAGCATAAACAGAAATAAAATCTCCAAAGAATAAAGCAAGAATCAAAAAAAGAAAAATAATTTTTCTTTTGGTATTAAATTTGTGGTTTTCTTGAAATCGCATCAATAAAATTTAACTAATTTTGGCAACGTAAATTTGGTGCTTCAAATATTGAGCCATATTTTTACTCACATACAAAAATAGTATTTATAGCATTGCAAACAAACCTATCATACATACTTTTATTTTGCAGTATATTTTTTATAGAAATAGGCTTTTCTCAAGATATAACATCTAAGAAAAAAACAGTTGTTAAAGCTGTAAAAAAAGATACTATCGCTATTCAAAAAAAGGATTCTGTTTTTAAAACAAAAAAAGATTCTTTAGCACTAAAAAAAACAGATACAGTTTCTATCGACTCTGTAAAACCAAAAGAAACCATAGAAGATATTATAGTGCATGTTGCTAAAGATTACACCATACAAAATGCAAGAAACAAAACAGTTACCTTATATAACGAGGCAAATATTACTTATACAGATATTGATTTAAAAGCAGGTATTATAATTGTTGATTATAAAAAAAACACACTGTTTGCAAAAGGTATTGTAGATAGTACTGGTTATGTACAACGTCCTATTTTTAAACAAGGTAACCAAGAATCTGAACAAGATTCTATTATTTATAATTTTAAGAGTAAACGCGCCTTAATTTATGGTTTAAAAACAAAACAAGGAGAAATGTTTACTTACGGAGAAAAAACAAAACGTGTAAACGACTCTACTATTTATGTTCGAAAAATACGATTTACAACATCAGAAAAAGAGAATCCAGATTATTATATAGCTACTAACAAAGCTAAACTTGTACCAGGTAAAAAAATAATTGTGGGTTCGAGTAATTTAGTTTTAGCAGATGTACCAACACCTATTTTTCTTCCTTTTGCCTATTTTCCATTAAGCGAAACCAGTGTTTCTGGTTTTTTAATTCCTGCTTTTGATACTGGAAGTACAGATAGAGGTATTGGTTTTCAAAACGGAGGTTACTATTTTGCTATAAGCGATTATATAGATTTAACGGTTTTAGGCGATGCTTGGTCTAATGGAAGTTGGGGAATGCGTATAAGCTCTAACTATAAAAAAAGATACCGTTTTAACGGAAATTTTAGTTTTAATTTTGAAAATATAATTAATGGCATTAGAGGTTTTGATGATTTTAGCAAAGCTAATAACTTTAATGTAAGATGGACACACAACCAAGATGCTAAAGCAAGCCCTAACTCAAGATTTACTGCCTCTGTTAACTT
Organism: Bacteroidia bacterium; assembly: GCA_030427865.1. Classification (GTDB taxonomy): domain Bacteria; phylum Bacteroidota; class Bacteroidia; order Flavobacteriales; family Flavobacteriaceae; genus Polaribacter. The sequence goes on along the minus strand of JAUICK010000014.1, from coordinate 42,968 downwards.
AGGAAGCAGTCGTTTTTTTAGAGAATCTTTAAATCAATTTAATGTCTCACAAACTCAAACCAATACATTTAATTCTTCTATAAATTACAGTAAAACTTTTGTTGGCACACCTTTTAATATGAATTTAACAGCAACTCATCAACAAAATACAAATACTGGCTCTATTACAATGACACTCCCTTCTTTAACTGTAAATATGAATAGAATATTTCCTTTTGCCGGAAAAGGCGGTGTACAAAAAACACCTATACAAAAAATGGGTTTTAATTACACTTTACAAGGACAGTATTTAATTAACACTACTGATGAAGAATTCTTAACAAGTAAAATGTTTGAAACCGCAAGAGCTGGCATGAAACACAATACTGGAACAAGCACTAATATAAAAGCGTTTAAATACTTTACTTTATCTCCAAATGTTAATTATGAAGAAGTGTGGCAATTCGATTATATTCAAAAAAAATATGATGCAACTCAAAACGTAGTTGTAACAGATACCTTAAGAGGTTTTAAAAGTTATAGAGAATATAATGCTGGCGTAAGTTTATCTACAAATATTTATGGAACTTTTAATTTTAAGAAAGGAAGATTAAAAGCTATTAGACACACATTTAGACCTTCTATTTCCTACTCTTACAGGCCTGATTTTAAAGATAAACATTTGCGCCAAGTTCAACAAAGTGCAGATGCTACAGATATATTAAATTATACTATTTTTGACCAAGGTATTTACGGATCTCCATCTTCTGGAGTTAGCAACTCTATCGGAATAACTTTAAACAATGTATTAGAAGCTAAAGTTGCACCTAAAGACCCTGATAGCGATGCTGAAGATGAAAAAATTACTATTCTTAACAACTTAAATTTTACATCTTCTTATAACATTGCTGCAGATAGTTTACGCTGGTCTCCTGTTAGTTTTTCTGCTGGTACAAGATTATTTAAAGATAAATTAGCAATAAATTTAAGCGGATCTTTAGATCCGTATCAAGTAAATAGTAATGGAGTTAGAATTAATAAATTTAATCCAAACATATTTAGACTTACCAATGCAAGTTTAACTGCAAATTACTCTATTTCAAGCAGCGATTTTAAAAAAGATAAAAACGGTGATAAAAAGCAGAATAATAGAGACCCCAATAATGTTCAAGATGTAATTGGGGCAGATATTAATCCTACAGACCAATTTGGTCAGAGAAATAATAATTCAAATGAAGATAGAAATAAGGAAGCTAAATTGTACAAAGCAGATATACCTTGGTCTATTAATTTAGCATATTCTACAAATTATGCCAACAATGGTGTAGATCCAGGAAGAATTGGTATACATAGTATTGTGTTTAATGGAAATATAGAATTGTCTCCAAAATGGAAAATGGGATATTCTTCTGGATACGATATAAAAGATGGAGGTTTTACTTTTTCGCGATTTAATTTTACAAGAGACTTAGACAGTTGGCAATTTAATTTTAATTGGGTTCCTTTTGGCACAAACTCTTCTTACACCTTTTTTATTGGTGTAAAATCTTCTGTTTTGGCTGACTTAAAGTGGGATAAAAATAAACCACCAGATAGAAGGTTGTTTTAGCAGTATGCAAAACTAAAAAACTTTGAAACTTTGAAACTTTGAAACTTAATAAAATACAATGAAAAAAATAATCACAACGTTAAAAGCACCTGCACCAATTGGCCCATACAATCAAGCTGTTTTAAGCGAAAATATACTTTACACTTCTGGACAAATTGCTATTAATCCAGAAAATGGCGAATTGGTTTTATCATCTATAAAAGAAGAAACCACTCAAGTAATGGAGAATTTAAAAGAGGTTTTGGCTGCAGCTGATATGACTTTTGAAAACGTAATTAAAACATCTATTTTTATTTCTGATATGCATAATTTTGGAGAAATAAATGCCGTTTATGGCGAATATTTTAATGAAGAAACTGCACCTGCAAGAGAAACTGTAGAAGTTGCCAATTTACCAAAATTTGTAAATGTAGAAATCAGCGCGATTGCAGTTAGATAGTTGTTAGCTGTTAGTTGTTAGTTAAATATGAAAAAACAAATTATTTTTCTAACTATAATTAGTTTAACCATTTTTAAAATAATAATTACACCTAAAATATTCAATATAATTCCTTACTTCATTCATCAAGAATTATTCAAATCAATTATAAAAGAATTTTATTTTATATCTATCTGATTTCTTATTCTGTTGTACAATATGGTTAATTATATTTAAACTCTTAAAGCATAAAAAAACCTGATAACTTTCGCTATCAGGTTTTTTTATCAATTCAAATTACTATTTACTATAATGAAGCAGCATATTCAATTAAATCTACGATTTTTGTAGAATACCCCATCTCGTTATCATACCAAGATACAACTTTTACAAAGTTGTCGTTTAAAGCAATACCTGCTTTAGCATCAAAGATTGAAGTTCTTGTATCTCCAACAAAATCTTGAGATACTAATAATTCTTCAGTATAACCTAAAACACCTTTCATTGCTCCGCTTTCTGATGCAGCTTTCATAGCAGCACAAATTTCTTGATAAGTAGCTGCTTTTTCTAATTTTACTGTTAAATCTACAACAGAAACATCCATAGTTGGAACTCTGAATGCCATACCTGTTAATTTTCCATTTAATGCCGGAATTACTTTACCTACTGCTTTTGCAGCACCTGTAGATGAAGGAATAATATTGTGAATAGCGGCTCTACCACCTCTCCAGTCTTTCATTGAAGGACCATCTACTGTTTTTTGAGTTGCAGTTGTTGCGTGTACAGTTGTCATTAAACCTTCTACAATACCAAAGTTATCATTTAAAACTTTAGAAATTGGTGCTAAACAGTTTGTTGTACAAGATGCGTTAGAAAATATTTTTTGATCTGCTTTTAACTCTGTATTATTAACTCCCATTACAAACATTGGAGTGTGATCTTTAGAAGGTGCAGATAAAACTACTTTTTTAGCTCCTGCTTCTAAGTGTTTTCCAGCAGTTTCTTCTGTAAGAAAGAATCCTGTAGATTCGATTACATATTCTGCTCCTACTTCATCCCACTTTAAGTTTGCAGGGTCTCTTTCTGCTGTAATTCTAATTTCGTTTCCGTTAACAACTAATTTACCCTCTTTAACTTCAACATCACCATCAAACTGACCGTGAACTGAATCGTACTTTAACATGTAAGCTAAATAATCAACATCTAATAAGTCGTTAATTGCAACTACTTGTACGTTTGGTCTATTTACTGTAGATCTGAATGCTAATCTTCCAATTCTTCCAAATCCGTTAATTCCTACTTTTATCATTTTACTAATCTTTATTTATTTATTTTTATGTTGTAATAATATCAGAAATTCTTAACAATTCGTGGTTAATTGAGTGTCCGCCAGAAATTGCTTCTTTAATATCTGTACTAATAACTTTATTGTCTTTTAAACCTACCATTAAATTTGTTTTACCATCTAATAGTAATTCTACAGCTTTTACTCCTAATCTACTTGCTAAAACTCTATCAAAACAAGATGGAGACCCACCTCTTTGCATATGCCCCAAAATACTAACTCTAACATCGTAAAAAGGTAAATTTTCTTCTACGTAAGCTGCTAATTCGTATACGTTTTTACCAGATTTATCTCCTTCTGCAACTACCACAATACTAGATGATTTGCCTGCTCTTCTACTTCTTTCTAGAGATTCTAACATTCTATCTAATCCTAAATCTTCTTCAGGAATTAAAATTTCTTCAGCACCTGCACCAACACCAGCATTTAGAGCTATAAACCCAGCATCACGCCCCATAACCTCTACAAAGAAAAGTCTGTTATGAGAAGAAGCAGTATCTCTAATTTTATCTATTGCTTCTACTGCTGTATTTAATGCTGTATCGTAACCTAATGTGTGAGATGTTCCAAAAATATCATTGTCTATTGTACCTGGAATACCAATTACTGGAAAATTAAATTCTTCGTTAAATATTACTGCACCTGTAAAAGAACCATCTCCTCCAATAACAACCATTGCATCTACCTCACGTTCTTTTAAATTTTCGTAAGCTTTTGCTCTTCCTTCTTTTGTTCTAAATTCAGTAGAACGTGCAGATTTTAAAATTGTTCCTCCTTTATTTACAATATTATGTACGCTTCTTGCATTTAAATCGATTAAATCATTTTCGATTAAACCTTCGTAACCTCTATATATACCTACACAACTTAAACTATAATAAGCACAAGATCTTACCACAGCTCTAATTGCTGCATTCATTCCTGGAGCATCTCCTCCAGAAGTCATGACCGCTATTTTTTTTATTTTCTTCATATTTTGTTGATGTAAAATTACTGCTTTATAACCATTTAAAATAATAAAACTACGAAATCGTTTTAGGCTATTTCGTATTATTTTAGTTAGAAAAATAACTATATTTTAGCAAGAAAAAGGGTTAATTTTATTATCATTTTGTTAATTTTTTAAAGCACAAAAATACTGTTTACAAAATGATATTTTTAATGATAAAAGTCACTTTTAAATTAAAAAACGAAAGGGTTAATTTCCTTCAAAATTAATTAGCTCTTTTTTAGGTTTCTTTACGGAGTCTTTTTTTACAACTTGCTTAGGTTTTCTTTTTTTAAGACCAATTTTTCTAAGCAAATCTGAAAGTGTATTAAAATTAACTTGATAAGACAAACCAACGCCTTGTGTGTAACCTTCTTCTTGTTGAGTATATTGAATTTCGTTTTGGCGATTGAAAATAACTCCTCTAAAATTACCTTCTTTGTTTAGTAAAACTTCTACTTTAACTTCTCCAACAACACTCGATTGTGTTTGAGCTCCAATAGGCACACCAACTTTTCCGTTAATAATAACTCTATCACTAACTTGGGTACTTACAGAAACATCTACTTGGTTATCTATATTTAGTCTGTCTATATCATTACCTCTATTTCCTTGTTGATAATCTACACCTAACTGAAATTTACTATCTGGGTTATTTAGCAGGCTATTAAAAGCTGCAGCAACAGCACTTGAGGCTGTACTTGAAATTGTTTCGCCTGCATTAAAATCTACTTTATCTGGATTTGCAAAATTACCAAAGGCCAGTAAAGATATAAATTGGGTGGTTTTTTCGTTTATATTATTATCGTTTAAAATAAACTCTAATTCATTTGCAATTGTTGGATCTACATTTGTTAGTTGAATGTCTAAATCTTGTTTAGAGCTAAACAGTCCTCCTGTAATTCTTGTTACTAAATCTACTTCAATTTTTCTATTAGAATTAAAATTTTGTAATAAAACTCCTGGGTTTGCTTTTGCTTTATAGACTGCAGTAACATCTAAATTGGCTTCATAAGGGTTACCACTCCAAGAAACTGTACCACCTTTTTGAATTAGAAATGGTTTGTTTACAATACCTCCATATTTAAAATCATATACTCCATTATCTATTGTATAATCTCCATACATATTAAATTTACCACGAGTATTTATTTCTATTCTTAAGTTTCCTGCACCACTACCTGTTAATTGACTTCCGTAGACTTCGTCTATAACAACCTGAGCAACTGCGTCTTTGGTTACTTCTAAATCTATATTTAAAGAAAGCCCTTTAATAGCTTCTAAAGCTATTTCTTTTTGCCTATCTTTTACTTTAGTTTCTTTAGATTTAAAATGAATTAACCTGTAGCTGTCTACCGTTTCTACATCTTTTAACGGAACCACAAATGTTGTTCCTGCCATTGTTTTTGCATTTACATCTATAGTTAATTGGTCTGTTAACCCAGTAATATTTGCGGTTCCGTCTATAAATGCAGAGCCATAATACAAGGCTTCTTCTGTATTTTCTGTATCTAAAACCAGTAGATTATTACTCTCTATTTCTATATTTAAAAACCATTTTTCGAAATTTAGATGAGTAATGTCTCCAATTAATTTACCTCTTGTATTGTGTTTTGTATCTAAAAGAGAAACACCTTCTAAAATAAAAGATTGCTCTTGTAAGGTTATAATAGATTCTCCTTCAAAATCGTAATCTACATTTAGATAAGGAAATTTTAACCCTGCATCTTTTAGTGTTAATATTCCTTCCATTTCGGGGTTACCTAAAAAACCTCTTAAATTAAAATTACCTGATGCATTACCTCTTACAGATGATAAGACATCTTGACCTAATGGGCTAAAAGCATCTAATCCAAATTCTTCTAAAAATACTTCTAAATCTATTAAAGGTCTTTTTGTTGAAAAGTCTACAGACCCCGTAGCTGCAATGCTTTTAACTTTTTTATTGTTTATAGATAAATCTACTCTATACTTTTCGTAAGAATTACTTCCTTTTATATTTAAAGATAAATCTCCTTGTTTAAAATTATTTACTTCAAAATCTTTTATAGCTAATAATGCTTCTGGATTATATACTCCTTGTTTTTGTACAAAATCTACATGTCCAGAAAGGCTTCCTTTTAATACTAAACTATCTATATCTGGCAAAAAACTTTGCAGTTTAACCTTAGTAAAATCTGCTAATAACACTTTTTCTGTATCTCCTTTTAAGCTTCCTGTAAATTCTATTTTTTGCTCTCCAGAAACTAATTTGAATTGACTAAAATTATATTCGTTTTTATTTAAATCGAAAATAATTTTATCTGTATTTAGTTCATCTGGGTTAATATCCCAAACATTGCCTTTAAATTTGAACGAAGATTTCTCAAAACCAACAACAGATTTTCCTTCTTGATTAAAGGTGTAAAAAAAATCGAGATTAAAGTTTTCATTCTTTTTCTTTCCTCCAGTAAACACAGATTTAAAAAACAATGTGTCGTTTTGAGTTAAACTTAACAAATTTAACTTAGACATGTTGTAATATTTGGTATTGACCTCTGAAGCTGTTAAATGCGAATTATAGAGCTTATTTTGATTATCTGTACGTAATAATATATCTTTTATCTCATTTCCGTAAACATCTATTTTAGGAGAAGAAATGGTTAACTTTAATTGATTTTTATCTGCTTTTATTTTTCCTCTTATCTTGGTTTTATCATCTATTGAAATTTCGGGATAAAAAACACTAACTATCTGATTGTAAATGGTAAAATTAAAATCTATAAATTGATGTGGCGCTACTTTGTATGGTGAATAATTTGTATATATACTACCCAATGCATTTTGAGCAACAGGGAGTAATTCAGAGAAAGAAAACTTACCAGAGATATAACCATTTGCAATATCTTGAGATGCTACTTCTATCTTTTTTATACTGTCTTTAAGAGAAGATGTTACATTAAATTCTTTAAAATTATATTCTTTTTTTTGGTTGGTATAAAACACATTTTTAAAGGTAGCTTTTCCTGTAATATCATCAAATGTGTTACCTTCTACGTCTAACTCTATGTTTCCTTTTAAAACAGAGATGCTATCTCTTGTAAATAGATTTGTTTCTTTTAAATTTAAATACGCAATGTTAGATTTAAAATCGAATTTATGTACTGCTGATGATAAATCTGCAAGTCCGTTAAACTTCATTTTAAAATTTTCATCATCGATGGTTAATTCTCCATCAAACTTATTGTTTTGGTACTGGCCATTTGCATCAATATTTTTATAATTGTAATCTTTAAAATTAATTTCTGAAACTCTCCCTATAAATGATGTATTAATGTTTTCTAACTTAAAACCACTTCCTTTTACATCACCTTTTAAAGAAACTTCACCAAAAAGTTTATCGTTAAAAAGTATTCCTATGTTAAATTTATTTAATTCTATTTCTCCACTGTAAGCAGCGTAATCTATATCATCTATATTAGAAATTTCTAAATCAGAAATAACACTACCAATTTCTGATTTTAAATTTACTGTAGCATACATTTCATCTGGAGTAACATTAACTCTCCCTTTTACAGTAAACCTACCAAACTTTCTAAATTCTGTTGGTAAGGTTTTTCCTAGAACATTGGGTAAGATATTTCTTAATTCGTTGTATGTAGCTGTTAGATTTTCTAAATTTCCATTAAATCTAAATCCTTTTTCAGAATTTACTGCATTAACAAAATCTAAATCTCCAAAAACTTTAATTCCGTGTTTGGTGTTTAATCTTAATTTTTGAAGCGAAAAATTGTTTAATTTTCCATTTAATCTTCCAGAAAATCTAATAATATCTTCGCCGTTTAATTCATTATAAAACTTTTTTAAATCTTGTACAGCCAATACGCTTTTATTAAAATTAGCTTTAATGTTTACTTTATTATTAAAATCTGCTAAATCTTCTCTGTTGTAAGTAAAATCTATATTGGCTTTTATTTTAGACGATCTTGTTTGCAATGTGGTTTTTTTAAAATGCATTGCAGTTTTAGAATACGAAAAGTTAGTAGTAAGATTAGTAACCTCTAAGCCTCTATTATCAACAAAATATAATCCTCTTATTTTAGTTGAAAAATCTGGACCGTATACTAACAAATCTTGTAAATTACCACCTGTACTTTTTGTAGCAAAAGATAATGGTGTTTCACTATTATTATTAATCAACTTAAAATTTAAATTGCTTACATATACGTTAGAAGATTTTAAAATAAAAGGGTTGCTTAAAGAATCTCTTGGCTTTCCATCATCAAACTTATTTATAAAAACAGCCATATTATCTTCTTCTTCTCCTTTATAAGTTTTCATATGAAAATTTACACCGTCTAAAGAAATACTACCTAAATTGACTTCGTTTTCGAAAATATTTTTTGCACTAAGAAGAGAAGTGCTTAACTTTTTTACAAAAATTAAAGTGTCTTGATGGTGGTCTCTAATCTCAACTCCTTTTAGTTTTACACTTCCTAAAAAAGATAAATCGACTTTGCTTATGCTAATATTGGTATCAAAATCTTCGTTTAGTTTTTTTGTAGCATAGTTTCCAAGTTGAGTTTGTATAGCAGGTATAGAAAGTAAAATACTAATAAACAGTAAAAAGAGTAATAAATACCCTACCCATTTTAGTATTATTTTTCCTATTTTTTTGATATCTATTTCTTTTAATTAATTGCTATACTATGGTAATAATAATCAAAAATATTGCCATTTATTACAAAGAACGTTCAAATTTAACAAACTATTAAATTTCTATACTTAAAAAAGGAATACAAGATAAAATTATCATTAATTTTGTCTTTAATTAGAAGTTTTAAATGATTAAACCTGTTTACATTTTGGCAATAGAGTCTTCTTGTGATGACACAAGCGCTTCTGTAATTTGTAATACAAAAATTTTAAGTAATGTTATTGCCAATCAAGATGTACATTCTAAATATGGTGGTGTAGTACCAGAATTAGCATCTAGAGCTCATCAACAAAATATTGTACCTGTTGTACAACAAGCTTTAGAACAAGCAGGGGTTTCAAAAAAAAACTTATCAGCAATTGCCTTCACTAAAGGTCCTGGTTTAATGGGTTCTTTATTAGTTGGCACTTCTTTTGCTAAATCTTTGGCTTTAGGTTTGCAAATTCCATTAATAGATGTTAACCATATGCAAGCACATATTTTAGCGCATTTTATAAAAGAAGAAGGTAATAAAACACCTCCTTTTCCTTTTTTGTGCCTAACTATTAGTGGTGGGCACACCCAAATTGTAAAAATTTCGAATTATTTTGAAATGGAAATTTTAGGAGAAACTATAGATGATGCTGTAGGAGAGGCTTTCGATAAATCTGCTAAAATATTAGGATTACCTTACCCTGGTGGCCCTCTAATAGACAAATATGCTAAATTAGGAAACCCAAAAGCATATTCTTTTACAAAGCCTAAAGTAGGTGATTTAGATTTTAGTTTTAGTGGATTAAAAACTGGTATCCTATATTTTATTCAAAAGCAACAACGCATTAACCCTAATTTTGTTGAAGAAAATTTAATTGATATTTGTGCTTCTATACAATTTACAATTGTCGAAATTTTAATGGAAAAACTTAAAAATGCCGTAAAAAAAACCAACATTAAGCACATTGCCATTGCTGGTGGCGTTTCTGCAAATTCCGAAATAAGAAGTCGATTACTACAAGCTGAAAAACATTTTGGATGGACAACTTATATTCCTAAATTTGAATATACAACAGATAACGCAGCAATGATTGCTATAACTGGATATTTAAAATATTTAAACAATAATTATTCTGATGTTTCTGTAACCGCACAAGCAAGATTAAAAGTAACAGAATAAAATGATTCGCACCATAAAAAATCGCCTTGTATTTAACATTATTTACTTTCTTTTATGGGTTATTTATTTTGTTTTTGCACGTTTCTTTTTTTTAATTTTTTATTTCAATAAAACAATTGGTTTAGGTTTTACAACTACTCTTAAAACCTATTTATATGGTTTACGTTTAGACGTATCTTTTGCTGGTTATTTGTGTTTTATACCTTTTCTATGTATCATTTTTACAATTTTTATAGCACCACAAAGAATAGCAAAAATTATAAAATGGTATTCTACTATTCTAATTAGTATCTTGAGTTTATTTTTAATTATTGATGCCAATTTGTATCAATCTTGGGGAACACGTTTAGATACAGCTCTACTAACTTATTTAAACACTCCAGAAGTTATGGTTGCATCAACATCAACCTTTCAATTAACATCTGGTATTGTTCTTTGGATAGTTATTGCTTTTATTTTTATCAAATGGTTTAACAAAGTTATAGATAAGCGCATTAAAAAAATAGAAAAAGGGTTTGGTTTAGAAGCTCTTATATTTTTAATATTTACAGCCTTTTTAATTATTCCTGTAAGAGGTGGTTTACAAACCATACCCGTTAATCAGAGCAATGTTTATTTCTCTAATGTAATGTTTGCAAATCATGCTGCCATTAATTACGCTTGGAATTTCTTTAATGCTTTAACTCATAAATCAGATGGTAAAAATCCTTATCATTTTTTTGATAAAGATGTTGCAGCCAATATCATTCAAAAAAGAAGAAATCAGCTTTTACATTCAGATACAGATAGCATTCTTAACACTCAAAAACCCAATGTAATTTTAATTATTTGGGAAAGTTTAACTGCTAAAGTTGTGGGGTCTTTAGGTGGTGAGCCTAATGTTACAGAGAACTTAAATACACTCTCTAAAGAAGGTATTTTATTTACCAACTTTTATGCAAATGGAGATAGAACAGATAAAGGTATTCCTGCAATTTTAAGTGGTTATTACCCTCAACCTACAAAAAGTATTATGAAAATGCCAAATAAAACCAGAAGTTTACCCATGTTACCTCAGAAAATGATTGACTTAGGATACCAAACTTCTTTTTATCATGGTGGAGATTTAAATTTCGGGAATATGAATACGTATTTACGAAATGCGGGTATTACTAATTTTGTTGATGGTAATGATTTTGATAAAAAAGATTGGAACTCTAAATGGGGAGTTCATGATCATGTTTTTATGAAACGTTTTCAAAATGATCTGATAAAAAAACAAAACGAACCTTTTTTTAAAATTGCTTTAACCTTAACAAGCCATGAGCCTTTTGAATTTCCAGATGAATACAAATTTGGAAAAAATACTGAGGAAAATAAATTTAGAAGCGCTCATGCCTATACAGATAAAGTAATTGGAAACTTTGTACGTTTTGCAAAAAAACAACCTTGGTATAACAATACTTTAATAATTATTTTATCCGATCATGGCAATCGTTTTCCTATACATGCAGGTGCTTTTAACTCATCTAAAAAATTTCAAATTCCTATGCTATGGTTAGGAGGTGCTTTGCATAAAAAAGGAATTAAAATTAACAATGTCTCAAGCCAAATAGATTTATCATACACTCTATTAACCCTTTTAGGTGGCGACACTTCTGATTTTGTATTCAGTAAAAATATTTTTAATAAATCTTACAAACAGTATGCGCATTATATATTTAACAACGGTTTTGGTACTTTTACCAAAAATGCACAAATAGTTTATGACCATACGAGTAAAAAACCAATATTAAAAAAAGGAAAAGAAATAGCAAAGTTAGATTCTTTAGGAAAAGCAATTTCTCAAAATGCTTTTCAAGATTTTTTAGATAGAAAATAACTAATATTAAAAATGAAAAAATGAAATTAGCAATACATGAAAAAGTATTAACCAAGTTATTTGATGTAACCCAAAAGCTTACTTTTTTTGACATTGGCGCATGTGAAGGTTTGAGTAGCGTCAGATATTTAAGTATTTTCCCTAAAAGCAAGATTTATGCTTTTGAGCCTGTACCAAGTAACTTTTCTGAAGTTTTAAAAAATAAAACTAAGCATAAGTTAAACAATCTTAACCCTTTTAAAATTGGATTGTCTTCTAAAAAAGGCACTGCTACTTTCTATGTTTCATCTGGTAAACCTCCAAACAAAGATAAACCCCAAGACAACTCTTTAAGTTTTGGCAATAAAAGCTCTTCTCTTTATAAACCAGGAAAAACAAAAGAAGTTCATCCTTGGTTAGAATTTAAAGAATCTATTACCATAGAAACAGAAACTTTAGCCAACTTTTGTGTAGATAATAAAATAGAATCTATAGATTTTATTCATATGGATGTACAAGGAGCAGAATTAATGGTACTTGAAGGTGCAGGTAAAATGATTTCTAACGTTAATTCTATTTGGTTAGAAGTAGAAAAAATTGCATTGTACGAGGGACAAGCTCTTAAAGATGATATTGAAAAATTCTTATATAAAAATAATTTTAAGCTTGTTTTAAATAAAGTAAATCATATAGCTGGAGATCAATTTTGGGTGCAAGAAAATTATTTTAACAGTCTTTCTAAAGATGTACAATTTTCTTTAAATAAAATGACAAAAAAAGTAGCTTTTAAATCAAAATTATCATCAATAGTTGGGCAATTAAAAGATAGTTTTTAAAATTATTATTCTAATACTACAAAAAAAATCTCAAGAAAAACTTGAGATTCTAAGATATAAAGTAGATTATCAATTTAACTATTCTCTTACAATGTTTTAATAGAACACCCAATGGCTCTTGTTTCTGTTTTTTTAGGTTTTTTTCCTGCTAATAAAGCATCTACAACATCTTCTGTATATTTTTCTGTTACTTTATTTGGGTTTTTAGAGCTGTTGTCTATCGCTCCAATATACTCTACTTTCATATTGGGTTTACTTACCACATATACATGTGGTGTTCTTGTAGCTCCAAACTTTGGATACACTTTTTGCCCTTCATCAAATAAATACGGAAAAGTAAACTTTTTTTCAGCTGCTCTTACTTTCATATCTTCAAAACCATCTCCTTTTGAAGCTCTTGGATCATTAGGATTAATTGCAATTACAGGGTATCCTAATTTTTTATATTTCATATCTAAAGCAATTATTCTATCTTCATTTGCCACTGAATAAGGGCACATGTTACAGGTAAATACGATTATAAACCCTTTAACTTCTTTATAATCGGATAAAGAGACCATTTTATCATCAACATTTTTTAAGGTAAAATTTTCTATGGTATCACCAACTTTATATCCTTTATCTGTTTTTAAACTAAATGCTGTGCTTATAGTTACGACAGTTAGTAATAAAATTATTTTTAGTGTTTTCATCATTTATGATTTTAAAAAAGTTTTTAATTCGTTCTCTAACAATTCGTAATCAAAAGATTGTTCGTAAAATTTTCTTTTAGACGAATTATAAATAAGTGTTGCTGGTATTGCTCCTGTCCAATTAGAATCTATTGCTTTTATCCAATAATCTTCGTTAACGTCATCTAACAAAATAACCTTAGATTCTATTTTTTTTCTATTGATAAAGGGAATTAGTCTTTTTTCTACTTGTTTAGGAAAATCTAAACTCACTAATAAAACTTCAACATTTTTGTCTGAGTATTCTTTACCAAGTTTTTCAAATGCAGGCAATTCTTTTACACAAGGGCCACACCAAGTTGCCCAAAAATTAACAACATAGGTTTTACCATCACTTCTTTCTAACAAAGGTTTAAGCTCTTTATAAGTGTAAGAGTTTACAGCAGTAATTTCTTTTGCAACTGTTTTACTATTATTTTTTTTGCAAGAAAAAACTAAAATTAAAAACGTTAAAATGTAAATACTTTTTTCAAACATTTTTTAAAATTACAAAGAAGAAATGCGAATAAAAAACAATTAACTAATCCTTAACAAAAAAAAGTTTTATAATCATTTACTATAAAGTTTGTGTTAGAATTATCATTAGGTTCTTAATCAAAAATATCATTAAGTACTTTTGCTAAACGAATGCCACCTCTTTGCAATTGTTGTCTAACCATACCAAAATGATCGTATGAATATTTGTAGCGTAGATTTTCTCCAACATTCACAGATTTATACACCTTTTTAGTAATTTGATGCACTTCATTTACCCAATCGATAACAGTACCAGATTGTATGGCTTTTATCTGTTTTTTTGACATTTCTTTTGCATTATTAGCCAATTCTAAATAGCTCATATCCCACTCGTCAATCATATTTTCATCCCAAACTCTATGTAGGTTTGTACCTTTTCCAAACCATTGTACCTGTATGGTATTTCCTCCCTTATCTTGTCTTCTACCTAAGTGCATTGGTTGGTGCAAATCACCTACAAAATGAACTAACATTTTTAGGTAAAATTCTTTATCTTCTTCAGAGCTATTTTTGTCTTTTAAAACTGCTACACATTGAGCAATACCTGTTACTAAATCTCCTTTCGGATTCTTTTTTGATGTGCCATAGGTTTCCTCAAAATCCATATTTATGTAATGCCAAGAATAATACTTGTTATACTTTCTATCAGATTTTATTTCATCAGCAAACGTAGATACAAAAGCTAAACTTTGTCCTTTTAAAATTTTATCGATACATTTTTTAGCTTTTTTAGTAAGATGTCTTTCGGCAATTTCTCCAGTAGCTCTGTGCCCATTTTTGCCCCAAAACATAACTTTTTTTTCTGATGAATTCGAGAGAAAAAATAACGATAAGAATAAAAAGATTTTAATTTTCATTATTTGTAATTTTTAGTAAGAGACAGCTAATTTAAGAAAATATTAATGCAAATATTTGGAAATGAATAAAAATAATTAATATATTTGTGATATTATTTTAATATCATTTTAAAACTATACTTATGAAATCAGAAAAAATTATTAAACCTGCAAATGGGTATTTAATGCTTTTTATTGCCTTATTGTTATTTTTTGGAGGAATCTTTCTAATTGTAAATCAAGAAAATGCCATTTACTTAATTCCAACCATTATTGGCTTTATTGGTTTTTTTGGCTTTATACTTGTTAACCCTAATACCTCAAAAGTAATTTTACTTTTCGGCAAATATGTGGGTACTATCAAAGAAAATGGTTTGTATTGGGCAAATCCATTATACAGAAAAAAACCAATTTCTTTAAGAGCTAGCAATTTTGATAGTGAGCGTTTAAAAGTAAATGATAAGTTAGGAAACCCAGTTATGATTTCTACAATTTTAGTTTGGAGGGTTACAAACACATACAAAGCTGCTTTTGATGTTGATAATTATGAAAACTTTGTTCGAGTACAAACTGACGCTGCTGTTAGAAAGCTAGCAAGTATGTACCCTTATGATAATTTTGCTGATGAAGGTCATGACGAAGATATTACGCTTCGTTCAAGCGTAAACGAAGTTTCTGATGCTTTAGAAAAGGAATTAGAAGAACGCTTAGCCATTGCAGGTATAGAAGTTTTAGAAGCAAGAATTGGATATTTAGCTTATGCTCAAGAAATAGCATCTGCCATGTTAAAAAGACAACAAGCCACTGCTATAGTTGCTGCTAGACATAAAATTGTAGAAGGTGCTGTAAGCATGGTAGAAATGGCTTTAGAAGAATTAAACAAAAAAGATATCGTAGATTTAGACGACGAGCGTAAAGCTGCTATGGTTAGTAATTTAATGGTAATTTTATGTGGAGACAAAGAAGCTTCTCCTGTTGTTAATGCAGGAACTTTAAACCATTAAGTTTTGGGTTTACAAGTTATTAGTTAAAATAGCTACCTAACCCATCTCTAACTTACATAGTCTTTAACTTTTAAATTAAAAATGAAAATTAGAGCTGGACAAGAATTATTTTAAAAAGAAATAAAATAGATAATGAAAGTTTTTATAGAAGAACAAAGGTTTACACAAACCTGGTTAGTCTTAATTATTTCAATTAGTGCAATTTTACCAATTGTTATAATTTGTAACGAATACTTTAAAGAAAATACTAAAATGACTACTAATGAATTCTTATTCTCAACTTTAGGTATTGCACTTTCTATCTCAATAATTTTTATTTTTAAATTAACGACAAGAATAGATGAAAAAGGAATTTATTATCAGTTTTTTCCATTTCATTTTTCTTTAAAACTAATACCTTGGAGAGCTATTAAGTTAGCTTATGTAAGAACTTACAACCCAATAGCAGAATATGGTGGCTGGGGATTAAAAGGAGGCTTTCCGTTTAACAAAAAAAATGGAAAAGCCATAAATATTTCAGGTAATATAGGTATTCAATTAGAATTAAAAAACGGTAAAAAACTACTAATTGGAACACAAAAAGAAACAGAAATCAAATTAGTATTGCAAAAATATAAAAACCTATTTTTAAATAATTAGAATTCGTATTCATATCGTAATCATTAATTGGATAATATTTACAATTGTTTAAAATCTATTCTAATAAAAATAGACCATGGCAAAGAAAAAAGCATTTGCATTAAGAATAAATGAAGAAATGTTAAAAGCTATTGAAAAATGGGCTTCAGACGAATTCCGTTCTACAAACGGGCAAATCGAATGGATGTTAATGCAAACTCTTAAAGAAGCCAAAAGAGAACCTAAGAAAAAAGAAGACTAATTATCCATTTACTTCACATTTACTTCAACTGTTAAAAAACGTTCCATTTATATGGGGTGTTTTCTATTTTGTATATTAGTAGGCTATTAATAAACTACCAAATTTTATAAAATGAAAAAATTTTTAACGCTGCTTTTTTTAAGTGCAACTACCTTACTATTTGCTCAAGAGTTTTCTATGGATTTAGTTAAAAACATGAAACCAAGAAACATTGGTCCTGGAGGTATGTCTGGGCGTGTAACTGCCATAGACGTTGTAGAATCTAATCCAGATATAATATATGTGGGCACAGCCTCTGGCGGAATTTGGAAATCTACTTCTGGAGGTGTTAAATGGGAACCTATCTTCGAAAAAGAACTCACTGCCTCTATTGGTGCTGTTGCCATTCAACAATCTAATCCAAGTGTAATTTGGGCTGGCACAGGAGAAGGAAACCCAAGAAATAGTTTAAATGGTGGTTTTGGTATTTACAAATCTTTAGACGCAGGTAAAACATGGAAAGCTATGGGATTAGAAAAAACGCGTCATATTCATAGGGTTATCATAGACCCAACTAATCCTAATACCGTTTATGCTGGTGCAATTGGTTCTCCTTGGGGAGAACACAAAGAACGTGGTGTTTATAAAACTACAGATGGAGGTAAAACTTGGAAACAAATTTTATTTACAAACATTAAATCTGGTACTGCAGATTTAATTATGGATCCTACAAATCCTAACAAAATCATTGCTGCAATGTGGGAACACAAACGTGATCCTTGGTTTTTTAAATCTGGTGGAAAAGGCTCTGGATTATACATCACTCACGATGGTGGAGAAAACTGGAAACAAATCACTGATAAAGAAGGTTTCCCAGAAGGAGAATTAGGAAGAATTGGTGTTGCAATAGCTCCAAGTGAGCCCAATACCATTTATGCTTTGGTAGAAGCTAAGAAAAATGCGTTATATAAAAGTGAAGATGGTGGTTTTAAGTGGAAAAAGGTAAATGATAAACCCGGAATTGGAAATCGTCCTTTTTATTATTCTGAAATTTATGTAGATCCTCAAAATGAAAACAGATTATACACCGTTTTTACCTATGTAAATGTTTCACAAGATGGTGGTAAATCTTTTAAACAATTAATGCCTGCTTATGGTGTAGATAATGGTGTGCATCCAGATCATCATGCTTGGTGGATTCACCCAAAGAATGGGAAATTTATGATCGATGGAAATGATGGTGGTTTAAACATTACCAAAGATGGTGGTAAATCTTGGCGATTTATTGGTAACATTCCTGTGGCTCAATTTTATCATATTAATGTGGATAACGAATTTCCATATAATGTCTATGGAGGAATGCAAGATAATGGTTCTTGGAGAGGACCTGCTTATGTTTGGAAAGCGCAAGGAATTAGAAATAGTTATTGGCAAGAAATTAGCTTTGGAGATGGTTTTGATGTAGTGCCAGATAAAGACAATTCACGTTACGGTTGGTCTATGAGTCAACAAGGTTATGTTTCTCGTTACGATTATTTAACTGGAAATAATTATTCTGTGCGTCCTACTCATAAAGACCCAAATGTAAAACTACGTTTCAATTGGAATGCAGCCATCAACATAGACCCTTTTGATAATAATACTTTGTATTTTGGAAGTCAGTTTGTACATAAATCAACAGACAAAGGATTAACATGGAGCGTTATTTCTCCAGATTTATCAACCAATAATCCAGAAAAATTAAAACAGGCAGAAAGTGGTGGTTTAACTATGGATGCTACTGGTGCAGAAAACCATTGTACTATTTTAGTAATAGAACCCTCAGTTTTAGAAAAAAATGTTTTATGGGCTGCTACTGATGATGGTCAGGTTCATATTACCAAAAACGGCGGCGCAACTTGGACAAATGTTGCAAAAAACATTAAAGATTTACCCGAAAACTCTTGGATAACACAAATTAAAGCATCTAATAAAAACAAAGGAGAGGCACTTTTAGTTGCCAACGATTACAGACGTTTTAATTATACTCCTTATGCTTACAGAACCAGGGATTATGGTAAAACTTGGACAAGAATTGTTGATGAAAATGATGTGCAAAGTTATACGCTTGCTATTTTAGAAGATCCAGAAAATAAAAACTTATTATTTTTAGGTACAGATGATGGTTTGTACGTTTCTGTTAATGCAGGTAAAAAATGGATAAAATGGACAGAAGGTTTTCCTACTGTTCCTGTAAAAGATATGGTAATTCACCCAAGAGAAAACGACTTAATTATTGGAACTTTTGGAAGAGCTGCTTGGGTTTTAGACGACATTAGCCCCTTAAGAGCTTTTGCCAAAGAAAATACTATTTCTAAAAAATTAGAATTATTCTCGCCTCCAACTGCATATCAAACTGCGTATCAACAACCTACAGGAAGTAGGTTTGGAGCTGATGCTATGTATCAAGGAGAAAATCGAAAACGAGGCGCTAATATTTCTTATTACATTAACAGACCAAAAGAAAAAAAAGAAGAAATTTCGACTAAGAAAAAATCGAAAAAGAAAAATAAAAAAACAAATAAAGAGGTAAAAACTAAAACCAAAGAAACTGTAAAATACGACTCCATTAAATTAGAAATTTTTGATAGAACAAGAAAAATAAGAACCTTAAAAATAAAAGCTCCTAAAGAAAATGGAGTTCATAAAACAACTTGGTATCTGAGAGAAAAAGGAGTCGAAAGACCATCTAGAAGCATTAGAAAAACGAAAAACGAACCTAGTGGAATTTTAGTAAAACCAGGAACATATAAACTTAAAATGACTTTTGGAAATGCAGTGTCTGAAAAAGAAATAAAAGTAGCGTTTGATCCAAGATTACAAATTTCTAAAGAAGCTATAAATCAAAAATATAATGCCAGTAAAGAATTAGAAAGATACCAAGGCAAAATGGCAGCTATTGTTAAACAATTGGTTGAAAGTAAAAACACTGCTACATCTATTAAATCAGAATTTACAAAAGAAGATAAAAAGAAATACAAAGATGAAATAAAAAAATCTTCAGAAATTATAAAACAAATAGATGGTTTACTTGCTCTGTATTTGGGTAAAATAGACAAAAGACAGGGTATTACAAGAAACCCTGAAGTTACTGTAAATCAACGCTTAAGTTTAGCAAAAAGATATGTATTTTCGCGATTTGGAAAACAAACTTCTACAGAAACACAATTAATAAATCAATTTAAAGAAGAATTTTCATCTGCCGTTTCAAAAACAAACACTTTTTTTAATAACGATTGGAATACTTATAAATCTTTAGTTGAGAATATTAAAATTTCACCTTTTAAAGAGGCTAAAATTTATTCAGCGAATTAAAATAATCTATGAAAAAAATAATTTTACTTTTAGGTTTGATTGTATCTTCTACATACATTCAAGCTCAAAGTACTGCTGAAAATCAATTAGGAACCTGGTATATGTACAATGGATCTCATAAAATTTCTGAAAAATATGCAATAAAAACCATGGCGCATTTTAGATACTATGAGTTGGCAAGCCAGTTTCAACAAGAAATTTACAGATTAGGAGTTAACTACACATTTAACCCAAAAACAAACTTAACTTTAGGTTTTAGTTATGCTACAGCAGATGTTGCTTACAATATTTCATCACCAGATTTGTACGAATGGAGGTTGTATGAAGACCTAAATCTAAAATCTAAATGGGGTGCATTTAATGCAAAACACAGAATCCGATTAGAACATCGTTTTATTCACAAAAATATCTTTAAAGATGAAACACAAAATTGGATTCGTTATGACTTAAATATAAGTTATCCATTGTCTAAAAAATGGAACATTTATGTTTTTAACGAACTCTTTTTAAATCTGGATAGGGCGAAACGATTTGCGCAAAATTGGACAGGCGCAGGTTTAATACATCAATTAAACAAACAACTAAAATTAAAAATGGGGTATTTTCAAATTAAAACTCCAACTGGAGTTTTTAAACGTCTACAATTAGGCTTTATTTTAAACACCGATTATTTAAAAAAATAAAAACACTAAACATTTTATGAGCATATCAGAAATTAACAACGATATCCCTGTATTTGCAGCAGACACCACTATTTTTGGAATTTTATGTGTAATTCTTGCTTTAATTTTTTATACTTCTAAATTAAAATCTTTTACAAAGTTTTATAAAGTAGTTCCAGCACTTTTATTGTGTTATTTTATACCTTCAATTTTTAGTTCTTTAGGCATAATTGCAGATAAATGGATAGATGTACAAGCTACTATAAATCACTTAAATACTGTTTACGGAAACTTAGAGAATGTTACCAATTTAAAATCTCTAAAAGAGTATATAATTACCAATAATATTAATACTTCTGTATATGCAAAATTTACTGGTAAAAGCAAATTATATTATGTTTCTTCTCGATTTTTATTGCCCGCTTCTTTAGTACTTTTAACCTTAAGTATAGATCTAAAAGGAGTATTTAAATTAGGACCAAAGGCATTAATTATGTTCTTAACAGCTAGTATTGGTGTTATGATTGGCGGACCTTTGGCTATTATTTTCTTTAAATATGTTTCTCCAGAGATTTTAGTTCAAGTAGAAGGTACTGAGCTTTGGAAAGGACTATCTACAGTTGCTGGAAGTTGGATTGGTGGTGGAGCAAATCAATTAGCAATGAAAGAACAATGGGAAGTAAGTGATAGTTTGTTTAGTATAATGGCTGTTGTTGATGTTTTAGTTGCCGAAGTTTGGATGGCTTTTTTATTATTAGGTGTTGCAAAATCTAATGCAATTGATAAGTGGCTTAAAGCCGATAATTCTTCTATTACAAACCTTAAAAATAAAATGGAAAAATTTACTTTAGAAACGGCAAGAATTCCTTCTTTTAACGATTTTATGATGCTTTTAGGAATTGCTTTTGGGGTTACTTCTATTGGGCATTTTGTTGGAGATAATTTAGGAAGTTACATTACCAATAACGTTCCTTTCTTGGTCGATTTTGGTTTAGGAAGTTCGTTCTTTTGGTTAATAATAACTGCAACAACTATTGGTATTTTCTTATCTTTTACCAAAGTAAAAAGTTTTGAAGGTGCTGGTGCCAGTAAGATAGGAACTGTTTTTATTTACATCTTAGTAGCTTCTATTGGTATGAAAATGAATTTAAATGCAATTGTAGAAAACATTAGCTTGTTTGCCATAGGATTTGTGTGGATGATTATCCATGTAGGTTTATTATTCTTAGTTGCAAAGATTATAAAAGCACCTTACTTCTTTTTAGCTGTGGGTTCTAAAGCAAATATTGGTGGAGCAGCTTCTGCACCAGTTGTAGCTGGTGCTTTTCATCCTTCTTTAGCTCCTGTTGGTGTTTTATTGGCAGTTTTAGGATATGCCTTAGGTACTTATGGTGCATTTTTTTGCGCGTTAATGATGAAATGGGTTAGTTAATTTTTGTCTTTTTTTATAGTCTTTATGTCGATAAATATGCATATTTGCAAGAGAAAATTTAAAGTTTCATGAAGAAAATTATTACACTTTTAATATTATCTTTTTTAGCCCTTTCATGTTCTTCTAAAAAAGAAGGTAATATGATTGTACAAGGACAAATTAAAGGATTAAAAAAAGGAACTTTGTACCTTCAGAAAATGAAAGATACAAACTTAATATCTGTAGATTCTATTAATTTATTAGGAAATGACACTTTTATATTAACCGACAATATAGAATCTCCAGTAATATATTATTTAACATTTGATGGCAATACAACAAATAAACGAATTCTATTTTTTGGAGAAAAAGGCACAATTACCATTAACGATAATGTAAAGCAGTTTGGGTTAAATCCAAAAATTTCTGGTTCTAAAAATCAAGAGCTTTTAGATAATTTTAATAAAATAAAAAAGAGGTTTCAAGATGAACGCTTAGAGTTTATCAAGAAAGATTTTGAGGCCAAAAAAGCCAATGATAAAGATTTACAAACTCAGTTAGAAAAAGATTATCAACAACTAACAAAGAGAAGAGTATTGTTTACCACAAATTTTGCACTTTCTAATGCAGATTCTGAAGTTGCTCCTTATATAGCCCTTACAGAAATGTATGATGCAAGTTTAAAAATGTTAGATACAGTTAATAATTCTTTAACAGATAAAATTAAAAATTCTGATTACGGAAAGCGTTTTCAGAAATACTTAAAAGAAATAAAAGAAAAAGAATAATCTTCTGCTTCTTTATCTAAAATCTAAGAAATTAATCGAATACAGTGTATGAACCATATCAATAAAAGTATTTTTATATTAGTCTCTTATTAAAGGTAAAGTAGAACAGCGCAATAACCCTTCTTGTTTGGCAATTTCTGCATAAGGAACTTCCTCTACAATAAAATTATTTTTTCGTAACCATGTGTTTAATCTAACAAAGTTTTTTTCAGAGATAATAACTTCT
Source organism: Bacteroidia bacterium (assembly GCA_030427865.1). Lineage (GTDB taxonomy): Bacteria > Bacteroidota > Bacteroidia > Flavobacteriales > Flavobacteriaceae > Polaribacter. The sequence goes on along the minus strand of JAUICK010000014.1, from coordinate 19,717 downwards.
TCAGAAATAGAAAAAACATTACTATTCATATTATACATCTCTTCTTTTGTAATTTCAAAGATATTTTCTTTACCAAAATAATTAACTAACCACTCGTACTCACTTTCTACTAAAAATCCATTTTTATGGAGTATTGCTTTATTTTTTCCAATAGGTTGAAAACAGCAATCTAAATGCAACGCATTTTCTTTTGGGTCTGTATTAGATTTACGTAACTCAAAAGATTTAACGGTTTTATTTGGAAATAATTCTTGCAAAGCAATTACAGCATCTGTATTTGTTCTGGCAGTAATATAATTTGGGTAATCTTTACCAGAATAAGTACCCACAAAAATATAATCATTCCAAGGCATTACATCACCTCCTTCTACATGGCATTCTTTAGGTAAAACTATTATGTTTTCTGGGGTTATTTGAGAAATAACATTATTAATCGCTTTATATTCTCTTTCTCTATCTGGCAATATATTAGCTTCTATAAATTTATTCTCTATAACAAAAGCTATATCTCTGGAAAATATCTGATTATAGTTTTCTATAACCTCTGGCCTATAAACCTTTACATCGTATTTTTCAAAAACTTTGGCAACAGCATCCATTTCTGCAATCATATCTTCTTCTTTAGGATATGTACCTGCCAAAACATGCTCTATACTTTTAGGATCATAACAATCTTCTACTTTAGGAATTCCACCATTACTTTTCGCTATTCCTAAAACAACAGCTCTTAATCTTGAAGTTTCGTTATTAATATTAAGTTTTAACATATTTTTAAATCGATAAAAAAAGCTCCATTATAAATGAAGCTTTTAGTTATTGTGTAAAAATAATATTATTTTTTTATCTTTTCTCTAATTCTACAAATTCTCTGTAATTTTCTCCTGTATAAATTTGACGTGGTCGTCCAATTGGTTCTTTTCGTAATCTCATTTCTTTCCATTGAGCAATCCAGCCTGGTAAGCGTCCTAAAGCAAACATTACTGTAAACATATCTGTTGGTATACCCATAGCTCTATAAATAATACCTGAGTAAAAATCTACATTAGGATATAATTTTCTATCAACAAAATAAGGATCTCTTAATGCTTCTTGTTCCAAACCTTTAGCAATTTCTAAAATTGGATCTTCTACACCTAAATTATTTAAAACCTCATCAGCTGCTTTCTTTATAATTTTTGCTCTTGGATCGAAGTTTTTATATACTCTGTGTCCAAATCCCATTAACCTAAAAGGATCATTTTTGTCTTTGGCTTTAGCCATATATTTTTTTGTATCTCCTCCATCAGCTTTAATAGCTTCTAACATTTCTAATACTGCTTGATTTGCACCACCGTGTAATGGACCCCAAAGTGCAGAAATTCCTGCAGATAGCGATGCAAATAAACCTGCATGAGAAGAACCTACAATTCTTACAGTAGATGTAGAACAGTTTTGTTCGTGATCTGCATGTAAAATTAATAATTTGTCTAAAGCATCTTTTACAATTGGGTTTACTACAAATTTTTCATTGGGTTGTTTAAACATCAAATACATAATGTTTTCAACATATCCTAATGAGCTTTTACCGTAATTTAAGTGCAATCCTTTTTTCTTACGCATTGTCCATCCAACTAAGACCGGAAATTTTGCTAAAATTCTAACAATTGCATTATACATATCTTCTCTAGAATCAATATTAACAGAAGAAGGATTAAAAGCAGTTAAAGCACTTGTTAAAGATGATAAAACCCCCATTGGATGAGCAGTTTTAGGAAATGCCTCTAAAATTTTACGAATGTCGTCATCAACTAACGAATGAGATTTTATATCTGCATGAAATTTATCTAATTCTGTTTTTGTAGGCAAGTTCCCAAAGATTAAAGCGTATGCGGTTTCTAAAAAATCTGCTTTTTCTGCTAATTCTTCGATAGAATACCCTCTATACCTTAAAATACCTTTTTCGCCATCTAAAAACGTAACTGCACTTTCACAAGAACCTGTATTCTTATATCCAGGATCAATAGTTATCACTCCATTTGTAGCTGCTCTTAATGTTTTAATATTAATTGCTACTTCATTTTCTGTTCCTTTTACAAGTGGAAATTCGTAAGAATTATCTCCAATCTGTAATTTAGCGGTATCTGACATTATTGACGGTTTTTATGTGTTGTTTAGTTGTGCGAAGATACCATTTTTAAAGGGATTTTAAAAGTAGGTTTTTATAGATTTTGGATATTTTAAAATAACATTAACTTATTAGATGTAAAGTAAAAAATAAGCCTCATAATTTCTTATGAGGCTCTAAAACTTTAAAGTGATAAAATTAGATTTTAAACGCTTTTTCTTTTGGAAAATATGCTGTTTGCGCTAATTCTTCTTCAATTCTTAATAACTGGTTGTATTTTGCCATTCTATCTGAACGAGAAGCAGAACCTGTTTTAATTTGCCCACAGTTTAGAGCTACTGCTAAATCTGCTATGGTATTATCTTCAGTTTCTCCAGATCTGTGAGACATCACAGATGTATAACCTGCATTTTTTGCCATATTTACAGCAGCAATCGTTTCTGATAAAGAACCAATTTGATTTACTTTAATTAAGATTGAATTTGCAATTCCGTTTTCTATTCCTCTTGATAAACGTTCTACATTAGTTACAAATAAATCATCTCCAACTAATTGTACTTTATTACCAATTTTATCGGTTAAATATTTCCAACCTTCCCAATCGTTTTCATCCATACCATCTTCAATAGAAATAATTGGGTATTTTTCAGCTAATTCAGCTAAATAATCTGCTTGTTCTTTACTAGTTCTTACAACTCCTGTTTCTCCTTCAAACTTTGTATAATCGTATTTTCCATCAACATAGAACTCTGCAGCAGCACAGTCTAAAGCAATTTTAATTTCATCACCAAAAGAATATCCAGCATTATTCACTGCTAAAGCAATGGTTTCTATAGCATCTTCTGTACCGTCTAAAGTTGGTGCAAAACCACCTTCATCACCAACTGCTGTTGATAAACTTCTATTGTGTAAAACTTTCTTTAAATTATGAAAGATTTCTGAGCCCATTTTCATTGCTTCAGAGAAATTAGCAGCTTTTACAGGCATAATCATAAATTCTTGAAAAGCAATTGGGGCATCTGAGTGAGAGCCTCCGTTAATAATATTCATCATTGGTACAGGCAGTGTATTTGCAGAAACACCACCTACATATCTATATAAAGGCATTCCTAATTCGTTAGCAGCAGCTTTAGCAACCGCTAAAGAAACTCCTAAAATTGCATTTGCTCCTAATTTTGATTTGTTTGGTGTACCATCTAAATCAATCATTAATTTGTCGATTGCATTTTGCTCAAAAACAGAAGCTCCAATTAATTCTTCTGCAATGATACTATTTACATTATCTACAGCTTTAAGAACTCCTTTACCCATGTAATCTTTACCACCATCGCGTAATTCAACAGCTTCGTGTTCTCCAGTAGAAGCTCCAGAAGGTACTGCTGCTCTACCCAAAACACCATTTTCTGTAATTACATCTACTTCTACTGTTGGGTTTCCTCTTGAATCAAAAATTTGACGTGCATGAACGCTTAGAATAATACTCATTTTATTATATTTTAATTAATTTATATCTTTATTTTACATGGCTAATTTACAAAAAACCACTCTTTTTTGAGCGGTTTTATATAGTTACTTACGAAAACGTTTTCACGTTTAGTATAGATATTTAACTTAGTTTACAACTGATTTTGAAGTTTTGATATTTGCTATAAATTGATCAAATAAATATTCTGAATCGTGAGGTCCAGGACTTGCTTCTGGATGATATTGAACAGAAAATGCATTCTTATCTTTTAAACGAATTCCTGCAACAGTATGATCGTTTAAGTGAACGTGTGTAATTTCTACATTATTATTTGCCTCGGTTTCTTCTCTATTGATTGCAAAACCATGGTTTTGAGAGGTAATTTCACCTTTGCCTGTTAAGAGGTTTTTTACTGGGTGATTAATTCCTCTATGTCCATTATGCATTTTATAAGTAGATATTCCTTGCGAAAGAGCTATTACTTGGTGTCCTAAACAAATTCCGAATAAAGGTAAGTTTTTATCTACAATTTCTTTTGCAACAGCTTGGGCTTCTTCTAAAGGTTCTGGATCACCTGGCCCGTTTGAAATAAAATATCCATCAGGGTTAAAAGCTTCTAATTCAGAAAAACTTGAGTTATAAGGAAACACTTTAATATATGCTCCTCTTTTTGCAAGGTTTCTTAAAATATTTTTTTTGATACCAATATCTAAAGCAGAAATTTTAATTTCAGAATTTTCATCTCCTACAAAATACGGCTCTTTAGTTGAAACTTTTGAAGCCAATTCTAAACCTTCCATACTTGGTACTTCTGCCAATTGCTTTTTAAGAGCATCAATATTATTAACATCGGTAGAAATAATTGCATTCATTGCTCCATTATCTCTAATATAAGAAACCAGCGCTCTTGTATCAACATCAGAAATAGCTACTAAATTGTGTTTTGTAAACCAATCAAATAAATTTCCATCAGAATCTACTCTTGAATGTGTAAAGCTGAAATTTCTACAAATTAATCCTGCTATTTTTATTCCATCTGATTCTACTTCATTATCATTTACTCCGTAGTTCCCAATATGAGCATTTGTTGCTACCATTAATTGTCCAAAATAAGATGGGTCTGTAAATATTTCTTGATAACCTGTCATACCCGTATTAAAACAGATTTCACCTGTAGATGTTCCTTCTATTCCTACAGATTTCCCGTAAAAAATGGTTCCGTCTGCTAATAAAACTAAAGCTTTTTTTCGTGTTTGATATTTCATTGAATTTCTATCTTTTCTATTTTATAGTGTATTGTAATATTCTAATATTTTCTTTAAGTCTTTTTCTTTTTTATATTTTAATGAGTTTTTTTTAATAAATTTTTTCATTTTACTTTTTTTAGACTCATCAAAATACTGAAGTACTTTTTTCTTATTTAGTTTAAACTCAGTTAATCCATAATTTGTTTTTATAAAATATTTATATGCTTTTTTATATTTATCTTTAGTTATTTTTGCCTTAGAAATTGCATCCATTCTTCCTTCTTCTATTTTTAAATAGTATTGCTTAAATATATTAATCTTTCCTTTAGACAACCTTTCATAAAAATTACTTTCAATAAATTCAAACTGTTTTTGATCAAATATAACAGAAGAAATATTGTCAATTTCAATCTTGTAAATAGAATCTGAAGCTGTTTTCATTACAAAAACTCCATCTTTAAGGCTAAAATTTGATTTTGGTATTGTATATTTTTTTCCTCCAGCAACATTAATTGTAATAATAGAGTTCCATTTTTTATTATAAAAAATACTTCCTTCTATTTTATTATTGCTATTGTCATTCATTTTTGCAATAAAATTAGATGGGGTAATTATTTCTCTTGCTGGTAAATCTTGAGAAGTAATTGTGATTGTATTTAAAAGAATAATTAGTAAAAATATTTTTTTTTTCATGGTAAAGGTTTTTAATTTTATAAAGTTATAAAAAAAGGGATAAACATAAATGTTTACCCCTTTAATATAAGTTAATAAAAAATCATTTTTTATTCTTCTGATTTTTCTTCTTTTACAACTGTTTCTTCAGCTTGTTGAGCTGCCGCTTCTGTTTTAGCACCACCTCTTCTACTTCTACGAGTAGATTTCTTAGCTTTTTTACCTTTTGGGTTATAGATTTCATTGTAATCAACTAGTTCTACCATTGCCATAGGAGCATTATCGCCTTGACGATTTCCTAATTTGATAATACGAACATAACCTCCTGGTCTGTCTGCAACTTTTACTGCAACTTCTCTAAATAATTCTGTTACAGCATATTTATTACGTAAATAAGAGAATACAATACGTCTATTGTGAGTTGTATCTGCTTTAGATTTTGTAATTAATGGCTCAACAAAAACTCTTAATGCTTTTGCTTTTGCCACAGTTGTATTAATACGCTTATGTTCTATTAAAGAACAAGCCATATTAGCTAACATCGCCTTTCTATGCGCTGTTTTTCTTCCTAAATGATTGTGTTTTTTTCCGTGTCTCATTCTGACGTTTGTTTTATACTTTCATCTTGCATCGACCCGCTTTGAGGAGCAAATTATGAAAGATTAATCTCTATCTAATTTATATTTTGTTAAATCCATTCCAAAACTTAGTCCTTTAACAATCACTAACTCTTCTAATTCAGTTAATGACTTCTTACCAAAGTTTCTAAACTTCATTAAATCACTTTTATTAAACGATACTAAATCTCCTAATGTATCTACCTCTGCTGCTTTTAAACAATTTAAAGCTCTAACAGATAAATCCATATCTATTAATCTCGTTTTTAATAATTGACGCATGTGTAATGATTCTTCATCATACGTTTCTGTTTGTGCAATTTCATCTGCCTCTAAAGTAATACGCTCATCAGAGAATAACATAAAGTGGTGGATTAATATTTTTGCAGCTTCAGTTAATGCATCTTTAGGATTGATTGAACCATCGGTATCGATATCGAAAACTAATTTTTCGTAATCCGTTTTTTGCTCTACACGAAAATTTTCAATTGCATACTTTACATTCTTAATTGGTGTGTAAATAGAATCTGTAAAGATTGTTCCTATTGGTGCAGAAGCTTTTTTATTTTCTTCTGCTGGTACAAATCCTCTACCTTTTTCTATAGTAATTTCTGCATTTAACTTTACAGATTTATCCATATTACAGATTACTAAATCTGGATTCAATACTTGAAAACCTGAGATAAACTTTTGTAAGTCTCCTGCTGTAAATTGCTCTTGACCAGATACTGAAATAGATACAGTTTCTCTATCAGTTTCATCTATTTGTTTCTTAAAACGAACTTGTTTTAAATTTAAAATAATTTCGGTAACATCTTCTACAATTCCAGGAACTGTTGAAAACTCATGCTCTACACCATCAACTCTTAATGAAGTAATTGCAAAACCTTCTAAAGAAGATAATAACACCCTTCTTAAAGCATTACCTACTGTTAAACCAAATCCTGGTTCTAACGGTCTGAACTCAAATCTACCAGAAAAATCTGTAGATTCGATCATAATTACTTTATCGGGCTTTTGAAAATTTAAAATTGCCATATTTTTTCTTCGTTTTAATTGTTATTAGGTTGCGCGGTTTATAAGTGTGAAGAAGTACAAATAAACCCTTTGGCCAAATACCAATATGATTAATTTATTATTTAGAATATAATTCTACGATTAATTGCTCTTTAATATTTTCTGGAATTTGTAATCTTTCTGGTACTTTTACAAAAGTTCCAGATTTAGTATCGTTATTCCAAGTTAACCATTCATAAACAGTATTATTAGAAGCTAATGCTTCTTCTATTGCTACTAATGATTTCGATTTTTCTCTTACAGCTACTACATCTCCTTCTTTTAATCTGTATGATGGAATATTAACAATTTCTCCATTAACTGTAATGTGTCTATGCGATACTAATTGACGTGCTCCACTTCTTGAATTTGAAACCCCCATTCTGTACACCACGTTATCTAAACGAGACTCACACAATTGTAATAAGATTTCACCAGTAATTCCTTGTGAAGCTGAAGCTTTTTTGAATAAGTTACTGAATTGACGCTCTAATATACCGTAAGTATATTTTGCTTTTTGCTTTTCAGCTAATTGTGTAGCATATTCAGATTTTTTACCTCTTCTTCTTGCATTTCCGTGTTGTCCTGGAGGGTAATTTCTTTTTTCGAAGTTTTTATCTTCTCCGAAAATTGCTTCGCCAAATTTACGAGCAATTTTAGTTTTTGGTCCTGTATATCTTGCCATTTCTTTGTTATTATAACTAGGGATTATGAATTAAGGCTAATCCTTCGATAATCGTTAATCCTAATTGATTAAAATATTTAATTATACTCTTCTTCTTTTTGGTGGGCGACATCCGTTGTGAGGAATTGGTGTTACATCAATGATTTCTGTAACTTCTATACCTGCATTATGGATAGATCTAATTGCAGATTCTCTACCGTTACCTGGTCCTTTTACATAAACTTTTACTTTACGTAAACCTGCTTCTTTTGCAACTGCTGCACAATCTTCTGCTGCTAATTGAGCTGCATAAGGGGTATTCTTTTTAGAACCTCTAAAGCCCATTTTACCTGCAGATGACCATGAAATTACATCGCCTCTTTTATTTGTTAAAGAAATAATGATATTATTAAAAGAAGCTGTTACATGTGCTTCTCCAATTGCATCAATAATTACTTTACGTTTTTTTGAACTTGCTTTTGCCATAATTTTTAGTGTTTAGTTATGAGCATTTAGTAAATTGTATTAAAATACGGCACACTAAACCATAACTAGGTTAATCTCTAACTTTATTTTTTCTTGTTAGCTACTGTTTTTCTCTTACCTTTTCTTGTACGAGAATTGTTTTTAGTTCTTTGACCTCTTAAAGGAAGTCCTAATCTATGACGAATTCCTCTTTGGCAACCAATATCCATTAAACGTTTAATGTTTAATTGAACTTCAGAACGTAATTCACCTTCTATAGTAAAAGCTCCTACTTGTTCTCTAATTGCCGCGATTTGATCATCAGTCCAATCTTGAACTTTGATACTTTCATCAACTTTTGCTTTTGCTAAAATTTCTTTAGCTCTACTGTTTCCTATACCAAAGATGTAAGTTAAAGCAATAACTCCTCTTTTATTCTTTGGAATATCAATACCTGCTATTCTTGCCATTACCCTTGTCTTTGTTTAAATCTAGGATTTTGTTTGTTAATTACATATAATCTACCTTTTCTGCGAACAATTTTGCAGTCGGCACTTCTTTTTTTAACTGATGCTCTAACTTTCATCTGTTTTGTTTTTTTTAGTATCTGTAAGTAATTCTTGCTTTTGTTAAATCGTAAGGACTCATTTCTAATTTCACCTTATCTCCAGGTAATAATTTGATATAATGCATACGCATTTTACCAGAAATGTGAGCCGTTACAATGTGTCCGTTTTCTAATTCTACACGAAACATTGCATTTGATAATGCTTCTGTAATTGTTCCATCTTGTTGAATTGCGGGTTGCTTAGCCATTTTACTTATTCGATTTTCTGTTACTATTTCCTGCTTTCATTAAACCATCGTAATGGCGGTTTAATAAATACGAATTAATTTGTTGTAAGGTATCAATTGCAACACCAACCATAATGATTAGCGATGTACCACCATAAAACATTGCCCAACTTTGTTGTACTCCAAATTGAACTACGATTGCTGGTAAGATTGATAATGCTGCTAAGAATAATGATCCTGGGAAAGTAATTCTTGATAACACAGAATCTAATCTATCAGCAGTATCTTTTCCTGGTCTAATACCTGGTATAAAACCACCACTTCTTTTTAAATCTTCAGCCATTTTATTCGTAGGAATTGTAATTGCTGTGTAGAAATAACTAAAAATGATAATTAACAATGCAAAAATTACATTGTACCATAATCCATTGATATCTTGTAAACTTGCAATTGCTGGAAATCTTTGTGCTAAAGCAACTGGTAAAAACATAATTGCTTGTGCAAAAATAATTGGCATTACACCTGCTGCATTTAATTTTAAAGGGATATAATCTCTTGATCCTGCAACATTTTGAATGTTTCCTGCAACTGTTCTTCTGGCATATTGTACAGCAATCTTTCGAACAGCAGTAACTAATAGCACAGTTAATAAAATTACGACAAACCAAACTATGATTTCAATTAACACCATCATAATTCCTCCTGCACCAGCATTTGTTGTTTTAGCAACAAACTCTTGTAAAAATGCAGCTGGAAAGTTAGCAATAATACCTACAGTAATTAATAATGAAATTCCATTACCAACTCCTTTATCTGTAATACGCTCACCTAACCACATTGCAAAAATTGTTCCTGCTGTTAAAATAATGATAGATGATATCCAAAAAGTTGGTCCACTTACTAAAAAAGCTTCAGGTGGTAAACCAAATTGAGTTTTAATAGCTGTAATATACGTTGGTGCTTGTACTAATGTAATACCAATGGTTAACCATCTTGTTATTTGTGTAATTTTTTTACGTCCACTTTCTCCATCTTTCTGTAACTTCTGTAAATAAGGAACCGCAATTCCCATTAACTGAACTACAATAGATGCAGAAATATAAGGCATAATACCAAGTGCCATTACTGATGCTCTTGCGAATGCCCCTCCTGTAAATGCGTTTAATAATCCTAAAAGACCTCCATCAGCACTTTGTTTTAAAGCAGCCAATTGTAATGGATCTACTCCAGGTAATGGAATAGCAGCCATAAAACGATATACTGCAATTAAACCAATAGTAAGAAGAATTTTACTTTTTAATTCTTCTATACTGAAAATTTCTTTTAATCTATTAATTAAATTCATCATTTACAAAATATTATAAAGTTACAGCTTCTCCTCCAGCAGCTTCTATAGCTGCTTTTGCTGATGCTGTAAATTTATGTACAGTTATATTTAATTTCGCTTTTAGTTCTCCACCACCTAATATTTTTACTAAGTCGTTTTTACTTGCTAATCTATTAGCTACTAAAACATCTAAATCTACTGTATCTGTTATCTTTCCACTATCAACTAAATCTTGTAACTTATTTAAGTTGATTCCTTGATATTCTTTTCTATTGATATTTGTGAAACCAAATTTTGGCACACGTCTTTGAAGCGGCATTTGCCCTCCTTCAAAACCAATTTTACGAGAATAACCTGAACGAGATTTTGCCCCTTTGTGACCTCTTGTAGAAGTTCCTCCGTGACCAGAACCTTCACCACGTGCGATTCTTTTCCCTTTTTTTACAGATCCTTCTGCTGGTGTTAAGTTATGTAAACTACTCATTTTAAATATCTTATTTTAATTCCTCTACAGAAACTAAATGTGAAACTTTATTTACCATACCAACTACTGATGGAGTTGCCTCATGCTCAACAGTTTGGTTTATTCTACGTAAACCTAATGCTTCTAAAGTTCTTTTTTGATTCTTTAAACGCCCGATTTGACTTTTTACTTGTGTAACTTTAATTCTTGCCATCTCTTTTAGATTTATCCGTTAAATACTTTTTCTAAAGAAATTCCTCTCTGTTTCGCAATTGCAGCTGCACTACGTAATTGTAATAAAGCATCGAAAGTTGCTTTTACTGCATTGTGAGGGTTAGAAGAACCTTGAGATTTAGATAATACATCGTGAACACCTACTGCCTCTAAGACATGTCTTACGGCTCCACCAGCAATAACTCCTGTACCAGGAGAAGCAGGCTTGATGAATATTTTTGCTCCACCAAATTTACCTTTTTGCTCATGAGGTAAAGTACCATCTAAAATTGGTATTCTTACTAAATTTTTCTTTGCATCTTCTACTGCTTTTGCAATTGCAGAAGAAACATCTTTAGATTTTCCTAATCCGTGTCCAACAACGCCATTACCATCACCAACAACAACGATTGCAGAGAAACCAAATGCTCTACCCCCTTTTGTTACTTTAGTTACACGTTGTACACCTACTAATCTATCTACAAGCTCTAATCCGCTTGGTTTAACTCTTTCTACGTTTTTATAACCTTGCATAATTCTTAAAATTTTAAACCAGCTTCTCTTGCAGCATCTGCTAATGCTTTAACTCTACCATGGTATAAGTAACCATTTCTATCGAAAGCAACTGTTTCTACTCCAGCTTTAACAGCTTTTTCAGCAATTGATTTACCAACTGCTACTGAAGCTTCTGCTTTAGTATTTGCTTTTATATCTCTTGATGAAACTGAAGCTAATGTCACTCCGTTTACATCGTCTACTAATTGAGCGTATATTTCTTTATTACTTCTGTAAACTGATAATCTTGGTTTAGCAGATGTACCAGAAACTATCTTTCTGATTCTACGCTTAATTCTAGCTCTTCTTTGTAATTTTGATAATGCCATAATGCTATATCTTATGCAGATTTACCTGCTTTTCTTCTTAATACTTCACCTACAAACTTAACTCCCTTACCTTTGTATGGTTCTGGTCTGCGGAAACCTCTAATTTTCGCAGCTACTTGCCCAACTAATTGTTTATCAAAAGAAGTTAATTTAACGATTGGATTTTTCCCTTTTTCAGACACTGTTTCTACTTTAACTTCTGGAGCTAATTCTAAAACTATGTTGTGAGAAAACCCTAAAGCCAAATCTAATTTTTGTCCTTGGTTTGATGCTCTGTAACCAACACCAACCAATTCTAATTCTTTAGTCCAACCTTTAGAAACACCTTCAATCATGTTATTGACTAAAGATCTCATTAAACCGTGTTGTGCTTTATGGTCTTTACTATCTGAGGCTCTGTTGCAAACAACAGCTCCATCTTCTATCTTAACAGTAATTCCTTGAGAAATGGTTTGCGTTAACTCACCTAATTTTCCTTTTACTGTTATTACGTTGTCTTTAATGTTTACATCTACACCTTGTGGAATGCTAACTGGATTGTTTCCTATTCTACTCATTTTTCAAGATTTAATAAACGTAACATAAAACTTCTCCTCCAACATTTTCTTGACGTGCTTTTTTGTTTGTCATTACACCTTTTGATGTAGAAACAATAGCAATTCCAAGTCCGTTTAACACTCTTGGCATCTCTTTAGAAGCCACGTATTTACGTAAACCTGGTGTACTGATTCGTTGGATTTTTCTAATTACTGACTCTTTTGTGTCTTTGTCATACTTTAATGCAATTTTGATGGTTCCTTGAACAGATTCATCATTAAATTGATAACTTAAAATATACCCTTGATCGAACAAAATTTTAGTCATTTCCTTCTTCAAGTTAGAAGCTGGAATTTCTACTACTCTGTGTCCTGCTGCGATTGCATTTCTTACTCTTGTAAGAAAATCCGCGATTGGATCTGTATACATATTAATATAAAATTGCGATTCCGGTTTTCAATTACCTCTATTTATGCTACAGATTTCTCTGTGATAATTGAACCTATAATCAGTTAAAATTCTTATACTCAAAAAAAATAGAGCGTGCAAAGATACACATTCTATTTTTATTTTTAAGCTTTATTATTGATTTCTACCAACTTGCTTTTTTAACTCCTGGTATTAATCCTTGATTAGCCATTTCTCTGAACGTTACACGAGAAATACCAAATTGTCTCATATATCCTTTTGGACGCCCAGTAAGTTTACATCTGTTGTGCATTCTTATAGGTGAAGCATTTTTTGGTAATTTTTGCAAAGCTTCATAGTCTCCAGCTTCTTTTAAAGCTTTTCTCTTTTCTGCATATTTTGCAACTGTTTTTGCTCTTTTACGTTCGCGAGCTTTCATTGATTCTTTAGCCATTTCTTAATTTTTTTTGAATGGTAAACCTAATTCTCCTAATAATGACTTCGCTTCTTTATCGGTATCTGCAGATGTTACAAATGTAATATCCATACCGTTAATTTTTTTCACTTGGTCAATATTTATCTCTGGGTAAATGATCTGTTCTGTAATACCTAAGTTGTAATTACCTCTTCCATCAAATCCATTAGCTTTAATACCGTTAAAGTCTCTTACACGTGGCAAAGAAGCTGTTACTAATCTGTCTAAAAACTCGTACATTTTATCACCTCTTAACGTAACTTTTACACCTATTGGCATTCCTTTACGTAATTTAAAAGATGCAACGTCTTTTTTAGACATTGTAGAAATTGCTTTTTGACCAGTAATTTTTGTCAACTCTTCTACAGCATAATCTATTAATTTCTTGTCTGCAATCGCAGCACCAACACCTTTAGAAACAACTATTTTTTCTAATTTTGGCACTTGCATTACATTTTTATAACTGAATTCTTCAGTAAGAGCTTTAATTACTCTTTCTTTGTATTCTGCTTTTAATCTTGGTACGTAACTCATGATTACTCTTATTTTTTAGTTTTTTTAGAGATTCTTTTTTTCGTATCTCCATCAACATTATAACCAACCCTTACAGCTACACCATCTTCTACTAACATAACGTTAGAAATATGTAATGATGCTTCTTTTTTTACAATACCACCTTGAGGGTTTTGAGCACTTGGCTTTGTGTGTTTAGAAACTAAGTTTACACCTTCTACTAATACTCTGTCCTTATCTTTGATAATTTGTAAAACTTTTCCTTCAGATCCTTTGTGATCTCCTGCAATAACTTTTACAGTATCTCCTGATTTTAATTTGAACTTCTTCATCTTATATACGATTTAAAGCACTTCAGGTGCTAATGATACTATTTTCATGAATTGTTTCTCACGAAGTTCACGAGCAACAGGACCAAATACACGTGTTCCTCTCATTTCCTCTGTTGGATTTAAAAGTACACAAGCATTATCATCAAATCTGATATAAGATCCATCTTTACGTCTTACTTCTTTTTTAGTTCTTACAACAACTGCTCTAGATACTTGACCTTTTTTTACAGTTCCGTTAGGAGTTGCAGATTTAACAGATACAACAATCTTGTCTCCAATACTTGCGTAACGTTTTTTTGTTCCTCCTAAAACTCTAATTACTAAAACTTCTTTAGCTCCAGTATTATCTGCTACTTTTAATCTTGATTCTGTCTGTAACATATTATTTAGCTCTTTCTAGGATTTCTACTAATCTCCAACGTTTAGATTTACTCATAGGTCTTGTTTCCATTATCCTAACAGTATCTCCTTCGTTGCAATCATTCTTTTCGTCGTGTGCAACGTACTTTTTCGTTTTCAATACGAATTTACCGTACATTGGGTGCTTTACTCTTTTAGTTTCAGAGACAACAATAGATTTCTCCATTTTGCTACTAGAAACAACACCAATTCTCTCTTTTCTAAGATTTCTTTTTTCCATCTTTAAAACTGACTATAGAATTATTGTAATTCTCTTTTTGTTAATTCTGTTGCAATTCTTGCTACAGTTCTTCTTAAACTTCTCAATTGCAATGGGTTCTCCATAGGAGTAATTGCATGAGCCATTTTAAGATCAGTGTAATTCTTTTGCATCGCTCCAAGCTTCTCTTGTAAATCAGCTGTAGATAATTCTTTAATTTCTGATTGTTTCATCTTTTTTTAGTTTTTGGTTGCTAGTTGTTAGTTGTTAGTAATCTTTCAAATCTATTTAAATATCATTGATTATACTTTTCAACTTTTTGACTTTCAACTTTTCACATTTTTATAGAATTATGCGTTAATATCAAAATCTCTTGCTATAACAAACTTCGTTTTTACTGGAAGTTTCTGAGCTGCTAAACGTAAAGCTTCTTTTGCTATATGCATTGGTACACCACCAACTTCAAACAAAATTCTACCTGGTTTAATAACTGCAACAAAATGATCTGGTGCTCCTTTACCTTTACCCATACGTACTTCTAAAGGTTTCTTGGTAATAGGCTTGTCTGGAAAAATTTTAATCCATAACTGCCCTTCTCTTTTCATATAACGAGTTGCCGCGATACGAGCTGCTTCGATTTGACGAGAAGTTAATAAGTTCTGATCTAAAGATTTGATACCAAACATTCCATTAGAAAGTTGATTTCCTCTTTGAGAATTACCAGTCATATTCCCTTTCGCCTTCTGTACCTTACGGTATTTTACTCTTTTTGGCTGTAACATTTTTAATTTCTAATTTTAAAAATTATTTTCTTCTACGAGGTTGGCGTTTTGCTCTATCACCACCTTTATTACCACCTTGCTTCTTAGACAAGCCAACTAATGGAGATAATTCTCTCTTACCATAAACCTCACCCTTCATAATCCATACTTTTACACCTATTCTTCCATAAGTAGTATGAGATTCTACAAGTGCATAATCAATATCAGCTCTAAAAGTAGAAAGAGGAATTCTACCTTCTTTATAGTGTTCTGAACGTGCCATTTCTGCACCGTTTAAACGTCCTGAAATTTGAATTTTAATTCCTTCAGCATTCATACGCATAGTTGCAGCAATAGCCATTTTGATTGCTCTCTTGTAAGAAATTCTATTTTCTATTTGACGCGCTACACTAGTTGCAACTAATTTTGCATCTAATTCTGGGCGTTTAATTTCAAAAATATTGATTTGAACTTCTTTACCAGTAATTTTCTTAAGCTCTTCTTTTAACTTGTCTACCTCTTGACCTCCTTTACCAATTATGATACCTGGACGTGCAGTAGTGATAGTAACGGTTACAAGTTTTAAAGTACGTTCTATAATTACTCTAGAAACACTTGCTTTAGACAATCTAGCATTAATATACTTTCTTATCTTATCATCTTCAGCAATTTTATCTCCGTAGTCATTACCACCATACCAGTTAGATTCCCAACCTCTGATGATTCCTAAACGATTTCCTATTGGATTAGTTTTTTGTCCCATTTCTACTTTGATTAATTACTTAAATTTTTACTCCCTAACTCTAAAGTAACGTGATTAGAACGCTTTCGTATTCTGTGAGCACGCCCTTGTGGAGCTGGTCTTAATCTTTTTAACATTCCTGCGCTATCTACACAAATAGATTTTACATATAAACCTGCATCTTCAATAGATGCATCTTCGTTTTTAGCTTGCCAATTTGCAATTGCAGACAATAACAATTTCTCTAAATTGATTGACGCTTCTTTAGGGCTAAATTTTAAGATTTGTAAAGCTTTTTCAACTTCAACACCTCTTACTTGATCTGCTACCAAACGCATTTTTCTTGGTGATGTAGGACAGTTAGTAAGCTTTGCAAAAGCACGTTGCTTTCTATCTGCTTTTAACTGATCTGCCATATTTTTTTTACGAACTCCCATTTCCTACTATTTTTTTCCTTTGTTTTTTGCACCAGCGTGTCCTCTAAAAGAACGTGTTGGTGAAAATTCGCCTAATTTATGCCCTACCATGTTTTCTGTAACATATACTGGAACAAACTGACGTCCGTTATGAACAGCAATAGTTTGTCCAACAAAATCTGGAGAAATCATACTTGCTCTAGACCAAGTTTTGATTACTGTTTTGCTTCCAGCTTCTACATTAGCCAACACTTTTTTCTCTAATTTATAGTGAATGTAAGGTCCTTTTTTTAATGATCTTGCCATAACTTAATTATTTCTTTCTACGTTCGATAATGTACTTATTACTAGCTTTGGTCTTAGATCTTGTTTTGAATCCTTTAGCAGGAATACCATTTCTTGATCTTGGATGACCTCCAGAAGAACGTCCTTCACCACCTCCCATTGGGTGATCAACTGGGTTCATTCTTACTGCGTTAACTCTTGGTCTTCTACCTAACCATCTTCTTCTACCTGCTTTACCAGATACTAATAATTGATGATCTGAATTAGATACAACTCCAATAGTTGCCATACATGTTAACAAGATTAATCTTGTTTCACCAGAAGGTAACTTAACTGTTGCATACTTACCATCTCTTGCCATTAATTGAGCAAAAGAACCAGCAGAACGCGCCATAACAGCTCCTTGACCTGGACGTAATTCTATACATGAGATTGTAGTACCTAAAGGAATTTCACTTAAAGGCATTGCATTTCCTATCTCTGGAGTAATACCAGAACCGGAAACGATGGTTTGACCTACTTTTAAACCGTTTTGAGCAATTACATAACGTTTTTCACCATCAGCATAACTAAGTAAAGCAATAAATGCTGTACGATTTGGATCGTACTCTATAGTTTTTACTGTTGCAGGAACACCTGTTTTATCTCTTTTAAAATCGATAATACGGTATTTTTGTTTATGACCTCCACCTATATTACGTGTAGTCATTCTTCCCTGATTGTTTCGACCTCCAGATCGTTTTTTCGGAGCAAGTAAACTTTTCTCCGGCTTATCAGTTGTTATGGTGTCGAACCCATTTACAACTCTAAAACGCTGACCTGGTGTTATTGGTTTTAATTTTCTAACTGACATTCTGTCTTTTCTTAAAGATTGTTATAAAAATCAATACTTTCTCCTTCTGCCAACTGCACAATTGCTTTTTTGTACCCACTCTTAACACCAGTAACTAAACCTTTTTTAGTATACTTCGTATTTCTTTGAATTGGATAGTTTAAAGTTTTTACGCTTGATATAGAAACTCCGTATGCAGCCTCTACTGCATCTTTAATCTCTACTTTGTTAGCTTTTTTATCTACAACAAATGCATAACGATTGAATAATTCGCTATCGTTTGTCGCTTTTTCCGTGATAATAGGTTTAATTAAAATACTCATTTCCCTATTTGCTTAAATTTGAGTTAATTCCTTCTAAAGAACTTTCAGTAATTACAACCTTATTAGCATTTAAAACACCATAAGTATAAATTTCCGAAGCGTTGATTACTTTAGAGTTTTTCAAGTTTCTTGATGATAAATAAACATTGTTATTTTCACCATTTAAAACAAATAATGATTTTTTAGTATCTAACTCTAATGCTTTTAAAACATTTACAAAGTTTTTAGTTTTTGGAGAATCAAAATTGAAGTCTTCAACTACTACTAAATTTTTATCATTTGCCTGAATACTTAAAGCAGACTTACGTGCTAAACGCTTTAAGTTTTTATTCAATTTAAAAGAATAATTTCTTGGTCTTGGTCCGAACATACGTCCACCACCTCTAAAAACACCAGATTTGATAGAACCTGCTCTTGCAGTACCAGTTCCTTTTTGTTTTTTTATTTTTCTTGTAGAACCAGTAATTTCTGCTCTTTCTTTAGATTTATGCGTTCCTTGACGTTGATTTGCCAAGTACTGTTTAACATCTAAATAGATAGCGTGATCGTTAGGCTCTATACCAAATACATCTTTAGAAAGTTCAACTTTTCTACCTGTATCTTTTCCTGTAATATCTAAAACTGCTACTTTCATTATTTCTGAATAGTTACAAAAGCATTTTTGTGTCCAGGAATAGCTCCTTTAACAACAAGTAGGTTCTTTTCAGCAACTACTTTTAATACTCTTAAGTTTTGTACTTTCACATTTTCTCCACCCATTCTTCCTGCCATTCGCATTCCTTTGAATACTCTTGCAGGGTAAGATGCAGCACCAATTGAACCAGGAGCTCTTAAACGGTTATGTTGACCGTGAGTAGCTTGACCAACACCACCAAAACCGTGACGTTTTACTACACCTTGAAAACCTTTACCTTTAGAAACACCTGACACATCAACAAATTCCCCTTCAGTAAAATGCTCTACTGTGATAGCATCTCCTAATTTGTACTCTTCTTCAAACCCTTGGAATTCAACGACTTTTTTCTTAGCAGTGGTGCCAGCTTTTTTAAAGTGACCGTCTAACGCTTTGTTAGAACTCTTCGCCTTTTTGTCATCGAAACCAAGTTGTAACGCATTGTATCCGTCAACCTCTTCGGTTCTGACTTGGGTAACAACGCAAGGACCTGCTTCGATTACTGTACAAGGAATGTTCTTCCCGTTTTCATCAAATAAGCTGGTCATTCCAATTTTTCTTCCTATTAACCCAGACATTTAGTTAAAATTTTAGACGATAAAATCAGTTTTTAGTTCTTGGTTTTTAGTGGTTAGTTTTAAAAATAAAAACTTAACTTTAAAACTCTAGACTTTCAAACTACATATTTCAGCGCGTCTATTATTAATAATTATTTTTTTGAAACTAATGTTTCGTTTTTATCCTTTGAATTTCATTCAAAAAAAACAGCGTAAAAACACCTTCTACACTGAATTTGTTTTTACCGTTTTTCCTTTGCGAAACGCTCTGG
>JAUICK010000053.1 GCA_030427865.1 Bacteroidia bacterium | reverse complement strand
AGCATCACCACAATTTATAATGACTTCTGCTTTTTCAAATAAACTTTTTACAATATTAAATTGTTTTTTAATTCCTGCATCTCCATTGACTTTGGTGTCAAAACGTTCAGGTAACATAGGTAAGTTGTTCAAGTCCCAACTTTTCCAATGTGGTTTATAATCTTTGGGTTCTAAAAGTGTACATAGATGTCCAAAAGTATAAGTTACAGCATAACCATTGCCTTCATAGAAACCATCGCGTTTTGTTTTGGCTCCTAAAATGTTGGCAATTTCTCTGGCAACACTTGGTTTTTCGGCTATACAGACTTTCAAATCTAATTATTTTTGCAAGGTCGAAAATATGAAAAATATAAATTAAAATTCACGATTGATTAATGAATTTATATCAAACTTATACATACTTTATTATCTTTGGTTTATGCTAGAAAATCATCCTAGAAATCCACTTTTAATTTTAGTATTCGCTGCAATAGGAATGCTTATTAGGTATTTGTTTTTCTCTTTAATCTTAGTTTTAACAGGTAATAAGCCTAAAAAGATACTGGATTATTCAGAAGGATTTTATCAAATTGTGTATAACATATTATTGACTCTAGTATTCATAATTATTTTGATTTTTTATTTGATTTATAAAAATCTTTTACAAAAGTATCTGATAAATTAGATACGTGAATTAAACCACTTTCTTTGATACCAATGTCAACAAAGCAACCAAAATTGGTAATATTATTTACAATACCAGGTAATAATTGACCTATTCTTAAATCAGCAATACTCTTTAAGTTTTTATCAAAAGAAAATGCTTTTGCTTTTGCTCTAGGGTCAACTCCAGGTTTTTCTAATTCTTTAATAATATCTTTTAAAGTAGGTAAACCAATAGTATCTGAAATATATTTTTGTAAATTAATTTTTTGAAGAATTTCTTTATTGCCAATTAAATTATCAACTTTACTATTTAAATCTTTTGCCATTTTATCTACAACAGCATAACTTTCAGGATGCACTCCTGAATCGTCTAAAGGATTTTTCGCATTTTTAATTCGTAAAAATCCAGCAGCTTGTTCATACGCTTTTCCACCTAATCTTGGCACTTTTTTAATATCATTTCTTGAGTTGAAAGCTCCATTTTCATTTCTGTATTGCACAATATTTTTAGCTAATTTTGGTCCTATACCAGATACATAACTCAATAAAGATTCACTTGCTGTATTGATATTTACACCCACTGTATTCACACAACTTTCAACTGTAGTATCTAAAGCTTTTTTTAGTTTGGTTTGATCTACATCATGTTGATATTGTCCAACACCAATCGATTTTGCATCAATCTTAACCAATTCTGCTAAAGGATCTTGCAAACGTCTTCCAATAGAAACTGCTCCACGAACTGTAACATCGTAATTAGGAAACTCATCTCTGGCAATTTTGGAAGCAGAATAAATAGAAGCACCAGCTTCACTCACAACAAATACATCAATATTATTTTTAAAATGTACCTTTTTAATGAGTTGTTCAGTTTCTCTGGAGGCTGTTCCATTTCCAATAGCAATGGCTTCAATTTGATAAGCTTCAGCCAAAAAACTGATTTTTTTAATGGCATCAAAAGATTGATTTTGAGGAGCGTGAGGAAAAATTGTTTCATTATGTAGTAAATCTCCTTGCTCATTTAAGCAAACGACTTTACAACCTGATCTGAAACCAGGGTCAACTGCTAAGATTCTTTTTTCTCCTAATGGAGCACCTAATAACAATTGTTTTAAGTTTTTAGCAAAAACAGTAATGGCTGCATCGTCTGCTTTTTCTTTGGCAATTGATAAAGCTTCATTTGACAATGATGGTAGTAATAAACGCTTAAATGCATCATTAATTGCCAATTGCAAGTGTTGAACACATTCGTTATTAGAACGAATAATTCTATCTTCCATTTTCTGTAATGCTCTTTCACTGTCTATTTCTAGTTTTATTCGAATAAAACCTTCACTTTCTGCTCTTAAAATTGCTAGTAATCTGTGTGATGGAATTCTGTTTAAAGATTCGCTCCAATCAAAATAATCTTTAAATTTTTGAGCCTTTTCATCACTTATTTTAGACTTATTTACTTTTGAAGAAATTTGAGCAAATCTTTCAAATTGATAACGAATATTATTTCTGATATCTGTTCTTTCGTTAATCCATTCTGCAATAATAAAACGTGCACCTTCTAGTGCTTCTTCAATCGATTCAACATCTTTAGTAATATATTTTGAAGCAGTATATTCTAAATCATTTACACGTTGACTCATTATCATTTTAGCCAAAGGTTCTAAGCCTTGTAATCGTGCAGTTTCTGCTTTGGTTTTGCGTTTCTTTTTAAAAGGTA
>JAUICK010000052.1 GCA_030427865.1 Bacteroidia bacterium | reverse complement strand
CCTCGCCTACTTCTGAAAATCCTCGCGGATTTTCAGTTTGGTGTCTACTTGCAAAGTTAAGTGCTAAACCACGCAACTACTCATAGCCGATACCGTTGGGCACAATGTGAACAAAAACTGGAAAACTTTATGAAAAATACCCAAACTGATTCTGAAATTTTATAATTTTACATTATGAGTATTTTAGTAGAAGAACCAGTTGTAACATATAACCAAATTAATTTAAGTTTTGCTAATTACACAAAGGAGCGAAAACTTGAGCCACTCGTAAAATGGGCTGGTGGAAAAGAGCAGGAACTAAAATATATCATTCCAAATCTTCCTGACTATTTTGAGAATTACTACGAGCCTTTTGTTGGCGGTGGTTCAGTATATACTGCAATTCAAGCAAAAGAATATTTTATCAATGACAAAGCTCACGAATTAATTGATTTATATAAAATCATTGTTTCCGACCAGAGAGAAATGTTTTTTAAAGCAATTGAGGAAATAATTCATAATTGGGAAGTTTTAGGAAACATTTCAGAAAAAAACCAGAGTTTTTTTATAAAAATCTATAAGGATTTTGCCTGCGGCAAAATATCTAAAGATATTTTGTCCAACAAAATTTATGAGTTTATCCTAAAAAACTCTAAAGAATTCAACGGACTTTTTTCTTCTTATTTCAACTTCAATATTGAAAATTTCTTAAAAGAAATAAAGAAAAATTTAGTTCGAAAAACTTCAAGAATGAAAGTTCTTGAAAATGAAAAAGGTAAACTTCCAGACAAAGATATTTTAGATAATATTGAAACTGCTTTGAAAAGTGCATTTTATATGCATTTCAGACATATTTATAACTTTCACAAAAAGTATGAACTAAACCAAGCGTTTTACACAGCAATATTTTTATTCATTCGTAATTACGCTTATTCTGGAATGTTTCGCTACAATTCAAAAGGCGAATTTAATGTTCCTTATGGTGGCATTGCCTACAACAATAAAAATTTCAGAAAGAAAATTGATTATCTAAAATCAGAGCCATTACAAGAATTGTTATCAAAAACAAATATTGTAAATGCGGATTTTCAAGAATTTTTTAATCTTTTTGAGCCAAAAGAAAATGATTTTATCTTTTTAGACCCACCTTACGACACAGAATTTAGCACATATGCTCAAAACGACTTTGTTAAATCTGACCAAAAAAGACTTGCTGACTTTTTAATTAAAAACTGTAGAGCAAAATGGATGATGATAATAAAAAATACAGATTTCATTTTAGATTTATATACGCATCCAAAAATTAAAATTTCAACATTTGACAAAACTTATTTAGTAAGTTTTATGAATCGAAATAATAAAGAAACTGAACATTTATTAATAACAAACTACTAAATGAGCGAAAGAATTTACGAAGGAGATTTAAGACTTCCTGCATTATATTTAATAAGCTTAAAAAACGGAAAGATAAATACCTCTGAATTATCAAGTTTATTAAGAGATATTTTAAAACCGTCAGGTAACGATTTGGTTATTTTAGCGAATAGAAATGACGATTACTTTTCTCAAATTGTCAGAAATCTAACAGCAAGTAAAAGACCTTTCGTTAAAAATGGATTTATTGAACGTGAATCAAAAGCTGGAAGTCCTCTATATATAACAAACAAAGGAAAACAATATTTAAAAGACCATAAAGCTGAATTAAGATACTTACTCACAAATGATTTTGACTATTCTGACATCAAAGACAATTTAAAAGAAATAGAAAAAGGAGAAAGAAAACGATTAACATTTGATGAAAATATTATAATTCAAGAAGGAGTTAAAAAAGTAGCAAAAGTAAAAGTATATGAACGTTCAACTAAATTAAGAAATTATGCTATCGAACATTTCACTAAAGATGGACACATAGCTTGTAATTGTTGCACATTTGACTTTGAAAATTTCTACGGAGAACACGGAAAAGGTTTCATAGAAATTCATCACGAAAAACCTATTTTTCAATTTCAAGATGAGGATTTAGAGAAAACTCTGGATAAAGCTTTACAAAATTTAGTTCCAGTTTGCTCAAACTGTCATAGAATGATTCACAGAAACTGGAGCAAACCATTAGAGATTCAACAATTAGTTGGCTTCATTGAACAAAACGGAATATTTAAAAGATAAAAAACACTGTGCCCAACAATGTATAACCGCAATTACGGCGGATTCGACTACGTCCGAATCCACTCAGTAATTGCTAAAGCTTGTGCTAAACCGAAAAGTCTGCGTATATTAACCCGTAACTGACGGTTATACGAGACCGTTGTAAACAATGCCCAAACGAGACTCAAAATGAGTAATATAAATAAATGTTTAATTTAAATTAAAAAAGAATGATTAAAAATTCAATGAAAACGATGGCAATATTATTTGCTTCATCAATGTTATT
>JAUICK010000002.1 GCA_030427865.1 Bacteroidia bacterium | reverse complement strand
TCTGAAAAGTATTAGTATTTGTCATTTCGACTGTAATGGAGAAATCTTATTTATTGAAAATCAATTATATAGATTTTTCGCCTCCGCTCAAAATGACAGTTAAATCAACTTTTCAGACAGCTTCTTTTTATATCTAAAAATAACAGAAATTTTACTTTCCAAAAAGACCACCTAATAAACCACCAAGTCCACCAGATTTTTTATTACTTCCACCTAAAAGCATTCCTGCTACATCATCAACTACACTTCCATCACCATCTGCATCTAAAATTTGCTCTAAGAAACTTTGTTCATTTTTAGCTTCATTTCCACCTAAAAGTCCACCTAAAAGCCCAGTTAAATCTCCAGAATCGCTTACATTTTGCTCTCTTTTTTGTTTTCCTAAAACTCCCATTAAAATTGGGGCAGTAACTTTTAAAATATTACCAACAGAACCTGCATCTAATCCTGCTTTTTGACTAATAACTTGCTCAACACCATGCTGTTTATTTCCTAAAACATGACCTAAAATTCCAGCTCCATCTTGTTTTACACTTTCTTCAACTCCACCACCAAACAAATCACTAAGGTTATCTAAAATACTTCCATCGTGTTTTTTTTCTAAAGCTCCCATTAAGCCTTGAGCTCCTTCTGGAGAAGAAGCGTTTCTTTCCATAGCTTTCATTAACACTGGTAAAGCCATTGTTAAAACACTACTTGTTTTATTTGAATCATTTCCTGTTGAACCTGCAACTCCAGAAATGATTTGTTTTCCTAAATCACTATTTAATAAGTCTAAAATACCTGCCATTTTTATGTTTTTAATAATTAATATGTATTTTCTAAAAATATGACACAATATACAAATAAAGTCACATCATTTTTTGCGGAGGAAGTAATAAGTTAATTATATCGGTTTTTTCTTTCATAACTTTATTATTTACAGAGGAATACCCAAGAACAAGACCGTTTGAATTTTTTCCATTAATATAGTAATTACTTAGAGGGTATGCAATTACATTATTTTTAAGTAGTTTTTCATGAGCATTAACATCGTTTATGTTATTTTTTAAATTTGCAATTATGTGCAGTCCACTTTTTTTGTTGGAAAAATCAAAAACATCTTTTGTATAGTGCATAAATATTTTTTTACGCTCATTAGCTATTTTTATAACATTTCTAATATGTTTGTTAAGCTCGCCACCAGCAATAAAACTATTTAAAATAGTTTGATTAGAAACTGGTACAAACCTACTAGATTGTTCATATAGTGCTTTTATTGGATTAATTAAATATTTTGGGGCAATCATGTATCCTATTCTTAAAGATGGGTGAAGTAATTTATTAAATGTACCTAAGTAAATTACTCTTTCTTCTTTGTCTAAACTAAATATAGAGGGTATAGGTTTTTCCCAATTACTAAACTCATGGTCGTAGTCATCTTCAATAATTAAGCAGTTACTTTTTGATGCCCATTTTAGTAATTCTAATCTTCTGTTTTTACTCATTTTAATACCTAATGGATATTGATTAGAAGGAGTTGTATAAATTAGCTTAGTTTTAGTATTGGTGATTAAACTGTTAATTTTAATTCCATCATTGTCTAAATTACAGGGAATAATGTCTGCTTTAAGACTCTTAAAAAGATTACAAGCTCTTGGGAAAGTAGGATTCTCTAAAATAACGCTATCACTCTTGTTAATTAAAGTATTACCAATAAGATATAACGAATGCAATGAACCAGATGTAATTATAACTTGAGAGTAATCGCAATTAATATTTCTATATACTTTTAAATAATTTGCAATGTTAACCCTTAAAGAATCTAAACCTTCTGAAGGCGCATAAGATAAATTTGTTGGTGTTGCATCTCTCCAATAAATATTTGATAATTTTTTCCATTTATTTATCGGAAAAACATCTAAGGGTGGTAATCCAGGTCTAAAAGCTACATTGTTTTTTGTAAAATTGTCAGTAGTTAAGTAACTATGGTTTTGAAAAAGTTTTGCTCTTTTAGATATTTTAGGATATTTATATTTAGTCTTTTTCTGAAAAGAACTCTTATTATTTTCAATATGCTTGTAAGATACCTTAAAGCCAGCACCTTTTTTTGCAATAATAAACCTTTCAAAAGTAAGCAAATCATAGACCTTTACTATTGTACTTCTAGATACATTTAAACCGTTCGCTAAAACTCTTGTAGATGGTAATTTAGTGTTATAGGGTATCTTTCCATCAATTATAGCAGTTTTTATTTTTTCAAAAATAATTTTATAAATAGGTTTTTTTGTGCTTTTTTCTTTTTTATCTATTAATATTAATCTATAAATTATGTTATAAGGCAAAATTGGTATGCTTTTATTTTTTTATTGGTATACTAATTTAGTGTATTTTTAAATGAAAGCTCTATTAAATAGTAATAATTTTTTAAAGAATCATTCTTAATTCATTCAGTTTAAGTAATATTTTAATTTAAAAATGACGAATTATTCTTTATTTCTTAAAGATTTTGTGAAGTTTAAATTATAAAAATTTGATAGATTTTTATTCGGTTTTTAATTTTTATAGATATGATATTTGTTTTATAAATATTTTAAATTGGTATGTTGATTTAATTTAAATTGGTATGCTTTTCTAAGGGTGCCAATATTTACTTTTATAATATATTTTATTCTTTTTTTATGATTAGAGAAAAAAAAACAATAGTAATTTTATTAGCAACAATAGTGCTAAATAGTTGTTTTTCAGTTAAAAATGTAAATTTTAAAACTCCAGTAGATACCACTACTAAGAGAATTAACAACCAATTAAAAACTATTTATTCTATTAATGATTTAGGTGTTTTCGTATCAAATAAGTTTGATGGAGCTCGATTAAATGATTTGAAAAAAATAAATGACACCCTTATAAAAGCTTTTATAAGGCCAGAAAATACGCCTATTAATAACAGTGCATATTATTCTTTTAAGATATGGTCTAAAGAAGCAAAAAGTCTATATGTAGAGTTTGATTATCCTGAGGGTTTTAAGCATAGATATATCCCTAAAGTAAAAAACACAAATACAAGTTGGTCTTTATTAGATTCTACAAAAATATTTAAAAAAGATAAAAAAGTTTTTATTCATTTAGATATTAGTAAAGATACAACTTGGGTTTCTGCTCAAGAATTAGTAACCTCTAAAGATACCGAAAGATGGTATAAATCTTTAATTAGAAATAAAACAGATTATGTTCGTTTAAAAAGTTTAGGTACCTCTAGATTAGGTAGAAATTTACCTGTATTAGATATTTATAAAGGAGATAAATTAAGAAAACCAATAATAGTTCTTCTAACAAGACAACATCCGCCAGAGGTAACAGGTTTTTTTGCTTTTCAAGAATTTTTAAATACCATTCTATTAGAAAATAATTTAACTACTAATTTTTTAAATAAATATAGAGTGCTTGCATTTCCAATTCTAAATCCTGATGGAGTTGATTTAGGTCATTGGAGGCATAATGCAGGTGGTGTAGATACCAATAGAGATTGGTCTAATTATCATCAACCAGAAATAAAAAAAGTTGTAACATACATAACCAAGCAAAGCAAAAAAGATAAAGGAAAAATAGTTTTAGGTCTTGATTTTCATTCTACTTATAAAGATGTATTTTATACTAATAAAGTTAGAAAAAACACAACCCTTCCAAATTTTATAGAAGATTGGTTTGCTGCTTTAGAAGCAAATATTCCTAATTACAAAGTAAATGAAGCTGCTGGTAATAGTACAAAACCTGTTTCTAAAGGATGGTTTTTATACGGGCATAATGCTGTAGGAATTACTTACGAAATAGGAGATGCTACCCCAAGAGATAAAATTAAATTGGTAGGCAAAGTAACCGCAGAAGAAATGATGAAAATATTAATTCAAACAAATTTAAACTCAATCAAATATTAACTAAAACAAAAACAAGTATGATTAAAAAACTATTTTTATGTGTCTGTGCATTACTGCTTTCAAATAGTATATTAATGGCACAAAAAACAGTAACTGGTATCGTTAGTGATGCTACTGGTCCTTTACCCAGTGTTTCTGTTCAAGAAAAAGGTACAACTAATGGAGTAGAGACAGATTTTGATGGTAATTTTAGTATAAAGGTTAGTAATGACCAAGCTGTTTTGGTATTTAGATTTTTAGGATACAAAACAAAAGAATTATCAATATCTGGATTAACAACACTTAACGTAACTTTAGAGGAAGATTCAGAGAATTTAGAAGAAGTTGTAGTAACGGCTCAAGGTATAAAAAAATCGAAAAAAGCATTAGGATATGCCATTACTAAATTAGATGGTAAAGACATTGGAAAAAGACCTGAAGCAGATGCGGCTAGATCTTTGCAGGGTAAAATTGCTGGGGTTACTATTGGTGCAGCAAATGGGCAAACAGGTTCTTCATCACCCATAAGAATTAGAGGTAGTATTTCGCTTACAGGTTCTAACAGCCCATTAATAGTGGTTAACAATGTGCCTTTTAATGGATTATTAAGAGATATAGACCCAAATGATATAGAAACGATGAGCGTACTTAAAGGCTTTAATGCTGCTGTATTATATGGTTCTGAGGGTAGAAATGGTGTAATATTAATACAAACAAAAAGTGGAAATGCTGCCTTAGGAGAAGCCAAAACAACCGCTTCATTTTCAACAACATCATATGTAAATTCGGTTTCTCAATTACCAGAGTTTCAAAACACTTATGGGCAAGGTCAAGAAGGTAATTTTATACCTACTTTCTTATCAGTTTGGGGACCATCATTTAGTAGTTTAAATGAAGTTGCTCATCCTTATGCAGCTTTATCAAATGTATTCCCCCAATATGCTGGTAAAATGGTGCCTTACGAAGCAAAACCTAACAATGTAAGAAATATTTTTAGAACAGGTATTGGTACAATACATTCTTTATCAGTTTCTACTTCAAAAGAAAAAGTAGCATTTAATTTATCTGCAGGTTACACTAAAGAGACAGGTATTATTGCTAATAACGATTTAAAACGTTTTAATATTGGTATTGGAGGTAACGCACAAATTACAGATAAATTTAATTTGGCTGCTACACTTAATTTTTCAACAAGAAAAACCAATCGTATTCAATCTCAAGAAGTATTTAGACGTACATTTTATTTACCAAGAAATATAGATTTAACAGAGTTACCATATCAAAATCCATTAACAGGAGCATCTGTTTATTATAGAAACGATACAAATCCACTATGGGTACTAAATAATTCTGGAGTAAGAGATGATGTAGCTCGTGTTTTTGGAACTGTAAATGCCAATTACCAATTTAATGATAATTTTGGGGTTAGTTACAGAGTGGGTTATGATAATGAGCAAAGAGACAATTTCGATTTTTCGAATAAAGGAGGTTTTGGTGGTAGTAGAAATATAGATGTAGCATTTCAAAATGGCTATTTAAACTTAGATTATATTAGAGAAACTGTTGTAGATCAAACAATAATTTTTAATTACAATAGAAATTTAACAGAAGATTTAACGTTAGAAGCTCAAGTAGGAGCAAACTCTAAAATAACAAAAGGAAGACGTATTTCTTCAGATTCTCAGGGGCAATTCGATTACGGTTTTTTAAGGCCAGATAATTTTGGAACAACACAATCTAATTATGCTTCTTCAGATGAAAATATTGCAGGTATTTTTGGACAATTTCAGTTTTCATATAAAAACTATTTATATGCAACACTTTCAGGAAGAAACGATTGGGGTAGTACAGTAGAAAGAGATAATATTTCTTTATTTTATCCAGGAGCCGCCATTTCGTTTATACCCACTTCAGCTTTTGATTTTGGAGAAGATAGTTTTGTAAGATATTTAAAATTAAGAGGAGCCTACGCAACTTCATCAGGTTACCCAGAAGCTTATAATACAAGAGATATATTAATTATAGATGCAAATAGGTTTGCAACTAGAGATGGTATACTGCCTGTAACAAATAGATTTGGAAGACGTTTAGGTAACCCTAACTTAAAACCAGAATTACACAAAGAAATAGAATTTGGTATCGAATCAAAATTATTTAAAAATAGAGTAACTTTTGAAGCTTCATTTTATAAAAGAATTTCTGAAGATCAAATAGTAGAAGCACCATTAGCTGTTGAAACTGGTTATGATTTTCAGGTAATTAATTTAGGTAGAATAGATAATAAAGGTATAGAAATTGACTTGGGAATAGATGTTGTTAAAAATGATGATTTTAGTTGGAATATTAGAAACATCTTTACAGCAGATGAATCTTTGGTCGTAAAAACAACTGCTTCTGGAGCTCCTATAAATTTGATTTCAGATAGATGGGCTGTAGAAGGACAACCTTTAAATGCCATTATTGGAGATTATGCTTTAAGAGATGCCAATGGAAATTTATTAATAAGTGGTAACGGCTCTAGTTCTAAAGTTGGAGAAGTAATTGCCAGTTCAGATATTGGTTTAGAGAATAAAGTAATTGGAGACCCAAATCCAGATTGGAGATTTACCAATATTAATACCATAAGCTACAAAGGCTTTACATTTTCTGCTCAATTAGAATACAGACACGGAGGCGATATATCTTCTCGCTCTGTAGAAGATATGTTAGAAAGAGGTGTTACTAGAGATACTGAAAACAGAGAAGGCTCTTTTGTGATTCCAGGTTTTTTAGCAGATGATGATACAGGCCAACCTTTATTAGATGCAAATGGAAATCAAATACCAAATACGATTCAATTAAACGGTTTAAGAACTGTATTTTCTAATTATTACAATGCCAATGATTTAAGTATGTGGGATGCATCAGTATTTCGCATAAGAGAAGTTTCTTTAAATTACTCTATCAAGAAAAAACAAGGTCAAAAATTACCATTTAATACTTTAGATTTTACAATAAGTGGTAGAAATTTATGGTATAAAGCGCCTAATTTTCCAAAGTATATTAATTATGATCCAGAAAATGATAATGGTTTAGGTAGAAATACGGTACCATCAACAAAGAGAATTTCATTAGGTATTTCAGCAACATTCTAAATTAACAAGAAATGAAGAAAATAATAAAATATATAATTTTGCTAGTGTTTTCAGTAACACTTTCAACATGCGATACAACTGAATTTGATTTTCAAGAAAATCCAAATTTTTTAACACCTGATAGTGCAAATCCAGAATCTTTGTTAAACGAATTACAATATTTGTTTCAAGATTTTATGAGTGATATGATTGTTAATACAGATGATGTTATGCGTTATGAAGCAATGACTGGAAGTTATAGAGATATCGTAGACGTAAATGCTTTAAATTCTGAGTGGGAACGCTTTTATGAGGCATTAAATATATCTAAAACAATTAGTAAGTTAGCGAAAGATAATGATCAATTAAAATATCATAATGCAATTAATAAACTATTAATGGGCTATTTAACAATTACATTAGTCGATTATGTTGGAGATATACCTTACGAACAAGCTGGAAATCCATTAGAATATTCGAACCCAAAATTAGACTCTTCTTCAGATTTATATAAAATGGTTTTAAATGATATAGACCAAGCAATTGTAGATATAGATGCATCTACATTTAATGTGGCTTCAGATTTGTTTTATGGAGGAGACAAAGCTAAATGGAAAGCTTTTGCAAATTCATTTAAACTTAGAATGTTAGTTCAAGCTAGACTTGCAGCTTCAGACATTAACGTAACCAATTTAAATTCCGAAATCAACACTTTATTAAGCAAAGATTTAATAGACAATGCATCTGAAGATTTTGAGTGGAAGTATGCAGCAGTAGAAGAACCAGAAAGCAGACACCCTTATTTTCAGAGAGGTTATGTAAGTAGTTTTTCACAATATATTGGTAACCAATTTATGTGGATGCTTAAAGATTCTAAACCTATGAGAGATCCAAGAATAAGATATTATTTATATCGTCAATCTAATAGAAATCCGTTTAGTGGACCTCCGTATTTAGCTTGTCAAGGAGATCCAGCTGTAGATTATTGTTATGTTGGAGACCAATACTGGGGCTTAGATCACGGAGAGACAAGAACAGGTAGAGGAGACAACTTATTTAGAACGGTTTATGGTTTATATCCTGCTGGAGGTGTTTTTGACGAAAATCAATTTGTAGGAGCACCAAGTACAAGTGCACCAAACCAACCTTCTGGTACAAGTCCTAATATAGGTGGTGCAGGTATTTTACCAATATTAACATCTTCACACATTAAATTTCTTAAAGCTGAAGCTGCTTTAATTTTGGGCACAAACGGAACTCCTTTAACATTGTTAGAAGAAGCTATAAGAGATTCTATGACAAAAGTTTTAAACTTTTCTAATGTTACCTCTGCTTTAGTTGCTACATCTGTTGAAGTAGAGAATTATATTACAGAAGTTAAAAACAATTATAACGCAGCAGCTACTAATAATGATAAGCTAAATATAATTTTAACAGAAGCTTATATTGCTACTTTTGGTAACTCTATAGAGGCATATAATGCCTATAGAAGAACAGGTTTTCCATCTAACTTACAAATAACCATAGATGATGATAATCCAACATTTCCAAGAACATTTTTATACTCAAGAACAGCAGTAGAAAGAAATTCTTCATTAAATCAAAAATTAATAACAGACAAAGTTTTTTGGGATAAAAACCCAGATGGTTTTATAAAATAAATACAATTATGAAAAAAATAGTAAAATTAACTTTTTGTCTTTTTGTTCTAATAGGTTGTACAAATGACAATAATTTATTAGAAGATATAGCAGTAAGAGGGGGCTTTATTCAATTCAAAGAAGTACCTAATTTAAGTTTAAATATATTAGAAATAGATACTAATGGTATTTCAGAAGAATTAATAGACCCAAATAATAATGCCAACAGTTATTCTTTAACCTTGTACCATAATGGTAATGAAGTATCTAATTTTAAAACCTTAAACTCTTTTCCTAGCAATTTAGAAATTTCTGTTACAGAAATTGTTAATGCTCTAGGAATTACTCTAGCAGATATAACTTTAGGTACAAAATTTACTTTAGTGGCTACCATTGTTACACCCACAGGAACGTATTCTGGGTTAACACCTAATTATGATGCAAATAATGTTAATCAAGGAGGAGACTCTACTGTACGTTTAAAAGCTGCTGGTTTAAGAGATGCTATTGAATTTGATATAGAATTTTTCTTGCCACCAGCAAAAAAAGTAAGAGGAACCTCTTTTGAAGAAGTAGCAATTGGACCTAATAATGTAGGTTTTAGACGTACTGGAGGTCTCAATGAAACAGCAGATTTAACAAATGGTGTAGATCCACCTTATGTAGATTATACAGCAACAGGTTCATCTACTGATAATGAAATAGGTTTTAATACAGAGTTTTTTGCTGTTCCTAATATAAGTAGTAGTGGTCTTGGATTTAGAACAGAAAGAATAGGTGTTTATAGTTTATTTGAAGATTATAACGAGTACCCAGATGGTAATAAAGGATATCATATTGAAGATCCAGATGGTGGAATAAGAATAACTTTTGATACTGTTGAAATACCCGCAGATAAAAATCAATCTGGAGTTTCTTTTGACATCTTTTTAAATGATACTTCTTGGGAATCTAGAGATGGTATTTATGCATATGCTAATGTTGTAGATAGATCAGGAAATGCACAAAAAATAGATATTGTAAAAATTTATGATAATGATGTAGAAGCTGTGGCTGGTAGTTGGAGAACTTATGTAATTAATGGCTCAGGTACAGGTTTTTTAAAAGACATTAAATCGTATCAATTAGTTATTGAAGCACAAAGTGGTGCTACACCAGAATCTTTCGATATTGATAATATTTTAGTGTACGTTACAGAAGACTAAACTTTGTTTTGTATTCAAGAGGTTGTTTTTTTAAATAAATTAAACAACCTCTTCTTCTTATAATTGTTAAAATGATACATATTTTACAAATAGGCTTTGGCCCTTTAGGAGTTCAAACAGCGAAATATATTACTCAAAAATCAACGGTAAAAACAGTAGTTGCTGTAGATATTAATCCGTCTTTAAAAGGAAAAAAATTGGCAGACTTAGATAAAGATTTATCTGATGAGGTTGTTATTTATCCGTCTGTAAAAAAAGCTGTTAAAAGTTTAAAAATGAAACCAGATGTAGCAATTATAACAACCGTTTCTAGCCTAGAAAAACTAATTCCACAAGTAAAAGAAGTAGCAGAATATGGTATTCCAGTAATTTCTACTTGCGAAGAATTATCTTATCCTTGGAAATTACAACCTAAATTAAGTAAAAAATTAAATGATATCTGTAATAAATATAATATTGCTTGCTTAGGTACTGGAGTAAATCCTGGCTTTTTGATGGATTATTTACCTTCAGTTTTAACATCTATTTCTAAAGAAATTGAGCACATAAGAGTAGAACGTGTTCAAGATGCAACACCAAGACGCATTCCTTTTCAGCAAAAAATAGGAGCAGGCTTAAGCATAGAGGCTTTCAGAAAAAAAGAAGCTACAGGTACTTTACGTCACGTTGGTTTACAAGAATCAGTCTATTTATTAGCAAACTCTATAGGATTAGAGTTAGATAAAGTAACAGAAAGTTTAGACCCTGTAATTGCAGAAAATGAAGTAACCTCAAATACAATACAAGTTAAAAAAGGAGAAGCACGAGGTGTAGAGCAAATTGCTCATGGGTATGTTAATAGAGAATGTAAAATAGAAATGTATTTTAAGGCTGCCATTGGCGAACCAAAATCGTACGATAAAGTTACCATTAAAGGTGTACCAAACTTCTCATCAGAAATAGAAGGAGGAATTAACGGAGATATTGCTACTTGTGCCATTACAATTAATTGTATTAATAGCATTTTAAAAGCGCCTGCAGGATTGCAAACAATGGCAACCATTGCGGTTCCTGGATATATAAATTAAAATGAAAATCTATAAACACATAATTGTTTTATTTCTGATGTTGATTATTTCTTCATGCGGAAAAGAAAAAAATAAAATTGTGTTTGATACATCATTTACCACTGCAAGATTAGACAGCCTAATTACTAAAAGCGAAAACACCTTTGAAGCAATTATAAAACCCGCTTTTGAACCCGTTAATAAAAGCCCTTGGTTTGCTTTTGCAGTTTCCAGTAGCACACCTAAAACTATAAAATTGACTTTAAATTATGGCGATTACAAACATCGATACATTCCAAAATTAAGTTTTGATAAAAAAACTTGGAAAAAAATAGAACCTCAAAATATTAGAGTTGATACTGCAAAAGGTACAGCAACTTTAAAGTTAAATGTTTCTTCTAAAAAGCTATATGTTGCTGCTCAAGAAATAGAATCGTCTAAAGACACTTATGCTTGGGTTGATAAAATGATTGAAAATCATTCTGAATTAAAAAAAGTAATTGCTGGTAAAACTGCACAAAACAATAACAATTACTGTATTGCTTTAGAAAATGAATCAACCAAAAATAGTATTGTTTTGATAGCAAGACAGCATCCACCAGAAATACCTGGAGGTACAATTGGTTTTAAATCTTTTTTCGAAA
Organism: Bacteroidia bacterium; assembly: GCA_030427865.1. Classification (GTDB taxonomy): domain Bacteria; phylum Bacteroidota; class Bacteroidia; order Flavobacteriales; family Flavobacteriaceae; genus Polaribacter. Next base: position 381,662 of record JAUICK010000002.1, on the reverse strand, counting down.
CTTTAATGGCTAACAGTAAAACAGCAAATTCTTTTAGAAAGAACTTTAATATTTACGCATTTCCGTTATTAAATCCAGATGGTGCAGATTTAGGAAACTGGAGGCATAACGCAAATGGTGTCGATTTAAACAGAGATTGGGCAGATTTTACACAACCAGAAACAAAAATGGTTAAAAACTATTTGGAAGAAAAAGTTTCTAAAGGAGCAAAAATTCAGTTTGCTATAGATTTTCACACTTCATATTCAGGACCTTATTTATTGGTTTTAGACTCAATAAACACTGTAAAATCAAAGAAAATCATTCCAAATTGGATTCGAAATATAGAGAATAATTCCAACTTTAAAGTTGAAGCAAGAAAGCGTAGTCAAGAATTACCGTATTGTTACAATTACTTTATAAATACATTTAACTGTGAAGCAGTTACCTATGAAGATGGTGATGAAATCGATAGAGATATTATAAAAGAAAGAGCAAAAATATATGCTCAAAGCCTGATGAAAACAATGCTATTAAAATTAGAGAATAATGAACTATAGAATATCCCTTTTTGCAGTTGTATTATTAATTTTTTCTTCTTGTTCAAAAGAAAATATTGATGCAGATATTCTTATAAAAAACGGAACAGTTTTTAATGGTGTAGATAAAACCTCCACAAACAATTCTATAGCAATAAAAGATGATAAAATTGTTTTTATAGGTGATGAAAATTCTGTATCAATAACTACTAAAAAAACAATTGATGCAACTGGATTAATTGTTTCCCCAGGTTTTATTGACCCACATACACACGCAGACAGAGATTTAAAAAACCCAAAAAACTCACACAACAAACCTTTTTTGTTTCAAGGAATTACAACAGTAGTAACTGGGAATGATGGCGATAGTTTTTATCCAACATCAAAATATATAGACCTTTACAACAAAAACGGCATTGGTACAAACGTAGTGCCTTTGGTTGGTCACGGAACCGTTAGAAGGCAAGTAATGGGGAAAAGCGATAGAAAAGCAACCGCCCAAGAAATTACTAAAATGCAAAACCTTGTACAACAAGAAATGGATGCTGGTGCATTCGGAATTTCTACAGGCTTATTTTATGCTCCAGGAAGCTATTCGAATACAGAAGAAGTAATTGCTTTGGCAAAAACAGTTGCTAAAAATAACGGAATTTACGACACACATTTACGTGATGAAAGCTCGTACACAGTAGGCTTAATTCCTGCCATTGACGAAGCCATAGAAATTGGGCGACAAGCAAAACTACCTATTCATATATCACATATTAAATGTTTGGGAGTAGATGTTTGGCATCAGAGCAAAGACATTATTAAAATTATTGAAAATGCTCAAAAAGAAGGAGTAGATGTTACTGCAAATCAATATCCTTATGACGCCTCTGCTACTGGATTAAAAGCGGCAGTTGCTCCACGTTGGGCAGAAAGTGGTGGAAAAGATTCACTTTTTATTAGGTATAATAACCCAAAATTAACGCAAAGAATTTTAGCAGATACTAAAAAGAATATTTTACGTAGAGGAGGTCCAGAAAAATTATTGATTGTGAAATCTGAAGAACCAAAATTTGTTGGAAAAAACCTTTTAGAGATTTCTAAAATGTTAAACGTTTCTCCTGAAATTGCGGTTTATACGGTTTTAAAAACTGGTTATGTAAGAGTTGCTTCGTTTAATATGAATTCAGACGATATTCATAGGTTTATGAAACAAGATTGGGTAGTTACAGGTTCTGACGGAAATACAGGTCATCCAAGAAAATTCGGTTCTTTCCCGAGAAAATATCACAAATACGTACAACAAGAAAAAGTGATTGATCTTGCTTCATTTATCAATGGAAGTACCTCAAAAACAGCAGCTATTTTTAAAATTAAAAATAGAGGAAAATTAAAAGTGGGGTATTATGCAGATATTATTATTTTCAATCCAAAAACGTTTAAAGATATGGCAGACTATTCTAATGCTTTTCAGCTTTCTAAAGGTTTAGAATACAGTATTATTAATGGTAAAATCTCTGTTGAAAATGGAGAATTTACTGAACAATTAAATGGAAAAGTTTTAAAAAAATAAACCATTATTATGAGAAAAATCAGTCTATACATTTCAGTATTTATACTACTATTTTTTGTAAGCTGTAAAGAAAATACGAAGAAAAAAGAAGTAGTAGCAAGTAAAGAAACTGACATTGTTTCTACAATTATCAATGATTCTGATAGCTTTTATCATATAGATATGGCTAATTATCCGAATTTAGATAAATCGTTACCAATTGGTGTTTTCGATTCTGGTACAGGCGGATTAACTGTTTTAAAAGCAATTGTAAATTATGATAAAAATACTAACGCTACACACGAAAAAGGAAGTGATGGTCAGCTTGATTTTGACAAAGAATCTTTTATTTATTTAGGCGATCAAGCCAATATGCCTTATGGAAATTATTCTAAAGAAAATAAAGTAGATTTATTAAAAGAACACATTATTAAAGATGCCCAATTTTTAATGAGCAATAAGTATTATTCTGATGCCAATGATATTTCTGTAAATACAGATAAAAAACCTGTAAAAGTATTGGTAATTGCTTGTAATACTGCAACTGCATATGGTAAAGAGTATATTGAGGAGTTTCTAAAAAAAGCCAATTCTAACTTAAAAGTAATTGGGGTAATAGATGCTGGAGTACGTGGTACTTTAGCAAGCATTAAGAAAGATGAAAATGCGATTATTGGTGTTTTGGCAACAGCAGGAACAGTGGCTTCAAAAGGCTATCATAATACTATTTTAAAAATGAAAGATAAAAATGGTTACACTGGAAATATAGAAGTATTTTCTCAAGGAGGAATTGGTATTGCAGAAGCCGTAGATGAAGATCCAAATTACTTCAATAAAAACTTAAAAAAACCTCGTAATAACTATAAAGGACCAAGTTTAAATGGCGATGTTCAAATTGATAAAACCTTATTTGATGTATATAACTTTGATTTTGAGGATAGTAAAATGTTATGTGATACTGAAAAATCTGATGATTGCTCAATCTTACAAATTAACGATGCAAAAAACTATGTGCGTTATCATTTAGTAACCTTAATGGAACAAATTCGTTTATCAAAAACAAAAAACAAATTAAAATCTATTATTTTAGGTTGTACACATTATCCTTATATGACTGATGAAATTGGCGCAATTTTAAAAGAATTATACAATTACAAAGGAAAAGACGGTAAGTATTTATATCGTAATTTTATGGTTAATGATATACAATTAATTGATCCAGCAGTAGATACTGCCAAAGAATTACACGAATATTTAAAAGCTAAAAAATTATTCAATCCAAATGGAAACATAAAAAATAGTGAGTTTTATATCAGTGTAGCAAATAAAGACAATAAAAACAATAGAATTGATGCAGATGGACGTTTTCCTTATGATTATAAATACGGTAGAAACGCCAATGAAATTCAAGAATACGTTAAAATTGTACCTTTTAGTAGAGCTAATATCTCCTATGATATTTTAACACGATTTCAAAAGCAGATTCCTTATGTGTATCAATTAATGCAAACGTTTAATAATACTAATGACAAAACTAAAAATTTGAAGGAAATCAATAAAATATAAAATTTATGAGAAAAGTATTTCGTTTTTTAGTATTTCTATTATCGATATCAATATTTGGGCAAACAGCATCTGGAAATATAGAAACCTACATAGATAATATTATAGATAATGTGCCTAATAGTTCGAGTAATGTATATACTTCGCCAAATACAACTCAACTAAGTACTTGGAATACTGTTATTAATTTTTTAGTAGCAGATGATTTAGCAAGTGCCAGAACTAATGCAAATGGACTTGGTTATCAAGTAACAGAATTTACAGACACATCAATTTCACCAAATAAAATTTTTTATGTGTTAGAAAAGCAAAGTGTTTCTTCTAACTATTGGGGCACTTATGTGTTTAACAAAACCCCACATATAAATAATTTAATAATTCAAGCACCTCATATTAAAAATGATATTAATACTGGTCATCAAGCAGTTTATTGTTTTAAAAACACGTTAGCAAGAGCAGTTTTTATTAGTGGTACACATAGATGTAATAGTAATAGTTATTCTTCTTGTTCTGGTAGTACAAGCACCTGTAGTTCAAGTTCAGAATCGTATAGAATTTCTGATTTAGCGCATAACGTTACTACAATGTTTCAAAAAACAACAGAAAATTTGTTAACAAATATCCCTAATTCTGTCTTTGTACAGCTCCATGGTTTTGGAAAAAGATCGACAGATCCTTATGTAATACTTAGTAACGGAACTCGCATTACTCCTACAACAGATTATGCTACACTAATAAAAGAAGCACTTTTAAAAGAAGACAATTCATTAACATTTAAAATAGCTCATATAGATACAGATTGGACTCGCCTTATAGGTTTTACCAATACTCAAGGAAGGTTAATTAACAACTCTACCAATCATTGTAGCTTTTCTGCTACTACTACAACAGGTAGGTTTGTGCATATAGAACAAGAAAAAAGTAAACTAAGAAATGATTCTTCTGGATGGGCAAAAATGAGTAATGCTTTAAAAGAAGTTTTTCCAAATACATTAAGTATAACAGAGTATAATTTAAACAATAAAATATCAGTCTCTCCCAACCCAACATCAAAAGAAGTAGTTATTAAAGCAAAACAAATAAGTAAAGTAGAAGTTTTTAATCTATTTGGTCAAAGAATTTTAAGTAAAAAGTTTAATAAGGTAAATAACCCAAGTATAAATCTAATTAATGCATCAAGTGGTATATATCTTTTTAAAATAAAAACAAGTAATGGTTTCGCTTTAAAAAAAGTGATTCGATTATAATTTTTTTTGGTTTCTATTCTAAAGCTTAGAAAAAGTACGATACTTTTTTTATCTTACAACCCAAACACTAATTAGCTAATTATACAATATGAAGAAAATAGCACTACATTGGAAAATTTTAATAGGAATGCTTCTTGGAATCATCTTTGGTTTTATCATGAATTCTGTTGATGGAGGTAAAGGTTTTGTTACAGATTGGGTTAAACCATTTGGAACAATATTTATAAACCTATTAAAATTAATAGCAGTTCCATTAATATTAGCATCATTAATAAAAGGAATTTCCGATTTAAAAGACATTTCTAAAATAAAAAAAATGGGCTTAAGAACCATAACAATTTATGTGATGACAACTGTTGTTGCTATTATTATTGGTTTAGGCATTGTTAATGTTGTTAAACCAGGTGTAGGAATGTCTCAAGAAACGATAGAGAAAATAAAAACAAAGTACGAAAAATCTGATGGTGTTAAAGATAAAATGAACAAAGCTAAAAGCACAAAAGATGCAGGTCCATTACAAGCATTAGTAGATATATTTCCTCAAAATATTTTTAAAGCATTAGGAGATGCAAAAATGTTGCAGATTATCTTTTTTGCTCTATTTGCAGGTATTTCTCTTTTATTAATCCCAGAAGATAAATCAGCACCTTTAATGAATTTCTTTGACTCTATGAATGAGGTCGTCATGAAAATGGTAGATCTAATCATGCTTTTTGCGCCTTATGCAGTATTTGCTCTTTTAGCAAATGTTATTATCGCTTTTGATGATACAGAAATTCTTTTAAAATTATTAGTATATGCTTTGTGTGTAGTAGGTGGTTTAATTCTAATGATAGGTTTTTACTTATTATTAGTAAGTGTCTATACAAAAAAATCTCCCATATGGTTTTTAAAACAAATAAGTCCAGCACAATTATTAGCTTTTTCAACAAGTTCAAGTGCTGCAACTTTACCAGTAACTATGGAAAGAGTAGAAGAGCATATAGGTGTAGATAAAGAAGTTTCAGGTTTTGTTTTACCAGTAGGAGCCACTATAAATATGGACGGTACATCACTTTACCAAGCAATTGCAGCGGTTTTTATTATGCAAGTAATTTGGCCAGAAGGTTTAACTTTTTCAAATCAATTAGTTATTATTTTAACAGCACTGTTAGCATCTATAGGTAGTGCAGCTGTACCAAGTGCAGGTATGGTAATGTTAGTAATTGTATTAGAATCTATTGGTTTTCCTGCAGAATTATTGCCTATTGGTTTAGCTTTAATTTTTGCAGTTGATAGACCTTTAGATATGATGAGAACTACTGTAAACGTAACAGGAGATGCTACTGTTTCTATGATTGTAGCTAAATCTTTGGGCAAATTACACGATCCTAAACCAAAAGAATGGGATGATAATTATGATAAAGTGAAATAGATATCAATAAAAAATAGTATTTTTAGACATCAATAATTAATTTTATTGATGTCTTTTATTTTTGAACAAACTTAATTTTTAACTATGAATATTTGCTTTTTAATGTATCCTTGGGAAAGTATAAAATCTCCTGAAAACGATACATCTTTAACTATTATACACGAATGTGCAAAGCGTGGTCATGGAGTTGCAATTTGTACACCTTCTAACTTAACTATTAGAAATAGTGTTACCAATGCTTTTTGTACCATTTTAAATAGATTAGACAAAATACCAAGCAATATTAAAACCTACTATAATAAAACAACCACAAGAGAAGAAATGCTTCCTTTGGCAGGTTTCGATGTTATTTTTATGCGTGCAGAACCACCTTTAGATCCTTTAATGCTAAATTTTTTAGACTCTGTAAAAGATGATGTTTTTATCATTAATTCTGTACAAGGAATGCGTGAAGCTAACAACAAGTTATACACAGCCGTTTTTGAAGACCCAAATAATGAGATTATTCCTGTTACACACGTCTCAAAAAACAAAGATTATTTAGTAAGAATGATTGAAGAATCTCCTTCTGATAAAATGATTTTAAAACCTTTAAATGGTTTTGGAGGTTCTGGAGTAATTTTAATTGAAAAATCTGCAATGGGTAATATTAACTCTTTGTTAGATTTTTATATTAATAAAGGTGATGGAGACTCTGATTATGTAATTTTACAAGAATATATAGAAGGTGCAGACCAAGGAGATGTAAGAGTTTTGATTTTAAATGGAATACCTATTGGTGCAATGAAAAGAATTCCTGGAGATAAAGATCATCGATCAAATGTTTCTGCTGGAGGTTCCATTGCAAAGCACAAACTAACTGCAGAAGAAAAGAAATTGTGCGAGAAAATTGGGCCAAAGCTCGTAAAAGACGGACTTTACTTTGTGGGTATTGATGTTATTGGAGGCAAATTAGTAGAAGTAAATGTAATGTCTCCAGGAGGAATTACCTATATGAATAAAGTGTACAAAACAAGAATTCAAGAAAAGGTAGTCAACTTTATGGAGAGTAAAGTATTAGAAAAAGAAGCTGCTTTTAGGCGTAAATCAACTTTAAAAAAATTAGTTGATGATGCTTAGAATTTAGTTGGTAGTATTCAATATTAGTTTTCAGTCGATAAATAAGATATTATTTTAACGAAGAATGAGTAAAAATTTCAACTTTAAAATATGTCCATAAAATTAAATAATCCTTTAGTTTCTGTAGATTGGTTGTACAATCATTTAAATAATAAAGATGTATTTATTTTAGATTGTACCATTCCAAAAGTAACCGCAAATAAAAACAATTTTACTACAGCAGAAAAACAACAGGTTAAAGGCGCAATTTTCTTTGATATTAAGAATGTTTTTTCTGATAAAAATGCAGAATTTCCTAACACAGTTTTATCACCAAAAAAATTTGAAGAAAAAGTCCAAGAATTGGGTATTAATAAGAGTAGTACACTTATTTGTTATGATGATTTAGGAATTTATTCATCACCAAGAGTTTGGTGGAATTTCAAACTCATGGGGTTTAATAACATAGCAGTTTTAGATGGAGGTTTGCCTAAATGGAAAGAAAACAATTATCCAACAGAAAAACCTCAAAATCAGAAATCTAAAAAAGGAAATTTTAGAGTTAACTATCAACCTCAAAAAATAAAATACACTAAAGATGTTTTTGCTGCCATTAATAATGAAAAAACAGCAATTTTAGATGCTCGCTCAAGAGGTAGATTCTATGCAGAAGCCCCAGAACCAAGAAAAGGTGTAAAAAGCGGACACATTCCTAATTCTATGAATTTGCCATATTCCGAAATTTTAAATGATGGAATGCTAAAATCAAAAGAAGAATTAAAAATAATTTTTAATCAATTAACCCCAAATAAAGAGAAAATTATATTTTCTTGCGGAACAGGAATTACAGCCTCTGTTTTAGCTTTAGCAGCAGAAATTGCAGAAATAAAAAATTATGCAGTTTACGATGGTTCTTGGACAGAGTGGGGTAGTACAAATAATTTACCAATAGCATTAAAATAAATTAAAATGAACACAAATTGGACCAGAGAAGAGTTTTTAGCATACGTTTTGTTATATGCAGCTCATTGTAATTATTTTGAAACAAAAGAAGAAGAAAATTACATCTTATCTGTTGTAAATAAAGAAACTTATCATAAAATCCATACAGAAGTTGTTGTAGATTCAGATGAAGATAATCTCAATAAAATTCAACATTATGTTAATGAGCATAAACTAAGTCAAGAAGATAAAGAAAGCTTAATTAGAGAAATAAAAAAGGTGTTCTTTGCAGATGGCTATGTAGATGTAATGGAGAAAAAAGTATTTAAAATTTTACAAAAAATTATAGGATAAAATGCAACGACTTTCCATCGAAAAAATCATACAGAAAATAGAAAACGAAGAAACGTTTCATGCGGTTTCTAAAGATTATTCTTTTACCATCAAGATTGATGAATATGTACATTATGCTTGTGGAGCTGTACATGATGGACATCAATTTAGAAAAGAATTATGGGAAAATTGTTTGCATACAGAATACGAACGTTGGTTCGAAGAAGATCCAGAAACCAAAGAAATGATAAAAAGTCATCCTATTGTAATTGCAGGATGCGATTCTCGTTTTGAGTACGATTTAAATAGGGCGCCTGAAACAGCCATTTATGAAGATGCTTGGGGTAAACAACTCTGGAAAAATCCACTTCCAAAAGAAATGCATGCAAAAAGTTTAGAAAAACATGCAAATTTTTACAAAGTAGTTCATGCTTTAATTTCTAAATTAGAAGATAAATTTGGGGTTTGTATTGTTTATGATATGCATTCTTACAATTGGAGACGTTGGACAAGAGAAGTACCAACTTGGAATTTAGGAACTACTAATGTAGACAACAAACGTTTTGGTAGTGAAATTGAATCTTGGAGAGCTTCTTTAGCAAAAATGAATTTACCAAAACAAATTAAATCAACATCTAAAATTAATGATACTTTTCAAGGAAATGGATATTTCTTAAAATATATCACCCATAATTTTAAAAACACATTGGTGTTAGCAACAGAAATAGCTAAAGTATATTGTGATGAGTTGTCTCAAGTTATCTACCCAGAAGTTGTAGCAGCTGTAGAAAAATATTTAAAAACCGAATTAAAAAAACACGCAGATGCTTTTTATAAGGTACATAAATTGTAATTTTGCAACTCGCTTTTAGATTGATGTATTATGAAGGATGCCGTTTCTGTAAAACACCAAAAATTATTTGAGATTGATCATAAAATTGATGCACTAGTTAAAAAAATAGAAATGCTCAATTATGTTAATCCTAATAATATTGAATCAGAAAAAGAAAAGTTTTTTAATTCAAAATACTTAACCGACCCAAAATTTACCTATCCAAAAAGAGATTTCGATAAATTTTCTTTGCACAAAGAGTTTTTTGCATTAAAAATAGATGATATAGAAGATGAGCGTTTACGCGATTTTTATGAAGATATTATCTATTTTTATTCAGGATTAATACAATGTATAGAAACCATTGGTAAGGGTAAACGTTTTTATTACAACAGTTTGCGCTCTTTTGGCACACCAACAGAACAAGATGTAGAAAATGCAAAATTTATATTACATTTTGAGAGCGAAGATGCCAACTCAGAAATATTTAAACCCAAATACACAGCTACAGAATCACATCATTTTTTTAGAGAATATTCTAAAAAGTATGATTTTAGTTACAGTATAAAAAACTCTTCTGCAATGGGTGCTATTGCTATGGTTTCTAATAGTATACAGGCATTGGTGTTAAATGAAAATCATTTGTTTTCAGAGAACCAAATTAACATATTAACCAATCATGAAATTGGAGTACATATGGTAACCACCATGAACGGAATGTTACACCCTTTAAAAATATTTTCTCACGGTTTTCCAAACAACGAAGAAACACAAGAAGGTTTAGCAGTTTTTAGCGAATACATGTCTGGTAACTTAACCATAAAACGTTTAAAAGAATTGGCATACAGGGTTTTAGCAGTAGATAGTTTAGCTAAAGGATACTCGTTTTCAAGAACATTTAGAATGCTACACAATGGGTATGATTTAGATAGAGAAGAAGCTTTTTATATTGCAGTTCGAGCACACAGAGGAGGAGGCTTTACCAAAGATTACCTCTATTTAACTGGGTTAAAAAAGATTTATGATTACCATCTAAATGGTAAAGATTTAAGTTTATTACTTACAGGAAAAGTGTCTTTAGAATTTGTAAATGATATTCAATACATGATAGATAATAAACATGCTATTAATGCAAAACATATCACAGATTCTTATGCAGAAAATAAAAACACCAACAAAACGGTTGATTTTATTTTACAAAATCTAAAGTAGTATTGCCTCGAACGGTCTCGTGTATGAGCAGTAGCAGGTTTTACGCAACTACTTTTCGGCAAACAATGTACTAAAATAAAAGCAATAGTGGTTTAAGTTAGCACCTAAACTGCTATTGCTTATAGTCCATGAGTACCATTTGCAGTCGTTTTCAAAGACGGTGTCTTTGGAAGAATGTAGTTAAGCGTGATGTTCACTTCCTGTTCTGATACTACTATTTTTTCGGTTATGATTTCTATGATGTTACGTTTCTGTTGTTTCGTAAGTTTGTCCCAGTTTTCATATAACGAACGAGCTTCTTCAATAATATATCCGCTTGATTTGAATTGGTCTTTCAAGGCATATATCTCACCTTCAATTCGTGGGATTCTAAGCTTTAATTGTTGTACTTGGTTATTTGGTTTATCATAGAAATCTTTGAACCTATTGGTATCTATTTGTCCTTGTTCATGAAGTTCAAAAAGCTTTTCAATCTTGGTTTCAAGTTTTTGTATTTCTGAATTCACATTTTCAATCTCTTGTTCTTTTTCTCTGATGACCGCATGCGTACCATCGAAGTAACGATTCACTTCTTCTTCTGAAATAATGAACTCAGTTAATTGTTCTTTAAAAATAGCTTCGATATCATCTACATGTATTTTTTGCTTACAGCTTTTACAGGTATATTTTGGATTGGATGAAGGGACATACATTTTTTCATCACAATTAGCACAATAGAGATAGCTAGTAAAGAGATTTAATTTCTTATTAAGCGGTTGTACTTTTTCTTTTTCTTGTTTACGGATGATATCGTTTACTTCGTCCCATACTTCATCTGATACAATTCGTGGTGCTTCATGGATAAACCATTCTGATTTATCACGCATCACCGTTCTACCATTCTCATCTATTTTGGTGCAGTGTGAACGTCTGATGCCTTTGGCAGTTGGGTCTTGTAATAGTCGTTTTACGGTAGTACCTGTGAACTTACTTTTCCGTTTGGTGCGATATCCTTTCTCGTTAAGTATGTTTGCTACGGTGGCATGACGTTTATGTTCCAAGAATAAATCAAACATCATCTTACGAATTGGTGCTTCGTGTTCATCTAATGCCATATCATCTTTCCCAACCTTCTTATACCCAAAAGGAATACCACCCATAACCTTTCCCATTTTGGCTCTCACTTCGACCGATGATTTAATACGCTCTACAATGTTCTCACGTTCCCATTGACCCATAGCTGAAATCATGGTAAAAAAGAAGCGACCTGAAGGCGTACTCGTATCAATCGACTCACTTAGGGATATCATGTCTGCCTTATACTTCTGAAAGTGCTCTGAGAATTCCAAGAGTTCTTTTACATTACGAGCAAACCGTGCAATCTTCGAGAAGATTAAGCCTTCTACATGACCACTTTGGATATCTCGCATCATACGTTGGGCTTCGTGGTGTTCGATAACACTTTTGCCACTGACAGCTTCTAAGTGGTATTCCTCTACAATTTCCCAGTCTTTCAACTCAGCGTACATCTTTGCTTTTTGTAGATGATGTTCTGGGCTGTCGGATTGTTGTTGATTCTTGGTGGAAACTCGTATCCACACGCCAACTCGCTTTTTCATGTATTCTCTGTTTTTTGGATAAACGCTAAGCTAAAACAACTGTTTCGTGAATGCAAGGAAATGCTGGAATCAATAATTCACTGTAAAATTTATATTAAAACAATGATGTAGATATTTTTTTCTGTAAATATTGCAAATGTATTGAATGCTAAAATTTTAACATTTATATTTAGCCATTAACCCTAAACTATATTATGCGGCACATTATACTCATCTGTTTTTCTTTATTTATTTTCCTATATGCTCAGAGTCAAGAAAGTAAGATTGATAGCTTAAAAGGTGTTTTAAGTTCAACATCTTCGCAAGAATTAAAATTATCTACATTAGAAAATTTAAATAAAATTCTCATCAGCAAGTCTTCCTTAAAAAATGCACTGCCTTACTTTATCGAGATGTCAGAAATTGCAAATGAATTGGGAAACGATGAGTTAGAATCAAGAGCATATAAATATAGCTCAGAAGTTTTTATGAAAGAGATGGACTCTGTAAAAGCCATCTCTTATGCTAAACAAGCACTTTCAATTAGTGAAAAAAACCAGAATTTAAATCTATACTTAATAGATATTAATCAACTAGGGAGAGTATATCATCATTTTCAGTTATATGAGAAAGCAATTGAAACTTATAACCTTGGGATAAGCAAGTATAATAAAAATAAAGATGAATCGTGCTTAGTTTCACTCGCAAGGATATATTCAAATTCGTCATCATCATATGATAAGCTAGGCAGAACTGATGAGAGTATCGAAGCTGTACTAAAGGGCGTTGAGATTGCAGAGAAAACAAATTCTAACGACCAAAAGAGTTATGGATTATACATCCTAGGATACAAATACATGGGCTTGAAAAACTATAAAAAGGCTGAAGAATATTTTTTAAAATCACTAACCTTCTCAGATAGTGTTTCACTTCACACATTTATAAATATGAATCACCATGGCTTAGGAATAAATTATTCGCGTTGGGGAAAATATGATAAAGCCTTATATCATAATAAAGTGGCTCTAGACTTCTATAAAAAACAAGGTAATAAATTATACGAATTTGATGTACTGAACAATACAGCTGTTGTATATCAAAGAATGAATATTCCAGACAGCGTTGTTAAATATGGGAATTTAGCGTTAAAGATTGCGGAAGAAATTAATCATAAACAAGCCATACGTGGCGCAAAAAACACCTTAGCAAATGCCTACATAAATCTTTCACGGTATTCTGAAGCAGAACAAATTCTAACCGATATAGCAAAAGACACTCTTAATTCTTTAATTTTTGATAATCAGGGTAAGGCTTCGTTATATTCTAATTTATCAGAAGTTTATGAAGGACAAAATAAATACAAGAAGAGTCTTAAATTTCACAAAAAGTTTAAAGTATTAAATGATTCTATAGAAAAAGAGGTTCGAGAATCAAAGTTTGCTGAGTTAGAAACACGTTATAGAAATGAAGAAAATGAAAAGGAGATTGCAAATCTTAGGGCAGATAATGCTGAAAAAGATGCACAAAATACAAGATTGTTCTTTTCATTATTTCTGAGTTTAATTATCGTAACGGTACTAGTCATATTCGTTTACTACAGACGAAAGAAAACAAAAGAAACAGAATATAAATATCAGAAAGAACTAGACGAGCTAAAACAAGAAAAGGCCGATTATCGTGATTTAATAGCTAATCAAGATACGACGATTAATAACTTAGAAAAGACAGTTGCCGAAAAACAAGAATTTATTTCTTTACAACTCTCGGAAAAGGAAAATAGTTTTCATAATGATGTATTAAAAACAAACTACAACCTCACTAAAGGCGATTTAGAATATTGGATTGACCAGTCCAAAGGGTTAACTGAGGAACAGATGTCTTCAAAATATTCGGTAGCGAAAAGTACTATTGAATCTAAGGGTAAAAGATTAAGAAGTAAAATTAAATTGAAAAAAGGAATTGATTCTAAAATAAGCTTGGGTAAAGAGGAAATGTTACGGATATACAAAGAAGAGTGGAAGAAATTCCATAAATAAGATTAAAATGCACCGCTAAGCGGTGTATTTTTTTTGTTAAAGATTTAAGATGTTTGTTAAAAACAAAAACACATGAATCTTAAACTACTTTCTATTACGTTATTTTTATTTTCCACAATCTGTTTTTCGCAAACAATTACAGCGCCAGAACCTGATTTTGAAGGAGAAATCGTTGCGGTAACAGCAGACAATGAGCACCAAGAATTAGAAATGGTAACCACCTCGGTTAAATCAGGGCAGTCTGTTGGGCGCATGGTCACAGGAGTTGGTAAAGTCAAAGCAAGGGTCATTGCCAAAGGCAAAACCTCTACAACACAAATAAAGCAAAGTGATACACTTTATTTTATTTATAATCATGGCTCAAATAAAGTATTACCGACAAAGATTATCCAATTATTAGAGTTTAAACAACGTAAAAAACACCGAGAGTATTTAGTTTCTAGTTCAAGTAACGTTTCAGGGCAAACGGATACAGGAGTACTCGATTTGATAAAATTTAAGGCTACAAAATACGGAGAGAGTTCGTATTTAATAAAAGTATCAAATTTACCTGCTGGTGAATATGCTTTTTTTGTTGGTGCTGAAGAAACCTACGATGGTAATTTTTTTACAGTAGTAGAATAAAAAGGAATGACTAAAATTCATATTTGGCGATAAGAATGACAACTAAGTTTATGGATTTTCATCAAAAAGAGACGGATTTTCATTCTTATTATGCTTTCATAAAATAGCTCAATATTTTAGTTGCTATTTTAATACACTAACGTATTATAAATATTATGAAGAAAAACTATTTTTTAATTGTTGGAATACTAATACTGCTGATTGTTGGTGGGTATTTTGGTGTGCAGAAATTTACACATAGTCAAAATAAAATTGATAATAAAAAAGAAACGATTATTGAAAATAGTGATATTAATTCAGAAATCAATGAATCATCAATTAAAGACCATGAAATCACGAATAAACAGGAATATGATTTTCAAAAAAACGAGATAATGTTTTATGAAAATGACGAGCTTATTAGTGTTTATAATTTGAAAAAGAATAATCCTTATGAAAGTGACTCTAAGTATAATGTTTTAAAAAGCATCACAAATATTAATACCCCAAATAAATTTGATTATAGACCCAATTATATTCTCATAAGTTACCATGCAACTGAAAAAAAGGTGGATGATTTTGATTTTTTAACAACAATAAAAATTTTAAACTTACATGGGCTTGAAGTCTCAACTATAGAATTAAGTAAAACTAGGTTCATTGCAAAATCAATTTCTGATGACTTAAAACATTTATATGGAATTCAGCTTACGAAAGCTGATTTGAATGATGATTACAATGAATATAAACCTGCTCTGTTGGATTTAAGTACAAAAATAAATTTAATTAGTGATTTTAAAGATCTGGAAAGCTTTAAATATTCTGAAAATGTTTATGGAATTTTTCCAACTAAAGATTATTTGTTATTAGTTATTGACAATAAACATATAGAAAACATTAAGCTGATTGATTTAAAGCAAAAGAAAATTATTTGGACTGAAAAAGTTGATTTAAATAAAGTCACGATAAAGATAAATAATGGAACAATAAATATACTAGATAATGACAGTCAAAATGTTATATCTACAAAAAAAATTAACAAATGAAAAAGCTAATAACATTAGGCTTTTTTTTCTTACAGCTTTTTGTTTTAGGGCAATCAGCAAATGAAATAAGTCAACGCTATTATTCGGAATCACAGTACAAATATTTTCGATTTCAAGATATTACATCTGACTATGGCCCAAGAGCAAGTAATCATAATTTCCATGGGGGACTTGATGTAAATGACAATAGCTATGGAATTCCATTTGTTGTAGATTTCACTAGTAATGTTGAAAAAATTGAGTGTGGTTCAACTGGCTTAAAAAGTATAATCTTTTCAAATGGTATTGGTTACAGGCATATTTTCTTTGGTAATTCAGGTGATTGTCCTAATAATATAAATGACTCAACATTCGGTGTAAATGGCTTTTATTTTATTAATTATAATAGTTCGACAGACCCGAAGTATGCAATCATCACACCTTATGGAAAAGCTTTTGCTGAAATTGATGGAGATAATTTTAACTTTCTGGGGAATGTTTATACAACTACAAACTCAGTAATACCAGATGATATCATAGCACCAATAGGTAATTCGGGGTCTTATATGAACAGTAGTGGTCAAGAAGTTAGTTATCATACACACTTACATATTCAAAAAATACAAAGCTTTGCACCTACAAACGGTAGTTTATGGAGTGATATAAATTCTGATAATATATTAGCAGAGTTTAATTATCAAAATAATCCTTTTTTTAACGGAGGTTACAGCATAAATTTAGAGAGTGAAAACGGTTCTGCTTTTTCTAATGTCAGAGGAAATAGTAGTTATCCAATTAAAGCAAGGGTTACATTTTCAAATCCTGGCACTATAGTAAACAGCTATAGTCAGCAGAGATATCAATATTGTGTTTTTGACCCAGAATTAATTGAATTGGAATTAAAACCAAGTGATGGTAACTTTTCAATAATACAGGGTATTAATAATTGGGCAGAAATATCGTTTGGTGGTAATGGAGGTACTCCAATACCTAGTAATGTTGGCGGAACAGGAAGTTCAAATCTTGGTAATTGGACTAATACAGGGGTTGAACCAAAAGCATACGGTTCAGATAGCTATGATGATTACTATTTTACACAGTTCATCCCAAGAGTAACAAACAACGGACAAGACGCTCAATTAAGTAGTCTAGCAAGATATCCTGACGGAAATTATTATTTAAGAGCAGTCTTAACAGATGTGCAAGACCAAGAACATTTTTCAGAAGAAACTCCTATAATTATTGATAATTTTAATCCACATATCAAAAATGTTGAGGTTACTTTTAGTGCACAAGAAGTTTATAACAAGGGTTGGGAATTAAATTCTCAAAGTAATGGGTTAGAGTTAACTGGTGTTGAAGCTCAATATCAAATTAATCCAGGTGACCAATTTGATTTAGTTGTAACTGCAAGTGAGCCAATGCTATTTGTTAGGGTAAAAGTTGACGACCCATCCACTGGTTTTACAAACATGGTTGGCTCGCCTGATGGAAAAAGTTGGGGTTTATCTATGTTTTACACGGGTACAATAAATGAAACAGATTTGATATTCCAAGGCGAAGATATTAACGGCAATAGTATTTTGGGTACTAATCAAATTGAAATATTAAGCGAACATCCTATATCAAATAGTTCAGGACGACAAGCTAGTTCTAACAATACGTTAATGGAAGACCGCTCTCATAAACTCAATTCATCAGGATGTAGTGTTACCGCCAACGCAGGCTCAAACGTTACCATTCAAAACGGTGATTCAACCACCTTGCAAGGTTCAGGTGGTAGTAGTTGTTCGTGGTCGCCAACAACAGGATTAAGTAATCCTAATAGTTGTTCAACCTCAGCATCACCAACACAAACCACTACTTATACGCTCACTGTAACAGAAAATGGTTGTACAGATACCGATACGGTTACCGTAACGGTTGATGGATCTAGTGGAGGTAATCCACCAGCAAATGATGATTGTAGTGATGCCATTACTTTAACCAGTAGTACAAGTTGTAATTACACCACAGGAACCGTTGCAGATGCTACAGGTTCTTTTGGTGCAAATAATTGTTTGGGGTGTAGTTGTACTTCACCAGATGATTACGATGTATATTACAAATTTACCGCAGTAGAAACGAGTCACACCGTTACAGTTTCCAACTATGCCAGTAATTTTGATGCAGTTATAGAACTTCGTACTGCGTGTTCTTCAGGTTCGAGTAATTATATCAGTTGCTACGATCCATCAGGTGCACCGACATCGGTAAGTGAAACATGGAATAATTTAACTATTGGACAAACCTATTACATCCGAGTATTTGAGTGGAATTATCAAGGCACACCACCAAATTCAGACACTTTTGATATTTGTGTAACCCATCAAAGTAATAATACAGATGGTATTGATTTAGTAAGTGACATAACATCAGTGAGTAATGATAATCCAGATGCTGGCAGTCAAATCACAATCAATTATACGGTTACTAATAATGGAGATGTAACAATGGTTGCTAA
The DNA here is from genome assembly GCA_030427865.1 of Bacteroidia bacterium. Lineage (GTDB taxonomy): Bacteria > Bacteroidota > Bacteroidia > Flavobacteriales > Flavobacteriaceae > Polaribacter. The sequence goes on along the minus strand of JAUICK010000002.1, from coordinate 363,219 downwards.
TACCACATCTGCACTATATCTATCCTTTAACCAAGGTTATGATAGTTCTGATATTTTAATAGATGGAAGTGTACAGGCAATTACAACAAATTTAACACCAAGCCAAAGTATTAGTTTGTCGCCCACGGTTACAATTCCAAGTGTAAGTGATGGGCAATATTATATTATTTCGTATGCAGACTCAATAGATTTAATATCTGAGAGTAATGAAACGAATAATACCGATGCCTATGCTATTCAAATCGGAGACGTTGTTCAAAATGGACCTGATTTAGATGTTACACGAGTACGAACAGTACCAGATACTGGTTTAGTAGCTGGGCAAGAAGTAGAGATAGAAATCAGAATCGAAAACGAAGGAAATGAAGACTCTAACAGTTTTGATGTTCTTGTTTATCTAGATATTGATGGAGATAATGAGTATGATAGTAATGAATTTATGGGTGAATTTACTTTTAACTCATTAGATGCTGGAGAAAACGACACCATGTTCGTAGATTTTGATTTACCAGTGAATATTTCGTCATCAGGTGTTTATGAGTTATTTGCAGTAGCAGACAGTAACAACGATATTAATGAAACAGATGAAGGCAATAACGACAAAGATGACAATATAACCATAGGGTATGTCTATGATGGGGTTAACGACGATGTTCGTGTGATTAATGAAACAATTGATATAACAAATGTTAATGCAGGTAGTGATGTGTTTGTGACATCAAATCATATCTATTTAGGGAGTCAGTCAGATTCTAATGTTCCGACATTAGACTTAGGTTATTATTTGTCAACCGATTGTGCGCTGAGTTCGGATGATGTTTTTCTAGATGATGATTCGTCTGGTATAGGAAATGATGACCCTATAAAGTTTGAAGACCAAATACTCACTATTCCACCAGCAACACCAACTGGAACCTACTACATACTATTTGTTGCTGACATGAATAATGAAGTAAATGAAGGTGCACTGGAAAATAATAATGTTGTTTGTATTGAAATATCAGTAACCAATTCCAATGGTGCTAATGGAGACGTATATATTACCGATGAAGTATGCAATCCTACAGATGTTATTATAGGTAGTGAAATAGAGCCGTTTATAAATGTTCACTATACAGGAACTTTGACTAATGCAGACTTACCAAGTGTAGCTGTTTATTACTATCTTTCTAATGATTGCACATTAAGTACAGACGATATTTTAGTCAGTGATGATAGTATTTCTTTAGGTTCAGATTTACCAGTTAACGATGCTAGTGATGCCATAGAACTACCGAATAATCTGAGTCCAGGTATATACTATATTATATTCCAGGCTGACGCAGAAAATGTTGTTTTTGAAACCGATGAGAATAATAATACTGCTTGTGCTCAATTCAATTTGCTTCCAGCAGATTCAAATTACCAAGATGTTACATTTAATAGTCCTTATGTCGCAGTAACAGAAGCAACTTTCGGAGACCAAGTATATGCTTCAATACATCAAAATTACACAGGGTATCAAGCTGATGCAGATATCGCTAGTATTAGAATGGAGTATTACCTCTCTACAGATTGTACGTTGAGTGCAGATGATTATTACTTTACAACTGATGTTTCAAGTTTAGGTTACGATGACCCATCTCAATTTGAATTTGCAACATTAACCATTCCAACAACCATTAGTTCAGGTGATTATTATGTTCTATTTGTGGCGGACACCGAGAATATAATTGCAGAAAATAACGAGGGCAATAATACAGCATGTGTTCCAATCACCATTTCTGAAACATTAGGAATTGATGATAACGAGTTAACTAATAAGATTAAGGTATATCCAAATCCTGTTGAAGATATATTAACTGTTAACCTTGGTGAAACATATTCAGATATAAGTGTTGATATATTTAATGTTATCGGACAAAGAATTAACACATTTAGCTTTAAGCAAAAGCAAATCTTAACTATAGATACTAATACATTATCTAACGGTATCTATTTCTTTAAAATAAAAATCGATGATGATAAATCGAAAGAATTTAAAATCATTAAAGAGTAATCAAAAATTAAATATAATCGATGAAAAAACTTGTCCTACTTTTATTTTCTATATGTCTAATTATTGCAAGTTGTAATAAAGATGATGAGGTTGCCGCGGAACAAAATGATCCGCAAACTTTTGTTAAACAAGAATCAGAAATTCTTTCTGTAGGCACCAACACAATTACACTTACAGGAAATCAAAACGATATTGAAACAAATGATATTATTGTTTCTGGAGCTAATAATAATGCGCCTTTAGGTTTTTTAAGAAGAGTTACCAATATAGATAATTCAAGTGGTAATACAGTTTTACAAACACAAAGGGTCGCTTTAAGTGAAGCTGTTAAGCATTATTACCAAGAAGATGAAGAATTTGAAGGAAGCACAAGCTACACTTTTCAACCAAATGATTTGTCTGGTAGAAATTCAAATCAAAATAGTTCGGTTCCAATAACAATTCCAATTGATGAAACTATAACCACAACTCAAGGAGGAGTACCTATTGAAATCAATCTTTCTGGCGATTTAACAATTACACCAAGCATAGATTTTGATATATCAATAAGCAATAATAACCTCTCACCTAATATTGAGGAGTTTCTATTTTCTATAAGTACAGAAAATGATTTTAATGTAATTATCACAACTCAAGTTGATGTGTCTTTTAATACAGGCGATATTGAATTAGGATCTTTTACAGGTGCACCTATCACTATAACTGTTGGAATTCCAATAGTGATAATACCAAAATTTACTTTATACATAGGTGCTAATGGAGATTTAAATGCAAGTATTGTTTATACCTATTCAAATAATTCTACTGCAATTTCAGGTGTAACTTATGACAATGGATGGCAATTTCTTCCAGAAAATGGTTTTTCAGTAAATAGTCAAGATGCTACAGCTACTGCTTCTGTAAGCGGAAATGCAAAAGCCTATATTAAACCAGAGTTTAGTTTGTCGCTTTATGATGATGATTTTGTGTCGTCTGGGATAAGTGTAGAGCCTTACGCTAGGTTCGAAGGTTCAATTACTAGCACGCAATATAATTGGTTAATTAATGGTGGTATTGATACAGGAGCATTTTTTAATGCACAAGCTTTTGGTTTTAGCTTGGTTGATGAAGAATGGAATAACTTAATTAATATCCCAGAATGGGAAATAGCTTCTGGAGGTTATGACATTGCAACAATTACAAATCCTGTACCTACGGATAATGCTACAGTTACAAATCAGCCAATAACATTTTCTTGGCAACCAAATGATTTTACTGAAACACCTAATTATGAAATTTTATTGGGGACAGATTCAAACGCTCTAAATAGTATAGGAAACACAACAAATACTAGCTTTGAATATACAAGTTCCTTAAGTAATGACACCTATTATTGGAAGGTGATTGCAAGAGATACTAATAATGATATTATTACCGAAAGTTTAATCTTCAGCTTTATACTAAATGAAAATTCAACCGTAGATGCAGTCAATACACCCAACCCAACAAATGGAGCGACGGATATCGAAGTAAACGGCAGTATTTCCTTTACAGAGGGTGCAAATACACCAACAGACGCCACGTTTAAGGTGTATTTTGATTCTAATACAGACCCGACTACGGAGTTTAATTTAGATGCAGATACGAACACCTTAAATTACAGTAACCTACAAGAGGGAACGGCATATTATTGGAAAGTTGAGACGGTTAGTAATACAGGTAATGTATTAGCCACTTCACCTATTTGGAGTTTTACGACACTCACTAGCACTGGGAATACAGAGCCAGTATTTAATCCAACACCAAACGATGGTGTTTCTGATGTATCCATTAATGGGAGTTTATCCTTCACAGAAGGTGTAAATACACCAACAGATGCAACCTACAGATTATATTTTGACACAAACACAACCCCAACAACACAATACGATTTAGGGAATCAAACATCTTACAATTACTCAAGCTTGCAAGAGAATACTACTTATTATTGGTTTGTAGAAACTTTAAGTAATTCTGGTGATGTTTTAGCGACTTCAACAACTTGGAGTTTTACCACAGAAAATAATTCTAGTGGCGGGGTTTACGAAGGAGATATTACACTCATGACACAACAAGAGGTGAATGATTTTGGAGCAAATAATTATTCATCAATTAATGGGTATTTAAATTTTTCAAATGGGAATTCAGTTACTGATTTAACACCTTTGAATACCATTACAAGTGTACAAGGTCTTTTAATTGCAGGTGATTCAATTACCAATCTTGATGGTCTAGAATCATTAACTAATATTGAATTTGATTTAGATATATGGAGTGCCGATGCTTTAACCAATGTAGATGGGCTAATTAACCTTAACACAGTAGGTAGATACCTTCACATTCAATTAAGCGAAAATATTCAGAATTTGAATGGGTTTCAGAATTTGACAAATGTTGGTGTTTTAAATACAAGTAGTTTTAGTATTAGGATCAAGGACTGCGATTTAATTACTAATCTAGATGGTTTTTCTGGATTAAATGATGTAGATAGTCAAATAATAGTAACAAATAATCAAATTTTAAATAATTTTTGTGGATTCAGTAATTTGATTAACAATAATGGACTTAATGGAAATTTCTCAACATCAGGAAATGCATATAACCCTACCCAACAAGACATTATTGATGGCAACTGTAGCCAATAAATAATTTCCATAAAAACAAACTATCTGGTAAAATAGTGTTTATGAAACTAAACGCTATTTTACCTTTTTTAATTCCAGTTGTTATTGCTGGTGGACTTATTGTTTACAATGAAATGAACGATAATGTTTTACTAAATATGCTAAACAGTTCAAATTCTAAAAAAGAAATCAATGTAATACCACAAACATCGGAATTACCCCAAGGGCAAGTATCTACCAAAAATGAGCAAAATGAGGAGAATCCACAGGAAGAAGAAATAACTACAAATAATTCAGAATACAAATCAAAAACTATAACCCTTGAAAATGATGATGTTTTATTTGTTACCGATACAGAAGTAACGCTATCAAATAATAAGCATAATATAAAAGCAAATGATATCATTGTCGCAGGAGTTTTAGATAATGCACCACTAGGGTTTTTAAGAAAAGTAACCAGCATCTCTCAAAATAACGGTAAATACCTTCTTCAAACCGAAAAAGCCTCATTAGGTGATGCCTATGCAAATGAAATAGCAAATCCTGTTCAAGAATCTAATACTGAAAACACAAGTTATACTTTTCAACCTTCAGATGAAGATGCTTCTCAAAAAAAAGACTCAGAGTTTATTACAGAACTCATAGAAACTGAAGCAACCATAGCTCAAAAAAGCTATAATTGTGGCTTAAAAGGATGCTTTGAGACTTCATTTAGAAACTGTACCCCAACAATTGGAATTGACGAAATATTAAAACCTTACTCACAAAAAACCCAATACGAGATAATTGGTATGGGGCAAAACGGATGTAAGGTTAAAACCACCTTTGAAATTTCATTCTTCCCTGATTGGGAAGGCAAATCAATAACTTGTGAATTGGATAATTCATTATCTATTACAGAGGCAGCAGGTTTAATTTATCAACCTAATGGCTCTGATAATTTGAACTGTCAAGGTGAGCTATTACCTGAGCTCAAAAAATATGGATATTAAAGCCCTTACATTTGTTGGGGTTTTATTTAATTGAAAATTATGGGACAGTCATTTTAATAAATTCAATTCCCTAATTTTATGGCTATAAAACCTTAAGCATTGATTTATGTCCTACAGCAAACATGCCCATCTGCGTTATAATATTTTAGACTATTGCTTCAGAAAACGATCGTTTACCTTTAGCCAATTACATGAGTATGTAAACGAACAGTTGTCCTACTATTATGAAAATGAAGCGGTTTCTGTTAGGACGCTTCGTGACGATTTAAAAGTGTTTAGGGATAAAGAAAATGGCTTTGCTGCACCACTACCCGAGAAAGCAAGAATTTTAAAATATGACGACCCAAATTTCTCAATCGCTAAATGTCCTTTGTTAGACTATGAAAGGTATTTAATTGAGGGAGCGCAACAATTATTACAGCGTTTTGAAAACCATCCTAAATACGATAAGCTCGCAGAAGCTTTAATCAAATTTCAAGATGAGGAGCAACAAGGCAGTACCAATCAAATTCTATTTTACGACCACAATGATGAATACAAAGGCATTAGGTACTTAAAACCTTTATACCTAGCTATTCAAAAGCAACAAGTTCTCAAAATTACATATCAAGGCTTTCATGATGAAGCTTCATATACCTTTGAATTTCATCCATACGTTTTAAAACAATATAACAGACGCTGGTTTGTATTTGGTTACAATGCAAATACCAATAACCCAAAGTGGAGTATTCCTTTAGATGAAAGGTTAATTGCCTTCGATGTAGATGAGGATGTTTCTTTTAAGGAGAACAAAACAAACTGGGACTTACATTTTAGAGAGATGGTTGGTGTTGTAAGACCTCAAAATGCTGGTTTACAAAAGATTGTTCTCAAATTTTATAATGGCAGGGAACAATACTTTAAAACCAAACCATTTCATCCAGATTTTGATGAGTTTTTTGAAGATGATAAAAAAGACCAAGTCTGGTTTGAGACTATTGTAAACAGAGAACTCATTCAGCAAATTTTATCTTATGGTAAAGATGTTGAAGTACTCGCGCCAGAATCCTTAAAAAAAATGCTTCAAGAACATGTAGCGCAAATGAAATCCTACTATATTTGATAATTATGCAGTTATGCTGCATACATTTGGTTTAGTTTTGTATCAAACTTTAAAAATAAGAGTTATGCAAAATGAAACACATATTAATTGCCCTGAGTGTGGAACTCATATTGATGTTAATGACATTTTAAAACATCAAATAGAAGATGCTATTAAAAAAGAATATCAAGCCAAGTTTCTTGAGCAAAAACAAGCACTGAAAGATGAACAGGTTGAATTTGAAAAGCAAAAAGAAGATTTTGAAAAGAAATTAAATTCTGCCAAAAAAGACATAGAGGAAAGTCTCAGGCAAAAATTAAAATCTGAAATTGCGCAAGAGCAAGGCGACTTAATAGCTAGCATGCAAAAAGAGTTAAAAGAAAAGTCGGATAAGGTTAAAGAGCTTCATGTAAAGGAAGGGCAAATTCTAAAATTAAAAAGAGATATTGAAGAGGTCGCATCAAAAGCAAAATTAGATGCACAAAAAGAGGTAGATACTTTACTCAAAACAGAACGGGAAAAAGCTAAAAGAGAAGCAAATGATGCGAATGAGTTAAAATTCAAGCAATATGAAAAGCAATTAGCAGACCAGAAAAAGCTAATGGATGAAATGAAGCGTAAACACGAACAAGGCTCAATGCAATTACAGGGTGAAGTGCAGGAATTAGCAATTGAGGAATGGCTTCAAGATAAATATCCATTGGATAGTATTATCGAAATTAAAAAAGGAGCTAGCGGTGCAGATTGCCTTCAAACTGTGAACACGCGAACAATACAAAACTGTGGAACAATATATTACGAGAGCAAGCGCACCAAAAGCTTTAGTAATACATGGATTGAGAAATTTAAAAACGACATACGTGATAAAAATGCTTCTATAGGTGTTTTAGTTACTGAGGTGCTTCCCAATGATATGGATCGTATGGGGTTGAAAAATGGTATTTGGATTTGCACTTATGAAGAGTTTAAAGGATTAAGTGAAGTCTTACGAACATCAATAATTGATTTAAGTATGGCTTTAGTTTCTCAAGAAAATAAAGGAGATAAAATGGTTATGCTTTATGACTTCTTAACCAGTAACGAATTCAAATTACAAGTTGAAGGTATTGTTGAAGGGTTTACGCAAATGCAAACAGATTTAGAAGCAGAAAAAAAAGCCATGGGTCGTCTATGGAAAAAACGCGAAAAGCAAATTGAAAAGGTCATTAATAACACCATTAATATGCACGGTGCAATTAAGGGCATTGCTGGTACTGCCATTCAAGATATAAAATTATTGGAATTAGGGGAATAATTAATTTCAATATATCGTCATATAAGCCCTAAATATAATTATATTTATCGAAGCTAAACTTTAATTTTTTTTAAATAGATGCTGAAAGATATTATTAAATCAAAAGGGCTTAAACAGGCTTATCTCGCAAAGCGCATTGGTGTCAGTGAAGTTACCATGTCAAATTGGGTTAAAGCAAAATCAACCCCAAGTAAGAAGAATTTAGAAAAACTAAGCGAGCTTTTACAAGTTCCTGTAAATGAACTTGTGCATTGATGGTGGCGAATACATATGATTTTGGTTTTACTGCACTATCTCTGCGAGTAAAAGAATTAGTAAAAGTTGCTGGAGCACATCAAAAGGATGATGATACTGATATTATTCAAGAGATTGCACGGGGTAAAACAAGTTCTGGGAAAAGATTTTTAATTGAAATTAAAAAAAGACTCGAAAGTTTAACAGAAGCGGAAAAGGATATTTTAATTCATGGTGATTTATATGCGCAAAGACAAATTGCATTTCTATCTATGTGCAAGGTTTATGGTTTTATAAGAGATTTTATTCTTGAGGTCTGTAGAGAAAAAGTTTTGGTATTTGATTATTATTTAACTGAAGGTGAATATGTATCCTTTTTAAGACGCAAATTAGAATCAAATTCAAGAATGAATGATTATACTGAATTAACATTAAAAAAAATTCGGCAAGTCCTTTTTAAGACCTTGGAAGAAGCTGGAATTATAAACAACATTAAAGAAAAACAAATACAGCCTCAAATACTGGACAGCAAAGTAATTCAGGCAATTCATAAAGATGATAAAGAGTGGCTAAAACTGTTCTTTTTAAGTGATATGGATATAGAAAGAATAGATTAGATGGAAAAGCTTACAAACAAATTTAAACACTTATATCAAGTCATATCATCAGCTAGGTTTCTAAGTAAAGAAGCTTTAGGTGGTGAAATTCCTTTTTTTATAGCGGCATACAATGCCCAACATGAGTTAGCTGTTGCCGATGGGATAAAACGCTTGGTAAAGAAGTTAGAATCTTCAGGCGTACCTGTTTTAGAAATAAATTTATACGATGTAGTTTGCGACATTTTGGATGATGAGATAGGTCTTGAAGAATTCTTTAGTATTGAAGAAGATATGGATAAAGAAGAGTTTTTAGATGCCATACAATCTGTACTAGAAATTCATCAAGTTTTAATGCCGAAAATAAATAGCTTAATCCAAAATACTAATGCCAAGGTATATTTTTTAACTGGTATTGGATTAGTATTTCCTTACATCCGCTCACACAACATTTTAAATAATTTACAGAGCATCGCTAAAGACTGTCCTACAGTTGCTTTTTTTCCTGGGGAATACAATGGGCATTCTTTAAACCTATTTAGCTTACTTAAAGACGACAACTATTACAGAGCATTTAACATTGATAAAATAGAAGTAAAACAATGATAATAAAAGATTTTTTTAAGAAGGATATCAATAGAAATATTGAAACAGTTATAAAAGCAGATGACCGAGATCAAATTTCTAATGAGGTTGAGGAATATGTTATAACCAACGAAATTGGTAAAAAGATAAGAGACCTTTTTCAGGCCTACAATAATTACAGTGGCATAAATGGTGTTTGGATTTCTGGTTTTTTTGGAAGCGGTAAGTCACATTTGCTTAAAATATTATCCTACGTTTTTGAGAATAAAAAATTTGATGGCATAGAAAGCGGAAAAGTATTTGCTGAAAAAATTACCAACGATGAAATGCTTAAAGGTGATGTTTTAGCATCTATAAGAATTTCTTCAGAATCTATTTTATTTAATATTGACCAGCAGGCACAGATAACCAGTAAGGAAGACCCTAATGCCATTTTATCCGTGTTTTATAAAGTCTTTTATGACCACTTAGGGTTTTATGGCTCAAAGACACCCGTAGCTGAATTTGAAATGTGGCTCAATGCTGAAAGTAAATGGGAGGCTTTTAAGGAATTATACCTTAAAAAAAGTGGTAACAAATGGACAGATGATAGAAGAAAATATTTTGCACCAAAAGTGAAACAAAAGCTTGGAGAAGTTTTGGGAGATTTGTTTGATGATGATGCTTCTAACTATCAGAATATCATTGATACGATGCGCAAAGACAGCACCACTTCTATCGAAGATTTCTGTGAACGTGTACAGGAGTATATTCTCACCAAACCAAAAGGGTTTCGTTTAAACTTCTTCGTAGATGAGGTTGGTCAATACATTAGTGACAATACCAAACTAATGTTGAACCTTCAGACTGTTGCTGAAACGCTTGCGACCAGAACAAAAGGAAATTCTTGGATTCTCGTAACGTCTCAAGAGGATATGGAGAAAGTAGTTGGAGATATGAATAAAAACCAGCAAAATGATTTTTCTCGCATTCAGGCAAGATTTGCGATTAAAGTACCTTTAACTTCTGCAAATGTAGATGAGGTTATTGAAAAAAGGTTACTTAAAAAAAATGAAACCGCTCAAGAACATCTTCTAAAAGCTCATAAAAAAAACAGTGCGCACTTGGAGTCTTTATTGTCATTCTCAGAGGCGGGTGTTCAATTTAAAGGCTACAGCGATGCATTGGATTTTGGAAATAAATTTCCTTTTGTGCCTTACCAATTCGATTTATTTCAGCAATGTCGTAGAGCACTTTCATTGCACAATGCCTTTCAAGGCAAGCACGCATCTGTGGGTGAACGATCAATGTTGGGCGTGTTTCAACAGGTAACGCAAGCAATTGAAAAAAAGGACATACAGGCTTTAGTGAGTTTTGATTTAATGTACGAGGGCATTAGAAATGAATTGCGTGGCGAAATACAAAGTTCTGTTATTATGGCTGAGCGAAACCTTGATAACCCTTTTGCAATAAAAGTACTTAAAGCACTATTCTTGGTAAAGTATTTTGCAAATTTCAAAACCACTAAAAGAAATATTTCTGTTCTACTTATCGATGATATTCAAGTGGATTTAAACGCCCATAACAAAAATATTGATGAAGCTCTTAATGTACTTGAAAATCAAAGTTATGTACAACGTAATGCAGATGTTTATGAATTTTTAACTGATGATGAAAAGGATATTGAAGAAGAAATTAAAAACACAGACATAGATGACCAAGCCACAACAAATTTACTTAAAGAGTTATTCTTCGATGAAATTATACGAGACAACAGAATAAAGTTCATAGAAAATAAGCAAGATTATGATTTTACCAGTAAAATAGACGGTAGTTTATTAGGAAGGGAAAAGGAACTTTTTGTTGAAATAATTACCGAGAATTTTTCGGATTATGACAATGATACATTTCACCAGTCTCAAACGATGGGTGCTACTGGAATGAAGCTAAAATTAGCCTCTAACGCCTTATTTATGAAGGATTTAAAAATGTATTTACGTACCAATAAATACGTAAAACAAAACCAATCTACTACCAATCGTGTTGAGGTAAAACGTATTTTACAAGATAAAGCACAGCAAAATGCAGAGCGCAGGCGCAATCTTATCTTTATGGCAAACAGCACGTTGTCAGAAGCGACGGTTTTTATGAACGGTAGCAAGCACGAGTCTAGCCAAACGAAAGACGGTAAAACAAAAGTCGTTAATGCCTTTCAGGATTTAATTAAGCAAGTGTATCCTAACTTAAAAATGTTAGGAACCACATTAATTACCGAAGAAGCCATACGTAATACCATACGTAGCAAGCAAGATGATTTATTCGGAACTGATGATAAAACCATTTCTGAGGCTGAATCGGAAATTTTAAACCTCATTAAAAGACGCAAAAAACAATCAGACCGAACGTCTCTCAATGATATTAAATCGCATTTTACAAAAAAACCTTATGGTTGGTATCCAAACGCTATATGGACAGTTACGGCAAAATTATATAAACGTGGTAAGGTAGAATTTAAACAAAACGCCAGTCTTTTAGAGGATGAAGCTGTTCTAACGGCACTAATAAATAGCACTAATCACGGATCAACACTTTTAGAACCTCAAACTGAAGTAGACCCAAAACAAGTCAATAGATTAAAAGAGGTATATGCTGATGCCTTTGATGAAACCTCTGGTTTAAAAGAAGCTAGAGATATTGCAGTAGCTTTTAAAGAAAAAATCAAAGAATTATCTGGCGAAGTTAAGCAGTTATACTATCAAAAAAGTGACTTTCCATTCCTATCAGAACTGGAGACTTTTAATGACCGTTTACAAAGATTAGCCGATAAGGATTACAAGTATTTTTTAACGAATATTAATGACTTTGAAGACGAGTTACTAAATACCAAAGAAGATCTGTTAGACCCAATAAAAAGCTTTATTAATGGTGAGCAAGCTCAAATTTATCTTGGTATTAAAGCATTAATAAATAGTAATACCGCTAATATCGATTACATAGAAGGCGATGATTTTGATACACTCACCACACTCATCAACAGTAAAACACCATACAAGGGTAATGCGGTTCAAATTGCAAAAGCTGCAAAGGATAGTTTAACCAAAAAAGTTATTGAGGGCATCGAAAATGAAAAGCAACACTTCAATAAAAAATTAGATGCCATATATGCTGATATAGAAAAAACCGATGCTTTTAAGAAACTTAGCACTATACAGCAAGATGAAATTAATAGTTTGGTCTCAGCATTAAAAGCAAAAATAAAAACCGAACGCTTTATTGGTAATATTCGTACCGAAATGCGAAATATAGAAGATAACTTCTATAACGACCAGCTCAACCGTATGGCAAAGTTATTAGCACCAAAAGATGAAACGGGGCAAGCTGCCGAACCTAAAGCTAAATACATCAAGAAGACTTCCATCCGAGTTGCATATCCTAAGCGTGAGTTAATTTCCGAGGACGACGTTATTGCTTATACCGAAGCCTTAAAAGAAGCTTACTTAGAACGAATTCATCAAAATCTTAAAATCACACTTTAGAATATTGAGATATGGAAAAGAAAACATTGTCTAATATCTTGGAGGGTAAATTATTCAGAATTCCTGACTACCAAAGAGGTTATGCCTGGGAAGAAACACAGTGGAAAGATTTTACTCAAGATATTGATGCCTTAATTGATGAAAAAATAATTAATCATTACACAGGTACAATAGTTATTTATCAGCCTAATGATAAGCCTACGGAGTTTTACGGAACAAAAAGATTGGAACTTGTAGATGTCGTGGATGGCCAACAAAGGCTAACGACCTGTAGTTTATACCTAGCCATTATTTTAAACGAATTGGTGAAAAAAGGAGAAATGGATTTTCAATCTGAAACACCCATTTACTTATACAATGGTGCTAAAAGTAAGTTAAGGTTAAATAACGATACGGAAGATTATTTTCACGACCTTATCTCTAAAGGAAAATCTAATGTTGAGGCAGTAACAGTGCATCAAAAAAGGCTATCGGAAGCATATAAATTCCTTAACAAACATATTCAAAAACAACTTAAAGCAAAATCTACTACCGAGGGAATTGAATATCTCAAAAATGTATTTGATGCTGTAATTCGAAAGCTCAATTTTTCTTTTTATCCTATTGAAGTAGAAAGTGAAATTGGGATGACTTTCGAGCTAATGAATTCAAGAGGTAAAGATCTATCTGCCCTAGAGTTGCTTAAAAATTATCTAATGCATTGGGTGTATCGCAATATTGGTGAAGAGTACGAAAAAGAAAATGTCACTAATACAATTAATAGTGCTTGGAAAAATGTATATACCAACATTGCTAAATGTAATGGTAGTGAAAACCAATGTTTACGAATAGCTTGGACATTATATCATTCTTATACACCTAAGAACTGGAAAGGATACAAAGGATTTAAAGAAGATGAGGTAATACCACTTCGTAATTTTGAAGTTAAATCAAAATTTGAAACCAAAGAATTTATTAAAACATTTACATCTGGTCTTGCAGAAATTTCCTCTCATTATGCAGATATTATAAACCCATCAGTACAATCAGCCATTTCAAATGAGTTTAAATGGCTAACAAAACTAAAGAATGCAGGTAACATTGCTAATTTTTTACCTTTATTGGTAGCTGCTCGTATCAGAATTTATAATGAAAGCCATCTTCATCATCACTACATTAATCTATTAAAATCATTAGAGCTTTTTACGTATCGTGTTTTTCTGTGGCAAGGAAAACGAAGTAATACTGGACTTTCAAGATTTTACAGATGGGCAGACGATGTATTTAAAAATAAGCATAGTATAGAGGTAGTAAATGAATGGATTAAAGGATTAATAAACTGGTATTCAAATGAAAATAGTTTTAGAAAAGAACTCAATGAAGATTTCTTCAGCTGGTACCAATGGAGAAGATTACTACGTTATACGCTCTATGAGTATGAACTTCACTTACTTAAAAGTGAAGGAAAAAATAGCGAACCAACATTAAGTTGGTCTAAAATATCAGATACTACTCTAGAACACATTTTACCTCAAAATCCACCAGAAAATTCAAAATGGAAACATACTTGGAGTCAAGAGGATATGGACAAATACCTACACGATATATCAAATATTACATTAACTAGAGACAACTCTCATTATTTGAATTTTGACTTCGTTAGAAAAAAAGGAAGTGCCGGTTCTGGTCATTGTTACGCCAACTCAGATATTAGACAGGAACGCAAAATTGCAGATTATAATGAATGGACAGTCGAAAGTTGTAAAGAGCGAAAACAGGATATCGTTACTTGGATTGTTGATAGATGGGGAATGGATAAGCACTATCAAATCCCTGAAGAAATTGAAGAAGAGGAAGAAGACCTTGAATTAAATATTGATTAAAAAATAAATGAACACCAATCAACTCAAACGCTTTGCACAAGAGGCACGTCTTAAAATGGTGTCGTTGGTAACCGCCAAACTAGACTATGTGCTACATACAGATTCTGCATTTTTACGTGAAAAGGAAGCGCAAGTCAAAACGCTTAAAGCTGAATTGCAAAAAATCACCAAAGCGCAACTGATAGATAAAGTGGCTTATACGTGGTTTAACCGTCTTGTAGCCTTACGCTTTATGGATGTTAATGGTTATCAGCCCATAAAATTAATGGTCGTTACACCAAAAGATAACTACACACTTCCTGAAGTGTTAGATGAAGCCAAACAAGGTAATATTTCTGATGAGCTGCCAGTGGACACCAAACATATTTTTGAATTACTTGATGGCACCATACGCAGTACCAATGCCCAAAACGAAGCCTATGCCGCCTTATTAATTGGTGCCTGTAATCACTTAAATACGGTATTCCCATTTTTGTTTGAAAAAATTAATGACTATGCGGAGCTCTTATTACCAGACGATTTAACCTCGGAATTCTCTATAGTACAAGATATAAGAAACGGAATATCTGCCGAAGATTGTACAGAGGTAGAAATTATTGGTTGGATATATCAGTTCTACATATCACAACGCAAAGACGAAGTTTTTGCGGCAAAAGGCAAAGTAAAAAAAGAAGATATTCCAGCGGCTACACAATTGTTTACACCACGCTGGATTGTAGAATATATGGTACAAAATAGTGTAGGGAAGTTATGGCTACAAAACAGACCACAATCTGCATTGCGAGACCTAATGCCCTATTATATTGAATCGCCAGCGACAGAAAGTGATGACTATTTGAAAATTAATTCTGTTGAGGATATTACGCTATTAGACCAAGCCTGTGGCTCTGGACACATATTGGTATATGGGTTTGAGTTATTATGTAAAATTTACGAAGAAGAAGGCTACAACCCAAGCGAAATACCACAATTAATTATAGAAAAAAACCTGTATGGTTTTGAAATAGACGAGCGCGCGGCACAGCTAGCAGGTTTTGCCTTAATGATGAAAGCCCGCCAGTA
This sequence comes from Bacteroidia bacterium, assembly GCA_030427865.1. Lineage (GTDB taxonomy): Bacteria > Bacteroidota > Bacteroidia > Flavobacteriales > Flavobacteriaceae > Polaribacter. The sequence continues at coordinate 347,318 of JAUICK010000002.1, read as the reverse complement.
CCAACGCAGGGTATTTAGAAAACAAATAGTACCCAATATACTCTGCTACCAAGATTTAAAATTGACTACAGATGAAGTTAAAACCGTTTTTAAAACCGTAAACCTAAAACTTACTGACGCACTAGCTCACGATCTTAACAACATACAACAAGCCACTAACCTTGGATCGCTCATTGTGCCGCATACAAGTAATACGGTATTAGCTGAAACTTTAGAGACGCTTTTAGAAAAGCAAAACAATGCCGATTTTTTTCTACAAGACCAACTGCAACAACTTATAACTAGTTGCCAACAGCTGGTAGCCTTAAGCAAAAAATACCATTGCGTAGTAGACAACCCACCGTATATGGGCAGTGGAAAAATGAATAAAACTCTTGCAGATTTCGTAAAAACCAATTATCCAGTAAGTAAGGCAGATTTAATGACTTGTTTTATGGAAGCTGGTCTAAAAGTTACTATGAAAAAAGGGTTTGTAGGTATGATAAACTTACCATCTTGGTTATTTCTTTCTTCATTCGATAATTTGAGAGATATGTTAATAAAAGATTCACACATAGAATCTCTTTTGCATATGGGACGTGGTGTTTTCGGTGTAGATTGGGGTTCTACTGCATTCGTTATAAAAAACTCTTTATCCAATAGCAAGGGTAGCTATTTTAAGCTTCATAAGCGAAATTTTCAACATATATATCCTGAAGATATCAGAGATATATTCTTGAAAGCAAAAAATAATTCAGAAACTAAAATTAACTTTGATAGATATAGAGAGACTGGCGATTTGGCAACTATTAATGAATTAATAGATTCAGATGGATTGCAAATTTCATATAAAGCAAACCAAATAGACTTTTCACAAATACCAGGAAGTCCTATTGGGTATTGGGTATCACCGAATATTTATAAAGCATTTAAGTATGCGGATTCTTTAGAAAACTTTTCTAAGGCAAGAATAGGAATGATGACTACAGATAATGTGAGGTTTACAAGATATTGGAATGAACAATCCTTATCTAAAATAGGTTTTGAAATCAAATCAAAAGAAGAATCAATTGAAAGCAGAAAAAAATGGTTTCCATATAACAAAGGAGGGGATTATAGAAAATGGTATGGGAATAATGAATTGGTTGTGAATTGGCAAAACGGTGGAGAGGAAATTATTAGAAATGGAATGACTAGTTTTAGAGGGAAAAATTACTATTTCCAGAAGGGCATAACCTGGTCATTCATAAGTTCAAGAAACTTTGGAGTTCGACAAAAATCAAATGGATTTATTTTTGATATTGGTGGAAGTTCTGCCTTTCCTGATGTAGAGGATTTAAATATCGTTACAGCCTTCCTTTGTGGAAATATTTCTAACTATTTGCTTAAAATTTTGAATCCCACTTTTAATGTTCAAGCAAACAACATAAATTCTCTCCCGTATTTTCCAAGTTTCAGATTAGATGAAAGCAGTAAGGAAAATATCAATTATTTAACTGAATCTTCAATACAAATCAGTAAAAATGATTGGGATTCAAGAGAATGTTCTTGGGATTTTCAACAGAACGAACTCATCAAACACCAAGCCGACACCTTAGAAGAGTCCTACGACTTATACCAGCAGTACTGGACAAACAAATTCTTCCAACTACATAAAAATGAAGAAGAGCTCAACAAACAATTTATAGACATTTATGGTTTACAAGACGAGCTTACACCAGACATTCCGCTACAAGACATCACCATTTTAAAAGAAGAAACGGATATTGTTAATGGCGAGTTGGTATTTAATGCTAAAGAAGTCCTCATTCAATTTATAAGTTATGCTGTGGGCTGTATGTTTGGGCGTTACAGTTTAGACAAAGAAGGCTTAATCCTCGCCAACCAAGGCGAAATCTTAGAAGATTACCTTAAAGCTGTCTCACTGAGCGCAGTCGAAGTGTCTTTTTTACCCGACGACGACGACATTATCCCAATCTTAGACGATGAGTGGTTTGAAGATGATATTGTAGGGCGTTTTTACGAGTTTTTAAAAATCACCTTCGGCTCAACAAACTTTGAAAAAAACTTGGCTTTTGTAGAAGACTGTATTGGCAAAGATATTCGAAAGTTCTTTGTAAAAGACTTTTACAACGACCATATAAAACGTTACAAAAAACGACCTATCTACTGGATGTTCTCTTCAACCAAAGGTACGTTTAATGTGTTGATTTATATGCACCGCTATACACCAGACACACTCAACCAAATTTTAAACGGTTATTTGGTGGAGTACCGAGAAAAACTCAATACCCGTATGGAGCATCTTAACCATTTGATAGAGTCAGGCACCTCAAGTGAGCAAACCAAAGCAGCGAAAGAAAAGGACAAACTAAAAGCGGTCTTGTTAGAATTACAAGAATACGAACGTGAGGTATTGTATCCTCTAGCTACAGAGCGCATCAGCATAGACTTAGATGATGGTGTGTTAGTTAATTACAACAAGTTTGGTAAAGCTATAAAAGAAATAAAAGGCTTAAACGATAAAAAAGCAAAAGACAAAGTGCTAAAGTTTGATTGGATAGATACAACAACGATAAAGTAAAGATTATGAGCCTGGAGGTATTATTCAATAAAACAGAAAATCTACACGAAAATGTACAATTTGACCGTGTTGCAAAACACTTAATATCATTTTTTAAAGCGCAAGAATGGGATGGTCTATTAATTGGAAATCCATTTAACGAAGACTATCCACGGTTTAGAGCCGATGCCATTTTATTATATACAAATGGTTTAATAATCATCGATTTTAAGGATTATAAAGGCGAAATAATTATGCCTGTAAACGATGATGAGTTTAGAACTAAACCTTGGTTTATTAACACTTCAGATGGCAATTGTATTAAAATTGAAGCAGGAAATAACCATACCAATCCCTACAAGCAGTTAGATAGATATAGAGGTGTTTTAAAAGGTGTAGTTCAAGATGATGGTTTATTACGTTATGTCTTGGATACCAAAAAAATCTGTGCACTCAATGTATTTTCAGGTCCTATTACGCAGAATAGAGAAACCTCGAGAACTGTACCATATTACCAACTAAAAAGTGAATTAGATTTACATACTTTTTTAAATCAATATGCAAGTCCTAATAAATTTGAGATACCTGTAGCAGATAAGTTTAAGTTATTATTTCCTGCAAAAGAATGGAGCGGAGATTTAAGAATAGAGGCTGATGATTATTATGCCAAACCAAAAACTCAACACCAAGTCATAGATAAAAATATTGTACCAGCTCTACAAGAGTTTTACGCAAATGACGAGTCTGGGATATTGTTATTAGAGTCAATGAGTCAAAAACTTCGTGATAAGTGGATGGTGATGGTAAATTCGTATGCGCTGGAAAACGGCACACCCGAAACAGATATCTGGTGCCACTCATCTAGAATAGCTCGTAAAGTTAATTTAAGAACACATTTTGATGTTGTTAGTTTGTACTCGGTTATTTACGGAGGGAAATACTATAATGTAAAAAAAGAAGATGAAACCTTAGAAGCTGACCCAGAAAAAGGGCAGGAAGAATCTGAACTCGAACAAGAAATAATAGGGTTAAAAAGTGATACAGATATTGATGACAATGCAACAATTATTATTCCAGAGGCACATTTAGTCTCCAGAAGTCTGCATCAAACCGATTTAATGAAATTTGGTACTGGAAGGCTACTTGAAGATTTAATTCAATTTCTGCGACTGAAACAGACCAACCGAAAAATTATATTTATCGGAGATCCATATATGCTTTCTTATGGTAGAGTTGAAGATTGTGCTCTAAATGTAGACGCACTTAATGAGCTATATCCTGAGGGAAATATTTTTAATTATAGGCACACACCTGAAAAACAAGTTACAGATGTTGAATTATTAAAAACTAGAAAAGCACTAGGAAACGCTATAGACCAAAATTATTTTAACAACTTATCTTATCAGTTTGACGCTTCTTTACATTTTGCCAAGCATGACGATGGATTAAATTGTATCAATAGTTGGTTTTCGCAACCATTAGAAGATGAACCAAAACAAGCTGTTTTATTTTTTTCAAAAAAAGATGCACGGACTACAAATTTATACATCAAAAAAAACATCATAAAATCAGGAAAGGCATTAGCTGTAAATGATTTATTACTATTAAACAATAATATCAATATACCCGATAACACAGGACTTGGTGTACCCACAAAAGCAGTGAATGGCACTTATTTACTTGTTAAAGAAGTTAAAGAACAAATTCCAGAAACAATTACTAAAAGGAATAATGAGCTTGTAGCTGATTTGATTTTTAGGCGATTAAGGGTTCAGCTATTGGGTAATACAGCCTCTACTGATGCCGAAATTATAGTACTGGAAAATTATCTTGATAAGATTGAAGAATTGTCTCAAAAAGAACTTGTGGCTTTTAAGATTTTTATCAATAAAAGGTTATCGGAGGCTAAAAAAAGATATCCATTTGAGGATAGCCAAGAATATAAAAATCTACATTACGATAAAGATTTTAATGAAGCTTTAAGAAAAATCAGAACGTGGAAAAAACAGGATGAAGGTGGGGAAAAAGTGCTGAAGAAAGATTTAAAAAAGTATGAGGTAAAACGCAATAAAATAGAACGTGCCTATAAAAAATTGTACAGTAATAATCTTTTAATGACCTTAAGAAAAAATGACGCTTTTATTAACGCCGCTCTTGTAAATTATGGCTGGGCGATTACAGTACACAAATCTGTTGGTTCAAATTTTGAAAATGTGTTATTTAAAGCCACTCAACAAGAGGGTTCAGGCATTTCAAATGCCAGTTATTTTAGATGGTTTTATAGCGGTTTAACTGCTGCTAGTTCTCAATTACACATTCTTAATCCAGTGACCATTACGCCTTTTGATAATTGCACTTTTATTGATGAAGCTACAGTTAACGAAAATCTTGAATTTATTGAGCTTTATCCTAACCTAAGTTTTGAACATGAGGATGTACCAACATTCATTGAAAAGTTGGTTTTTGAAGAACTAAATCATAATAGTCTGCTAGCAGTAAAGTATTTGTTGAATGAATTGGAAGGCTATACACTTATGAGCATACAAAAAATAACAGCATATTTAATAAAAGTTACTTTATGCTCATCAAACAATCAAGAGTCAATTTTAGCAATCAACAATAAAGGAAATCAAGAAGTTTCATCAATTAGAGTTGAGCGTTCTACCGAGAATAATTCCGAAAACATTAATAAAGCCATAAGAAGATTATTTAAAAGAGCTAAGGAAATTAATTACCCTAAAGACTTTAGAAGGGAAATTTACAAGAACTGGGAGTATAAATTGCAAAACCAAAAATGTAATTTATTTCTACAACAATCACATCAAAATGAAGACAGATTCACTGTGACAAGAGATAATCATATTGTTAATTTTAATCTCAGGTACACTGTTGGCGAGCGCAATTACGGTTTTTTTTCTAGCTTAACAATCAAAGAAAAATCTTCTGATGAAATTGTAGATATCATTAAAAGTTTAATTAAAAAATGACTAAAAGGGAATTACAAATTAAGGCTAAACAACTTATAGATGATAGATTGCCATCAGAAGCAATGTATGTCATTAAAGAGATGTGGTCGAAATTCCCAAATGGCAGTGAAGATGAGTTTAATTTATATGATGCACAACTAACCTTAAAAGCGACAAGAGATAATAACGATATTGACTTTAACTTTATTTACGAAGTTGTAAAACAGTTCACAGAAAATGAAAAAATAAAAACAGATTTCGGATGGTTTGTTTTCAATAACTTTTTGAAAGGAGCTTCGACAGCAGATTTTGGAAATAGGGAAAGTATAATAATTAAAATGCTAAGTATCGTATCTCAGCAAAACATAAGAGGCCGAAAAAATATTTGTCCGTTCACAATAGGATGTATTGGATTAGCTAAAGCACATTCCAAAAATCTTTTCAACGCAATCAAAATTGATAATTTATTGAGGAAATTAAATGTTGATTTTCTATCAAAAGAAAATAACTCTTACAGAAATTCAGAAGGAAAAGAAGTTAAGCAACCTTCCGATTTTGAGATATATTATGCGCTTAGAACAAAAGCATTACTAAAACTTAATTCTTATGATGAATGCATTGAGCTCTGTAACAAAGCATTAAAAGAAATTAAAGCGCCTCATTACAACAATGATTTATGGTTTAAAATGCGTATTGCGATAAGTCAAGAACATATTGGAGAATTTGACAAAAGCGAGCGTTTATTTCAAGAATTATTGTCTTCCCGAGCGGGTAGCGACAAATGGTTTTTGTACAGAGATATTGCTGAATTATATTTTGAGCGAAAAAAGTATGAAAATGCTTGGAGGTTTTCAGTTGATGCTGCTTTTTACGGTAATGAACCTCATTTTATGATCAATCTTTATGTTTTACAGGCTAGAATATTGGTAAAGCTAGGTCGTTCTCAAGAAGGTAAAGTTTTAGCTCATTTAATTGCAGCGATTTTAAAAGAAGAAGGTTGGGCTAAAAAAGATAAATACAACAAAATATTGGACTATTATAAAGTTCAATCGCAAGATGTAGAGAAGGTTAAAGAGGTATTTAATATGGCTAAAACCTTTTGGATAAATGAGAGATATAGAGGTATGGAGGAAGTCACGGGGGAAATTGTTTTTATTCATCCAAACGGCAAAGTTGGCAAGATAAAAACAATAGATAGCAAAGCATATAATTTTCATAAAAGAGATTTCTATGAGAGGCAACGTAATTTCAAAGAATTAACTCATTCTAAAGTTTCGTTCGTTATAATGCACTCTTTTGATGGGGAGGAAATTGCAGAAAATATAAAGGTAATTGAAAAGAATAACACCGTAGTAGAAAACAATGTTATTGAAAATAAGGAGTTTATTGGCTCTGTGAAGAATGTTGTTGATTTTGGCGTTTTTATAAGATTAAAAGAAAACAAAGATGGATTGTTACATAAAAATGCATTACCAAAATCAATGCAAGATAATCTTAATGAGCATTTTAAATATGGAGACAAAATTAAAGTTAAAGTAACCAAGGTAACTGATAAAGGATTACAATTAAAACTAGTTCAATGAGTAAGGTAGAAGACGCATTAATAAAGAAATTTCAAGAATATCGCGTTATTTTTTGGTACGATGAAAAGAAGGAGTTGTTTGAACAATTTACTGAGCTGAATATTGACGGTGTAGAAAAAATCCACGTCGCTAACAATGAGTTCAGAGTAAAATATAAAATAATTAAAGCGCATCCAACACGAAAATTCCTCTTGTATTTTTCTATAAAGAAACCAAGTAACGAGACCAATTGGTTGTTAGATTTGGAGTTGGCGTATCACCTATTCCATACCGACCAAGAAGCCCTGTTTTTGCAGGATATTGGCTTGGGATATCATCTCAAAGAACTGGTTACAGAACATATTGAATTCTTTAAATCTAAGGAACGTAGACTAAAACTAAAAGAGCTTATTGGCGTTGATGACAAACACGAAGATATTCGAAGCAAAATGCTTGCTGTTGTATTTAATACGGAATATGTAGGGCTCAATACATTTATTCACGCCCATAGCACTGCTTATATAGACGACAATACCAAATGCGATAGAGATTTAGAACGCTTTAAACTAAAATCTTATTATTGGGGAAAAATAAAGTATAAGTTCAACTATGACGCTGAGACACCAACTATTTATGATTTCTTGTTAGAGATTTTTAATCATAGTTTTGCTTTAGGACATACATCTCAACTTACTAAAGAATCACGTTTAGTAATTGCCTTATGGAAAGATACCATTCAATACCGAGATAGTTTTGGTGCTGTATCTGATAAAATTTCTGAGGATATTGATGTTGAATCTAAACTACAACATACAGAAATAGAGCAAATTATTAACGATGATCTATTTCGTTTAGTAGATAAAAAAATCATCCACGCACTTGTAGATGATATTGTAAATGACACAATATCGTATGAAAAGGTTTTACAGTTTAAAAAGCAACGAGAAAACAAGTTTTGGTATAAACAATCTGAGGCTTTATACAATAGCATAGAATATGGTGCTGAAACTATAAGCTTAATTCGTAAGTATAATAAAGCTAAATATTCTAATTTTAATGATGGTGTAGAAAATTATGCAACTAATCTATACCGAGTAGACCTAGCTTACAGAAAATTTGTATCCAGTTTTAGGCAAGCCAAACAAAACAGAATACTTTCAAAATTAATCGATAAAATAGAAAAAGTCTATGCCAACGACTGGCTTTTAAAATTCAATAATAACTGGCAAAATGTTATCGATGATTTAAAAGAATGGCCTACGAAAGAAATGTACAGCCAGCAGCAATTTTTTACGCAACACGTTAATCCTTTTATACAGAAAAACCAACGCCTTTTTGTCATAATATCCGATGCTTTACGCTATGAAAATGGCGTAGAATTGAGCAAAAAATTACAATCAGAAAACAGATATGAGTCTTCTCATAATTTTATGGTAAGTAGCTTGCCTTGCTACACACAGCTTGGTATGGCTTCCTTATTGCCACATAAAAAGATATCCCTTAAAGAACCTACAGATACGGTAATTATAGATGGTATGTCAAGTTTAGGTACTAAAGGGCGTTCAAAAATTCTAGCAACTAATTCTGGAGTAAGAGCCACTGCAATTCAAGCTGAGGATTTTATGAATATGAATGCAAATAAAGAAGGGCGAGCTTTTGTAAAAGAATACGATCTCATTTACATATATCACAATCGAATTGATAAAACTGGTGACGATAAAGCAACAGAGGAGCGATTATTTGATGCGGTTGAACAAGAACTTAGTTTTCTTATGGATGTAATTAAGAAAATTGCAAACATGAACGGTAATAATATGTTAATAACATCAGACCATGGTTATGTTTATCAATATAGTGATTTGGATGAAAGCGATTTTTTAACAACAAGACATTCAGGGGATATTTGGAAAGAAAATCGACGCTTTGTAATAGGTGAAGACCTAAAAGGCGATGACACCACAAAAGCATTTAAAGGTTCAGAATTAAATATTGATTCTAATGTGAATGTATTGATACCTAAATCTGTAAATAGATTAAGAATAAGCGGTGCAGGTTCACGTTTTGTTCATGGTGGTGCTACAATGCAAGAAATTGTAATTCCACTAATCAAAGTGAGTAAAAAACGACAAGATACCACTACTCAAGTAGACATAGACATTATTAAATCTACGGATAGAATCACCACTAATATATTAGCAGTGTCATTTATTCAATCTAATCTCGTAGAATCACAGGTGTTACCTAGAACCATACGTGCGGGTATTTATACTGAAAACAAAGAGCTTTTAAGTGATGTGTTTACTTATAATTTTGACATTAAAATGGGCAGTGAACGACAGCGAGAAGTAAAACATCGTTTTCAGCTAATGTCCAAAGCTAGTGGTAAATATAAAAATCAACGGGTGCAACTGGTTTTAGAAGAACCCGTAGAAGGTACTACAAAATGGAAGGTTTATAAAAACTACTTCTATACACTAAACATTTCATTCACAAACGATTTTGACGATTTCTAAAAATATGAAGGCATTAGATAGAAAATTAAACGACCATTTTGAAGGAAAGGTGGTTAGAAAAGATTTAACCAAACTCGTTAAAGGTAACGCCATTGTACCTACTTATGTTTTAGAATACCTGCTTGGCCAATACTGCGCTACCGATGATGAAGAAACTATTAATCAAGGCGTAGAAACAGTAAAGAGTATTATTTCTAAGCATTTTGTTCATAGAGACGAAGCTAACATTATTAAATCAACAGTGAGAGAAAAAGGCTCTCACAGAATTATTGACAAGGTTTCAGTAAAACTTAATGATGTCAAAGATCAATATGAAGCCTCATTTGCAAATTTAGGCTTAAGTCGCATACCAATCTCTGCCGATGTTATCAAAACTCACCAAAAACTTCTTGCTAGCGGCGTTTGGTGTATTTTGACCTTAGCCTATTTTTCATCGGATGAGAAAGGCACAGTGCCTTGGATTATTGAAAACATAAAGCCCATACAAATTTCAAATGTTGATATTGATGAGTATAAAAACGCTAGAGAACAATTCACCACAGAAGAATGGATAGATGTCCTAATGCAGTCCATAGGATTAAACCCTGATGAGTTTACAAAACGTTCAAAATTACTTCAGTTAACAAGACTAGTACCTTTTGTTGAGAATAATTATAATCTAATAGAGTTAGGCCCAAAAGGAACAGGGAAGTCTCATATTTTTTCTGAATTATCACCTCATGGAATGCTTATTTCGGGAGGCGAAGTCTCAAAGGCAAAGTTATTTGTCAATAATAGCACAGGAGAAATAGGATTAGTTGGGTATTGGGACGTTGTTGCTTATGACGAATTTGCTGGTAAAACAAAAAAATCAGATCGAGGATTGGTTGATATTTTAAAGAATTACATGGCAAATAAATTCTTTTCAAGAGGTACGCAACAATATGGTGCTTCGGCATCTATGGTGTTTGTAGGAAATACTGACCACTCGGTACCTTACATGCTTAAGCATAGTGATTTGTTTGAAGCATTACCGAGAGATTATTATGACACAGCCTTCTTAGATAGAATGCATGCTTATCTACCTGGTTGGGAAGTGCTTAAATTACGTAATGAAATGTTTAGCTCAGACTACGGGTTTATTGTTGATTATTTGGCTGAAATATTACGATACTTAAGAAAAGAAGATAGAACAAATGAGTATGTACAGTTTTTTGAACTATCTAATTCCATTACTACAAGAGATAAAACAGCAATCGAAAAGACGTTTGCTGGTCTTATTAAAGTCATTTATCCTCAAGGGAATTTTGATGAAACTGAAGCAAGAGAACTATTGGATTTCGCTATTGAAAATAGAAAACGGGTAAAGCAACAACTCGAAAAAATGGACGAAACGTTTTTAGAGGAACCCGTAGATTTTAGTTACACAATAAAGAGCTCTGGGGAAGTTGTAACAATTGAAACTTTAGAAGTTATTGAGAATGATACAGACACCATAACGAAGCCTGAAGGTTTTGTTGATAAAGAAGCAGATAATGAAAGTGCTATTAATAAACCTAACAAAGTATCCCTTGAGTTGTCTGGTGGTCAAAAGATTATTAGAGATAATCAAACAGGCATTTCCTACGACCTATTATTTGGAGCCTACCTTATTGATGCGACTAACGTTAAGATTATTGATCCTTATGTAAGACTGCCTTACCAATTACGAAACTTTATGGAATTCGCTAAGCTATTGTCTGAAAAAAAGGCTTTAGAAGCGGAGCTAAAGTTACACTTAGTAACAGCTAATAATGAAGAGTACATAGAAGATGCAAAAGAAGCATTTGAGCAAATGCAATATTCACTAGAAGGTATTGGTATTATTTTTAGTTATGAATTTGATGATTTTATTCATGATAGATCAATAATTTTAGATAATGGCTGGAAAATAGTCTTGGGAAGAGGTCTCGATATTTGGCAAAAAACTGGTGGTTGGTATGACATTAACGAATACATGCAGGAAAAAAGATTATGCAAGGCATGTGAGGTTACTTTTGTAAAAGCTTAAAAATGATTAGAGAATTAACTTCAAAAGATGCTCAAGACTTGATAGGTCTACTTCAAGAATTAGGAGAACAGGGTCATAATATATTAAATCTTGAAGCTCATCTAGGCACCATACAAACTAATGAAAACACTTATTTTTTTGGTTATCAAGAAAACTCAAGAATTGTTGCTATATGCACGATTGCAAAGATAGAAAGCTTAACATATAACCAAAGACCATTTGTCGTTATTGAAAGCCTATATGTGCTTAAAGAGTTCAGAAATAAGGGAATAGCAAAATCATTAATTCATTTTGCAATACAACAAGCGCATTCATGGAATTGCTACAAAATTATTTTAGAAACAAGTTCCCAGCAACCTTGGAAACATAAATTTTATGAAAATAGTGGTTTCTCAAAAGGAGAAAAAACAGCTTTCATAAAGCGATTCAATTAAAAAAACACTCCGAATAACGAAGTGTTTAGCAGTATTAAATTATTTTGTTATAAATAATAACAACTGTTGTTTCTGTTAAAAAACTTACAGAAATAACAGGATGTTTTTTATCAAATAAAAGTCCTAGTTTAAGATTGATGTAATCTTGAAAATTGTTCGCTTCTTCAGGAAAGTCTTGCAAATAATATTCAAAGTCTTCCTGCGTAATAATACGAACTTGTGTTAAGAATTTCATTTTAGCCATATTTTTCGAGCCTTATCAAATCCACACCAGCGATGGTTTTCATCGAAGCCACGTAGTGCCAATTCATGACGAATAAGTCGGTCTAATGGAACTCGGTTATCAAGAATAAACCGTAAAATTTCACCATCCATTACCGCCAACATACCAGTGATACTCTCCCAATGCGGAAGTGGGTCTTCATCCTGACGGATACTATCGAGATGTCTATACGTTATTTCAGAATAGTCCTTCGGAAGATTATTCAAAAATGGCATTTCCATCTCTTGAGCAGTAGCTTCTTCACATACTGCCCAGTTATCTTCAGGCCCGTGTATAACTCCAAAAGTGATGTTTGCAATTCGATATTTAAAATTGAGATAGACAGCATGGTCAATAGCTTTCTGTTCACTATCAAACTCATCTAAATAATTATACGGATTCATAGTGTTACTTTTTTACTGTAGCGTCTGTTTCAGGCTGAATAACACGCCCATTTAAAGAAATAATATCCTCACGAGAGTTTTTAGGATCTTTTCCTTTTTTACGCAATAAACGTTGGGTATTAAAGAGGGAACGACACTTTATATTAAACTCGGTGTAATTAACAGGAATTTGTTTCTTATCAATACAGGCTTTTTCATAAGCTGAGAATAATGCGCCATTACTTAGTTCATTATTCTTAGCCTTTAAAATGATATCAAAAGCTAATTGAGCTACAGGATTGAGTCCGTTACTTTGTTCAGAAAGTTCAAAGCCTAAGTCCTCAATCTTTTGGCGTTGGGTTTCATCAGCATATTTTAGTAATACCGATAAATCTTTGCGATAGCCTTTTAAACGGTCAGTAATTTCACGTTTAGCTTCCTTTTCTTCTTCAATTTTTACTTCAATATCTTCAAGTAAACCTTGGTCTGTTTTGATGTTCTCAATAAGAACATCGACAATAGTTGCATTCATAATTTTTGTTTTAATTGTTATTAAATTTTTAAGTCTTTAAATCGTGATTCTCTAAAATAGATGTCACGTTCTATTTTCATTCCGAGTGGTCTTTCAATAGCTTCTAATTCAGATAATGAAAAGTAGCCCCATTCGTTATGCCCTAAACCAGTGACGTATCCAAAACAAATATTAGTCTCTGGCTCATATTCGCTCACATACCACGTTCCCGAACCCATAGGGTCAAAGAATTTGGCAATAATGATAGGATTTAAATCTTCCGACTGTTGTCCTATCATTTCAAACCGTTCTTTTAATTCTGAAGTGATTAATTCCATAACCGAAGTTTTAAGTGAGTAACCAAAGGCTATGAATCACCAAATCATCAGCTGTGAACTTAAATTCGTCACTTGCAATGATGTTGTTGTGTTCTGCTTCCGCTTCGGCTTTGGTATCAAAGAAATACGAAGGCTTTGTTGTAACCGCATAAACATCTTCTTTGAGTACATCTGAGGTGAAAATGGCATAAACCTTTTTGGTGGTTCCTGTTTTAACCATCAAACTGCGATAGTTTGAATAGTCATAGGAATCCCATTCGATAACTGGCTTTGACGCCAAATAATGCATTTCATTTTGTGTGCGATTGAAGAAACTATCAATCTCATCTTGAGAATATTCAGGCGAAGCCGTCATTTGTTCTTCAAACTTGTGAATCGTCCAAAGTAGTACTTGGTAGTCCGTCAATATCAATTCTTCAAGAGCCTTACGCTCCATAAACCCTAAAGCATTTTTACTCCAGCTATCTTGATAAATGAAATGAATCATCTCACGCAATTCGCTGTCAGTATAATGTTTTAGAAGTTCAGGGAGTTTCAAGTCGCCTTGATGATCCATCAAAAAACCTTGAAGGTCTTTGAGGAATAGTAAAATCCGTTTGTGTGCTCTAATAGTCATCGTCTTCGTCTATAGGTTCACAATGGTTTTCAATCGTAGCCAAGAGATGATTGTAATCACCACTTTTAGCTTCTTTGAGGACAGCATCAATTTCCGCTTGCGTCCAGCCTTCACGTTTGGCTTGTCGTTGAAACACACCCATAATCATAAAGGCATTACCGTTTACGCCAATCAAATTGAGATTGACGGTTTTGTCAATTACTTTTTTCATTCGTATTAAATTTTAAGGTTAAAAATGTGTGTTAATCCACAGGGAAGTTGGTAGTAATAACTTCCGTTTTGGTTCTGTTTTTCTTGGATTTGGTTTGATTAGCTGTAACCAATTGGTCAATGGTTTTTGTATGCCAACCAAACTCTTTGGTGTAAAGGGATAGTTCATCAGAAGGGTAAGAACTTAATATGAACTTACCTTTGATATTTGATAACACTTTCAGAAGGGCAATGAAGTCCTCACGAGTGTAATTATCATAATGTCCCATACAACTATTAAAATATGGTGGATCTATGTAATGCAGTGTTTCAGGACTATCTCTGAGCTCTATGATTTTGAGAGCATCAGTACATTCAATTTGTGTACCAATAAGGCGTTCCTTAAGCTCTGGTGTGAACAGTTCTTTTTTACGTTCCCAGCCCATCGCTTTGGTTCCTTTGGTATAACAACCAAAGGAACCAATACGTCCAGAAAATCCCATATTCGTCAGCACAAAGAACGCCCAAGCACGTTGTAAATCAGTAAAAAAAGTCGGTTGCTTGTACATGCTCAATGCGACGTTATATACCACACGAGAATACGCAGTGACCTTAATCTTTGATTTTAAAGCTTCAAAATCTTCTTGAAGGACTTTGTAAAATACGGTAACAAATGCATCAGAATCGTTAATGATTTCATTGGTCACTTTTGGTTTCAAAAAGAAGACCGCACCGCCACCTGCAAAGGCTTCAGTATAGACTGAATGCTCAGGCATCAAATCAACAATGCGTTTAGCTAAATTTTGTTTTCCGCCGTAATACGTGATTGGGGTTTTTATCATACAAGGATGGCATCACTCCCATCTACTATCGCTGTAAGACATAAAATCTTCACTGGTGATAATAAGATGGTCGAGCAAGGTTAAGTCGAGTAATTTTGAAGCTTTCATCAGCTTTTGTGTTATGCGTTTATCAGATTCAGAGGCTGTTAATTTCCCTGACGGATGATTATGCGCCACGATGATACAGGTTGCATTGGTTAATAAAGCCAATTGAAATACTTCTTTAATGTTTACGGTAACGCCATTGGTCGTACCCATAGCGATTTCGCTTATGCCTAATAATTGGTTGTTATTATTGAGTAATAGCACCCAGAAGAATTCCTTATAATCAATACGCTTAGTATCGATAAACTGCCGAAGCAATCGTACTGAATCTTCAGAGGATTTTATTTTCAATTTGTCATTTAAGACAGGTCGTTTGTAATGAATTTCAACTTCGTGAAGCTGTAATTCTGAAAGAGAATTTGTCATTCGTATTAAGTTTTAAAAGTGAATTTATTGTTTTGAATAGGTGCTTAACCATTATAAAATGGTATCTGCACTGAAAGGAATTGATGGCTTACCATCTATCATTAATTTCAAATAAATTGAATAGTTAGCAAGCGAAATAAAGTCCTCGGTTTTGAAGACAGGATAGAACTCTTTAGCCATAAGTTTGGCATCAGTAATTCCAAGCCTAAAGGCGACTATGGTGCCTACGTTTCCAAGTACACTGGCTCGAACTTGAGGGTCAAGCTGATAGAGAAATTGATTCGCTAATACCAAACCAATTTTAAACTTCCTTACTTGTGCCAAAAGTTCTGCAATGAGTTCAGTTCCTGTTAAAGTTTGGAATTCGTCTATGTAAAGGAAAAATGGGGTTCGGTCTTCCTCACGAATATCAATTCGTGAAAAGGATGCCGAGGCAAGGGAAGTGAGTAGTAAGCCACCAAGGATATTAGCAACGTCTGCTCCAACATGTCCTTTAGAAACATTAATAATTAAAATCTGCTTCTTATCAATAATAGACCTTAAGGACAATTGTTCTTGATTTTCAATAAGTACCTTTCGAACAATAGTATGACTTAAGAAGCCACCGAGCTTGTTCATAATGGGTAACAAATCATTCGGTTTATACTTTGGAAATTCCTTTAGCCAAAAGGTTTTGATATCTTGGTTTTGAATATGGTTTAAACAGGCATCTCGATATGATTTCTCATGTAAAAGTTTTAGGACGTCCGAAAGCTTGGCTTTCGGCTGATCCAATAATGTTAGCAAAATCATTCTAAGAATATGTTCCATTTTCATTCCCCAAGCACTCTTCCAATTGCGCTGAAAGATTTCCAAAATATTAGAAGCTACTAGTGACCGTTTTGAAGGCGAGACACGTTTTAATGGATTGTATCCAAAATGTAATTCTGGATTGGTCACATCAAAGTAAATAATGTCTCTCTGTATGAAGCGGCCTTTGAGCTTTTCGTAAATCTCGCGAGAAGCGTCACCATGAACATCTACAAAGGCGAATCCACGATGTGCATCAGCATCTTGTAGCATTAGGGTTTTTAATAGTGACGTTTTACCAGTACCAGACTTTCCAAAACAATAAAAATGAAATAGTCTATCGGCTTGTTTAATGCCAAAAACCTTTCTGTCAGTTCGAAAATTAGTACGTGCAAAGTAACTGACGTCATACAACAGGGAATGATGCCAATACATAAGAAGGGAAGGGTGTTAAATGAAATAACTATGTAATTGTACTGCTGTCGAGATTATCGACGAAAGAACTCTTGCTTTATTTACAATTTATGGTATGGTTTAAACTTCTTAATAAGGTCTTTTTTACGTTCAACTTATTACTATTATACCATATTTTCAAAAAAGAAACCGTTGAGAAAAACTCAAGGCATTTAAGCCTTGCGATTTTTTATTTTATGAATTATAATTTTATCAGTCATTTAAATACAAGAACCCCGTTGGGCGAAAGCCTCGTTGGTATTTTATATGCCAACTAAAAGGACAACGGCGGAATCTTCATTTTTTCGAATGCTTTTTCGGTATTGGAAATATGAAAGACCCGCTAGATCCTTTTTGGCGGGTCTTTTATGTTATTATGAACATTCAAAAATCTATAAAGACTTATCTTAAATGGAAACTACGACACACTAAACATACTTACGTGCCGTATAAACGGCAATTGGATTTACTAGCAAACTATTTAGAATCCAAAAAAGACATTACAGTATTAAAATCAATTACCAATGATGATATCATCGATTACCATGAGTTTATGGAAGAGCAACAATATAGTGATGCCACCATAGCTTACTCAGCAAGAATTATTAGAAATTATTTTTGGTTTTGGAAAGGAAGAAAACAAACCTCTGTAAACCCTAAAGAAATTAAAGCTATCAAATTTGTTAATGCAGAAAAGGATATTGTGGATGAGGACGATTTCGAGCAATTGACTATGGTACTAGATGAACGCTTTTCTACAGACCTTATGAAAAAACTCATTCTTCATATGCTATGGGATACTGGAATGCGTATCAGCGAATTGCTTGATTTAAAACTTTCAGATATTAGCGCACAAGGGAAGGATGGTTTACGAACTGCCAAAGTACGCACACGAAAAAGTATGCGCTATAATTTAGTGGTTTGGGGCGCAGATACTAATCGACTACTAAATAATTATTTAGGACTGCGATTATGTATGGATACAACGTCGGAAAATAATTATCTATTTATCAATCCTAAAACTCAGAAGAAATACACACCAAGAAGTGTACAACGTTGGATGAAGCAAATTACTGGAATGACTCTAGTTAATAAGAATATCACTCCGCATAGTTTTCGACATGGAAAGGCGAATAATATTCTGGAAAAAGGTGGAAATGTTAGAGATGTATCTGCATTGCTTAGGCACGTTGCACCTGAATCAAGTTTCCATTATTTACAACTCTCAGAATCTAGATATAAAAGTACTGCAAGTCGT
This sequence comes from Bacteroidia bacterium, assembly GCA_030427865.1. Classification (GTDB taxonomy): domain Bacteria; phylum Bacteroidota; class Bacteroidia; order Flavobacteriales; family Flavobacteriaceae; genus Polaribacter. The sequence goes on along the minus strand of JAUICK010000002.1, from coordinate 329,160 downwards.
TTTTTAAAAACCGCTTAAACTAAAAAAGCAATCCTTAATTAGGATTGTTTTTATTTAGAAACTGATATATAATGACGTCAGCACCTTTAGCTATGAATACCAACGTTTTGATACTATTATTACTTTACAAGTTAAGCTTGTATTTGAATGACTATCAAATACTGTTTTGTACCAAATACCCCTAGCAGGGTATAAAAATTGACCATAATAACGTCGTAAAATATATGGTACACGACAGGTATGTCGTATAACCTAATAAGGGTTTTACGACAGCAATAACAGTTAATAAAAGTTGGTATTGGTAATTTACCTAAGGTTACTAGTGTGCATAAAAATTGAATTTTAGTATGACTAAGTTTTATAATGTCGTTACTCGTAAAACCGTAAACAAAGGTGATAATGACAAGCATATTTATCATAAAGTAGGTGTCGTAAAAGTGACCAATAATGGTGGTTGGTTTTTACAGCTATATCATCAGCCTGATACTAATTTTATGATTTTCCCTAATCATAATGATAATTTACCCGTGATTGATTTTGAGGTACATGAGACTGAATAATACGACACCAGTGCCTAACGCTTTTTTTGATAAGCATATAGGGAATATGAGTGGCTCTGCGGTGCGCGTGTATCTTAAGATTGTGAGGAATCTTTTGGGGTGGCGAGACGAGTTTGGTAAGGTTAAGCAACGGGATTGGATATCACATTCGCAATTCGAAAAAACAGGATTATCAAACCGAAGTGTTACCAATGGTATCCAGGAATTACTCGACTTAAATCTTATCCAAACCTCAGACCATATAGGAAACATTTTAAGCAATCCACAACAACGAAAACAAGCCAAACGTGTTTACTATTCATTGATACTGGATAAGCCTGAAAATTTTGCGTTATACAACGAAAAAACCAAAGAAAACCACACGCAAAAAATGCGTTCTACAAAAGAAATTTCTTTACCAAAGTACAAAGCAAATGAGCGTATTCCGGACCATATACGCATTGAACAAATAAAGCAGGAACAAGAACGAAAGCAATTACAAAGAGATAGCTGGTTATAGCTATTTTTTTATTTATCTGTTAAAAGCTTACGCTTTTAATTACATATGAATTAATTATTTGAAAAATGTTAAGTAATAATTCATATTTTAAGATATTTTTACAATAATCATCAAAATATCTATTATGCAATTAACACTGACTACCTTATTGTTCCAACGTCGTTACCGTCAACCTTGGTACGAAGAAATATTTTATGACATCATCAATGGAAATGTTATATCCATAGTTGTTGCTGTATTACTTCTTGCTTTTATCATTTCACTATTTAAGAAAACGTTAAAAGAATATCATTCAAGATGGAATACACTTATCAATGAATTTGAATTCTCTTCTCAAGAGTTTTACACTATGCTTAGAGAAGAATTAAAAAGTCATGGAGTTACTGATATTACGATTGAAACGAAACGATTTTCTGAAGGAGCTATGTTGTCAGGAAAGCGTTTATATCTAAAAGTTAAATGGAGAGATTATCAATACTTCATCTGCGGAGCACCGTTTGGAAATGGATTTTTTGTCAGTTGGTGGCTCTTTTATCGAAATCCTATTCTTAAGATTATCATTTCAAAACTCCCTTTTATTGGAGGATGGTTGGCGCGAAAATTATACCCTGTAACTTTTTACAAGATTGATACTGCTTCTATGTTTATGACCTATGCGCATCAATCAGTGTTGACTATCATAGAGCGCATTACCAAAGACAAAGGAAAACGAGCCTTAACCGAATTGGAAAGCAAACCTGTATTGAATAATATCTTTAAACGCTAAATAGATGTCATTAACGTACAGTGAACAAGCAACGCTTAATTTCTATGAGTGGGACTATCGCTATCGAGGGTACTATCATTTTGAGTCGCCTATTGATATTGAACCACCATATCGTTCGTTTCAGTTTCCTGTACAACAATCACTTAAAAAGATAGATGATGGTCGAGTACCATCATTGTTTCAATCCATCGGTAAGCTGTTGAGTCCGCCACAAAAAGAAGAATCACAAGAGATTGAAGAGCTTGAACCACGTTTTCTTGCTCCTGAAAATGCACCAATATATGTTGGGTTTTCAATCACATTTCCGAAAGGACAAGACATTCTTCCAAGAGTAAATACAGAGTTCTTGAATATGCTGGCATATTCAGAACACCCAATATCATTTGAAATCGTTGGAACTTCAGAACGTATCACTATCCAATTTGTGTGCCATCAAGGTGATAGAGGTCGCATTGAATCACATATAAGAGCTTATTTTCCGACTGTAATTATAAAGGATATCGATAGCACTGATTTTGTTTTTGACAGTAGTAGAGATGTTGCTATTGCAGATTTTGGCGTGAATGATGAGTTTGTCAGACCCATTGCCACCAGTGACAATTTCAGCATAGATCCTTTAACATCAATGATTGCAACGATGGAATACCTACTAACAAATGACGTTTTGGTATTTCAAACAATATTTAAGGGCATAACATCTCCACTTGCCAAAGACATCACCTATGCCGTCAGCGATGGTGCTGGTGGTTCATTCTTTTCCGATGCACCAGAGATGCCACAATGCGCTAAGAATAAAATATCAAATCCACTATTCTCAGTAGTAATGCGTATTGCAACCCAAGGGAATGATAACTATCGCAGTCAGTACTTAGCTCAAGAACTAGCGCGAAGCATTACGACCGTATCAAGCTCTGAATACAACAAACTTATTCCCTTAACCAATGAAGGTTACAGTTACGATTTTCACTACTACAACCTCCTTAATCGTTTGAGTAATCGCCTTGGATTTATCCTTAACTCAAGTGAGCTAAACACCTTTGTTCATTATCCAAATAAAACGGTTGTCAGTGCCAAACTTGGTTTGAATGATGGTAAGACCAAACAAGCACCTTCTTCGGTAACAAGACAAAAGTATCTACTTGGTATCAATTCACATAACGGAATTGAAACTGAAGTGATGCTGAATGATGAAATGCGTTTACGTCATACCCACATCATTGGTGCCACTGGTGTCGGTAAATCGACCTTGATTGCCAATATGCTCATTGAGGATATGAAGCAAGGCAATGGCTGTGCTATATTCGACCCTCACGGTGATATCGTAGAAGATGTTTTGGCTCGTGTTCCCGAACATCGAAAAGATGATGTTATTTTCATTGACCCATCTGATAGCGATTATGCTATTGGATTTAATTTACTTGGAGCAACTACCGATGCAGAAAAGATAGTTTTAAGTTCAGACTTAGTATCCTCATTCAAACGCCACGCAACTGCATGGGGTGATAATATGTCGGCTGTTCTATCTAATGCTATTAATACCTTTTTGGAAAGTAGCAGAGATGGAACACTCATTGAACTCAAACGCTTTTTACTTGAAGAGAATTTTAGAAAAGAGTTTTTAACTTCGGTTGAAGACCCATCGATTCATTATTATTGGAATAACGAGTACGCAATGGTGCGAAGGGGTATAGCACCACTTCTGACAAGGATTGATACCTTCCTACGCCCGAAGATACTTAGGTATATGTTGGCGCAAAATAAAGGCGTTGATTTTAGCGCCTGTATTGAAGAGAAAAAGATTGTACTTATCAAACTTTCACAAGGATTAATTGGTGAGGAGAATAGTTTCCTTTTAGGCTCTATTTTCCTGTCAAAATTCAACCAAGTAGCACAAGGGCGACAGTCATTACCAAAACAAGAGCGTCATCCATATTACATCTATCTTGATGAGTTTCAGAATTTCATAACGCCAAGTATCACACGGATATTGAGTGGGGCGAGAAAATATGGACTTGGCTTAGTGTTAGCACATCAAGAACTCGCGCAAATTGATGATACCAAGACCTTAAATTCAGTTATTTCAAACCCATACATCCGCATTTGCTTCAGATTAGGTGATGTCGATGCTAAACGCTTAGAATCTGGTTTCTCATACTTTGAGCAAGATGATTTACAGAATCTCGGTATCGGACAAGCTATTATGAGAGTTGGTTCTTCACATGAAGATTTTAATATTTCAACCTTCCCATTACCTGAAGCTGAGACTAATGCCGAAGTAAATAGGGATAGTATTGTAGCAAATACACGAAATAACTATTCAAAACCTAAAGCAGAACTTGATGAGTTGTTAGCTTCTTTGCTTCCTAAGCAAACACCCAAAAAGGCTAAAGCCAAGGTAGAAAAACCAGCACACAAAGTTGAAAAAACTATTGAGCCTATAATTACCGAGGACAAGAAAAGTGAAGTAGAAAAAACTATTGTTACTAAAACAATACCATCACCAACGACTGAAAATTCAGAAATAAATGATGACTTAGAGGCTCGCAAAGAAAAATACTTACAACAAGCCGAAGAACAGGAGATTGTCCGTCAGCATCGTTCAATTCAAAATTACGTTCGGTCTATGGCATTACAACGAGGATTTAAAGCAACTCTTGAAGATTCTACTTTAAATGGTGGTAAAGTTGATGTCTCGCTATTAAAAGATGAAGTCCGTATTGCCATTGAAATTTCAGTAACTAATCGCGTTGATTATGAAGTTCAAAATATTCAAAAGTGTTTGGATGATGACTATTCATTGGTATATATGATTTCAGAAAATGAAAAGCATCTTAAAAACATAAAGGATCAAGCCTTGAAAACTATATCGAAAAAACAACACTCAAAAATTCACTTTTTTAAATCTGAAGAACTTCAGTTATATCTTGATGCTTTGACACAACCGAAACAAAAGGTAAAACGTGTTCGTGGCTATCGTGTAAAAGTGGATTATAAAACGGATAATGATACCAGTAAGCAATCATCTATTACCGATATTATTATGAAAGCATTGCGTGGGAAGAAGTAATGGAAAGCTTAATAATTTTCTCCTTTTTTAAGGTGCTCTTTATAAGCTTTTCTGTTTGCCTCAAGAAATGGTTCTACTTCTTTGATATAGGTTTGGTGTATCTCATTTCTTAATTTTTTACCAGAAATCCGTTCAGTAAATTTGTTCTTTTTCATATCTAACTTGTAACAAAAAACTGCCCAAAATAAGGCAGTTATGTTTAAAATTTTAAGTTCTTCGGATCTTGTCGAGTATCCCATACCGTTAATACTTCTATAGCAGTATCTGTAATACGATAGATTAATTTGTAATGTTTTACAATTCGTATCCGAACATCAGGAATATCAGTTAATTGACCAGAAAAAGGAAAAGAAACTGTTAGTGTCATAATATCATTAAAAAGGCTTTCCAATTTTTGAGGGTAGGCAACAGATTTATTTTTGTTAATCCAATACTCATAAATCGCCATTTTGTCTTTTATTGCCCTAAGAGTCCACTTGACTTCTCGTCTAGCCATTTTGAAATGATGTTATCTGATTCTTCTTGACTGTAAACATTTCCATTTTCAGCATCTTCAATACCTTGAGACACATGTGCTCGTTCATCATCTGTGAACTGATAGACTTCATCGGTTTCTGTTTCAGAAGAAATCAAATTTAAAATACTGCTAAGAATTTTAGGGTTGTCAATGGTATTGACTCTGCTAATTATTTTTTCTTTTATTCCCATACGTCTAAGTTAATTAAAATTTGTAAAATATTTTTGATAATAATGATTTTCCTAATTATAATACATATATCTCTTTTTGAAAAGTGAAATTTTAAATCACAGAAAAAGTAACTACATATCGAGGAAATGTGCAGGATAAATCGTTTTAAGAATCTTTATTTTGGATATACTTTTGGTATGCCTCTTCATTTTTAGCAAGCTTAGGCTGAACTTCATTTTCAAACACTTCCTGTGCTTTAACGAGGTGTTCTTTATTAGAAATGGCAGTAGAAAAAGGTTGTTTAATTTTCATTATTTTAAAGGTATTAAATTTCTTAACTAATTATGTTTTTAAACTGCTAAACTCAAGATAGATTATGTTTAAGATATAACAAAAGAGTTTTTAATTAACTTTTCAACGGACTTAGAGACCTTGTTATCTATCTTGCAATATCGAGCAGTTTCTATTCGTGTAATCTCTTTTACAGGAATGTTTGTCAATTCAGAAAATTCTTGAATGTCAATATCATTTTGCAATCTCCATAACTGAGTACGTGTACCTAGCTTATCAAACCTGGATGATTTCTTTGGAACAAAGCCAAGAAAATCAATTACGGATTGAAAACGTTTTGGATGGACTGGTTTACGTTTTAGTTCCCACATAGATAGTGCAACACCATTAACGCCAAAATCTTTAGCTAATGATTCTTGTGAAATTTGTTTTTTCTGTCGCTCGTGACGAATGTACTCACCAAGTGAGTGGGTAAAGGTTTTTGCTTTAGGTATTTTGCGTAACTTGGGCTTCAGCTTAAAACTGCAAATGGTACTCATTGAGTATACACCTTGTTGGCAACAGTATTTTATTTCACTCTTTCTAACGGAATTTGTAATTGGTGTGGTCTGTTTTCAGGTTTGTCAAATGGTGTTCCGTCAACGTGTTTTGCTCCCATAAATAACAATCCGTGTTTAAAATAAATTAAGTCATAATCTCCGACTATTTGTCCTTCTACAATATGGAACATTGGAAATGTTTTTCCGAGAATATCTTTCTTTATTTGGTTTTCAAAAGGTGTCATACCTTCTGGTAAAGCCATATTCAGCATTTCGGCTGCTTGCGGATTTAATGGTGTTACTCCAAAGCCTTCATCGAGCATATAATCTATTTTCCAAGCTCCTTTTGCAATTGGATGTTCATCGTGCCAAATCAAGTTACCCTTAAACTCAAATTCCATTAGAGGCAATTGTCCATAATTATCGCCAAACAAAGTAATTGTTCCGACAAATTTGTCATTTGGTAAATATTTGAAATTTCTTTTCAAATATGTTGGTTCAATTTTCCCACTACCTGTTCTGTCTTCAGTTGGTCTTAATTCTACTGATATACTTTGCCATTCGCCCAAAGCGTATTTTTTTACTTGCTCTAATGTTGTTGGATTTTCCATTGTTTTATTTATATTTTTTGTTGAGTTACACGAAGTGATAAATGTTAAAAAAATTGCACTAAATGACATTTTGATAAATACGCTCATACTTCTAAATTTTTAATTTTTTCTGTTGTTCAGGTGTCAAAACCTCTTTTAAATCAGTTTCCCATTTCTGTACAGCTTCAACGATAATTTCTTTTTTTCGTCCAGAATCGTAGGCTTTTTGATGTCCCTTTGAGCGTTCAAGATTTATGTCATATACCTTTGCTTTCTGTTCATTAGCCAAGTTTAACTTTCGAGCCATTTTTTCGGTTATCTTCTCAACTTTTTCTTCTTGAGTTAATTTCGATTGAGCGTATGCTTTAATACCAATTGCAGAAACAGCAAGAATTAAGCCTCCAACTATGATTTTTTTGATTTCCATTTTTTTATTTGTTTTAAAATTATAGTACAAATGTCTACATTAAGTCTTATATTTGCAAGTAGTTATGAATTATTGATATAGTAAATAAAAATAGACTATTGTTGAAAATCAAATAGTTATGGATGAAAATAATTTTAAAAAAAAATCGATTGAAGTTTTTGAGTGCCCAGTTACATATACGATGAGTATGATAGGTGGAAAATGGAAACCAATAATTTTGTATTTAATCTCAAAAGGTGCAAATCGATTTGGAATTTTACAAAGAGGAATTGATGGAATTAGTAAACAAATGTTGACTAAACAACTTCGAGAAATGGAAGATGATGGAATTTTAGATAGAAAAATTTTCGCTGAAATTCCGCCACGAGTAGAATATTCAATTTCCGAAAAAGGCAAGTCACTTTTTCCAATTATAGATGCTATGCGTTCTTGGGGTGAACTGAATTTGGCTGGTTAGTGATTTTGTTGCCAACGTGACTACGTTTCTGTAACGTCTTAATGTAATAGAGACGTAATTAGCGGAGTTAATTTTTTTTTTTAGAAAATCAATAGGTAAAAACATTTGTTTTAAAGAAACGATTTTAAAGTATTAAAATCATTGATAATTGCGTCAGCATTTTCTAAGGTTTGGTCTTCTGCCATTGGGTTTTGGTAGCCTACAACAAAAATATTAGCATCGTTAGCGGCTTGTACGCCATTGTCAGAATCTTCTATAATAATACAATTTTCTTTTGGTGTATTTCCTAAAATGGCAGCTTTCTCAAATATTTCTGGATGTGGTTTAGAAGCAGTTAAATCTGCGCCACTAATTTTAGCCGTAAAATATTTATTTAAATCAAATCTATTAAAAACTCTGTTAATATTAACCATAGCAGAAGAAGAGGCTAAAATTAGGGTAAACCCTTTTTTGTAGCAAAGTTGAATAAAATCTTCTACACCTTTTACCAAATGCAAAGTTGGGTCGTTTTCAAAGAGTTCTACATAACGTTTTCTTTTACTAATAACTAATTTTTCTGGACATATATTAAGCTTAAAATGTGCTACTAATTTCTGAAAAGCATTAATGGTAGATGAGCCAGTAAGCGTTTTGTATAAATTATCAGAAACATGAACTCCAATAGATTTAAAGGTTTCGTAATATGCTTTTTTATGAATTTCTTCTGAGTCGATGATAACACCATCCATATCAAAAATGACACATTTTATATTTTCGGGTAAGTGCATTTTAATCTAAAAATTTAGCTTTTAACTCTAAAGTTGGTATCATACAACTGTCTTTTTTCCCAAACCATTTGTAACGGTTTCTGGCAATATAATCGTATACCAAGTTTCTAAAACTTTCTGGAAAAATCCAAAATAAACGAGTAAGCTGCCATAAACCACCAAAATCATTCATTATTTTAAGAGCTGCAGTAGATTTAATATCGTAAGAAATATTAGGTTCATATAAAATTATCGAATCAATTTTAGAAATATCTATTTTTAATTGATTGATGATTTCTTTACCCGAATTAGATTGCAAAGCTGTAAAAAGAAAAGTATTTTTTTTATCATTTTTAATTACTTTTAAAACAGAATCATTACACAAATTGCAAATTCCATCAAATAAAATAATTTTTTTGTCTTTTGGTAATTCTATCATTTTTAGTATTAGAAATAATAACCTTGCAAAGATAATTTATCTTTTTTTATAATTATTGTAACATTTTTTTTATTTGTACGTCTTATGGTAGTAATCCTTAAAGTAGTTGTTTGATTTAACAAAAAATTAGCAACATCAGTCAAAGGCTTTAGGTACTTTAGTATAAAATTAACCAACGAATGATTAGAATAGAAAAACTACACAAGTCTTACCCAATTGGTAAAGATTCGCTTCATGTTTTAAAAGGAATCGATTTACATATAAAAGAAGGAGAATTTGTATCTATTATGGGGTCTTCTGGTTCTGGAAAATCTACATTACTTAATATTGTTGGTCTATTAGATGTCCATGATGAAGGTAATTATTACTTAAATGGACAACTCATTAAAGATTTAAACGAAAAAAAAGCGGCAATTTTAAGAAATAAATTTTTAGGATTTGTTTTTCAGTCATTTAATTTAATATCTTACAAAACCGCTTTAGAAAATGTTGCTTTGCCTTTGTATTATAAAGGAATGAATAGAAAAGAACGATTAAAAGTAGCCTTAGAATATTTAGACCAAGTGGGCTTAAAAGATTGGGCAAATCATTTACCAAACGAACTTTCTGGAGGGCAAAAACAACGTGTAGCCATAGCAAGAGCCTTAGTAACAAAACCAAAAGTTGTTTTGGCAGATGAGCCTACAGGTGCTTTAGACTCTACAACAACAGATTCTGTAATGGATTTGTTAAAAGATATTAACGATCAAGGAATGACGGTTTTTGTAATTACCCACGAAGAAGAAGTTGCAGAACAAACCAAAAGAATTGTGCGTCTTAAAGATGGAGTAATTACAAGTGATGAACTAACCAAAGCAGCTAAAGCCGTTTAATTATGTTTGATTTAGATCGTTGGAGAGAAATATTTCAAAGTATTAACAAAAATAGATTACGTTCTATTCTTTCTGGTTTTACAGTAGCTTTTGCAATTTTATTATTTACACTACTATTTGGTATTGTAAGTGGCTTAAGTAATTCTTTTAAAGATGCATTTGCAGATGATGCACAAAACATGATGGTTGTTCGTGTTTGGAAAACATCTAAACCATTTAAAGGCCTGCAAACAGGTAGAAGAATTCAATTAAGAAATGCTGATTATGATTATGTAAAAGAAGAATACGAAAGTAAAATCCAATATCAGACAGCAAGAATTTACAAAAGTGTAAGTATAAAATATAAAAATAAAGCAGATAATTACAGATTAAGAGCCGTTCATCCAGATCATCAATTTTTAGAAAAAACAATAATAGATGAAGGTAGATATCTTAATGAAAAAGATTTAAGAGATAAATCTAAAGTTTTAGTAATAGGCAGATTAGTTAAACAAGATTTATTTGGCGAAAAACCAGCATTAAATAAACGGGTAAACTTAAATGGGAGTTCTTTTTTAGTTATTGGTATTTTTTCTGATGATGGTGGAGATAATGAAGAAAGACAAGTTTATATGCCCGTAACAACTGCCCAAATGATGTATGGAAATAACGATTACATTAGTCAAATAAACTTAGGATATAATCCAAATTTAAGCTTAGATGCTGCTATAGCATTTGGAAACAAAATGGAACGTGATTTACGAAGTAAAATGAACATTCATCCAGATGATCAAAGTGCTCTTTCTGTTAGAAACATGGCAGAAGCAAATAAAGGTGTTGGGCAGTTTATGTTTGTACTTTACCTCATTGTTATTTTTGTTGGTTCGGGTACTTTAGTAGCTGGAATTATAGGAATTAGTAACATTATGATTTTTGTAATAAAAGAAAGAACAAAAGAATTTGGAATTCGTAAAGCCCTTGGAGCTAAACCTGCATCTATTGTAGGTATGGTAGTGCAAGAATCTGTATTAATAACCACAATAGCGGGTTATATTGGTTTAAGTTTAGGAACTTTTATTTTAGCACAAATTGGTGATGCTTTAGAAGATTATTTTATTAAAGACCCAAGTGTTAGTCCAGGTATAGTTATTGGAGCAACAATTACATTAATTCTTGCAGGACTAATTGCAGGATACGTACCCGCCAAAAAAGCAGCAAATATTAAACCCATTGTAGCACTTAGAGCAGATTAAATATGAAGTTTTTATTCGATTCAGATACATGGCAAGAAATTTACGGCAGTATTCGTAAAAACAAAATTAGAACAGTAATTACTATTATTGGTGTTTTATGGGGTATTTTCTTGTTGGTTGTTTTATTAGGAGCTGCAAGAGGAATGGATAATGGGTTTAAAAAAATATTTGGAGATTTTGCAACCAATAGCGTTTTTGTTTGGACACAAAGAACAGACATTCCTTTTAAAGGATTTCAAAAAGGAAGAAGATTTAGGTTGAATATGAATGATATTGACGCCTTAAAATCTGAATATTCTGATAAAATAAAATTTTTAGCGTCAAGAAATCAAACCAATAATTTGTTAGTGCATGATTTTAAATCTGGGAGTTTTCAAGTAAGTGGAGATTACCCAGTTTTAGATAAAATTCAGAAGAAAAATTTAATCTACGGAAGATTTATCAACGAAAATGATATCAATTCTTTAGCGAAAGTAACCGTAATTTCTGAAGATATTTATAAGCAATTATTTGATAAAGATGAAATGCCTATTGGCCAATATATTAAAATTAATAACATAAACTACAAAGTGGTTGGTGTCTATGGTCCTTCTAAAGGAATAGATTTAGATGGAGATACAGTTTACATTCCATTTTCTACATTTAGAAAAGTATATAACACAGCAAATAAGGTAGACTGGATGGTAATAACCGCAAACCCTAAGATAGATATTGTTCAGATGGAAAGCGATATTAAGTTAACATTAAAAAGTTTGCATAAAGTACATCCAGAAGATAAAAGAGCTTTTGGGTCTTTTAACCTTGGAACACAAATAGATAAATTTACAGGATTTTTAACAGGAATGCAATTCTTAACATGGTTTGTTGGAATAGCTACACTAATTGCAGGAGTTTTTGCAATTGGTAACATACTATTAATTACAGTTAAAGAACGTACCAAAGAAATTGGTATAAGAAGAGCTTTAGGAGCAACGCCTAAAAGTATTAGACAACAAATTATTTTAGAATCTGTATTTCTTACCACAGTAGCAGGTATGTTAGGTATTGTTTTTGGAGGATTCGTTTTATACATTATCGATACTACAATAGGGCAAGGAGAAGACGCAGCATTAGTAAACCCAACAGTTAATATTCCAATAATATTTATAGCCTTTGTAACATTAATCGTATTAGGCACTTTAATAGGATTAATTCCTGCACATATGGCAACCATAGTTAAACCAATAGAAGCATTAAGAGAAGAATAAACCAATCAACAAATCATGAGTAAAAGAGCAAAAATTATTTTAATTGTTATCGCAGTATTATTTATAGCGGCACTAATTTGGTTCGGTAAGAAAAATCAAAAAAGTATTGTAGAATACGAAACTGAAAAACCTTTTAAAACAACAATAGTAAAGAAAACCGTTGCTACAGGTAAAGTTACACCATTAGAAGAAATAGAAATTAAACCTCAAATTACAGGTATTATCGATAAAATTTTTCTTTTAGAAGGTTCTAAAGTTAAAAAAGGAGATTTAATAGCTACTGTTAGAGTTGTTCCTAATGAGCAATCTTTAATCAGCGCAAAAGGTAGAGTAGACAATACAAAAATTAGATTAAATAACGCAAAAGTTCAGTTCGATAGAAATAAGAAATTATACGACAAAGGAGTTATATCTAGACAAGAATTTGAGCAAATAGAATTAACTTACAATCAAGCAAAACAAGATTTAAAAAATGCTGAAAACGATTATTTAATCATTAAAAAAGGTTCTGCAGGTTATGGAGGAGCTGCGAATACAAATATTATAGCTCAAATTTCTGGAACTATTTTAGAAATTCCTGTTAAAGAAGGAGATCAGGTAATACAATCTAACAACTTTAATGCAGGAACAACAATTGCATCTATTGCAGATATGAATAAAATGATTTTTGAAGGTAAAGTAGATGAATCTGAAGTGGGTAAATTAGTAAATGGTAGTGATATAGATGTATCTATCGGAGCCATAGAAAACAAAAAATTTCCTGCCAAATTAAACTTTATTGCACCAAAAGGTACAGAAGATAATGGTGCTGTACAATTTACCATAAAAGCAGATGTTACTTTAGACGATAAATACTTTATTAGAGCGGGGTATAGTGCCAATGCAGATATTGTATTAGAAAAAAAAGATAGTGTTTTATCTATTAAAGAAGCATTGTTAAAATTTGATAAAAAAACAGAAGAACCTTATGTAGAAGTTAAAAATGCTGAAGGTAAGTTTGATAAAAAAACTTTAAAGTTAGGAACTTCAGACGGAATAAATGTTGAGATTTTAGAAGGTGTTACCGCAGAAGATGAAATTAAAATTTGGAACAAAACTTCTAAAGACGATAAGAAAAAGAACTAAGAATTACCATTAGTATTATTTTATAAAAGGACTCAAAAAAAATGAGTCCTTTTTTTTATGAGAAATAAGTTGTTGTAATTACGATAGATAAAAAAATCTTTTTAGGCAACCTTTTTAAAACTTGAGTAGTCTATATATTTGTAAGGCAATAAAAACCAATTAAGAGGCTTGAAAATTATCAAATTGCATAATCAAGAGAAATCGCTCATTAAAAAAGCGATTGATAACAATAGAGAAGCGCAACAACAATTGTTCGAGCAGCATTCTCCTAAAATGTTAGGAGTGTGTAGGCAATATGTTAAAGATTTACATCATGCAGAAGATTTATTGTTACAAGGTTTCTTAAAGGTTTTTACCAACTTACACAAGTTTAAACACGAAGGTAGTTTTGAAGGTTGGATTCGTAGAATAATGGTAAACACCTGCATTTCTTATCTCCGTAAAAAAAGTTTGGTAGATTTATCTGACGAAGATTATGTGTTTAACGATGCAGCTACAGATAGCTTAGAAAATACTGCCGTAGAAGATCTTCAGAAATTAATAGATCAATTACCAGATGGTTACAAAATGGTGTTTAATTTATTCGCCATAGAAGGGTATAAGCATTCAGAAATTGCAGAAAAATTAAACATTTCTGAAAGTACATCAAAATCGCAATTATTTAAGGCTCGTAAAATATTGCAACAAAATTATTACAAAATGAATAAAACCGTAAATGGAAACAAATAATATAGACAAAAACATTAGAATAAAGTTCGAAAAAAGAACTTTTAAACCTTCAGCTTCTGCCTGGGAACGTTTGTCTGTTCAATTAGATGAACAACCTAAAAAAAAGAAAAAAGGGTGGTTTTTTTATATAAGTATAGCTGCAAGTATTGTTTTGTTATTGAGTATAAGTTACACATATATATTTAAAACAAATCCAGAAAAACCTATTAAAGAAATTATAGTTGAAAATCCTTTAGATACCAATTCCGTAAATAAAAAAATAAATCAGTTTATTGATGAAATTCCTGTTGAAAAAGCGATTGTTAAAAATAGTAGAACAAAAGAGAAGCAAAAAGAAAGTTTAACAAAAAACAATAGAATTATTTCTGTAAAACAACAGCATCAAAAGATAAAAGAAACCCAAAATAGTTCTTTAAACAATAATAAAACCGTTATAGCACAAGTAGTTCATGATAAAAAGACAACTACAAAATTAATTAAAAAAGAAAAATTTATTATTACAACATCACCAACAAATAAACTATTAAAGCAAGACCCAAATAGTAGAATAAAAATTAATAGCGATGATTTGTTGTACGCAGTAACACACTCTGCGCAAGAAGTAAAAAAATACTATGCTAAATACAATGTAAATAGAGAAGACGTTATTAAAACGATTAAAAGTGAACTCAAAAAATCGAATATTAAAGTAAATCCAAACACTATTTTAGCAGAAGTAGAACGCAATATTGGCGAAGAAGATTTTCAGAATAATTTTATGAAATCTTTAAAAAGAAAAATATCAGACATAGCTACAGTTATAGCAAGCAGAAACGATTAGTAGTTAAATACAGACCATTAAATTTTTTAAAAATGAAGAAAATAATACTCATATTAGTGTTGTTAAGTACAACTATTACCTTATCTCAGCAAAAAATTTTCGAGAAAGAAGTAAGCAAAATTTCAAAAAAAATAGAACACATTACTAAAACCCAAAAAGATTCGCTTAAAGCAAAAGTTATTGCTATCGATAAGCAATTCGAAAATGGCGAAATTTCAAAGTCTACGGCAAATACTTTAAAAAAAGAAGTGGCAGCATACCATGCAAGAAGAATCGAAAAATTAGTAGGAGAACAAGAACGTTTATTGCAACAGTTAGTTCAAGATAAAACCAATGGAAAAATTGCAAGTTCTAAAGATGTTATTACAGCAGAAGATGATAATACTTTTACTATTGGCAACAAGGTTTTTCGCTTAAACATTAGAGAAGGAGACCAAAAAAAACGAGACAAAAGAAGAAAAGAAAGATGGAAACATAAAAATAAAAGACAAAGAAGTACAACCACTCAATTTGTCTTTGCTATGGGGATTAATAATGTTTTAGCTGATGATGACTTAAATTCGTTAAACAATTCAGAATACGAGCTTTGGAGATCTCGATTTTACGAATTAGGATGGACCTGGAAAACACGTTTTAGTAGAAAACCTTCAAGTTTATATCTTAAATATGGAGCTTCTTTTCTTTGGAACAATTTAAGACCAAAAAACAATCAACAACACGTTATTAATGGCAACACAACGATGTTGGCAACAAGAATAGATGAAGTTTTAACAGAAAGTAGATTGCGTCATGTACAAATGAATTTTCCTGTGCATTTAGAATGGGATTTTTCTCGAAGTAAAACCTATGACGATGGCTTTGTTAGAGATAGAACTAACAAATCTGTTCGTATTGGAGTAGGAGGTTTTGTAGGCTTTAAATTAGGTACAAGACAATACTTAGAATATAAAGATAATAATGGTACAGACGTTAAAGAAGTACAAAAAGATAATTTTAATATGAATACCGTAAATTACGGATTAAGCGCATATTTAGGATATAGATCAACAAGTTTTTATGTAAAATATGATTTAAATCCGTTGTTTCAAAATACCGAGATTAGAAATATTTCAATGGGAATCCGTTTAGATTTGAATTAATCACTTTTTTTGATTCCATTAAAAAAGTCAATACTTTAAGTATTGGCTTTTTTATTTTCTTCCCATTTTTGGCGTAAATCTTTAGATAAAACTCCAGTATTATCATGTTTCCAACCAGGAGGTTTTACCAAATAACTCAATTTATTCTTTATAGATGTTTTAGAAGTAAAAAAATCTTTAAACATAGAAAACCATTCTTTAAAAGCTACTTTTATAGGATTATACGTTTCAATATTTTTTATTAAACCATATTTTGGCTTCTCTAATTCTGGTTCAAAACTACCAAAAAGTTTATCCCAAATAATAAGAATACCTGCAAAATTTCTATCTAAATATTGCGCATTAGTTGCATGATGCACTCTATGATGACTTGGTGTGTTAAAAATAGCTTCAAACCATTTGGGCATTTTATCAATTAATTCTGTATGAATCCAATATTGATAAATTAAACTTATAGACATTTGCACCAACACCATAACAGGATGAAAACCTATTAAAACCAAAGGAATCCAAAAAATAAAAGTATAAAAACCACCTGTCCAAGTTTGTCGTAATGCAGTACTCAAGTTGTATTTTTGAGAAGAATGATGTACAACATGGCTTGCCCAAAATAATCTACTCACATGCCCAACTCTATGTGCCCAATAATAAGCTAAATCTTCAGCAAAAAACACTAAAACCCAAGACCACCATACAAAAGGTATTGTAAAAAATCGGTATTGATAAACAAATAAAAAAAATGTTAACACTATTCCTTTTGTAACTAAACCAATAGCTACATTTCCTAACCCCATAGCAATAGAAGTTATAGCATCTTTAAACTCATAATCTTCCAATTTTACTTTTACTGTTAAAATAACTTCAACAATAACTGTTAGCGCAAAAAAAGGAATTGCATAATGAATTAGATTAGGTATTTCAGGTATTTGCATATCAATGAATTATGAACAAAAAAACAACTTTACAAATATGACAATTTTAATAATAAAAAGATGCATTTAATAGCAAAAAGTATGTATATTTGCAGCCTTAAAAATAAATAATAAATATTTAATTATGAATCATTACGAAACTGTTTTCATTTTGAATCCCGTTTTATCTGATACTCAGATAAAGGAAACAGTACAAAAGTTTGAGGACTATTTGGTTTCTAAAGGTGCCGAAATGATTTCTAAAGAAGATTGGGGCTTAAAAAAATTAGCTTACCCAATTCAAAAGAAAAAAAGTGGATTTTACCACTTATTTGAGTACAAAGTTGCAGGAGAAGAAATCTCTGCATTTGAGTTAGAATTTAGAAGAGATGATAGCATTATGCGTTATTTAACTGTTAAATTAGACAAACACGCAGCAGCTTGGGCAGAAAAAAGAAGACAAAGTAAAACTGCAAAAAAATAAGAAATGGCATCAATAGAACAACAAGCAAAAGGTGGTAAATCTGCTGACGTTAGATATTTAACGCCATTAGATATAGACACTAAAAAAGAAGCAAAATACTGTAGATTTAAAAAGAAAGGTTTTAAATACATCGATTATAAAGATGCAGACTTCTTAATGTATTTAGTAAACGAACAAGGTAAAATTTTGCCAAGACGTTTAACAGGAACATCATTAAAATACCAACGTAAAGTTGCGCAAGCAATTAAAAGAGCGCGTCATTTAGCGTTAATGCCTTACGTTGGTGATATGTTAAAATAATAAAGAAGTAGAACATGGAATTGATATTAAAACAAGACGTAGAAAACTTAGGATTTAAAGACGATATCGTATCTGTAAAAAACGGATATGGTAGAAACTTTTTAATCCCTACAGGACAAGCAATTTTAGCTACTTCATCTGCAAAGAAAGTTTTAGCAGAGAACTTAAAGCAAAGAGCTTACAAAGAAGCTAAATTAATTGAAGACGCTAATAAATTAGCTGAAACAATTAAAGGATATGAAATTAAAATAGCATCTAAAACTGGTTCAGGAGACAAATTATTTGGATCTGTAAACAACATAGATTTAGCTGCTGCATTAGCAAAAGCAGGAACTGAAATAGACAAGAAATTTATCAAAGTTACTGGTGGTAATGTAAAAAGATTAGGTAAATACGACGCTGCTGTAAGATTACACAGAGAAGTAGTTGCAGACATTACTTTTGAAGTAGTTGCTGAATAGTAATTACCTTAAATAACTTACAAAAAGCTCGTTAGAAATAACGAGCTTTTTTACTTAAAACTCTACACTTACAACTTCACACAGAATATGAAATACAGACAACTTACTAAAGAACAATTTGAGAGTTTACACGAAGAATTTGCTCGTTTTTTGGCGTCGCAAAGCATAGATGTTAACGAATGGAATTTAATAAAAAAAGAGAAACCAAATGTTGCTGAAGAAGAAATGAATGTGTTTTCTGATGTAGTTTGGGATGATGTATTAACTAAAACAAATTATGTAGAGCATTTTTCTAAAACGTCTGTTAATCTTTTTAAGTGTAGTGCTGATGAAATTCATAGAATTGCTATTAAAGTAAATTGGGATATTAACCTATTAGAACAAAAGGGTTTTGAATGGTTGATGAAAAATCCTATGGATAATACCGTAGAAATTTTTAAAGGCTCAAAACCTTATAATTCAGAAAGAAATACAGAAATTTTTGATTTAATAGAAAAAGGAAGTTCTATATCTAAAGGAGAAATTTTCGAATATTTTAATCAGTTGATTTCTTAAATTCCTGCAAGGTTTCTAAAACCTTATTGGTGTATTTCTTTTGAAGCTATTTACTGTTTTCTCAGGAATGACAAACTAACTCAATAATTCAATCAATTTATCAGTGCCAGAACTTGCTACATCATTAATAATAGTTAAATTATTAAAATCATTTTTAGAAACAGAGGGTTTTGGGTCTATAAAATAAATAGGTGTTTTGGGTTTAATATAATTTACCAAACTCGCAGCAGGATACACTTGCATAGAAGTTCCAATAATTGCCAAAATATCGGCTGTAGCAGTAATTTCTATTGCTTTATCTAACATTGGCACTAGTTCTCCAAACCAAACAATATGTGGTCTTAATTGGTTTCCTTTAGCATCTACATCACCTAAAACTAAATCTTTTTTCCAATCTAAAACTACATTTTCATTAATAATACTTCTAACTTTAAATAATTCTCCATGCAAATGTGTTATTTTTGTACTTCCTGCACGTTCATGTAAATCATCTACATTTTGAGTAATAATTTGTACGTCAAAATCTTTTTCTAAACTCATCAAATTATAGTGTGCTTTATTTGGAGACACTTTTAACAATTGTCTTCTTCGTTGATTGTAAAAATCGAAAACCAATTCAGGATTTGCCTTAAACCCTTCTGGAGAAGCCACTTCCATCACATCATGTCCTTCCCATAAACCATCAGCATCTCTAAATGTTTTGATGCCACTTTCTGCAGAAATTCCTGCACCTGTTAAAACAACGAGTTTTTTCATCAATAGCTAAAATAATAATTTTTAAGTTTGTAAATATGATTGATAAAAAGTTTTTAGAATATTTAGAAGGATACTTAACAGATAAACGAAAAACACTTTTTAGAAAGGTTTTAGAGAATAGAACTCGACATTTTACAGTAGTTTTAGAAGATATTTATCAACCTCATAATGCCAGTGCAGTGGTTAGAACTTGCGATATTTTTGGAATACAAGATATTCATGTCATAGAGAATAAATACATCAACAAAGTTTCGAGACATGTTGCCAAAGGTTCTCAAAAATGGATTACTTCTAAACGTTATAAATCCGATGGGAACAATACTCAAATATGTTTAGATAGTCTAAAAGCAAAAGGATATCAAATTATTGCGACAACTCCTCATAACGATTCTTGTTTGTTACAAGATTTCGATATTACAAAAAAATCTGCATTTGTATTTGGAGTAGAAGCAGATGGCGTTTCAGACTATGTTAAAGAACAAGCAGATGGCTTTTTAAAAATACCCATGGTAGGTTTTACAGAGAGTTTAAATATTTCAGTGGCTGCAGCAATTATTTTACAAGATGTAACCACAAAACTTAGAAATTCTAATTTAGATTGGCAAATATTAGAAGAAGAAAAAGAAATTTTGTATTTTGATTGGATTAAGAAAACCATTAAAAATGTTGATAAAATTGAAGAATATTATTATCAAAATTTAAACTTATGAATCCAAAAGTTACCGATTATATTCTTTCTCAAGAAAAATGGCAAAAGGAGCTTCAAGTTTTAAGAAATGTTTTGTTAGAGTTGCCTTTAAAAGAAGATATAAAATGGGGAATTCCTGCTTATATTTATAAAAAAAAGAACATTTTAGGTTTATCTGCCTTTAAAAATTATTGTGGAATTTGGTTTCACCATGGCTGTTTTTTAAAAGATGAAGCCAATCTTTTAATCAATGCACAAAAAGACAAAACCAAAGGAATGCGTCAAATGAGATTTAATTTGTTTGATGAAATTGATGTTGAATTGGTAAAACAATATGTTTTAGAAGCGATGGCAAATTCTGAAGTTGGTTTAGAAGTAAAACCAAAAAGAAACATCAACCCAATTGTAATTCCAGATGAATTAAAAATAGAATTTTCTAAAAATGAAAGATTAAAATATAGATTCAACGAATTTACCTTATCCAAACAGAGAGAATTTTGTGAGTATATTTCTTCAGCCAAAAGAGAAGCTACAAAACAAAGTAGATTAGAAAAAATTATTCCAATGATTTTAAATAAAGTAGGGTTGAATGATAAATATAGGAATTGTTAGTTTTCTGTCATTCTGACGAAGAATGAGGAAGAATCTTATTTATCTTTTAAGATTTCTCAATCGTTTATTCTTCACTCATTTCGAAATGACATTTAGATTATTTTGTCATTCCGAAGAATTGAGGAATCTTAAATAATGATGGTTTTAAGATTTCTCAATCGTTTATTCTTCACTCATTTCGAAATGACATGGAAGTTTAATCTACAATAACTTTCTCAATAGTAGCAGTAGAATCGCAACGTTTAACATATAAACTAACGTTTTCCAATTCTCTTTTTCCAATCACATAATATTCAGCACAAGGCTTTTGCCTTGGTTTTCCTTTACCAAAATCTACATCGCCATTGTACAAAATAGTAGAAATTTTAAGTGTATCAATATTATATTTTTTCATAGTATTTTTAGCTTCCTCAGAAAACAAACGTTTTCGAATTCTAATGGTTTTAAGCGTTCTTGCATCCATACCATAATCGAAAGTGGCATCTTTTTTTTGCCAAAAAAAATAGACCGCAACAGAACCAATAGATAAGCCCACTAAATAATATCCAATTCGTTTAATTAACATGGTAAAAATTTAAAGTGCAAATTTAAGATTTTAAAAGCAAGTTGTTTAAAATTATTAGAGAAATAGTTCTCAACTGCACTCGAAAGATTTAGTGTTATAAAATCAGTAAATTAATATCTCTAAAAGGTAAATCAAACCAATTGGCAACTGTTTTATTTGTTAAAATACCATGATAAAAATACATGCCGTTTCTAAGGCTTTTGTCGAAACGAGCTGCATTTTCGAATCCGCCTTCATCAGCAATATTTAATAAATAAGGAGTAAAAATATTGCTAATAGACAAAGAAGCTGTTCTTGCGTAACGTGCAGGAATATTAGGCACACAATAATGTACAACTCCGTGTTTTACAAACGTTGGTGTTTTGTGTGTAGTTACATTTGAAGTTTCAAAACAACCACCTCTATCTATACTTACGTCTATAATAACAGCACCTTCTTTCATGGTTTCTACCATTTCTTCTGTGGCACAAATAGGTGATCTGTTTTTACCTCTAATTGCTCCAATAGCTACATCACATCGCATTAATGCTTTTGCTACTGATTTTGGTTGCAAGGTAGAAGTATAAATTGGAGAAGGTAAAGAGTGTTGTAATTTACGAAGTTTACTAATAGAATTATCAAAAACCTTAACTCTTGCTCCTAGACCTAAAGCGGTTCTTGCAGCATATTCGCCAACAGTACCAGCACCAAAAATAACAACACTACTTGGAGGAACACCTCCAATATTTCCTAATAATAAACCATTTCCTTTGTTAATTCCGCTCATTAACTCAGCAGCAATTAATACAGAAGCAGTACCAGCAATTTCACTTAGCGATTTTACAATAGGATATGTATTATGATCATCTTTTATATAATCGAACGCCACAGCTGTGATTCGCTTTTTTGCTAAATTTTCGAAATATTTTTTATTTTGAGTTTTTAGTTGTAAAGAAGAAATTAGAATCGCTTGCGGATTCATATATTCGATTTCTTTTTCTGTTGGAGGTGCAACTTTTAAAACAATATTGCATTTAAATGCTTCTTCTACATCATAAGAAATTTTTGCACCAGCTTCAGAATATTCATTGTCAGAATAATTGGCATTCTCTCCAGCACCAGTTTCTATGACAATTCTATGTCCGTGTGTGCATAAAGCTGAAACTGCATCTGGAGTTAAACAAACCCGTTTTTCACCTAAATAGGTTTCTTTGGGCAAGCCAATAAATAATTCTCCTTTTTGTTTTTTAATCTCTAACATTTCTTCCTGTGGAAGTAATTCTTCTTTACTAAAAGGAGAAAATGAACTCATAATTTGGTTGTTTATAGTTGAATGTTCCGTTGTCCGTCCTCTAAAATAGTCAATTGAATCTGAACAGCATCTAAAGGTAATAAATTTTCGATATTTTCTGGCCATTCAATTAAACACCAATTATTAGTGTAAAAATATTCTTCAACTCCTATATCTAAAGCTTCTTCTTCATCTTCTATCCTATAAAAATCAAAATGAAAAACTTTTGCTTCTGTAGCTGTTTGATATTCATTTACTAAAGAAAAAGTAGGAGAGGAGATGTTATCCAAAACTTTTAATTGTTTGCAAAACTCTTTAATAAGCGTTGTTTTTCCAACACCCATTTGTCCGTAAAACAGAAGCGTTTTGTTTTTTGCAACAGCAATAATTTCTTTTGCAACTTCTGCTAAATCTTTTAATGCATAGTTTTTATTCATATAAACAAAAATAAATATTTAAGAAACAATTACCTATTTGTAGGGATTTGTTTTTCTAAGACAGCAAATAACTTTGTATAGAGTTTTTAAAATTACTAAAATGAATAAAACAACTAAATGTATTCTATTGATTTTTGGATTATTAGCTTTTCAAAACTGTATAAATGAAAATGATATAGATGAAAAAGAAATAGCAACTGAAAGTTTTGACGGAAATTGGAGTTTTATATTTAGTACTAATAAAATTTCTGATGATGTTTATATTGTTAAAAATGGATACTGGAAAGAAAATGAAATATTTTTTTCTATAGACCAAGAAAATATAATTGAAGTTCGGATTAAAAGTTTACGCATTAATGATAAGTTAAAAATTGGTTTAGTATCTTCTCCATATGCAACAATAAAAACAACTGAATTAAATCAAAATTTATATCGTACAGATATAAGGCCAGTTTTTTGGGTAGATGGTCCTATAAATTTTAATAACTTAATTTATGGGGGTGAAGCTTTTTATCCAGAATATTATGTTTCAAATAATTTTGAGCATATCGTTCAAGGTGGGTATTTAATAATAGATTCTTATAACTCGAAATATATTTCTGGCAAATGTTGGATTAAAGCATGGGTATTTAATAAACAGCTTAACAGAGAGGTTTCAACTGGAATTTATATAGAATTTAAGGGCTTAGAACTTAAGGACTAAAAAACTTATAATTTACAGTTTATACCGATAATGCCCAATAATTTTAAAAGAAAACAAACAATCTTCCAAAACTTGACCAGCACCAATATTGTGGACAATTAAATAACGTTTATTGTCTTTCGATTTTTTATTTACTACAATGCCTGTATGTGTAATTGCGCCACCTAAATTCCAACAAATAATATCTCCAGGAGTATAATCTTTTGGGTTTTTAGTAATTGGTTTTACAGTACCTTTTCTTGAGAAAAACATCATTAAGTTAGGAACTCTTCTATGGTCTATATTTTTATCGGTCTTTTTTAATCCCCAATTTTTAGGATATTTGTTGAAGTTCTTTTTCATGTCTTCATGAACTTCTTTTTGTAAATCTATGCCTAATTTTCTGTAAGCTCTAATTACAACATCAGTACAAACACCTTTCTCTTTAGGCACATCTCCATTAGGATAATCTATAGAAAAATAACTTGGGTCGTACACTACTTTATCTTTGGTTAATTCTAAAGCAGCAGTAGATAGTTTATCTTCATCAGCCTGTGAAAAAAGAATATTAATGGATAAGAAAAGAAATAGAATTGAAAATATTTTTTTCATATATCTAGCTATTTTTTAAAATTGACCATATAGATTCATAAAAACCATAGATTTACTGAGTCTGGAAACTGATACTGCCAACTGCCAACTAATTTACTTCGGACTATATACCGCACATGGAATAATTACTTCTTCTAAAGAAACGCCTCCATGTTGATACGTATTTTTATAATACTTTACAAAGTGATTAAAGTTGTTTGGATATGCAAAAAACAAATCTTCTTTTGCAAAAATAAAAGGCGCATTCATTGCAATTGTGGGTAAAAAAATATCTTTAGGATTTCTTACCGCATACACGTCTTTTTCTTCATAAGATAGACTTCTACCAGTCTTATAACGCAAGTTTGCACTAATGTTTTTATCACCAATTACTTTGGTTGGGTGTTTACAATTAATTGTTCCATGATCTGTGGTGATTATCAATTTCTGACCTAATTGTTGCGCTTTTTGAATGATTTCAAACAAAGGTGAATTTTTAAACCAACTTAGCGTCAAACTTCTATATGCTTTATCATCTCCAGCCAATTCTTTAATCACTTCCATTTCTGTTTTAGAATGCGAGAGGATATCCACAAAATTATACACAACAGCAGTTAAATTGTTTTGTTTAGTGCCATTAAAATTATCTGCCAATTCTTTACCACTTTTTAAGGATGAAATTTTATAATACTCGTGTTTTATGTCTAATCCTAAACGTTTTATTTGGGCAGATAAAAATTCGTTTTCATACAAATTCATTCCACCTTCATCTGTGTCGTTTTTCCAAAAGTTTGGATGTCTTTTTTCCATTTCAGAAGGCATTAATCCAGAGAAAATAGCATTTCTTGCATACTGAGTTGCAGTAGGCAATATTGAGAAATAAGAATATTCTTCTTCTTTTTTATAATGATTGTTAATCAGTGGCTCTAAAATTCGATATTGATCATATCGTAAATTGTCAATCACAATCCATAAAACACCTTGGTTTTTGCTTAATTCTGGAACCACATAATCTTTAAATAATGTATGAGAAAAAGTAGGTTTGTCATGAGCCGTTAAAAAATCTTCATAATTTCTTTTAATAAACTTAAAAAACTGATTGTTAGCTTCTTGTTTCTGGCTTTCTAAAATGCCTAACATTCCAGAATCACTGATGTTTTCTAATTCTAATTCCCAGTGAATAAGTTTTTTATACAACTCAATCCAATCTTCATAAGAATTTACCATTGCCAAGTCCATAGCAATTTTTCTAAATTCTTGTTGATAGCTTGAGGTTGTTTTTTCTGTAACCAAACGCGAGTGATCTAAATTTTTCTTTAAACTCAATAAAATCTGACTCGGATTTACTGGTTTAATTAAATAATCTGCAATTTTTGCTCCAATTGCCTCTTCCATTATATATTCTTCTTCGCTTTTAGTAATCATCACCACAGGTAAATTGGCTTGTTTTTGTTTAATTTCAGAAAGCGTATCTAAGCCTGTTAAACCTGGCATGTTTTCATCTAAAAAAACAATATCAAAATTTTCATCATCTACTAAATCAATAGCATCTGCACCATTTGTGCATGTGGTTACTTTGTAATTTTTACGTTCCAAAAATAGAATATGTGGTTTTAGTAACTCTATTTCATCATCTACCCATAATATGTGAATATTGCTCATCTATCGTTTTTAATTTTAACATGTAACGTTAAAAGTACCTATTTGTTATCCTTTATAATGTTTTAAAATGATAAAATATTGCTAATTTTTAGAAGTCTCGCGTTTATCAATGGTAACTTTATGATATTTAATTCAGAACAAAAATCAAGCAATAATTATTTTAACTAAAATAGTATTTTATTAAAAAAACTAAAACTTAAAATATTTGTGAATTCGTGGCATTAATTTGTATTTTGCCATAATTATTGATAAAAAAACCTCTTTTGAAGAAAAAAAAACCGAATAAGTTAAAGATTTTAAACGATCCAATTTACGGGTTTATACAAATCCCAAATTCTTTAATTTTTGATATTATAGAACATCCTTATTTTCAGCGTTTAAGAAGAATTACCCAGATGGGATTTTCTAACTTGGTATATCCAGGTGCAAATCATACACGTTTTCATCATGCCATTGGGTGTATGCACTTAATGCAGAAAGCAGTACAAGTTTTACGGTTTAAGCAAGTTGATATATCTGAGGACGAGAAAAATGCGCTTTATATAGCTATATTGTTGCACGATATTGGCCATGGTGCTTTTTCGCATGCTTTAGAGCATAGTATTGTTCATGGAATTTCTCACGAAGAGATTTCTTTAAAATTTATGAGAAAACTAAATGATGATTTTCAAGGAAAACTATCATTAGCAATTCAGATATTTGAAGGAAAGTATCCGCGTAAATTTCTATGTCAACTCATTTCAAGTCAGTTAGATATAGATAGGTTAGATTATTTAAAAAGAGATAGTTTTTATACTGGCGTTACAGAAGGAAACATATCTTCAGATAGGTTAATTGCTATGATGAATGTAAAAAATGATGAATTAGTTATAGAACAAAAAGGAATTTATTCTGTAGAAAAATTTTTAATTGCAAGAAGACTAATGTACTGGCAAGTGTATTTGCATAAAACTGGCTTAGTTGCTGAGAATATGTTAGTTAATGTTTTAAAAAGAGCCAAAGAACTAACTGGAAAAGGAGAGGAGTTGTTTGCAAGTTCTTCCCTAAAATATTTTTTGTACAACAAAATATCTGAAATTAATTTCGATGATAAAACATTAAATATGTTTTCTAAATTAGATGATTATGATGTTTTATTATCAATAAAAGAATGGGCAAATCATCCAGATAAAATATTATCATTATTGTCTAAAATGATTGTTGAAAGAAAATTATTAAGAATAGAAATTCAGCAAAAAGAATTCAATTTGATGCACATTAATAAAAAGATAGAAAAGGTTGCAAAAAAATACAATTTAACTAAAAAAGAAAGTCGGTTTTTTGTGTTTTCAAATACAATTACAAATCAAGCCTATAATTCAGAAAAACCAATTTTTATTTTAAATAAAAAAGATAAACTAACAGATATTGCAAAAGCATCCGACCAATTAAACCTACAAGCGCTTACAAATCCAGTAATAAAGTACTTTATTTGTTACCCAAAGTAAAATGATATTAGCCAAATCATTATAAATTTTATATTTTTGCGATTAATGAAATTTACAGCACAACAAATAGCAGACATATTAGAAGGAGAAGTAGAAGGAAATCCAAATGAAGAAGTGTCTAAACTTTCTAAAATTGAAGAAGGAGAGAAAGGTTCTTTAACCTTTTTATCCAATCCAAAATACAATCCGTATTTATATACCACAAATGCTTCTATAACTATTGTTAACAAGAACTTTGAGTTAGAAAAAGAAACATCAACAACATTAATAAAAGTAGAAAATGCTTATAAAGCTTTTTCAAAATTATTAGAGTTTTATAACGAAGTTAAAAACAACAAAACAGGTATAGAACAACCAAATTTTTTAGCAGATTCTGCTAAAATTGGAGAAAATATTTACTTAGGAGCTTTTTCTTACATTGGAGAAAACGTTGTTATTGGAGACAATGTAAAAATATACCCTAATACCTATATAGGAGATAATACTATTATTGGTAACAATTGTATTATTTTCTCTGGTGTAAAAATTTATTCAGAAACAAAAATAGGACATTATTGTAAAATACATTCAGGTGTTATTATTGGTTCTGATGGTTTTGGTTTTGCTCCAGATGAAAATGGAGCTTATAATGCAATTCCTCAAACAGGAAATGTAATAATAGAAGATCATGTAGATATTGGTTCTTCTTCAACTATTGATAGAGCTACATTAGGTTCAACCATTATTAGACAGGGAGTTAAGTTAGATAATCAAATACAAATAGCTCATAATGTTGAGATAGGTAAAAATACTGTAATTGCAGCACAAACCGGAATTGCTGGCTCTACAAAAATTGGAGAAAATTGCATGATTGGTGGACAAGTAGGTATTGTAGGGCATTTAACTATTGGTAATAATGTTAGAATACAAGCTCAATCTGGAATTACCAAAAGCTTAAAAGATAACGATCTTGTTCAAGGTACACCTGCATTTGGATATTCAGATTTTAATAAAAGTTATGTTTATTTTAGAAATCTTCCTAAAATAGCCTCTAAACTAAGTGATATAGAAAAAGAATTGAAGACTCAAAAATCATCAATAAATGAGTAAGAAACAAAAAACAATACAAAAAGAAATAAGTTTATCTGGAGTGGGAATACATACAGGAAATACTGTAAATATGACCATAAAACCTGCTCCTGTAAATCACGGATTTGCCTTTAGTAGAGTAGATTTAGAAGGTGCTCCAACTATTGAAGCTAAGGCTGAATACGTAGTAAACACACAAAGAGGAACCAACTTAGAAAAAAACGGAGTACAGATTCAAACTTCTGAACATGTTTTGGCAGCAGCAGTTGGTTTAGATATAGACAATTTGTTAATAGAAATAGATTCTTCTGAACCGCCAATTATGGATGGATCTTCTAAATATTTTGTAGAAGCTTTAGAAAAGGCAGGTATAGAAGAACAAGATGCAGACATTGAAGAATATATAGTTAAAGAAATTATTTCTTACAAAGATGAACTTACTGGGAGTGAAATTATTTTGATGCCTTCTGATCAATATCAGGTAACAGCAATGGTAGATTTTGGGACTAAAATTTTAGGAACTCAAAATGCGAACTTAGAAAAAATATCAGATTTTAAAAACGAAATTGCTGCCGCAAGAACTTTCAGTTTTTTACATGAAATTGAAATGTTGTTAGAAAACGATTTGATTAAAGGAGGAGACCTAAACAACGCCATTGTTTATGTAGATAAAGAATTATCTGAAAGCACAATGGAAAAGCTAAAAAAAGCGTTTAAAAAAGATGATATTACAGTAAAACCAAATGGAATTTTAGACAACCTTACATTGCATTGGGCAAACGAAGCTGCAAGACATAAATTATTGGATGTTATTGGAGATTTAGCTTTAGTAGGCACAAGAATTAGAGGTAAAGTCATAGCCAATAAACCTGGGCATTTGGTTAATACCGTTTTTGCAAAAAAATTAGCAAAAATAATAAAACAAGAAAAAAGAAATAATGTACCACAATATGATTTGAATCAAACTCCTTTAATGGATATTCATCAAATTATGGACATTCTACCTCACAGACCGCCATTTTTATTAATTGATAGAATTTTAGAACTTTCTGACAAACACGTTGTAGGAATGAAAAATGTAACAATGAACGAAAACTTCTTTGTAGGTCATTTTCCAGGAGCACCAGTAATGCCAGGAGTTTTACAAGTAGAAGCAATGGCGCAATGTGGTGGAGTTTTGGTGTTAAGCACAGTACCAGATCCAGAAAATTATTTAACATATTTCATGAAAATGGATAATGTTAAATTCAAACAAAAAGTGTTACCTGGAGATACAATCATTTTTAAATGCGAATTAATTACAGCAATACGAAGAGGCATTTGTCATATGCAAGCCTATGCTTACGCAAATGGTAAATTGGTTGCAGAAGCAGAATTAATGGCACAAATTTCTAAAATTAAATAATTATGAATCAGCCATTAGCCTACGTTCATCCGCAAGCAAAAATTGCTAGAAATGTAGTTATAGAACCTTTTACAACCATTCATAATAATGTTACGATAGGTTCAGGAACTTGGATTGGTTCGAACGTAACCATAATGGAGGGCGCAAGAATAGGTAAAAATTGTAGAATTTTTCCTGGAGCAGTAATCTCTGCCATACCACAAGATTTAAAGTTTGATGACGAAGAAACTACTGTAGAGATAGGAGATAATGTAACTATTAGAGAATGCGTAACTATAAATAGAGGTACTTCAGATAGATTAAAAACTAAAATAGGAGACAACTGTTTAATTATGGCATATTGTCATATTGCTCACGATTCTTTTGTAGGTAACAATTGTATTTTTTCTAATAACTCTACTCTAGCGGGTCATGTTACCATTGGAGATAATGTTGTTTTAGCTGGTATGGTAGCTGTACATCAATTTGCATCTGTTGGTAAACATGCATTTGTAACTGGAGGATCTTTGGTAAGAAAAGATGTTCCGCCCTATGTAAAATCAGCAAGAGAACCACTTTCTTACGTTGGAATTAATTCTGTTGGATTAAGAAGACGCGGATTTACCACAGAAAAAATTAGAGAAATTCAAAACATATATAGAATACTATTTCAAAAAAATTATAATAATTCTCAAGCAATAGATATTATTGAAGCAGAAATGGAAGCAACTCCAGAACGTGATGAAATCGTTCAATTTATCAAAGATTCGCATCGAGGAATTATGAAAGGTTATTATAAAGCAAATTAAATAAAAAATGGCAACAACATCAGATATTAGAAACGGATTGTGTATTAGATACAATAACGACATTTATAAAATTGTAGAATTTTTGCATGTTAAACCAGGTAAAGGACCTGCTTTTGTTAGAACAAAATTAAAAAGTGTTACTAACGGAAAAGTAATAGATAACACCTTTCCTGCTGGGAGAAAAATAGATGATGTTAGAGTAGAAACACATAAGTTTCAATACCTATATAATGATGGAGAAACGTTTCATTTTATGAACGAGCAAGATTACTCTCAAATTCAATTACAAAGAAATGCACTAGATGTTCCCGAGTTAATGAAAGAAGGAGAAATTGTAACCATTATTATCAACTCAGAAGATGATATGCCTCTATCTGTAGAAATGCCTGCAAGTGTAATATTAGAGGTAACACATACAGAACCAGGTGTTAAAGGAAACACAGCAACAAATGCTACTAAACCAGCAACAGTAGAAACAGGAGCAAGAATTAACGTACCTTTATTTATTAACGAAGGTGATAAAATTAAGGTAGAAACTACTAAAGGTACTTATCAAGAACGTATCAAAGACTAATTGATAATGACTACAAAAACCAGAGAAGAAATTAATCAAACAGAAAAAGATTACTGGAATGAAGGTAAACTTGACAGAAGTAAGATTAAAAAGTTAAGAAGGCATGCCTTTTTTTACTCATACAAAAGAGAAAGAAAAATTATAAATAAGCTTTTAAAAGATTTTAATAATAAAGATGTCTTAGAAATTGGGTCTTATGAATGGACTTTCTGGTTTAATAAAGATACTAAACCTAAAAGTTTAACCTGTATTAACATTTCTGAAAAAGAATTAGAAAATGGTAAACAACACGCTGAAAAACAGAGTTTCCCTGTAAACCACTATTTAATGGATGCTAACAACTTAAGCTTCGAAGATCAATCTTTTGATATTGTTTTTGGCGGAGCTATTTTGCATCATTTAGATATTGAAAAAACAATAGGACATATTCATAGAGTTTTAAAACCAGGAGGAAAAATTATATTTATTGAACCTTTAAATATGAATCCTTTGTATAAAATTTACAGAAAATTAAATCCCCAAGAAAGAACTCCAGATGAGCATGCTTTAGTATTTAAAGATTTTAAAATTATTAGAAATAAATTTACTTTCGACCACTATTTCTTTGATTTTTTTAGTGTAGCTTTTGGCTTTATTTCTTTAAAAATTTTTGGTGATAAAAATTATGATAATTGGATTAATAAATTAGGATACAATTTAGATGTTTTTTTCTCTAAAATACCTTTTTTACATCCGCTATTTGCAAGAGTAATTATTTTTGGAAGTAAGAAATAGTAATGAAATTTAAAATACCACAAACTTTACAGACAATTGCAAATATTATCGATACAGAATTTATTGGTGATAAAGATTTTAAAGTTTTAGGAATTAATGAAATTCATGTTGTAGAAAAAGGAGATATTGTTTTTGTAGATCACCCTAAATATTACGATAAAGCTTTAAATTCTGCTGCAACTACCATATTAATCAATAAAAAAGTAGATTGCCCTGAAGGTAAATCTTTATTAATTTCAGATGACCCTTTTCGAGATTTTAATAAAATAACCACCTATTTTAATCCATTTATTTCGTCTAAAGTCTGTATTTCACATTCAGCAATTATTGGAAAAAATACAGTAATTCAACCCAATGTTTTTATTGGTAATAATGTTACAATTGGTAAAGATTGTGTAATTCATCCAAATGTAACTATTTATGATAATGCCATAATAGGCAACAATGTAACCATACATGCAAATACAGTTTTAGGAGCAGATGCCTTTTATTATAAAAACAGACCCAATGGTTTTGATAAATTAATATCTGGAGGTAGAGTTGTGCTAAAAGATAACGTAGATTTAGGCGCTTCTTGTACAATAGATAGAGGAGTAACAGGCGATACAACTATTGGCGAAGGAACTAAAATAGATAATCAAGTCCACGTTGGTCATGATACTATTATCGGAAAAAAATGCTTAATCGCTTCACAAACAGGTATTGCAGGTTGTGTTATTATTGAAGATGAAGTTACCATTTGGGGACAAGTAGGAACCAACAGCGGTATAACAATTGGAAAAGGAGCCACAATTTTAGGACAAACAGGAGTTACTAAATCTGTAGTTGGTGGAAAAAGTTATTTTGGTACACCAATAGCAGAATCAAGAGAAAAACTAAAAGAATTAGCAGAAATCAAACGCTTTCTTAAAGAAAGAAAAAAATAAGAAGTAAATTTTAACTTTTTCTAAAGATTTAGAAAGTTATAATTATTAAGTTTTCTTTTTTAAAAAGCAAACAAAGAACTATTTTTGCATCACTAAATTTAAAAAGCAAACCATGAGTGTTTTAGTAAACAAAAATTCAAATATAATTGTACAAGGTTTTACAGGAAGTGAAGGTACATTTCACGCTAGTCAAATGATTGATTATGGAACCAATGTTGTTGGAGGAGTTACTCCAGGTAAAGGAGGGCAAGAACACTTAGGCAAACCTGTTTTTAACACAGTTGTAGAAGCTGTAGAAAAAGTAAAAGCAGACACATCTATCATTTTTGTGCCTCCAGCTTTTGCTGCTGATGCAATTATGGAATCTGCTGATGCAGGAATCAAAGTAATTATTTGTATCACAGAAGGTATTCCAACTGCAGATATGGTAAAAGTAAAAGCTTACATTGCAGATAAAGATTGTACACTTGTTGGCCCTAACTGTCCAGGAGTAATTACGCCAGATGAAGCTAAAGTAGGTATTATGCCAGGTTTTATCTTTAAAAAAGGTAAAGTAGGTATTGTATCTAAATCGGGTACATTAACTTACGAAGCAGCAGATCAAGTTGTAAAACAAGGATTTGGAATAACAACAGCAATTGGTATTGGTGGAGATCCAATTATTGGAACCACTACTAAAGAAGCCGTAGAGTTGTTAATGAATGATGATGAAACTGAAGCAATTGTAATGATTGGTGAAATTGGTGGAAATTTAGAAGCAGAAGCTGCACAATGGATTAAAGCTGATGGAAACAGAAAACCAGTAGTTGGTTTTATTGCAGGACAAACTGCACCCGCTGGAAGAACAATGGGGCATGCAGGAGCAATTGTAGGTGGAGCAGATGATACTGCACAAGCTAAAATGAAAATTTTAGCAGAAAATGGAGTTCACGTTGTGAGCTCACCAGCTAAAATTGGAGAAATGGTAGCAAATGTTTTAAATTAAACAAGAATAATAAATTAACGTTAAATTTTAACAATATACTCTTAAAAAATCCGTTGAATTTGTAAATTCAACGGATTTTTTATTTCAACCCAAATTAAATATTATGAAACAATTTAAAATGCTATGTATTAGCTTTTTATTAGTTGCAGCAATAAGCTGTAAAACTAATAAAGAAAAAACATACAATGTTACTTCTCAAAAAGATGCTAATGGTTTAACTTATGAAACTGTAGAAAATGACCCCACAGGTTTACGTCTGTATACTTTAGATAATGGTTTAAAAGTATACTTAAGTCAGAATTCAGATGAACCTAAAATTCAAACTTATATTGCAGTTAGAGCAGGTTCTAATTACGACCCAAAAGAATCTACTGGTTTAGCACACTATTTAGAACATATGGTTTTTAAAGGAACACATAAAATAGGAACCGTAAACTGGGAAAAAGAAAAAATATATTTAGATAAAATTTCTAAATTATACGAACAACATAGGGCAGAAAAAAATATAGATAAGAAATTGGCTCTATACAAAGAAATAGATAAAGTTTCTTTAGAAGCTTCGAATTATTCTATAGCCAACGAGTATGATAAAATGACGGCTTCATTAGGGGCAACAGGAACAAATGCGTACACTTGGTTTGAGCAAACTGTTTACACCAATAAAATCCCTGCAAATGAATTCGATAAATGGGTAAATTTAGAAGCAGAACGTTTTAGTACACTGGTTTTACGTCTATTTCATACAGAATTAGAAGCAGTTTTCGAAGAATTTAATAGAGGGCAAGACAACGATTTTAGAAAACGTTATGCTGCAATGTTAAAAGGTTTATTTCCAAACCATCCTTATGGACAACAAACTACTATTGGTACTGCAGAACATTTAAAAAATCCATCTATGGTAGATATTCATAATTATTTTAACAAATATTACGTACCCAATAATATGGCAATAGTTTTAGTGGGTGATTTTGAATTTGAACCAACTATAAAAAAAGTAAATGATACTTTTGGTAAGTTTGAAAGAAAAGAATTAACACATCCGACTTTACCAAAAGAAAAACCAATTACAACACCCGTTGTTAATGAAGTTTTTGGACCAACATCAGAGTCAATTTCTATAGCGTTTAGATCTAAAGGAATCAATACTGAAGAAGAAAAATTTGTAACATTATGTGATATGATAATGGCTAATGGAAATGCCGGAATTATCGATTTAAATTTGAATCAAAAACAATTAGTGCAAAGAGCAAGTTGTTCTCCTACTTTTTTAAATGATTATGGATATCATTCTTTTACAGGTTCTCCAAAATCAGGGCAAAGTTTAGATGAAGTTAAAGAACTACTATTCGCTCAAATTGAAAAACTAAAAAATGGAGAGTTTGAAGAATGGATGATTGAAGCTGTTGTAAATGATTTAAAATTAAACAGAACGCGTCAATACGAGAACAATTCTGCCTTAGCAGATACTTATGTTAGCGCATTTATTTACAATCAAGATTGGTCCAAAAGAGTTCAGTTTTTAGATGATTTAAAAAAAATAACCAAAGAGCAATTGGTAAATTTTGCAAAGAACTTTTATAAAAACAATTATGTACTTACATATAAAAGAAAAGGAGAAGACAAAAATATTGTAAAAGTTGCAAATCCAGGAATTACCCCTGTAAACCTAAATAGAGACAAAAGTTCTGATTATTTAATAGCATTCAATAAAGTTGAATCTGACCCTTTACAACCTAAATTTGTAGACTATAAATCAGCAATTAAAGAAACTAAAACAGCAAACGGAATTAAAGTTTCATATGTTTTAAATGAAAAAAACGATTTATTTGATATGAATATTATTTTTGACATGGGAAGTGATAATGATAAAAAATTATCATTAGCTGCTGGGTATTTAGAATATATTGGAACCGATAAGTATACCAATGAAGAGCTTAAAAAAGAGTTTTATAAATTAGGTATTTCTTATTATGTAAGTACTGCAAGAGATAAAACTTATGTTGGCTTAAATGGATTGAAAGAGAATTTATCGAAAGGTTTAGAATTGTTAGAACATCTTTGGGATAATGCCAAAGCAGACAAAGACGCCTATATAAAATATGTTGAGAAAATCTACAAAGGGCGTCAAGATGGAAAAACTCAAAAAGGAAATATTCTTTGGAATGGTTTAATGAGTTACGGAAAATATGGAGAAAATTCTCCATTAAGAGATATTATGCAAATAGATGAATTAAAAGCCATAAATCCAGAAGAATTAGTTGGTTTAATTAAAGATATGAAAAACTACAAGCAACGTATTTTTTACTATGGTAAAGATATAGATGCGGCAGTTTCATCAATAAACACTCATCATAAATTATATGGTAATTTAAAAGAATACCCTGTCGCAAAAGATTATAAAGAAACAGAAACTGGAGGTAATGTATTCTTTACAAATTATGATATGGTACAAACAGAAATGTTGTTTTTGGCAAAAGGAGAACCTTTTAAAGCAGAAAATATGGCAGCTTCTACCTTGTTCAATACATATTTCGGAAGCGGTCTGTCATCTATTGTGTTTCAAGAAATTAGAGAATCTAAATCATTAGCCTATTCAGCTTTTGCTTCTTACAGCAATGCTTCTAAAAAAGATTCACCAAACTATGTAATGGCTTATGTTGGTACACAAGCAAATAAATTAGAACAAGCAGTAGATGCAATGATGGATTTAATGAACAACATGCCAGAAGCTGAAAAACAATTTAACGCAGCCAAAGAAGCAACCTTAAAAAAGTTAGCAGCACAAAGAATTACAAAAGCAAATATTTTCTGGTCATATGAAAGATTACAAAAATTAGGAATAGATAATGATCATAGAGAAGCAATGTACAACGCCATAAAAGGTATGACACTGAAAGATTTAAAAACTTTTTTCAATAAAAACATAAAAGGCGAATCTTATAATGTTATGGTAATAGGAAATAAGAAAGATTTAGATGTGAAATCGCTTCAAAAACTTGGAAAAATAAAAGAATTAGAAATAGATTATCTATTCAATTATGTTGATAAGAAAGAAGTAAAACTTTAAACTTTAGAAAAAAAGAAAGTTTTAAAAGAGTAAAACTCGTAAAGCATTTTGTTTTACGAGTTTTTTATTTTAGTATCTTTGAAACCTTAAAAACAAACAAATAATATGAAATTATTAGAAAACAAATCAGCTATAATTACAGGTGCTACAAGGGGTATTGGTAGAGGTATTGCTATTGAATTTGCAAAACAAGGCGCAAATGTAGCATTTACTTATAGTTCTTCTATAGATGCAGCAAATGCCTTAGAAGAAGAATTAAAAGATTTTGGAGTTTCTGCTAAAGGATATCAATCTAATGCCGCAGATTTTGATGCTGCTCAAGAATTAGCTAAAGAAGTATTAAAAGAATTTGGAGCTATAGATATTTTAGTAAACAATGCAGGTATTACTAAAGATAATTTATTAATGCGTATTACTGAAGAAGATTTTGATAAAGTTATAGAAGTTAACTTAAAATCTGTTTTTAATTTAACGAAAGCTGTAATTCGTCCGATGATGAAACAAAGAAGAGGTTCTATTATAAATATGAGCTCTGTTGTTGGTTTAAAAGGAAATGCAGGTCAAACCAATTATGCAGCATCTAAAGCTGGTATTGTTGGTTTTTCTAAATCTGTGGCTTTAGAATTAGGGTCAAGAAATATTAGAAGCAACGTAGTAGCTCCAGGCTTTATAGAAACTGAAATGACGGCTAAACTTGATGAAGCAACAGTGCAAGGTTGGAGAGATGGAATTCCTCTAAAAAGAGGTGGGCAACCAATAGATATTGCGAATGCATGTGTATTTTTAGGTTCAGAAATGAGTGCTTATATAACAGGACAAACTTTATCTGTTGATGGAGGAATGCTAACCTAACATATTACAATAATTGTTATAACTTTTAAAGTTTATGCAATTGTTATGTTTAATGGTAAAGTTTATATTCTAAAACCAGAAAACTTCACTTTTTATATAAAACCTGCATTTTGCAGGTTTTTTTATTAGTTCTCTTTATAAGACAACTGAATAAATTCTATTAAAATTATTAATATCCCTATCTTTAGGTATTACAAACAAATCATAAATCCTTAACTTTGGTTGAAGCGAGATAAATTTTAAATATGGCAAAGTATATAACAGTTTTAAATTCAGATTTAGATAATTCTTTTTGGAAAGCAATACAATTAGATGATGTATTAAATTCTATAAAAAACAACAAATATTATTCTTTAGATTATAATATGAACATTCCTAAAGAAGATAGTCATGAATTGTTAGACACAAAAGTTGTCATAGAAATAAAAACTTTAATTAGTAATACAGCTACAATTATTAAATTAAGCAAAGAAACTACCAATGTATTAAAACTTATTAACAATGAAGCTTCAAAATCATATTAAAAAAAAAATAGAGTCATGAAAAAAACTATAACAATATTTACGTTATTATTATTAGCTTCTTGTGGTTCTGGCCATTTAACAAAAAGATATAAATCTATTAAAGTAATTAAAAATGATAAAGTAATTGAAGATAGTATTTATGTTGGAGTCTATTTTTTAAAAGAAAAATCAACGCCAAAAATTGCATCCAAAACTATTTTTGATTTATCACCTAAAGGGCAACAAGCTTATATTAAAGAAATAGGGAAAAAAGAAAAAACATCAGATACAATACTACAAAAAATCTCAGCAAGTTTATCTTCAAAAAAGAAAACAAAAACTGTATTAATAGATAGGACTATAATAAACAAACAAGCTGTTCTTTCTGTTGCTAATAGAAGTCAGATGCCAGCTAATAGAATCTCGAAAATTAACATCACTTTAGATTTTGGAAACAACGTAAGAATTTTAAGTTGCAATAAAATCTCAACTGTTTTTGAAACATTAGACTTAGGAAAATTAAATTATAGCAATACAAATTCAGCAAGTATAAGTGGTAATTCAAATACTACTAACCTTCTTGAAAACTCTACTTTAAAATCTTTTGATGAATTAAATTCTAATACCAAAAAGAAATCTTCAAGCAATGGGGCTGGAATATCTGGCACTGTAACTGCTTCACAGACATTTTCAGAAGAAGTAATTTTAAGACAACGTAGAGTGGCTTTAAATGCGGTTATAGCAAACAACAAATTATCTCTCTATCAAGATGGAATTGTTGGTATTGATTTGACAGGTAATTTAATTGCTGACATTACTTTTATAACTAATGACACAAGAAGTGTAGATTTTTTTGTATTTAATAGTTTGTATGATAAGGTAACAAAAAAATTAATTGATCCGAAACAATTAAAATTTAGTGAAATAACTGAGGTTTTACCTTACCTTAAAAACAATATAGAAGCAACAATATCATATCAAGCTGCTTTTAGACATGTTGTTTCAGGACATAGCACTATTTCAGAATCTGATGATAAAATTAAATTATTCAATGGCAATGTTACCAATACAAGCAAACAATTACTAATAGATAAAAAAGACTTTAATATTACTAAGCATTATAAGTTAACTTTTAAAAACATTAATCCTAAGTTGCCAATAAAAATAAGTGGTAGTTTAATTAATAAAGATTTAGTTTTTAATAGCTATGAGAAAGCTAAAAACTTTTCAAATTGGTTATTAAATAAATTTAATGTTAAAAATAAATCATTAAAAATTGATAATAATAAGTTTAGTATAGATATGCCAAAAGGGTTTAATGACATAAATAATATTGAAATCTTACCTTACTAACTTTTTTAATTTTTTCCTTCTACAATGCTAATTGAAAGCTTTTTTACGAAACGACGTTAAGAGAGTAGGGAGATTTGTGTGAAATAAAAAAAAATCACAATTTATTATTTTCTAAATACTTTTTTAGCTGGTGGCGATAACTGCTTCCAACAGGTACTTTGTGAGTGTTGATTAAAATACTTTTACTGTTGTACTGCGATATTTTTTTTAGAGGAACAATAAACGACTTATGCACTCTAATAAAATCGAAAGGTTCTAGTTTATCTTCAATAGATTTTAAGGTTTTTAAAGCCAAGTAATAGTTTTTTCCGCAAACGATTTTCGCGTAATCTTTCATTCCTTCTATATAATCGATATCTTCAACCAACACCTTTACAAATTCATCGCCTTCTTTAATATAAAATGATGCAATCGAATCAGTTGTGCTGGAATTATGAGTTTGCTTGCTTTCTTTAAAGCGTTCTATTGTTTTTGAAAACCGTTCAAAAGGTACAGGTTTTAAAAGGTAATCGACAACGTTTAGTTCAAAACTCTCAATGGCATATTCAGAAAATGAAGTAACCATTACAAATTGTGTTTTGTTTTGAGTCAGTTTTACAAGTTCAGTCCCAGAAATTTGCGGCATTGCAATATCAGTAAAAACCAAATCAATAGTAGTAGCATTCAAAAATTTAAAAGCTTCAACAGGATTGGTAAAGGTTTTTACAATTTCAAATTCAGGGAATCGTTTTAAATAATGCACCAACACATCTATTGCCAACGGCTCATCATCAATAATAATAGTGGTGAATTTTTGCATTAGGTTAAATCGATTTTTAATTCAGCCAAATATACATTGATTTCCTTTTTCAAAAGCAACTTGTGTTTGTTAGGATATGATAATTGCAATCTTTTTTTAAGGTTATCCAATCCTTTTCCTTTTCGATCCGTTTTATTAAAATGTTGCTGATCTTGCACATAATTTTCTACTGTAAACAACAGCGTGTTATCGTTTACAGTAGCATTAATAGCAACAAAAGAATGTACATCGTTGGTATAAAAACCGTGTTTAAAAGCGTTTTCAACCAATGTGATTAACAATAAAGGTTCTATGGTTGCATTTTCAATAGCACCTGATATCTTAAAATTTATGTTTGCTTTATCGCTAAATCTTATTTTTTCAATAGCGATATAGTCTTGAATAAATTGTAATTCCCTGCTTAATTTTACGCTGCTTATGGTAGAATCATCTGTTACATAGCGCATCATCCCCGATAATTTTAAAATAGTTTCTGGTGTTTTAGGATGATTTTGTAACGACAAACTGTATAAGGAGTTAAAGGCATTGAATAAAAAATGCGGGTTAAATTGCTGCCTTAATAATTTACTTTCTGCTTCTTGTAACGCTTTTTTTGTAGTAATAAACCGTTCATTCTTTAAAAATTTTGCATTGTCTAATACCCAGAGCATAAAAAACAGAATAGCGCCAAACCCAATGTATTGTAATAAATTACTAAAAATATGTACTGAACTTGGGTCAATTGAAGTATATTTCTTATTAACTGCTGTGGCAGCAAATACAAGTATGCACACAATCAACCAAACTATTTTGAAACCTACAAGTGTTTTTCTTACAAAAACAGTATAATAAAACAGGTAGGTAATAGTGGTTACCATAAGGATTTCAAAAAAGTCTTTTGAAAAAATATCTTTCTTTAAAAGAGTTTCTAAACTATAATCATATCCAAACACAAAAACGCAACTAAGCGTAAGAAAGTAGAGGAGATGAAATGTTAGTTTAAAATGTCTTGCTGTCATACTCCAAAAGTACTACAAATACATTTTTTGTTTTCGATTATGGACTTTTGTTGGTCGATTATGAACCTATGTTTGTCGATTTGGTTTTTGTAATAGACTATTAAAGTCAACTTTTGTGCGATCAAATACAAGAAAACACGATGACACAAACCAACATCATAGATGTGCAAAATTTAAGTTTTGCGTATTCTAAAACATCAAAAACTATATTTGATAATGTTTCTATGAAAGTACCCAAAGGTGCTATCTACGGATTTTTGGGTGCAAACGGAGCAGGAAAATCTACCACTATGCAGTTATTAACGGGTAGTATTTTTAGTAATAGCGGTACCATCCGCCTTTTTGAAAAACCATTAGAATCTCAATTACCATCTGTTTTCAATAAAATGGGATGCTTAATTAATTCTCCATCATTGTATGACCATTTAACTGGTTACGACAATTTACGCTACATCGCTACGCTAAAAAAAACCACTAACGATAATATTTTGGAAGTTTTAGAACTGGTTGGCTTGTCGGAAAGTGCGCATCAAAAAGTAAAGGAGTATTCTTTGGGGATGAAACAACGTTTGGCAGTTGGTATGGCGTTATTGGGAAATCCTGAACTATTACTGTTAGATGAGCCTATTAATGGACTTGATCCTCAGGGAGTTATTGATATTAGAGACTTGCTGATTAAATTGAATAAAGAACGCGGCATTACCATTTTTATATCGAGTCATTTGTTGGATGAAATTGAAAGAATCTGCACGCATATCGGTATTCTTAATAAAGGGAAATTGGTATTTGATGATACCATTGAAGTGTTGAAACAAAAATCAGAAAGAACACAAAAGTTAACTGTCACTATAAAAAACGCCAAGAAATATATTAATCTATTAAAAGAAAGCTATCCAAATATTAGCTTACATGAAAATACACTCTCTCTTGAGGTTGACACTAAAGAAACATCCGATAGTTTCTTGTTAAAACTCATTGAAATTGGGGCACATATCGTAGAAATAAAAACAAATGAAGATTTAGAAGCTTTATTCTTAAACCTATCAAAATAAAACAGCCATGTATACTCAATTTAAAATCGCCTTTGCTTCAGAACAGTTAAAGAAAAAGAACACCTTACTTTATACATTAGGTTTCTTCTTTGGGGTACTTTCTCCAATAATTCTTTTTATATCTCGGTTAAACGGCAGCACGCGATTTATCCCTAGGTCGCCACATAATATGTATATCAATTACATTCAAAACGCTTTAGAGCTGTTTGCGTATTATATACTGCCTTTCCTCATTATCTTAACCGCGAGCAGAATAACACAATTAGACCACAAAAACCAAGGTTGGAATTTGATGGAAAGCCTTCCAGTAAAAAAGGTAAATCTTTATTTTTCAAAATTTTTAATCCTATTCATTACCAATGCCATTGCCATTGTAAGCTTCGTGTTGTTAAGTGTTTGTTTTGTCTTTCTGCTGATTCAACTTGGAGAAATTCCAGAAATGGGTTTAACAGATATTCCGTATTTATTTTGCTTTAAATTAATCATCAGATTGCTAGTTGCCAGTTTGTTTCTTTCGGCTTTACAGTTTGTAATATCAGTTTTACTATCAAATTTTTTAGGACCTATTTTCATCGGAATCTTAGGATTTGCTTTAAACACCTACTTTAATGAGAGTAATATCTTTTTAAACTGGTTTCCGTACACACCAATTGCTATGGTATATAATATTCCAGGTGGGAGTGAAGTCGGGGATATTGTAACTTACTTAGATTATATGAGCTTAATTGCGAGCATCGTAGTTTTATATATTGGCTTTCAGTGGTTTAAAAATAAAAGTCTTACATCGATTTGGTCTGTTAAGAACAAAATAGTTTTTAAGACATTGAGTGTGTTTCTCATTTTTGGATTTTTGTTTGTATATGTTCAAAAAACAACTCAATTTTTATCACACAACAGAACTGTAATTAAAGGGAAAATCATAGGAAATGATCCCATAAAAAATGTAGGATTTATCGATCGCACTTCAAGCGATACGCTTTTTGTTCCTATTAAAAATAGGGGTTTTAAATTTATTTTTAAGGATAGTTTGCCTTCAGCGAAATATCGATTGGTCTTTGA
The DNA here is from genome assembly GCA_030427865.1 of Bacteroidia bacterium. GTDB lineage: Bacteria > Bacteroidota > Bacteroidia > Flavobacteriales > Flavobacteriaceae > Polaribacter. Next base: position 285,263 of record JAUICK010000002.1, on the reverse strand, counting down.
TAAAAAATATAAAACTGATGTATTTTTTGGTGCTAATGATAGCATTGATCTAGCAATAGCTATCAAAAATAATAAGCATACAGCAACTATTAATGGAACGCGTATTGCAGAAAATCAGTTTTTAAATAAAAATCATAAAAGCAATTCTGAATACTATTTGCAAAATATGATTGAAGATTCAACATATTATAAACTTCCAGAAACCTTTGTGAGCACGCTCGAAAAAAATTATATCAATAGCATCAACACCATAGCTAATTTTAGAACCATAGATAATTATAAAGCAAAAGAGGATTTTATAGAGCAGCAAAAAAAGAACGCTGTTAGAAAACACAGAGCCTATTTAAACGAATACCGAGCTGCTGCAACAGAGCAATATTCTGACTTAAAAATAGTATTGCCCGAACGCTTACAGGTATTGAAAGAACCAAAAATTACCATAGCTGAAGCAATCGAGGATTTAAACGAATTCGAAAATATTTTAGATAACAAATCATCGTATAGCAGACTTACAGATTTTGAGTATAAGAAAGCTATAAAAAAACTCAAGGAAAAGCTATCTAACTCAGGTAAACAAACAATAACTACCATAACATTATCCAACGATATGTCAAAAATTATGGCAGAAATAGGAGATAGGCACGCTTCTATAAAAGATAGGGAATTTAACAGTAAGGAATATAAAAACTACAATTTGCGTTTACCGTTTGGTGTTGCGCCTTACAATCGAAAGTTTTTGGCACTAAAAAACACACCCTATACGTATACTTATAAGTATTTGCTTGCAGATTATCCGTATATAAAAAGCATCAATGGTAAATCTTTAGATACGCTTGTTAACCAATACAAAGATAAAAAAGCACCCATAGCTTCTAAGCGGGCTTGGGGAACTGCTGCCATTCAGAATTTTGCATCATTTCAGTTTTATAATAACGAAAAGCCATCAGATAGTGTTCGGGTAACATTTACGAACGGGAAAAATGATATTGAAAAAAGTTTTCAACTGATAAAAGAAAATATAGGATTTACAGCAAAGTCGCAAATTGATAATTTCTATGCGGGTCGATTTATGCGAAATAAGGAATTTGGTCAACTCATCAAAATCATTGACCAGAATATTGGATACATCAATATACCAAGAATGCTGCATTACAAGCGCACACCAGAATTAGAAACCTTTATTAAAAATGCTCTCAACGATTTTTCTACTACCACCAAAGCTTTAATTATTGATGTTCGAGACAATCCAGGTGGAGGACGAGAAATTTTACAAACGTTCGCAGATTATATTGTGCCAGCAAAAGCATCACCATGGATAGCTAATGTCGCTTATTTAAGAAATGATGAAGGACTTAACGTGGATGAACCTTCAATGAGTGGACGTTATTTATACGCCTATAATTCAGAACAATTGTCTGACGAAGACAGAAAAGCGATAGATACATTCCATACAACCTTTAAAACTAAAAAGGAGTTTGATACATCAAAGTTTAGCCATCCGTTTTATATGGTCTTACGTAGTGGCAAAACCACTTATACAAAGCCAGTGTATATTTTGGCAAACGAAAAAAGTTTTAGTGCAGCGACCGTATTTACGAGTGCATTTAAAGGCTTGCAAAATGTTAAAACGGTAGGCGTTACCACCGATGGATCTAGCGGAAATTCTAAAAGTTTCTATCTAAAAAATTCCAATATCAGAGTAAAGGTATCTACAATGTTGTCGTTTCAACGCAATGGAAAAACGTTGGATGGTAACGGAACCGAACCAGATATTTATATTCCAGTAGATTTAGAACAGATTTTTACAGGGAAAGATACGCAGTTGGAAAAGTTAGTGAAAACAATTAAGAAAAGTAGAAATTAGGTTTATTTGCATAATACTACATTATAGCTATCAAATGGGTTTCTCTCACAAAATACCAATGACAATATTTGTCCTGTAATGTTTTGCTTTATTTAACTTTGCTTGCGTAAAAGCAATAGTTAAGTTTACTGTTTTTTTTAGAGTTTTCTTCTCCAAAGTTTCTTTTTCCAAAGTTAATGGAACACTCTTTACACGAAACGACAATATGAGAGTAGAGTAATGTGTGTGAAATGGAATTGATTAACAATTGTTAAAAACTCTATATTTATTGTTAAAACATATTGAGTATATTACTATGTATTTAAATAAATATTAGGGAGTTAAGATAAATGTCAGATATAAATAAAATAATTAGGGTTTTAGATTTGTCTCAATCAGACGCTAGAGATGGAACTCTTGACAGAATTGTTAAGTTCATCTTATTCTCTTATTTGAAAATTTCTGTGTAAATAGTTCAGAATATTCAATTTATATGAGAGGCTCTATTTTGCATAGTATCATTATAGCTACATAGAATACACACGTTAATCGCCAGCGCGCCATCATTCTTATAATATCGCTTCATCCACTGGATAAACCAATATTATAAAATGTATTATAATGGTCAGCATTATGTTACTTTGCTTTGGTAAAAGCAATAGTTTCATTTGCTGATTTTTCTTTTAAAAGTTTTCTTCTCTAAAGCTTCTTTTACAAAGTTAATGGAACACTCTTTACGCGAAACGACAATAGGAGAGTAGTGGAATGTGTGTGAAATGGAAATAATACAGTTATATTTTTTTCTAAAATGAAATTATATCTTTATATTTTTAAAGCTATTTGTATTTTTTTAGATAAAAAGTATTTATGTAAAATATTGTAAAACATAGAAATAATAATTTATTTCTCATTATATTACTATAATAAGTATTAATAAAAAGTTAATAACTTTTTAAAGTGTTAATTTAATACCTTAATTCTTTTTATGTATATTTAACCAAAATTATAAGATATGCCTAAAATTGTAGATTATCCAAAAGGAACTTTTAAAAATTCTTTAGAACTAGCTGAAGCTGTATCGTCATTAGGAGGTAGTTGCGATAGAGAGTCTTGTGCACACAAAATGGGGCTAAAAATGTCTGGTGCATTTGGAACTAAAATTGGAACAACTGTAAAATATGAATTAATTACAAATGAAAGAGGGAAGTTACAAGTTAGTGAGTTATATAAGTTAATTAAGAATGCCTATACCGAAGAAGAACGTAAAAAGTTTGAAAAGGATGCGTTTTTGAAACCTGCTATATTTCTTAAGCTCTATGAAAGATTCAAGGGGGCTGAACTACCAGTTAGTATGTTGCCAAAATTACTAATTCGCGAATATGATGTTGAAGAAAAACAAGCAACACCAGTTTCGAAATATTTTGTTAGTGGATTGAAATATTTGAATCTTTTAGATGATAACAATAATTTAACAAATACTAATGAAGATGAAACAGAAGAGGAATTTACTGAAATAGAAGATGACATTTCAGATACATTACCAGTAAATACAAATTTTACCAATCCATATAATACTGAAAAACCTACAGCTCAAATATTACATATAGAAAATAAAAATGACAATACAAGTAGAATAGAAAAAGAGCCAACAGATTTCATTGTACATATAATAGGACCAGGAATGGATTCCCAGATAGTTATTAAGGAGGAAGAAGATTTGTTGATCGTTGATGCTATGTTGAAAAAAGTTAAGAAAAAACTTTAGAGTTAAATGAAATTAGTATCACCATCATTTACAGTTTGCGAAGAAATTTTAGACTACCTGTGTTTATTCGAAAAGGAAAATAATATTACAGAGAATAAAATCATAGATGCGATAAACAAAACACCTCCATATGTTAGAAAAGCCTTAAATTTTCTTATTTATATCGGTGTAATAGAAGTTTATGATAACAATCAATTGAGAATAAGTCAAACTTATAATGACTTTTTGAAAAAAGGCGGAACTATTGAAGGTGTAATTAAGATTTCAATTACAAACAATAGTGTTTTTAAGGATTATCAGAGGATTTTAAATAATGGCAAAAACCAAAAGCAAAGTGCCACTTATATTATTAGCACTTTTAAATTAGATATTGAACCTACAAGATTCATAACCATTATGAAATCTTGGAGTAAATATTTAGATAAAGAAATTAAAAAAACGCCGAACGAAATTCATAAAGATAGAAAGATTGGTTTTATGTGGGTTGATGAAATAGGGAATCTAATATATGATGAGAAAGGTCATTCTGATTACATCATTGACCAAGTTAAAAAAGAAAATAAAGATTTAGGAGAAGGTTCAGTATTTGTTGATCCTGAACGAATAAAACAGTTACGAAAAATTGGTAAGGAAAAGTTTGATTTATCTAAACTTATTAGAAAATGTGAAGAATTAAATATTGTTTACTCAACTAAATGCTATTTTGCAGTAGGGATGTTAACAAGAGCGATAACTGACCATATTCCTCCAATTTTTAACAAAAAATCTTTTTCAGAAGTTTCTGGAAGTTATGGTACAAAAAGTTTTAAGGATTCAATGGTGCATTTAGATAAATCTTCAAGAAAAATTGCTGATTCATTTTTACATACACATATTAGAAGAAAAGAAATTCTTCCAACTAAAACGCAAGTTAACTTCAGTAGCGATTTAGATGTTTTATTGGGAGAAATAATTAGAACACTGTCTTAAAACGACCTCATAAAACTTTGGCTAAAACAATAGGTGAGTGGAGCGACCATATTTTAGGTATTTAGTTACTGTTTTTATTGGTTTTACTGCTTTTTAAGATATTTTCTTTATTAGTCTTGGTTAGTTACAATGTTTCCTAAAATATAGTGAAACGAACCGTTAATTGTTTCACCAACGCGGCAAGCTATCACTTACTAAAAAGGTCTATCAGACCTTTTCTTAACGTGCGTGAGTATGCAGTCTTGATTTTTTTGTTTCTTTTTTTATCAAGAAAAAAATATAAATAAAACCTTAAGAAGTTTCATAGTTTCAACTTCTATTTTACATAATATTAGGAGTTACGATTAAAAGAATATTCTAATGGAAGTAAGAATAAAGCAAGTGTACAGAAATTTTTAAGCAAGGATTTGAGCAAGGGAAAATTTTGTACTCTTGCGCAATGCTAACGAGAAGTTTCTGAAAACTTTTTGCAACGAGAATTTCAATTACAAACGAATTATAAATACGAAGCCAAAAGCATTTGCTTTTTTTGGCGTTGGCAAGCGATGGATAATTGTGTGTAAAATAAATTGTGATAACAATTTGATTTTATAAAACAATCGAGCGTTTGGTAGCCGCAATTTTACATAATGGCAAATAATGGCAAATAATGGCAAATTATAGTTACACATCTAAATTATTCTAACGAAGATACAATTAGCTTGTCATAATTACTGTCGATATAAGTCTAAAAACGTTATAGTTATATCTGCAATTATGTCAAATATCGCCTAAAAGCGCTATTACGCTAATTGTTATAAAATGTACTATAATTTATATTATGTTAAGTAAATATTTTTTATTCTCATTTTTTGTAACTTACATATTCTGAGTATAATAATTATAATCTTTTAAAACAGTGTCTATAAACTCTGTGTCGCTTTTATGTACAGATTTAATTTCTGTAACCTCTTGTATTTTTGTTCTTAGCTTAATAAGTGTTTTATAATCTTTAAATTTTCTAGCACTCTGAAAAGTATTTTTTATAATTCTTGCATCATTATCAGATAAACGAATTACATTTGGGTAAGTTGGTGTATAAGTTTCAGAAATATTTTCTAAAATAGTCTCAGAGAATTTCACTTCGTCTTTTAAATAAATTACAACAGTATTTCCAATAATATCTCCAAACCGCTGATTCTTGTTAGTAAACAATATTAAAAAGAAACCAACCATCTTTCCTAATAAAAAAATTAACCATAATAATGCATCATAATTTCCTAACCCTAAAGAAATAATATACACAAACAAGAGCATAAATAAATTAAAATCTATCACTCTTAAAAACCAACGCATCACAAAATCGGTTGTAGATGGTTTAAAACCTTCTATATTAATTACTTTTAAATGCATCAGTTTTTTTCCAATGGTTTGCCCGTTCATTAGCAATTCTGAATATAAAGAATAAAAAGTTATAGGCAAAAATATCATAACATCTATGGCACGTATAGACCAATTATCGCCACCAACTGCTGCTTCAAACATTCTAAAGTTTAAGATATTAATAGCAAAATAGAGATATGCAAATTTTAACACATTATCAATTACAAATGCCAGTAGTCTTTGCCCAACATTTGCAAGGGTAAAATTAATGTTTACATTTTGTGCGGTTTTTATTTGGAGTCTTTTCATGCAATATGTAAATTCGCTCTGAATGAGAGAGGTCGCTTTTATAAAGCAAAATAAAGAAAAATGGCTTGAATTTGAACAAGTAATTTCAAATAAAGAGAAAAAAAGTCCTGATGATATAGCCAACTTGCATATAAAAATCATGAATGATTTGGTATATGCACAAACTTATTACCCAAAAAGTAAGGTTACTCAATATCTAAATAAGTTAGCAAAATCAAGTTTCGACAAGGTGTATCATGCTAAAAGAAGAAATAAAAATGTGTTCTTATACTTCTTTTTTGATAAAGTACCTCTACTCTGTTATCAATACAGAAAATTTATTTATTTATCATTTATTATCTTTTTCTGCTGTTTTTTAATCGGATTATTATCTACTTTTAATGATGATACCTTTGCAAGACAAATTTTAGGAAACCATTATGTAGATACTACTTTAGAGAATATTGAAAGCGGAGATGCCATGGCTATTTATAAAAGCGGCAGTAATTGGGGCACATTTATTGGCATTTACGACAACAATCAAAGAGTAGGATTAAACATGTTTCTCTCGGGATTGTTTTTAGGAATTGGTACAGGCTTTTATGTAGTATACAATGCAATAATGGTAGCTGTTTTTCAAGCTTTCTTTTACCAACACAATAGTTTGTTTGATAGTTTAAAAGGAATTTGGATTCATGGAACTTACGAAATTTTTAGCATGATTATAGAAGCTGCTGCTGGTTATATTATTGGAGCAAGTATTTTGTTTCCTGGAGCTTTTAAACGATTAGAATCTTTTAAAAGAGGCATGAAAGCCGCTTTTTATATTTTTATAAGCACAATACCTTTTACTTTGATAGCTGCTTTTTTAGAAGGTTATATTACAAGATATTCTAATACAATGCCTACAATTCTATGCTTTGTTATTATAGGTTTTTCGTTGTGTTCTATTAGCTATTATTATTTAGTTTTACCATTTAAGGTAGCTAACAAATACCAATTGCGTTAATGAGAAAAATACTCCTTTTTGTGTTTCTTTTCTTTGTCTCAAACATTGGTTTTGGGCAGTTTATGCAAGAGAGCTACTTATCTGCGCAAAAAGATTCTCTACAACAAAAAAAATCTACAAATTATATAAAAAAAAGAGAATTTAAAGAAAATTTAAAAGAAAAATATAACGATAAAGAATTTCAATATACAGAAGAAATAGAAGAAGCAACAAAAAAAAAATCACCCTCACGTACGGAGTCTGTAATGGTAGATGCTATTCTATTTTTTATCAGTAATATTTTTCCATTTTTGTTAGGTGCTATTATTGTATTTATAATTCTCAGAACTTTTTTAGGATCGGAAATTGACTTTTGGAATTTTAAAAAATCAAAAACTAAAAAGGCAAAAAAGTTAGTTTATGAAGATGAAGATATTCATGAAACTGACATAGAAGGATTATTACAAAAAGCTATTAAAAACAAAGCGTATAGATTAGCCATACGTTATTATTATTTGGCAGTTTTAAAAACCTTATCAAATAAAAAATTAATAGACTATCATAAAGACAAAACGAATTCTGAATACCTTTTCGAAATTAAAGATGAAAATAGCAGAAAACAATTTTCTTACTTATCTTATGTGTACTCTTATGTTTGGTATGGAGAGTTTTCTATTGACGAAGCCAATTTTAAGTTAGTAGAAAATAAATATCAATCTTTTAAAAATTCTTTAAAATGATGATATTTTACCATAAAACAAAAAAAATAGCTCCTCTCCTACTTTTATTAGTGTTAATAAGCTGTAACAAAACTAATTGGCAAGAAAATTTTAAAGAAAAAGAAAAAAGCCCTTTTGGAACTTATATTGTTTATAATGAAGCCAAAAACTTATTTAAAAACAACGATGTGTTTTTAATTAAAGAAAACATCTACGATTATTTATTATTTAAATCTGATTTAGATTCTGTGTTTTTAAAGAATTATATTTTAATAAAACACAGTGCTAATAAATATACAGACGATGGTGTTACCGAGCTTTTAAGCTTTGTAGATAGAGGAAACACGGCCTTTTTATCGCTCAACTTTTTTAAAGATACTTTAAAAACAAAGTTAAATTTTAGTACAAATAATTTAGACAAACAAGTATATTCTATTACAGCTTTAAAAAAATTGAAAGGCAAATTTCAATTAAAGAATAATTCTTTTACCAATACCACTTTCGAATTTGATAGAAATATTAGAAGAAATTATTTTTTGCAATATGATAAAACTACCACAACTGTATTAGGTACAATAGAAGTTGATGGAGAAAAAGTGCCAAATTTTATCAAAATAAATTATGGGAAAGGCACATTTTATTTGCACACACAACCAATTGCGTTTACCAATTACAATTTATTAAAAAATAATACAGAATATGTAGAAAATATATTTTCGTATTTACCAGATAACGATGTTTTGTGGGATCCACAGATAAAATCGAGCAAATATTCGCAGAGTAAAAAAGAAGATGACAATTCATCTGTTTTTAAATTCTTTTTAGAGCATCTAACCCTAACATGGTTCTTATTTGTTTCTTTAGCTGGATTACTTCTTTTTATGCTGTTTAATGCAAGAAGAAAACAAAGACCAATTCCTATAATACATCCACTAAAAAATTCAACAGTAGAATTTACGCAAACTATTGCAAATTTATATTTAAAAGAACAAGACCATAAAAATTTAGTTGATAAAAAAATTGCTTACTTTTTAGAAAAAGTGCGTTCAAAATATTTGCTTAGTACAACAAATTTAAATGCCGATTTTATCGAAAAATTGGCTGCAAAATCTGGAAACGATTTGCAAAGAACAAAATATTTAATAAATACAATTATTGCTTTAAATAAAAAAGCAGAATGCTCTGAAGAAGAGTTAGTTGTATTGCATAAAATGATAGAAAATTTCTTTAATATATAAAACATGGAAACACCCAATAAAGAAGAACATCAAGAAAATTTAGAATTCGAAAACAGAATAAACCTAACAGAACTACAAGAGTGTGTTTTTAAAATAAAAAAACAATTGCAAAAAGTAATTGTTGGTCAAAAAGAAATGATGGACCTATTACTAGTCTCTCTACTTTCTGACGGACATGTTTTAATTGAAGGTGTACCAGGAGTTGCCAAAACCATTACTGCAAAATTGTTATCTAAAACAATAGATATTAACTTTAGTAGAATTCAGTTTACACCAGATTTAATGCCTTCAGATATCTTAGGAACCTCTATTTTTAACGTAAAAACTTCTGATTTTGAGTTTAAAAAAGGACCTATTTTTTCTAACATGATTTTAATTGACGAAATTAATAGAGCACCAGCAAAAACACAAGCTGCTTTGTTTGAAGTTATGGAAGAAAAACAAATTACTATAGATGGCACAACCTATAAAATGACGGCTCCTTTTGTAGTTTTGGCAACTCAAAACCCAATAGAACAAGAAGGAACTTACAGATTACCAGAAGCACAATTAGATCGTTTTTTATTTAAAATTAATGTAGAATATCCTAATGCAGACGAAGAGTTGCAAATTATAATGAATGAGCAATCTTTAGAAAATACTACCAAATTAAGTAAAATTGAAACTGTAATTTCGGGTGAAAAAATTCTTGAATTTAGAAACTTAGTCAATCAAATTAAAATTGAAGAAAACCTTCTAAAGTATATTGCTAATATTGTAGTAAATACAAGATCAAACTCCTTTTTATATTTAGGAGCTTCACCAAGAGCAAGTATTGCAATTTTAGGCGCTTCTAAAGCTTTTGCAGCCATAAAAGGAAGAGATTTTGTAACTCCAGAAGATATTAAAAAAGCAACAATACCAGTGCTAATGCACAGAGTTATTGTAACTCCAGAGAGAGAAATGGAGGGGTTAACAAGTAAACAAATTATAGCACAAATTATTGAAGCAGTAGAAATACCTAGATAACTATTAGTTATTAGTTGATTGGCTTTTCGCAGACTAAAAACCAAAATTTTGAAACATTTTTATAACACTTTATTTATTAATAATAGATTTTTCTACTTTTTAGGAGGAATAGCTGTTTTATTTGTGGTTGGTTTTTTTATTTCAATCTTTTTTCAAATTGCAAAAGTGTTACTTTTTATATTGTCTGTTTTAACAATTGTAGATATTTTTATTTTATATGCCAAGAAAGATGCTCTAACTGCTTCTCGTGTTTTACCAGAAAGGTTATCTAATGGAGATGCTAATAAAATAGCATTAGAACTTAAAAACTTGTATAAATTTTCAACGCATTTATCAATTATAGAAGAAATTCCTTATCAATTTCAAAAAAGAGATTTTATTTTTAGTTTGATATTACAAAACACAGAAGAAAAAATAATTTACTACGATTTAACACCAACAGAAAGAGGTGTTTATCTTTTTGGAAATACGAATATTTATGCAAGTTCACCATTACAATTGGCAACTAAAAAGTATGTATTAGGTAAAGAAAAAGAGTTAAAATGCTATCCATCTTTTTTAAAACTTAGAGCGTTCGATTTTAAAGCGTTTACCAATCAATCTCTTTCTTATGGAACAAAAAAAATTAGAAGGATAGGGCATTCTTTGGAGTTTGAACAAATAAAAGAATATGTTTCTGGTGATGATATACGATCTTTAAATTGGAAAGCCACAGCAAAGAGAAATCAACTTATGCTAAATCAATATGTAGAAGAAAAATCACAACCTGTATACTCTGTTATAGACAAAGGACGTGCAATGCAAATGCACTTTAACAATTTAAGTTTATTAGATTACGCTATAAATGCAACTTTGGCAATTAGTAGTGTTATTTTAAGAAAACAAGACAAAGCTGGTATGTTATCTTTTTCTACAAAGTTAGAAGATTGGGTAGTTGCAGAAAAAAGAAATTCTCAAATGAGTTTAATTTCTGAAGCTTTGCACAATATTAAAACCGATTTTTCTGAATCTGATTTTAGTACCTTATACGCTGTTGTAAAAAGAAAGATTACTCATAGAAGCTTATTGATTTTGTACACAAATTTTGAAACCATGGATGGTTTAAATAGGCAACTCCCCTATTTAAGAGCTTTAGGTAAAAATCATTTGGTTTTAGTAGTGTTTTTTGAAAATACAGAACTCAATTCGCTAACAACTATAAAAACTGAAGACATTTTAGAGGTTTATGATAGCATTATTGCAGAAAAATTTATGTACGAAAAGAAAAGTATTGTTAAAGAGTTAAAAAAATACGGAATTCAATCTGTACTTACAAAACCAGAGAATTTAACCGGAGATACCATTAATAAATATTTAGAATTAAAATCAAGAGGATTATTTTAATAATTTTTTACATTTGCGCTCAATTAATCAACTAAAAATAAAAAAATGAATTGGTATTTAAAAGTATTAAATCAATACGCAGATTTTTCTGGTAGAGCAAGAAGAAAAGAGTTTTGGATGTTTACACTTATTAATATCTTAATATCTTGGGTATTAGGGTTTGTATTTACATTTATTGGAATTTCTATTGACGTGCCTGCATTAGCTTTTTTAGCATATATTTATTCTTTGGCAGTATTTATCCCAGGGTTAGCAGTAAGTGTTAGGAGATTACATGATATTGGAAAAACTGGTTGGTACATTCTACTTGCCTTTATACCATTTATAGGTGCTTTGTGGTTAATTGTTTTATTCTGTATGGAAGGAGAAAATAAAACCAATCAATGGGGAGAAAATCCAAAAGGAATTGGTAATGACTCTACTATTAATCAAATAGGTACTGAATAAATTATTTAAAAACATTTTAAGAAGCTGTCTGAAAAGTTGATTTAACTGTCATTTTGAGCGGAGGCGAAAAATCTATATAATTGATTTTCAATAAATAAGATTTCTCCATTACAATCGAAATGACAAATACTAATACTTTTCAGACAGCTTCTTTTTATTTCTTGGGTATTCGTTTCCATTCCCCATCATAATTAATAGGTGTTCTATGACTACTGTTTACATACAAAACACTGCTGTTATTCGGAAATAAAACTAAAATTACTTTGTAACTTTCATCAGTTCCTTTTAACCAATACGTAAGTATATATTTATTTCTTTTGGCATCAAATTTTTCTTCAAATTTTTCTGGTGTTCCATTAAAATTCACCCCGATTTCTGTATTATTATAGCCTTTGGGTAATTGTTGACTTCCAAAATAAGGAAGATCTATAGATAGACTATCTTTGTTGATCTTAAAAAAATTAGGATTACCATTTAAATTAATATTATTTATTGTACTTCCAAAAGGAATTAGATTTTGTAATCCGCTTACGCTAGAAATAAGACCAGTAGGTTGTGCCCAATTAAATTCAATTTCTATTTCTTTGGCTTCTACAACATCTTTTAAAGTTGATATTTGCTGTGCAGACAATATTTTATTTGTACTACTGCAACCAAACAAAACCATTAAAAAGCCTAACAACGCTATTCTCATAATGTAAATAATTAACTGATTTATAAGTATTTAAATTTACAAAATCTTACTTAAAAATCTTTTAAAGTTATCATAAATTAAATGGTATTTTTGAAAATTAAAAAATTAAAATGAGTATACAGGTTATTTTTGAAGATAAATATGTTTTATGCGTGAGTAAGCCTAATAATATGGTTGTTCATCATGCAAAACATTCTAGAAACGTAGCTGATGAAACCTCTTTGTTACAATTTATTTTTGATGAAAAAGGGTTAAGAACTTACCCTATTCATAGATTAGATAGAAAAACTTCTGGAATTATTTTATTAGCAAAACAGAAAGAATTCGTTTCGAACTTTCAAGAGCTTTTTACAAATAATCAGATTCAGAAAAGCTATTTCGGTATTCTTCGAGGGTTTTCTCCTGAGTCAAAAATTATAGATTCTCCCGTAAAAGGTAGAGATGCAAATGTGCATAAAGAGGCATTAACATATTTAAAAACTTTGGCACAAATTACCTTAACAATTCCGGTAAAACCTTATCATACTTCACGTTATAGTTTGGTTAAATTATCGCCAAAAACAGGAAGAATGCATCAATTACGAGTACATATGAATAAAATTAGTCATCCTTTAATTGGCGATCCAAAATATGGTGATAAAAACCATAATACAATGTTCGAAACAAATTTTAATTGTAAAAATTTGTTTTTGCATGCGGGGCAATTAGAGTTTACGCATCCTTTTACTGATAAGCAGTTAAATTTAAAGTCTTCATTTCCAAAAGACTGGTTGCTAATATTTGGTCGGTTTTCTTGGAAAAATCCACTTTTATAATTATTGCTCAATAGACTTGGCGTTAAAACTTATTAGTTGGTTAGCTTCAAAGATTGGAGATATTTCTATGGGATTACAACAAACCTCACAATCTTCTATGTAAGTTTGCTTAGACACACTTACATCTAAAATCATAGAAATTTCTGACCAACAATATGGACACTGAAAAAAGTGTTCTAATTCCATTCTAATAGTGTAGCAATTCTAATAACGCTTTTTTTAATCTCCCTTTTCCTAAATATTGATGTTCCAACTGTTTATCGAAAGGAATTGGAGTTTCTAAACTTGCAACTCTTTTAATTGGTGCATCTAAGAATTCAAAACAATTTTCATTAATTAATGCAGAAATATCACTAGAAATTCCACCAAATAAAGAATCTTCCTGAACAAGAATTACTTTTCCAGTTTTCTTAACAGATTTAAAAATTGTTTCAACATCCAGAGGTTGTAAGGTTCTTAAATCAATAACATCAGCAGAAATAGGGTTATTTTCTAATTCTTCTAAAACCCAATGAATTGCAGCTCCATAACTAATAATTGTTACTTTAGTTCCTTTTTTTAATAAAGTAGCTTTCCCAATTTCTGTTGTGAAATAATTTTCAGAAACATTATCATAAACTGAACGATATAAAGCTTTGTGCTCAAAAAATAGCACAGGGTTTGGGTCGTTAATAGCTTCAATTAATAATCCTTTGGCATCTTGAGGAAAAGCAGGATATACCACTTTTAAACCAGGAACCTTGGTAAACCAAGCTTCATTAGTTTGGCTATGAAAAGGGCCAGCTCCTACTCCTGCACCACATGGCATTCGTATAACAACATCTGCGTTTTGATTCCATCTGTATTGAGATTTGGCTAATAAATTTACAATCGGATTGAACCCTGAAGAAACAAAATCTGCAAATTGCATTTCCATAACAGCTTTCATACCATTTACAGACAAGCCATAAGCTGCAGAAACAATGGCAGATTCGCAAATTGGTGTATTTCGAACTCTTTCTTTTCCAAATTTATCTACAAATCCGTCAGTTATTTTAAAAACCCCACCATATTCTGCAACATCTTGTCCCATAATAACTAAATCATCATAATTTTGCATAGATTGAGCTAAACCTTCTGAAATTGCGTCTATAAAACGTATTTTTTTCTTTTCTTTTGATGGAAGATTTTCTTTGTAAACATGTTGTTGGTATACATCTTTTAATTCAGTTTCTATATTTGCAACAACATTATCTTCATTAAATGCAGTTTTAAGATGCTCATTAATCTCATGAACAATATCTTCTTTTAAAGAAACTTCAATTTTGTCTGTAAGAATTCCTTCTTCCTTTAAGAATTGTTGATAGTTTTCTAAAGGGTCTTTAGCAGCCCAAAAATCCATTAAATCTTGGGGCACATATTTTGTACCACTGGCCTCTTCATGGCCACGCATTCTAAAAGTTTTAAATTCTAAAAGAATAGGTCTTGGTTTTTTTCGAACACTTTTTGCCAATTCTTCTAACTTGGTATATACTTCTAAAATATTGTTTCCATCTATAATGTAACTTTCCATTCCATAACCAATTCCTTTATCAGCAATATGTTTGCATTTAAATTGCTCAGAAACAGGTGTAGATAAACCATACCCATTATTTTCAACACAAAAAAGTACAGGCAAACTCCAAACAGCAGCTAAATTAAGTGCTTCATGGAAGTCGCCTTCGCTTGTAGCTCCTTCGCCTGTAAAAACAGCACAAATCTTATGATTTTGTTTTAGTTTATTGGCTAATGCAATTCCGTCTGCCACACCTAATTGTGGCCCCAAATGAGAGATCATTCCAACAATATTGTATTCTTGTGTTCCAAAATGAAAACTTCTGTCTCTACCTTTTGTAAAACCATTCATTTTACCTTGCCATTGAGAAAATAACCTGTATAAAGGAATTTCTCTGGTCGTAAAAACACCTAAATTTCTATGCATTGGCAAGATATATTCATCTTTATTTAATGCAGACGCAACACCTACAGCAATTGCTTCTTGACCAATACCAGAAAACCATTTAGAAATTTTTCCTTGACGTAATAGAATTAGCATTTTTTCCTCAATTAAACGAGGTTTTAGCATCCTTCTATATAGATTTAATAGGGTTTCTTTGCTTAGAGATTTTTTATTATACTCAACTTTAGGAATCATAAATTGCAAATATCATAATTATAGAAACAAACATAAACATAAAGATATGAATTCCATAAAAAAATCCTTATCATTTTATTGATAAGGATTTTTAAAATACTGTAAGTTTAGATTTTATAATTCTTTAAAAATTGCATGCATCATTCTCTTTTTATCATTTATGCTTTCTTCTAAAGCAATCATAGTTTCTGTTCTGTTTACTCCTGGGATATCATCTATTTTATAAATTATATCTTTTGCATCATTAGTGCCTTTTGCTCTTACTTTACAGAAAATATTGTACTTGCCTGCTGTTACATAAGCAACAGTAACATTAGGAATATTTCTTAAGTTTGTAATTACGTCTTGGGTCATTGAAGTTTTTTCTAAAAACACACCTACATGTGCTATAAAAGAATACCCCATTTTTTCGTAATTTAGGGTAAGTGTAGAGCCTTGAATAATACCCTCATCTTCCATTTTTTTTACACGAACATGTATTGTACCTGCAGAAACTAATAATTGTTTTGCGATATCTGTAAATGGAGTTCTTGCATTTTCAATTAAGATATCTAATATCTGATGATCAATCTCGTCTAAAATAAATTTTTTCATATTTTACGTATTATTCAATTTCAATAGCAAATTTATGAATTAAATTTAATTAAACAAGCATAAAACTGATAAATACTTAAATAAATTTGTCTTCGAAAACGATTTCGGAGTGTCCAATTTTAAATTTTAAACTATTATCATCTACTTTGTTTAATTTTGACACCAATTTATTGTTAATAATTTTATCTTCATATTGATACGCAACATCTTTATCTGAATTTGAATATCTATGTATTACATCGTAAAATATTTTATCATTATTTGGTATCTTAAAATAATCTTTATAATTGCTAAAAGATAATGAATTTGCAATATGATGAATGCCTTGCAGGATAGAAAAGAAAGTATATTTTCTTGTTTCTTCTCTAAGATAATCATCTGGAAAATGGCCAGATTCTATAAGAATTGTATTGTATCCTAACTTTTGGAAATTATCTCCTGTTGCAGTAGGATAAAACTCGTCTGTATATCGTCCAACAAAATTAGGAATTACCTTTTGCAACATAGTATTCATAGCAACAATTATATTCATTGTTTCTATTCTTCCTTTAGTTACTGCTCTGGTTATTTCTTCTGAAGGTGCTAAAAAAGAGATTGTAGCAGGGTTTTTTGTTCTTTCTACGTTAAAAATTGTTCTTTGGTCGTGTAAATTAAAACAAAATTGAGGACTAACTTCTTCTAATACTCTTCTTAAAAGCTTGCTTTCTTTTGCAACTCTGTTAACTGCATCTCTGTTTAAATCTACTCCTTTGGCATTACCCCTTGTGTAAACCTCAGAGCCATCTGGATTTAGCATGGGTATAAATACTAATGTACATTCTTCTAAAATTTTAGAAAAAGTACTATTTGTAACATTACTAAAACAGTTAAAAAGATCGAATAAGGCTTTTGTACCTGTACTTTCATTACCATGCATTTGCGACCAAAGTAATATCTTTTTAGAGCCGTTGCCAATTTTTAATTGCATAATTGGTCTATGTTCTTCTGAAGTTCCAATCTCGGAAATAGAAAAAAGAGATTGATGTTTTAAAAACAATTTTTCGATGTCTTTAAAAGTAATCCATTTTCCATGCAAAGATTTTTCTTTTTGATTTCTAAAAATATCTTCTAAAAAATCTATTGATAAGGTATTCATTATTTGTATTAAATATTTTTTCAAAATTACGGTATTTACAATTGTCATCAAATTAAAAAAATACAATTGCATGCAAGGTGTAATGTTACAAATGTAAAAACCTATTTCTATTAAGCTCTTTACTTTTGTAAAGCGATGTTGTTTTATTATAAACACCAAGGTTTTATTCTTACCAATAGCATAAATTTTAGCAATAAATAAATTTTAAAATATTAAAAATAAGATGTTTATGTATTTTAAATAAAGTGTTGGTTTAATTAAATTTATATCCAAATAATTTCTGTTGTAAAATATTTTTTGTGTTTACTATTAACTTGTTTACATTTGTGTAAAACAAGAATATTACAATGGTAAACATTTCGGAATTTACATCTCGACTTAAAAAAGTAATGGATTATCACCAGCTTTCTGCTTCTTTATTTGCAGATAAAATTGGTGTACAGCGTTCTAGTATTTCACATATTTTATCTGGGAGAAACAAACCCAGTTTAGATTTTATTTTAAAAGTTACATCAGCATTTAACGATGTAGATATGTATTGGCTGTTAAATGGTAAGGGGAGTTTCCCTAAAAATGTTGTAAATACTTCTACTTCTTCTACTCCATCTTTATTTAATTCAGATTCAGAAACTAATGCAAAGAAAATACAGCGTATTGTAGTATTCTATGCAGATGGCACTTTTGATGAATATAAAAAATAGTATTTATACTTGTAAATTTCTGATACCAAAAAAATAATTTTGTAATTAAGTTGAGTACGCAAACCTTTTTAGGTAATTAAAAAAAGCATTCAAGAAATGAAAATTTGCATAGCGCAAACAAAATCTTTAAGAGGAAATACTTAAGAGAATATTGCAAATCACTTACAAATGGTAGAATCTGCTATTAAATCAGATTTAGATTTAATCATATTTCCTGAATCATCAATAACTAATTACGAACCAGATTTAGTAAAAGAACTTGCTAAAAACACCAGCACACTATAAATTTTACTTATTTTTAAGTTGTAAAAACAGTAAATCTTATATGAGTTATTTACCTTATACTACTTTGAGATATCGAGCATTTTAATAAAAGGGAAGAAATGAAAAAAACAACTTCTATCGCAAAAACTATAACAATTTTGCCATTGCTTCTTTTATAATTTCTGTATTGCGAATTCTATTGGTAGTATTTTTAGTTTTTTGACTCTGAATCATTCTTCGCATTAAATTAATCACCACTTTATCAAAATTAAACGATTTAAATTGATTTCCTTTTGCAACCATATCATCAACTAAGTTTTGTATGGCTTCAGAATCATTACTCTCAGAAATTTGTTGAAACGCTTTTTGATAAATTTCTTTTGTAGCGTCATCTCCTGTTAAATACATTCCAGACAATACACTTTTGGCAATAAAAGGCAATTCTTTTTCGTCTTTTTCTTCAATAAAAATTCGTGTTAAAGGTGTTGCCAAAATTTGTCTAACTTCATCTGGCAACTCTCTAGATTTGTTAATTGCCAATTGTTTGTCTACATAATACATCGCAACTAAAGCTTTTCCTAAAACAGAATACGATTTACTATTTAGAGCATTTGCAAAAATTGGTTTTAACTCTACGTCTGTTAATTTGCCTAAAGTTTGTATAGCTGCTGCTTGTACTAATGTTTTTTTATCGTTATTGGCAATTTGTATAATTTGTTGAATAGTGGCTCTTTTAGAAAATTTATTAATTAAGTCGATTTTTTCTAATGCCAATATTCTAATCTTATACGATTTGTCATTCATTGCTTCTGCTATAGCGTTAAAAGCATTTTTATCATCTTGTTTTTTAGCAACTTCGAGTAAAGCTTCTCTTCTATGAATATAGTTTTCTGCATTTTTTAATTGAAAAATATAATCGCTTAGTATTTTATTTTCTAAAACTTCGCATAGTAAAACACCATCTGCATTTATCTGAATTAAAGTAGGTTGTTTAGAGTAAGAAAAGGTAAATGAAGCATCTCTTGCATTAACAAAAACTTGATGTCTTGTTTTTTTACCATTTTCAAAAATATCTATAGCTAATGGAAATTTAAATTCATTTGCTTGTAGTTGCAACACATTAACGGTTACTTTTTTCTGAATTGTATTATAATCGTAAGAAATATCTATTTTTGGATGCCCTGAGTTATAATACCATTGATTAAAAAACCAATTTAAATCTTTTCCAGTAACTTTTTCAAAGATTAAACGTAATTGATGGACTTCTGCGGCTTTGTATTTAAATTCGGTTAAATAGGTTTTTAAACCTAAGAAAAAAGCTTTATCGCCTAAATAATTACGCAGCATGTGTAAAATAGCTCCACCTTTGTTATAGCTTACTAAATCGAACATATCTTCTTTATCTGTGTAATTAAAACGAACCAAATGCTTGTCGTTGTTTTGCCCATTCATATACGCCATAACTTCATCAAACAAATGCATATCTGCATTCATTTTTCCGTATTTATGTTCTCTCCACAGATACTCTCCATAAGTGGCAAAAGATTCGTTTAACGTTAAGTTTGCCCAACTTTCTGAGGTAACTAAATTTCCAAACCAATGATGAAATAATTCGTGCGCAATAACGTCTTCTTGTACATTTTCATCAATTAATTGACCAGGAGTTTGATAAGCTTTATCACTATGCACTACAGCAGTTGTATTTTCCATAGCGCCAGAAACATAATCTCTTACTACAATTTGGCTATATTTGTTCCATGGGTACTCAACTCCTAAAATATCAGAAAAAAACTGCATCATTTCTGGGGTTTTTCCAAAAATATCTTTTGCATAAGGCGCATATTCTTTTTCTACATAATAATTTACAGGAATATTTTTATATGCATCTTTGATAATTTCATATTCTCCAACTCCTATAAAAAATAAGTATGGAGCATGTTTTTGATCCATTTTCCAATAGTCTGTTCTGTTGTTTCCTTTTTTTGTTTGATGTAGTAATTTTCCATTAGACAGTGTTTTAAACTTATTAGGAACAGTAATGTAAATTTCTTGTGTTGTTTTTTGATTTGGACTATCTATTGTAGGAAACCATGCGCTGTTGGCTTCTGTTTCTCCTTGTGTCCAGATTTGTGTTGGTTTATTTTTATCAAGCCCATCTGCATTAATAAAATACAACCCTTTAGCATCAGTAATTGCATTACTGCCTTTTTGTTTCACTTTTTCTGGACGAGCTGTATATTTAATGTAGATGGTAAATTCTTGGTCTTTTTGATATTCTTTTGGTAACTCTATAATTAACTTAAAATCATCATAATTATATTCTAATTTTGTATTATTTAAAGAAACTTGATGAATTAACATCGATTTTGCATCTAAGGTAATTTTTTTTGTAGCGTAAAAATGTGGTTTTGCAGTTATCCAAGCTTCACCATTCATGGTTTTTTCACTAAAATTAAAATCTACTTTTAGTTTTGTGTGTACTAAGTTATGAATCTTATCTTTTTCTGGTTTATAGGTTTTATATGTTTGAGAGAAGTTTATAAAACTTGTTAGTAATAAGAGAAAAAGTAAATACTTTTTTAACATCATTATTGGTATTTTCATAAGCTTCAAAAGTAATAAATATTAACATTTAAGTTGTTAATGAGCAGTTAAATTCAAAAAGCGTACCAAACATATAGAAAAAGCTGTAATCTCTAAAGAAATTACAGCTTCTAAACTAACTATGTTTGGAATTATTTGTTGTTAAAAATTGCTTTAAATTGACTTAGATTTACATCATCTCCATCAACTTTTATGTTATTCATCATTTCTACAATCTTAGCAGGATTCATATTCTCGCCTAATAACCTTGCAACTCCAACTCCTGCTTTTTTACCGTATCCAAAAGCTATTACTTCGTCTATAGAATCTGTATCTCCAGTATAATACAAGTTTACATGCATTCCTTTAGCTTTCATACTCATAAGACTTTTGTATTCTTTATTGTCTTTAAAGATGCTTTTTAGCTTGTTTTTTTCAGTTTCGTAAGTATCTTGATTCCCTTTTATTGGCAATGCAACAACATTAATTTTACGAATGCTTTTTAATGTAGCTTTAACATCTTCTGAAACATCCTCGTTTTTTAATTGTAAAAAACTTGTAGGAATATCAACAGTTATAAAACCTGTTTTTTCTTGGCTCTCTACTAAATACCCTTGTAATGATTTTTCATTTTTACATGACGTAATCATTAAAACTAAGAGTAAAAGTGAAACTATTTTTAAAGTGTTTTTCATTATTTATTTTTTTTTTCTTTAGAAAATGTATCTGCTAAATCAGATAATTTATTAATGTCTATGTTACCAGTTAAAGAAACAATTACAGATTCTGATGCTTTGTTGGTGTGTTTGCTAATTCCTTTTACAAACATTAACACTTCACTAACATAATCTTTATTTTTACCCGTTTTCATGTAAATTTTAACTCGAGAATCGTCGCTTTTAACACGCATAAATTCTGTTAAGTTGTGTTTTTTTATGGCTGTTTTTACCATTCCATCCATTTTGTTTGCGATAGATGTATCATCTGTAGAGAAAACCTTGAGTTCTTTAAGTTCTTGAATCATTTCAAAAACTTTAAGAGTTTCATTATCTTCTATTTTTACATTTTTAAACTTCGATAACATTTCGAAAGCATCTTTGGTAACTACTACCACATCTACTCCATCCATGTCTTCTAAAGTATCAAAAAAAGACTGTGCGTTGGTTACCATTGGTGCAACTACTAACGCTATTAATATTGCTATTTTTTTCATAATTTCTGTGTTTACTTGGTTTTACTAATTTTTACTTGGTTTATTTTAATATCTTATTTACTGTGTTTTCGTAGGTATATAAAGTTGCTACTGCATTTTCTCCTTTTTTAAGGTTTGTAGATAACAATTTTAATCCTTTTGTTACTTGCGCATAAATTTTCTCTGCTTTTTTTTCTTGAGCTTTATCATGAGCTATTTTTCCAACAAATACACTAAATAATAACATGATGAATGCTGCAACAGATAACCATTTAAAGTTTCTCTTTTTAGATTTTTTAGGTTCTAACTCTATGGTTTTTGTATATGTTTCATCTTTTGTAGTAGCAAAATAATTAAACATATACTCGTATTCTTGCAAATGTTGTGCAACATTACCTCCTGTAAAATAGTTTCTTAAGGTTGTTTCTTCTTGCAAAGAAGTTTCTGCATTTAAGTATTTTTCTACTAATTTTTCTATGTTAGCTAACTCCATAGTTGTGTTTTTTAATGAGTTCTTCTCTTATTGTTTTTCTTGCTCTCGATAAAGCCACTCTTACCGCAGTTGGTTTCATATCTACCATTTTGCAGATTTCATCAAAATCATATTGTTCAACATCTCTTAACTGAATAATTATTTTCTGATTTTCTGGCAGTTTCTCAATCAATTGGTGTACTTGATTTACACTGTCTTGATGTTCTACTTTTTTATCTAAAGAGGTTTCTTTCTCTTTGTAATTACTGTGTACTAACGTTAAATTACTTGCTTGTTTACTTTTTAAACGGTCATAACAGTAATTTTTTGTCATGGTCATTGCAAATGCTTCAACATTTTTATAATCAGCTATTTTTTCTTTACTTCTCCATAATTTAAAAAACAGTTCTTGTGTAGCATCTTCAGCTTCTTCTGTAGAAACTAAGAGTCTTTTTGCTAAACGAAAGACTTTGTCTTTAAATGGTAAAACAACTTTTAAAAAGTCTGATTGGTTCATTTGTTATAGTTAATTTAACTTGTAAAATCTAATAAATACCTTTCTTTTTATTAGGTTTACAATATTACGACGATGAACATTATATTTTGTTACAAGTTATTCTAAAAATAATACTATTTCTATTTATATTGCGTTAGTTTTGTAATGAATTATTATATTTTTTGAATGAAAAAACTCTTTAAATTTGTTTGTTTTATTGTTTTTTTAGCAACTTTTTTTAGTTGTTCTAAAGAATATGAGGTGCCACAAGATTTAGTGGTGCATGATTTTATCTGGAAAGGTTTAAATGCGTATTATTTGCATCAAGATCAAATAGCAGATTTGTCTGACAGACGATTTAATTCTGATCAAGAATTAAATAATTTTTTGAAAACTTTTGAAACCACTGACGATTTATTTTCAAGCCTATTACAGTTAGGAGATACAAAATCGAAATTAGTTAGCGATTTTTCTACATTACAGAATGCCAATTCATTACGATCTGAAAGTGGTTTTCAATTCGGAATTATTGTTGAACCTGGAAAAGCTGAAGATGTAATAGGTTTCGTATATTATGTTTTACCAAATTCTGATGCTGCCATTAAAAATTTAACTCGCGGAGAGTTCTTTAACCAGGTTAATGGTGTTCAGCTTACTAAAGGAAATTACCAAGACTTATTACTAAATACCACTACCGATTATACATTAAGTATGGTTAATTTTGATGGAGTTACTGTTACTGCTAATGGGAAATTTATAACTTTAAAAAGTGAAGTTTACAACTCTCCTCCTATTTTTTTAGAAAAAACCATAACCACTGGAACCAATAATATTGGTTATTTAGTATATAATAACAATTTTTCTACAAGTTATATAGATGATTTAAACACCTCTTTTTTAAACTTTAAAAACCAATCTATTAACAAACTGATTTTGGATTTGCGATATAATATTGGCGGAGGAAGTTATGCTAAAAATATTTCAAAATTAGCGGCTATGATTACTGGGCAATTTGCAGAGGAAGTTTTAATCAAAGAAAAATGGAATACAAAAGCACAAACTTGGTTTGAGTTAAATCAACCAGATTCTTTAATAACTAACTTTCCAACAAAATTAAATGCTACCACTGTTATTAATAGTTTAAATACTACAGACCTTTATATTATTTTAAACGGAAATAACTTTACAGGTTCTTCTGCTATAGAACTTTTAATAAACAGCTTAAAACCGTATATAAATGTTCATGTTATTGGAAATTCTACTATTGGAAATAATACAGGCTCTATAACTTTGTACAATTCTCCAGATTATGATTTTGCGCTAAAAAACAAAACTCACACCTTTGCCTTACAACCCATTGTGTTAAGTTTTTTAAATAAAGACGACCAAACTTATGAAAACGGAATTACTCCTACTGTAAATTTATGTCAGAATGAAAACATATTAGATTTAGGTGTTTTAGGAGAAACTTCAGACCCTATATTTAATAGAGTTTTAAATTATATAAATACTGGAAATTTAGGAACTTCAAATTGTAACTCAGATAATTTTGAATTTGTACATCATACAATTTCTAATCAAAGAGAAACAGATAACGGAGTTTTTATTCAACAAGATCTACCAAATACAAATTAAAAAAATGAAAAAAAATATTACCCTAACCTTACTATTATTTGTTTTTTTTATTTCTTCTTGTTCTAAAGGAGATGAAAATACGATAGACCCTACAGTAAATGATGATGTTAATTATTTTATATGGAAAGGATTAAATGCTTACTATTTTTGGCAAAAAGATGTACCTGACCTAGCGAATGATAGATTTTCGAACTTTTCTGAATTATATTCTTATTTTAGAAAATATTCATCACCAGAAAGCACCTTCGAAAGTTTATTATATCAAAAAGGTACTATAGACCGTTTTTCTTGGATTGTTGATGATTATGAAGCTTTAGAAAACTCTTTTCAAGGAATAAACCTAAGCACAGGAATGGAGTTTGGTTTAAAAAGATACACCAATAGCAATACCAATATTTTTGGTTATGTTAGGTATGTTGTTCCTAATTCTGATGCAGCTACCAAACCTATAACACGTGGAATGATTTTTAATTCAGTTAATGGAACTCAACTAACAGATAGTAATTACAGAAGTTTATTATTTGGTAATAATACAAGTTTTGAAGTTGGTTTTGCAGATTACAACAACGGAAATCCAATTTCTAATGCCAATACCATAGTATTAACAAAGACTCAAGTTTCAGAAAACCCGATAGCAATTGCTAAAGTTATTAACGAAGGAAATAAAAAAATAGGTTATTTACTATATAATCAATTTGCGAGCTCTTATGATGGGCAATTAAACGCTGCTTTTAATACTTTTAAATCTTCAGGTATAGATCATTTAATTATTGATTTAAGGTATAATGGTGGTGGCTCTGTTAGAACTGCCACGTATTTAGGAAGTATGATTACTGGACAATTTACTGGACAATTATACTCTAAAGAAGTTTGGAATGATAAGGTTAGAGCTGCTGTAAATGCAGACCGATTTTTAAACTATTTTACAAACGAAATTAAGAATTCTGACAGCAATGGAAATGTAATTTTACAAGAGCCCATTAATAGTTTAAATCTTTCTGAAGTTTATTTTATTACTTCTGGAAGTTCTGCATCAGCATCAGAATTAGTTATCAATTCTTTAAGAGCTTATATAGATGTAAAGATTGTAGGAACCACTACTGTGGGTAAACAACAAGGTTCTGTTACTTTATATGATTCTGAAGATTTAACTAAAAATGGTGCAAATTTAAATTCAGAACATAAATACGCTATACAACCTATTGTATTAGAAATTTCTAATAAAAATAATCAAAACGAACCAAATGGTTTTAACCCAGGAGTTAATATTCCTGGGGTTTCTATAGCAGAAAATTATGGCAATTTAGGTGCTTTAGGTGAAAAATCAGATCCTTTATTAGACAGAACATTAACTTATATTCTTACAGGTTCTAAAGGAGTTTTTAAGTCCGAAAATCAAGAGTTTTCTGAAATTTATAACTCAAAATTAGCATTACCTTCAAGTAATAATATGTACGTTAATTTAAAGAGATAGAAAGAATATAGTTTTAACCTTGTTTTTTATAACAAACTAATTTGCCCGTTTGTATTCGAATTTTCATTAGGTATTTTTAAATCTAAACTAAACTCATTATTCAAATTTTTTATAAAATGTGTTGCCAATAAAGGCGATTCTTTTTCTAAATTTTGATGAATAAAAAAGTGAATATTTTCTAAGCCAGCATCAACCCATTCTTTTAGTTTCACAATCCAATCATCTAACCTATCATAATCTGATGAATGATTTGCGCCTACATAACGCACAAATGCTTCATTATTTGTAAGTCTCATATGCATCATATCTCTTCTGCCAGCAGTGTCTACCAGAACATTAGCAATATTATTGTCTTCTAATAACTGGTAATAATCTTTGTTAGCTTCTTTGTCTGTAAACCAATGTTTATGCCTTACTTCTATTGCTAAAGGTGTTTTTTTTGGCCAGCTTTCTACAAAATTTTGTAATGTATCAAAATTTTTAGGTCCATAATTTGCGTGTAATTGTAAAAAGATAGTTCCTAATTTTTCTTGAAGGTAGCTAAAATTATAGAGATAAGAATTTACAACTTCTTCTACTCCTTTTAATCGTTTCCAATGACTAATTTCTTGACCTAATTTTGGAAAAAACTTAAAATTATTAGGTGTTTTAGAGCGCCAAGTTTCAAATTGTTGTGCAGAGAAATTTCTGTAAAAAGTAGCATTTAACTCAATAGAATTAAATTGTTTTGAGTAATATTCTAATTCGTCTTTAGTTCCTCTTGGATAAAAACCTTTTAAATCAGCTTTATTCCATTTTGCACAACCCACAAAAATATTTGGCTGAGTAGGTTTCTTATTTTTAGACAGTACTCGAAATGTATCTATGTGTGTTTCTATAAGTGTAAAATCTATATTTTCTGGATGATTTACTTTACCAAATTTCATTTTAATAATTTTCTAAACCTTCTTCAATTTCCTTATCAGTTAAAACATCTGGTCTAAATTCGCTCATAAGTTCTTCACGTTTCGATTTTGCATATTTATAACCAGATTTCCACCATTTACGCATCATTTTTTCGTCAAAAACTAAAGAATTTGTTGTTAAAACGGTTGGTGTATAATATAAATTTAGTTGAATATCTTTATTATTTGCAGCCAATTTACCAATAGTTATATTATGTCTTTCTACGTGAGTTAACATAAAGTCAAATACATCAAACAACAGCGAAAACGGATTTTTTGCTGGAAGTCTATTAAACTGAGTAACTTCTGTTTCTAAAATAATAGCATCTATTTCTGTAGCTCCTCTTAATATAGCTTCTCTTATTGGTACCAAAGACCCAAAACCACCATCTGCATACTGACAATGATTTTTTTCTAACAAACTCATAAACGGAACGTAGTTGCAAGAACCCCAAATCCAATCACAAAAATCTTCGTAAGAACAATCTTTATTAGATTTATACTCTATTTGATTTGCTGTTAAATTAGATACAGTTACTACTACCTCTTTATTGTTTGTACAAATATTCTCGTACATTTCTCTGGTAATATTTTTTTGTATTAAGCTTCGTAAGTTTTTACTTTCTCCAAATGTTTTTCTACCATTTAAAAAATTCCAGAAAGTATTTAAATGCCGAATACTTACCACTTTTTCTCCAGCCACCCTTTTAATTTTAAAAGGATTATTACTAAAAATTGTTTTCTGATTTACGTTTGTATAGAGTTCTTTTAACTCATCTAACATGTCTAATGCCAAATGAGAAACCATTAAGCTTCCTGTAGAAGTACCTAAAAATAAATCGTATTCTTTATGTTCTTTTTTCATTAAGTATTGTGCAACACCACCTGCAAATGCTCCTTTACTTCCTCCTCCAGAAATTACCAATGCTTTTTTCATTATCTACAAAATGATTTGTTTATTTTAGTCGTATAAAAATATCAAAAATGAAAAGAATAACTGTATTTATTTTTGCTTTCCTTTTTTTTATTTCTTGTAAAGAGAATTATCAACCAAGAAGTATAGATAAAATTACTATTCAAGAGTTTAAAATGGATAGTATGAGTATTAGAGCCATTCAAGTAGTAAATGAAAATAAAGTTATTTACGCAGCTTCAAATGGAGAAATTGGTCTTTTCGAGGATCAAAAAAAATCAAAACCAATCTATTACCTTAAATATCAAGACTCTATAGTTCCTAATTTTAGAAGTATCGCTTCTAACGGAAACGCTATTTTTGCCTTAACAATTGGTAATCCTGCTTTGTTATTTAGAGTTTCTAATGGAGAATCTGATTTAATATACATAGAAAAACACAAAAAAATATTCTATGACTCAATGAAATTCTTTGATGATAACCTACATGGAATAGCAGTGGGAGATCCAACAGAAAATTGTGCATCTATTCTTTTAACTGATGATGGTGGAAAAACATGGAACAAACTTTCTTGCGCTAATTTGCCAAAAATAGAAGAAGGAGAAGCGTTTTTTGCAGCAAGTAACACCAACATTAAAACCTTTGGAAGCACAGTATGGATTGCTTCTGGAGGAAAAAAAGCACGCATTTTAAAGTCTACAGATTACGGAAATACTTGGAAGATTTTTGATACACCAATTATACAAGGAAATGGCTCCCAAGGAATTTATTCTATCGATTTTGCTGATGAAAATAATGGAATTGTAATTGGTGGTGATTATTCTAACCCTAAAGCCAATATTGCAAATAAAGCCATTACCAAAGATGGTGGAAAAACATGGATGTTAGTTGCAGATGGTAAAAATCCGAACTACAAAAGTTGTGTACAATATGTTCCAAAAACCAATGGGAAAGAAGCTTTTGCTGTGGGGAAAACGGGTATTTCTTTTTCTAATGATGGTGGAATAACCTGGAAACAAGTTGCTAACGATAGTTATTATACCATACAATTTGTAAATAGAAATACGGCATGGTTAAGTGGAAATAGAAAAATTGGAAAATTAGTTTTACAATAATGATAAAAAAGTGTTTTTTTGCTTGTTTATTAGGCATGCTTTCTTGTTCTAAACCCTCTGAATTGAGTAAGGAATTTAGATGCAAATCAACTAATTTTAATAATTTAGAAGTTGTAAAAGATGTTAAAAAAACCTTTTCTGTAACAATTCCTAAACATTGGAAAACAAATTTATACCAAGACAATTTACAATCTTCTATTTTTTCTGCAGACACTACAAAACAGTTAACAGAAACTTTTTTAATGGATGTAAGTTACATTAAAAATAACATTGACTTTAATGATTTATTTAAACTAAAAATTGAACAAGAAAATTTAAACAAAAACTTGATTCAAAAAAGGTCTAAAGAATTAACCATTTTAAATAAACCTGCATATATTGTAGTTTCAAAAGGAAAAAAATCATCTTTCCTATATCAAAATTTGCAAGCATATATTAAAGTAAATAAAGAACATTTTATTTTAGTAAAAGCAGAAGTTTATGGAGATTCTTTAGTAGAAAGTAGACTTTGCAAAGCAATATTTTTAATAGAAAAAATAAAAGTTATCAACTAAAATGATAGATAAACAACACATTACCAACCGATTTATAAAGTATATTCAAATAGATACTGAATCTGATCCTAACAATCCTGCTTTTCCAAGCACAGAAAAACAATGGAATTTAGCTAAAGTTTTAGTACATGAATTGAAAGCAATAGGAATGCAAGAAGTTAATTTAGATGAAAATTGTTATATCATGGCAACTTTGCCAAGTAATTTAGATTACGAAGTGCCAACTATTGGTTTTATAGCACATATAGATACCAGCCCAGATTTTACAGGAAAAGACGTTAAACCTCAAATTGTTGAAAACTACCAAGGCAATGATATTATTTTAAACGAAGAAAAGAAAATTATTCTATCGCCCAATTATTTTGAAGATTTATTACAATACAAAGGGCAAACTTTAATAACCACTGATGGCACAACACTTTTAGGAGCAGATGACAAAGCTGGAGTTACAGAAATTGTAACTGCCATGGAATACTTAATCAATCATCCAGAAATTAAGCATGGTAAAATAAGAATTTGTTTTACACCTGATGAAGAAGTTGGTAAAGGCGCACACTTATTTGATGTTGAAAAGTTTGGTGCAGAATGGGCTTACACTATGGATGGAAGTCAAATAGGTGAATTAGAATTCGAAAATTTTAATGCAGCGAGCGCTAAAGTTACAATTACAGGTAAAATTGTACATCCTGGTTACGCTAAGGGTAAAATGATTAATTCAATACTTATTGCTAATGAGTTTGTTGCTTCTCTCCCATCAGAAGAAACCCCTGAAAAAACAGCAGGTTACGAAGGTTTTTTCCATTTACACGATATGTCTGGCAATGTAGAGCAAACCGTTTTAGAATATATTATTAGAGATCACGACTTAGATTTGTTTGAAAAACGCAAGTATTTAATGCAAAAAATTGCTTTCGACTTTAATAAACGTTATGGTCAAGAATTGATTCATGTTGAAATTAAAAATCAATATTTTAATATGAAAGAAAAAATAATTCCTGTTATGCATATTATTACTATTGCAGAAGAAGTAATGAAAGAAAAAGGTATTATACCCTTAATTAAAGCAATTCGTGGAGGAACAGATGGATCTCAGTTGTCTTACAAAGGATTACCTTGCCCTAATATTTTTGCTGGCGGACATAATTTTCATGGACGTTATGAATATGTTCCTGTAGAATCTATGATAAAAGCAACAGAAGTAATTGTAGGTATCGCTGAAAAAGTTGCTAAAAATTATGCATAAAAAAAGTCTTCAGAGACCTGAAGACTTATTTATCATAGCTTATGCTATTATAGTAAACTCATTAATAATAAAGCCCCTAATCTCTATTAAGAAATTTTGTCTACAGTACAAACGTAATAAATTTTATTTTATTATTACTATAAAATATTAAAATAATTCAGGATTTTTTCCTTTCACTCCTTTAAAAAAATCGTAGAACACCTCAAAATCCTTGTCTTTATTGGTAGTTGGGTAATAAGGTTCAGAAATTTTTACTTTTTTATTTTCAAAATCTAAAGTAGCCATTACAATAGGTACATTAGCGCCTTTTGCTATATAATAGAAACCTGTTTTCCATTTTTTTACCTTTTTTCTTGTACCTTCTGGCGATAACCCTAAACGAAATTCATCTTTTGCATTAAAAATCTGAACCACTGCTTCTACTAAATTATTGCTTTTAGATCTATCTACAGGAGTTCCTCCTAAAGCCCTAAACAAAAAACCAAAAGGAGGTTTAAATAATGAGTCTTTTCCAATAAAATGAATCATTGTACCTAAACTCATTCGTGTTAAAATTGCAATAGGAAAATCTACCCAACTTGTATGAGGTGCTGCAATTACAACATATTTCTTAGGTTCTTTTGGAAAATCGTTTTCAACCTTCCACCCTAAAATGGTAAATAATATAAATCTTGAAATACTTTTCATTATTAAATGTTTGTAATTGTTTACAAAATCCATGAAATATGGTTTCATGTTGTATTTTAAAGTGATAAATTTAAGCACTTAAATTGACATGATGACAGAATTGATTACATACTTTAGTATTGCTCTCGTTTTTGCGGCTATTGGTTTCTATATAGGCAAATTACTAACAAAACTTTCTTTAGAAAAAGAAAAAGCAACTTTAGAAGAACGTGCTTCTTTATTACAACAATCTAAAGAAATTGTTAATAATAATTATATTGAATTGCAAAAAGAGCTGAAATTTAATCAACAAGAAAAAGAGCAATTAATTACACAAAATACAAGACAAGAGTCTGAATTAAGAAATTTACATCAAAAGTTAAATGAAAATAAAGAAGAAGTAGAAAAATTACAAGACAAGTTTACCAAAGAATTTGAAAACTTAGCAAATAAAATTTTAGATGAAAAATCGACCAAATTTACAGAACAAAATAAAGAAAACTTAAAAACAATATTAAACCCGCTGCAAGAAAAAATAAAGGTTTTTGAAGATAAAGTAGATAAAACTCACAAAGAAAGTATCGATTATCATGCCGCTTTACGTCAACAAATTTTAGGATTAAAAGAACTTAATCAACAAATGAGTAAAGAAACTTTAAACCTTACCAAAGCTTTAAAAGGAGACAATAAAATGCAAGGTA
Source organism: Bacteroidia bacterium (assembly GCA_030427865.1). GTDB lineage: Bacteria > Bacteroidota > Bacteroidia > Flavobacteriales > Flavobacteriaceae > Polaribacter. The sequence goes on along the minus strand of JAUICK010000002.1, from coordinate 252,889 downwards.
ATTGGGGGGAATTGGTATTAGAACGTGTTTTAGAAAAATCTGGTTTAGAGAAAGATAGAGAGTATTATGTGCAGCAAAGCTTTACCAATGAAGATGGTAAAAGAGTAATGCCAGATGTAGTAATTCATTTACCAGACAACAAAAAAATAATTGTAGATGCTAAAGTTTCTTTAGTTGCTTATGAGCAGTTTGTTAATGAAGAAGATGAAGTTTTAAAAGCACAATTTTTAAAAGAGCATCTAAATTCTTTAAAACGTCATGTAGAGCAATTGTCAGAAAAAAAATACGAAGATATTTATAAAATAGAATCGCCAGATTTTGTACTACTTTTTATTCCAATAGAACCCGCTTTTGCAGTGGCTTTAAATACGGATAATCATCTGTATAACAAAGCTTTCGAAAAAAATATTGTAATTGTTACTCCTTCTACTCTTTTGGCTACTTTAAGAACTATAGATACCATGTGGAACAATGAAAAACAGCAACGTAATGCTTTAGAAATTGCACGACAAGCTGGTGCCTTATATGATAAATTTGATGGCTTGCTAAAAGATTTAATTGGTGTTGGCAAAAAAATAGATGCTTCTAAGGCCGACTATAATTCTGCTATGAACAAACTTTTTGAAGGTAGAGGAAACTTAATTACAAGCGTTGAAAAATTAAAGAAAATGGGAGCTAAAGCTAAAAAAGCACTACCCGAAAATATTATTGACAGAGCAACTCAAGAAGATTAAAGAAACTCACTAACTTTTCGATCTCTTTTTATAAAATACAGTTTGTCTTTTTTTACTATTTTTTTTCGATAACCAAATAAATGAAAAATTTCTGTAGCTAAAAATTTTGCAGTTTTTGGGTTTACTATTAAAGTGTGTGGCTTTCTTTTTGTGTAACTAACACCTGGTAAAAGTTTTAATATATGATGAAAGTGCATTTTTCTTAAAAGTCTTGAAGCATTTAACCAAAATTTTGAAATTTTAGAAATAATAAAATACCCATCATCTCCTTTTTGTTGATACAAGGGCATAAATATTTTACCATTACAATTAGATATTAATTCTTTACCATTAGAAAAAGCTAACACTTCATCTGCATCTATTTCTTGAAAATTCTTGAAGCCTTCTACCATTTTAAATTCTTCGAAAGGTTTTATGGTATACTTATAATCTATCTTATAAAAATCTTGAGTTTCGTTAAACATAGATAAAGAATGTTCATAAAATTTATACTTCTTAACATCTTTTTTTCGAATGCATTTAGCGGCTACTAAAGCCAGCCAAAGAAATGAAACACAATTATCTACAGAAACTTCTTTGTTATGTTGCCCAGCTTCAAACCCCAAAGCAACATGCCCAAATTCGTTAATATAGGTTAATAATGGTCCATCTAAATACTCTTCGATTCCTAAAATAGTTGGGATCGAAAAATTTGAAGAAAATTTTCTGTTGTTTAACGAATCGCTAATAGTTATAAATGGTTGTGTATCTGCAGAAGTTGTGTGTAAATCTAAGAAATAAAAAGGGCCTTTTTCTTTAGTTAAAATATCTCTTATAAAATGATAAATTTCTTTTTGTTCTCTAAATTCTATTTCTAAATCATCTTCTAAATGCAGTTTTAAAACTTGTTCTTTAGTCCAAATTCTATTTAAATCTACATTTTGAAATCGAATATTTTGTGAAATGGCATTGATATTTCCAGAAATACCATAGAAATTTCCTTTAAAAGAAATGTTTTCGTTCTTAATTGTTCTAAAAACTTTTAATAATGCATTTACTCCTGCCCTTTCGTTTCCGTGCATACCTCCAATTGCAATAACGGTAGGAGACTTTTTCTCACCAACAACTTTACCTAAAATTCTTTGAACAGAAATTTTTTCGCTAAAAGATTCAATTTCAACTTGTTTAATCATTAACTGTTTTTAATTTTTTCAATTCTTTCTAAATCACTTTTGGTAAAAATTCCCACCAATTTTTCATCATTTAACACGATTACACAAGAATTTTTAGTAGTTTTTATTAATTCTTTTACTTTTTTGTAGGATGTTTCTGGAGTAACAATATCAAAATTTGTTGTCATAAAGTTTTTTGCAACTTTATTTTTTATGTTTTTTGAAGCAAAGTCTAAATCATTTAATTGTTGCTTTTCTATAACACCTACAATTTTATTGTGCTTATTTACTACCGGAATATGGTGAATTTCTTTCCATTCCATAATTTTAGTTGCCAATTGTAGTAGATCGTTTTCATGAACAACAAATAAACTTGTTGACATAATTTTATAGACCTTGTCGTATTTTTTTTCAATATCATTTTCATGAAAATCGATATAGCCCCACTCAGATACTGGTAGGTTTAACTTTTGATTCTTATAAATATGTTCTGTTAAAATTACATTCGATTCATATTTAGACACCTTGTTTCTTAGTTTTCGTTTATTTCTAATTAGCCATTTACTTCCTGTTGTACTGTTATCTATTCTTTTTTGGATAATATTTAAGTAATAATCTATTTCATCTTCATTTACATTAGATTTTAATAAACCTTCTTTTGCCATAGGAATTAAAATATTTTCTAGTAATTTCTTAGCCGAAATTCCTTTTCCAAACCAAGAGAAATAAGTGTTAATGCCTGTTCTTGCTGCATTTATAAAATTTCCTCTTGCATCATAAAAAGCCATTTTTCGCCAAATTTTTTCATATTGTTTTGGCATGCCTTGCATTACACCAACCCATAACAAAGCATTTGCAATTTCGTCTTTAACACTAGGTCCAGAAGGTATGTACCTGTTTTCTATACGTAAGTGTGCTACATTTTGATGTACACCATAACATAGCCTATTCCATTTATACAAAGTTCCATTATGCAGATTTAATGCTTTTAATTTAGGCATTTTACCATTTTTTACAGCTTTTATAGAGTTCTCTTTAAACTTAGAAGATACAATTGGCGGATATCTTGAAATATCATCCGTAAATAATTCTAAAATAGAATCTTTTACCCAATCTGTACCAAAAGAAACTCGCGGTTTTTGTTCTCTTGAAAAATGAGAAACATTACGCAAATCTATACTCTGCTGAAATAAAGCTATTCTTGTTTCGCTCCAAAGTTCTCTTCCTAAAAGCAAAGGAGAATTGGTCATTATAGATAACATTGGACCAGCAATAGCTTGCGACCAATTGTATTTATCTATGGCCTCTTCTGGGCTAATTTGCAAATGAACCTGAAAGCTGGTATTGCATGCTTCGAAAAGAATAGATTTGTGCTTTAAAATCAATTCATCTACACCTTGAATATGCAATTTAAAATCATCGCCTCTAATTTTTTTAATTACATTATTTAATGTTTTGTAACGCTTAAAAGGAGTTACGTTTTTAAAAATTAAGTCTTTTTTTCTGAGTGTTGGTAAAATTCCTGATAATATTACCTTATTATTCTCAGTAGCTTCTGCAACCTTATACCCTTTATTTAAAAGTGTTGTAAGTTGTTTTTCTATATCTGAAAAGCATTTATTTTTTAGTTCGTATGGGTCTAAATTAATTTCTAAATTAAAAAGTGCTAATTCGGTTGTATAATGATTGTCATTAATTTTATCAAGAATTTCTAAAGCATTTGTAGAGGGTCTATAATCTTTGTCTACAATACAAATTTCTTGTTCTGCACCTACTCTTTGAATTCCGGATTCGAACAAATTGTTTTGAATCATATACTCAAAAGCTTCTATGTCATTAAGTAAATGACGTACAAAATCTTTTCTATCTTTTTGGGTTTTTATTGCAGAAACTGATTGTGATCCCATAATGAACGTATTGTATCACAACGAAGTACGGAAAAAAGCTATAATTTAAATATGATAAATATCATCCTATTACTTTAGCTAAAAAATAAAACTTAATTTTTAATTAATTTAAAGGTTTTAAGTTTATTTTCTGAATGAACTTTTAAAAAATAGATTCCTTTGGAAAAGGAAGATAAATCTAATTGAATGGATTCTTGCGATGTTTTTAACTTAAAAGTATTTCTTCCAGAAACATCGAAAACAGAAAGCTCTTTGTGAGTGTTGTTGTTAAAAAAAACTTTATACTTTCCGGTATTGTTAGGGTTTGGATAAACATTAATATTGGTTATTGGCACATTTTTAGTTGAGAGAATACCATTACCTTCTTTAATTGTAATCGATTTATTAACATCAATATTTTGAATTATTTCGACATTACCAGATTTATTCCAAGTAACTTTAACATAATCAATGGCAGTTGCATTGGCTAAACCAAAAAATTCGTAAGAAGAGTTTTGTCCTAAATAACCTTCTCCACAGAGAGTATATCTATATTGAGCTTTGCCATTAGCAAAAACTTCTATTCTATTTCCAATACCATCTTTATTACTATCTACTCCTATTAATTTAACTTTTAACCAATTGTTAGTTGTAGTAGTTTCGTTTTTCCAAAGAAAGTTACTTTGATTCTCATTTACAACAAATATTTCTGGCAATCCATCATTATTAACATCTCCAATAGCATTTGCAAAACTTCTTCTTTTATCATTTTCTAACCCTATATCATTAGGAATAAAAAAACTAAGATTATTATTATTTTTATAAAATGCTGACGGTAATAAATTGTCTGTTCCATCTTCTTGACCACTAACGTACAAATCTAGATAAGAATCGTTATCAGCATCTAAAAAAACGGCACCCAAGATACATTAGAAAATTTAGTTCCCATATCATCTTCTACTCTTGTAAATGTATTATTTCCATTATTTTTTAAATGAAAATTTCCTGCGCGAGAATTGGTTACATATACATCAAACCAACCATCATTATTATAATCTCCAATAGTTGATGACATGCCATCTGCAAAAATATTGGCGTTAGTGCTTACGCTAACATCTGTGAACGTTTCGTTTCCATTGTTTTTATATAAATAACTTTGATCGTATTTATGGTTTGTTACAAAAATATCTTGAAAACCATCATTATTATAATCAAAAAAAGCTGCACAAAATGTAGCATCGTTAATTTGATTGATACCTGCACTTGCACTAACATTTGTAAAAGTACCATCTCCATTATTTTTTAGCAAAGCATTAGGCTGTGTGTTACCTGTTTTTAAAAAAGCAAGAAAGATATCTAAAAAACCATCGTTGTTAAAATCTCCAAAAGAAGCTCCCCAAGTAGAGGATGCAAATAAAGTTAATCCTGCTTGGGAAGAAATATCTTGAAAAGAAAAATTACCATCATTTCTAAATAATTTAATAGTACCTTCTCTACTTGTTAAGAATAAATCTTTGTCATTATCATTATCAAAATCTACCCAAATAATTTGCTTGGTTTCTAAATTTCCGTCATTAATAGATATTGCTGTATCTTCTACAAAAACACCTGAATTATTTTTAAAAAAACGAACGGCTTTACCAGTTTCTGTAGCTATTGTTAAATCGTCCCAACCATCATTATTATAATCTGCAAAAGAAACGCCTCCTGCATATACTCCTGCACCAAAGGTAAAATCTAAGCTAGACCCAGAAGCCATATCAGAAAATTTTAGTTGAGACCAACAGAGATTTGGGACAATTAAAAGAAAGAAAACAATTTTTTTCATGATTGTTAGGTACTTAAATAAAAGTCAAATTTACATAAAATTAACATAAAAAAAGCACCAAGAAAAATCTTGATGCTTCTAAAGTTTTATCCTTTAAAGATTACATCACAAATAATCTTCTTGAGCTCATCATATCTGAAACTCGTTCACCAATTTCATGTAAAACTTCATCATTAGTAGCATTTTGAATTGCTTCATCTATAAAAGCAACTACTTGAATCATGTCTTCTTCTACTAAACCACGAGTAGTAACAGCAGCTGTACCTAAACGAATTCCAGAAGTTACAAATGGAGATTTATCATCAAAAGGCACCATGTTTTTGTTTACAGTAATATCTGCTTTACCTAAAGCAATTTCTGCATCTTTACCAGAAATATCTTTATTTCTTAAATCGATTAACATACAGTGGTTGTCTGTACCACCAGAAATTAAATTATAACCTCTATTTACAAACTCTTTTGCCATAGCAGCAGCATTTTGTTTAACTTGAATTTGGTATTCTAAAAACTCATCAGTTAAAGCCTCTCCAAAAGCAATTGCTTTAGCTGCAATAACATGCTCTAAGGGTCCTCCTTGATTACCAGGAAAAACAGCAGAATTGATTAATGTTGACATTTTTTTAGGCTTACCAGATTTTAAAGTTTCTCCAAAAGGATTATCAAAATCTTTACCAATCATAATCATACCACCTCTTGGGCCTCGCAAAGTTTTATGAGTTGTTGTGGTAACTACATGACAGTGAGGTAATGGGTCGTTTAAAATACCTTTAGCAATTAAACCTGCTGGATGAGAAATATCTGCCATTAAAATAGCACCAACACTATCTGCAATTTCTCTAAAACACTTAAAATCAATATCTCTTGAGTAAGCAGAAGCGCCTGCTATTATTAAGTTTGGTAGTTCTTTAGTTGCTGTTTCTTGAATTTTATCGTAGTTCAAAACCCCTGTCTCCTTCTCTACTCCGTAAAAAGATGTTTGATACAATTTACCAGAGAAATTTACAGGAGACCCATGCGTTAAATGCCCTCCATGAGATAAATCGAAACCTAATATTTTATCACCTGGTTTTAAACATGCTGCAAAAACAGCTGTATTTGCCTGTGAACCTGAATGTGGTTGTACATTTACATATTCTGCACCAAACAGCTCTTTAGCTCTATCTATAGCTATTTGTTCGATAACATCAACTACTTCACAACCGCCATAATATCTTTTTCCAGGATATCCTTCTGCATATTTGTTGGTTAAAATAGATCCCTGAGCTCTCATTACTTGGTCGCTAACAAAATTCTCTGAAGCGATTAATTCTAAGCCATTTAATTGTCTTTCTTTTTCTTCCTCAATAAGGTCAAAAATAGTATTGTCTAATTGCATTGTAGGTTTTTTTATAGAAGCATCAAAAATAGCAAAAAACAAATTCGAAAAAAACATGTTTTATTTATATTTTAAGATTTTTAAAAAGAATTATATATTTCAGAAAAAAGGAGTGTTAAAAATGAATTTTTCATTGTTTTTTTATTTAAAAATGAAAAAAAATTATGTAGGTTTGGTAAAAAATAAATCTATTTAAAATGGTCATAACAGCAAACAATCCTAATCGTAAATCTTGGTTAAAAGTAAATGAAAATTCAGATTTTCCAATTCAAAATATCCCTTTTGGAGTATTTATTACAAGAGATGATATAATTACTATTGGTAGTAGAATTGGCGATTATGCCATAGATTTAGGCGCATTTCATCAATTGGGTTATTTTGATGGAATTCCGCTAACTGATGATATCTTTTTACAAGATAATCTAAATGATTTTATTGCTGATGGTCGTAAAACTTGGCGTTTGGTAAGAAATAGAATTGCAGAAGTTTTTGATGTAACTAATGGAAGTTTACGTGATAATGCTGCTCACAAAGATAAAATTATCTTTAGAATGGATGAAGTAGAAATGCTATTGCCTGTTGCTGTTGGCGATTATACAGATTTCTATGCAAGTAAAGAGCACGCAACAAATGTAGGTTCGTTGTTTAGAGACCCAGAAAATGCTTTATTTCCAAACTGGTTACAGGTTCCTATTGGTTATCATGGTAGAAGTTCATCTATTGTTCCTTCTGGAACACCAATTCGTAGACCTTTTGGGCAATCTAAACCTAATGAAGGAGAAATTACTCCTAATTTTGGCCCAAGTAAATTATTAGATTTTGAATTGGAAATGGCTTTTATTACTACAGATGCAAATGTTTTAGGAGAGAGAATTCCTATTGAAGAAGCAGAAGAATATATTTTTGGGTTAGTACAATTTAACGATTGGTCTGCAAGAGATATTCAAGCTTGGGAATATGTTCCTTTAGGCCCATTTTTAGGAAAAAACTTTGCTTCAACTATTTCTCCTTGGATTGTTACTTTAGATGCTTTAGAGCCTTTTAGAGTAGGTAATCCTAAACAAGTTCATGAGCCTTTACCTTATTTAAGACAAGAAGGAAAAGGAAGTTATGATATTCATTTACAAGTGGGTATAAAACCAGAAAATGGTGAAGAAACTGTAGTTGCCAATTCTAATTTTAAATATATGTATTGGACAATGGCACAACAATTGGCGCATCATACTGTAAATGGTTGCCCTGTTGAAGCTGGAGATATGATGGGTTCTGGAACAATTTCTGGCCCAACAAAAGATAGCTATGGTTCTATGTTAGAATTAACCTGGAGAGGACAAAATCCTATTAAACTAAAAGACGGAACAGAACGCAAGTTTATTAATGATAATGATACTGTAATTATGCGTGCTCATTGTAAAAATGAGAAAGTGCGTATTGGTTTTGGTGAATGTATTGGTAAAATTCTACCAGCAAAATAGTTTTTTTAATGAAAAAAATAGTAATTCTGTTTTCTTTTCTATCGCTATTTATATTTAGTTGTTCTCAAGATAATGGTTGTATAGAGAGAATTGCTGTACCAGACAATGTTACTAAAAACGGAAATGTGTTTACTTTTGAACCTTCTTACTGGATAGATTTACCTTGCGATTACGATTTTACTGAATTTAATAAAGTTTCTGAGGTATTAAAAAACTTTTCTTATAATTTAGTTGATTACAATTTTATTGCAAACACAGGAAATAACACCTCTAAGTTGCAATTCGAAGTTATTTTAAAAAATAATAATAGTTTTGATGTAGAAGGATTGCCTATTTTTATTATGCGTAAAGATGGTGTTGAGATAAGTAAAAACTATATTGATAATACGAATAAATGTACTGTTATAGCTGCTAACGCATCATGCTCTTTTATCTACAATAAAGAAACGTCTTTAGATGATGAGCAAACACAATCTTTAGAATTTGTTTCGGTAAAGTTTTTATTGCCTAAATAATCTCTTTTAATATAATATAGCAAAAAGCTTGAATTTACTTCAAGCTTTTTTGTAGCCATTAAATTTTATCTTTAATATCGTCTATATTTAAATCTTCGTTATCATCGTTAAAAGAATCTTCATCTTCAGCATAATCTTCCATAGTTTGTTCTAACCTATCAGAAATTTTTACTAAATAAACAGTGTCTTCAGTTCTAACTTCTACTGCTTTTACAGTTTGCCCTTTTGAATTTTTAAAAGATATAATATCTTCATAATCATACCCATCTGGGTATTTTTCTATTAACATATCTAATATGTCTTTAGTCAATTTTGCGTATTCTACGATTACTCTTCTCATAAGATTTACATTTCTAATATATAAGCAAATATAAGAGGCGCAACAATGGTTGCATCACTTTCTATAATAAATTTTGGGGTGTCTATATCTAATTTTCCCCATGTTATTTTTTCATTAGGTACAGCTCCTGAGTACGAACCATAACTTGTAGTAGAGTCTGAAATTTGGCAGAAATAGCTCCAAAATGGAGTGTCATATCTTTCCATGTCTTGATACAGCATAGGCACCACACAAATTGGAAAATCACCAGCAATACCACCTCCTATTTGAAAGAAACCAATACTATTATTTGAATTTTCTGTGTACCAATCTGCTAAAAAAGTCATGTATTCTATTCCAGATTTCATGGTGCTTGCTTTTAATTCTCCCTTTAAAACATAAGAAGCAAAAATATTGCCCATGGTTGAGTCTTCCCAACCAGGAACTACCATAGGCAAGTTCTTTTTTGCAGCTGCATACATCCAAGAATCTTTGATATCTATTTCATAATACTGCTCTAATACTCCAGATAACAATAACTTATACATAAACTCATGAGGAAAATAACGTTCTTCATTGGCTTCTGCATCTTTCCAGATTTTAACAATATGTTCTTGTATTCTTCTAAAAGCTTCCTCTTCTGGTATACATGTATCTGTTACTCTATTTAATCCTTTTTCTAATAAATTCCATTCTTCTTGCGGAGTTAAATCTCTATAATTTGGTACTCTTTTGTAGTGAGAATGTGCAACTAAATTCATAATATCTTCTTCTAAATTAGCACCTGTACAAGAAATAATATGTACTTTATCTTTACGAATTATTTCTGCAAAAATTTTACCTAATTCTGCTGTACTCATAGCTCCTGCTAAAGAAATTAGCATTTTAGAGCCTTGTTTTAATTGCATTTCATACCCTTTAGCTGCATCAACCAAAGCTGCTGCATTAAAGTGTAAAAAATATTTTTCAATAAAATTTGTAATTGGTTTATTCACTTTTATTTGTTCTTTAATTATAAAAAAATTTGTACAACTTCGAATAAGATTAAAATAATAATAATCCACTCTAACATACTACTGTATTTATGCTGTAAAATACCTTGAAATAAATCTAAATTCTCTTTTACAACTCCTAAACTAAATTGTAATCCTTGATGACGTTTTACAATATCTAACTCGTCTTTTAATTGATAATCTAATTTAGATAAATGTTCTTTAGACCAAGCCAAATCGGAAGAATCAAAAATAAATAAGTTCTCAGAAATACTATTTTTTAGATTCATGGTTTTACCAATAAAAATACGCATATCCTTTTTTGACAACTTTATATTTCCTGATGTTTCTAATTGATTTACATACATAGAAGTACTTTCATTTAAGCTAGAGGTAGCATTTACATAATTAGTTAGGGCTACAGATTGTGCCAAATTTAACATGATAATGTGTGCTACATCTAAATTTAGTTGATTGATTACAATTTTACCAAAATCTACTTCTAATTCGTTTCCTTTTTCAATTAGATAGGTTTCTTTTGGTAAATCTTTTGGCAAATCACCACCCTTAAGTTCTCTTAAAATACTAATAACAAGATTATTATTGCAATTTAAAAACACAACACTTCCATAATCTTTTACATACATAAAAGTGTCTTCTTTAATTTGATATAGCAGAAATGAATGTTCTCTTTTGGCTAAAAAATAACTGCAACTTTCTCGAAAGTGTTGTAAATCTATTGCCTTTTCTAACTGATAAGCAACAACAGGTATTTTATCAAAAGTTTTAAAATTCGTCATCTTGATTTTTAAACTTAGATAATTTACTAAAAGGGTTCATATTATCTAAATCTTCATCATTATCATAAGAATCATCATTAGATGCAAACTTATACCCCAGCATTTTATAGAAAAGTTTTGCAGCTAAAAAATCTGACGACTTTTCATTTACATTTGGGCATAATTCTACCATATCAAAACCTACTACATTTTTTTGTTCGAAAACTTGTTTTAAAAAATCTAAGGTTTCATAATAAAACAGACCTCCAGGTTCTGGTGTTCCAGTAGAAGGCATAATTGATGGATCTAAAGCATCTAAATCAAACGTAATAAACACATTGTTAGTTAATTGATCTATCACATCTTCCATCCAATCTTCGTTTACTGCCATATCATGAGCAAAGAAAACCTTATCAGAATTCATTGTTCTCTTTTCAGAAATATCCATGCTTCTAATACCAACTTGTACTAAATTTGTAGTTTGATTTGCCTCATATACAGCACAAGCATGATTGCATTTTGAACCCTCATATTCTTTACGTAAATCTGCATGTGCATCTATATGCAATACAGTTAAATTAGAAAAGCACTCATTAAATGCTCTTATTGTACCTATAGAAATAGAATGTTCTCCTCCGAAAACAGTAACAAATTTATTTCTGTTGATGTATTTTTTAGTTTCTTGATGTACAGCTTCAACTACAGCTTCTGGAGATGAGTTTTCGGTAATTGCTTCTGCTAAGAAAATTCCTTCTTTATAAACTTCAGAATCGGTTTCTATGTCATACAATTCCATGTTTTCTGATGCTTCTAAAAATGCTTGTGGCCCTTTATCTGCTCCTTTTTGCCATGTGCTTGTTCCATCATAAGGAACAGGAATAATTACAATTTTTGATGCTGATAGGTTTCCAAACTCCTGTGGAATGCCTGCATAAGTTTTTTTAGTTTCCATTTTAATAATACTTAATAATTTCTTCTTCTTTCACTATTTTTTCTTCTTTTTGTGTAGCTTCTACATACCCTAAGATAGAGAGCAATTCGCTACTTTTTTGTTGTTCTTTAAAAATTTTAATTGAAATATTTCCATTTTCATCTCTATCAATTAGCAGGTGTTTTGGATGCGGAATTAAACAGTGTTGCAAACCTCCAAAACCACCAATAGTTTCTTGATACGCACCTGTGTTAAAAAAACCTATATATAAAGGTTTCTCTTTTTCATAAATAGGCAAATAAATTCCGTTTACATGTTGCTCTGAATTGTAATAATCATCGCTATCACAGGTTAAACCGCCTAATAATACACGTTCGTATTTGTGATTCCATTTATTTATGGGCAACATTATAAAACGTTTGTTAATAGCCCAAGAGTCTGGTAAAGTTGTAATAAATGATGAGTTAATCATGTTCCAACGCTCACGATCGTTTTGTTTTTTCTGATACAGCACTTCATAAATAGCTGCTCCAGACTCTCCTACTGTAAAACTACCAAATTCTGTAAAAATATGTGGTACTTTAACGTTAGCTTCATCGCATGCTTGTTTAATTTGATTGATAATTTCATCAATCATATACTCGTAATCATAATCAAAACCTAATGAATTTTTTATTGGGAAACCACCACCAATATTTAAGGTATCTAAGGTTGGACAAACTTTTTTTAGGTTGATATATACGTTTAAACATTTTAACAATTCATTCCAATAATAGGCATTGTCTTTGATTCCTGTATTGATAAAAAAATGGAGCATTTTTAAATCAACTTGCTCATTTTTAGCAATTTCACGCTCATAAAATGAGACAATATTTTTATATCCAATACCTAATCTCGAAGTATAAAATTCAAATTTTGGTTCTTCTTCTGATGCAATTCTAATACCAACTTTTAATGGTTTAGAAGTTTCTTTTTGCAATAATGGTAATTCCTCGTAATTATCTATAATAGGAATACAGTTTTGATGACCAGAATTAATTAAATATCCAATATTTTTAATGTATTGATCTCTTTTAAAACCATTACAAATTATAAACGTATTGTTTTTTATTTTACCCTCTTTTTTTAAATTATTTACAATATCTATATCAAAAGCAGAAGATGTTTCTATATGAATATCATTTTTTAAAGCTTCTTGTAAAACATGTTTAAAATGAGCGCTTTTTGTACAATAACTATAAAAGTATTTCCCTTTATAGTTGTGCTTTTCCATACTTTGTTGAAACCAACTTTTTGCTTTGTTGATGTTTTCTGAGATTTTTGGTAAGTAAGTAAATTTTAATGGAGCTCCATATTGTTGAGTTAATTCCATTAAATTAATACCATGCCAAAACAATTTGTTGTTTTCAGTTTTAAATTCCTGTTGAGGAAAATCGAATGTTTGTTCGATTAAATCGATGTATTTTGTGTTCACTTTTTTAAAATAAATTGTATGATAAATTTAATTAGGACTAAAATTTAAGTGTAAATTTTAGCTTAATATTTACTCTTAAAAGAGTAAGTTATCACTGTAATATTTGTAAGTAAACTACGTGCAGTTTAGAAAATAACTGCAATTCTATTTGATAAGAAAACGGAGAAACCTTAATTTTTTCGTTACATTTCCAAAATGCGTTGTGATTTATAGTCTCCAATAAAAAATCACTTCCGAAATAAGAAAAACAAAACATTTAACTTATAATAAGCGAGTCAAATGTAAATTATTTTTTAATACAAAAAACAAAATTATAAAAAAAGTGAAAAAAAAAATTTACTTTTAATTTTTTTATATAAAGATTAATCTTCTGGAGGGTAACCATGAATTTTTTCGAAATCTTCATCGAAATTAGCGCGCAAGTACGCATTTAATTTTTTTCTATAATCGTCTTTTAACCAAGTTACAAAGTTGTGCGTACTTTTAGAAATACATTTGGCATATCTGTTAATTCTATCATCAATTTCTTCTCCTAACATTTTTGCTAAAATTAAAGCATCAAAAACATCTTCACTATTTTCTATACACATTTTTGCATGATGTTCTATCGATTTTTCTAAAACACGTTTAGAAGATTCTCCTGCTCTAATAGTATCTATATATACCTGCTTCATATCAAAATAAGTATCTGTAGATTTTGCAAACTCTTTTTTTACGTCTGCTGGTAATTCGTATCGAAACGTGCTTTCAATTTCTTCATCAGAAAGAATTGCATTTAAGTAATAATCTGGCGCCCTAAACATTTTTTGCCAATCTAAATCTGCACCCCAAGGACCAAATCTGTAGAAATTATTCCCTAAATCTACCACATCGAATGTAGTTTTATTTCCAAATATACGAGATCCACGCCCTATCATTTGATAATATAAAGTTAAAGACTTAGTAGCTCTATTTAATATGATGGCCTCTATACTTGGTTCATCAAAACCAGTAGTTAAAATACTTACAGAGGTAATAATGGCATTTGGTGTTTTGTGAAACCACCTTAAAATAAGCTCGCGTTCTTTTTTTGTATTGGTATTGTCTAAATGTGCAATAGGATAACCAGCTCTTTTAAAAGCGTGAAATACTTGAATAGAAGTATTAATACCATTATTAAAGATTAAGGTTTTTTTGCCTTTGGCTGTTTCTTCGTAAGCAGAAACCAACTTAGATAACATGTCTGAATTGGTATATAAATCTTCTGATGATTTTACTGTGTAATCTCCATTTGCTCCTACTTCTAAAGAAGTTAACCCAACGTTGTAATAATACATATTTGCTTTTGCTAAATAACCATTATCTATTAAATCTTGAATAGATTCTCCAACAAACAATTCTTGATAGTTCTCATACATTGGCAATTTAATGTTAGAACTTAAAGGGGTTGCAGTTACACCTAAAATAAAAGAATCGTCGAAAAATTTAAAAATTTTGGTAAACGAGTTGTAATGTGCTTCATCTACTATTACCAACCCAATATCAGAAATATCTAATTTATCATCATTTAAACGATTTTTTAACGTTTCTACCATAGCAACAAAGCAATCAAACTCATGCTGGTCGTCTAATTTAGCTGTAGAATTTATAATTTTATTGGTAACGCTAAACTCATCTAACATTTTAGACGTTTGTTTGCTTAACTCAATTCTATGTGTTAAGACCAAAACTTTCTTTTTAAATGTTTGTAAATAACGTCTTACAATTTCTGAAAAAATTACTGTTTTTCCACCTCCAGTAGGCAATTGGTATAATAAATGATAATCTTGAGGTGCTGTTTCAAATCGCTTAAAGATTTCTTGAAGGGCATCTTTTTGATATCCATATAATTCTTTGCCTGTTACTTTTTCTGAAGTGTTTATTTCTGCCAAAATTTTAAAAATTTTAAGAGACAAAAATAAGACTTAAAATAGGTTTATCCCAAATTTAAACTATATAAATCTTGTTAAATTCGTTTGAGTGATGTCGTAATGAGAGGCATTATAAACAGAAATACCATTTTTTAACACAATTAGCTGGGGTGATTGGTGTAGTACTTGAAATTTATAACCCACTTCATCAGAAATATTTCTGTAATTTAATATATCTAAATAATATACTTTTAACTTTTGATGTTCTTTTTGAAAAAGGTTTTCAAAACGTTTAATAACCATACTACTAATTCCACATCGAGTAGAATGCTTAAATATAAGAATCGATTCTGTTTTAGATTGTTCTTTAATTTCTTTTAACTGTTCTATTGTAGTTAACGCAATCCAATTTACCAACGCCTTTTTGTCTTCTTTTGATGAATTTCCAACTTTACTTCCAAAAATTGTATTGAATATGCCCATTGTAATGTTTTTATCTTTTGTCGAAGTAAAGATAATAAACTTTCATCAGTCATAAAGTCAGTAAAACTAAGGTTTAACAAGACAAAATGACTTGTTAATCTGCAAATTTATAGATGGTACTAAAATTGCTTTCTACTAATCTAAAAAATAAAAAAGTTTAGAAAATGAATTTTAATAATTATACAACAAAATCACAAGAAACCATACAATTGGCGCAACAATTGGCGCAAAGTTATGGTCATAATCAAATAGAAAACGAACATATTTTTAAAGCTTTAACACAAGTAGATGAAAATGTTTTACCTTTTTTATTGAAAAAACTGAACGTTAATATTAATCCATTAGAACAAATTTTAGATAAACAGTTGCAAAGTTTTGCAAAAGTTTCTGGTGCAGAAATATTATTGTCTAGAGAAGCAGGAAAAACGCTAAATGAAGCCTCAATCATTGCCAAAAACATGAAAGATGATTATGTTTCTATTGAACATTTAATCTTAGCTATTTTTAAATCTAAATCTAGCATAGCGCAAATTTTAAAAGATCAAGGTGTTACTGAAAAACATTTAAAAGCAGCCATTGAAGAATTAAGAAAAGGAGAAAGAGTTACTTCTCAATCTCAAGAAGAAACTTATAATTCTTTAAATAAATATGCGAAAAACCTAAATCTATTAGCGCAAAATGGTAAATTAGACCCTGTAATTGGTAGAGATGAAGAAATACGAAGATTGCTACAAATTTTATCTCGTAGAACAAAGAACAATCCAATATTAGTGGGTGAACCCGGAACAGGTAAAACTGCTATTGCAGAGGGTTTAGCGCACAGAATTGTAGATGGTGATGTGCCTGAAAACCTCAAAGACAAGCTCATTTTTTCATTAGATATGGGCGCTTTAATTGCTGGTGCAAAATACAAAGGTGAATTCGAAGAACGTTTAAAAGCAGTAATTAAAGAAGTAACCTCTTCTAATGGAGATATTGTACTCTTTATTGACGAAATTCACACATTAGTTGGTGCTGGTGGTGGACAAGGAGCAATGGATGCTGCTAACATTTTAAAACCAGCTTTAGCTCGTGGAGAATTACGCGCAATTGGAGCAACAACTTTAGATGAATATCAAAAATATTTCGAGAAAGACAAAGCTTTAGAACGTCGTTTTCAAAAAGTAATTGTAGATGAGCCAGATACAGAAAGTGCCATTTCTATTTTAAGAGGAATTAAAGAAAAGTACGAAACACATCATAAAGTTCGTATTAAAGACGAAGCAATTATTGGAGCGGTTGAGTTATCTCAAAGATACATTACCAATAGATTTTTACCAGATAAAGCTATAGATTTAATGGATGAAGCTGCTTCTAAATTGCGTATGGAAATCAATTCAAAACCAGAAGAATTGGATGTTTTAGACCGTAAAATTATGCAATTAGAAATTGAAATTGAAGCTATAAAACGTGAAAAAGATGAAGCAAAACTAAAATCTTTACGTTCAGATTTAGCTAATTTAAAAGAAGAAAGAAATACCATAAATGCTAAATGGAAATCAGAAAAAGAAGTTGTAGACAATATTCAGAACGCGAAATTAGATATTGAAAACTTTAAGGTTGAAGCAGAAAAAGCAGAACGTGAAGGCGATTATGGAAAAGTGGCAGAAATTAGATACGGAAAAATAAAAGAAACTCAAGAAAAGTTAGAAGAATATCAACAAATATTGGCACAAAATCAGAACGAAAAATCGCTAATAAAAGAAGAAGTTACTTTAGATGATATTGCTGAAGTTGTGGCAAAATGGACAGGAATTCCAGTAACTAAAATGGTGCAATCAGAGCGTGATAAACTCTTAAAATTAGAACATCAATTGCACAAAAGAGTGGTTGGGCAAGAAGAAGCTATTGTTGCCATTTCTGATGCTGTGAGACGTTCTAAAGCGGGTTTACAAAACCCAAATAAACCTATTGGAAGTTTCTTGTTTTTAGGAACTACTGGGGTTGGAAAAACAGAATTAGCGAAAGCATTAGCAGAGTATTTATTTGATGATGAAAATGCAATGACAAGAATAGATATGAGCGAATATCAAGAGCGTCATTCTGTTAGCAGATTGGTTGGTGCGCCTCCAGGTTATGTTGGTTATGATGAAGGTGGGCAGTTAACTGAAGCTGTAAGAAGAAGGCCGTATTCTGTAGTGCTTTTAGATGAAATAGAAAAAGCACATCCAGACACGTTTAATGTCTTATTACAGGTGTTGGATGAAGGTAGACTAACAGATAATAAAGGACGTGTTGCAGATTTTAAAAACACCATAATTATTATGACCTCAAATATGGGAAGTCATATTATACAAGAAAAATTTGCAGACCCAAAAGCAGATTTAGATGCTGTTACTGAATTGGCAAAAATTGAGGTTCTTGGTTTGTTAAAACAATCTGTAAGACCAGAGTTTTTAAATAGAATAGATGATGTAATTATGTTTACACCATTAACTCAAAAAGATATTTTCGAAATTGTTAAGTTACAATTAGAACACTTAAAGAAAATGATTGGTAAACAAGAAATTACTTTAGATGCAACAGATGAAGCTATCGCATATTTGGCAAACAAAGGTTATCAGCCAGAATTTGGTGCAAGACCTGTAAAAAGAGTCATTCAAAAAGAAGTATTAAATCAGTTGTCTAAAGAAATTTTATCTGGAAAAATAACAACAGATAGTATTATTTTATTAGACGCATTTGATGATAAATTAGTTTTTAGAAATCAATCTGATTTGGTAGAAAATTAATTTTTAGTTTGGTTGATTTGAAAAGGTGGTAATATTTTATAATAAGCCACCTTTTCTTTTTGCAATAAACTTAAAATCAATAACATAATGTCATTTTTTCAGATGCATCTGAAAAAATGACATTCTTTTTAAAGTGGTATTTTTTTTGCTTATTACTTTATAAAAAAGAATAATGTTTAACCTAAAAATGTAAAAATTATGTTAGTAAAAAACACAGATTTTCCAGTTTTACCAAATGTCTTTAACGACTTTTTTAGAGATTGGTCAACATCCAATTTTTCTGATACTAATACAACTTTACCTGCTGTAAACATTAAAGAAAATGAAAATGAGTTTATTGTAGATGTTGCTGTACCAGGAATGGACAAGAAAGACTTTAAAATAGATTTAGACAATGACATTTTAACTATTTCATCAGAAAAAACATCAAATAATGATACTTCTAATGAAAGTTATACACGTAAAGAATATAGTTATATGTCTTTTAAAAGAAGTTTTACCTTGCCCAAAGGCGTTATCGATAATGATAAAATTAAGGCCACTTATAAAAATGGTGAATTAAAAATTACAATTCCAAAATTAGAAGAAGCAAAACCTAAACCTGCTAAACTAATTGAGGTAAAGTAAGTTAATTGGTTGGTTACAATGAGGCTGTCTAAAAAGTGGTTTTATTAACATTTTGAGCGCAATCGAAAAATTTTAATTATCTATAAAACAGAATTTTAATACTATTAAGATTCTTCACTTTCATTAAAGACGACATTTGTTAGACAGCCTCATTTTAATATGAATCTAAATTTTAAAGTGATGAAAAAATTAGCAATATATATGTTAATGGCTTTGTCTTTTTATAATTGTCAAGGTCAGAATAACAAAGAAAAAGTAGATAATAGTGTTGAGAGGGACTCTTTAAAACCCCAAACTAAAATTAAAGTGAATAAAAAATATGATAAAAATGGAAACTTAATAGCTTTAGATTCTACTTATTCTTATTTTTATTCAAACATTAAAGGAGATTCTGTTTTAGAAAGAGATGTTTTTAATCAATTTAAAATAGATTTTAACAAACAATTTATGCCCTTAGATTCTATTTTTGCAAAAGATTTTTTAAACAGCTCTCCGTTTAACAGACATAATTTTTATACAGATGATTTTTTTAAAAACAGTTTTCAATCACATCAAAAAAAGATTGACAAATTGTTAAGAAGAATGGATTCTGTTAAAAATAATTTTTATAAAAATCAAAAAAGAGAGATATAACTTTAGTTTTTTTAAGCGATGCAATTTAACATCGCTTTTTCTTTTTAAGTATATTTGATACTTAAATCAATAATTATGAAAAAACTTTTCTTTCTTTTCGTTTTCGCTTTTAGTGTATTATTCTCTTGTAGTTCAGATGAAACCACAACGTACTACTTAATTCGTCATGCAGAAAAAGATAGAACAGACAAAACTAATAGAAATCCTAATTTAAACAAGAAAGGTTTAGAAAGAGCCAAAAAATGGGCAGAATATTTTAGTGATATTGATTTAGATGCTGTCTATTCTACCAAATATAATAGAACTATGCAAACTGCTGAGCCAACAGCAGAAAGCAAAGGTTTAGCAATCATTAATTACAACCCAAGAAAAATGTACGATTCTATTTTTCAGCAAAACACCAAAGGAAAAACAGTTTTAGTAGTAGGTCATAGCAATACAACTCCTGTTTTTGCCAATAAAATATTGGGGGAAAAAAAATATGAATGGATGAAAGATGATGATAATTCGAGCTTATATATTGTTACTATCTTTGGTGAACAAAAAATTGGTAAAATCGAAAAAGTAAACTAAAAATAATATACAGCTTTTATTGTTTTGCCATTCTTATCTATACAAGAATAAAAGATTTATTAGAATAGTTTAACCTTAATATCTTTTAAAACAATTTCTGACACTTTTTCTAACTGATTGTTTTCAAAAGCTTTATCTATATCAATCAAAGAAATTGATTTGTTTAAGGGTTTGTAATTATGATAATCTACAAAACGAATTCCGTTTTTAACGCACTGTTCTTTTAACACTCTAAAACGTTTTCCTCCACCATTTGTATGGTAAGAGTACGCTAAATAATCAACTAAAAAATTTTCTTTACCAATCCAATAAATAAACACATCCTCAAAATCTTCTCCTCCTCCATCTTCAGAAAATGTAATTTCTACTTTATAATATTCTTTTCCTTTTACGGTAGATGAAGTTAGTAACTTTTTACGAACTGCTTTATCATTTAGACCAAAAGGTAACACAGAAAAATAATGTACAGAGTTTACTGAATTGGCATATTTAGATGCCATAGAATCTACTAAACGCATAGGTTTAGAATTTATAAATCTTTTAAAACCGCTATTGCTTAAAATATCTAAAATACTATCTGAAGTTCTTATTAGTTTAAAATTTCCATTACTTCTTTTAGCACTATATTTTTTTGCTCTAAAATTAAACGTAATTTCTGAGTTGGCAACCTTATCAACTCCAGAGTATACAATAGATTTATCTATTATTTCTTGAGCAGTTAACTTAGGTTTAGAGGTATTACAGGAAATAAAAAAAGTAGCCAAAAGTATAAATAAATATCGCATTAGTTTTTGTTTGGTTCTATTAAATAATGAGTTGTAAAATTACACTTCTTTTATCTTAATCAAAAATGTATCTTTGTTTAAATTAAACAAAATAAAACCAGTCAATGACTGTGCAAAAAAAAATAAACATACAGAATAAAAAAGCACGTTTCGAATATGAAATTCTCGATAAATATGTTGCTGGAATTCAGTTAACAGGAACAGAAATAAAATCGATTAGAAACAGTCAAGCAAGAATTACAGAGAGTTTTTGCGAATTTAATGAACGTGGAGAACTGTTTATCGTAAACATGTATATTCAAGAATATATGTTCGGTCATCACTTTAATCATAAACCTAAAAGCGAAAGACGTTTACTCTTAAATAAACGTGAATTACGTAGTTTAAAAAAAGATGTTGAAGCCAAAGGAAATACAATTGTTCCACTTCGTTTATTTATTAATGATAGAGGTTTTGCCAAATTAGAAATTGCTTTGGCCAAAGGAAAACAAACGCACGACAAACGAAATGTATTAAAAGACAGAGATAATAAGCGAGATTTGGCAAGAATTAAAAAAAGTTTTAACGCATAATGGACTTTTTAAAACTCATTCGTTACAAAAACCTTCTAATGGTTTTATTAACAATGATTTTAACGAAATATGCATTAATAAAATCTTTTTTAAAAGAAACTTATTTATCTCATTTAGACTTTACCCTTTTAGCTTTATCAGTTGTTTTAATTACTGCAGGAGGTTATATAATTAATGATATTTTTGATGTTGAAGCTGATAAAATCAATAAACCCAATACCATTTTTATTGATGTAACTATTTCCAAAAAAAATGCTTGGAAAACTTATTATTTGCTAACGTTATTAGGTTTAATTTTTGGAGTTTATTTATCATTTAATAAACAATTACCATATCATTCTTTTTATTTTTTATTTACTATTATTGGGTTATATTTTTATTCAAAAAATTTAAAAAGAAAAGTTTTATTAGGGAATCTCTTAGTTTCAATTTTATGTGTTTTCGTTATTTATTTAGTATTTTCTTATGATTTTAGAATTGATAATAATGATGATGAATTATTTGCAATACGAATTGATATTATTTTCGTTTTTACCTACATTATATTTTCCTTTTTAACAACATTCATCAGAGAAATTATAAAAGATATAGAAGATATTAATGGTGATTTAAAACTTAAAGCCAAAACATTACCCATTGTAATTGGTCGAAAAAGAGCTGCTAAAGTCGCTTTTTTCTGTAGTAGTCTACTATTATTTTTTTTGATTATCGTCATTCAATTTCTTCAAGATAATTATTTATTTTTAGTTTTTGGAATTGTTTTTTTAATCTTTCCAACTATTAATTTTATGAGTAAATTATGGACAGCAAAAACAAAAAAAGATTTTTCTAAATTAAGTAATTTAATGAAAGTGATTATGCTATTTGGAATTTTATCAATGTTGTTATTTACAATTAATTAAAACAGTCTGTCATTCTTGCGTAGGCAGGAATCCAAAAAAACATGAAAATAGATTCCTGTTTCCACACGAATTACAATAGAAATAAAATGTTAAGAGAAAAACTAAAAAACTACAATATCATTTTAGCTTCAAAATCACCAAGAAGACAACAATTCTTTAAAGATTTAGATATCGATTTTACCATACAAACGAAAGAGGTAGAAGAAATTTACCCAAAGGAATTAAAAGGAAGTGAAATCACCAATTTTTTAGCCGACTTAAAATCCAAAGTATTCACAAATTTATCAGAAAAAGATATTTTAATTACTTCAGATACCATTGTTTGGTTAGAAAACAAAGCTTTAGGAAAGCCAAAAGACGAAGAAGATGCTTTTAATATGCTAAGAAGTTTATCAGGTAAAAAACACGAAGTAATTACATCTATAAGTATTAAAAATAAGAATTTCCAGAAGATAATTAGTGATACAACTGTAGTTTCTTTTAAAGAAATCTCTGATGACGAAATCAATTATTACATTAAAAATTACAAACCATTTGACAAAGCTGGTGCTTACGGAATTCAAGAATGGATAGGTTTTATAGCCATTGATAATATGGAAGGTAGCTATTTTAACGTAGTTGGTTTACCTGTTCATAAACTCTATAAAGAATTGATGAATTTATAAACCAAGACTTCAAATAAAAGTTTATTTTTACGCAAAATTTTACAACACACTATTTTACAATGAAAAAATACACGTACACAGAAAAAAAAGACACACGTTCTGGTTTTGGTGATGGGCTAACAGAATTAGGAAGAACTAATCCAAACGTAGTTGCCTTATGTGCAGATTTAATTGGTTCTTTAAAAATGGATCAATTTATTAAGGAAAATCCTGAAAGATTTTTCCAAGTAGGTATTGCAGAAGCAAATATGATTGGTATTGCAGCTGGTTTAACTATTGGAGGAAAAATTCCGTTTACTGGAACTTTTGCTAACTTTTCTACAGGTAGAGTGTATGACCAAATTCGTCAATCTGTGGCGTATTCTGGTAAAAATGTAAAAGTTTGTGCATCTCACGCAGGTGTAACTTTAGGTGAAGATGGAGCAACACACCAAATTTTAGAAGATATTGGTTTGATGAAAATGCTACCTGGTATGACAGTGATTAATCCTTGTGATTATAATCAAACAAAAGCAGCTACTATTGCAATTGCTGAACACGAAGGTCCAGTTTATTTGCGTTTTGGTCGTCCTAAAGTCCCTGTATTTATGCCAGATGAAGAATTTGTAATAGGAAAAGGAATCCAATTAACAGAAGGAACTGATGTTACTATTGTTGCAACAGGTCATTTAGTATGGGAATCTTTACAAGCAGCTGAACAATTAGAAGCAGAAGGAATTTCTGCAGAAGTAATTAACATTCATACAATTAAGCCTTTAGATGAAGAAATTATCTTAAAGTCTGTTGCTAAAACGGGTTGTATAGTTACTGCTGAAGAACATAATAAATTAGGTGGTTTAGGTGAAAGTGTTGCAAGAACTTTAGCTTTAAACACCCCTACTCCACAAGAATTTGTAGCTACTAACGATACTTTTGGAGAATCTGGAACTCCAGAGCAGTTAATGGCTAAATATGGTTTAGATGCTGCTGCCGTAGTAAAAGCTGCTAAAAAAGTAATATCAAGAAAATAATAACGTTTTACCTATTTAAAGCGTCTTTATAAAAACTATAAAATAATAAATATGAAAAAAGTATTTTTAATAATGGCTCTGGCTTTAGGTTTTAGTCAAGCAGCAAATTCACAAATTAATTTTGGTATTAAAGGAGGTATCAACTACAATTCTAATTCTATTAAAGAAGTAAAAACAGATGTTTTTGATGGAGCAAAAAGTAAAACTGGTTATCATGCAGGTATTTGGTTACGTTTTAAGATACCAGTAGTTGGTTTGTATTTAAGACCAGAATTAGTTTACACCAATTTAGAAAATGAAGTTACGTACGATAATAATATAGCTTCTGCTAAATCTACAAATTTTAGTTTCCAAAAAATAGACATTCCTGTTTTATTAGGAAAAAAGATTTTTAGTATTGGTAATATATATGTTGGGCCTTCTTTTCAATATGTATTAGACCAAGACTTTAGTATTAGTGATATACCAGATGTAAAAGGCGATGGTTTTACTGTTGGATTGCAATTTGGAGGAGGAATAGAAATTGGAAGATTAGGTATAGATTTACGTTGGGAAAGAGGCTTTAATGATATTGAGTCTAGTTTTTTGGATGGAACAACTAATGTAGAGTTTGATACAAGAATTAACCAGATTATAGTTGGTTTATCTTATAGACTTTAAATAAATTCTATATTTCATAAAAAAAAGCTCTTGATTTTTCAAGAGCTTTTTTCGCTTAAAAGTTATAAACGTTATTTTATATTTGGATTTAAATAATCTGGAGTAGCAGGATTATTATCATCGCTAAAATCATTTCTTGGATCTCCATCTCCGTTCGCATCTTCATTTATAGAAGCTACCCCATCATTGTCATGATCTGTATCTTTTACTAAATCATATAAGTTAATATAAAACAATAAATTTTGATTTGCTCCAATTGTAGTTGTTCCTCCATTTCTGTAAGCTAAACCAGAAGGGATAATTAAAATACATCTTCCAAAGTTTTCGTAAGTAATTGGTCCATTACTGGTAATATTTTTTCCTCCATTTAAATTGCCTTTAAGACCATAAGCCCATCCTCGAATCGACGAATTTGCAAAATCAAGCGAATTTGGAGTAGGACCTAAACTTAACCAAAAGGGATTTGTCCCTGTTTCAACTAAAGAAATTGTATCAGTTCTACTAATGGCCCATAATTGGTATGTAGATAGTATTGAATCCATTACTGTTGGAAATCCTTTATCATTAATTACATTATTATTTGCATCTTTTCCACCTTCTTCAATCACATAAACATACATTGAGTAATCAATATCATTTTCTTTAACTTTTATCTCTTTAAAATTTCCTGAAATATTATTTGCAAGGTCATCTGCCAAAGAAGTTTTACCTGCTGTTATAGGTTTTATAGAATCTACAGAAGTGTCAAAATAATAATTCTTTAAAAACTGGGTTAGAGAATCATTGTCTATTAAGGCTTGTGCCTCGTGATCAAAGTTATTTACTTGTATACCATTATTATCACCACAAGAGTATAAAACTGTAATACTCAAAACTACTAGTGCTAAAATATTTTTTATTTTATTCATTTAATCTTAAAATTAGAGGGCGCAATTTACCATTTTTATACCTTTGTAAAAAGACAAACATTATATTTTAACTATTTTTATGAGAATTGACAAATATCTCTGGTGCATACGGGTTTTTAAAACAAGAAGTTTAGCAACTAATGCTTGTAAAAAAGGGCATGTAAAAATAGATAATAGTAATATTAAACCGTCTAAAGAAATTTTTGGTAATGAATTACTTTTAGTTCGTAAAAACCAAATCAATTATCAAATAAAAGTTTTAGATTTACCAAAAAGTAGGGTTGGTGCTAAGTTAGTAGACTTATATAGAAAAGATATAACCCCAAAAGAAGAATTCGAAAAGACAGAACTTTTAAAATATGCAAAAGACTACTACAGAAAAAAAGGTACTGGAAGACCAACAAAAAAAGACAGAAGAGATATAGATAATTATCAAGAAGACACAACAGAAGACCTATGACAACTGAAGGAAATATTATATTAAACCAAACACAAATAGAGCAAAAAGTTAGGCGTATCGCATATCAAATATATGAAACCAATAGCGCAGAGAAAGAAGTAGTTATTGCTGGTATTATTGGTAATGGGTTTGTATTTGCAGAAAAAATTGTAGGTATTTTACAAGAAATTTCACCTTTAAAAATTACGATTTGTGAGGTTATTATAGACAAAAAAAATCCATTAAAACCCATTTCAACTTCAATAGAAATAGAACACTATAAAAATAAATCTCTTGTTTTAGTTGATGATGTTTTAAATTCTGGAACAACTTTAATTTATGGAATAAAACACTTTTTAAATGTTCCTTTAAAAAAGTTTAAAACAGCTGTATTGGTTAATAGGAATCATAAAAAATATCCAGTTAAAGCAGACTTTAAAGGCATCTCATTATCTACTTCTGTAAAAGAACATATTCAAGTAGAGTTTTCTAATAAAAAAGCTATTGCCTATTTAATTTAAGATTTCTTGTATTTCTTGGGCAATTTTTTTCTTTTTTTTGCCTTCTATTTTAATGGTAATTTTTGCTTTTTCATAAAAAGGGCGTCTTTCAAAAAGATGTTTGGCTACAAATTCTGGAATTTTATCATTATCTAAAGATGCTATTAGTGGTCTTTTTGCCTTCTTTTTAATTAACCTTTCTATCATTGTAGATGTATTTCCTTGTAAGTAAACAGAGAGTGCATCACTTTTATTAATCTCATTCATGTTATCTCCGTAGCAAGGTGTGCCACCGCCTAAAGCAAGAATAAAATTTTCGTTTAATAAAAGAACTTCTTTTAAATATTTACTTTCTATTAGCCTAAAGTAGATTTCTCCTTTAATTTTAAAAATATCATTAATAGATAAACCTTCTTTTTCAATAATATACTCATCTAAATCTAAAAAACGTATACCTAATAATTTAGAAAGCTTCTTGCCAATGCTAGATTTTCCTGAAGCCATATATCCTAATAAAACAATCTTCATCATAATTTAATTTATGCAAATATCAATAAAAAATTTCCAAATAAATATTTATATTTCCAATGATTGATAGTATATTTGCACTCGATTTATTAATGACCTGGTAGCTCAGTTGGTAGAGCATCTCCCTTTTAAGGAGAGGGTCCTGGGTTCGAGCCCCAGCCCGGTCACAAAGAAAGGTTAAGCAATCGCTTAACTTTTTTGTTTAAGATAATAGCGCACGTGGCGAAATTGGTAGACGCGCAGCCTTGAGGGGGCTGTTTTCGCAAGAAAGTGGAAGTTCGAATCTTCTCGTGCGCACTTTTTTTTACTTCTTCACAAAATATTAACCTTTCTAAGAAGTTAAATACTTAATTTCGCATTATGCTAAGAAACCTGTTTATACTGTGCTTATTTATAAGTTTAAGCACATTTTCTCAAAACGACACATTACGTGTTAAGAACCTTAGAGGGCAAATTATTCATGCAGAAAATAAGAAACCTTTAAGTGCTGCTCATATTTTAAATTTAAATACTGTTCAAGGAACCATTACAAATGACAGAGGTTTTTTTGAAATTCCAACTAAAACCAATGATACGATTCTTGTTTCTTATTTAGGATATGCTTCTATCAAATTAAAAATAACTAACGATTTATTAAAAGGTAACGAATTGTTAATTGCTTTGTATGAAAAACCAGAAGAAATTAAAGAAGTTGTTATTAAATCTACCAAATTAATTGGTGTTTTAGAAATTGATATTAAGCAAGTACCAAAAGATCGATTTACAAGAATAAAAATTAACGGATTACCGCAAACTTATGAAGTTGGTAAACCTAAAGGAAAAGATTTCTCCTCTCCTATTGCTGCATTGTTTCAGCCTGTAGATTTCTTGTACAATCTTTTTGGAAAAAAACCAAAACAATTAAAAAAATTAAAAAAGCTGAAAAAAGAAGATGACTTGCGTAAAATGTTAGCTGGTAAATTTGATAGAGAAGTAATGATGGAGTATCTGCAAATGGATAGACAAGAGTTAACAGAGCTGTTAACAGACTGCAATTATTCTGATTACTTTATAAAAAAAGCATCCGATTTACAGATGATTGAAGCTATTCTTGATTGTTATGAAAACTACAAAGCGCTCAAAAAAGGTAAAATTGAGCGAGATAAAATACCAGTTAAAAATTAACTAAATTGAAAAGAGTCAAAAGCGAATGCTTTTGACTCTTTTCAACTATTAAAAACTAACTAACAACTAAAATACGGTTGTAACGTATTTATAGTTATATTTTCTCCTTGTATTCCAAGTCATTCTTTTTGATTGAATTATTTCGAATGAATTCTCTCTTTTATGTTCTGTTGTGGTATTATTTTTACTCATGGTATTGATTTATATTTACGGCTATATGACGAAGTAATACAACTTTAGTTACGTAATAAATTGAGTTTAACAGAACTTTAAGAATCGCTGTTAATTTCTACATAATATTAATTTATGGCATAAAAAAACCCAGCTTTTGCTGGATTTTAATAATTAAATAAAGTTATTATTTTATTGATTACCTAATATAATTGGCATTCCACTCTTACCAGAACCAATAACTATAACTTTACTATTAGTAGATTCAGACAATTTTAAAGTTGCTTCTATACCTTTTTCTTGAAGTATCTTGTCGGTTAAAGAAGCGCTTAATATTTTGTTAGCTGTTGCTTTACCTTCTGCATCAATTTTTTGTCTTTCTGCTTCTTTTTTAGCTTTTGCTAATCTAAATTCATATTCTAAAGACTCTTGTTCTTGTTTTAATTTAGTTTCTATGGCAGTTCTAATTGTAGTTGGTAATTTAACATCTTCTACTAATACTCTTTTTACAATTAAGTACTGATCTTTTAAAAGTTTTTGTACTTCTTCTAATATTTCTTGCTCTATTACATCTCTTTTACTTGAGTATAATTGCTCTGGAGTATAACGTCCTACAACGCTTCTAGCGGCAGCATTAATAGCTGGGTCTAGTAGTTCTCTTTCATAATCTTCACCTTTTGTTTTTATTAATAAGCCTAAATTTTTAAACTCAGGTTCATACCAAATAGTACCGTTAACTTTTACTTCTAAACCGTTTACAGAAAGCACATTCATTTCATCAGAAATAGATTGCTGGCGTACTTTTCTTACTATCATTTTGTTCCAAGGAGCAACAATATGAAAACCTTCACTGTATGTTTTATCTGTATTAATACCATCTCCTAACGTTTCAAAAATTACACCACCTTCTCCTGGTCCAATAGTAACAGTTGATTTTGAAAATATAATTAATGCTGCTACACCAATTATTATAAAAAACAAGCCTCCTTTTGGGAACTTAATATCTACTTGATTGTTTGCCATTTTTATTTATTTTAAATTTCTTCAAATTTACGGTATATGTTTATCAAATACAATCTATGTAATCACAATCTTCACTTAAAATCTCTAATTCTAAAGTGATATGTTCTAAATGAAATTCTTTATATAATAAATTTCTAATTTTTAGTTTTAAGAGTTTCGTTTCTTTCCATTTAAGAGATTCATCAACAATAAGGTGCATTGTTAAAATATTGTACTCTCCATCCATTGTCCAAACGTGACAATCATGAATATTCTTTACTTCATCAAATTTTAATATCCTTTTTTTAATCGTTTCTATTGAAAGTTGAATTGGTGTGCCTTGCAAAATAATTCGAATACTCTCTTTTCCGTTTTTTAAAACATTATACAATATATACAAAGAAATTAAGAGCGATAAAATAGGATCTAAAATTGGAATGTAATAAAACTGCATAACAATGCTAGCTACTAAAACTGCTGCCCAACCTAAAACGTCTTCTAACATGTGCAATGAAACTACTCTTTCGTTGATAGAGCTTCCTTTTCTTAGTTTTAAAACTGCTGCTCCATTTACAATTATTCCTAAAATAGCAAACCACATCATACCTTTTGCATCTGATTCTTCTGGATGAAGAATTCTTGGAATTGCTTCTATAATGATAAAAATTGAACCTACTAAAAGAATAATTGAATTAATAATAGCCCCTAATAAAGAAAATCGTTTAAAACCATAAGAGTAAGTTTTTGTAGCTTTCTTATTGGATATTTTTTGAAAATACCAAGCCATACCCAAGCTTATACTATCACCTAAATCATGAATTGCATCAGAAGTAATTGCTAAACTGTTGGTATAAACTCCTCCAATAAACTCTACAATTGTAAAAAACAAGTTTAGAAAAAAAGCTGTACTTATATTTTCTGTAGAATTGTTATGGTTGTGGTTGTGCCCATGATGATGATGTGTCATATTTTTTTTCTATATAGACCTCTAAATTTAAGAAAAGATGCACAATTTAGAGGTCTAATTTAAATTATAATTCTATTAAAATTCCTGTATTAAATATAAAACCATCTGTTGGCGCCCATATATCTGTAAAAGTTGGATTGTTATGAGGAGGCATAATCATTGTTTGATAATTTTGTTGCTTTGTATCTGCAAAATTTTCAAAATTGGCATAAATATTAATATTTTTATACGTTTTCATAATCATAAAACCCATTGTCCAGAAATTTGGTGTTTTTGATAAATCTGTTCTTAATTGAGAACTTTTATAATAAGCTTCGTAACCTATTCGCCAGTTATTATGTACTTCATACATTAGTACACTACCAAAGCTATGTTTTGGAGTTAAAATTTTCTGAGTATTATTAATTTTAACATTATTATAAGCATAATTAGTAAACAATGTTAAGTCTTTATACTTTAATTTTAAATTTGTTTCAAACCCAAAGCTATTAAGGCTTTTTCTTGCATTTACAAATTGATAATTATTACCTTGTTGTTTTAAAATTAGAGAATTTTTTAATTGTGTATAAAAAAATAGTTGATTAAAAGAAAGTAAGATATTGTTATTAAAAATTCTTTTACTATAATTTATATCTGCATTAAAACCTATAGAAGTTTCTGCTTTAAAATTACTTGTATTTATTGGTAATACGTTTTGGTATGAGCGTAATTCTGCATCCTCAGTAAATATTGTAGGAATTTTATACCCTAATCCACCACCAATTCTTGAAGTAACTTTATCATTAATTTCTATAAAAAGAGAAGCTCTTGGTAAAATAAAAACTCCATAATTGTTGTTATAATCTGTTCTTAAGCCACTTTCGAGAGTAATATTTTCTTTAAAATTCCAACTATTTTGAACAAAACTTCCAAAAGTATTTTGACTGTAACTTCTATCTAAATTATTAATAAGCTTTTCTGAGAAATTTTCTGTAATGATATTTGCTCCAAAAACCCACTCTAACTTCTCTGAATAAAGAGCATAAGTTGCTTCTGTAAAACTTGCAAATTGTTTTCCAAAAAATTGATGGTTTGGTAAACTTAAATCTCTTTTAAAATAACTAATACTATTTTTAAAATTAAATCTTTTATCATCTGAAATTTCTTTGTTATATGTTAATTGACTTGTATAACGTTCTGATTTATTTTCTTCAAAAAATGTATGATTTGCACTTGGGTTATGGTCTATTGCGTCTAAATCTCCTCCTGTTCTTTTTTCTATGGTTGAGTTTAAACTCCATCTCCAAAAAACTTTCTCATTTGGATAATAAAACAAAGAAGGATTAATACTAAAACTTCTAACTTTTGGAATATCAGAAAAATGATCTGAATTTACATCTACTGCATTTTGTAAATTTTTAGAAGTGTAAAATGTAATTCCAAACTTATCATTTCTTTTACTGTAAAAAGCATTTAAAGTTTTTCCTTTTCTTGAAGTTACATCTAACATAATATTCAACTCTTTTTCTTCTTTTGGTATTTTAGAAACTAAATTTACCAAGCCAGCAATAGCTCCACCACCATATAAAGTAGAAGAACTTCCTTTAACAATTTCTACTTGTTGCAGATCTAAAGGTGGAATTTGCATAATACTTAAACCGTTAGAAAACCCTCCAAATAAAGGAAATCCATCTTTTAAAAGTTGGGTAAATCTACCGTCTAAACCTTGAATTCTTATGCTTTGATTTGCAGAATTGGCTGATGTTTGTTGCATTTGAATTCCTGTACTTTCTCGTAAAATCATAGCTATATTAGCAGAGTTCATAATAGCTTTTTCGCCCAATTCTTCAGCACCTACAACTTCTATTCTAGTGGGTATTTTTGCAATTGTTCTTTTACTTCTCGTAGCTTGAATGACAATAGTTTCTAATGTGTCTTCATTTTCATGCAATTCAATAGTTAGTATCGTGTTTTTTCTTGGAAATATTATTGTTTTCTCTTCTGTTTTAAATCCGACATAAGAAATTACCAATGTCTGTTCGCCATTTGGAATTTTATTTATTATTGCCAAACCATTAAAATCTGTAGTGTTTCCAATACTTGTGTTTTTTATTAAAACATTTGCCCCTAAAATTATTTCTTTTGATTCTGCCGAAATTACTTTTATTTGTAGCGTATTTTGTGCCAATGATGTATTGACAAACCATCCTAAGAATAGGATTGTTAATATATTTTTAGTCATTATTGATGAAATTTTTAAATTATAAATTGTAGTAATTGGACATCTTAATTGATAAAAAGATGCCTTAAATTATAATTTAAAATTCTTTGGAGGCTGAAAAACACTACCTTGATAATAAGAATAATTTGTATTTGTATAATAGGTAATTGATTTTTTAAATTGATAAAAATCAATAAAATCAACTTTGTTTTCTACAGGGATAAAAATATTAAGAAGGTTAACAGAACTACAGTGATGATGATGTTCTGTGTTTTTTTCATTTTCAGAATCATTTTTGTGATGCTCATCTACATGATTTAAGTTGGCTTCTATATGGTTTTCATTTGTTTCAGAAAAAACAACAACATCAACATGCGCTTGCATTGGTGGAGCGAGTAATAAAAAACTAAATATTATGATGAATAAATTTTTCAAAGCAAATAAAATATCAACGCAAAAATACAAAAAGTTCACTCAATTACTAAAAAGAGAGTAAGGTTATTTTATATTTTTCCATAATATTTTCTTATAAACCATTCTACTGAAAATAAAGAAATTACAAGAAATAAAACCCATTTCCAATCGATTAAATTTCTTTCTTTTACAATAGATTTTTGTATGGTATAAAATGATTGATTGGTTAATAGTTCTTGTTTTAATTTGTCTAACTGATTGTTAAAAAATAATACACCGTTACTGCTATTAGCTAACTTTTGTAGTTTCTTAAAATTAGCATTGGTAAATTGTTCTTCTATTTCATAATCAATAATTTTAAACTTACCATGTTTGCTAATATTTTGGTTATTTACAGATACTTTATACGCATAATTGCTGGGTGATAAATTTTCTACCTCTATTTGATAAGCATTGTTTACTAAAGAAAATGGTAATTGAGTGCTTTTTTTAGTTTTTACATCTGTAATTGTTAATTCTAAAAAGGCTCTATCATCAAATTGATAATTTTTATCAGTATAAAAAGCCGATATTTTAATTGTTGAGTTTGCAGGGTAAATATTTTCTGCATTTACAGACAATCGAGCTCTTTTTTTATTGGATGATAAATACTGAACCAAATTACTAACAAATTCATAAAAACTCTGAAATGTGTTTGTATTTAAAAAATTGGCAGCTCTCCATTTCCAGATTCCTTCTCCAAATAAAACTCCTGTTTTTTGATTATTTTCTTCGAAAGTTATTAAAAGTGGTTGTTGGGTTTGTAAACCATTAATATTCTGAAATAATAATGTTTGATACTCTTTAAAAACTGTTACTTCTCCAAAAAAGTCTTTTAATGGTGGAAACTGCGAAAAACTTAAATCTTTTTGAGAAAAAGTTAAAAAACCGTTGTTATATATTGCTCCATAATTTTCTATTTGATTTATTGCATTTTTCGAAATTCCTATTTTTTGTTGATTTATAAATTTCCAATCTGTATTTGTACCAGAAACCAATAAAAAGTTACTCGATTTATTTTTTATTTCTTTAAAAATAGCATTAAACTTTCTTGTGGGTTGGTATAAAATAACCAATTGATAATCTTCTATTTTTCCCTTAAATTTATCAACCAAAAATACAGCAACAGACCTTTGTTTATTACTTTGAATAGCTTTTTTCATTGCACCTAAATCTGGATGAATAGTAGAAGTTAAAATTAAAATTTTACTTTGTTCATTTATCACTTCTACAGAAAAAGACCTATTGTTGTTTTTAACATTCTTCTCTCCTTTTATTTTATGAATTGATGCTGTATAAAATTGATTCCCTTCTTTATTAGAAGTTAAATTTGTTACAATGGTTTTGGTATTATCTGCTTTAGAAAACTTTATCCTTTTTGTAAAAACAGTTTTTCCATTTTTATAAATAGAAAATAGTGTATTTACTTGTTCTTTTCCTTCATAATTTAAAATTACCTCTACTGGAAATTTGTTTTTAATATAGCTATACTTATTAACATTTAACTGACTAATTTTTAAATCTTTATATTGAGTTGTGTCTCCAAAAACTATAGGGTAAATTACCTGATTAGATTTGATAAATTCATAATCGTTTCCAATAGTTTGATTTCCATCAGATAATAAAAGTATTGGAGCAATTTTATCTTTATGCACCTCATTTACAGTCGCAATTGCTTCAGAAATATTAGTATTTTGTATGGCAAAAGTTAAGGTGTCTAAACGATTTAATTTTTCTCCAAAAACAAATTCATCAACACTAAATTTGTCTGTAATGTCTTTATCATTTTTTAAATTTTGTACAATTTTTTTTATGTTGTTCTCTTCTCTAAAAAAAGAAATAGATTTAGAATCATCAACTAAAACCGATAGCTTTGGCTTAATATTTTGCAATTCTTCTTTTTTAATTGTTGGATTAATTAGCAATAAAAGCAACAAAAAAAAGCTAAAAAATTTTAAACAAAATAATAAAATATAGATTTTAGAAATCTTTTTTTCTTTATAAGAATATTGAAAATATGCTAATGAAAAACTCAATAACATAGCTATAACAATATATAAAATAGTAGTAGTTTGCAACGATTTTTATTTAATGTGAAAGATATAAAGAACTATTTAAAACTAAAACAGTTGTACTAAATATCTTCTAAAGTTGGTTTAGTTACTTTAAAAGAACCTATAATTAAGAACACTAAAAAAATAACTAGCCCATAACCTATATAACTATAACTTTTAAAAGTTGTGTAGCAGTAGCTAAAAAAACTAGGTGCTATTGCACTTGCAATAACCAAAAAACTCATTATTTTTCCTGTAATTGCACCTAAATATTTTCTACCAAAATAACGGGGCCAAGTAACAGCATTTACTACTCCAAAAAGCCCATTGTAAATTCCTATTCCAATAATTAAAAAATAAACACCACTTTTATTATCAAGAGTTACTAAACCATATGACGCTATTAACCCACTGAATAACATAATAAATAAATAAATTTTGTGCTGAAAATAATCACTCAAAACATTTGCAACAGTAGAAACAGTTATAGCAATAACAGAGATGGGTAAAAAAACTGAAATGGCTTCTGCTCTTGTGTAAGATTCAGATTCAAAAATAGATATTACATGAAAAGTAAATCCTGTTATAAAAAAACTGCTAAAAGCTAATGCTAATCCAAACATCCAAAAAGCTCTTGTTTTTTTTGCTTCTTGTAAAGTAAAATTTATTTCTTTGATTAAATTTGTTGTTTTAGCGTTACTTTTACTAGTGTAGCCATCTGGAATCAAATTAAATTCTTCAGGCTTGTTTCGATAAAATTGTAATATAATAAAACTAAAAATAAATAAACTTAGTGCTAAAATTTGCCAACTTAATTCCCATCCGTTTTCATTTATTAAATAATTAATTAAAATTGGCGAACTAGAAAAACCTAACGAAATTGTTATGCTACTTATAGAGTTTATTTTTCCTCGGTTTTTATCAAACCACATCATAACCATATTTCTTGATGCCATTGTTAGAACTCCCTGACCACAAAAACGAATAAAGAAAAACAAAAAACAGATTAAAATAAAAGGAACTATCCAAGATTGAATATCTAAAAAACGTTGAATAGAAGTTGATATTTTCTCTGATATAGAGAAAAGTAGTAATGAAATTCCAAGGAAAAAAGCAGCAAAAAAGGCAACAATTCTTGCGCCAAATTTATCAAACAGTTTTCCGGCTTTTGTTACAAAAAAGGCACTTACTAAAGTTCCAATCATATAAGCATTACTAAATTGATTTCTTGTTAAGCCTAAGGCATCTTTAACTGGATCAGTAAAAACTGAAACCCCAACAGTTTGACCTGGAATACTAAATAAAATACCAATACTTCCAAAAATAAGAATAACATACCCATAAAAAAAAGGGAACTTTTCTGGTTTAATAAATGAGTATTTGTTTGCTTTCAATTTATTTTCTTTTTCTTGAAGTAATAAAATATACTCCTGTTAACAAAATAATTGAGGCGACAATAGATTGAGTAGTGAACTGTTCGTCTAAAAAATACCACCCCATAAATAAAGCAATAACAGGATTTACATAAGCAGACGTAGATACCTTTTCTGTAGAAACTCTTTTAAGTAAAAAATTAAACGCGGTAAAGGCAATAATACCTCCGAAAATAATTAATATTAACATCGAAATTTGAACATTTATTGTCCAATTTATAGGAGATGACCAACTTTCTTGAAATAAAAAACTAATACCTGCTAAGAATAGACTTCCAAAAATCATTTGGTATCCAGTACTTACCAAAAAATTCTTTGGTAAAGTTGCTTTCGCAACAAAAATGCTACCATAACTCCAACTAATTACACAGGTAAGCATTACAAGAATACCAATTAAAGTACTTTGTGTAGTGGTAAGTTGTTCTTGGCTAATTAATAAAATCATCCCTAAAATACCTAAAACAACACCAATAATAGATTTTTTTTGCATGGGTTTTCTATCAATAATTCGCATCATTATTAATACAAATAATGGATTTGTAGATGCAATTAACGAACCAAAACCACTATCTACAAATTGCAATGACCACACAAAAACACTGTTACCATATACCAAAAAGAAAAAAGCGGTAATACAAATATTTTTAAACTCTTTTTTTGATATTATTAATTTTGCTTTGCTTAAATAAGCAATTAAAACCATAATACAACCTGCTGTAAAAAAGCGTATAGAAGCTAAGAAAAAAGGAGGTAATTCTGTAACAGCAATTTTATTGAATAGATAGGTAGAGCCCCAAATAACATAAATGGCAAAAAATGCTAATATGACAAAGACTTTACTATTTCTAAAAATCATTTCTATAATTTGTGGCGAAAATACTACTATTATAAATATGAGTCGAATTTATTTAATGGTAAAAATTAACCTCGGAAACATAAAATCATGAGGTCAAAAAAATTAATTATTGGAGTTTTTCCTTATAATATCAGTAATAGATTCATCATTTATTAAAACATCTTTTAATACAAACTTTCCTTCTTTAATATAAACCAAAGCACAAGTTGTATTGTTTATTGCTTCCCTATTATTTCTTCTTACCAAATCTTCTGCTGGTTTTGCTTTAGATTCTTCCATATAGAAACGCCCAAAAGGTAAATTAAACCTAAGAGTATTATTATTCTGATTGAACCAATACTTATCAGCAATTACATAATCATTTGGTAAATTTAATTTTTTGTGACTAACTGTATCAATTTTTGCAAACCCAATGCTATCATTTAAATAGACATATGCATGGTGATTTTTTTTCCAGATAGTATCTGATGTTTTAAATCTATTTATTTGATAATTTAACCTTACATACTTTCCTCTAAGAGGATCGTTTGGGTCTAAAGGTTGAGTTAAAAATTTATAGGCTTTACCTGTTTTTATGATTTGTTCTTGATTGTAAATCATTTTTGCAGGCGCTAATAATTGAACCACAGCCAATAAAAGGAAAAGTGTAAATATTATTTTTTTCGATTTCATTCTGAATTAATTTAGTTTTTTCATTTTTTTTATCATCAAGAAATTTGTTGCAAAAAATCCAGTTCCTACAAGAATAAATAGTAATCCACGTACAACAAATGTCATTTCAGTATCAAAAAAACGGCAGATAATTAGTAGTGTAATAATTAACATTCCATAATTTAAGATTCCAAAATTCATTTTGTCTACACCTTTTTTAATTGTACTTACTCCAAGAATAAAAATGATTAGATTTACTAAAGTTGAAGATATGAGATTATTGTAATTCCCAACGATATACGTCAAAGCTATTAACGATGAAGCATATTCAAACAGACTATTCCATTTAAAGCTTGATTCTCTTTTGTTGAAAATTAATAACACAATTGTAGTAATTAATATAACTATGGCAACAATTAAATCGTGGTTATTTATTTTCTGGAACAATAAACGTTCACCCCAGAAACCTTTAAAACTCAAAATTAGCATGGTTACTACTAAACCTAAAGACCCTAACAAAATAAATCCATTTTTTCTTATTCTTATGTTATTAAAGAAATTAAGTCTCCCTAAGTTGTATAATAAGCCAAAGAAAACCACATAAGTTATTACAATAAATTGATAATTCCCTTTTACAAAAGTACCAAACGATATCAGTAAGCTTAATGGCAATAGGAAATTGAAAACTGTAGTTAAATTATTTTCTAATTTGTATTTTAACTGTGTGATGTAAAAAGGTAATAAAGTAGTTATTATCAGTAAATACATCCAAGGAGTTTTAATGTTATTCCAATTTGCATAACCTAATTCCCAAGCATAATAAGTTGTAAAAGCTAAACATAAAATAAATACTGATTTTGATTTTAATAAGTAAACTAATGGTAAACAGAGCATTAACCAAGTTAATAAGAATGACCCTAAATTTCCGGGAATATTGTAAATTTGACTAACTAAAGAAATACTTGAGCCAACTGCTAAAAACAAAAAAGTTCCTGAAGATTCTAACCAAATGCTGCTTTTCTTTTTTAATAACGAATAACCTACAACAATTTGCCCAATTACTAATGGAATAAAGGCGAAAATTGTTTTTATAAGTCTTGAGAAATTATCCCAATTATGCGCTAATACTAAAATGATACCTAAACCAACAAGTAAGCTTCCAAGTACTCCAAAAATAGATAATAATTTATTTGATTGAGGCTCTTGTTTAGAGTTGTAATAATTATCAATTTTTTTAGCAATTTCTATAGAAATCACATCATCAGCGATTAATTTAGATAACTCTTTTTTAAAATTTGAATTCATATCTAAAAGTTTTTTTAAAGTTAGTTAATTAAACCTCATAAGCCTAAACTTATGAGGTTTTGGTCTAACAACCATTATCAAACTAACTATTTTCTTTTTCAATTTTAGTGTTGATAAAATCAATATCTCTTGTATTTTTCTGCACTGTTATTGCGCCAAATAAGCTTAATAGATAAGAAACTGCATAAAACCCTTTTTCACTTAATAACAAATCTGCATTTCTAAGCCCAATTGTTAATAAGAGCAAAGAAGCAATTACAATAATCCAACTAATTCCATAATACATATCACTTGTTTTAATGTTTTCAGCTTTATCTCTTACTGCTTTTTGAAGAGATATTACTGCGTAAATTCCCATTAAAAGAATGGCAAAATAATATCCTTTTTCATTCAATTCCATTGTAGCATTCCATAAACCAATACAGTAAGAAAGTAATCCAATAATTAACACTCCCCAAGTTGCACCCACATAAGCAGATGTTGGTTTCTGATCAAATTTCTTGTTCTCTTTTCTTTGTTTTTTAGTTTCTTCGTTTGATGAAACTGTTGTTTGATAATTCATGTTTTTTAATTTAATAATTATAGTGCAAATTTGAAAGAAACAGAAATAGTAGAGAAATCAATTTTTACAAATAACTGACGATATAAAATAAAAATATAACATAATATGTTATTTATTTATATCTTTATTGGTATTTTACTGACGATATAATGATTGATTTAAAACAAATATTATCTTCTTTTACAACTGAAAAACAACAACAATTTATAAATTATCTTGATAAAAAAAACAAGCGAAAAGATGCTAAAAACATTCAATTAACTCATCTTTTATTAAGAGATAATTATTCTCCTAAAGAAATATCTGAAAAATTGTATGGAA
Organism: Bacteroidia bacterium; assembly: GCA_030427865.1. Lineage (GTDB taxonomy): Bacteria > Bacteroidota > Bacteroidia > Flavobacteriales > Flavobacteriaceae > Polaribacter. The sequence continues at coordinate 212,346 of JAUICK010000002.1, read as the reverse complement.
AACAAAACAAAGTTGCTCTGCATGCACTTAGAAAACGTTTGTTCTATTCTATTATTGATTTTACTGCGGATACAAACATAAAAGAAGAAAATTCTTTAGACATGAAATTGATAAAGTATATACTTTCTGCAAGGAGTTTTTTGGAGAAAAATCAGATTAAAGTTGGCTATCAAATCTTATATAAAGCAGAAATTATTGCCAAAGAAAATCAGTTTTTCACAATTCTAAATGAAATTTACCATACTAAAATTCAATATTCCTATGCGAATACTTTTCTAAATTTAGAAGAGTTAATTATTATTTTTCAGCAGAATAAACAACAATTAAAGTTAGAAGAAAGCCTAAACATTGTATATGCTAAAATAAGAAAATCATTAAACGAATTTCAGCACCATAAATCAAAAATAGATATTAAAAATCTAATTAACAACACTTTAAAAGAACAAGAAATATTAAATTATAATGATTTATCATTTAAATCATTATATCAAATTATACAAATCACTAATATTTCTTCTTTTCAAAAATTTGATTATTATAATATCGAAGATTTTGTTATTAGTACTTATCAAGTGGTGCAACATCATACTTCAAAAGAGAAACAGCTTTTTTATCATCTCGAAATTCTGTATGTTATTGCAAACGTTCTTTTTCGTAATAAAAAATTTAATGATTCTATTTGGTATTTAGATTCTATGTTTTTTTACATGAATTCTAACAAAAGAAAACACTACAAGCATTTTGAGCCAAAATATCATCTATTAGTTGCTTTAAACTACAATTATTCTCAAAACTCAAAAAAAGCAATTCAGCTTTTAGAAAGTTATATTGATAAAAAAAATATTGATATTGTTGCTCAACTTGATATTTATCTTTCTTTAATTGTCTTTTATTATCAACAAAACTTTTTAGATAAAGCACAAAAAATATTTTCAAAATTTTATCATACAGATCAATGGTACATAGAAAAAGCGGGGATAGTTTGGACAATTAAAAAGAACTTAATAGAAATTTTATTGCAAATCGATTTAGGCAATATAGATATTGTAGATTCGAGATTAAAAAGTTTTAAAAGAGCCTATTTTAATTATTTAAAAGAAATAAATCAAGAAAGAGTTATTATGTATTTAAAATTGGTTGAAACCTATTACAAAAACCCAGAAGTAGTAACGACAGCTTTTTTTAGAGAAAAAATTGAAAATTCTTTTTTATGGATTGACAGAGAGAAAGAAGATATTTTTATGATGAGTTTTTATGCATGGTTAAAAGCAAAAATGACCAAACAGCATGTCTATTTGGTCACTTTAGATTTAATAAATTGTTAGTCTTATTATAATTTAATTAGTAGTCCAATCTATTTTTCTTGAAACAAACATTACTAAAGTTAAGATTACAAACAAACCAACACTTCCAACTATTAAAGCATAACTTTCTATTTGAATAATAACAAAAATAAAAGTATATAACACTGTTAATGAAATGCCAATTAGAGAAGTAAATTTTAAACTTTTTAATATATTTTTTGCATATAGAGTAATTAAACTAATAACACAAATACTTGCTATTGTATATGCTTTTAGAAAATTACTGTGTTCAGATATAGAAACTAATAGCGTGTAAAACATTAACAATGCTAATCCAATCATTAAATATTGAAAAGGATGAATGTTAATTTTACTTATTATTTGTATGAGAAAAAACACCAAAAAAGTTAAGCTAATAACCAAAAAACCATACTTAGCAGAACGTTCGCTTTTCTGATATTCATCTACAGGTATTTTAAAGTTAACACCAAAATCAAACTCATTTAAATTAGGAAGATTATTAAAGTATTGTTGAGAAAATGCACGATTTATATCTAATATTTTCCATTTAGCATTAAAACCATCGCTACTTATTTTATCAGGATTATAGGGTAAGAATTCTCCTGTAAAATTTGCAGTTTTCCAACCAGAAATTATTTGGGCATTTGTTTCTTTACCAATAGGGATAAAACGAACATCTTCACTTCCTTTTACATTTATATCTAATGAGAAAAGTATTGACTTTCTTTTTTTTAAAACTTCTTTTAAAGGGATTAAATTACTTTCTAAAGTATAATATTTATTAATATGTTTGGACGCAACTGAAGACAAATGATATTCCTTGTCATTTAAATTAACAGAAATAAGACTACTAACACCTTTAACATTGGTTGTTTTTAATAAAATTTTAGATTTATTCCAAAGAATGTTTTCTGCTTTTACTTCAATTTTACTAAAATCAAAAGACTTAAACGTTCCATGTATACTAATTTGGCTATTAAAAACAGCTGTTTTGTATATCCCTCTTTTCTTTTCTTCTGGATTTATTTCAGAATTAATATCTAACTTTTCTGGAAAAAAATAACCATATCTAATACTTTCTACAGTCTCTGTAGTTACTTTTTTAGTCTTCTCATCCATTATTGTCTTTTTTAAAAAAAGCTTGTAAGGTATTTTTAAAATAGGTCCGTAAATAACAACTTCATTTCCCCATTGTTTGCTTATTTCATTTACAACTTTTTTTTGTCGATAAGAACGTTCTTGGATTAAGTTTTCTATATAAAATAAAGGTATTAAGAGTATAAAACTCAAAAAGCCTACCACAAACATTTTTGCAGTTATAGATGTTTTAAGCCAATGAAGAAACCTGTTTGATTGTTGTTCCATAATGTAATAAATTAAAGTTTATATTACTTCAAATTTACTTGTGATACAAAACAAAAAACAGTTGAAATTAGAATTCGGAATTAGTTAATTAGAATTCGTTATTAATTGGATATTTAACTTAAATATTTTTTAATAAGTTTCTGTGTTTGCTTTAATTAATAAACAATTTATTTATGCCTGCTTTTTAATTCAGCTTCAATATCTTTTAATGTAAATCCTTTGGCTTGCAATAACATTAAGTAATGAAATAGTAAATCTGCAGATTCGTATAGAAACATCTCATCATTAGTATCCATAGCCTCAATAACCGTTTCTACAGCCTCCTCTCCTACTTTTTGAGCTACTTTATTAATTCCTTTATCAAATAAACTGGCTACATAAGATTTTTTAGTGTCTTTATTGGCAACTCTCTCTGCAATTACACCTTCTAAGGTAGAAAAGAAACCATAATTAGGCGTATTTTCTTTATTCCAACAGGTATCAGAACCTTTATGGCAAGTAGGCCCATTAGGATTTACCTGTATCAATAAAGTATCTTTATCACAGTCTAATGCAATATCAACTAAATTTAAAATATTACCACTTTCTTCCCCTTTTGTCCAAAGTCGATTTTTAGTTCTGCTAAAAAAAGTGACTAATTTAGTTTCTTTAGTCTTATTAAATGCCTCTTCATTCATATAACCCAACATTAATACATTTTTTGTAGTGGCATCTTGAATTATTGCGGGTACTAATCCGTCTTTATTTTTATTGAAATCAATATTCATAATTGTTGTTTTTGGTTGATGGTTTTTGGTAGATGGTGCATTACTAACAACCATAAACCACAAACCAACAACAAATTTATATTCTAACTGGAATATTATGTTCTTTTAATGCTTTCTTCAAATCCAAAATAGGGATCTCCCCAAAATGAAACACACTCGCTGCTAATGCAGCATCTGACTTACCTTCCTTAAATGTATCTACAAAATGTTCAATTGTTCCTGCTCCACCTGAAGCTATAATTGGAATGTTTACTAAAGATGATAAATGTGCCAAAGCTTCATTTGCAAAACCTGCTTTTGTACCATCGTGATTCATTGAAGTGAATAATATTTCTCCTGCTCCACGTTTTGCTACTTCTTTTGCCCATTCAAATAATTTAATTTCTGTAGGAATGGTTCCTCCAGCCAAATACACAAACCAGTCTCCATCAACTTGTTTGGCATCTATAGCAACTACCACACACTGGCTTCCAAATTTATCAGCCAATTCATTTATCAACGCTGGTCTTTTTACTGCTGATGAATTGATAGACACTTTATCTGCGCCACATTTTAACAAAGCATCTACATGTTCTACAGAAGAAATTCCACCACCAACTGTAAACGGAATATTTACTTGTTCTGCCACTTTTAGCACCATATCTAAAGTAGTTCCTCTATTTTCTAAAGTTGCAGCAATGTCTAAAAACACCAATTCATCTGCACCTAAATCTGCGTATTGTTTTGCCAACACTACAGGATCTCCAGCATCAATTAAATTCACGAAATTGACTCCTTTTACAGTTCTTCCGTTTTTAATATCTAAACAAGGTACTATTCTTTTTGTTAACATAAACCTCTTTTGTCATTCCTGCGAAAGCAGGAATCTTGTTTTTAAAATTCTTTATCTATCTTTAGATTCCTGCCTACGCAGGAATGATAGCCTTATTTATTCAATATAAATTTTTCTAACTCTTTTAAACTAATTTTATTTTCATAAATCGCTTTTCCAATAATAACGCCTTCGCAACCAATTTCTTCTAATTTTGGGATTTCTTCAAAAGTAGATATGCCTCCTGAAGCGATTAGTTTTAGAGATTCCTCACTTTGTTCGGAATGACATTCTTTCAATATTTTTGAATAGGTATTAAAACTTGGTCCTTGTAGCATTCCGTCTTTAGAAATGTCTGTACAAATTACATATTGAATTCCTTTTTGCTGATAATCAGATATAAAAGGAATTAATTCTAAAGAACTTTCTTCTTGCCAACCATTAGTGGCTATTTTTCCGCCAGAATTATCAGGATAAAAATCTGCTCCTAAAATGATTTTTTCAGCACCAAATTTAGCAATCCAACTTTCAAAAATGGTTGGTTTTTTTACTGCAATACTTCCTCCAGTAATTTGATTTGCACCCGAATTAAAAGCAATTTCTAAATCTTTATCCGATTTTAAACCGCCTCCAAAATCGATTTTTAAATTAGTTTTGGTTGCAATTTGCTCTAAAACTTTATAATTGATAATCTGACTTGCTTTTGCACCATCTAAATCTACAACGTGTAAATATTCGATTCCAGAAGCTTCGAATTCTTTGGCAACTTCAAGCGGATTTTCATTATAAATTTTCTTGGTGTTGTAATCGCCTTTAGTAAGTCGTACACATTTGCCTTCTATGATATCTATTGCTGGTATTATTCTCATTTGCCTCTCTGTCTTTTCAAGACATCTCTCCAAAGAAGAGAAATCTCACTCTTATGTTTTTAGACCTTTCAGGTTTTCAAAACCTGAAAGGTCTTTATTTATAGTTTTAAAAAATTTTCTAATATTTTTGAACCTTTGATACCACTTTTCTCTGGATGAAACTGAACTCCATAGAAATTATCTTTTTGTAAAGCAGATGCATATTCAATTTCGTAATCTGTTTTTGCAATCATTTCATCACATTTTTCTGCATAAAAACTATGTACCAAATACATAAATTCTTTGTCTTTAATTCCTTTGAACAAATCTGATTTTAAGTCAGCAATCACATTCCAGCCCATTTGTGGAACTTTTACAGATTTTGAAAACTTTTTTACATCAACATTAAAAATACCCAATCCTTTTGTGTTACCTTCTTCAGACAAATTGCACATCAGTTGCATCCCCAAACAAATTCCTAAAACTGGTTGTTTTAAGGTTGGGATTATTTTATCCAACCCGCTTTCTTGCAACATTTTCATGGCAGAACTTGCTTCTCCAACTCCAGGAAAAATTACTTTATCAGCATTTCTAATTTCATCAATATTATTTGATAAAATAGCCTCCACTCCTAACCTTTTAAAAGCAAACTGAATACTTTTTATATTTCCTGCCCCGTAATTTATAATTATGAGTTTCATAATTAGTTTTTAATTTTAGTGTTTAATTTTAAGTATAACTCACTTAAAACTAAAAATTTAGAATTCAACACTTTTAAAGCATTCCTTTTGTACTTGGTAAAAACATCTTATTAGCATCTCTTTTTACCGCCATTTTCATTGCTTTTGCAAAGGCTTTAAAAATTCCTTCTATTTTATGATGTTCGTTTACGCCTTCTGCTTTAATATTTAAATTACATTTTGCGCCATCTGTAAACGATTTAAACAAATGATAAAACATTTCTGTTGGCATATCACCAATTTTTTCTCGTTTAAATTCTGCATCCCATTCCAACCAATTTCTTCCACCAAAATCTACTGCAACTTGTGCTAAACAATCGTCCATGGGTAAGCAAAATCCATATCTTTCTATGCCTAATTTATTACCTAAAGCTTTGTTGAACAACTCACCAAAAGCAATCATGGTATCTTCTATAGTATGATGTTCATCCACTTCTAAATCTCCATCTACCTTTATGGTTAAATCCATAGCACCATGTCTACCAATTTGATCTAACATGTGATCGAAAAAATGTAAACCCGTAGAAATATTGTTTTTACCTGAGCCGTCTAAATTTAATTTGATGTAAATCTTAGTTTCATTAGTATTTCTTGTAATTTCTGCAACTCTGTCTTTTAGTTTTAGAAACTCATAAATTTCTGACCAATCTGTGCTTGTTAAAGCAATGCAATCTAAAATTTCTTGTTTTGACGTTTCTATTTCATCTGCTCCTAATTCTGGGTCTTCAGATAAGAAAATTCCTTTAGAACCTAGATTTTTGGCTAGTTCCATATCTGTAATTCTATCACCTAAAACAAAAGAATTTTCTAAATCATAATCATCAGAAAAGTACTTGGTTAACAAACCTGTTTTTGGCTTGCGCGTTTTTGCATTTTCATACGGAAATGTTTTATCAATATAAATTTCAGTAAATACAACTCCTTCTTTTTTAAAGGCATTTATAATTTTATTTTGTGCAGGCCAAAAAGTTTCTTCAGGAAAAGAAGCTGTTCCTAAACCGTCTTGATTAGTTACCATTACTAATTCATAATCTAATTCTGACGAAATTTTTGCCATATATTGGAAAACTTTTGGATAATATTCTAATTTTTCTAAACTATCTAACTGATAATCAATTGGTGGTTCTAAAACTAAAGTTCCGTCTCTGTCTATAAATAATACTTTTTTACTCATAATTTTATTTTTAGACCTCACAGGTTTTGAAAACCTGTGAGGTCTTTACACTTTATTATTGTATCGCCTTTAAAGCACGAATTAATTTTTGATTTTCTTCACAAATACCAACACTAATTCGTAAACAGTTTTCACACAAAGGTTGTGTTGTTCTATTTCTAATTACTACTCCATATTCTATGAGTTGATGGTAACGTTTTGTAGCATCATCTACTTTTAGTAACAAAAAATTACCATCTGAATGGTATACTTTTTCAATATAACTTACACAACATTCTAATTCTTTTTTTAAGCGTTTTCTTTCGCTAATTAGTTGGGCGATTTCATTTTGAACTTCATCTAATTTTTGTAGCCTTAAAATTGCTCTTTGTTGTGTTAATTCGTTGACATTATAAGGCGGTTTTATGTTGTTAAGTATAGTAATTATTTCTTTAGATGCATAACATACTCCTAACCTTATTCCTGCCAAACCATAGGCTTTTGAAAAAGTTTGTGTAATAATTAAATTAGGATAATCATTAAGTTTAGTAAGCCAGCTTCGTTGCTCAGAAAAATCAATATAAGCTTCATCAACAACTACTAAACCATTAAAATTTATCAGTAGTTCTTCTACATCGTCTATATAAAAACTATTTCCAGTAGGATTGTTAGGAGAGCATAAAAACAAAATTTTAGAGTTTTCATCTGCTGTTTCTAAAATCTGATTTACTTTGGGCTGAAAATTCTCATTTAGCAATACTTTTCTGTTTTCTACAGCATTTACATTTGCCAAGACTCCATACATACCATAAGTAGGTGGCAATGTGATAATATTATCTTGGTTTGGCTCACAAAATGCTCTAAAAATTAAATCTAAAATTTCATCACTTCCATTACCCAATAAAATATTTTCTCTAGGTATTCTTTTGATTGTTGACAAAAGGTCTTTTACATTGTTTTGTTGAGGATCTGGATAACGATTTACTCCGTTTTCAAAAGGATTTTCATTGGCATCTAAAAAAATCATTTCAGTAGAAGTTGTGTCTTTATATTCATCTCTTGCAGAAGAATATGGCTTTAGAGATTTTATATTTTCTCTAATTAAATTGTGGATGTTAAAGTCTGTTTTCATACTTTAATGACTCTAAAAAGAGCCTTTTCGTTACATTTTATTGCAAATCTTTTAATCTGATGGATACTGCATTTTTATGAGCTTGTAAACCTTCTGCTTTTGCCATTAACTCAATAGATTTTCCAATATTTTGAATTCCCTTTGATGTTATTTGCTGAAAGGTAATACTCTTAGTAAAACTATCTAAATTTACACCAGAATAGGCTTTACTAAATCCGTTTGTTGGTAAGGTATGATTGGTTCCAGAGGCATAATCTCCTGCACTTTCTGGAGTATAATTACCAATAAAAACTGAACCTGCATTTTCTATATTATCAATATAATAGTCATTATTATGGGTACAAACAATAAAGTGTTCTGGTCCATATTCGTTAATCAACTCTAAAGCAACTTTATCATTTTCAACAAAAATTGATTTCGAATTTTTTATTGCTTTTTTGGCAATTTCAACTCTTGGTAGCTCTAAAATTTGTTTATCAAGCTCATTTTCAACTTCAGAAATTATTTTTTTTGAAGTAGAAACCAAAATTACCTGACTATCTGCACCATGTTCTGCTTGACTTAATAAATCTGCAGCCACATAACTTGCATTTGCAGAATCATCGGCAACAACTAACAATTCACTTGGGCCAGCAGGCATATCTATAGCAACGCCAAACTTAGTGGAAAGCTGTTTTGCTATAGTTACAAACTGGTTTCCTGGGCCAAATATTTTATACACCTGTGGTATGGTTTCTGTTCCAAAAGTAAATCCTGCAATAGCTTGAATTCCACCAACTTTTATAATTTTAGTAACTCCACAAAGATTAGCAGTGTACAAAATAGCGGAATGTATATTTCCGTTTTTATCTGGTGGTGAGCATAAAACAATCTCTTTACAACCTGCAATTTGAGCAGGTATAGCCAACATTAATACTGTTGAAAACAAAGGAGCTGTTCCTCCTGGAATATATAAACCTACTTTTTGAATTGGTCTTTTTTCTTGCCAACATGCAACTCCTGCAGCCGTTTCTACAAAAACTTTATTAGTTTTTTGAGCTTTATGAAAGTTGGTAATGTTTTGTTTTGCTAATTGTATGGCAGATTTTAATTCTTCTGAAACAGTATTTATAGCTTTGTCAATTTCTGTTTCAGAAACTGTATTTGTTTTTAAAGAAATTCCATCAAATAATTCTGTGTATTTATTTACAGCTTTATCTCCATTTTTTTGAACATCATCAAAAATTTGATTGACTGTATTTTCAATATCATTAACCGTTTGTGTAGGTCTTTGCAATATTGTTGCCCAATCTTTTTTGGGAGGATTTACAATCGTTTTCATCTTAAATTACCATTTTTTCAATAGGACATACTAAAATACCTTCTGCTCCATTTGCTTTTAATTCATCAATAATTTCCCAAAATTTATTTTTAGGAATTACTGAGTGTACAGAACTCCAACCATTTTCTGCCAAAGGCAATACTGTTGGGCTTCTCATACCCGGTAATAATGCTAAAATACTTTCTAACTTTTCATTAGGTGCATTCAACAAAACGTATTTAGATTGACGCCCTTTTAAAACCGATTGAATTCTAAACTGGATTTTTTCTAAAATAGCTTTTCTTTCAGCATCAATTGTAGGCGAAACCGCTAAAACTGCTTCAGATTTTAACAAAACCTCTATTTCTTTTAAGCCGTTTTTAAATAATGTACTTCCGCTTGAAACGATGTCACAAATTCCATCAGCCAAACCTATATTTGGTGCAATCTCCACAGAACCATTTATTTTATGCAACTGTGCATTAATATTTTGATCATTTAAAAACTTTTTTACGGTTTCTGGATATGAGGTTGCTATGCGTTTTCCTTCTAAATCTTTTAAAGAATTGGCATTAGATTCTTTGGGTACAGCTATAGAAACTTTACACTTAGAAAAGCCTAAACGCTCTATAAAATCGATATCATTTCCTTTCTCTATTAAGACATTTTCGCCAATAATTGCAGCATCAACAACTCCATCTCTTAAATATTGAGGAATATCTCCATTTCTTAAATAAAAAACTTCTACTGGAAAATCTCTTGCTGCTGCCTTTAATTGGTCTTTACCATTATCTATTGAAATACCAATATCTTTTAAGACTCTCATAGAATCTTCGTTTAACCTTCCAGATTTCTGTACTGCAATTCTTAAATTACTCATTTTTCTACTTTTTGTTGCCTAAGCAAATACGGTTTATATTCCCATTTTAAAGAGAATGACAATTTATTTGAAATCTTTTGCAAAGCAAAAGAAGCTTTTTTTAATTGAAAAACCCGTTTGATTTGCTCAAACGGGTTTATAAATATCTTGATTTTATTCAATACATTTTTAAATCGCTTGAGAGCAATTAAAAAAATGATGATGATTTAGAATAAAATTCATGTCTTTGTTTATTATGATGCAAATATCTAAATTTTATTCTTTAAAAACCAACTCAAAAGATTAAAATATTATACGATTTAAAATATTTATCAAATTTTTAGGATTTGTTTAAATTTTAAACAACTTCTGCAAAAGATTAGAAAAACTACTTTTTACTTTTTAAGGTATGACTTATTTTTGTAGCTATGGAAAACCGAAAACAGTTTACAAAAAAATTGCAAAAAGCAGTTGCAGAAGCAATTCAAGAATTTTCAATGATTGCTGAAGGAGATAAAATTATGGTATGCTTGTCTGGTGGAAAAGATAGCTACACACTTTTGCAAATGTTACTTCATTTTAAAAAAGTGGCGCCCATTTCTTTTGATTTAATTGCAGTAAATCTTGACCAAAAACAACCTAACTTTCCTGAAGATGTATTGCCAAATTATTTACAAACTTTAGGCATTAATTATAAAATTATAGAAAAAAACACCTATAAAATTGTAATGGAAAAAACTTCTGAAGGGAAAACAACTTGCAGTTTATGTTCTCGTTTGCGAAGAGGAACTTTATATGAAGCTGCTAAAGATTTAGGATGTAATAAAATTGCTTTAGGGCATCATAGAAATGATATTTTAGAAACCTTTTTTCTCAACTTCTTTTTTGCAGGAAAAATGGAAACTATGCCGCCGAAATTTAAAAATGATGCTGGTGATTTAGTGGTACTAAGACCTTTAGCTTTTTGTAAAGAAAGTGATATAGAAATATATGCAAAGTTTATGAATTTCCCAATTATACCTTGCAATTTGTGTGGTTCACAAGAAAATTTACAACGCAAAAAGGTAAAACAAATGATTGCAGATTGGGAAGTTGATTTTCCTAACAGAAATGCCATTATGATGAATGCCTTGCAAAATGTTTTTCCTTCTCATTTGTTAGATAAAAACTTATACGATTTTGAAAACTTAGAAAGCAAAATTTCTGAAACTACTTTAATCAATTAAAACAGGTGTTTTTACTATTGATTTTTTGTAAAAAAAAACTAAATTAGCTAACTACGTTTATAAAACATTAAAACGTTGCACTAACATAGTCATGTTATGCCCAATTAAAAGCGACAATAACACAAATATGAAAGAACATAAAAAATTATCCGTACTGGCATCCACAGCCATATGTGGAAATGATATAAGTTCTTCAGTACTTTACGTTTCTGCTTTGGCTATTGCTTTTGCTGGACAATATGCTTGGATTACGTTACTTATTGTCTCTGCTGTACTTTTTCTATTTAGAAAAATATATGGAGAAGTTGTTGGTGCATTACCATTAAATGGTGGTGCCTATAATGCCTTACTTAACACAACAAGCAAATCTATAGCTTCTTTTGCAGCAACATTAACGCTATTGTCATATATGGCAACCGCAGTTATTTCAGCAAACGAAGCTATACATTATCTGCATCATCTAATTCCTGCTATACCCATAATTATTGCAACTATTGTTCTGTTAAGCTTATTTGGTGTTTTAGTTATAGGTGGTGTATCAGAATCTGCAAAAGTTGCTATTGGAATTTTTCTTTTTCATTTATCATCTTTTGCTATACTAACTGCATTCATTATATACTTTCTACTTTCTAATGGTTTAGACATATTTATAGAAAATTGGCACTTACCAACTACTGGTGGTAGTATAAGTAACGCTATTTTTCTTGGCTTTGCAGCTTCAATGTTAGGTGTTTCAGGTTTTGAAAGTTCTGCCAATTTTGTAGAAGAGCAACAAAAAGGTGTATTTCCAAAAACATTAAAAAATATGTGGATGGTGGTTAGTGTTATAAATCCACTTGCTGCCTTATTTGCACTGTCTTTATTTGCTATGCCATTACTGCAAAGTGATGCCTATCAAAACACCTTATTAATTGAAATGGCTTCGCACGTTGGTGGAAATTGGTTAGCAATTTTAATAGGTATTGATGCTTTTTTGGTACTTAGCGGAGCAGTACTGACAAGTTTTGTTGGAGTTTCTGGGCTTTTGGAACGAATGGCACTAGATCGTATTTTACCTCAATATTTTTTAAAGAAAAACAAAAAAGGAAGTTCTTATCGTATCATAATCGTTTTCTTGCTCTTAACTATTTCTGTATTACTAATTACTAAAGGTGATGTAAAACTTTTAGCAGGTGTTTATACCATTTCTTTCTTATCTGTAATGGCACTCTTTGGAATAGGAAATATTTTGTTAAAAGTAAAAAGAAATAGTTTGCCTCGTTCTGAAAAAGCAAGTTGGTTGGCCATATTTGTGGCTATTGCTGCTGTTATCATAGCTTTAACTGGTAATTTAATAATGAAACCTCAAGAAGGTGTACCAAGTAATATATCTGTATTTCTTGAATATTTTATTCCTGCAATAATTTTTATTCTTATAATGCTAAACAGAACTATCTTGTTAAAGTTAGTATTAAAATTAATACATTATGTTTTTGATCCCTTTAGACAATTTGTACTAAATACAGATAAAAAATTGCTTGCTGTAATTGATGATATCAACTCTCAAGAATTTGTTTATTTTACAAAAGATGATGATGTAGAAACATTAAATAAAGTAATGTTGTATATCCAAAATAATGAACATACGAAAAAATTAAAAGTAGTAACAGCTACTAAAAATGGTACTGAAATTACAACTCAATTTAGAAATGATATAGATGTTGTAGATAGAGAATACCCATCAATTAAAATTCAATTCATTGAGTTAAATGAAGAGTTTAATCCAGAATTGATACGTAAACTCTCTGAAAAATGGAAAATCCCTGTTAATTTTATGTTTATTGGTTCACCAGGTAATCGTTTTCCTTATAAAATTGAAGAACTTGGAGGAGTAAGACTAATAATTTAAAAATAAAAAAGCTCAAGTTGTACACTTGAGCTTTTTTATTTATTTTAATTGTTTACTAGAATAATAATAAAATTATGGTCTAAAATTAATTTTACGCATACGTAAACTTGCTGGAGTAACTTCTAAATACTCATCAGATTTAATGTACTCCATACATTCTTCTAAAGAAAAATCAATTTTTGGAGCAATCTTAACACTATCATCTGTACCCGAAGAACGAACGTTCGTTAATTTTTTTCCTTTAATTAAATTTACTCCCATATCAGTATCCTTACTGTTTTCTCCAACAACTTGACCAATATAAATATCTTCATTTGGATCTATAAAGAAACGTCCTCTATCTTGTAAACGATCTATTGCGTAAGCTGTTGCTTTACCTGCTGCAGACGATACAATAGCACCTTTTATTTCTTCAGCAAAGTCTCCTTTGTAAGGACCATATTCTGAAAAACGATGGTTAATTATTGCTGTACCAGCTGTAGCTGTAAGTATTTTATTACGCAAACCTATTAATCCTCTTGAAGGAATTGTAAATTCTAAATGTTGTAAATCTCCTTTGGGTTCCATTACCAATAAATCTCCTTTACGTAAAGAAACTAAATTAATAGCTTTAGATGCTACATCTTCTGGAACATCTATAGATAAAGTTTCATAAGGTTCAGATTTTACGCCATCTATCTCTTTGATAATTACTTGCGGACGACCAACTTGTAGTTCATATCCTTCTCTACGCATGGTTTCTATCAATACTGATAAGTGTAAAACGCCACGTCCGAAAACGTTGAATTTATCTTCAGAATCAGTTGTGTCAACTCTTAAGGCTAAGTTCTTTTCCATTTCTTTGAACAATCTGTCACGTAAATGACGAGATGTTACAAACTTACCTTCTTTACCAAAAAAAGGTGAATTGTTAATAGTAAACAGCATACTCATTGTAGGTTGATCTACTTCAATTCTTGGTAAGGCTTCTGGGCTTTCTAAATCTGCAATTGTATCTCCAATTTCGAATCCTTCTACACCAGTAATTGCACAAATATCTCCACTTCTAACTTTTGCAACTTTAGCTTTACCCATTCCTTCGAAAACGTGTAATTCTTTAATTCTTACTTTTTTGGTAGAACCATCTGCTTTACACAGCATATAATCTTTGTTTTCTTCTAAGTCTCCTCTATATACACGTCCAATTGCGATTCTTCCTGTAAAAGAAGAAAAATCTAAAGATGTAATTTGCATTTGTGGAGAACCTTCTCTGTAAGGTGCTTCTGGAATAGATTCTAAAACTGCATCTAACAACGGAATGATATTGTTTGTTGGTTCTTGCCAATCTGTACTCATCCAACCATTTTTTGCAGAACCATAAATAGTTGTAAAATCTAATTGTTCTTCTGTTGCTTCTAAAGCAAACATTAAATCGAACACTTTTTCGTGTACTAAATCTGGTGTACAGTTTTCTTTATCTACTTTGTTTACCACAACAATTGGTGTTAAACCTAATTCTATTGCTTTACCTAAAACAAAACGTGTTTGTGGCATTGGGCCTTCGAATGCATCTACTAATAATAAAACACCATCTGCCATTTTTAATACACGTTCTACTTCTCCACCAAAATCGGCGTGACCAGGAGTGTCTATTACGTTAATTTTAACACCTTTATAATTTACAGATACATTTTTAGAAAGGATTGTAATACCTCTTTCTCGTTCTAAATCGTTGTTATCTAACAATAAATCTTTACGTTCTTTACGATCGTCTAAAATTTTAGCTTGATCTATAATTTTATCTACTAAAGTTGTTTTTCCGTGGTCAACGTGCGCAATGATTGCGATGTTTCTTATTGATTGCATTTGTGCTTTCTTAAATTTCGTGCAAAAGTAGTCTTTTATTAATTATGAATTGCAAATTAAGAATGATGAATTTTAGATTTTTATACTAAAAGTAAAGTTTGTTAAATAAAAAATATGTTTTAATCTTATCTTGAATGTTAGTAAGTAAGCTGCGTTAGCGATTGAATGGTGTGTTTGAGCTCTTTTTTTGAAGAAAAAAAGCGAGTAATGAAAGCGCGCCTTTAATACTGAATGCTTTCAGTATAAAGGAACGCCCTAATTATTCTTCTATATCTTCTTGAAATGCAGATGGCAAAATATCGGGAATTAATTTAATTAAAAGTGGTAATAATAAAGCGCCTCCTGGTAATAAAAATACTGCCAAAGCAGGAATTGCTTTACAAATATCTAACAACTGTATTTTAATTTTTTCTTTTTCTTCTACTGTTAAGTTTGTGTGTGTAGATTTAGTAATTAATCGCATTGCTTCTTTACTTTGAGATAGTTCTTGCATTAATCTCAACTTATTTCTATGTAATAAAGCTTTTATTTCGTCTACCGTTTGCATTATAATTTTCTGCGTTTTCGCTCTGTTTTTAAAAGGTTTAGCTCTCTACTGGTTTGACCTGCTACAGATGTGTTTTCTTCTGCTCTTCTTATTAAATATGGCATCACATCTCTTACTGGACCAAAAGGAAGGTATTTGGCAACATTGTAACCTTGGTTTGCTAAATTATAACTAATGTGATCGCTCATTCCAAATAATTGTCCAAACCAGAGCCTATTGTCGTTTTTATCGATTCCGTATTTTTTAGCTAAATCCATTAATAAATAAGAACTTTCTTCATTATGAGTTCCTGCAAAAAGTGCCATTTTAGGGTGTTCCATTATAAACTCTATGGCTTTGTCATAGTTAATATCTGTGGCTTTTTTGTTTTTACAAATTGGTGATGGATATCCTTTTTCTGCTGCTCTTTCTCGCTCTTTTTCCATATAAGCACCTCTTACAACTTTCATCCCAATATGAAAACCTTTTTCTGAAGCTCTTTTGTATAATGCTTTTAAATAATCCATTCTGTCATGTCTATACATTTGCAGTGTATTAAAAACAATGGCTTTGTCTTTGTTATAGGTTTCCATTAAGCTTTCAATTAAATCATCTGCTGCATCTTGCATCCAACTTTCTTCTGCATCAATTAATAATGGAACGTCTTTTTTAACTGCTACTTTGCATACTTTATGATAACGTGCTTCTACTCTGCTCCATTCTTCTTTTTCCTCTTGAGACAATTCTTTTCCTTCTGATATTTTTTGATACAATGCAAAACGTCCAAAACCAGTGGGCTTAAAAACTGCATAAGGAATGGATTTTTTTTCTTCGCAGAAATCAACAATTTTTAATATTTTTTCTAAAGCTCCATCAAAACTTACTTCTTGGTCTTTACCTTCTACAGAGTAATCTAAAACACTATGTACATTACCGTTATTGTACATATTATCTATAATTGGCAAGCAATCTTCTTCTGTAACTCCACCACAAAAATGATCGAAAACCGTAGATCGTATTAAACCTTCTACTGGCAAATGCACTTTTAATGCAAAGTTAGTTACAGCAGAACCAATACGAACCATTGGCTCGTTTTGTATCATTTTAAACAAAAAATAAGCACGTTCTAACTGCGAATCTGTTTTTAAAGCAAATGCTACTTCTGTATTATCAAAAAGCTTCATACTATATCGATTTAGTAAAACAAATATAGTATTTGAATGGTAATAATTGAATAATTTCTATTTAATTTGCAAACTCAATTATTTATCAATGGAATCTATTCAAGCAGTTACGTATCCTGTTCATTTTCAAGAAAAAGGCTATAATGCACTTTCTAATTTAGTGGCAACTAACAACTATTCTACCGTATTTATTTTAGTTGATGAGAACACTTTTGAGCATTGTTACCCCAAATTTATTCCAAATTTTGATACTGATAAACGTATTGAAGTGATTGAAATTGAGTCTGGAGAAATTAATAAAAATATTGAAACTTGTATTGGTGTTTGGAACGCGATTACAGAGTTGGGTGGAGACAGAAAAAGCTTATTAATTACTTTAGGTGGTGGTGTTATTACAGATTTAGGTGGATTTGTTGCAAGTTGTTTTAAACGTGGAATTGATTTTGTAAATATTCCTACTACTTTATTATCTATGGTAGATGCCTCTGTTGGTGGAAAAACAGGTGTAGATTTGGGTGTTTTAAAAAATCAGATTGGTTTGTTTGCAAATCCTGAAATGGTAATTGTAGATGCTGCTTATTTAAATACTGTTGAAGAAAGAGAAATTAAGTCTGGAACTGCAGAAATTATTAAATATGGACTTACTTATGATCTTAAACTTTTTAACGAAATAAAATCAAACAAAGATTTAAAAATCAATGACTTAATATTTCGTTCTATTGAAATAAAAAACGAAGTTGTTTTACAAGATCCTAAAGAGCAAAGTTTACGTAAAATTTTAAATTTTGGGCATACTTTAGGGCATGCAATAGAATCTTTTTACTTAGAGTCTGAAGACAAAGAAAACTTAACTCATGGTGAAGCGATTGCTATTGGAATGGTTTGCGAGAGTTACATATCTTCTAAATTATTAGGTTTTCCGACTGAAAAAGTAAATGAAGTTAAAGAAGTGATTTTATCAATTTATAAAAGAACAATTTTATTAAAAGAAGATTTTTCTGCTATTATGGAATTGCTTAAACATGATAAGAAAAACGTAAACGGACAAATAAATTTTGTGCTTTTAAACGATTACGAAGATTTTAAATTAGATTGTAAAGTTCCTGAAAACTTGATTGTTGAGAGTATGGAGTTTTATAATTTGTAGTTTTTTAGAAAAGAGAAAAAAATACAAGACATAAAAAAATCCTTCAGGTTAAAACTTGAAGGATTTTCTAATTTTAGTAATCTTATTTTGACTAAAACTCACGCTTACCAAATTCACTATCTATAAACTTCGATTTATTTTTAGCAGCATTAAACGTATAAGACAGGTTTAACGTAATCATATCTACCTCATATACGTAGTTTGTAGTTGTAAAAAATTGGTTGGGTCTTGAGGTTGTAATTCTTTGTTCGTTTGTTTTAAATAAGCCCATATCTATATTTTGCCATTGCAAAGTGGCTGTTAACCTATCATCCAACAACTTTTTTCTAAAGGTAAGATTTGGTGAGTAAAATCGAGAATCTTCACCCATTGCTGTAACTCTATCAGACAAGTAATTAAACGTAAATTGTACTGAAGCGTTTTGCCAAAAATTATAGGTTGAGTTTAAATTGATTGAGTAAATCGTAGAATTCGTATCGATATTGTAATTGCGCTCTATTCCATCTCTATGTCTAAAGTTTAAAACACCATCAATAGCATAATTATACACATTTACACCAATAAAATTTGTCCAACTTTTTGTTGGTTTTAAAGTGGCACCAATTTCCAAACCTATAGCATTACTTTTACCAACATTAGAATATACTCTGTTGATAATACTATCTATTACTGCTCCATTTTGTTGATATGCCAACGTATTTACACGATTAATAACATTATCTACATGCCTAAAATAGGCAGTTGCATATACAGCATTTCCTCCTTTTAATTTTTTAGTAATGCCTAACTCTACCAAATCTATAAATTCTGGTTGCAAAGTATTATCACCTTGTTCAAAAACCTCAGAATGTTCACGTTCTGCAAAACTGTTCATTTTAAAAGTAGTCGTTCTTTCTACTCTTTTACTGTATGCAGCTTTGATATTGGTTTTATCATCAACTTTGTATTGTATTGATGCAGATGGAAATAATTTTACAAAATCTAAATTGTAAACATTTTCTATATTATTACTTCTTAATGTTTCTTTGTATTCTCTATCCATAGCTTCTAAACGAACTCCAGCATTGTAATTCCATTTATTTTTAGATCCAGAAACTTGCGCATATCCAGAGTGAATGACTCTTTTTAAACTTACATCACTCGAAAATTCTGGCACTAAAACAGCATCTCTTTCGTAAACAAATTTTCCTGTATGGTCTAAGTTTCTAAATTGATAACCAGTTTCTAAAGTACCAAATGAAAAGGGTTTCCATTGATAATCTAAATTGAAACGTGTTCCATATAAAGGATTATCATTTGTATTAAATTCTCGCTGATAAACAATATTTCTATTAGGCTCACCTAAATTATCATTCTCTGTTGGACCTCCTAAAAAGGTGCATTCATATAAAATTGATGTAGATAATTTAGAAGCATCATCAAATTTATGACTATAATCAAAGCTTCCTAAAGCAAAATCTCCTTTTCTAACTCTTAAATTGTGGTTGAAATATGTAAAATCATATAATTTATTATTGCTGCCAATTGGAGAAACTGCAGAATTATTATACACAATATCTGCTAAACGTTCTTTGGTACGTTTTCCTGCAAAAAAACCAAGCGTAAAAGCATCTTTATTATTTGGAGTAAAATCTATATTAAAACGTCCATTATAAGTAATTTCATCAAAACTACGCTCACCATCAGAAGGCAAAAAAGTTGTTTTGTTTTCTGGAGTATTTATAATAAACATATCTCCTTCTCTCCTACCTGTTTTATCATTTCTTTGGTAGCTTGCTCCTACAGAAAAATTCCATTTTCCTGTTCTTTTATTAAGAGTTGCATCTATACCAAATCTTTTTGCTGCAACTTGGGTGTCATAATCTTCTATAGATGGGAATCCACCACGCAAATTAATTTGTGCAAAAGTACCATCAATTGCCCCTTTTTTAGTGATGATGTTTAAAATACCACCTTTTCCTTCTGGGTCGTATTTTGCAGATGGAGCTGTAATCAATTCAACAGTTTCTAAAGCATTTGCAGGTAATTGTGCTAATATTGCACTTGTATCACCTTGTGTAGGTTTGCCATTTATTAAAACTGTGAAACCTTTACTTCCTCTCACGCTAATTTCACCTAAACCATCTATGGTTACTGACGGTAAATTTTTAACAACATCTATTGCATTTCCACCAACCGTACTTTGGTATTTTTTTGTATCAAAAACTTGTCTATCAATTTTATGCAAAACCGTATTTTTTTCGGTTCTTACAACAACTTCATTCAATTGATTTCCTGAACCTAAGGATAGTTTAATAACTCCGATATCTTTTTTTTCCCCTTTTTTAAAAATTACAATTGCATTAACTTTACTTGATTGGTACCCCAGAAAAGAAGCTTCTAAATAATAAGTACCTTGTTTAATATTATTTATAGTAAACTTTCCGTTTTTATCAGTTACAACTCCAGCAACTAATTTCTTGTTTAAAGTTTGATATAAAGTTACAGAAGCATATTCAAGAGGGTTATTTTCATCAGCCTCTATTACTTTTCCTGTAATTTGAGCTGAAATAAATTGATTTATTATTAAAAAAAGTGAAAACGTAAAAAACTGTTTAAGTTTCATAAAAACCATGCGTTAAATGTTTGTTTAAAGTTGCAAAAATACTCTAATATTAGTTTTTTCTTCATATTTAGACCAATTAAATAAGTAAGGTTTAAACTGAAAAAACTTTTATGAATATCAAAAAAAATCCTTCTAAAAAGAAGGATTTTATAGTTTATTATGTCTAAATAGATTAAATCTTTGTCACTTTCACAGCGTTCATTCCACGCATTCCTTTTTCTAACTCAAAAGAAACCTTATCGTTTTCTGCAATTTCATCAATTAAACCACTAACGTGTGTAAAATATTTTTCGTTATTTTCTGTATCGATAATAAAACCGAAACCTTTAGAAGTGTCAAAGAAAGAGACTTTTCCTTTTCTTACTGGATCTTCTTCTGGTAAATCTTCTTTTTTAGTGGTAGAAATTTGAATGTCTTCCAATTCATATTCTACTTTTAATTCTGGATCTGGTGGTGTATCTGTTAAGTTTCCATTATGATCTACATAGGCAAACTGTATTCCAGATGTACCACCTTCTTCTTTGGCTGCTTTTCTAGCCTCCATTTTTTTACGCTTATCTTCGCGTTTTTTTAACCGTTTTTTTTCTTTTTCACTTTTACTAAAAGTCTGTTGGGATTTTGCCATTAAAAATATAAGAGTATTAAATTATTATTCTGTTAAGATAAAATACTTAACTGAAAATTCAAAATAAACCTAAGCTAACTGTTATAATGAGTGAAGAGTATTCTTTCTTAAAATACAAAGATACTATTTCTTTATTGCATTTACCTTCTTTTAACACTTGTATGTTAAAAAAACATTAAAAATTAAGTAAAACTATTATTTTTTAATAGTATTACTATTATATTTGCGAACAAATAAAAAAACATGAAAGATCTATTATCAGTATTAAAAATTTCTGTTCCTGATAAAATATTTATCAAAGACCCAGAAACCTCTGACTTAGGTAAACGCATAGTAGAACACAGTATCTTATTAATTAACGAAATAGGGTTCGAAAGTTTTACTTTTAAAAAATTAGGGGTTAAAATTGGCTCAAATGAAAGTTCTATATACAGATACTTTGAGAGTAAGCATAAATTACTTCAATATCTTTCTTCTTGGTATTGGGCATGGTTAGAGTATCAATTAGTAATTGAAACTTTTAGCATTTCTAACACCAAAGAGAAATTAGAAAAAGGAATTGCAATTGTTACCAGAACCGTAAAAGAAGATTCTAACTTTTCGCACATAAATGAAACTATCTTGTATAAAATAATTGTTAATGAAAGTTCAAAATCTTTTCTGACAAAAGAAGTAGATTCTGAAAATAAAGAAGGCTATTTTGAAATCTATAAAAGAATTATTACACGCATTGGTGATATGATTTTAGCTGTAAAAAATGATTACAAATTTGCATTAAGTTTAGCAAGTACAATTATAGAAGGTAGTTTGCATCAACATTACCTAAAAGAACATTTTCCTTCTATAACAAACAGCAATAACGAAAATACTCCAACAGAATTTTTTATACAATTAACTAACAATTCGTTAAAATAAAATGATGAATAACAAACAGTTAACTCCTTGGCAGCGTTTTGTGGGGTTGTTAAAATTAGAAAAAAAAGATATTTTTCAGATTTTCTATTATGCCATTTTTGGCGGTGTTGTAGCATTGTCTTTACCCTTAGGAATACAGGCTATTATTAACCTAATTCAAGGCGCACAAGTATCTACATCTTGGGTGGTTTTAGTTGTAGTTGTAACACTTGGAGTAATTTTTTCTGGAGCATTGCAATTAATGCAATTAAGAATTATAGAAACGATTCAGCAAAGAATTTTTTTACGTTCTTCTTTTGAATTGAGTTACCGTTTTCCAAAAATAAAAATGACAGAATTAAGAAATTATTATCCGCCAGAACTGGCAAATCGTTTCTTTGATACCTTAACAATTCAAAAAGGATTGTCAAAAATTTTAATTGATGTACCAACCGCACTTTTACAAATTGTATTTGCATTGATTTTACTATCCTTTTATCATCCGTTTTTTATCATTTTTGGAATTTTACTATTACTCTTAATATATATCGTATTTAAGTTTACTGCTCAAAAAGGTTTAGAAACCAGTTTAAAAGAATCTAAAAACAAATATAAAGTTGCACATTGGATTCAAGAAGTAGCAAGAACTGTTGTAAGTTTTAAATTATCTGGAAACACAAATTTAGCTTTAAAAAAGAATGATGCCTTGGTAAGCGATTATTTAAAAGCAAGAGAAAGTCATTTTAAAATTTTGATATTACAATTTACTCAAATGATTGGTTTTAAAGTAATTGTAACAGCAAGTTTATTGTTAATTGGAGGAGCACTTGTGCTTAATCAAGAAATGAATATTGGGCAATTTGTTGCAGCAGAAATTATTATTCTTTTAGTAATTGCTTCTGTAGAAAAACTAATTATTGGATTAGAATCTTTTTATGATGTGTTAACATCAATAGAAAAAATTGGGCAAGTAGTAGACAAGGGATTAGAATCTCAAGATGGTGAAAAGCCTTTATTTAAAGATGGGTTATCTATAGAGTTAGATGATGTTACATATAAAGTAGAAAATAGAGAAAAAGCTATTTTAAAAAATATTTCTTTGACTTTAAAACCAAAGAGTAGAATTTTAGTGATGGGAGAAAGTGGTGCAGGCAAATCTACTCTTTTGCGCTTATTATCTGGTGTAATACATCCTTCATCTGGTAATATTTATGTAAACAACTTATCTTTAAATAGCTTACAATTAAATCATTACCGTTCTCAATTAGGTTTATCGTTATCAGATGAAACCCCTTTTGAAGGTACTATAAGAGAAAATTTAATCTTTGGAAATCCAAGTATTGAAGAAAAAGTAATTTTTGATGCTTTGCATGTTGTTGGATTAACTCAGTTTTTAAAAGAACAAGACAATGGTTTAGAAACCATTCTTTATCCAGAAGGAAAACAAATGTCTTATACTATTGCTAAAAAATTGATTTTAGCCAGAGCAATTATTAAGCAACCTAAAGTTATGATATTAGAAGATCCTCTAGATCAATTTAATTTAGAAGAAACCAAAAATATAATTAGTTATTTAACTTCTGCTGAAAGGCCTTGGGCATTAATAGTTGTAAGTAGTAAAAAAAGCTGGAGAACGAAATGCAATCAAATAATTACATTAGAAAAAGGCGAAATTATATCTAAAACAAAATAAGCTATGTTAAATATATCTAACAATCAGTTACATAAAAAAGTAGATTTAGCTTCTTTTAAATCTGGAAAAGAAATTTTCAATAAAAATTACTATAAATTTTTTAATAAATTTTTGTTAGCAGCTGCTATTATAGGTTTTATTACACTCTTTCTGCCTTGGACTCAGAACATTACAGGCAAAGGTTTAGTAACTACTTTATACCCAGATCAAAGACCACAATCTATTCAATCTCAAATTCCTGGTAGAATTGAGCAGTGGTTTGTACAAGAAGGTGATAGAGTTAAAAAAGGAGATACAATTCTTAGAATTTCTGAAATTAAAAGCGATTATTTTGATGATAAATTGATAGAAAGAACCAATCAACAAATTACCGCAAAATCATCTTCTGTTACTTCTTACAAAGGAAAAGTAGAGGCTTTAAACAGGCAAATCGAAGCATTAAAAACTGAGCAAAAATTAAAAACGCAACAAGCAAAAAATAAGTTGATGCAATCTAAACTAAAAGTTCAGAGCGACAGTATTGATTTAGAAGCAGCTAAAACCAACATAGATATTGCAGAAAAACAATTCAATCGTACACAAACACTTCAAAAAGAAGGATTAAAAGCAGTAAAAGATGTAGAAGATAAACGTGTAAAATTACAAGAAAAGAAAGCTAAGTTTATTTCCCAACAAAACAAATTATTAACAAGCAGAAACAACGTAATTAATGCTCAAATCGACTTAAATCGTATTAAAGTAACTTATGCAGATAAAATATCGAAAGCGCAAAGCAATATGTTTACCGCAAAATCAAGTCAATTCGATGCTGAAGCACAAGTATCCAAACTAGAAAATAGTAATAGCAATTATAAAGTAAGAAACAGCTTATTATACATTACAGCTCCACAAAATGGAATTATAAATAAAGCAATTAAAGGCGGAATTGGTGGTACTTTTAAAGAAGGAGAAGATTTAGTGGGAATAATGCCCACCAAATACGATTTAGCAGTAGAAACTTTTGTAAGACCAATAGATTTGCCCCTACTTCATATAGGTGAAAAGGTTCGTGTACAGTTTGATGGTTGGCCAGCAATTGTTTTTTCTGGATGGCCTAATGTTTCTTACGGAACTTATGGCGCTAAAGTTGTTGCTATAGAAAACTTTATTAGCGATAATGGAAAATATAGAATTTTGTTGGCTCCTGACGAGTCTGACCATGAATGGCCCGAAGCCATTAGAGTTGGCTCTGGTGCAAAAACAATAGCATTGTTAGAAGATGTACCTATTTGGTTTGAGCTTTGGAGACAGTTAAACAGCTTCCCTCCTAACTATTATCAACCAGAAAATAACAAAGGAAAATCTGATAAAAAGAAAAAATAATATCTAATCTCTACTTAGAATTTTATGATGAAAAAATATATTTTAATATCATTTTTACTATTTACTGGTGGATATTATGCACAAGACAAAGTATCATCTATTATGTCTTTATCTGAATATTTGGGTTATGTAAAAAGTTATCATCCAATTGTAAAACAGGCCAATTTAGTAATTAATGAAAGTGAAGCTAAATTGTTAAAAGCACGCGGTGCTTTTGATCCTAAAATTGAAGTAGATTTTGATAAAAAACAATTTAAAGACAAAGAATATTTTAATAAATTAAATGCAGCATTTAAAATACCAACCTATTATGGATTAGAATTTAAAGCTAATTTCGAGAATAACAGTGGTGTGTTTTTAAATCCTGAAGCAAATGTACCCACAGATGGATTATATAGTGCAGGTATTTCTGCATCTTTATTAAAAGGATTACTAATTAACAAAAGAATGGCTTCTTTAAAGCAAGCTAAATTCTTTTTAAATCAAGCTAAAGAAGATCAGCAAATCGTAGTAAACGAGATCCTCTATAATGCTTCTCTGTCTTATTTTAACTGGTTAAAAATGTATAATGAGAAAAGAGTTTATGCCGAGTTTTTAAATAATGCAGAAATAAGGTTTAAGGCTACTAAAAGAGCTTTTTATGAAGGAGATAAGCCAGCAATAGATACTACTGAAGCTTTAATAACACTTAACAACAGAAAGTTAAATTTAGAAAAAGCACGTATTAAATTAATAAAATCTTCATTAGAATTATCTAATTTTTTATGGTTAAATAATAACACACCTGTAGAATTACAAGAAAATATTATTCCAGATATTAATGCCTTTACTACTATTGATGCAACTTTTAATATTGCACTATTTAACAATGAGAATTTCGATATCGAAAACCACCCGAAAATTAAGTCTCTAAACTTTAAAATTGAAAGTTTAAATATAGAAAGAAAGTTAAAAATGAATAATTTACTACCCAAATTAGACGTTCAATATAACTTTTTAACCCAAAATAGAAACCAAATAAATTCTTTAAATACTCAAGATTACAAGGCTGGTATAAACTTTAAACTACCATTATTTTTAAGAAAAGAAAGAGGAGATTTAAAATTAGCAAAAATAAAATTACAAGATAAAAAATTTGAAAATGAAGTTACCAAAGTAACTATCAAAAATAAAGTTGATGCAATTCAGCAAGAATTATCATCTTTTACATTACAAAGCGATTATCTTACAAATATTGTTAAAGATTATGGCACGCTATTAAAAGCAGAAGACAGAAAATTTTTCTTAGGAGAAAGCTCTTTGTTCTTAGTTAATTATAGAGAAGTAAAATTAATAGACTCTAAATTAAAAGCAATTGAGTTAGAAAATTCATTCTTAAAAACAAAAGCAAAATTATTTAAAGCCTTGGTTAATAATTTTTAATACAAAACTACTGCAAAATATATTTTTATAATTCTTTAAATTTGATAGATTTGTTCTTTAAATTTTCTTCAATGATTAAAAAGGGTTTTCTTTTATTTTTAATAACAATAAATCTATTTATAGCATTACCCATTAATAGTCAACATTCTATTGCAAGACAATGGAATGAACACCTTTTAGATGCTATTAGAAATGATTTTGCAAGACCAACAGTACATGCTCGAAATTTGTTTCACGCATCAATTCTAATGTATGATGCTTGGGCCATTTTTGATGAAAAAGCACAAACTGTTTTTTTAGGAAATACACTTGGAGATTACACCACTAATTATTTGCCAATAACATTTCCTACAGACAAAGAAAAAGCAACAAAAGAAATTATGAGTTATGCAATATACAGATTGCTTACTCATCGATTTAAAAACTCGCCAAACTCCACAGAGACCTTAGAAAATATAGACACTTTTTTCTCTTCTTTAGGGTATGATAAGAACTTTGTTTCTACAGATTACAGCAATGATTCTTATGCAGCCTTAGGAAATTATATGGCAGAAAAACTAATAGATTTTGGTTTTCAAGATGGTGCAAACGAAGCTGGACGATATAATAACAGATATTACAAAACCGTTAACGATCCTTTAATCTTAGAACTTTATGAAGATAATGGAGATATAGACCCAAATAGGTGGCAACCATTAGCCTTTGATGTTTTTATAGATCAAGCAGGAAACCCTTTTCCTTTTAATACACCAGAATTTTTAAGCCCAGAATGGGGAGAAGTAATTCCCTTTGCATTGAATAAAGATAATTTAGAAATCTTAAATAATGGTTTCAATTCTTACATTTACAATAATCCTGGACCACCAGTTTATATTCAGAATTCGAATGAAGACGGAATTCAAGACCCTTACAAATGGCATTTTGCTTTAGTAGTAGCTTGGTCTGCACAACTAGACCCAAATGATAATGTTTTTATAGACATTTCTCCTGCAAGTATCGGAAATACAGATATTAATGATTTTCCTACAACTTTTCAAGAATATCAAAATTTTTATAATTTTAATGAAGGTGGAGATTCTGGTCATGGACATAGTTTAAATCCATCAACATTAAGACCTTACGCTAGAAATATCGTTAAAAGAGCAGATTATGCAAGAGTTTTAGCCGAGTTTTGGGCAGATGGGCCAGATTCAGAAACTCCTCCTGGGCATTGGTTCACTATTTTAAATTATGTAAGTGATCATCCACAATCTAATAAAACTTTTGGAGGTTCATCTCAAGAATTATCTAATTTAGAATGGGACGTAAAAAGTTATCTTGTTTTATCTGGTGCTATGCACGATGCTGCCATAAATACATGGGGAATTAAAGGTTATTACGATTATATAAGACCTATTTCTGCAATCAGATATATGGCCTCTAAAGGACAAAGTTCTGATGCCAATTTACCAAGTTATCATCCACATGGATTGCCTCTAATTAATAATTTAATTGAAGTCATTAAAGTTGGTGATGACTTAGCAGGTAATAACAATGAAAATGTTGGAAAAATTAAAGTAAAATCTTGGAAAGGTCCAGATTTTATTAGCAATCCAGATACAGATTTAGCGGGAGTAGATTGGATTTTAGGTACTCATTGGTGGCCTTATCAAAGACCCTCTTTTGTTACACCTCCTTTTGCTGGTTATCTTTCTGGGCATTCTACTTTTTCTAGAGCTGCATCAGAAGTATTAACACTAATAACAAATGACGCGTTTTTTCCAGGTGGAATGGGAACTTTTGATGTAAAGAAAAATGAATTTTTAGTTTTTGAAGAAGGCCCTACTGAAGATTTTACATTGCAATGGGCTACTTACAGAGACGCTTCAGACCAAACAAGTTTATCAAGAATTTGGGGCGGAATTCATCCTCCAATCGATGATATTAAAGGCAGAATTATAGGAGATAAAATAGGCAAACAAGCCTATTTTTATGCAAAAAAGTTTTTTGAAGGAACCCTAAGTTCTAATTCTTATGTTGCGGATAATTTAATTGAGGTTTATCCAAATCCTTTTAAAACATCTTTTACAATTACATCATATTTATCAGATAAAAACACTTCTGTTTTTGTTTATGACCTGTTAGGAAAAAAAGTGTATTCTTCTGCAAATATCGCTAATAGTTTACATAGCCTAAATTATTTAAAATCAGGAATCTACATACTAAAAGTAGTTGATCAAAATAAAAAATTAGTTTTTACTGAAAAAATTATAAAAACAAACTAATCATTTTAATTAGTACCCACTTAATAACTAATTATATAAGTTTAATCATCTGCTTCTAAAATAAAAAAATCGTTAACTGGAATATTAAAAACTGACGATAATTTTAATGCCAAAACTGTTGAGGGAACATATCTATTTTTCTCAATAGAGTTAATAGTTTGACGAGAAACACCTATTTTTTTTGCTAAATCTTCTTGTGTTAAATCTAAAATTGCACGTTGTACTTTTAGTGTATTTTTCATCTTATTTGTTCAATCTCTTTAATTGCCAAAAAACCATTAATTGTACAATAAGCATGTAGAACAGTACTTGAAAATAATTAAATCCCTCTAATTTCTCTTCAGCATCAAACAAAAGACCAACACTATAGTTTATAAACGGTTGAATAAGAGCATATAAAATTACCAATATAAAGGCAATTCTATACGATTGAGATCGTAAACTATCTATAAATTCATCTTCTTCTTTATCTTTAGCTAAAGATGTTAATAACAAACCAACTAATAATATTCCCTGTAATATTGGTCTAGTCCATTCAGAATTTTCTACATACTTTCTACCAATTAACAGAACAAAAGTTCCAATGGCTATAAAAATTCCTATTTTTTTAAATTGATTTGATAGCTGAAACTTATTCATTTTTTCTAAATAACTTCTCTCTCTTTCACAGATTGATTGTTTTGACATGATATTTTTTTTACAATTTGACAAATATATTTATTATAATGACAAATTTACTTTACATATAAGAAATATGCAAGTTTTTTCGTACATTTAAAACATCTAATACTTAAACCATATCTTATGACAGAAAATTCTAATAAACCTGCTACATCTTTTTGGGTAATTGGTGTAATTGCATTACTATGGAACTTAGCTGGTGTTGCTGCTTATCTTAGTCAGGCTTTTATGACTGATGAAATGAAAGCTGCACTACCTGAAAATCAACAAGCTTTATATGAAAATATTCCAACTTGGGCTACTGCAGCTTTTGCTATTGCAGTTTGGGGCGGGTTATTAGCTTGTATATTACTCTTAATGAGAAAAAAACTTGCAAAAACTATATTTGTAATATCGTTACTAGGAATTCTTGTTCAAATAGTATACAACTTTTTTGTAAGTAATGCTATTGAAGTCTATGGCCCAACAGGAATGATAATGCCATTATTAGTTGTAATTATTGGTATCTTCTTAGTCTGGTATTCTAAAAAATGTGCTGACGATGGAATTTTAAATTAATAATTTTAATCTATACTAAAAGAAAAGCTGCTTTATGCAGCTTTTTTTTATTCAAACAATGCAGCTATAAACTCAGCTACACATGCTGGTTTTTCCTCGTCTTTAATTTCTATGATACAATTAAAAGTAATTTTTATTCCATTATTTGCAATTGCTTCTATATCTTTAATAGAAGACTTTAATCTTAATTCTTTATTAACAAGAACAGGATTTGGAAAACGTACTTTATTTAAACCATAATTTAAGCCCATTTTTATGCTTTCTATTGTAAATACTTCTTCCAATAACTTAGAAATCATAGCAACAGACATAAATCCGTGAGCAATTGTACTTTTATAAGGACTTTCTTTTTCTGCTCTTTTTTCGTCAATATGAATCCATTGTTTGTCTAAGGTTGCATTTGCAAAGTTGTTAATCATCTCTTGAGTAATTCTATACCAATTTCCATTTGGCAATTGCTTTCCTTTCATCAAACAAAAACTATCTATATCCTTAAAATTTAATCCATTCATACTACCGCACACTTTTAACATTTTAATTACTTCACATACAAAACCAAATCCTTAAATTAGACAAAATTTTCAAAAAATGAAGCAATTAACCTTATTTTTTTCACTAATTACACTATCTATCTTGGGTCAGAACACCCCACAATGGATGAGGCATTCCTCAATTTCTCCAGACGGAACTCAAATTGTCTTTACTTATAAAGGAGACATATACAAAGTAAATTCAAATGGTGGAAATGCACAACAACTTACGTTCCATAATGCACACGACTACAAAGCTGTTTGGAACAAAGACGGATCTAAAATTGCTTTTGCATCCAACAGATATGGCAATTTTGATGTTTATGTAATGAATGCAAGAGGTGGACAAGCCACAAGGTTAACTTTTCATTCGAATAATGAAATTCCGTATTCGTTTTCTGCCAATGATAAAGAAGTGGTTTTTGGAGCATTAAGACAAGATGCTGCTAACCATAGGCAACATCCACATAGATCGCAAACAGAATTGTATAGTGTTCCTGTAAAAACAGGAAGGGTAACACAATTACTTACTATACCAGCAGAAGATGTAAAATTTTCTAAAGATGGTAAAACTATGCTATACCATGATAAAAAAGGAGGAGAAAATGAGTGGAGAAAGCATCATACATCTGCAATTACCAGAGATATCTGGATGTACAACTCAAAAAATGGTAAACACAAAATGATTACCAGCAACACTGCAGAAGATAGACAACCCGTTTTTACTGATGATGAAAAAAGCATCTATTTTTTAAGTGAAAGAAGTGGTTCTTTTAATATACATAAAATGTCTTTAGATAATTCAAGTAAACCACAACAATTAACATCGTTTACATTACATCCTGTACGTTTTTTAAGTTATGGAAATGGTACGCTTTCTTTCGGTTATGATGGCGAATTGTATACAATGCAAGAGGGGAAAAAGCCTAAAAAAGTAAACGTTAAAATCATCACTCAAGATAAAGAAAATACAGATAAATTTATCTCTGTAAATGGAGGAATTAATGAAATGTCTGTTTCTCCAAACGGAAAAGAAATTGCTTTTATAGCTAGAGGTGAAGTTTTTGTAACTTCTATAGATAAATCTTTTACTAAAAGATTAACCAACACTCCAGAAAATGAGCGATTTGTTTCTTGGGGACCAGAAGGAAAATCAGTAATTTATAGTAGTGAAAGAGATGGAAAATGGAGTGTTTTTCAAACCAAAAAAGTTAGAAAAGAAGAACCTTTTTTCTACGCTGCAACCTTAATAAAAGAAGAGCCCCTAATTAATAATAAAGTTGATAATTATTTAGCACAATACTCTCCAAACGGAAAAAAAATTGCATTTATAGAAGGCAGGAGAACATTAAAAATAAAAGATGTAAAATCGAACAAAACGATTACATTACTGTCGCCTAAAGATTTATTTCACATGCGAGATGGTGACAAATATTTTACTTGGAGCCCAGATAGCAAATGGTTATTAATAGATTGGAATAAAACCTTAAGCAATAGCGAAGTTTTACTAATGGCAGCAGATGGTTCTAAAAGAATAAATTTAAATGAAAGTGGCTATTACGATTCGAGCCCTAAATGGGTTAATGGAGGTAAACAGATGATTTGGTTTAGCAATAAAAACGGGTTAAAATCTTATGCTACAAGTGGGCGATCTCAAAACGATGTATATAGTATGTTTTTTACACAAGATGCATGGGATGAATTTAATTTAAGTGATGAAGATTACAAATTAATGCAAGCTGTAAAAGAGGCAGAAAAAAAACGAAAAGAAAAAGAAAAAAAGAACAAAAAAGACACCAAGAAAAAAGATAAAAAACAAACAGACAAAAAGAAAACTGAACAGAAAAAAGAAGTAAAACTGCTAACTTTCGATTGGGATGATATGAAAGAGAGAACCAAAAGATTAACCATACACTCTTCAAGGTTAGGAGATGCAGTGCTATCTAAAAAAGGAGACTTTTTATACTATTTATCCAGTTTTGAAGGACGCTCTAATCTTTGGAGTACAAATTTGCGTACCAAAGAAACAAAAATGTTAATGAAATTAAATGTTGGCTATGGCAGATTAGAATGGGATAAAGAAATGAAAAACCTTTATTTATTAAGTGGTGGTAAAATTTCTAAATTAAACCCATCTTCTAAAAAAAGAACTTCTGTAAAAATTAACGGAGAGATTAAATTAGATGAAAATGCAGAAAGAAGAGCAATGTTTAATCATGTTTGGATTCGTACAAATGCTATTTTTTATGAACCAACTTTCCACGGTATTAATTGGAAAAAAATGAAAAAAGAATATCAAAAATACTTGCCTCATATTGGAAATGGATATGAGTTTTCTGAAATGCTATCAGAAATGTTGGGCGAGTTAAATGTATCTCATGCTGGTGCAGGTTATAGAGGCAGCAATGTTTCTAATGCAGATGCTACAGCTTCTTTAGGCATTTTTATGGATTACGATTACAAAGACGATGGAATTCGTATTAAAGAAATTTTGAAAGGAGGACCTTTAGACAAAGCTAAATTTAAAATTTCATCTGGCATGATTATTAAAAAAGTAGATGGTGTTATTATTGACAAGAATACTGATGCCGCCAAATATTTTAATAGAAAATCGGGTAAGTTTATGTTATTAGATGTTTTAAACCCTAAAACTAATAAGACACAAACCATTACCATAAAACCTATTTCTTTAAGAGAAGAGTATTCTTTATTATATAAAAGATGGGTAAAAATCAACGAAAAAGAAGTTAATAAATTAAGTAATGGTCAATTAGGCTATGTACACATACCTGGTATGGGAGATGGCCCTTACAGAAGTATTTATCAAGATATGATGGGAAAATATTTAGATAAAAAAGGCGTAATTATTGACACTCGTTTTAATAGTGGTGGAGATTTAGTTGCAGACTTAGCTATGTTTTTTACTGGAGTTCCTTTTATTACTTATGCTACTGAAGCTAAAGTTGTAGGTGGAGAACCTACAAGTAGATGGACAAAACCTACTTTATCTATTTTTAACGAAAGTATGTATTCTGATGGACATTGTTATGCACAAGGTTACACAGATTTAAAAATTGGAAAAACAGTAGGAATGCCAGTTCCTGGAACATGCAGTTTTGCTGGTTGGGAAGGTTTACCTAATGGTGGTTATTGGGGTGTAGTTCCTGTAAGTGCTAAAAATAAATCTGGAGAATGGATGGAAAACAACCAAACAGAACCTTTGATTAAAGTTAAAAATATGCCAGGTCAAATTGATAATGGAATAGATCAACAATTAATACGCTCTGTAAAAGAATTAATGAAAGATGTGAAATAAATTATAAGAGTTTTGTTTTTACATTAAAAAAAGAGAAGCCTTAATCTTCTCTTTTTTTATTCAGGTTTCCCAAAAACATCATCTTTAATCTTAGGCAATTGCAAATGATATTTCACTGCAACAACTCTTATAATCACGATTACACAAGCCGATACTATAAAAATAATATTCTCTGGTATATTAAAATATTTTAAAATCAAATAAGATATTCCACCAGCTAAACAAGCTGATGCATAAACTTCTTTTTCAAAAATCAATGGTACCTTATTTGTTAAAACATCACGTAAAACTCCTCCAAAAACTGCAGAAATCATCCCCATAATTAGCGCAACAATTGGGTGTAAATTATAAGACAGACCTTTTTGCAAGCCTAAAAGTGTAAATACACCTAAGCCAATGGTATCAAACAAAAACATGGTTTTACTTAGTGGCAAAATTTTACTTTTAAATAAAAATGTAAGTACCACAGCAATTAAAATAGTGTATAAATAATTTAAATCTCCAATCCAATTAATTGGGTGTGCATCAATCATAATATCTCTTAGCATCCCACCTCCTACTGCAGTTACAAATGCAATAATTACTACTCCAAATAAATCAAATTTCTTGTCTGCTGCAACCAAAGCACCACTTATAGCAAAAGCAAAGGTTCCTAATATGTCTAACACATAAATAAGTTCCATTTTATAGAGTAACTTCAGTAAATTTAATATTCAATTCTTTTTGAATTTGATGTATTTTCTCTATTTCTGAAGGCAAAACAAAAGCTAATGAAGTACCTGTTTTTCCTGCTCTTGCAGTTCTTCCACTTCTATGCGTATAATATTCTAATTGTTCTGGGAGTTGATGATGAATTACAAATTCCAAACCTTTAACATCTATCCCTCGTGCAGAAACATCTGTAGAGATTAAATATTGCAAAGATTCATTTTTAAAAGCTCGCATTACTTTATCGCGTTCTTTCTGTTGCATATCTCCCTCTAAAGCGGCTGCAGAAAATCCTTCTTCAACTAATTGTTTTGCTAAATTTTGCGCTCCAGCTTTGGTTCTACAAAATATAATACCTCTGTGCGATTGTCTTTTTTCTAAAAAAGTAATGATATCGTCTGCTTTTTCTTTTAATGTAGTTCTTGCAAATTGATGACGAATGTTGGCGTTTACCAAAGTATTTCTATTAATTTCTACTCGTGGCGCATTTGAATCCATATAGGTTTTTACAATACGTTTAATTTCTTCTGGCATTGTTGCCGAAAACAACCACGTTTTTCTATTTAATTTAGTTGTAAATTTTAAGATTCGATTCAAATCTTGTTTAAAACCCATGCTTAGCATTTCGTCAGCTTCGTCTAAAACAACAGTTTTTACATGACTAATATCTACTGAACCTCTTTCAATTAAATCGATTAATCTACCTGGTGTTGCAACAACAATATGTGTTGTTCTTTTTAGATTATGCATTTGTTTGTCAATTTTTTCGCCCCCAAAAACAGCTTCAACAAAAATTTTATCTTCACTATATTTTGTGAACTTAAATAATTGTTTTTTTATCTGTTGTACCAATTCTCTTGTTGGAGACAAAATTAAGGCCTGAATATGATTTGAAGTTGCATAAATTTGATGCAAAATAGGCAAACCAAAAGCAGCTGTTTTTCCTGTACCAGTCTGTGCTAAACCAATAAAATCTGTTTTTGATTTTAATAAAATTGGAATTGTTTTTTCTTGGATTTCTGTGGGTGTAGAAATTCCTAATTCTTTAATCGATTTTATAAATTCTTTCTGGATTCCTAAAGATGAAAAAGTTGACATTTTGTATCTAAATTTTGTGCAAAGATACTTTTATTTAGCAGGTTGTAATACTTTTAAAACATTTTCTCTAATTCTTACGGGTTTATACGTTTTTGAGTCTAACATTGCCCAAATTGTCTTCGCTTTTACCAGTAAAATATCGTTTTTATAAAACTCCATAAAACGAACAGAAGTAATTCCTTTAGTTTCTCCTACCCAAGTTTTTACTGTAATTTCATCGCCTAAAGTTGCTTGTTTTAAATAATCTATCTCGTGTCTTAGCACTACCCAAACATATTGTGGCAAAGGATTATGCTTGGTTAAATAATTCCAATGCGATGTTGCAATTGCATCCATCCATTTTACATACACTAAATTATTTACATGATTTAAAGTATCTATATCTTCTGCAGAAACCTTTATTTTTAATTCGAAAATTGAGTTCATTATAGTATTGACTCACCATTTAAATTTGTAGTTAAAATATCGCTAAATAAATTAAAAAACGGACGCAAAGCTTTGTAACTCTCATCTACTTTGTCTATAAAATCTGTAGATAAAACCTCCTGGTCTGTAAAGTTTTTAACGGCTATAAAACCTTTTTTTCGTAACAAGTCTACATCTGGATGTGTTGCATCGAAACCTCTTGGAGCAGTTTTTAATTCTCCAAAACTTTCAAATTTTCCTCCAAAATGCTTTATGTAGTTTTTATTTTTTAAAACTCCTCGAATTTCTGAAGCATCCATTTCTATTTCTTTTCGAATTCTAAACAAATCTTCTTTATTAGGTTCCCAAAAACCACCTGCTAAAAAAGATTCTCCTGGTCTTATTCTTAAGAAATAACCTCCTCTTAGTTCTTTTCCTAAACGCGAGTATGAGTTTGCAAAATGTGCTTTATAAGGAGTTTTATCATGAGAAAAGCGAACATCTCTGTAAATGCGCATCATTTTAGATTTTTCAATTTCGTCATGTGCTTGTAATTTTTGGTGTATTTCTGCAAAAACATCTTTTGCATTTTGCAACGCTTTAGTGTAAGTTGATTTATTATCTGCAAACCAATCTCTAGTATTGTTTTTATGTAAGTCTTTTAAAAATTTGAATGTACTTTTTTCGATTTGCATTTTTGAAGAATTTAAGAGTTCAATTTACAAAATAGATTTGTAACTTCGATTTTCTAATGCATCAAAAAAACAAAGACATTCAAAAAAGATATGAAGGTTTTTTACAAACTCCGTGTTTGTGGAAAAATAATGCTCTTTTTGAGTTGCGACCATTTCAGATTGATAAAAAATCTTCGAAAATAAATATTAATATTGATGAAAAACTACGCTTAGGAAAATATATAGAGCGTTTGGTTTCATTTCAATTAAAACAAGAAAAATTCATTACAATTCTCTGTGAAAACATTCAAATTCAGAAAGACAAGAGAACTTTAGGCGAATTAGATTGTATCTTAAAAAAAGGTGAAAAAATTATTCATTTAGAAATTATTTATAAATTCTATTTGTACGATGCATCTGTTGGAGCTAAAGAAATTGAACATTTTATTGGCCCAAACAGAAAAGATTCTTTGCTTGAAAAATTGAATAAACTCAAAGAAAAACAACTACCCCTGCTCTACTCTAATGAGTCTATTGCATTTTTAAAATCGATTAATTTGAATGCATCTGAAATTGAACAGCAAGTGTATTTTAAAGCACAATTGTTTGTTCCATTTTCTAAGGAAAATATTAAGCTTAAAATGTTGAATAAAGAGTGTATTTGTGGTTTTTATATCAATAGAAAGGATTTATATCAATTTTCTGATTGTAAATTTTTTATACCTAATAAGAAAGATTGGGTTGTTGCCCCCTATAAAAATGTGAATTGGAAAAATTATGAAACTTTTCATATAGCAATAGATGAATATTATCAAAAAAAACAATCGCCACTTTGCTGGTTAAAAAAGCAAAATGGCGAAATTTTAAAATTATTTTTAGTTTGGTGGTAGCTTAATTTCTGTCTATTATATCTCCAGAACCAACAGATTTACTATCTATATGCTTAGGGTTTCCTTTATAGTAAATACTACCAGAGCCTACAATTTTTGCTTTTATTTTAGATTTTACAGTAGTTTTTATACTTCCAGAACCAACTAATCTTGCATTTAATTCGTCAGTCTTAAAACCATAAGCTCTAATACCTCCAGAACCAGCAATAGAACAACTAAACTCTTTAGATTTTCCCTCCAAATTAATGCTTCCAGAACTACCAATAGATGCTTTTACATGGTTTGCTTCTATTTTTAAGGTGATACTTCCAGAACCTCCTAAACTTGCACTAAAATTATTTGCTTTTATGGTAACTTTACCAATTATTTTTCCAGAACCTCCCAAAGCAACACTTTCTATACTCGTAATAGGTACTGTAACTGTTAATCTTTTGGTAGTTCTAATACTGGTATTTTTTTTGTATTTAATTTTTAGAGTACTTCCTATAACTTCTGTTTCTAAGTAAGGAATAATATTTTCTTCTCCTTCTATAATAATTTTACCTTCTTTTCCTTTAACTAAAATGACATCAAAAGAACCTCCTACAGAAACACCATTATAATTTGATGTGGTTCTATTTACGGTAACTACATTTCCATTCCCTTTTATTTTTTTACTATTTCCCCACCAATTCTGTGCATTTACAGTAAAAGTTAGGCTTAGAATTAAACTTGTTAAAATTAGTTTTTTATACATGCTGTTATATTTTGGTTTGAGTTGTTTTTATTAATTTTCTTTTATGCTTACACCTCCATATTGTGATTTAATTCTAATTTTAGAATTGGTATTTCCTTTTCCAAATTTACCTTCATAGTATTTTTTGGTAGATTTAGAAATACTTTTAAAAAATTCTATTTTATCATTATCTCTACTAAAACCAGCATATTGTAAATCAATTTCAAAACTGAAAACTGCATCTGGATCTACTCCAATTCGTATTCCTGCATATTGCCCAGTAATATCCACACTTTCAAAACCTTTGGATAGATTCTTAACTGTAATAGAACCATAATCGGTATCAATATTTAAGTTTTTTCTGATGGTTCCGAAACGCATACTCGCATAATCTGAGTTACCATTTACATTGTCTGCTTCATTAATCGAAATTGATCCATAATCTGAGTTAAAATCTACATTTTGCGTATCTCCTAATTTAACAGTAGAATAATCTGCATTTACTTTTACATTCTGAGTTTTATCAATAGTAATTTTAGAGTAATCAACATTTACATTTCCACTTTTCATAAAATCGATATTAGAATTAGAACAATAATCTAAATTAATATTGTTGTTATTTGCTGCTAATTCTCCAACAATAATTTTACCATAATCGCAGTTTATATCTGCTTTTCCATCTAAATTATCTAAATAAATACTTCCGTAATCATTATCTAAATCTACAGCATTAGACTTTGGCATTTTTACCACATAGTTAATTTTATAATTTATGTTTTTACTCTTTTTCCACCAAGACCAATTTTTTCTTTCTTTTTCAAAATTCGTTCTTGCTTCTACAAAATTTGATGAAGCATTAAACTCAACATCTATATTAGATATTCTTTCTTCAACATCATCTAAATCATCTCCTTTTACAGTAATCGTAACTTTTATTTCTACCTTGTTTTTATTCCAAGTAGTAATGTTTAAGTTACCATATTTGTTTTTTAAAGATACTTTTGCATCTGCATTTACAGAAAATTCTTTTTGAATAACTTTGCTTTTTTCGTGCTTCTTTTTATCTGTGTTAGCACTTGTTATTAAAGGTAATAACAGTAATAAAAATGTAATTTTATATATAGACTTCATTGTTTAAAAGGTTAGGATTTTTTATTTGTTCTATTTGTTTTAGGGTATTTTCTAAAATATCTAAACGCTGCTGATAATTTTTAATCATGGCGTTTATTAACTTTCTTTGCTTTCCGTTTTTGGTTAATTCTTTTATAAAATAATTGTATTCATCTTCCAATTCTTCTAATTGGTCTAAGGCATTTTCGATAATAGTTTCTGTCTCCAAGCTTCTATTTTTCTCTAATGTTTTTACTTCTTGATTAATTGTAGATACAAAATAGGTTTGCACTTCTTCCATTTTTGGAGATAAGTCTGCCAAATCTATTTGTTTTTTCTGATGATTACTCCCCAGCCAAAACCCCAATATTAACACTACAGAGGCTGCTACAGAAAACCATTTCCATGGTATTATCTGTTGGTGTTTTGGTTGATTTAATCTGCGTTCAAATCGTTTTAAATGACCAGAATGTGGCTCTTGAAAATCGAATTCATTTTCAGAAAAAAATTGATGTAATTTATCTTCCATACGCTTGTGTTTGTGTTTGTTCTGCAAGCATTACTTGCTTTAATTTCTTTTTTGCTCTTGAGACTGTTGTTCTTACATTTTCATTGGTATACTCTAAAATCTGTGCAATTTCTTCATAATCATAACCTTCTATTAAATGTAAATTTAAGACCACTCTATAATTGTCTTTTAAACTTTGTAAACAGTCTAACACTTTATTGGCTTTTAAACCAGAATAATTAATACTTTCTTCTTCTACTTCATCATTAGAAACCACTTCCATTTTCACTTCGTTGTAACGATTATTCTTTTTTAATTGTGTTAAACTTTTATTGATAACTATTCGTTTTAACCATGCGCCAAAAGTAACTTCTCCTTTATAGGTGTTCATTTTTGTAAAAACCGTTAAGAACGCTTCTTGCATAATATCTTCTGCTTCAAAATCATCTTTTAAAATACGGACAGCAGTGTTATACATGGCTTTATAATAAGCTTTGTACAAATCTAACTGCGCATTTTTATCAGACTTTTTGCAGCGTTCTATAAGGTTGGTTATATGTGGTTGATTAGTTTCCAATAAAACGTTTCTATTCTATAGACAAATTAATTTTTAATTTGTGACAGTTTTTAAAATAAAAATAAACTTTTTTATTGGAAGTAGAATTTAAGAAGTATTTAAATAGAATACATTTAGAACCTTATTGTTATATTTTTGTTATAATCTCTCAACCAAATTGGGTAAATTAAAATATTTAAGATTCTAAAAACACCCCCACTTCTTTTGGCACAACAATTGTCTTTATTAATTAGAAATCTTTTAAGACAATTTTTACTTAATTGATTATCAATAAAATACAAATATTTAATTGATACTGGTTTTTAATTCTTTAAAAATCAATGTCAGTATGACAGATATATACGCCATGAGCAAAGCAAAAATACTACGTTTAGACAATTTGTCGCTTAACGATATGTTAAACGAAGATTCTGAGTTAATTCCTTTAATGACACCAGAAGATGAAGAAATTATTAACCAAGAAAGTGTGCCAGATGTATTGCCTATTTTGCCTTTAAGAAATACGGTATTGTTTCCTGGTGTGGTAATACCTATTACTGCTGGTAGAGACAAATCTATCGAGTTAATTAAAGATGCCAATAAAGGTGATAAAATTTTAGGTGTTGTTGCTCAAAAAAATGAAGAGGTAGAAGAACCAACCTTAAAAGATATTCATTCTACAGGTGTGGTAGCCCAAATTTTACGTGTGCTAAAAATGCCAGATGGTAACACCACAGTAATCATTCAAGGGAAAAAGCGTTTTAAAATAGATGAAATCGTTCAAAATAAACCATATTTAAAAGCAAAAGTTAGAGAATCTTTTGAAGATAAATTAATAGATGATGCTAAAGAATTTGAAGCTATTATAGATTCTATTAAAGAACAAGCTTTAGAGGTAATTAAAGAAAACCCTATGTTACCGTCAGAAGCTTCTTTTGCCATAAAAAACATTAAATCAAATTCGTTTTTAGTGAATTTTATTTCTTCTAATATGGATTTGTCTGTAGCACAGAAACAAGTAATTTTAGAAAAAGACAATCTAAAAGAACGTGCATTATTAACCCTAAAAAACCTAAATAAAGAGTTACAAAAATTAAAATTACGTAATGATATTCAATCTAAAACACGTGAAGATTTAGACCAACAACAACGTGAATATTATTTACATCAACAATTAAAAACCATACAAGAAGAATTAGGTGGTGCTTCTAACGACCAAGAGTTAGAAGAGATGCGTAAAAAAGCCAAAACCAAAAAATGGACAAAAGAAGTTGCAGAAACATTTGAGAAAGAATTAGGACGTTTAAAACGTATGAACCCTCAAATGGCAGAATACGGAGTGCAAAGAAGTTATTTAGAATTGTTGTTAGAATTGCCTTGGGGGATTTATTCTGAAGATAAATTCGATTTAAAAAATGCTCAAAAAGTATTAGACAGAGATCATTTTGGATTAGAAAAAGTAAAAGAACGCATCATAGAACATTTGGCAGTTTTAAAGTTGAGAAACGATATGAAATCGCCAATTATTTG
Source organism: Bacteroidia bacterium (assembly GCA_030427865.1). Classification (GTDB taxonomy): domain Bacteria; phylum Bacteroidota; class Bacteroidia; order Flavobacteriales; family Flavobacteriaceae; genus Polaribacter. The sequence goes on along the minus strand of JAUICK010000002.1, from coordinate 170,086 downwards.
TTTATACGGACCTCCTGGAGTTGGAAAAACTTCTTTAGGAAAATCGGTTGCAGAATCTTTAGGACGCAAATATGTGCGTATGTCTTTAGGAGGTTTGCGAGATGAAGCAGAAATTAGAGGGCATAGAAAAACTTACATTGGTGCAATGCCAGGGCGTTTAATTCAGAACTTAAAAAAAGCGGGAACTTCCAATCCTGTTTTTGTCTTAGATGAAATTGACAAATTAGGGCAAAGTCATCAAGGAGATCCTTCTTCTGCAATGTTAGAAGTGTTAGATCCTGAGCAAAATACAGCCTTTTATGACAATTATTTAGAAGTTGGTTACGATTTGTCTAAAGTACTTTTTATTGCTACTGCAAACAACTTAGGGCAAATTCCTTGGGCATTGCGTGATAGAATGGAAATTATAAACGTAACGGGGTACACTATTGAAGAAAAAATAGAAATCGCCAAAAGACATTTATTACCAAAACAATTAAAAGAACACGGTTTAACTACTAAACATTTAAAATTAGGCAAAAAACAAATCGAGCAAATTGTTGAAGGCTACACACGAGAATCTGGTGTTCGTGGTTTAGAAAAACAAATTGCGAAAGTGGTTCGTTTTGCAGCAAAATCTATTGCTTTAGAAGAAGAATATGAAGTTGCTTTGTCATCAAAAAAAGTAGAAGAAATTTTAGGAACTCCAAGAAATAGAGATAAATACGAAAACAATGGAGTTGCTGGTGTGGTAACTGGATTAGCGTGGACAAGAGTTGGTGGTGATATTTTATTTATCGAATCGATTTTGTCTAAAGGAAAAGGAAACCTTTCTATTACAGGTAATTTAGGTAACGTAATGAAAGAATCTGCAACAATTGCGATGAAATTTATCAAATCGAATGCAGAAGAATTTGGTATTAAACCTGAGGTTTTGGAAAAATACGATGTGCACATTCATGTACCAGAAGGTGCAACCCCAAAAGATGGCCCAAGTGCAGGAATTACCATGCTAACTTCTTTAGTTTCTTCATTTACACAACGCAAAGTAAAGAATAAAATAGCCATGACAGGTGAAATTACTTTACGTGGAAAAGTATTACCTGTTGGCGGAATCAAAGAAAAAATATTAGCTGCAAAAAGGGCAAATATTAAAGAAATAATGTTGTGTGAAGAAAACAGAAAAGATATTTTAGAAATTAAAGAAAGTTATCTAAAAGGCTTAACGTTTCATTATGTAACAGATATGAAACAAGTAATAGACATTGCACTTACAAAGCAAAAGGTTAAAAACGCTAAAAAGTTAGAAGCATAAACAAGTATTTTAGAAAAAAAGCTTTACAGTTTTAACTATAAAATAAATAGTTTAAATTGGTCAAAATTTTTAATATGGATGATAATTTTGATGTAGTTATAGTTGGTGCTGGCACTGCAGGATTAATGTTAGCAAGAGAATTAGGCAATTTAAAACGTAAAACTCTTTTATTAGACAGAAAAGGTAACTTATTAGAATTTTCATTCAATACATTAGGAAGTTTTATCAATTTAAAAGATTTTGATTTAACAGAAAACGTAGTTGCTCAAGAAATAAACACCATAACTTTTCATTCTAAAAATGTTAAAAGAAAAGTTAGTTGCAATACAGATGCGTATGTATTAGATAAAAAGAAATTACACGAAGAAATTTTAAATACAATAAATTTAGATTTTGTTACAATTAAAACTAACGTATCTATAAAAAAAATTAATACTGATAGTAACCAAATTTTTAAATCTGTTACAGATAAAAACAAAAATGAATATTTTGGAAAAATCTTTATAGATGCTTCTGGTACTAATGGAGTTATTAGTAAAACTATTGGCTTAAGAGATAAAAAAGTAAGTTTAGCTACTGGTGTAGAATATAATGTTAAATATTTTGGTAATGCAGATGAAGCACATTTTTTTGTTGGTAAAGTTTATAAAGGAGGTTATGGTTGGATTTTTCCATTAAAAAACAACAGAGCAATAATTGGTTTTGGTACATTCGATAACAAACTAACAAAAGAGTTAAAAAAGAGACTGAATGAAATAATTGAGCTGCCAAAAATTAAAAAATTAGTAGAAAAAGATAATGAATTAGTGGAAGGTGGAAGTATTCCTTTAACTCCTGTTTTAGAAAAATTTATATTAAATAACTTAGTTTGTGTAGGAGATAGTGTTTCTCAAGTTAATCCTATTGCAGGAGAAGGTTACAAATTTATATTTGAGGCTTCGATAATGGCTAGTAGAGCTATTCATGATTACCTTAAATCTAATAATTTAGAAGATTTAAAAGCATATGAGTCTGAATGGAAGAAAAGGTTTTTAGAAAATTATAAAAAATCAAAAAACTCTCAACAAAAGTTATTTAAATACTCTAAATACAACTTTTTAATGGACTTTGCTTTGTTAATGGCAAGATTTAAAGCTGATGAAAAAGTAATTAGATCTCTATCTGGAGAACATGGCTTTGATAAATTATAACTATTAAAAATCCGCAATATTGCTTCCAAAAATACCCACAACAAATTTTATTTTAGTTTTTATTTTTTAGGTAAAGAGTTTACATATTCAAAACTTTTTTGTAGCATTTTAGAAATAAAACTCCAATCTTTTCGAAAAGCATCCTCTGGTATGGTAACATACTCTCGCATTTTAGCTCCATGAGAAATAAACGGTTTTATCTCATATTTCTCTCTAAATAGTTTGGTGTCTTCTTTAGATAATCGCAGACCTATTTCTCCAGACTTATTTACAAAAGAAAACATATAACCATTAGAAGAAGTATAAGCAGTAGTTTTGCCTTTTTTTTGAAAATTTGGGTTCTCTTCAACTAAATTTTCATAAATTACAAGTGAATTCTGCATACTATTCTACTTTTGGTTGACTTTGCCAAATAACATTTACAATTTTCCATTGGTTATTTACTTTGGCTAAATGAAATAAATCTATTCCCCATGCTGCAGTTAATTTTGCTGATGCAGTCTTAGAATTTACATCAAAAATTTCTATTATTTTGGGAGAATCTTTTGTAACTCTTTTTCCGCTTTTATTCCATGTTGCAGATAAATTAACTAATTGATTATAAGTCATTTCTAAATTATCTCTATATGTTTTTTCTTTTGGATGATACCAATATCCTACTTTTCGTAAAGTAGAATCTACACTTTTTATAATTCGATTAGAATCTACCAAATACAAACCTTCTACATAATCTAAAATAGCTGCTTCTACTTGTTTGTAATCGTGAGATTTACTAATTTTTGTTGCTGTATTCTTATTATTTGTCTTACAAGAGAATACCATTATAAAACACAAAATAGCAATAAAAAATATATTTTTTTTGTTCATCTTACCAAAGATTAAATTAATTTTTCTAAAGATAATAGAAATTTAGAACTTTTATTTTTTTGTGAAATTTGTTGCTAATTTTATGTAGTTTTGAATTCAGTGAAATCATAGAGAATATCTGTTAAAGCAATTCATTTTTATCAGAATTGCATTATCAATTTTTAGTTTTATGTAAAACATCTTTATATATTTCTTTTCAATCGAAAAACCACACAAGTGACACAATACTTTATAGACGTCATATTACCTGTTCCGATTCAAAAAACATTTACATATGCTGTAACTGAAACTGAGGCTAATTTTATAAAAAAAGGAATGCGTGTTGCTGTTTCTTTTGGTAAAACAAAAATGTATACAGGTTTGGTTTTTGATATTCATCAAACTGCACCAACGCTATATGAAGCCAAAGAAATTCATCAAATTTTAGATGAAAAACCTATTGTAAACGAGTTACAACTAGAACTTTGGCAATGGATTTCGAACTATTATATGTGCGCTTTTGGTGATGTTTATAGAGCTGCACTACCATCAGCTTTTTTATTAGAAAGCGAAACCATTATCTATAAAAATGAAGCTTTTTCTGAAGAATCTGTTTTAACAGATGAAGAGTTTTTAATTTTCGAAGCTTTACAACATCAATCGCAGTTAACTATTCATCAAGTTGCAGATATCTTAGGCAAAAAGAAAGTAATGCCAATTGTTAATGAATTGATTAAAAAATCTGTGGTTTACATCAAAGAAGAAATTTACGAAACTTACAAACCAAAATTAGTAAAATATGTTCGGTTGCATGCAAACTATGCTTCTGAGAATGCTTTAAACAAGTTATTAGAGCATTTATCTAAAGCAAAAAAACAACGTGAAGCAGTTTTAACTTTTTTTCAGTTATTAACAACAAAAAAACCAATTAAAGCTAAAGATTTAGAAATAAAAGCTAATGTTTCTTCAGCAATTTTAAAATCGTTAGTAGATAAAAATATCTTTGAATTTTATCATATCCAAACAGATAGAATTTCTTTTAAAGGCGATACAAATTCGCTCAAAAAACTAAACGAATTCCAAGGAAAAGCACTTACAGAAATTAAGGATGCATTCAAAGAAAAAGAGGTTACACTTTTACACGGAATTACAAGTTCTGGAAAAACTGAAGTATATAGTAAACTGATTCAAGAAGTTTTAAATAAAGGAAAACAAGTGTTGTTTTTATTGCCAGAAATTGCATTAACAACTCAAATTATTACTCGCTTGCAATCTTATTTTGGAAATCAAATTTCTGTTTTTCACTCTAAATATTCTATGAACGAACGCGTAGAAGTTTGGAATAATGTATTAGAAAATAAAACAAAATCGCAAATTATTTTAGGTGCACGTTCTTCTTTGTTTCTTCCTTTTTCTAATTTAGGGTTAATTGTTGTAGATGAAGAACATGAAACCTCATACAAACAATTTGAACCTTCACCAAGATATAATGCACGTGATGCTGCCATTGTCTTAGCAAAAATGCATAAAGCAAAAATAGTATTAGGTTCTGCAACTCCTTCTTTAGAAAGTTATTTTAATGCACAGCAAAAAAAATATGGTTTTGTAGTACTAAATAGACGTTTTGGTAACGTACAATTGCCAAAAATAGAGTTGATTGACATTAAAGAAAAGCACAGAAAAAAAGAAATGAACGGCCATTTCTCTGATAGAATGCTAAAACTTATTACTGAAGCCTTAGAAGAAAAAGAACAAGTAATTTTATTCCAAAACAGACGTGGCTATTCTCCTGTAATAGAATGCAAAACGTGTGGAGTTTCTCCTCAATGCCCAAATTGCGATGTTACGCTAACTTATCACAAATATAAAAACGAATTGCGTTGTCATTATTGTAATTATCAACGTGCAATGCCTAATAATTGTGGTGCTTGCGGAAGCAATACTTTAGATACCAAAGGTTTTGGAACTGAACAAATAGAGTTAGAATTAAAAGAATTATTTCCTGATTTTAAAATTGGCAGAATGGATTTAGACACCACTCGTGGAAAATTCGGATATCAGAAAATAATTGGTGCTTTTGAAGCCAAAGAAATAGACGTTTTGGTAGGAACACAAATGTTGTCTAAAGGTTTAGATTTTGACAATGTTTCTTTAGTTGGAATTCTAAATGCAGATTCGATGCTAAATTTCCCAGATTTTAGAGCTCACGAACGTGCGTACCAAATGATGGTTCAGGTTTCTGGTAGAGCTGGTAGAAATAAAAAACAAGGAAATGTTGCCATACAAACTTATAATCCGTATCATCAAATATTACAACAAGTTTCTACTACAAATTATACAGAAATGTATAAAGAACAATTACAAGATCGTTGGCAATACAAATATCCTCCTTATTACAGGTTGATAAAAATCACCTTAAAACACAGAGATTTTAACAAAGTGGATAGTGGAGTTAATTGGTTGTTTAAAGCACTTTACCATTCTTTTGGAGAGCATGTTTTAGGACCAACAGCACCTACAGTTTCCAGAATTCGAAATCAATATATTAAAAATGTGGTAGTTAAAATTCCGCCTAAACAGAGTTTAACAAATACAAAAAAACAGCTACAAAAAATTAAAAATACCTTTGAAGCTGTTAAAGAATTTAGACCTATACGCTTTATTATTGATGTAGATGCATACTAATAATTTCGATATTGTTTGGTTTCTTCAAAGACATGTTCTAAAATGCGCTGTTCTTTATCATCAAAAATCATTTTTCTACGTTGCATTACTACTTTTGCAACTTCAAAAACTTTATTGGTTTTGTATTCTGTAAATCCAGAGGCTCCTCCCCAACTAAAAGATGGAATAAAATTTCTTGGAAAACCGCTTCCAAAAATATTAGCAGAAACTCCAACTACTGTTCCTGTATTAAACATGGTATTGATACCACATTTAGAATGATCTCCCATCATTAAACCACAAAATTGTAATCCTGTTTTGGCAAAACGTCTAGATTTATAATCCCAAAGTTTTACTTCTGCATAATTATTTTTTAAATTAGAGTTGTTTGTATCTGCTCCCAAATTGCACCATTCTCCTAAAACAGAATTTCCCAAATAGCCATCATGACCTTTGCTTGTATATCCAAATAAAACTGAATTATTTATCTCACCGCCAATTTTGCAATAGGGTCCTAAAGTTGTTCCTCCATATATTTTTGTTCCCATTTTTACAACAGCATTATCGCACATTGCAAACGGCCCTTTTACTGAAGTGTTTTCTAAAATAACTGCATCTTTACCAATATAAATTGGGCCTGATGATGCATTTAAAGTGGCAAAAGTTATCTCTGCTCCTTCTTCTATAAAAATATTTTCTTTGTTTATATATCTAGTACCTTCGGGTATGGGTTGAGATTTTTTTCCTTCAGTAATTAAATCGAAATCTTGTTGAATGGCTTGATAGTTCAAAGAAAAAATATCCCATGTATTTTTTACCTGAATCAAATCTTCTTCAAATTCTATTTGAGTATAATCTTCGAAATTTACTTCTTCTTGAGTATTTGTAGCAAAAAATGCTATTACATCTTCTCCTTTAAAAATGGCTTGATTTTCAGATAAGTTTTTTACTTTTTCTACTAATGTTTTAGTTGGACAAAAAGAAGCGTTTATCATAATATTTTTAGCCATTTCTACCATAGGATACTTTTCTTCTAAATATTCTTCGGTAATAGTTGTTGTAGTTAAGCTTAAGTATTTTTCCCATTTTTCTCTTATGGTTAAAATCCCTATTCTTATATCTGCAACAGGTCTTGTATATGTAAATGGTAATAGTGCATCTCTAACATCACCATCAAATAGAATATAATTCATTTTTTTCTTTTTATTAGAAGTCGGACAAATTTAGTTTAAAAAGCGCATAAAAAAAACCGATTGCAGTATTTACAATCGGTTTTTAATATTATAAATTATAAGAATATTAATTTTTAATAAATTTTTGAGTTCCTATTTTATCCTTAGAAACAACTTTTAAGATATAAATTCCTGAATTTAGACTATTTACATCTATTTTATTATTCGATAAAGAAATTTCTTTAGTTAATGTTAGTTTTCCAACATAATCATAAAACTGAACAGTTGCTCTCTCTGAATCTGAAGGAAGTTGAATTGTTAAATTATCTGAGGCAGGATTTGGAAACATATCAAAACGTAATCTTTTTGCCTCTGAAATACTTAACGAAGGACGTGTTGATGTTGTTGTTACAACTTGGTCACCTCCTGTTCCTCCTGTACCGTCTGCTGCATTAACTGCAGCATAAAAAGTAACTCTTCCTAAATCTGTAGAAGGAGAAGTCCAAGTAAATGACCAATTACCGCTCGAAGATGGGGTTGTTTGAGTAACTCTATTATTGGCTACTCTACTTCCACTACCAGCAGTAAATGTCCCTATTTTTGTATTTGTATTATTTTCTGCTGTTAGCTGAAATCCATGAGTACTTGAAGTTGAATTTGTGTTTACACTAATTGTATAAGGAGTATTTAATTGATAACCTGTTACTGGAATATTTGTTGTTATAGAGGCAGAAGCATTAAAATTTCCTCCACTATGACAAGCTGCACAAGTTTGGTTTCCGTCTCCAGGAGAACCAGATCTTCCATCGTTTCTTCCTCCAGAACTGGACATTAAAAGGAAAGCAGAAACTGGAATTAGCAATAATAAAGCTTTAAAAAAGTAGTGTTTTTTCATAATAATGTAGTTTAATAATAGTAAAATAAAATTGTTTGGTCGTAAATAGTTTTATAAAATTACTTTAAAAAAATAACTTTTATTTCTATTTTTATGTTAAATCTTTAATGAGTTTTTAAATGTTTACTTTTAATGATGTAAATAAAGTTATAATATTGCTGTAAGAAAATTAAATTGCTTTTAAGAGGAAAAATTAAGGTTAAAAGGGAAAAAATAGATTTGAATTTTATGTTAAAATTCAAAGTTAACATCGTTTTTTATGAAAAATAAATTTAAATATATTGAAGAATCTCAATTAACAATAACTGAGTTAATGCTGCCATCAAATTCTAACTTTAGTGGTAAAATTCATGGTGGGTATATTTTAAATTTGATGGATCAAATTGCTTTTGCTTGTGCTTCTAAGCATTCTGGAAATTATTGTGTAACAGCTTCTGTTAATAAGGTAGATTTTTTAAATCCTATTGAAGTTGGCGAATTAGTTACTATGAAAGCTTCTATAAATTACACGGGTAGAACTTCTATGGTTGTTGGTTTACGAGTTGAATCTGAAAACATAAGAACAGGAGAAAAAAAACACTGTAATTCATCTTATTTTACTATGGTTGCAAAAGATAAAAATGGTAAAAGTGCTTCAGTTCCTGGTATTATTTTAACCAATACAAATGAAATAAGACGTTATGCAAGAAGTATTACTCGTCAAAAAGAAGGAAAAAATAGAACTTCACGTTTTAGCAGTAAATCCTTTAAAATAGATGATTATTTGCATCTTCTTAAAGAAAGTAATTCGAAAATAGAGTTATAAAAAAAGCACCCAAAATGGATGCTTTTTTATTTTATAAATAATTTCTTATTTACTCAAGTACATTTTTCTACGAGAGTATAAATCGTAGAAATCATCGTCTTTTAAACTGTCAATAAATAAGATACTTTCTCCTGTAGATTTCATTTCAGGTCCTAATTTCTTATCTACATTCGGAAACTTGTTAAAAGAAAAAACGGGTTGTTTAATTGCATATCCATCTAATTTTGGATTAAAATTAAAATCTGTTACTTTCTTCTCTCCCAACATTACTTTTGTAGCATAATTTACATACGGTTCTTTGTATGCTTTTGCTATAAAAGGTACAGTTCTTGAAGCTCTTGGATTAGCTTCAATTATATATACCACATCGTCTTTAATTGCAAACTGAATATTGATTAAACCTACCGTTTTTAAAGCTCTAGCAATAACATTGGTATGGTCTATAATTTGTTGCATAACTAAATCACCCAAATTAAATGCAGGTAAGGTAGCGTTAGAATCTCCAGAGTGAATTCCGCAAGGTTCTATATGCTCCATAATTCCAATAATATACACATTTCCATCTGCATCGCATATTGCATCAGCTTCTGCTTCTATAGCACCATCTAAATAATGGTCTAATAATAATTTATTATTTGGTATTTTACGCAATAAATCTACAACATGCTCAACTAGTTCTTCTTTGTTAATTACAATTTTCATTCCTTGACCACCCAATACATAAGAAGGCCTCACTAAAATTGGAAAATTTAACTCATCTGCTAAAGCTAAAGCCTCATCTGCAGTTTCTGCAACGCCAAATTCTGGATAAGGAATATTATTGTCTTTTAATAAAGTTGAAAATCTACCTCTATCTTCAGCAATATCTAAAGCTTCAAAAGAAGTTCCAATGATTTTAATTCCGTATTTAGTAAGTTTTTCAGCTAATTTTAACGCTGTTTGCCCTCCTAACTGTACAATAACACCCTCTGGTTTTTCGTGACGAATGATATCGTAAATATGTTCCCAAAAAACGGGTTCGAAGTATAATTTATCAGCAGTATCAAAATCGGTAGAAACGGTTTCTGGATTACAGTTAATCATAATCGTTTCGTAACCACACTCAGCAGCTGCTAAAACTCCGTGCACACAACAGTAATCGAACTCAATTCCTTGACCAATTCTGTTGGGACCAGAACCTAAAACAACAATTTTCTTCTTGTCTGTAACAATACTTTCATTAGCAACTACTCTTTCTCCATCTGCAGTTTCAATTTCACTTTCGAAAGTTGAATAGTAATAAGGTGTTTTTGCTTTAAACTCAGCAGCACAAGTATCTACTAACTTATATACTCTTTGAATTTTTAACTCATCTCTCTTATTATATACCTCACTTTCTAAACAATCTAACATATGGGCAATTTGTCTATCACCATATCCTTTTTGTTTTGCTTCTAACAATAAGTCTCTATCAATATTATCAATGGTAAACGTAGAAATTTCTTTTTGTAATTGAAATAATTCTTCATATTGTTTTAAATACCACATATCTATTTTTGTGATATCATAAATCTTAGATAAAGGAATTCCCATGGCAATGGCATCGTAAATTGCAAAAACACGATCCCAACTTGCGTTGGTTAATTTCTCTATAATTTGATTGTAATTTGTATATCCTTTTCCATCTGCCCCTAAACCATTACGTTTAATTTCTAAAGATTGCGTTGCTTTGTGTAATGCTTCTTGGAAAGAACGTCCAATTCCCATTACTTCTCCAACCGCTTTCATTTGCAAACCTAAAGTTCTGTCTGAACCTTCGAATTTATCAAAATTCCAACGTGGTATTTTTACAATTACATAATCTAATGTAGGCTCAAATAAAGCGGATGTAGATTTTGTAATTTGATTGTCTAATTCGTCTAAAGAATATCCAATAGCCAACTTAGTAGCTACTTTTGCAATAGGATACCCCGTTGCTTTACTTGCTAATGCTGATGAACGCGATACACGAGGATTAATTTCAATGGCAATAATATCTTCTTTTTCATCTGGTGAAACAGCGAATTGCACATTACATCCTCCTTCAAAATCACCAATAGAACGCATCATATGAATTGCCATATCACGCATTTTTTGATACGTTTTATCAGACAACGTCATTGCTGGTGCTACAGTAATTGAATCTCCTGTATGAATTCCCATTGGATCCATATTTTCGATAGAACAGATAATCACAACATTATCATTCTTATCTCTCAACAACTCTAATTCATATTCTTTCCATCCCATCATCGCTTTATCAATCATCACTTCATGGATTGGTGATGCTTCTAAACCTCTTCTTAGTAACTCATCAAAGTCTTCTGCTTTGTATACAATTGATGCTCCTGCACCACCTAATGTATAAGAAGAACGAATTACTAATGGAAAACCAAATTCTTGTGCAATTTCTTTTCCTTTTAAAAATGATGTTGCAGTGGCTTGAGGCGCCATTGGCACACCAATTTGCCCCATCAATTCTCTAAACTGCTCTCTATCTTCAGTAACATTAATTGCGTTGATGTCTACACCAATCATTTTTACATTAAAATCATCCCAAATCCCTTTATCATCTGCTTCTATACATAAATTTAATGCAGTTTGCCCACCCATTGTTGGTAAAACTGCGTCAATTTGTGGATGCTCTTTTAAAATTTGAATGATAGACTTTGTAGTTAATGGTAAAAGATATACATGATCTGCCATTGATGGGTCTGTCATAATGGTTGCTGGATTGGAATTGATTAAAATAGTTTCGATTCCATCTTCTCTTAAAGAGCGTAAAGACTGAGATCCAGAATAGTCAAATTCACAAGCTTGACCGATAACGATTGGTCCAGATCCGATAATTAAAATTGAATTGAGGTCTTTTCTTTTTGGCATTGTAAGTTGTTGTGTTGTTTAGTTTTACAAAAATAGTTAGTGCTTAGATATAAAAAAAGGTGTTACTTAAAAAAGTAACACCTTATATATTAACAATTGTTAATCATTTTATTTTTTATGTCTTGATTCTGAAGAAACGGAAATTTTCTTTCTACCCTTTGCTCTTCTACGAGCTAATACTTTTCTACCATTAGCAGAAGCCATTCTCTCTCTGAAACCGTGTTTGTTTCTTCTCTTTCTCTTTGATGGTTGATACGTTCTTTTTGGCATTATTATGTATTTTTAAAAGTCTTCTTTATTAATTTTATTTGCTTCACAAGTTTCCTCCTTAAAAGCGTGGGCAAATATACAACTGTTTTTATTTATGGCAAATACAAATTAAAAAAAAATTAAATATTTTTTTGAACTGAAAATATATAAGTTTTTAAGAATGTTTTTCTCTTTTTTATTTGTGATAAATTTTAGAGTTAGTACTTTTGCGCAAACCTAAAAGAACCATGAGTAACACTAAATACGTTTTTGTAACAGGAGGCGTAACATCATCACTTGGAAAAGGAATTATTGCAGCATCATTAGCCAAATTACTACAACAAAGAGGCTTTTCTGTAACCATTCAAAAATTAGATCCGTATATTAATATAGACCCAGGAACTTTAAATCCTTACGAACATGGAGAGTGTTATGTAACAGATGATGGTGCAGAAACCGACTTAGATTTAGGACATTATGAGCGCTTTTTAAACATTGCAACTTCGCAAGCTAATAATGTAACTACAGGTAGAATTTATCAATCTGTAATTAACAAAGAACGTAAAGGTGAGTTTTTAGGAAAAACAGTTCAAGTTATTCCTCATATTACTGATGAAATTAAGCACCGAATTCAACTTTTAGGAGAAACTGGCGATTATGATATTGTTATCACAGAAATTGGTGGTACAGTTGGTGATATTGAGTCTTTACCTTATGTAGAGTCTGTAAGACAAATGTTGTGGGAAAAAGGAGAAGAAAATGCCATTGTAATTCATTTAACATTAGTCCCATATTTAGCTGCTGCTGGAGAGTTAAAAACAAAACCTACCCAACACTCTGTAAAGATGTTGATGCAAAGTGGTGTGAGTCCAGATATTTTAGTCTGTAGAACAGAACACGAAATTTCTGATGACATTAAACGTAAATTAGCATTGTTTTGCAATGTTAAAAAAGAAGATGTCATACAATCTATAGATGCAGAAACTATTTATGATGTTCCTAACTTAATGTTAGATGAAGGTTTAGATGAAGTTGTTTTAAAGAAACTACACTTATCATCAGAAAAACAACCTGAACTAAAAGTTTGGAACGAGTTTTTAAGAAAACATAAAAACCCTACTTCTGAAGTTGAAATTGCATTAATTGGTAAATATATTGAGTTACAAGATTCTTACAAATCAATTACAGAAGCTTTTATTCACGCAGGTTCATCTAATGAAACTAAAGTAAATGTACGTTGGGTACATTCAGAGAGTTTAACACCAAAAAATTACGAGAAAAAATTAAAAGGTGTAGATGGTATTTTGGTTGCTCCTGGTTTTGGTGATAGAGGTATTGATGGAAAAATAAAAGCAGTTCAATACGCAAGAGAAAATAATATTCCTTTTTTCGGGATTTGCTTAGGAATGCAAATGGCGGTTATTGAGTTTTCTAAAAATGTTTTAGGCTTAGTAGATGCATTTTCTACAGAAATGAAAAAAGACTGTAAAAATCCTGTCATTAATATTATGGAAAGTCAAAAAGACGTGACAGAAAAAGGAGGCACAATGCGTTTAGGAGCTTGGAATTGTAAATTATCTCCAAATTCTAAAATTTATGATGCTTATCAAAAAGAATTAATTAGCGAACGTCATAGACATCGTTATGAATTTAATAATGAATACAAAGACCAAATTGAGCTGAAAGGCATGAAAGCTACAGGTATTAACCCAAGAACAGGATTGGTAGAAGTCGTGGAAATCGCTTCTCATACTTGGTTTGTGGGTGTACAATATCATCCAGAATATAAAAGTACGGTTTTAAACCCTCATCCTTTATTTGTAGATTTTATTAAAGCTGCCTTAAAGTATTCTAAAAACAGATAGTTATTCAGGTCGTCATTAAGAGCGTAGTCGAAAAATCTCAACAATAAGATTTTTTAACTTCTCTCAAAGCGACATCTAAAAAAACGGAACATATATTGAACTATATAAGTTCATAAAATATAAAGTAGTAAAATCAACATAAAAACTGCTTTTTCACTACATTTGTCGGATTTTTATCAGAAATTAAATCTGATTTAATGACAAATTGACAACATAAAAAAATGGAACAAAAAAAATTTGATCTTAACTCCTTCATAGGAATGGTTTTATTAGGAGGTATTTTACTATGGTGGGTAAACACCAGCAAACCTGAAGAACCAAAAACACCAACTACAACTTCAGAGCAAGTTGTAGATTCTACAAAAAATACAAACAGCACTGTTACCGAAAACAAACCTGTTTTTGAAAACGATTCTTTAAAACAAGCTGCATTAACCAATAAACTTGGTGCTTTTGCCCAAAGTGCAATTAATGGTAAAGAAGGAACTTCTGTTTTAGAAAACAAACTGGTTCGTTTAGTAATTAACAATAAAGGTGGACAAATTATTGAAGCGCAGATAAAGAATTACAAAACTCACGATTCTTTACCCTTATATATGGTAAAAGACAAAAACGCGTCTTTTAATATCAATTTCGGAACAACAGATAACCGTATTTTAAACACCAAAGATTTATTTTTTGAACCAACTGTTACTAAAAATGGCGAAAATCAAGTAATTTCTATGAAGCTAAAAGTTTCTGATACTCAGTTTTTAGAGTACAGGTACGAAATGAAACCTAATAATTACATGGTAGACTTTGCTGTTCGTTCACAAGGTTTATCTAATGTAATTAATTCGTCAAATAAAATTAACTTAGATTGGTCTTTAAAAGGATACAGGCACGAAAAAAGTATACGTACAGAAAACACGATGTACACGTATTACTATTATAAATCTGAAGATGAAGTAGATTACCTAAACGCTGGTAATACAGAAGTTTTAAATGATGTAGATTGGGTGGCTTACAAACAACACTTTTTTACATCTAACTTATTATCAGACACCCCTTTTAACAATGCCACAGTAACTTCTACTGATTTGGTTAAAAACGAAGAAATTGATACAGTTTACACTAAAAATTTCGAATTAAAAACACCTTTAGTATTAACCAATGGCGAGTTAAATTATAACATGAAATGGTATTATGGGCCAAGTGATTATAATCTATTAAAAACTTTTGAAGGAACAGATTTAGACGAAACCGCAGATTTAGGTTGGGGAATCTTTGGATTCTTAAACAGAACCGTTTTTTATCCGGTATTTAATATGCTAAAAGGATTTTTATCGAACTACGGATTAATTATTATTTTAATGACAATTGTTGTAAGAATCTTAATGTCTCCTTTAGTATATAAATCTTATGTTTCGAGCGCAAAAATGAAAGTAATTCGTCCAGAATTACAAGCCTTAAACGAGAAATACCCTGGTAAAGAAAATGCAATGAAGCGTCAGCAAGAAACCATGGCAATTCAGCGAAAAGCAGGAGTAAGTATGATGTCTGGTTGTATCCCTGCATTGTTACAAATGCCTGTATTTTTTGCGTTATTTAAGTTTTTCCCAACCAACTTATCTTTAAGACAAGAAAGCTTTTTATGGGCACCAGATTTATCTTCTTACGATACCATTTTTCAACTGCCTTTTAATATTCCTTTCTATGGAAATCATGTAAGTTTGTTTCCTATTTTGGCATCTGTAGCTATTTTCTTCTACATGAAAATGAACCAAAGTCAGCAAGCAAATATGCAAGCACCACCACAAGAAGGAATGCCAGATATGAGTAAGATGATGAAGTATATGATTTACTTCTCTCCTATTATGATGTTATTTTTCTTTAACAACTATGCAAGTTCTTTAAGTTTATATTACTTTATTTCTAACTTATTAACGATAGCTATTATGTTAGTCATTAAAAACTATGTAATAGACGAAAAGAAAATTATTGCGCAAATAGAGGAAAACAAAAAGAAACCTAAAAAAACTAGCAAGTTTAGACAACGTATAGATGCTGCTATGAAACAAGCACAAGAACAACAAGCCAGACAACAAAAAAAGAAATAACAGGTAGCATTTGTAAGTAAATATGAAAACCAAAACTGTCTTAGTTTTGGTTTTTTTATTTATAAACAAGTGTTTTTACTTATTGATTTTTTAATTGAAAAAAGCTAACTTCGCTATCTATGTTTATAAAACATTAAAACGTTGCATAAACGTGTTAACGTTAGCTAATTTCAAAAAAAAACATTATTGAGAATCAGAAAAGTCTTTTCGTTCTTTAATTTTTCGAGAACCTTCGTACAATTCGTATTTAACAAACTTACAGTCTAAGTCTCCATTTTTTAATGCAATTCGTTTAGAAGTTCTTAAACCTACAGATTTTAAAGCATCTATATCAGAGGTAATTAACCAAGCAGTAGAACCTGGGTAATTATGTTTTAGAGTATCTCCAATTTTCTTATAAAACTCCTGAACATCAATATTTAAACGCTCTCCATAAGGCGGATTGAACAAAATAGTAGTATTTCCAAAAACTTCTTTGGTAGAGTTAAAAAAGTTTACATGATGTACACCAATAAACTCTTCTAAATTTGCAGAAATGATATTTGCTTTTGCTTTTTGAACTGCAGATGGTGCTTTGTCAAAGCCCATAATTTTAAAATGCGAAGAACGAATCTTTTTTAATAAAGCATCCTGAATAATAAAATACAAATCTTCATCATAATCTTTCCAGTTTTCAAAAGCAAATAATTTTCTATTGATGTTGGCAGGAATATTATTGGCTATCATAGCTGCCTCAATTAAAATGGTACCAGAACCACACATGGGGTCTATAAAGTTTTCATCACCTGTGTAACCAGACAATAAAACCATACCTGCAGCTAAAACTTCGTTAATTGGCGCAATATTAGTGGCAGTTCTATATCCTCTTTTATGCAAAGAATCTCCAGAAGAATCTAAAGAAACTGTTAACCAATCTTTCTGAATATGAATATGCACCTTTACATCTGGATACTTTAAATCTACATTGGGTCTTTTATGATATTTATGCCTGAAATAATCTGCAATCGCATCTTTAGATTTTAAAGAAATATAATGTGAATTAGAAGTAAAATTCTTTGAGTTTACAACTGCTCCAATAGCAAAAGTCCCATCAGGCTCTAAAAAATTTTCCCATTTTATTTTCTGAATTGCTTCATACAAATCTTCTTCATCATAAACTTTACAGGTTTTTATGGGTTTTAAAATACGTACAGCAGTTCTTAAGGCAATATTTGCCTTATACATAAATCCTTTATCTCCTCTAAAAGAAACGCTTCTTACAGCTTCTTTTACATCTTGCGCACCTAATTTCTTCAATTCTTCTGCTAAAACTCCTTCCAAACCAAAAAGGGTTGTAGCTACCATTTTAAAATCTTTATTCATACTCATAAAATTCAGTGCAAAAATACATTATAAAAAAGGATATTTGAGAAATACTGAATTTCATTTTTTCTAAAGTAAGATTTAATTACTTTTACAGACTCATAAAACGTATGAAACAAAAAGATTGGTTTACAGATTGGTTTAACACACCTTACTATCATATTTTATATAAGGAAAGGAATGATAAAGATGCAGAGATATTTATGAAAAACATTACTGCTTTTTTAGATTTACCAAAAACAACCCATATTTTAGATTTACCTTGTGGAAAAGGGCGTCATGCTGTTTTTTTAAATTCTTTAGGTTACAAAGTTACTGGTGGAGATTTAGCAGAAAACAGCATTCAATTAGCAAAAGAATTTGAGAATGAGACTTTAAAATTTAAAGTACATGATATGCGAAAACCATTTAATAATAAGTATGATGCTGTGTTCAATTTGTTTACAAGTTTTGGTTATTTTGATGATGATAATGAGGATATCCAAATTTTACAAAACATTAAAAATGGTATAACTGCTAATGGTTTTTTTGTTTTTGATTTTTTAAATGCAGAGAAAGTAAAACTCAATTTAGTAGCCAAAGAAACTAAAGTTGTAGATAATATTACTTTTCATATTCAAAGAGAAATAAAAGAAGGCTTTATATTTAAACATATTTCTTTTTTTGCGGATGGAGAAAATCATGCTTATACAGAAAAAGTAAAATATTTAGATTTAGAAAAAATGACCTCTTTTTTTACTAAGGTAGGATTTACAATTACCAATATTTTTGGTGATTATCATTTAAACAAATACAAGTCAGAAGTTTCAGATCGATTAATTTTAGTTGCAAAATGAGTTACATCTTACTAATAGCATCTGTTTTTGTAGGTTCTTTATTGGTTTTTATTTTAAAACCTAAAAAAAGTGTTGTTCGTTTATTATTGGCTTTTAGTGGTGCTTACCTCCTATCTGTAACCATTTTACATCTGTTACCAGAAGTTTATCAAGAAACATCAGATTTTAAAAAAATAGGAATTTTTATTTTAATCGGAATTATCATTCAATCTGTGTTAGAATCTTTTTCTAAAGGAGCAGAACATGGGCATATTCATATTCATTCTGATGGAACAAAATTTCCTACATTATTGTTTATCAGTTTATGTGTGCATGCTTTTTCTGAAGGATTACCCATTCATAATGCAGATGACAACTTGTTATGGGCAATTGTGGTACATAAAATACCTATTGCCATTGTTTTAACAACATTTTTAATTCACACAAAATATTCAAAAAAAATAGTCTTTACTTTTTTAATAGTTTTTGCTTTAATGAGTCCTTTTGGAGTTTTATTGGGAGATAAAATTCCTTTTTTTACTACTTATGCAACTGAAATTACTGCATTTATTATTGGTGTTTTCTTACATATTTCTACAATTATACTTTTTGAAAGTACTGAAAATCATAAATTTAACTTACAAAAGTTTATGGCTATTCTTTTAGGAATACTGCTTACAGTTTTTACTTTATAGTTTTTTACTTATTTTTAGGGATGTTAAAATACCTAATTGTAGGTAGTTTTATGTTTTAAAAATTTTTTCATATTTGTGGGTATCATTAATATCTCAATATTAGTTGAAATCATTTATATTAAAATAAATCGTAGTTTTTAAGTTTAAAATAATTGATTAAATCTTAATAAATATGCAGGAAGTTTTTCAATATAGTCACAAATTCGAAGACAAAACTATTGTATTTAATAAAGTCAGAGCGATAAAATATCAACTGAATGAAGATATAAGCAAAATTAAAGGTGCTGAGATATTCCATGAATTAGAATTTTTAAATACTGATGAAACAATTTTAGCATCTAAAAATCAACTTATTGTTAAAAGCAACTTTGTTAATAAGAATTTTGAAAGATTAATGCCTGACATTTCAGTAGAAGAAATTGAATTACTTGAATATGATGAAAGATATTATACTCACAATAATGAATTTATTGTTGAATTTGTAGATACATGTAGTTTAGAAGAAAAATACAAAATTCTAAATTCTTTAAAAAATGGTTATGATACTCTTGATATATTAGAGCCTCATGAATGTGTTTTTCTTATTAAAAATATCACTCAAACTCAACTTCTTTTAAACAGCTTAAAAGCTTTTGAAGAAGTAATATCAGTAGAACTAAACCTTTCTACTATTTATAAACCTAGTAGTGAAAAATTTCCAACTGATTTAAGTTTTAATGAGGAAGAAAAACTTCCAATTGAATATCCTTTGTACAATTACTTAAATATTTATGAATGTCAAAAATTAATTAAGAAAAAAAAAGTATATGTTCCAAAAATTGGTTTGTTAGATAACGGTGTATTTCATTTTCACCCAGATCTCAAAAAAGTAATTGATTTAGAATTAAGCTGTTCTTTTATTGAAGGAGAGGATAAAAATGATCAATTACCTGCGTATAATGATTTACATGGAACATTTTGTGCTGGAATATTATGTGCTTCAAAGTTTCAAAATCAAGGTCTTTCAGGAATAGGTGAAGGTTCAAAATTAATCAGTTACAGAGTTTTTTCTGGGCAAGACAATACAATTTACCTTTCTATGTACTCTTTACTTAAAGCTTTTTATAAAGCGGGTTTTGAAGACAATTGTGATGTAATAAATTGTAGTTGGAGCCTACCCTATGAATCACAAATATTAAAAAACATAATAAATAAAATAACAGTTAAAGGTAGGAATGGATTTGGGACTCCAATTATTTTTTCTGCTGGTAATGAAGGTGAAAAAATTAAGTTTCCAAAAAATTTAAAAGACGTAATCACAGTTGCATCAACAAACTTATCTAAAGAACCAGTAATTGATGAAGGAACTTTATACAGATGGTCTTCAAATTATGGCGATAACGTCTATATTTCTGCTCCAGGTTTAAATGTAATTACTACTGACATTATAGGCAGTCCTGGTTGGAATTCAGAGCTTATAAATCCAGTGCAACCTTTGTCAAATTATACATATTTTTTTGGTACTTCTGCTTCTGCTCCAATTGTTACTGGTGCTATTAGTTTATTATTACAAATAAAACCAAATTTAGAATTAGTAAAAATTAAACAACTTATAAAAAAAACAGCAGAAGAATTCTCAACTCAAACTAATAACCAATATGGGCACGGCATAATAGATATATATAAATTAATAATTAACGTAATATAATTATGGAAAAAGTAAACTATTCAACAACACTTATTTTAGGATTAAATAAATATCAGCTTATTTACAGTAGTCAACTTTATGGAACTAATTTTGACGTTTATGGTAAATTTACTATCGATAAAACTATAGGTGAAGATACGTGCAAAATTTTGCATGCTCATTTCAAATTACTTAATCTTAAAGGTATTATAGATATAGGTATATATGGTAAACCTTTTTTAGAAATAAAAAATGTAAAAATAAATAATAAAGACGTAAAAGTAATTCATGTAGAACTGAAGCTTCAAGCTATGTCATCACAAAAAGCTAAAGATAGTACAGATATAGATATAGATTTAGAATCAAAAAAAATAAAGGTAGATAAAACCCTGCCCTTCTTATTAAATAGAAAATTGGTACCATTAGCAGGGGATTTATGTAAAAACCCACTTGTAAATGGTGTATTTGATGTAGAGTATTTTAAAAGAGATGGTTTGCAATATTTAAGACGTGAAAATTATGATATACCAATTGAGAATTATGAAAATAACACGAATCCTGTATATGACAATCCTTCGGTAAAATTTGATTCACCAGGACAAGGTTTATGCCGTCAGTCAATGCTAAATATTTTAGTAATTTAAATGATAAAATTAATAGCTCTTATTATTATAAGTCTTAATACTTTTAAATTAGTTGCTCAACCTAATAAAAATGATTCTAAACTAATTATTGATTTAATCAATTTAGATTTTAAATCTATTGAACTTAATTTGAATAATAAGAGCTACAATTCTTTTGATAGACATATTCTATTATTAAAAAATTTGTTAAAAAATAATGGTCAATTAAATTCAAAAGACTCAATATCATATACTAACTTTTACAAAAGTAACTTTAAAAAGAAAGATGATTTAGTTGAAATATTAAATAATTTAATTAATGGTTATTATTTTTTATTAAATAAAAAAAATGGAAAAAGAGCTTTTATTCATTTCAATAGAGCATACAATTCTGCGAAGAATTTAAAAAATAATGAGTTACAAAAGTTAAGTATAATTAGTATTTTAAATATTTACATAAAACAACCTATACAAACCATTAAGACATACAAACCCTATTTAAGTGAGCTTAATAATTTAAAGGTATCCTCAAATGATAGTATTATTTTTGATATTTATAAAAGTAAACTTCTATCTACAACTTTTCCTTTAGATAAAGATTATTTTGTTTACGCAGATAAATTAAAAAAAATAAGGAATACAGGACTAAGTTTAGCTTATCAAACAATTCTTTTAGATCAATTAGGTGCAGTTTACAGAATTAAAGGGAATATAATTAATAGTAAAAAACATTTAGATACTGCTTATTTTTATTTTAAAAAAATAGTATCATTAGATAATAATACTTTTAATAGAAACTATAAATTTAATGCATATTTAGAGATTGCACATCTTGAGGCCTTAAAAGGTAATTCTTCTATATCAAAACAAAAATTAAAAAACGCTCTAAAATATATAAATAAATCCGACACTCTTCATTCTCTTTTTAATTTTGAACGTTGGAAGACTTACTATGTTCATAAAATACTTAATGAAAATGATAGCGCTTTTTATAGCTTGGATAAAGCATTTGTATTAAGCGCACAAATGAATTTGCACAAAAATACAAGAGAGATTGCTGAGCTAAATGTAGAACTAAATACTGCAGAAAAAGAAAAACAAATTTTACTTGAGCAGCAAAAAAACAAACAACAAAAGAACCTAATAATAGGGTCTATCCTATTCATAATTTTAGGAGGAACAATAGCTACCCTTGCACTACAAAACTCCAAAAGAAAAAGAGAACTTGCAGAACAGCAAAAAGAAATAGAAACTCAAAAAAACCTTACACTTTTAAAGGAACAAGAAATCACTACAATAAACGCTATGGTAGAAGGTCAAGAAAAAGAACGTAAAAGAGTTGCAGAAGATTTACATGATAATTTAGGTTCTGTTTTAGCAACCTTAAAATTACATTTTGAAAACCTAAAAATAAACAGAGAAAAAAAGAAAATAAACCAAGAAGAATTATTTAATAAGACAGAAAGTTTAATAGATGAAGCCTATTTAAAAGTGAGAAGAATTGCACATGCTAAAAATGCAGGAGTGATTGCCAATCAAGGTTTATTAATAGCAATACAAATGATGGCAGAAAAAATATCATCTGCAGATAAAATTAAAATTGATGTTATTGATTTTGGCTTAGATAAACGCTTAGAAAATAATTTAGAAATTAGTGTTTTTAGAATTATTCAAGAATTAGTTACCAATATAATTAAACATGCGGCTGCAAAAAACGCAACTATCAATATTGCTGCTTATAAAAAAAACTTAAATATTATTATAGAAGATAATGGAAAAGGTTTTGACGTTAGTAAACTTAACAATAAACATGGAATGGGTATTAACTCTATAAAAACCAGAGTAGAACATTTAAAAGGCACTTTTAATATAGATTCAACAATTGGAAAAGGGAGTTCTATAATTATAGACATTCCTATCTCTTAACTCCTTAATTGTAGGTATATTTATAATCATTTAAAATTGTATTTTTATTTAAAAATAAACTATGATAACAATAATAATGGCAGAAGACCATCAAATGTTAATAGATGGAGTAAAATCTTTCTTTGAATACGATGATGAGATCAAAATTATTGGAACGGTAAATAACGGTGAAGAATTAGTAAAATTGGTTATACTTAAACAACCTAAATTGGTGATTACTGATATAAGAATGCCTATTATGGATGGAATTCAAGCCACAAAAATCATCAAAAAAAAACTCCCGCATATTAATGTTTTAGCAATGACAATGTTTGATCAACCAGACGCCATTAAACAAATGTTAGATGCTGGTGCAACTGGTTATATTCTAAAAAATTCTGGAATTAAAATGCTGTCTAAAGCAATTGTTACAGTTGCAAACGGAGAAACTTTCTTTGATCCTAATGTAGCCTTTAATTTTATGAATAATTATATAAATGATAATGTAACTGTAGGTAAATCTGAAAAAGTTGTTTTATCTAATAGAGAAAAAGAAATTTTAAATCTTATTGCTAATGGAAAATCCTCTAAAGAAATAGCAGAGACATTATTTATAGCAAAAACTACAGTAGATACTCATAGAAAAAATATGATTCGAAAGTTAGAATTGTCTTCTGGAAATGAGTTGGTTAAGTATGCCATAGACAAAAAATATAAGTTCTAAAATTAATTCTTAAACTACTATTTCATAATACAATTACCTATTTGTAGGTATGTTTTAAGGTAATGCCTTCCACTAAATTTGAAGCATTAACTTAAACAAATATATTATGAAAAAACTTACGTTTATTTGTCTTAGCTTCTTATTATTTAATTTTCAAGCAGCTCTTAGTCAAAACACCGCTACTAACTTAAATGCAGTAAATTTAAGTGAAGTAAATTTAGACGATGTCAATATAGATAGCGACATTATTAATGATAATTCCATACAAACTTATTCTGGCAGTTTTGTTAATGAAGGAGGTAAATTAGTTTTTAAACCAAATGATTGTGCATTAAACCCAACAGGGCTTTTACTAAAAAGCTTAAACGGAAAAAAATTTAAAGCAAAAAAATGGCTAAAAAAAGTAAAAAAAACACCTAAGAAAGAATTAGAATACGTACTAATTAAAGGTGTCAAAGCACCTAATTCTCCAGTTATTTTTGTTAAAAAAGTAACCAAACCTCTTAAAAAAGCAAAATCTTGGTCTGGTGGTAATTCTTACTTATACCTAACTGCTGCACAAGAACTTTATCAAAAAACAATTGAATTAAGAGAAAACTACAACTTATTTTCGGTAGACATTAAAGAAGTAGAAGACCCAACTTTAGGTACAATTACAGAATATACTTTATACGATTCTAAGTGCAACAAACTTACTCCAGAACAAGTAAAAAAAATGAGTAATAAAGAGTTAGATGGTTTAAACAATTCTTTAAAAATTGGTGGCGGGTTATTATTAAAACAAGCAGCACTTACAGGTTTAGCAGCACTAAGCACACAAGAAATTACAACAGCAGGCACTTTCGATAAAATATTAATGGGCAAAGATGCTGTTACTGCTGGGGTATTTCAAGCTGCAATTATTGCGCAACTACCAAAAATTATCAAAAATTTAAAAGAATCAAAAAAATATATTGATCAACTTAGAGCAGAATAAGTCACAAAAAACATAACAATGAGAATTAAATCTGCTTACATCATACTATTAGCTCTTTTACTATTTGCACAAGAAATTAGTGCTCAAAAATCAGAAGATTATAGACTAATCGTAGGAGTTGCAAAATTTACAGCCAATAACGTAAAACAAGAACGGTTTGCAAGTATGGTATCTGAAAGAGTTTTAGATATTTTAAATCAACAAAATAGATTTCAAATTATAGATTTAGATGGCTCTGCAAGACAGCAAGCAATTATAAAATCTCAAGAAAACTATAAATCAAAAAACTGGATAGAAGCCAATAAATCTATAAGTGCAGAATATACCTTAACTGGAGTATTAACTAGCATTAAATTTATTAGACTTAATGCTGGCAAAGGTTACAAAGCAACTATTACTTATACCATTAAAATAATTAATACAGAAAGTGGAGAAATTATCCAAAACGGAACAGCTACATTTTCATCAAGCAAAAGTGAAATAAAGCTCACGCCAGAAAGCGCTCTACAAAGCGCCATACAAACTACCATAGAACCTTTAAGCAAATACTTTTCTACAAGCTTTCCAATAAAACTCAATTTGGTAAGAATTGAAAAAGAAAAAAAAGGAAAAGCTGTAAATGTATTACTCGACGGTGGCTCTAAAATAGGAGCAACTTTAAACTCTAAATTCGAAGCTTATTTTATTGATAATTCTTTAGGAAAACCACTACCAAAATTTATAGGAAAAGTAAAAATAATTAGGGTTTTAAGTGAAGATTTTTCTGAAGCTAAAGTAACAGACGGAGGCAAAGAAATCTTAAAATACTTTACTGAAAGTAAAAAAATAATTTGTAAAAGCATAAACAATGAAAAATAAATTAAAACTAATAATTACTTCAACTTTTATTCTCTCATTAATAATAAGTTGTGGCTCTAAAAAACAAGTAGCTTTTTTTCCAACATCAGAAGTTACTTATCAAGATTACAGTGGAGACATATTAACTATAAGAGTTTTGGGCTATGGAGCTAATGAAAACGTAGCTATAGAAGATGCGCAAATAAGAGCATTAGAAACTCTTTTCTTTAGAGGCATACCAAACTCAAGCATTTCCAAACCTTTAATTGGTTACAATGAAAGAGAAGCAAAACAAAAAAACGCTCCTTATTTTAATAACTTTTTTGGCAATAAAAGGTTCTTAACCTTTATCTCAGAAACGCTTTTTATAGGTGGTCAAAAGCAAAAAGTTATCGCTACCAAAATAGATAAAAAAAGATCTAAACAAGATATGGTAGATGCCCTTGTTGTGGCGGTAGATATTTTAATTAATGTAAAACCTTTGCGAAAAGACCTTGAAGGAAATAAAGTGATTAGAAAATTCGGATTTTAAAAAATAAATTATGAAACTAAAAATTATGCTAATAGCACTTATAATATTAGTAGCTAGTAAAACATGTGGGCAAAATGTAGAACAAATTCAGCCTACAATTATGGTAATGCCTTTTACCAAATCTGGACAAAATGCTTTAGATTTATTTGAAAACGATTTTAAATGGCAATCTATTATTGCAAGAATAAATAATGCATTTCAAGAAAGAGGTTTTAGACCAAAAGATTTACAAGAAACCATAAATCAAGTTAAAAGAACCAAAGCTATAAACTCTCTAAAAAATGCAAACTTTAGTGTAGAAGAAGCTATTTATGCAGAAGCAAGAACAGATATTATTGTAAAAGCTTTTATTAATATTCACTCAGAAGATGGTCGTGTTACAAACAGTGTTCAGATTTCATTAAAAGCCTTAGAAACATCATCAAGAATGTCTTTATACGATTTACCTGTTGCTTCTTCACCACCATTTAAAACAACAGATTACGGCTATTTAGTTGATAGAGTGTTAACTGAAGAAAATAGAATCGAAAAATTTGTTGATGGGCTAAATGAAGCTTTTGGTCAAATAATAAATCTTGGAAAAGCAATTACCATAGAAATTGTTGTTACCGAAGACAGTAAATTTAAATTAGATGATGAAATTGGTGACAACGCCGATTTTGTTTCTGAATTAATAACAGAATGGGTTAAACAAAACGCCTACAAAAACCAATATAGAATTAAACAAGATTCTGAAAGTGTTTTAAGTTTTGATGAAGTTAGAATTCCGCTTAAAACAGAATCTGGAAATAATTATACCATTAACGATTTTTCGAAAAGCATTTCAAGAGCCATAGCAAAAATCTGTAGAAAAGACGGTATTAGAGCCAAAAGAACAAAACCTTCTGTATCAGAAGGAACTATCAGAATTATTTTACCTTAAAAAACAAATTATCATGAAAATAAAAACACTATTTGTTATTTTATATTGCATTTCTATAAGCAATATAAAATCTCAAAATAACCAAGAATTGCTGAATTCAAGAATAGTTTTATCTATTGTGATGCCTCAAAATGAAGAAAAAATTAGCTCATCTAATTTTGCTAAAATTAAATCTAAAATAAAACAAATAATATCTAAAAACGATGTAGCAGCAACAGATTATTATTCAGATTTTTTAATTTATCCAAGCATTGAAATTTATGACGAAGAAATTATCGATGCTGGCTTACAACCTATTACAATAATAAACGGAGACTTTACCCTGTTTGTAAAACAAGCCTCAACAAACAATCAGTTTGGAAGCATAACAGTAAAGTTTAAAGGTGCTGGAAATAGTAAGTCTAAGGCTATTAAAAACGGTGTATCTAAAATAAATTCTAACCATGAGAATTTTCAATTTTTCTTAAAAAATGTAAAATCAAAAATTGTCAATTATTATCAAAACAATTGTAGTTTGTATATTTCTGAAGCTGATAAACTAAATGCAAGTAAACAATATGAAAGAGCTTTATTAAAA
This sequence comes from Bacteroidia bacterium, assembly GCA_030427865.1. GTDB lineage: Bacteria > Bacteroidota > Bacteroidia > Flavobacteriales > Flavobacteriaceae > Polaribacter. Next base: position 142,472 of record JAUICK010000002.1, on the reverse strand, counting down.
TTATTAGCTATCCCTGCTGGAGTAACAAACTGTAATTCAAGAATAAATGCAAGAATAGTTCAATATTATAAAAACTACTCTAACAGTATTTGCGATAAAAAAATAATGATTGCAAATGGGCATTTTAGTGAAAAAAAATTTTCAAAAACATTAGAAATTCTTAGAACTATTAACCCAGAATCTAAATGCAAATCTTCGGCTTTAAGCCTAATGAAAAAAATTGAATCTAAAATAGATAAAGAAGATAAACAAGCTTTAGATATTACCATGAAAATTTACAATGATAAAGTTGCTATGGAAAAAGCAAGAATTAACTCTATTAAAGAAATTGCCATAGCTTATTATAAAAACCAACCAGATACAAACATACATATTATTAAGTAAAATACCTATTTATAGGGAGTTACAGTGGTTTTATTCCCAATATATTTGGAATATAATTTACTAACTAAAACATTTATTATGAGAAAATTAAAATTATTTACCATTCTTACATTTGTGGTTGCTTTAACCAGTTTTACTTTTATTTCTTGCGAAGAAGAAGTAGCATCAGCTGTTTGTTCTACAGAATCTGCATATGATAATTATTTAGAAGCCATTAACAAATTTTCAAGCAATCCTACCAGAAGTAATTGTAACAATCTTAAAAACAAAGCTAATGCATTTATAGATGCAGCTGAAAGATGTGGTGGTATAGACGCAAGTTCAGCTCACAACACTATTAACTCTATTGATTGTTCTGATTTTTAAGCACTTATCTTGATACAAAAAAGAGGTTGAGTCAATTTTTTAACCTCTTTTTTTATGAATTAATTTGCCACTTCATTTATAAATTTAATTCGCATTAACCGCAGTTCATCTTCATCATAATCACCATCAAATTCATCTAAAGCTTCTTGAATGTCATCGGTTTCAGCTTCCATAAAATATTCATGAATTTCTTCTTGCTGTTCTTCATCTAAAACATCATCTAAGGCATAATCGATATTTATCTTTGTTCCAGAAAAAATAATTACTTCCATTTCTTTAATCAGTTCATTCATTTCTAAACCTTTAGATTTGGCAATGTCCTCTAAAGGAAGTTTTTTATCTGTATTCTGAATGATAAATAGTTTTAAACCAGAGTTTACACCTGTGCTTTTTACAATTAAATCATCTGGTCTTAAAATATCATTTTCTTCAACATAATCAGAAATTAATTTTACAAAATCTTTACCAAATTTTCTTGCTTTGCCTTCTCCCACTCCATGAACTTTAGAGAGTTCTTCAGAAGTTATTGGATATTTTAATGCCATATCATCTATTGAAGGATCTTGAAAAACTGCAAATGGTGGTACGCCTTGTTTTACAGCTACTTTTTTTCGTAAATCTTTAAGAAGCTTTACTAAGTTTTCATCTGCTGCACCTCCTGTAGATTTTGCATTAGTAATAATCGAATTATCGTTTTCTTCATTATACTCATGATCTTCTGTCATCATAAATGAAGTTGGGCTCTTTATATACTCTTCTCCTGTTTTGGTTAATTTTACAACTCCGTATTGTTCTATTTCTTTTTTAATTAAATTAACTACTAAAATTTGTCTAATTAATGCCATCCAATACGATGAAGATTTTTCTTTTCCAATGCCAAAAAAAGGCTGCAAATGTGTTTTATGCGAAGTTAATAGCGCATTTTCTTTACCCACAATTGTATTAACCACCTCTTTTGCTTTGTATTTTTGCAAAGTGTCTTTAATAACTTGTAATAAAATCTTTACATCTTCTTTTGCTTCGTGCTTTTTCTTTGGGTTTCTGGAGTTATCATCCATATCTGCACCTTCTCCATTTATTTCATCAAACTCTTCACCAAAATAATGTAATAAATATTTACGCCTGTTCATTGAAGTTTCTGCATAACCAACCACTTCTTGCAGCAAAGCATGGCCAATTTCTTGTTCTGCAACAGGCTTGCTTGCCATAAATTTTTCTAACTTCTCTATATCTTTGTATGCATAAAATGCCAAACAATACCCCTCTCCATCATCTCTTCCAGCTCTACCCGTTTCTTGGTAATAAGATTCTAAACTTTTAGGAATATCATGATGAATAACATAGCGAACATCTGGTTTATCAATTCCCATACCAAAAGCGATAGTAGCCACCACAACATCGCAATCTTCCATCAAAAACATATCTTGATGTTTTACTCTTGTTTTTGCATCTAAACCTGCATGATAAGGCACTGCTTTTATTCCGTTTACTTGTAATATTTGGGCAATTTCTTCTACTTTTTTTCTACTTAAACAATAAATTATGCCAGATTTACCAATTCTTTGTTTTACAAAACGGATAATGTCTTTTTCTACATCTTTAGTTTTTGGTCTAACTTCGTAAAAAAGATTAGCTCTATTAAAGGAAGCTTTAAATCTATTTGCATCAGTAATGCCAAGAGTTTTTAAGATATCTTCTTGTACCTTTTCTGTAGCAGTAGCTGTTAAACAAATTACAGGTACACTATCTATTGCTTTAATAATGTGTTTTAAATTTCTGTATTCTGGTCTAAAATCATGTCCCCATTCAGAAATACAATGGGCTTCATCTATAGCTACAAAAGATATTTTTTGAGTTCTTAAAAAAGTTACATACTCTTCTTTTATAAGAGATTCTGGCGCAACATACAATAGTTTAGTAATACCATTAGAAATATCTTCTTTAACTTGATTAACTTCGGTTTTATTCAAAGATGAATTTAAAACGTGTGCAACTCCATTATTTTCAGAAATACCTCGTATTGCATCTACTTGATTTTTCATTAAAGCAATTAGAGGAGAAACTACAATTGCAGTTCCCTCTTTCATTAAAGCTGGTAATTGATAACAAAGTGATTTTCCTCCACCAGTTGGCATTATTACAAAAGTATTATTATTGTTAACAATACTTTTAATTACTTGCTCTTGCAGCCCTTTAAATTTTGTAAATCCAAAAAACTTTTTAAGAGGACCGTATAAATCCATTTATGTAAATATTTGTTTAAACTTAAAAAAAACACAAACCTTCTATATAATTTGTACTAACTATTTTTTATAGTAAATTTGCTTGTTTCTTAATCTAAAGATATAACTTTTTTTTATTCTGATAAAATACATAACTATTGAAAAAGTCAAACACAATTTTAAAAACAGCAAAAGAAACTGTTTTAACAGAAAGTAAGGCAATTGCTAATTTAGCAAATTTGATAGATACAGATTTTGAAGAAGCTGTTAAATTTATTTTAAATTCGAAAGGAAGGGTTATTGTTACTGGTATTGGTAAAAGTGCCAACATTGGAACCAAAATAGTTGCTACTTTTAATTCTACTGGAACCCCTGCAATTTTTATGCATGCAGCAGATGCTATACATGGAGATTTAGGAAATGTACAAACAGATGATGTTGTTATTTGTTTATCTAAAAGTGGAAATACCCCAGAAATTAAAGTCTTGGTTCCTTTAATAAAAAATTATGGAAATAAGATTATAGCCATAACTGGTAATGTAGATTCATATTTAGGAGAGCATGCAGATTTTACATTAAATGCATATGTAGAAAAAGAGGCCTGCCCCAATAATTTAGCTCCAACAACAAGCACAACTGCCCAATTGGTTTTAGGTGATGCTTTAGCAATTTGTTTATTAGAAATAAGAGGTTTTACTAGTAAAGACTTTGCAAAATACCATCCAGGAGGAGCATTAGGAAAAAAATTGTACTTAAGAGTATCTGATTTAATTAAAAACAATGAGCTACCAAAAGTAAATGAATTAGATAGTATTGCTAAGGTAATTGTAGAAATATCTGAAAAGAGATTAGGAGTTACAGCTGTTGTAAAAAACGATAAAATTATTGGTATTATTACAGATGGAGATATTAGAAGAATGCTATCTAAAACTTCACAAATCTCACAGTTTACAGCTAAAGATATTATGGGTAAAACCCCAAAAACCATTCATAAAGACGCTATGGCTATTGAAGCTTTAGAAACTTTAGAGAACAATAGCATTACACAAATTTTAGTTACAGATAGCAAAAAGAATTATGTTGGAGTTGTACATTTGCACGATTTAATAAAAGAAGGAATTTTCTAATGGCAGAAAAACAAAAAGAAATGTCTTTTTTAGGGCATTTAGAAGAATTAAGATGGCATTTAGTTAGAGGTGCATCTGCAATATTTATTTTAGCAATCGTTTTTTTTGTGTTTGCAGAACAAGTTTACGATAATTTCTTATTAGCACACATAAAATCAGACTTTATTACTTATCAGTTATTTTGCGATTTCTTTAATCTTTTTGGTATGGATAGTAGTTTTTGCAATGTATCTTTTGCTGATAAAAAACTACAAAGTATTAAAGTAACCTCACAATTAATGAACTCTATTTGGTCTTCGTTAATTTTAGGTATTATAGTTGCTTTCCCTTACTTATTATGGGAAATTTGGCGTTTTGTAGCACCAGGTTTAACAGAACATGAGGTAAAAAAATCTAAAGGATTTATTTTTTCTGCTTCTTTATTATTTTTTATAGGATTATTATTCAGTTTTTATGTTATTGCTCCTATTTCTGTTCATTTTTTATACAATTATCAAATTTCAGAAAACATTGTTAATAGTTTTACACTACAATCTCATATAGGTTTAATTACCAATATGTTATTAGGAGTTTCTATACTATTTGAATTGCCTGTTCTTATTTATTTTTTAACAAAAATTGGGCTTATTACTCCAGAGTTTTTAAAGAAATACAGAAAACATGCTTTAGTGGTTGTTTTAATTTTAGCAGCTATTATAACACCTCCAGATATTGCAAGTCAAGTAATTGTTGCAATTCCAATTCTTATCTTATATGAAATAGGAATAAAAGTATCAAAAAGAGTGATAAAAAAACAACAAAAAAATGCACAAAAAAGTCCAAGAGTTTAACGACTATCGTCAGAAAATGAACGATAAAATTTTAGATTCAGACAATAAAGTAATTAAAAGAATCTTCAATTTAGATACCAATGCTTTTAAAGAAGGGCATCTACCAATTAAAACCAAAGAGTTATTAGGATTAGTAGCCTCTGCTGTTTTACGATGTGATGATTGCGTTCAATATCATTTAGAAGCTGCAATGAAAAACGGAGTAACCAAAGCAGAAATGCTGGAAACCATGTCTATTGCAAATTTAATTGGTGGCACAATTGTTATTCCACATTTAAGACGCGCTGTAGAATATTGGGAAGCTTTAGAAGAAAGTAATTTATAATATATTTAAGAAGCTAATCTCTACCATTCATTATATTTGATTCATGATTTTAAGAGCAGAAGACATTCAAAAAATCTACGGAAGTAGAAAAGTGGTAAAAGGAATTTCTTTAGAAGTTCAGCAAGGTGAAATTATTGGGCTTTTAGGACCTAATGGAGCTGGTAAAACAACTTCTTTCTACATGATTGTAGGCATGATTAAACCTAATGCTGGTAAAATTTTCTTAAATGATGAAGAAATTACTGAAGATGCCATGTACAAACGTGCTCAAAAAGGAATTGGATATTTAGCACAAGAAGCGTCTGTGTTTCGAAAATTATCTGTAGAAGACAATATTATGTCGGTTTTACAATTCACAGATTTATCGAAGAAAGAACAAAAAATAAAGTTAGAGTCTTTAATAGAAGAGTTTAACATTGGCCATGTTCGCAAAAATAGAGGAGATTTATTATCTGGTGGAGAAAGACGTAGAACCGAAATTGCACGTTGTTTGGCTTCTGACCCAAATTTTATTTTGTTAGATGAACCTTTTGCTGGTGTAGACCCTATTGCGGTAGAAGATATACAAAGTATTGTTGCGCATTTAAAACATAGAAATATTGGTATTTTAATTACAGATCATGATGTACAAGCTACCTTAGCCATTACAGATAAGACCTATTTAATGTATCAAGGAAGTATCTTAAAAAGTGGTACTCCAGAAGAATTGGCGGCAGATGAAATGGTACGTAAAGTATATCTTGGTAAAGATTTTGAATTGAAAAAGAAGAAAATTTTTCAATAAAAGCAGCCTATATGCCATAGAATTCCTGATGGATCGTGTAAAAAGAATTCTTTTCCCCAATCGTTTACAACAATTTCAGATAATCTAACTTTTGTATATTTTTGGGGAAGTTGTTTCGCTTTTAACTTTATCAAGTATTCTTCTAAATTTTCAACTTCTAAAAATAACATAGAATTATCTACCCAATCTTTTACATAGGCTTTTTGTAGGTAAAACCCAAGATTATCATCAATCTTAAAATAAGACATCGTTTCTGATAAAACTATCTCAGAAAAATCTAAATCCCTATAAAATTCTCTTGATTCTTCAAAGTCTTTAGCACCAATAAAACTTCTAACAGACTTATACTTTGGCTTTTTTTCCATAATTAGATATTAACGATAAAATTACATAAAGAATTATAATTAATGGAATAGAAATGTATTGTAAAAAGATAATCATTAGTAATGAAAGAATTAAAAACACATACTTAATTTCATTCTTTTTAACAGCATAATCTTTAAATTTTAAGGAAAATAAAGGGATTTCAGCATTCATTAAATAAGTTAATAATAATGTAATAGCTACTAAAAAATAGTTGTTTGCAATGAGTTGATGCGCAAGATTAATATTAGAATATTCTTGAATTAAAGGTAAAGAAATTACAAACAAACACATGGCTGGTGTTGGCAAACCTATAAACGAATCTGATTGTCTTGTATCTATATTAAATTTTGCTAGCCTATAACATGCTCCTAAGGTTAGTAATAAACCTAAATATGATATTATTAAATAATCATTTAAAATTAGATTTGCAATCCAAGGCTCTATTTGTATATCCCAGTGCATAAAATTACCTCTTATTAAATTCATCATAATAATCCCAGGCACAACACCACTGGTTACCATATCTGCTAAAGAATCTAACTGTTTGCCTAATTCTCCAGTAACATTTAGTAATCTTGCAGCAAATCCATCAAAAAAATCGAATAAAATTCCTAAAACCACAAATAAAGCTGCATTTATAAAATCGCCATGAACTGCAAAAATAGTTGCTAAGGTTCCACAAAAAAGATTACCAAGTGTTAATAAATTAGGAATGTGTTTTTTCATATTACTTTGTAGTATATTTAAGAGCTAAAATAAGAAATCAAATGATGTTGGTTTTCAATATTCTTATTTTTTTGTCATATTTGTAAGTATAATAAAATTCTATGCCAGTATTTACCTCAGACTTCTCTCCTACTTTGCCTTTTAAAAATGGTCATTTTAACACCATGTACAGACCACTTTTTATGAAAGATATCTGCAGCTATTTAAGAAAAAGAATTACCACTTGGGATAACGATTTTATAGATTTAGATTTTTCATTTGTAGGTTCTAACACCTTAGTTTTACTAATTCATGGTTTAGAAGGTAGTTCAGAATCAAGATACATGGCGTCCACTACAAAATACCTTAACAAAAAAGGCATAGATACTGTTTGCTTTAATTTAAGAGGTTGTTCTGGCGAAGACAATTTATTACTGGCTACATATCATAGTGGAAAAACCGAAGATGTAGAATTTGTTGTTAATTATCTTTTAAATAAATATGATTATCAAAATATTATAATAGTTGGATTTAGTTTAGGTGGAAATTTAACCTTAAAATACTTAGGAGAAAAAGGAGATAATATTTCATCAAAAATTAAGGGCGGAATTGCAGTTTCTGTTCCTATAGATATTGCCACAGCAGAAGAAGAAATGGATAAATTGAAGAACAAATTATATATGGAAATGTTCTTTAAAACCATGAAAAATAAAATCTTAGAAAAAGCACATAAATTTCCTAACTACAACTTAGATAAAGATAAACTATTTAAAGCAACAAAATTTAGACATTTAGAACATCTTTACACAGTACCTGTTTTTGGTTTTAATAGCCCACAAGATTATTGGGAAAAAGCAAGCTCTAAACCATATTTATTAAAAATAAAAGTTCCAACATTACTAATAAATGCAAAAGATGATACTTTTTTATCTAACGAATGTTATCCTTTTGATGAAGCTCATACTTCTGATTATTTCTTTTTAGAAGCCCCAAATTACGGAGGTCATGTAGGTTTTATGACTTCTTTTAAACCTTCAGAAAACATTTGGTTAGAAAAGAGAATTGCAAGATTTATGAAGCAAAATATTAAGATTGATATTTAACAAACAATAACTTTTAAAAATAGCTGTTATTTTAGTATGTTTTTAGATATTTGTTACAGCTAATTTTTTAACCTTTTGAAACAAAAATTATTACTTTTTGTATTGTGTTTCCCTTTACTTCTATCAGCTCAGGCTTTTAGAAATTACTCTAATGAATTTTTAACCATTGGTGTAGATGCTGCTGGTTTAGGTATGAGTAAAAGTATTGTTGCAACTACAAATGATGTAAATGCAATTTACTGGAATCCAGCTGGTTTAGTGGGTATAGAAGATTATCAAGGTTCTTTAATGCATGCTTCTTATTTTGCTGGAATTGCCAATTATAACCATGCTTCTTTTGCAATGCCAATAGACCAACAAAGTGCTGTAGGTATTTCTATTATTCGATTTGGTGTTGATGATATTTTAAATACAACAGAATTAATTGATAGTCAAGGAAATATAGATTTTAATAGAATACGATTATTTTCTTCTGTAGATTATGCTTTTAATATTGCTTATGCAAGAAACTTACTTTTTAAAGATGTAAAATTTGGGGTAAATGCTAAAATTGTAAGAAGAATTATTGGCGATTTTGCTTCTTCTTGGGGGTTTGGTTTTGATATTGGAATTCAGTTTGAAAGAAATAATTGGTACTTTGGTTTAATGGTAAGAGATGTTACCACTACGTTTAACAGTTGGTCCGTTAATGAAGATGAGTTTAATAAAATAAAAAATGCCATTCCTGGTCAAAATCAAGAAGCTCCAGAAAACACAGAAATTACCAAACCCAAAATGCAATTAGGGGTTGCCAAAAATTGGCGAATTGGTCGTTTTTTAAACCTTCTTACAGAAGCAAATGCAAATATGCGATTTGCAAAAACTAATGATATATTTTCATCAAATTTTGTTAGCATAGACCCAGCTTTAGGTTTTCAGTTAGATTATGATGAGTTGGTGTATTTAAGGGCTGGAGTTGGTAATTTTCAGTACATCACAGAGTTTGATAACACAAAATCTCTCTCGCTTCAACCCAATTTTGGTGTTGGTTTTAAATACAATGGAATTAAAATAGATTATGCATTAACCAATATTGGCAGCGTTGGTAATGCATTATATTCTAATATTTTTTCTGTAACCATAGATTATAGTTTCTTTAGACGTTAATTCTTTATGATAAAAAAATACTTTTTCACTTTATTCCTATTCATTTTCTATGCTTCTGTAAATGCACAAATTAACCTTTCTGTTTATGCAGAAGTTAGTATTGTAACTGCTGGTCCTGGAGAAGAATTATACGAAGCCTTTGGTCATTCTGCAATAAGAATTAAAGATCCTGTTTTAAATTTTGATTTAATTTATAACTATGGAATGTTTGACTTTAATCAGCCAAATTTCTACACAAATTTTGCTAAAGGAAACATGATTTATAGCTTAGCTCGTTATGACTTTAAATACTTTTTAGCAAGTTATAAAAAAGATAAACGTTGGTTAAAAGAACAAGTTTTGAACTTGAATCAGCAAGAAAAACAAGCCTATTTTAGTTTTTTAGAAACAAATGCTTTACCTCAAAACAGAAATTATCAATACGATCCTTATTTTAATAATTGTGCTACAAAGCTAAGAGATATTACTAAATCTATTTTAGGTGATAAAGTAGTTTTTAATGATAATAATTTAGAAAAAAAATTAACTTTTAGACAATTAACTAATAGAGAACTTCATTGGAATTCTTGGGGATATCTTGGTTTAAATTTAATAGCTGGTATAAAGTTAGAGGAAACAGCAACATTAGAAGAATATATGTATTTACCAAAATATGTATACAGCTCTTTTAAAAACGCAGATTTATTTATTAAAAATCAACCAAAAAACTTGGTTAAAAAAGAAACGGAACTTTTAATTTTTGATGAAAAAAAACCAACTGCTGCTCTTCTTAATCCATTATTAATATTTACTATTCTTTTCTTAATTGGAGTATATATAACCTGTAAAGACTTTAAAAATAAGAATAGAACAAAAAGTTTAGATTTTCTACTCTTTTTTTTAACAGGAATTATTGGTTGTATTTTATTCTTTTTATGGTTTTTTTCAAGTCATAGTACAGCACCAAACAATTTTAATATTCTCTGGGCTTTTCCTTTAAATATTCTTGTTGGCTTTTTTCTTTATAAAGAAAAATTGCCCAAGTGGGTTTTAAAATATTTATTAGGTTTAAAATTTTTATTGTTTTTAATACCAATAATTTGGTTACTAAAAATTCAGGTATTTCCAGTTGTTATTCTACCTATTTTACTTTTAGTTTTCATCAGATATTTATTTTTATCAAATAAATTATTGACCTCTGTAAAATAATACCGTTGTTATAGTTTTAATAAGTATTTTAAAATCTAAAAAAGAACTACGCTCTTTAATGTAGTACAAATCGTACCTTAGTTTAGTTTCTTGCTCTTCTATGGTATTTGCATAAGGGTAATTTACTTGAGCCCAACCTGTTAATCCTGGTCTAATAACATGTCTAATAGGATAAAAAGGAATTTCTTTTTCTAAACTTTTAACAAATTCTGGTCTTTCTGGTCTTGGTCCAATTAAACTCATTTCTCCTTTTAAAATATTAAAAAATTGAGGTGATTCGTCTAATCTTGTATTTCTTAAAAATTTACCAAATTTAGTAATCCTTGAGTCGTTTTTATCTGCCCAAACGGCTCTACCTTTTTCAGCATTTTTAATCATAGATCTAAGTTTATAAATCTTAAAAACCTTACTGTTTTGCCCTACCCTTTCTTGTGTGTAAAATAATGGGCCTCTATTTCCAAATAAATTTCCTATTAAAACAAAAGGTACAACTAAACATAAAGAAAGAATACCTAATATAGAAATTACAATATCTAAGGTACGTAAGCCAAAAAGATAAAATCTATTTGAATTATTCTTACTAAAATTAATGTTTTTATAGAAATTATGGTCTAAATATCCCTTTGGGACTCTTGCTGTAACGTTTTCATAAAAACTTTCGTAACTGGTAATATTAACCCCTTTTTTAAATTGTAAAATAAGCTCTTTATTTAAATTGTTAATAACAGTTTCTGAAAACCCAACTTTAGATACAATAACTTCATCGACAATCTTAGAAGATAGAATTGATGATAAATTGATAGATTTAATATCATAAAAATTCTTAAACCCTAAAATTTCTTTGTCTGAAATATATCCAATTAAGTCATGAAATTTATCTCCCTTAATATGCTGTATCATTTTTTCTATCCTGTCTGATTTTCCAATAAATAAAACATTTTTAAAATATTTTGGAGAAAATATAACCCAAGAGTAAATAAACCTCCATAAAATTACAGGCACAGATAAAATTAAAAAGAAATAGACTATTTGAAGTCTATTTGGAGGCAGTTCTGGAGAAATATAAGGCGTGAAAATATAAAAAATGGTAACCGAAAAAGCAGTTAAAATAACACTTCTAACAATTAAATATCTATTATTAGAAACATTTAAATTATAGAGTTGAAATATTTCACCAAAAAGTAAATAATAAATGGTTAATAGCAGTAGCCAGTTTAGAATTGAACTAGAATTAAAACTAATATAATTAAAGTCTAAATAAATAGATGTCATCCATAAACTTAAAACAAGTAATAAAATGTCTATAATTCTTAGAAGTAGTTTTCTTTCTGACATTATAAAATTAGTATTTTATGTAGGTACAATAATTATTTTCTTGGAATAGTTTTTTTTTGGAGGAATAAACAAATTTAAAAAAAAACTTTGATTTACTATTTCTTAATTAAAGAAATAAAATTAACACTAAATAGTTTAGAGCAAAGATTTCTACCTTCATTATTTACATGTGTTGCATCATAAAAATATTTTAAATCATCATTTAAAATATTAGTATGATTTATAATTTGATAGTTAATTTTATGAGTATCAAACACATATTCTTTATTAAAATAAGGAGCAACGTAAATAATAAGTTTGCATTTCTTAGTTTTTAAAAACTCTTTAATTTCTTTAACTAATGGATTGGTAATTTTTTGTTTGATGGCATTATTCTTTTCAAAAAGTAATTTAACACCAGAATTAGGGTAAGAATAATTTCCTTTTGCATCAAATTTATTTCTAAAGTTTGGCTTAATAACACTTAATGCTGCAGGCAGAAATAATTCAAAATTATAATAAGAATAATTAAAAAAGGGGTTTACATTTGCATTCGAAATTATACCTAAAGTATTTTTTTCATATTCATCAAAGTGATTCTTTACATATTCTCTTCTAATAAAAGGAGAAAATCTATAATCGTTATTTCCTAAATTTAAAGACGTACTTTTAAAATGAGATTCATCGAGAGTTAATATTAAATATTTTGATGAAAAACCTGAGTTAAAAAAATGCTTAATCATTAAAAATTGCGTTTTCAAATCAGTATCATCCATTGATAAATTTACACCTTTTAGATTTAATTTCTGATCAATTAAATTGGTATTTAAGGTAGTTAACCCTCTACTTGATCCTACTATAAAATAATCAAATTTTTCTCCTTTATTAAAAGCGTTAACCAAAAAACTACTTTTATAAAATTGAGATTTACTTAAAAAATAATTTGCAGTAAAGCCTATTAAATTACCTAATAGTAACGTAATTGATAGATAAATAATTATTTTTTTTATAAATTTTTTCATCCTTTAAAATTGAAAATAGATAAAATCTGAGTGATTTTTAATGGCTCCAAAAAAAGCTATAATAAGACATAAGAAAATTAAAAAAACTGATTTAAAATACACTTCTACCCTCTCTTTTTTTTGATTGTAAATTTCTACTAAAACTGTAAATAAAATACTTAAAAAGCAAACTCCTGTAATTACTAAATATTTACTGGTAGATGTAAAAAAACTATCGCCAGATTTAAATGTAAGTATTCTTTTAATATATAAAATAGAGTCGGAAATAGATTCTGATCTAAAAATAATCCAAGAAAACATCACTAAGATAAAAGTAGAAAAAATATTAAATACTCTAAACTTGTTAGTACTGTCTTTCTCTGTTCCTTTTTTTATTGATATAAATAATGGAATATAAAACATCGCATGAATTAACCCCCAGAAAACAAATGTCCAATTTGCTCCATGCCAAAAACCACTAACCAAAAAAACAATAAAAACGTTTCTTATAGATGTATTTAAACTTCCTTTACTACCACCTAAAGGAATGTACAAATAATCTCTAAACCAAGTTGATAAAGAGATATGCCAACGTTTCCAGAACTCTCCAATATTTTTAGATAAATAGGGGAATTTAAAATTTGTCATTAAATCGAAATTAAACAACCTTGCTACACCAATTGCTATATCTGAATAACCTGAAAAATCTCCATAGATTTGGAAAGAGAATAAAAAAGCTCCTAAAAGTAGTGATTCAAAAGATTGGTTTTGATAATTCTCGAAAATACCATTGACAATTATAGAAGCATTATCTGCAATAACCATTTTTTTAAAAAATCCCCATACTATTAGCTGAATTCCAGAAACTGCTTTATCGTAATTAAATACTCTTTTATAAAAAAATTGAGGTAATAAGTTAGAAGCTCTTTCTATTGGTCCTGCAACTAACTGTGGAAAAAAGCTAACAAAAGATAAAAATGCTAAAAAATTATTGGTGTGATGAATTTTTTTATTGTAAACATCTATTGAATAGCTTAAGGTTTGAAATGTGTAAAAACTAATTCCAACAGGTAACACAATAGATAATCTATCTGCATTTATTGAATATCCAAAAAATTGAAATGAATCTGAAAAGCTATCTAAAAAGAAGTTGTAGTACTTAAAAAACGCTAAAAGCCCTAAATTGCTAAAAAGACTTAGGCTTAAAAATAATTTTCTTTTAAATTTAGTTTTTGCTTTATCTATTTTTATTCCTGAATAAAAATCTACTAAAGAACTGAAAAAAATTAAGGTTAAAAATCGCCAATCCCAAAAACCATAAAATATATAGCTTGAAATAAAAATTACAAAATTTTGATGAGAAACTTTCTTGGAAAAGACAAACCAGTATAATGTAAAGACTATTGGTAAAAATATGGCAAAATCTAAAGAATTAAATAACATATAAATTATCTAACTTTTATTTTGTAGCAAAAAACAGAAGGTTATTATCGCCAGTTTTTCTATTGTATTTAAAGTTCATTCTATTGGCATAATCTTCTAATGAAAAAACATCAATATTCTTAAAATTAGCTTCTTGCAATTCTTTTATTAATTCTTTCTTTGTAAAATAATATGCAGGGACTTTAAACCCTTTAAAACCAGATTTTCTATCTCCTGGTTTTCCTTTTATGAATGGGCTAAAGATATTTCTTAATTTAAAATATAAAGTCTTATTAAATTTACCTACTTGATTGTGCACAACACCAATAAGTACTCCATTGCTTTCTAAAATATTATAAGATATGTTAAAAATTGTTTTTCTATCATTTTTATTTGGTACATAAGTTAGCATACTCGTCATAATTGTTACAATATTAAAAGTTTTTTCAGTTGCAAATTGTTCTGCTGCAACTACTTCTGTTTCTACGACTTTATCAATATTCCATTTTTTTATATTCTTATTACAACCAGTAATCATATTTTCAGAAATATCAGTTCCTTTAATATATAGAGGTTTAAAAGTGTTATTAATTTCAAATAATTCTCTACCTGTTCCGCAACCAAAAACTTTAACAGCTTTAATCTCCTTTTTTTTCTTTTGTTGATAAGCTAATGCTAAATTATATAAATATTTTTCGTAGTTATTGGTTATTGGTTTTTCTTGGTCTTGAGTACCAATAACATCCATATTTTCCCAAAAGTCTTTATTTTTTACATTTCTACTCATTTATTTTCTTAGTTTTTTTAGTAGTATTGAAAATATTTTTTTATTCTTTTTTATAAAACCGTTTGAAATTATAAATAAATTAAAAATATTTTTTCTTAAAACCCAATGTTTGGTTTGTATATACTTAATTTCTTCTGTATTAAAATCTTTTTTAAATTTTAAAACACCTTTAGAGCCTCCAGTAGAAATATCGTATCCACAAAAACCTAAATTTAAAGATTCTTTTATAATATGCCATTGCAAAAAATAACCTACTAACAAATCGGGTTTTTGTTTTACTGTTCCTCCCATCACATATTTAAAATAATTACCAGATTTAATTACTAATATACAGCCTTTAATTACATTATTATATTCTGCTAATATTAATTTTGCATATCCTTTTTTTATTAAACTGTATATATGTTTTTCAAAAAAAGAAAAGTCTCTTATCGAATAATTGTTTTCATTTGCATTTTGTTTTAGTATAGAATACCCAGCTCTTAGCATCTCTAAATTATTAGCAAAAACAATTTTTAAATCTTTTCTTAAAGAAGCTCTAATATCTCTTCTTACTTTAGATTTGAATGATTTTAGTAAATCTTCTTCGTCTGTATATTTGGTTAAATCTATCCAATTTAAACCCGATGACGGATATACATACTTAAATTTTGCGCCAGTGTTTCCAGTATTATAAACACTTTCTTTAGGTATATTTTGTAAAAATTGAGTTCCTTTTGGTATTGTAGGTATTGGTGCACTGATTTGACAGTAGCAAGCTTTGGTTTCTTTAGCTTTATTTAAAACTTCTAAAATTAATTTATCAAAAAAAGAGAAAAAATCTTTTTCTAAAATTGGCCCAACAGGAACAATAACAAATTTAAAAAAAAGAACTTTTGGATATACAACTCCTAAACCTCCTTGTATTACATTTTTGTTGTCTAATAAAAGTAAAATTTCGAAATCAAAACCATAAGAAGAGTATGATTTTAACCAATCTGAGAGCAATAATTGATTTCCTTTTTCCGAATTTATTAAATATTCATCCCACCTATCTAACCATTCTTGCTCTTTTGTCCAAAACAACTTCATATTATATAAATCTGTAACTCACTTCTTGGTTGTGGTGTAAAAATAATATTTCTCCCTTTAAATTTATGTCTAATTCTATATTTTTAAAATTCTGGTAGTATTTTGCAAAATCTTCTATTGTAGGATTCCAAATTTCTTTGTTTTCGATTTTATTTTTAACAAAGCCCAAAACTTTAAGAGTTTTGGGATTAATATCTCCCTTATCATTAACAAATAACCTTCCTTTGTGGTAGTTTAATAATACTGAAAAATAAGTATGTGCTATACAAATTCCTTTTTCTTCTGTAAATTTAGCTATATTTTCTTTAGAAAATGTTTCAACAAAATTATTGATTTCTAAGGTTTGAAAAAAAAGAGATTCTCCTTTAAAGCTTGAATTTGAAAAGAGTATTGGAGAAAATTTAGCACAATCTGAAGTCTTATTTTTTATAAACTGCCATTGAAAAATTACTTTTATAAAATAAAATAATACTGAAACGCCATAAGATAGTAAACTAATTATTTTAGAAAACTTTTTCTGATATAAAATACTTTTTACAATACTTGATAAAGATTTATATTTATTTATAATTTTATTATTGTTAGAGAAATAAAACAAATAATTTCTACTAAAAAAAGACATTTTATCTAAAAAACTTCTTTCTTTAAAACTTGACAAAAGAGCTTTTGGGGTAAAATGCTCAGGATTTAATTGGTTGATTATACCTTTACCTCCAGATCCACAATCGTTATACGTCCAATAATTAAAAATATTTTTTGCATTTTGTTTAAGAATCCAATCATCAATTTTTAAATGCTGCCTTTTTATTAAGGTAAAATTATAAGGCTGAAATCCGTGATCAATCCAGGTATTTAGTCCTTTTATTGGTGGTAAAAAGTTTTCGAACTCATTTTTAGCATCGTTTTCATTTCTAATAGACTGAGTTAAAGAATGGTATGCCAATTCATGTCCATCAGAAATCCAAGCTAATAACTCTTCTTTTTCTCTCTGAAAAGAGGCATTAAAGTCTCGCTTTGAAAAATGATTTAAAAAAAAACCTTTAGTGGTTTTTATGCCAAAATCTTTAAATAATTTTCTTTGTTTTTGCAAAAGAAGTAACGAATCAAAATCGCAATGATCTGTAAAACATAAAATTGATGAAAAAGGAATTTTAGAACGACTAAATTCTGGTACTGTTTGATTTGTTATGAGCAGCTTAAGATTAAGTTCTTTATGAAAAGAAAAAACATCTATAAATTCTTTATTATCGTTGTTATCAAACTGCAAAATTGGAGAAATATACTTATTTTCTAACCTCCATATAAGTCTATTTTTTTTATTTGAATTGTATTCCCAAACTCCTAAATTTTTTGACGGTAGTATTTTATAACCATCTTTTAGTTGAATACATTTTGTAGATAAGTTATTAGATACAATAGTTTTTTTACTACAATCAATCCAATTATAATCATGGTTTCTCCAATTTACAATTTCTTGATTAAAATCTATTACTATTGCTAAACTATTAATTTTAATTTCTGTATTTGCCTTAAGTTTAATATCGCAACTAAATTGATGTTTCGAATAAGACAATTCTATTAACTCATTAGATTTTAATGATTTGTAATGTAGTGTTATAGATTTAATGCTCTTTGTCATCTAATTGCTGTAGTATTATTTTAATAGTTCTTTAAAATTATTTAATTGATTTTCTAAATTATATTTTTGCTTGTGCGCATTTATTGAGTTTAAACTTAGTGTTTTGTATTGGTTAAGATTCATTTCTTTAAATTCTAAAATTTTATTTTTTAAATCTTTTATATTATCAGAATTTGTAGATAGTCCAATGTTTTCTTTAATCACAATTTTTGCTCCTTCACCTTCACCAAAAAAAAGAATCGGAATCCCAAATTGCATTAATTCGAATATTTTAGAAGGAACAGCTCCGTAAATCTTATTTTTTAGAGGCACCAAACCTATATCGTATTTTGTAATTTCTGATTGAAGTTGATGTTGAGAAATAACACCATGATAAAAAATATTAGCTGTATTATTTTTGGCTATTTGCTCTATTTTATGTTCTTCCATTCCTGCTCCATATATATGAAATTCTACACCTAACTCTTTAAAATTAACACTTTTACAGATTTTTAAAATTCCTTGAGCATAACCTAACAAACCTGCATAAACTATTTTCTTTTTTGAAGTATTTGTATTTTTTACTTCATATTTAAAATATTTGGGTGTATTTCTATATACCAAAAATTCTTTTTTTACAATTTTACTAATATGCTCTATTGTTTCTTCTGATTGCCCAACAATTTTATGCGCAAATTTGTAATTTAGACTTTCTATTTGTTCTAAAAACTTATAAAAAAAACCTTTATTAATTACCCCTAATTCAAATGCAGATAGTGGCCATATATCAGAAACATTAAGAATATTTTTACATCTTAAAAATTTAGAAAAAATTAATCCAGAAAACCCTACTAAAAGTGGTGGTGATTGTATTATACAAATTTGAGGTTTATTGAAAATAAGTTTAAAAAAACTAAACCATAAAGAAAATGAAAAAGACATCATGCTTATAAATCTCATAAACGGATTCTTAGATTTTGATGGAAATACCCAATATCTTTTAACTTTAACACCATCAATAATTTCATTAAAGAAAATTTTATTTTTGTAGTGTTTAAAAACCTTACCTTTTGGGTAATTGGGTAGTGGGCAAATAACTATAATTTCATTTCCATCATTTTTTAAGCCATCAGCTAAATTTTTAATTCGGTTAGCTGCAGCGCCCATTTCTGGCGGATAATAATTAGATATTATTACAATCTTTTTTTTCAAAACTAAATGTTAAGAGACAACAAATGATCTACAATTCTTTTTGAAGTTTTTCCATCCCAAAATTTTGGTATTTCTCCTTCTTTCCAGTTATCATCAAATATTTTTTTTATGGCTTTTTTTATATTTTTAGGATTTGTGCCCACCAATTCATTTGTTCCAATAGAAACAGTTTCTGGTCTTTCTGTATTATCTCTTAAAGTTAAACAAGGTACTTTCATATAAGTAGTTTCTTCTGTAATTCCTCCAGAATCTGTAATTACACAAAACGAGTTTTTAACTAAATAATTAAACTCTAAATAACCTAAAGGTTCTATAATATACAAATTTGAAGCTTCTATATTTAAATTAGAAAGTATGGCTTTTGTTCTTGGATGCGCTGGAAAAATAATGGGTAAACCTTTAGATGAACTAATTATTTCTTCTAAAAAAGATTTTAGTTTATTTTGTTCATCAACATTTCCAGGTCTATGCATTGTTAAAACTATGTATTTATTGGGCTTTAAGTTTAGTTTGTTAAAGATTAATGGTGCTTTTAATCTACTAATATTTGCAATTAAAGTATCTATCATAGTGTTTCCAACAAATAATATTGCTTCTTTATTTACACCTATATTTTTTAAATTAGTAATTGCAATATCTGATGTAACATAAAAATAATCTGTTATTGCATCAGTAACCATTCTGTTAATTTCTTCTGGCATTCTAAGGTCAAAAGATCTTATACCGCCTTCTACATGTGCTACTTTAATTCTAAGCTTTTTAGCAACAATAGAGCAAGCCATAGTAGATGTTACGTCTCCGACTACTAAAACCAAATCTGTTGGATTTTTGATTAATTCTTTTTCGAAAGCTACCATTATTGCAGCTGTTTGTTCTGCTTGAGTTCCAGAGCCTACGCCTAAATTTATATTAGGTTTAGGAATATTAAGTTCTTTAAAAAAGGTTTCGCTTAGTTTTTTATCATAGTGTTGCCCAGTGTGGACTAACCTAAAATCTATAGGAGCATTCTTTTTTTTTCGTTCTAAAATTTGATGAATAATCGGAGCGACTTTCATAAAATTTGGTCTTGCACCAGCAACTAAAGTAATTTTCATTTATAACTCTTTTAATAAAGATGTAAACTGTTTTAATTTTCCGCTTTTTGTTCTTTCTAATTTTTCTGAATAAATAAATTCTAATTCTAAATTAGGTTCTAAATATTCTATTAAAGCTTTAGAAATTATTTCCTTTTTTGTATTTTGGAGTATAGTATTAGCAACATAATAAATTTTAAAAGCATTTAGTTTAGTTTGCACTATTTTTATTTCCTTTATATTATCAGAATCTTCCATTATAGATTTTGTAATATAATAAAATGTTAACCCTGGAGCTACCCTACCACTTGGCAATTTAACTAAATCTTCACTTCTACCTTCGAGTTTTACTAAAATTGTTTTTTTAGAATTTATTTTTTTTAATGCTCCTTTATCTCCTATTTTATAGCGAATAAAAGGATGCGCTTTGTTGTAAAGAGAGGTAATAATTAAATTACCTACTTCACCATCGTTTAAGACTTTGTTATTATCATCTAAAACTTCTACAAATAATGTTTCTGTATTTATTATCCAGTTATTGTTATTGTCTTGAAAAGCTATTAAATCTAATTCAGAAGCACCATATTCGTTAATTATTTTTACTCCAAAACCTTTTTCTAAGTTTTTTTTATCGTTATCAAACAACATTTCTGATGTAACCACACATGCTTTTAATGTTGGGCATAATTGTTTTAAAGTTATATCTTTTGCTATTAAATATTTACTAAAAGCAACCAATACTGTGGTGTAACCATTTAAGTATATAAATTTTTTTGATTTAAAAATAGATATCCAATTCTCTAATGCCGAATCTGATAAATCGAAAACATTAAATCTATATCTATTTAAGAAAAAATCTTTTATCTGTTCTTTAGATTTTCCAAAAAAATCATTTGGTATTCCATAAAAACGAGCTTGCTTTTTATTATACAAATCGTGCCAATTAAATCTATTTTTTATAACAGACCATGTAAGTGCATGAGAAAACTTGTCTTTTGCAAAATAAAAAGGATTGCCAGTAGAACCAGACGTTTTGTTTTTAAAAATGTTCTTTAAACTATACTCTTTGCTTAACCTATTTTTTAATGGTACTTGTAAATCTTTTTTTGTTAAAACAGGTAAAGAATTCCATGTCCAATCTTTGTTTTTAACTAAATTGTTATAAAACGAGTTATTTTCTAAATGATAATTTACTATTTCTTTTTTTTGTTTTTCGATGTTTAAAGCATATTCTTTATTATTTAATTCTTGAATAGCTTTAAGCTTTTCTTGCGCTTTTGATATTGGAAAATTATTAAGTTTAAGTGAGAAATCTATAAAATTCATTTTTCTATTTTAAAATTTCTAACCATTCTTTTTTAACAATACTCCAATCGAATTTTTCTACTTTATTTCTTGCATTTTTTGCTAGCATACTATTATTATTCTCTATAATATTAATAATAACATCTGCCATTAGTTTTTCGTTATCTTTTTCTACTAAAATACCATCTTTATTATTCTCTACTAAAAAAGGCATTCCTCCAACATTTGTACTAACAATTGTTAATCCAAGAGCCATTGCTTCTATAACGCTTACAGGAGTATTATCGAAATTGGTTGTATTTATAAAAATATCAAAATCTTCTGATTTTTTATGCCAAATTTCTTTAGAAAGTACATTTGTAAATTCTACAGAGTCTTCTAATTTGTGTTTTTTTACCATTTTAAGAGATTCTGAATAAGAATTATCAGAAAAAGGACCAACCATACAAAGAATTGCATTTGGGTATTTCTTTTTTAATCTATCTAAAACTTTTATGGCTAAAGTTGGGTTATAAATCTCTTTAAAAGCTCTAACCCAAAATAGTTTTGGTCTTAAAAAATTTCTTTCTTTGAATTTGTAATCTTTAATTTGGATGATGTTAGGTATATATTTTGTTTTATATTCTTGCGATTCGAATGCAAATTTTAGATAATTTGAAGGTGCAATATTTTTGTATGAATTTTGGAAGATAGCTTTAGATAAGAGTTTGCTTTTAATAATTCTTTTAGGTAGATTGCCTCCATGAAGAATTGGTATATACTTTACATTTAAAATACGTGCCAATTGAGATACCAAAAAGGCGTAATAAAAATTTGAAGTACTATAAGTATCAATTAAAATATAATCAACATTTTTTTTATGCTTTACAACAGATAAACACATATCTATTAGCCTGTAAACTTTATTTATTTTATCTGATTTGATAATTACTGAATACCCCTCTGTTTCTAAAAGCTCTGATAGTAAAGAAATGACTGAGCCATATTTGGTTTTCTTAGACAAGTTATTACCGATATAAAGAATACTTTTAGATTTTTTTTTATTCATATTCCTCATCTCCATCAGTAATAGTCATTAAACTAAGCGCATATACAAAACCCGGAAAGGCAACTCTCATTGCAGAATGACTAATTGTTAAAAACCAAAATATATAAAATGCAATAATAAAGCCTCTTTGATAGTTATTACTAAAATAAAAGTTTTCTAATGGAGTTATTACCAGTATTAATAAAGCAATTATACCTATAGAACCATGCTCTTCTATTAACCTACTAACTTCGTTGTGTGAAGCAGCTGTAACTTGTGCACCACTTTCTATTCTTTTATATTTACCATTACCAACACCAATACCAAAAATAGGTGCTTCATAAAAACTTTCTAATTGAGCGTTAAAAATTTTACCTCTACCAGCAGTTACATCTTTCTTTTTTAATCCAATAGAGTTTCTACCTGTATATCTATTATCAATCATTCCTCCTGTAATGTTCGAGGTGTACAACCAAATTCCAGTAAGAAGAAAAAGAATTATAAATACATATTTAGATATTTTTACTAACGTAACTTTCTGATATAAAAGAAAAAAAACTGCAAAAGCTATAAATGCTGCTCCTGCCGTAACCATACCTCCTCTAGAAAATGTTAATAAACCTCGGTAAATAAAATAAATTAAAAAGGTAGCATCTAAAAAAATATATAAAGACATTGATTCTCTAATAAATAAAAATACTGCTAATATAAAAGCTCCAAAACCTATAATAGTAGCAACTTGATTTGGTCCAAAACCTCCAGAGGTATAATAATTAGATACAGCTCCAAAAACTAATTCCGATAAATCTGGAGTTCTAAAATAAATAAAACTTATCATAGAAAACATTGGCAACAAAGAGAGAAATAATATTTCTTTTAACTGTGCTATTGTAATAGGCCTCTTATACATATATAGAGATACTATTCCTAACATTATTGGCCCACTTAAATTAAACGCAACATTTTTTCTAATAGATTCTCCTTCAGGAACTTGAGTAAAAATTATTCCTATTAATAAAAGAAGTATGTAAAAAACGTATGATACATTTGGCTTTTGTTTTGGTCGTCCAAAAATGAATCCTAAAAAAATAAAAAAAACTACACCATATTTACCTGTTTCATATAAAATTGTTGATTCTGTCATCCTAAGAAAAACCTCAATTCCAACCAAATAAGAAGCCATATATAACGCTTCTTCATTTTCATTTCTTGACATATAAATAATCAATGTACCAACTACAAAAAAAAGCATAGTAAAGATTTTACCTATTGGTAAGAAAGTTAATATGAAACCTAATACAATATGCAAACCAATAAATAGTAGCTTATTATCTAATACTTGTTTTATCATACACTTAAATAAAATCTTTTTATTCTGCTAATAAATTTTTTTTTTGAAAAATTTAAATTCACATTATTATATAAACCTGTAGAAATTTCTTCTCTTAGTTCTTCACTTTTAATTAATTTAGATAATGATTCACTAAAAAGAGTACTATTTTTTGGAAGAACAATTGCATTAGTATTATTAATAACATCTTTACACTCTCCAACATCTGTAGCTAAAACTGGTAGTTTTGCCAAACCATATTCTAATAAAGAAATTGGTAATCCCTCGTTTTCTGAAGACAATACACCTATGGTAGATTGTTCTAAAACATATTTTATATCTGAGCACATTCCGTATAAAAAAACAGATTTTTTTAATTCATTTTTAAAAATATAATTTTTAATTTTTATAGAGTAATCATTGTAGTAATCTTTACCCACTAAATGAAGTGTCCACTTAGGAAAATTTTTATTGATAATTTTAAACGCTTCTAACAAATTTAGATGATCTTTTTCGGGTCTAAGAGCCGCAACACAAACAATTCTTTTATGATTTTCTCCTTTTAACTTTGTTTTGCGACTATTATCTGTAAATAAAGGAAAATTGTTTAGTTTGATGCAATTTTTATGATTTAATTTATTTTTAGACCATAACCTAAGCTCTTCATTAACATTAATAATTCCATCTACATAAGTTGTTAAAATTTTAATCAAAAAATATTTACCCCCTTTTAAATTAATGTTAGCTCCTGTATGATTATGCCAAAATAACTTTAATTTTGGGTTAATTACTTTTAAACAACAAGCAAAAAATAAAGAAGTAGAATGCGCGTGAACAATACTAATGTTATTTGATTTTATATATTTTTTTAACTTTAATAAAGATGTAATATCTAAAGTAGTTTTTCTGCTTAGATGAATATAGCCAACATTAGCTTCTAATTTTTCTTTTAAAAACCCTTCTTTTCTTGTTGTACACAGATGAGATGAAATATTGAAGTCTAAATAAGAATTTGCTAAATTAACAGCCAATACTTCTGTACCACCAACATTAAGAGAATCTATAATTTGTATGACTTTTAAAGGTCTCAATTGATAATTATTTTTTTAATTTCTTTTTCAAATTTATCTAAAGTAAAATTTTGAGACCATTTTTGAGCTTCTAAAACTTGTTTTTGATATTGTTCTTCATTCTCTATATAATTATTTATAATTGGAATGATATCTTTGAAATTTGATTCTGGTTTTACAACACTACCTCTTTTTCCATTACCAAGCATATAACTTACACAAGAAACATTAGATGATATTGGCAAACATTTCCAAAACATAGCTTCTGCTACAACTTTTGGCCATCCTTCAGACTTAGAGATAAAGATTAAAAAATGTGATTCTTGATAAGCTTTTTTAATAACTTCTTTACATTGATTACCATGTAAAATAACTTTACTATCTAATTTATTTTCACTTACATAATCAGAAACTTTATCGAATTGACTACCATTACCAAACATATTTAACTGTACATTATATTTTTGAGATAGTTTTTCTATAATTTTTACAGACAAAATAGGCTGTTTGCCCTCAGAAAAAGCACCAACAAAGATAAATTTAATTAATTTAGAAAAGTTTTTTTGAGGAATTTTAATAATTTCTTTTTCTTTATATGAAGCTGTAAAAAAAGGTATTATATTTTTTGATTGATTTTTCCATTCTCCATAAACTAACACTTTACAGTTTCTTGTTAAAAAAGTATTCGATAAAATTTTCTTCTGAATTCTATAACTCATAGGTTGCTTACTATTTGGATCCCAATTGCCAGCATATTTTACTGTTTTCTTTTTAAGAGGAAAAAATATTTGCACCAAGCAACCTAATAAAGCTATATTACCTGGACATCTTAAATGAATGTGATTAGCCCAAAACATAGCTTTAAATATTTTAAAAATAATAAAAGGAGTAATTAATAAAGTTCTCATTTTATTCTTTAAACCTATAATATTAAAACTTGGAATTTTAGACAAATTGATATTTTCAATTTTATATTTATCTTCTATTGTAGATATAGGTTCTAAACTTAAAGGAGCAACAATTTTAAGTTTAGTAACGTATTTACACCAAAGATTCATTTCTCTTACATAAGGTTCGTATGCAAAAAAATTAGCATCTTTTTTCTTATGTATAGCATGAGTAATAATTACAAATTTCATTTTAATTGTGGTTTATCGAATAGTAAAGTAAACCAACCCACTACTCTTCCAAAGCTTTCTGTAAATGCTTCTTTTTTCTTTGTTGATGTAATTACGTTTGTCATTCGTATTAAGAGTAATACCCAAACAAGAGCATTCCATTTTAATCTGCTTGTAAAATTTGGTTTTGGATATTTTAATCTCCAAACATACCAACCATTTCTTACAACCATTTTTCCATACTTGAATTTATTTGGCCTTCCAGATTCATCATGATAATGATATAATTGACAATTTGTAGAAATTACATTTTTTCCAAATTGTTGGGCCCTTATAGAGAAATCTGCATCTTCATACAAACCATATCCTTCAAAATAAGTAGAAAACTTAATATTATCTGTAACTATTTTTCTAAAAGAAAAACTCATTCCTACTAATAAATCTACTTCATAAATTTTATTATTTAATGGGTAACTATAGGTTCTTCCGTGGGAAAAAGATGGCATTTTCCCTGGATATAAATTAGATTGGAGTTTTAATAAATTTCTTATCGAATTTCTTAGGCCTTCTCTAATTACAAAATTTTCTAATTCATAATAAAGAAAACTATTATAACTCTTTGAAGGTTTTTTAAGTTTCCATCTATTTTCATTTATTGCTACCCCACCTACTCCTGTTATTTTTTTATCAGTACTAAAGGTTTTTATAATTTCTTCGAAATAATTTTCTTTTAAAACAGTATCATCATCTAAAAAACATATAATTTCAGATGCTGAATTTGTTTTAGAAATCCCAAAATTACGCTGTTTAGTTAAACCTCTATTATGTTCATCTACTTTGTAGTAAATAAGATTTTTTAAAGCAACTTTTTGAACAACTTCTTTAGTATCATTATTTAAAGAACCATCTACAATAATAATTTCATTAGGTATTTTAGTTTGTTTTTTAATAGAATTTAAAAGATTTGTTAGAGCTTTTGCTCTCATGTATGTGCAAATAATTAGGCTAATTTTCATAAATCTAATGCTTTACAAATACTTTTTAAACTTTGCTGTGAATTTATTCACTTGTTTTTTTACTTTTAAATAATTTGGATAATTATCAAAATATTCATTTCCACCTTTAAAGCTAAGGTTTATTTTTTCAATTTTAAAATCGTCTTCTTTTTTTTGTTCTAATTCTTTTATAATATTTTCTAAATATGGGAATAGCTGATATTGTTCTAACACTAATTCTTTTGAAGTTATTAGTGCATCAAAATTTTTTTTGTAATGATTACTTTTAACTAATTCTTTAAAAAATGTTTCTATATATTTATCTTTAGGATCTATTTGGATATAGGATTCTTTTGGAAAAAAATCTGAAATCTTTGTGCATCCAACATAAATTGGCATTGTTAAAGATAAAAAACAATCTGTTATTTTTTCTGTCCAATACCATTTATTTACAAAGTTTTCGTAAGCTATGGCATATTTAGATTGATGTAAAACATCCCATTTATCATCAATTTCTTTAATTCCACGACCATACAGATTTATAAAATCTAATTCTTTAATTCTATTTAAAAAGTTCATTCTTTGTAAATGACCTTTAGATGCATTTTGGTTGCTTGTTACCCAAACTATTGTATTATTTTTTTGAGCATCAGTAAAACTATTTTGTTTTAAAAAATCGTAGCTTTTATTAATGTGCCAAGGTAAAGCACCGTGTAATAAAAGATTATTACTTTTTGTTTTTGTTTGATTTATGATTAAACTATTATTTTTATTCCCATACTGTCTGTATAAAGAATGTTCATTAGGTGGCTCTAAACAAATATGAATAACATTGTTCTTTGGTACTTTTATAGAAAAATCTGTTTTTGGATGATCTAATATGACCAAATAATCACATTCCTCAATATTTTCTTCTGTAAAAGTAAACTCTCCCCAAGTCATAGAATTTTTTGGAGTTTGTCTTTTTAAATCAGGATAATCAAAATATCTAACTAATTTTACAATCATAATTCAAAGTTATTTGTATCTAACACCAAGTTTAATTAATGCTTTTGCATATTTTAACGATTTGGAAAACTGAATTTGTTTGTATGGTAATTTGATTAATCTAAGTAAAAAAGTTTTAGGGTCTCTTTTAAAAAGGTAAATAAAAAAATGCTTTTTTCTCCATTCTTTTATTTGATCTTTTGTAAAATGTTTTAGAACACCATAAGTAACAGTAGGGCTTGGAACTGGTCTAATATTTTTTACTGGTTTATCAAGCTCCCAAGGTTGTTGCTTTCTTCTTTTGCCTTTTTTTAATGCTTCTTTTCCCCACCATCTATAACCGCCTTCTGGAGGTTTTAGATGTAATATTGGCGAAAAAGGGTTGTGCAATAAAATACCGCCTTTTTTTATTATAGATAATCCAAAATCTGCGTCTTCTCCATAACCTCCATCAAAATTTATGTCGTTACCAATAACTTTTTCAATCATTTTTTTACTTACGCAAGAGTTGGCATTACTAAACATAGGGGAAACACCAACATTCCATCTCGTACTGTCAATTTTTTCTAATCTACTTTTTAAATCAGTTAAATCTTGGTTAACATTTTCAGCTAAAATATCGAGTCCATTTGTGGCATCAGCCTTGTATGTCTGCAGCAGTTTTATATGATTTTCTACAAAATCTTTTTGTATTCTTATATCATCATCTGCAAAAATTATATAATCGCTTGAACATAATTCTATGGCTTCATTTCTTGCTCTACAACTCCCTTTAGTTTCTTGCCATTTTACTTTTACTTTAAAAGGAAAATCTTTTTGCTGATAATATTTACTATTTCTTTCATTTTCTGGTGTTGCATCTACTATAACTGCTTCATTAATACAGTAAGTTTGCTTTTTATGATCTTCTAATAATAGTTGTGTGTATTTCTGTCTTTTCATTGTAGGTATAACCAAACTAACCGTTGGTTTTCCTTCAATGTTTTTTAATTTTCTTGGTAATATATTAAAAGGTTCTCTTAAAGTAGCTTTTTTTAAAGCGTTTCTTAACGCTAAATATTCTGGTAAAAGTTTAAAAACTCCTTTTCTAAAAAGCATGTAATAAGCATGATTTTTTTTAAAGTTTTTGATAAAAAACAGATATCTATCTTTTCTTGAAACAACTACTTTACAATTGTCTTTTTCATATAACCCTTTTATATAAAGAGTTGTTGCTCTTGAGTGCCAAAGAAAATTAAAGCCAAAATCTAAACCTGAAACTATTTTAGAATTATAATCTAAATCGAGGCCTTTTGTTTGATTATAAACGGTTTCTCTGATGGCAAATGCATCTATATTTAATCGCCAAGAAATTGTTTGATCTAAATTATTAAAATCATTAATAAACCACCAATAAATTGGTGTTTGGTATTTTAATTCTTTAAAACAATTTTTAAATCCTTGGTCTATAGAGCTGTGCCAAACATCACCTGGTCCTTTAACTAAGTTTTCAAATTTCTTTAAATCTGGATTTCCCGTATATAAAATTACTTCTTTGGTTTTTGTTGTATATTTTTTAAAGTCAATCATTACTAATTTCTTATAAGACTTTTGTAAAATTTAATGTTTTTATTTGTGATTATCTGAATATCAAACTTTTTCTCTATTTTTTTTCTTGCATTTACAGCAATTTCTTGGTTAAACTTTTCATCAGACAATAAAGCACAAATCTTGTTAGAGAATTCTAAATGATTTTTTGGATCTTCTAATATGCCATCATTATTATTATCTATAATTTCTTTTGCCCAATTGTAATTAGTACTAACTACCGCTTTTTGCATAGCCATAGCTTCAATCGTTACCATTCCAAATGACTCTGCTAAACTTGGAAAAACACAAATATGAGCTTTTTTTATCTGGTTAGATAACTCTTGATATGGAATCTTGCCCATGTATTTTACATTATGTAAGGCGTGTTTAGAAAAGATTTTTTTCATTAAACTAAAAGTAGAATTATTACCTGTTTTTCTATCAAAATCATCTTTACCAATTAATATGAGTTCTGCTTTAGGGTTCTGTTTAAAAACTAAATTAAAAATATAAGCTAATTCTAAAACTCCTTTTTTTCTAATTAAGGTTCCGTAATACAATATTGTATTTTTATTATAAACACTTGGTGTAGCGTTATTAAAATTGCTTAGGTTTATTGCATTAGGAATAGTAGAAATATGTTTTTTTAATGCAAATATTTCTGAAGTTTTATCTGCTGCAAATCTACTTACTGATACTAAGGCATCTGCTTTTGATATGGCTTTTTTTTCAAAAAAATAGTTTTTCCATTTTTGTTTTCTCTTGTCGAGATTACAGAAAAACGCATCAGAACCATGAATTCTAATTACTAATGGTATTTTAAAATTCATAAATGCTGTAATGCCTGTCCAATCTGCAGCTTCGAGAATATCTATATTTTCTTTAGAAATAACTTTATTAATTTTTTTTTGTATGTATTTTCTATGAAAATACCAACCCAATAGTAAATACTTTTTATTGCAAATTAAATAAATTTTAATGCCTTTATACTCTATGATCTTATCTGTTTTCTGACCATAAATAAAAAGTGAAACGCTAACACCAGAATTAATAAGACCTAAAGCCATGTTATACACGCTTGTGCCTAAACCAGCAGAATGTTGGACTTCTTTATGAGGAAATTCTGGTGTTAAAAAAGCAATGTGCATTATATAATTTTAAAATGTTTTTCTACCATTTTATCAATAGTGAATGATTTTTCTATTAACGTTCTGGTATCTGTATCAGAAACATTTAATTGATTATTTACAATTTTATATATAATTGACGATAATTGTTTTATATCTTTTGGATTAAAAATAATTCCGTTTTTTAAATGGGTTACTGCTTCTAAATTACCACCAACTGGTGTTGTTATTACAGGAACATTGCAAGCCAAACTCTCTAAAATGGTTAGGCTAAAAACTTCCATGTATGTTGGTTGAATTGTAAAATTATACAGATGATATAATTCTGGGAGTTTTGTTGTACTACCTTTAAATACTATGTTATTTTCTAAATTTAAATCTACAACCATTTTTTTTAGTAACTCTTCATGTGTACCAGTTCCATAAATATCTATGATAAAACTTTCTTTAGTTTTAGAGTCTAAAAGCGAAACTGCCTGAATTAAGTCTTGTATTCCTTTTTCTGGTCTTAAATTAGTAGGTACAATAAATTTTATTTTAGCAGACGGTAACGCTTCTTTTCTTGGTATAAACTTTTCTACATCTATGCCATTATGTATTACTTCTACTCTTTTAGAAGCTCTAAACCCGTAGTCGTTTTTTGTCATTTTAATTATATAATTAGAAACTCCAATAATCTTATCTGTATATTTTGCATACAAAATACCTTTTATTCTTTTTTTTAATCTTTTTGATAAAGAATAACCTTCTAAAGGTCTTGGCATATGATCTACAGTATAAATTTTTTTAATCCCATTTTTTTTACACTTTTTATAAAATGGATTAATTGTTTCTATAAAATGAGTAATTAAAGTATCTGGAATAAAGTTATTCTGATTTGAATAATTTAAAAAAGAATTTGCTAAACTTTCTTCTTTCTTAGGTATATGTACATTAAAGTCTTTATATAAATCAAAATACTGAAATTCATGAAACATCCATAAAACTTCGTAATTATTATTCAAAAGTTTTTTATTGAATTTTACAAAAAATAAGTCCATACCTCCTATTCTATTTGGTCTTGGGTCGTAATTACATAAAATTGCAATTTTTTTCATTTTAAATAGATTTTAAAGCAGATACAATTCTTTTGCTGGTTCCTTTAAGAGAATTACCTCCCATCTGTAAATTAAGAAGTTCTTTTCTTTCTTTTTTCTTTTCTAAAGGTTTTTTTAATGCTGTGTTAATACTCTCAATTAATTCTTCTTTTGTTTTTACAATATTTACAGCTCCGCTTTCTACTACTTTCTTATAGTGTGCATAGTTTAAGTATTTCTGATCGTTAAAAAGTCCGTTCGTTTTAGAGCCTAGGGTTTGATTTATAACTGGTTTATCAAAAATCATAAAATCTAAACTCATTGTAGAACACATGTTTATACTTAAATCTGAATATTCTAAAATAGCCCTAAGTTCTTTAACATCTTCTTTTAATGGTATTCTTTGAGACCAGGTTTCTGGGTGGTTTTTTCTTGTAAGTTCCCATTTTGGTTTGTTCCAAGAAATAAACTCATATTTCTGTATTAAATCATTAAATTTCTCCCCATCATCAGCAGGAGAAGTTCTTACAATCAAGTTTACATCTTCAAAAATTTTGTTTGTTTTTATTGCTTCCGATATTATTTCTATTGTTAATTCATCATTAACTCCTGTAACATTATCTCCGCAACTAAAACATATTGTTTTCTTTTTATCATCAATATTAAACCTTTTATAAAACTCTTTTTTAGATAATTTATATTGCTCTATAACATATGGCTCGAATTGTGGTGTACCAACAATATGTATATTTTCTTTTTTTACTGATGGATAAAAATATAGTAATTCTTGTTTCATTAAATTACTCCAAACTAAGAAACTATCAAACAAAACAGGCATTCTGCCTTTAGATGCTAAATTATCCCAGCTAAAAATAAATGAACATGTTTTTATCTTATTGTGTTTTGCAGCATAAGCTACAGGTGCAATGTAAGGAGGTCTTTGATGAGTAAAGAAAATAATATCTATTTTGCTTTTATCTATTATTGATATTAGTTTTTGTGTAAGTTCGTTTTTTGCTAAAGATTTATAAACCAATTTTTGGTACCATTTCATGTTTTTTTCGCTATGAAATATAGAAACAAAAAATCGTATTCCTCTGTTAAGAATATCTCTTTTTGAAAAACCTTTTGGTTTTGTCATTTCAAGAGTATCTTGCATGCCATAAAATGACTTGTATTTATATAAATGAGCTAGCTCATTGATTCTTCGAAAGAACCACGCCTGTTTACTTTCCTCGTAAACATCTAATTCTATGACTTTTACGTTAGCAAAAGAAGATAAATTGTAAATGCTTTTTTTTAATCCAGAGTAGATAATTATTTCTTTAAAACTATTAGAGGCTTCTGTTAGAAAATTGCTTAGTATAAAATTTCTATAGCCTACTCCGTCTGTAATTACAACCCCTATCTTTTTATTCATAATAATTCTTTATAGACAATTACCAAGCAGTCCAACCGCCATCAATTACTAAATTATGCCCAACAACATGAGAACTTGCATCTGAAGCAAGATATACAATTCCACCTCTTAATTCATTCTTATCACTCATTCTACCGATTGGATTTAAATTTTTAAATCGTTCTAAAAACAATCCATCATGACCATCAAAAATTCCGCCCGGAGTTAAGGAGTTTACTCGAACACCTTTTTCTGCTAACCAAGTTGCTACATATTTAGTTAAAGCAACAACACCGTGTTTACTTACTGTATATGCTACAGGTTGCACAATACCTGTACCTGGATACATTTTATGATTTGGACTAACAACACCATATAAAGATGCAATGTTAATGATAGAACCTTTTCCTTGAGAAATCATTTGGTTACCAACAGTTTGACATCCTAAAAAAGTACCTGTTAAGTTTACGTTCATTATAGAATTCCAATCATTTAAAGAAAAGTTTTCGAAAGTTTTATCGAAAGCAGATGTTTTGGTGCTATTTGTATAACCTGCATTGTTAATTAAAATGTCTATTTTACCATCTTGCTTAACAATTTCTGAAACAATTTTTTGCCAATTCTCTTTAGATGTAACATCTAGTTTTAACGAATAAATTGTATAAGCTTTTATTTGTTCTGCTTTGTACCTGCATTTTTCGATATTAATATCTGCTAAATAAACTTTTGCGCCATGAGATGCCAATGCTATTGCATGCTCAGAACCTAATAAGCCTGCTCCTCCAGTTACTAAAGCTATTTTTCCGCTTAAATCAAATAATTTATTATCCATTTTCGTTCATTAAAAATTCTACTAATTTAAAATCTAATTCTGTATCTATATCTATAGCTAAATTTCTTGGTATTGGGTAAATTCTGCAATTAGCATTAGACCAATGATTGTATTTAAATAAAGCTTCTCTAGTAATAACATATACAGCTGGACTTAAACTATAAACTTTAGGCGCATCTTGTCTATTTACAATTGGTTTGTTAGATTTTTTAACAATTTCTGAAGTGCCATCATTATTTTCTACCATCATATTAAAATAAGGGTTTCTTTCAGGTTCATAGCCTGTAATTACAACATCAGTATTTGTTTTTATTGATAGTTTAATGCTATTATCGATATGTTCTGGTAATCTTCTTGGAACAGTTACATCTAAATCTACCAAATGTGTAATTCTTACATTATTTCTTTCTTCGTAAGTTAATACCAAATCCTTAAAAACTTCCCATTTTGAGGCTTTATCTGTTGCTAACTTACTTTTTCTCTTATATAGTTTATGGTCATTTAAATATTTAGATGACAAATTTAAGATTATGTCACTATCTGAAGAAACTATAATATCTTCTAAAAGTGATGCTTTTTTTGCACACTCTATGGTGTAACTCAATAATGGTTTACCTAATAGGTTTTTATAATTTTTACCCTCTACACCTTTAGAGCCGCCTCTCATGCATATTGTGCCAATTATCATAGGCTTAAAAATTTATTATCTAAATTAGATTTTTTTGCTGTTTCTACCATTTTTAAAGACTCAATAGCATCTTTAACTGTTGTTAATCTGTAATCTGAATTATTATTTTTTGACTCTAAAAAAGTTTTTATTATTGATACAAATCTATCATTTCGCTCAGTATGGTTATAATTAAACTCTTGCCATGTTAAATTATCATGAGTCTGCCAAATAACTTTACTTTCTTTGTAGTTCCAGATTATAGTGCCTTTATCTCCAACTATTTTACAGGTTCTTGCAAGTTCTTTTTGCAAATAATCTAAAGAGATTGTTCCTAAAATTCCTGTTTGAGTTTCTAAAATATTTAACGAGATGTCTTCTGTTTCAATTTCTAAACTACTTGCTTGTTTATTTTTACCAAAGATATTTTTTACTGCACCAAAAAGCCAATAAACATAATCAAACTCATGAATTAAGTCTAACATAACTCCTCCTCCAAGATTAATTTTGGCACTCATTCCTTTTCTATAATCTTGTTTTGGTCTCCAATCTGGAAGGTATTGTCCAACTTCAACTTGAAAAGAGCAAACATTACCAATACTCTTTTTTTTAAGTAGTTCTTTTACTTTTATTAACCCTAAATCAAAATGTAAATCATAACCAACTTTAACATTAAGCTTTAATTTATTGGTTATTTCTTGAATTTTCAAAGCTTCTTTAACGCTATGCGTTATGGGTTTTTCTATGTATATATTTGGTATTTTAAAATTAGATATTTTTTTAAAATCTTTAAAATGCTTTGACGTTGGAGTTGCAATAATTGCATAATCGAATTTATTTTCTACGCATGCTTTCTCAATAGAACTATACACCTTTAAATTGGGGTAATTTTTTAAGACACTACCGCTTCTTCTCACTAAAGATACATCTTTATACCCTAAACTTAATATATTTTTTAAATGCCTTTGTCCTATAGAGCCTAAGCCAATAATTAATACTTTAATATGCAATTACAATGGGTTTAATTGATTTATAAATCTTGAAACTGCTTTTGGCAATTTACTTTCCAAATTTTTTCTGATTTTAACAAATGTAAGAAAAGTGTATCGCTATTTCCATCTCCAAATTCAGAAATATCAACCCTTTTATTTTTTCTATTTTTCGATTCTACAATCGCATTCAAAATATCTTTTTTTTGATAAGAAACATTTTTAACAGTTTTAGATTGCCCTCTATTATTTTGACGTGTTCCAATATCTATGGTTGGGACGTTATAAAATGGCGCTTCTCTTACTCCTGCACTTGAATTTCCAATTATAAAATCGGATTCTTTTAATAATCGTAAAAAATATTCGAAACGTAATGATGGAAAAATTTTAAACTTTGGGTTGTTTTTTAATATTTTGTAAGAATTTAAAATTTCTTCTGTACCTAAATCATTATTAGGATATATTAACACATAGTTTTTTTCTGAATCAATTAAAGATTGTACAAAGAGTTCACTTTGTGTTTTTATCTGATTATGTTCTGTTGTTACTGGGTGATACATAGCAATTGCGTAATCATTAAAACTAATATTGTAATAGTTTTTTACTTGTTCTAAACTTGGTAAACTTGAAGGATTCATTAAATCTAAATCTGGAGATCCTATTACATGAATTGAGGTATCTAATTCTCCCATTTGAATGAGTCTTTTTTTTGCTTTGTTGTTAGAAACTAAATGCAAGTGAGATAATTTACTAACTGAGTGTCTTATGAGTTCATCTATTGTGCCAGAAACCTCACCTCCTTCTATGTGTGCCACTAAAATATTGTTTAAACTCCCTACAATAGCCCCTGCTAATGCTTCTACTCTGTCTCCATGAACAACAATTAAATCTGGTTTTTGTAAGGCTATATATTCTGAAAAACCTTGTATTGTTTTTGCTAACGTTCTATCCATAAACTCTGCGCCAACATGGTTTTTAAATGTTGAAATATTATGAAACCCACTTTTATGAATCTCATTAACAGTTAAACCATATTTCTCATCTAAATGCATACCCGTAGCAAAAACCTGAGTATCAAAACTACTTGAGTTTTGAGTAATTTTAATTAATGATTTTAGTTTTCCAAAATCTGCACGTGTACCAGTTAAAAAAACTATTTTTCTTTTATTACTCAATATCTGTCCAATTTATATGTTCATCATTCTCAATATTTTTTGTAGCTTTTTTGCCTAAAATTGAATTAAATTCTTCGGCAAAAATTTCTCCTGTTCCAGGTCTTTTTACCCAAATATTATCTTTGGTAAAAATATCGCCTTTATTAATAGACTTAATAGAAACTACTGTTGCAAATGCAAAATCTATGGTCACTTTTTCTTCTTTAGCTGGCTCTTTTGTTCCACCACGCATTTGCCAAATTAAATTACTGCCTTCTATTAATGCTGCACAATCAGCTTCATCCATAGAGCAAACAATATCTGGACCTGTTCTTTGTTTATGATCTGTAAAATGACGTTCTAAAATTGAAGCACCTAAAGCTACAGCCCCAAAACAAGCATGATTTGTTAGTGTATGATCTGACAATCCAAAAACATGATTGGTAAAAGCTAACGAGAGCTCTTGCATTGCCCCAAAACGAACTAAATGTACTGGTGTTGGGTATAAATTTGTTGTATGTAGTAAAGCCAAAGGAACATTTGCATCATTAAAAATTTTAACTGCTTTTGCAACACTTTTTATGGTATTCATTCCTGTGCTTAGTATTACTGGTTTACCAAAAGATGCAATATGTTCTAAAAGAGGATAGTTATTACATTCTCCAGAACCAATTTTATAAGCGGCAACATTTATCTTCTCTAATCTTTCAGAAGCTGCTCTCGAAAAAGGTGTAGAAATAAAGATCATACCTTTACTTTCTACATATTTTTTTAACTCTATTTCATCTTTTTCATCAAGCGCACAACGTTTCATAATTTCATAAATAGAAACATCTGCATTTCCAGGTATTACTTTTTTTGCAGCTCCACTCATTTCATCTTCAACTATATGAGTTTGATGTTTTACACATTCTGCTCCTGCTCTATATGCTGCGTCTACCATTTCTTTTGCTACTTTTAAAGAACCTTCATGGTTAATTCCTATTTCTGCAATGACAAATGGTGGGTAATCTTGTCCTATTTTTCTTCCTTGTATTTCTATATAGTTATTCAATTTTATTATCTGTTTCTGGTTTCCAATAAATTTTAGCCTCTGGTAAATTTCTATAAAATTTATATTGTTCGAGGGTTAGCCTACTTGAATTTGATATTATTTTTGGTATAGAAATTAACACATCTAATATAGCACCAAAAATTGAAAATAAAGCTCTAAAATCTCCTTTAAATATTCTGTTTTTAAATTGTATCCACAATGAATAAAAAAATAATTTTGGTATTACTTTTATTGGATAGAACAAACCATATAAATACCACCCAGAGCGTAAAGATCTTCTTAATCTTGTACTATAATCTTTATTTTTTTTTCTACCACTAATATTCACTCTATGATGGACTAATATATTTGGATTATAATGTACTTCTAAGTTTTGCTTAAATAACTGAAAAGAAGCAAAATTCTCTTCTCCGTAAAAAATAAACCAAGATGGATAATTAGGAATTTTTAACCAGTGTTTTTTTTTCCAAACATGACCACAACCTATAAAAGAGTTAACTCTCTTAGGTTCTTCCGATGTAATCAATAAATTAGGTTTATCTAAACCCCAAAAAACACGAAAACTAATAACAGCACAAAGTTGCTCTTTTTTG
This sequence comes from Bacteroidia bacterium, assembly GCA_030427865.1. GTDB lineage: Bacteria > Bacteroidota > Bacteroidia > Flavobacteriales > Flavobacteriaceae > Polaribacter. The sequence goes on along the minus strand of JAUICK010000002.1, from coordinate 104,136 downwards.
AAATAATTTTCTATTTTATTTAAAAAATTTGAGGTTAAGAAATTTGCATCATCATCTAATGATATAATATAGTCGCCTTTGGCTTTATTATTTAGAATATTTCTATTGTAAATTAATCCTTTCGATTTTTTATTGAAAACAATCTTATGATGAGCAAAATTGTTTTTTAAAAATTCTTGTGTTCCATCATTTGAAGCATCATCACAAATTAAGAGCTCCACATCTTGTCTTTTAATAGTAGTCTCTAATGATTTTAAAGTAAATTTTAAATCTTTTAACCTGTTTTTTGTAGTTATAACTATTGAAAACTTAATCATTTAGTAGTTCTTAGCTATGTTATTTGATAAACCTTTAGCTCTGTAAAACATTTTTTTGAACCATTTTACAGCAAATAACCTTGAAAAAAATCTTTGTTTTATAAAATATGATATTGGTTTATTTTTTCTAAGAGTATTGCTAATTTGAGGAAAATTTAAAGCTACATTATTCTGTATATCTATTTTCTTTTCAAAATTTACCATCCAGTCTTGTAACGTATTTCCCATATGGAAAGCATAATTACCATCAGTGGTAAATTTCCATAGATTTTTTTTTGACGGAGGAAGGTCTAAATAAATAGTTTCACTTGTACCTCCAAGCAAATAGTTAGAAAACGGTAAATTATTATCAAAAAGATTTCTTTTGTAAGTTGCAACAAAATGACCTGAACCTATTAATGCTATTGTATTGTTTTTTGTTAAACTTAAATTGTAGTTTAAATAATCTTGATTATAATCATCATTCCAACCTATACTTTTGTAAAATAACTTTAACCCCTTAACATCTTTTACTTTAGTGTATTTTAAATTTTTATTGAAAAAATTATCGAAAATTACATTGTGAGACAGACTTTCATATAATTTAAATTGAGGTACAATACCTACAACAGCAGCTTTATTAAAAGTATTAAAAATGTGCATGGTTTCTTTTACCCAGTTATTTTTAAATAAGACATCTGCATCTGTAATGGTTAGATAAGGTTCTTTTGATGATCTTACTCCTTTAAGAATAGCGTTTAATTTTCCTACTTTTTGAGTGTTAATCAATTCATCAACTAAATTATTTTTATACAACTCATTTAAGTAATTTACTACTTCTTTACAGCATCCATTATTAACTATGGTTATTGCTGTTTGAAAATTTATAGTTTTATTAATTGATTGAAAACAAAGTTTAAAAATTTTGAAACTATCTATATAATAACCTTTAATTTCTGGTATATAAACAGGTATTATTACTCGATGAGAGTAGTTTCTATCTGTTATTTTTTTATGCCTTTGCGGGTTATTTCCTGATCTCATTGAAATTTTAGTTTCAGCTTCAATTTTAGTTTTCTATAAAACCTTGAAGGGTAATTTAAGATAAATAAATAAATTTGTTTTCTAAAAAAAAAGAATTCTTTAAATATTAATTTTAAATTGAATCTTCTAATAGAATTAAACACTGCTTCTTTCTTTTTTTCTATATAATTTGAACTGTTTTTTCCAAACTTAGCATTATAATTGGCTTCAATTATTTTCCAACTATAAATTAAATCTATTGCTTTTGAAAAAGAATTTAAACTACTAACATTTTCTTGAGAATGCTCTCTATACAAAACATAGGTTTTATCTGTAAAAAGTAACGAATTACAATGAAACAAAACCCTGCTAAAAAACTCACCATCATCATTCATAATGATATTTTTATTGAAATATCCAGATTTTTCAATTAATTTTTTTGGTGTTAAAAATACATGCGGAGGGTAAAAACCTCCATGGTTTCCTATATATTTAAAATATTTTAAAGGGTTTTTAAAAGATTTAAAATCTCCAGAATTAGGAAATTCTTTTTTCTCCTTACTACTTTTAAATTTTTTCCACTTACATGTTAAAACTGAATCGAATTTATCTTCTTTATTCTCTATAATTTTAATTTGTTCTTCAAATTTATTTGGAGCTAAAATATCATCAGAATCTAAAAATTGTATAAAATCTCCTTTTGCTTTTTCTAAACCAATGTTTTTAGAAATGTTAGGTCCTTTTTTAAGTTTTTTTGACTTAATAATTAGCTTAAACCTGTTGTCGATACCAAAACATTTTTTTATGATTTTTAATGTTTTTTCATTAGAATTATCATCAACTACAATACATTCCCAATTCCTATATGTTTGATTTTTTAGAGAGTTTAAAGTTTCTTCTATATATTCTCTTCTATTGTAAGTTGGAATTATAACTGAAATTTTATAATTATTCTTCATGTGTACTAACAATAAAAGTATTATTTAATTGATTTTTTCATTTTTTTACTGTTAAATAAAGTTTAATAAATGTATAAAATCAATTTTTGATATTAAAATTTTATAAAATTTCCTCTTTGAAAATGATTATATTACTTTATTAGATGGGCTTAAATTTAGTCCAATAGTGAGTTCTCCTGAATGAGTGATACTAAAATTTTGCTGTTTAATTTTATTTTCTATTGAGTTTCGAATACCTAATTCATCATGAATTTCAATTGCTATTAGTTTAACCATTTTTAACCAAGAAATATCAGATGATTCTTTAAAAAGTTCTTGTTCTCCTCCTTCAATATCAATTTTAATAAAATCTATAGTTTTATAATTATTTTTTAGCATTAGATCTTTAATTGAGTTTACGGGAATCGTATTTTTTTTGCTGTTTTTATTTTCTCTTAAACTAAAAGCCCAATCTCTTCCATCTCCAAAAGAAAAATCTCCATATAACATGGTAGAAGTACTCCAAACTCCTTCATTTAGCATAAAAATATTTTTTAAATTATTTTGTTCTATATTATTCTTTAACCTTAAAAAGGTATCATTTGATGGCTCTAATGAAATAATATTTGCTAAAGGAAAAAAAGCTTTTAAATATAATGTTACTAATCCTATATTAGCGCCTGCGTCAATTACATTGTTTAATACTATATTATTATCGCTGCAAATTCTTATGATTGCTTTATATTCTTCTTCAAGAATAATTTGGTCGAAAACGTCTATATCTGAAGATACCTTTAATAGTTTAAATTTAAAATTCTTGTTATTTATTAGATAATTAAAAGAGAGATAATTTTCTTTAAAATTATAATCGATATTATTATTAATAAGCTTGGTAATAAAACTGTATTTTCTAATTAAATTGGTAGATCTTATTCTTATAAACTTCTTTAATATTTTAAAACTAATAATTTTTAATTTCTCATTTATTGTAAAGGGTTCTAAGTTTTTAAATATTTTCTTCATTTATCATCTATTTAAGAAAAACTTATTTTTAATTACTTGAATAAGAATTTTAATATTATTTTTAAGTTTCCATATTAAAAGTTTATACTTAATACGAATTGTTAAGTAGTTTTTATTCAGAAAAACATCGTCTGTAGTTAACTTTGTAAATAATTTAAAATTATAATTTAATAAGATATTCTCAATCTCGTTATTTTTGTAGTTATTTTCTACTACAATACAAGTTATATCTACTTCATTAAAATCTATAGCTTTAATAATATTTAATTCATTACCTTCAGTATCAATAGAAATAAAATCTATTTTTTTATTTTTTATATCTTTTATATTGTCAAATCTTATCATTTTTGACTTAATAATGTTTATAGAACCTCCAGATTCACTAATTTCTGTATTTAATCTTTTTAGGTGATTCTGGTGATATTCTTTAGTTACGCCACTTAACATTTCAGAATAACCTTCTACTTGGGTAAACTCTACAATTGCATTTTTATCTCCAATACATACATTATAATTAACCGAACTTCTATTCTTTTCTAATTTTTTATAAACATTTGGATTGGGTTCTATACATACCCCTCTCCAGTTTCTGTTTTTTTCAAAAAAGTAAGAATTACTATAAGTTACACCATCATGAGCACCTATATCTACAAAAAAACCATTACTTTTTTTATTAAATACTATTCTGTCTAAAAAATAATCTTGCTTGTATTGCGATTTGTAGTTCAGCTTCATTTTTTTTGATTTAATTATAGTGAGTATAAATTTTTTTTAAACTTTTTTGTGGAAAAAAAACACGATTAAAGTAGCCAATTTTAAATTTATTATTTAGGCTGTTAGTATTTAATATAAAATCTAATGAAGCCTTTAATAATTTGTAAGATATTAGATATAACTTTAAAGGATTTCTTAGCCCCATTTTTTTTAGATTTAAAAGAACTTTATATTCAAGCCCAATATATTCTTTATCTTTTAGAGATAATCTATCATCGCTATCGTAAACTCTATAATAAGCCAAAGGCTCATTAATTAGAAATATTTTATGCCTGTAAAAAAAACGGCAGTAAAAATCTACATCTTCACCAACCATTATAGTTTCATCAAACATTAAATCTTTTTTAAATACAGATTTTCTTACTAAAGGTGTAGGAGATTTTACTCCCCATTTACCTAAAGCTCTCCAAAAAACATAACCTGTTCTATTTAAATCTTCTTTTCTTGGGCAACCAATAATATTGCCAGTTTTAGTTCCATTTTCTTTTATAACCTCAGCAGTTGAGTGAACTAAATCTACTTGTTTATGATTCTTTAATATTTCTACTTGTTTTTCTAACTTAGCTTCATTCCATAAATCATCATCATCTAAAAAAGCGATATAATCTCCTTTTGCTTTTTTAATTCCATAATTTCGAGCAGAAGATAAGCCACCATTAGTTTTATAGAAATAATTACAATTATCAAATTTTCTACATATTTTTTCTGCATAATTGTATTTAGAACCATCATCTACAACCAAAATTTCAACATTTTTATATGTTTGGTTAGAAACACTTAGAATTGTATCTTCTAAAAAAGTATCTCTATTATATGTAGGAATTATAACGCTAACTAATGGTTTTCTATTCATGATTTAAGAAATATTACTTGACCATTTAGATGGTAAAAACATCTTAGAATGTTTGGGTATTTTTGTAGACCTCTTAGATAAGCTTCCTTTTTCTAAATTAAAGGATAATAAATTTTTAATTTCAAATAATACTTCTCTATTATTTACTCCAACCCACAAGTTTAAAGCGTAATTACCAGGAATAAATAATATGGGGTCTGTTTTTATTTTTAAATTAACTTCAGTATTTTTTTCTGTTTTTGGAAATAACAAACCACTATCTTCATTTGTAAAGTGTGCAACTAATTCTTCATTTACATTAATAACATCAAAAGCAAACGATAAATTAAGTATTTCTTCTAAAGTTTTAAAACTTATATTTATTTCTATATCATCACCTAAGAACATAATAGTTTTCTCTGAAACAGCTTTTTTTTTAACTAATAACTTTTTTGATAAAAACTCAATATCTTTTGTATGGTTTATAAATTTCATTTCTTCACCAATACTTTTTTTAGCGATTTTAGTATACTCCTCTATACAATCTTCTACTGAACCTGATTTAACAATCATACCATTTTCTAAAACAATAGATTTTGAACATAAGCTTTTTACTGATGATAGATTATGACTTACAAATAAAACTGTTCTTCCTTCTTCTTTAGAAATGTCTTGCATTTTACCTATTGCTTTTTTCTGAAATTCAACATCTCCTACTGCTAAAACTTCATCAACGATTAAAATGTCTGGTTCTAAATGGGCAGCAACTGCAAAAGCCAAACGAACAGTCATTCCACTAGAGTAACGTTTTACAGGCGTATCAATATACCTTTCACAACCAGAAAAACTTATAATTTCATCTAATTTAGATTGAATTTCTTTTTTGGTCATCCCTAAGATTGCCCCGTTTAAAAAAATATTTTCTCTACCAGTCATTTCTGGATGAAAACCAGTACCTACTTCTAATAAAGATGCTATCCTTCCTTTTGACTTAATTATACCCGTTGTTGGGCTTGTAACTTTAGATAAAATTTTAAGTAGCGTAGATTTACCTGCTCCATTTTTACCAATAATACCAAGAACTTCGCCTCTTTTAACTTCAAGGTTTAAATCTTTAAGAGCCCAAACATATTCAGACTTCCCTTTAGTGTTTCTAACATTTTTTTCTCCTATTTTTAAAAATGGATCCTCTTTACCCCTAATTTTTGCTATGAAACGATTAAAATCATGGCTAATTGTACCTGTCCCAATAACTCCAAGTCTATATTGCTTAGAAAGGTTTTCTATTTTTAGAATTACTTCGTTTTCCATTTTTATATTGTGTCGATAAAGTTTTTCTCTGTTTTATTAAAGATGATTAAACCAATAAAAAAAATAATTAATGAAACACTCATCATATAAAAAACATCAAAAAAATGTATTTCTCCTTCAAAAAAAACAATTTTTCTAAAAGATTCTATTACTGTTGTCATTGGATTGTATTTTATTATATTAACCGCTATTGGGTAATTTTTCATTTTATCTATTGCAACACTTACAGGGTAAACTACTGCAGATAAATACATTAACAACTGAACACCAAACCCAATTAAAAAGGTTAAGTCTCTATATTTCGTAACCATTGAAGAAATAATCATACCTAAACCTAAACCTAATAGCCCCATAGATATAACAAGAACTGGAAAAAAAATAATGTTTATATTAAAAATTACATTTAGTCCAGAGATTAAAAAATAAATATAAAAACAAAAGAAAATTAATATCTGAATGCTAAATTTCAATAAATTTGAAACTACTACAGAAATTGGCATTATTACTCTTGGAAAATATACTTTTCCAAAAATTGATTCGTTTTTTTTGAAAGTATCTGAAGTTTCTGTTAAACAATCTTTGAAGTAATTCCAAGCCGTTATTCCTGCCAAGTTAAATAAAAAAGGAGGAATACTATTTGTAGGTATATTCGCTATATTATTAAAAATTAATGTAAAAATTATAGAGGTAAATAATGGTTGAATTATGTACCATAGTGGCCCTAAGACTGTTTGTTTATATTTGGTTATTACATCTCTTTTAACAAAAAGTAATAGTAAATCTTTATACCTCCAAACTTCTTTTAAATTTAAATCTATTAATTTTTTTTTTGGCGAGATCTCAAAAAGCCAAATGTCTTTTTTCATAAAATTATTTTATTTTTAATAGATTTAAAAAGTTATATTTTGTGTATTTAAATAATCTTTTGTTAGAATATTTTTTTTTATACTTATAAATTATACCAGGCAAAGTTTTTGCAATAGGTTTTTTAGTATTATTCAAAGTAAATAAAATTCTTTCTAAAACTTGTTCTTTTTCTTTTTCAAAAGAAACTCTATCATTGCTTAAAATTGGCTTACTAATCATATCAATCGCTAATTCTGGATTAGAATTAAGTTCTAAAATTTTTTTTATTAAATCTTCTTCTGTGTTAAATTTATGGTAATTTAAAAACCGTTCTGAATTAAAATCTTTATGTATTAACTTGTTTCCCCAATAAATAGGTATACAATCTTTTATTATTGGTTCTAATATTTTTTCTGTTGTATACCCTTCGCTTATTTCATTTTCAAATGAAATAACGAATTTGTAATTATTAATAAATTCTAATTTATCAGCAACTCTTCCTCCAACATTATTAAGAACACTTCCTCCAGAGTCTACGGGTAAATAATTAGATAATTTTTTAAAAAAAGAAATTCGTTCTTTTGCATTAGGGTTAGAAACTACCATACAACAAAATTTTTTTTTCTTTTCCCAAATTTTCTTGTAATCTTTATCTTTGTTTGTTACAATCTTTCTTGCATCAAAATATTCTTTATATATAGAGTATAAAGGTAATCTAAAATGTTTTTTATGCTTTAAAAAATCAAAAGAAAAAGCAAGGTCGCAACTATTTAAATTTGGAATTACGTTTTCACCTGTAAAAAAAATTTTTTTGCAAACATAATTTAAATGATTTTCTCCAAAAACTGAAAAAAAAATTACATCTGGTTTAATTTCATCTATAATAACATTATATTTTGTTGATAATATATTAAAAAAATAGTTATTTTTTTTATCTAACTGCGGCCAAAAATCAACAAAATCAATTTTTATATTCTTCATAAAAACTCAACTAAATTGTTTTTGTAATTTATATGATTTTTAAAAATTACGAAATATGTTTTCATAAGTTTTTTTTAAAATTATAATTTTAAAAAGATTTATAAAATAAATTGGGGAGTAGCGTAAACAAAAATAGTAAAAACTTTAAGTTATACATTAAAAATAGAAACAAATTAAAACTTTAAAATAATCTTACTAATTTTAGATTATTAAAGAAATAGATTTATTATGATTAAAAACAACGTAAAGATTATTGAATATCAATCTAAATATGATGTTTTTTTCTACAATTTAAATGTAGAATGGCTAGAAAAATACTTTTATATAGAACCCTATGATAAAAAGGTTTTAAGTAACCCCAAAAAATATGTTATAGACTCTGGTGGGTTTATATTTTTTGCAAAATACAACAATAAAATTGTTGGTGTTGTCTCATTAATTAATCAAAAAACTTTTTTTGAATTAAGTAAAATGGCGGTTTCGCCAAAATATCAAGGGTTAGGTATTGGTTTGCAATTGATGAATTTTTGTATCGAATTTGCAAAATCTAAAGACTGGAAAAGTATTACATTATATTCTCATAGAAAATTAGTTGCTGCTATTAACCTATATAAAAAAATGGGGTTTAAAGAAATTCCTTTAGAAGAAAACTCTCATTATGAACGTTCTGATATTAAAATGATTCTGATGTTATAAAAAACTCTGAATTGCTAATTCGTATCCTTTTAAACCAAAACCAAAAATTACCCCTTTAGCTGCTGATGCAATGTAACTATGATGTCTAAATTCTTCGCGAGCATGCACATTAGAAATATGTAACTCTACAACAGGTGTTTCAATTCCTTTTACTGCATCTCCAATTCCCACAGAAGTATGTGTGTAAGCAGCTGCATTTAAAATAATACCATCAAAATTAAAACCAACTTCATGTAATTTATCTATAATTTCTCCTTCTATATTCGATTGAAAATAAGACAATTCTACGTTTTTAAATTTTTCTTGAAGCTTTTTAAAATAATCTTCAAAAGTTTTAGAACCGTAAATTTCTGGCTCTCTTTTACCTAACAAATTTAGGTTGGGGCCGTTTATAATAATAAGCTTCACTTAGTTTTTTATTTAATTAAATTAGTAGGTAAATATCATATATTTTTTTATATTTGATTGTAAAATAATTAAATATTTAAACTATTATGAAAAAAATTTTAGTATTAGGAATGTTGTTTTTTGCGTTTAACATTACAAATGCTCAAACTAACGTTATTAAGGCAAATCCTTTAGGTTTAGCATTTGGAATTGCTAATGCTGGCTATGAATTTACTACATCTGATTCTCAAACAGCTACTATTTCTGGTCTATATTTTAATGTATCAGACATTACTGGTTTTGGTGCTGGAGCAGAATATAGATTCTATTTTGCAGATGAAGCAATTAGAGGATGGCATGCAGGTCCAAGCTTAGGGTACTTTTCTTTGGAAGATAATTCTAATAACTCTGCTTCTGTTTTTAGCATTGGAGGTGAAGTTGGCCACCAATGGATTTTTGGAGAGCATTTTGCTCTAGATGTTTTTGCAGGATTAGGTTTTAATACAGGTGGAGATTCTTTAGCTGGATTTAATTCTACTGCTGCTTCTTTAGGTGTTTCTATTGGTTATGCTTGGTAAAAACTAAATCAATTTATATATAAAACCATCCTTTAATAGGGTGGTTTTTTATTTTTAAACAAAAAATCACAAAAAAATGAATTGGCAAAACGCAATTAAAGATTACCAATTGTATTTAAAAATTGAAAGAGGGTTATCTAAAAACACCATAGATAGTTATTGTAGAGATATAGAGAAATTATGTTTGCATCTTAATAGAAATGAAATCAACCTCTCTCCTATTACTGTTGATAAAAATATTATTCAAGAATTTATTTACGATGTTGCCAAAAAAGTAAACCCAAGAAGTCAAGCAAGAATTATATCTGGTTTGCGAAGTTTTTTCGATTATTTAATTTTTGAAGACTATAGAAAAGATAATCCTACAGATTTAATTGAAACACCAAAAATTGGTAGAAAATTACCTGATACTCTTTCTGAAGAAGAAATTAATCAACTTATAGCCGCTATAGATTTAAGCCATCCTCAAGGAGAAAGAAACAGAACTATTTTAGAAACTATGTATAGTTGTGGTTTACGAGTTAGTGAATTAATTACTTTAAAAATTTCTGATTTATTTTTTGAAGAAGGATTTATAAGAGTTATAGGAAAAGGAAATAAACAGCGTTTTGTTCCTATTCATTACAATGCTCAAAAGTATATTCTATTTTACATCAAAGATATTAGAACGCACATAACGCCTAAAAAAAACTTTGAAGACACTCTTTTTTTAAATAGACGTGGAAAAGGCCTAACAAGACAAATGATTTTTATGATTTTAAAGAATTTAGCAGTAAAGATAAATTTAAATAAAAAGATAAGTCCACACACATTAAGGCATTCTTTTGCTACACATTTATTAAAAAATGGTGCAGATTTAAGAGCCATACAACAAATGTTAGGACATGAAAGTATTACTACCACTGAAGTTTATGTGCATTTAGACAAAAGTTATTTAAAAGAAATTGTTGAAACTTTTCATCCTAGAAAATAAAAAATCCCGTAAAAACGGGATTTTAAATTATAAAGAATTCTATTTTTACTTAGCCACATTAACAGCTCTTGTTTCTCTAATTACGGTAACTTTTACTTGACCTGGATAGGTCATATCATTTTGTATTTTTTGAGAAATTCCAAAAGATAATTCAGCAGCTTTTGCATCATTAACTTTAGTACTTTCTACCATAACACGTAATTCACGACCAGCTTGAATTGCATATGCTTTTTGCACTCCATTAAAACCAAATGCAATATTTTCTAAGTCTTTTAAACGTTGAATGTAAGAATCTAAAACTTGGCGTCTTGCACCTGGTCTTGCACCAGAAATTGCATCACACACTTGAACTATTGGAGAAATTAAGCTTTTCATTTCTATCTCATCATGATGCGCACCAATAGCATTACAAACTTCTGCTTTTTCTCCATATTTTTCTGCCCACTGCATTCCTAATAGTGCGTGAGGTAATTCGCTTTCTGCATCAGGTACTTTACCAATATCGTGTAATAGACCAGCTCTTTTTGCCATTTTAGCATTAATACCCATTTCTGCAGCCATAATGCCACATAGGTTAGCTACTTCTCTTGAGTGCTGTAGTAAGTTTTGACCGTAAGAAGAACGATATTTCATTCTACCCACTATTTTAATTAATTCTGGATGTAAGCCGTGTATACCCAAGTCAATAACTGTTCTTTTACCAACTTCTATAATTTCTTGCGTAATTTGTTTTTCTGTTTTCTTAACAACTTCTTCAATTCTTGCTGGATGAATTCTACCATCAGTTACCAACTTATGCATTGACAAACGAGCAATTTCTCTACGAACAGGGTCAAAACAAGACAATATGATAGCTTCTGGTGTATCATCTACAATAATTTCTACTCCAGTTGCTGCTTCTAAAGCTCTAATATTACGCCCTTCTCTACCAATAATTCTTCCTTTTACATCATCAGATTCTAAGTTAAAAACAGAAACACAGTTTTCTACTGCTTGTTCTACACCAACTCTTTGAATTGTACCTAAAATTACTTTTCTTGCTTCTTGTTCTGCTGTTAATTTAGCTTCTTCTATAGAAGTTTGTACAAAAGCCATAGCTTCTGTTTTTGCTTCATCTTTTAGAGATGCAACTAATTCTTTTTTAGCTTCATCTGCAGACAATCCAGAAATTTGCTCTAACATATCAACATGACGCTTGTGCATTTTTTCAAGCTCAGTTTCTTTTTTGTCTAAAAAATCTAATTTGTTATTGTAATCGTTTTCTTTTTGTTCTAAAGATTTGTTAAGACGTTTGTTCTTGTCTACCTCTGAAGCAATTTGAGATTCTCTGTCTCTAATACGTTTTTCTACATCTGAAATCTTTTTTTCTCTACTAAGAATAACTTTTTCGTGTTCAGATTTAAGTTCTATAAATTTTTCTTTTGCTTGTAATATTTTATCTTTTTTTATTGATTCTGCATCAATTTTAGCTTCTTTTAAAATAGCAGCAGCTTCTTTTCTTGTACTATTAAGAATCTTTTTACCAGTAGCTTTTTGCATTGCTTTTGCAATTAAAAAACCAATTGCAACTCCTATTAAAACTCCCACAGTAATGGGAAGTATCATTCCATCCATAATTTAAATTTAATATATAAAAAAACCTACGTTAGTGTGGTTTATATAAACTCCATTATTACAGGTTTAGGACTAACCAATTGATCAAGTATCCGCTTGATACTGAAATAAATCAGCATCTACGGCTCGCTTTGGCAACTGAGACTTATCCTTTATAATAGATTCTCGTTGAGTTTATCAAACAAATTACTAACGTAGGCAGTGTATTGTTAATGTATATTTTAAAGAACTTATTCTAAATGAGAATTTACCAAATTGGTTAATTCTTTTATTTTATTTACTACTTCTTTATTTGTGGATTCTTTTTCAATAGAAGAAATTTCTACTTTAGAGGCAAATTGTAATGCACACATCGCTAAAACATCTTGTTTATCACTTACGGCATAATTTTGCTCATACAAAGAAATTAATTTGTTAATAGCATTTGCAGCTTTTCTCATTCCTTCTTCTTCTTTAGTGTTATTAACACTTAGAGGATAAGTTCTACCAGCTATTACCACATTAATTTTAAGTTTACCCACAATTTAAAGAACTTTATTCATGTAACTGAATGATACATTTATCAATTTCTCGAATTAATGTATTTATTTTGAGTTTTGTTTCTCTTGTATTTGTACTACTGCCATCTATAGTTTTTGCAACTTTTAGCAAGTCATATCGTTTTTTTTGCTCTGCAACTAATTGCTCTTTTTCTTTTAGTTGATGTTGTAATTCTAACGCATTTTGAAGTAAAATTTCATTTTCATTTTTTAAAAACTCATAGTTTGAAAGCAAGTTTTTTAACTTATCTTCCAATAAATGAATTACTTCTACTGTATTACTCATCTAACTTTTAAGAATAAAACTATATCTACAAAGTTAACATTCTGTTTTAATTTTTACAACATTTTATCACTTTTTTACTAAGTAACTGAAATATAATAAGTTACTAAAAAGAGGATTTTTACTATTTTTACGAAAAATAATTGCATTTTGAAACGAGCTTTTTTGGTAATTTCTGTTTTAACAACTTTTATTCATTTTTCTCAAGAAAAATACCCAAAAGACTATTTTAGAAATCCTTTAGATATTCCTACTGTATTGTCAGGTACTTTTGGTGAGTTAAGGTCAAACCACTTTCATTCTGGAGTAGATATTAAAACTCAAGGTAAAGAAGGTCTTAAAATTTATGCTACAGCAGATGGTTATGTTTCGAGAATTAAAGTTGCTCAATTTGGTTTCGGAAAAGCTATTTATATTACGCATCCTAATGGATTTACAACTGTTTATGCACATTTAAGCAAATACGCAGATAAGATTGAAAAATATGTAAAATCGGTACAGTATAAGAAAGAAAATTATCAAACAGGAAATTTATTTTTTAAAGAGGATAAATTTCCTGTAAAAAAAGGTGATGTAATTGCTTTTTCTGGTGATACTGGTAGCTCTGGAGGCCCACATTTACATTATGAAATTAGAAATACTAAAACCGAAAACATTATTAACCCTTTGTTTTTTGGTTTGCATCCTGAAGATTCAAAACCTCCTATTTTTCAATCTTTAAAGGTGTATGCATTGAATAATAATTCGAGAATAAATAATCAAAACAAAAATTTTATTATTCCATTAAAAAATATTGGCAAAGGTAAGTTTATAGCCGATAGAATTTCTGCTTCAGGAACAATAGGTTTTGGGGTTAATGTTTTTGATAGATTAAATCTTGCGCCCAATAAAAACGGAATTTATAGTTTAGAAATGTTTGTTAATGGTAAACTTTTTTACTATCACAATGTAGAAACTTTTTCTTTTTCTGAAAGTAAATTTATTAACCTACATATTGATTACAAGCACTATAAAAAATACAAAAGAAGATTTCAAAAAACATACAAAGAAGCCATTAACAAACTTTCTACTTATAAAAAACTCATTAACAATGGAAAAATAGATATTAAAGAAGGGTTAAATTACAACATTATGATTATTGCAAAAGATTATAATGGTAATTCAAGTTCTATAAAAATTCCTATCGTTGGTAAAAAAAATAATACAATTATCACTCAACCTAAAGATACGACTAAGTTTAAAATTTTAGCTAAGAAATTTAATAAGTTTACATTAAAAGGTGTTACCATTGCTTTTCCAAAAAATACTTTTTATAAAGATGTATATTTAGATTTTAATGTAGAAAATGGTATTGCAAAAATTCACACACCAATAATTCCCTTAGACAAAAGATATACGCTAACTTTTAATGTATCAAAATACTCTAATACAGAAAAAGAAAAATTATATATTGCTAATTTAGAATATCCAAAGTATCCCAGATATCAGTATACACGAAAAAAAGATAGTACCTTTTATACAACTACTAAAACTTTAGGCAACTATTCTTTACTTGCTGATAACCAAAAACCTGAAATAAAATTATTATATTTTAAAGACAAACAATGGATAACAAAGCGTAAAACTTTAAAAGTTAAAATATCTGATAAAGGCTCAGGAATTAAAAATTGGAGAGCTACAATAGATGGTGAATGGATTTTAATGGAGTATAATCATAAAAAAAATACATTAACCTATAATTTTAATGATAAAAAATTGGTTGGTAGCAAACATATCTTTAAAATTGTAGTCTCGGACAATGTAGGAAATACGAATACACTTTCTACAACGTTCTTTAAGAAACAAGTAAACTAAACTTTGTGAAAAAAATCTTTCTATTCTTATTTTTATTTCCCCTTTTTGCTTTTGCTCAAAAAACGACCATCTTAAAAGGTACCGTTAAAAATAAAGACAAACAACCAATAGAAGGAGTTGCTGTTAAATACAATACTACTGGTACTACTACAGATAAAAATGGTAAATATTCAATTAGAGTTCCTTTTAAACAAGAAATTTCTATTGTATTTAGCCATATTGCCTATAAAACTTTTACAAAAAAGTTTACTGCAAAAAGTAGAAACGGAGTACGCTTAACTGTTACACTTGTACCAAAAACAGAACAGTTAAAAGAAATTATTGTTAAAGACAATACTAAAAAAGCCAAAGGTTTAAAGAAAATTGATATTAATGTTGTAAAAAACGTTATTGGTCCTAATGCTGGAGTTGAGAATATATTAATGACTTTGCCAGGTGTAAATAATAATAATGAACTTAGTACTCAGTATAATGTTAGAGGAGGAAATTTTGATGAAAACTTAGTTTACGTTAATGGTATTGAAGTTTACAGACCATTCTTAGTACGTTCTGGACAACAAGAGGGACTTAGCTTTATAAACCCACATATGGTTAGAAATATCGATTTTTCTGCTGGGGGGTTTCAAGCTAAGTATGGAGACAAGCTCTCATCTGTTTTAGACATTACATATAGAAAACCTACTAAGGTTGCAACGACTATAGATTTAAGTTTTCTTGGTGCAAGTGCTACTTTTGAGGCGCCACTTATTAAAGATAAATTAACAGCTATTAGCAGCTTTAGATACAGAGATAATAGTTTATTTGTAAATAGTAAGCAAATAGAAACTAATTTTAGACCTAAGTTTATCGATTTTCAAACTTATTTATCTTTTGATGCCTCAGATTATTTAAGGTTTAATTTTTTAGGAAATTTTTCTTTAAATAATTATAACTATAAACCTATATCAAGAAGAACTCGTTTTGGAACAGTTGCAGATCCTTTAGAATTAATTGTTTTTTATAGTGGCCAAGAACAAGATAATTACCTTACCCTTTTTGGAGCTTTATCTACAGAGTATGAAATAAATGATTATTTATCGCTTACAGGAACAGTTTCGAGATACAACACACAAGAAGAAGAACGGTTTGATATTGCAGCCACCTACAGTTTAGGAGAAGTGGATGCCAATATTGGCTCTGAAAATTTTGGAAATGTAGAGTTCTCTCAAGGTATTGGCTCTCAATTAAATCATGCGCGTAATGATTTAGATGCTTTATTTACAAATGCTCAAATTAGAGGAAAGTATAAAGTTGATAGAATGCAATTTAATTTTGGTGTAAAATATCAAAAGGAAGATATTAGAGATCGAATTAGAGAATGGGAAGTTATAGATTCTTTAGGTTTTTCAATTCGTCCTCCAAATCACATCAGTAATAATCAACCTTACCAACCTTTTGATGGACCAATTACTCCATTTCAAAATATTAGAACCGAAAATAAAGTTGAGATTAACAGAATTTCTGGGTTTATTCAATTTAATGAACGTATGTATTGGAACGATAATGAAGTTTGGTACAACATAGGGCTAAGAGCACATAATTGGACGATAAAAGGAAATGGAATAACCTCAAAAAATCAAACAATATTAAGTCCAAGAGCGCAATTCGCAATAAAACCAAATTGGAGGAAAGATATGCTTTTTAGAGCTTCAGCTGGTTGGTACTCTCAGCCACCATCTTACAGAGAACTAAGAGATTTTAATGGAAATATTAATGTCGATTTAAAAGCTCAAAAATCTATTCATTTGGTCTTAGGAATGGATTATAGTTTTAAAATGTGGGAAAGACCTTTTAAATTAACCACAGAAGCTTATTTTAAAGATTTAACCAACGTTAATTCTTATACAGTAGATAATGTTAGAATACGATATAGAGCTGATAATAATGCAACAGCATTTGCTCATGGTATAGACTTTCGTTTAAACGGAGAGTTTGTTCCTGGAAGCGATAGTTGGGTAAGTTTAGGGTATTTAAAAACTCAGGAAGACATAGACAATAGAGGTAATATTTCTAGACCCACAGATCAACGAATTAAATTTGGTATTTTGTTTCAAGATTATGTTCCTAATTTACCAAATTTAAAAGCCTACTTAAACTTAGTATATAACACTGGTGTTCCTGGTGGTTCTCCTGCATATGCAGATGTGTATCAATTTCAAGAACGATTAAGAGATTACAAACGTGCAGACATTGGTGTTTCTTATATTTTTACTGATGCTAATAAAAAATACAAATCTGGCTGGCTTTCTAAGTTTAAAGAATTAAGCGCAGGCTTAGAATTATTTAATATGTTTGATATTCAAAACTCAATAACCAATACTTGGGTAAGAGATGTTTATTCTAAAAGACAATATGGAATACCGAACTTTATGACGGGTAGAGTATTGAATTTAAAACTTTCGATGAAACTGTAAAAAAGAAGCTGTCTGAAAAGTATTAGTATTTGTCATTTCGACTGTAATGGAGAAATCTTATTTATTGAGAATCAATTATATAGATTTTTCGCCTCCGCTCAAAACGACAGTTAAATCAACTTTTCAGACAGCCACTTTTTTATATATTTATTTTACGGTTTTTATAAAATTTGAGCAGCATGTGCTTTTGTTTTTACTTTTGTAATTACATCTTCTATTACTCCATTTTCATCAATAACAAAAGTAGTTCTGTGTATTCCATCATACTCACGTCCCATAAATTTCTTAGGACCCCAAACACCAAAAGCTTCAATTACAGTTTTGTCTTCATCTGCTAACAAAGGAAAAGGCAATTCGTGTTTATCAATCCAATTTTGTTGTCTTTTTGCAGAATCTGCACTTGCTCCTAAAATAGCATATCCTTTTGCTAAAAAAGTTTGATAATTATCTCTTAAATCACAAGCTTCTGCAGTACAACCTGGAGTACTTGCTTTTGGATAAAAGAACAACACTAATTTTTTACCTGTATAATCAGATAATTTTATAGTATTTCCTGCATTGTCTTTAGCTTCAAATTGCGGAGCTTTATCTCCTATTTTTAATGATGTCATTTATATTTTATTTTCAAAGTTACAAAGTAGGCAAGTTACAAAGTATAAAACTTAAATGAAAAATAAACTCAAAAGATTAAAATGAAAAGTAAGAAAAAAAACCACGAATTCACAAATCCAAAAGATTTTAAAAAATAAGTAGAAATGTAAAGACGAAAATTATTATTTTTTTAATTCGTGGCAAAAAAGATACAATTTTCTATCAAACAAATTACTTTGCAACTTTGTACCTTTGTTACTCTGAAACTTTGCAACTATAAAAATAAATGACCAAACAAGAAAAAGTCCAATTTGTAATTGATACATTGCAAGAATTTTATCCAGAAATTCCAATTCCTTTAGATCATAAAGATCCCTACACATTATTGGTTGCAGTATTACTTTCTGCACAATGTACAGATGTGCGTGTAAACCAAATTACACCTTTATTATTTGCGAAAGCAGACAATCCATTTGATATGGTGAAACTGTCTGTTGAAGAAATTAAGGAAATTATACGTCCTTGTGGATTATCGCCCATGAAATCTAAAGGCATTTACGGATTATCTAAAATACTCATTGAAAAATATAATGGTAAAGTGCCACAATCTTTTGAGGGTTTAGAAGAATTACCAGCTGTTGGGCATAAAACTGCAAGTGTAGTAATGAGTCAAGCCTTTGGAGTACCTGCCTTTCCTGTAGATACGCATATTCACAGATTAATGTACAGATGGGGTTTAACAAACGGAAAAAATGTGCAACAAACAGAAAAAGATGCGAAACGTTTGTTTCCAAGAGAATTGTGGAACGATTTACACTTAAAAATTATTTGGTATGGCCGTGAATATTCTCCTGCTCGTGGTTGGAATTTAGAGAAAGATATTATTACGAAAACGATTGGTAGGAAATCTGTTTTAGATGGATATTACAAAAATAAAAAATAGACACGAATTTCACGGATTACTTATTTTTTTGTAGAAAATTGTTTCACAAAGATTGGAATCCCTTCCCTTTAAAAAGGTTAAGATGGGCTCTAAAAAAAGCCTCAACAATGTTGAAGCTTTTTCCACTCTTAATTCAAATTCAATTCAATGAAATCTTTTGATTTGGTTTTTACAATAGTTAGCGACTTGGAAAAATTAATCAAAAATTGAACTGTTTCTTTTTTGGGTTGCATCTGAATTTCAGATGACTTTTTAGAGTAAATTTGCATCATATATACTATTTAATTTCTTGGTTATAAAGTAGTAACGATGCTTTTTTTATTTTATTGTTAGTTTACTAAAATAATTTTATGTTTTTCTATTAATTTACGCATATTTATCAATGCATAACGCATTCTACCCAAAGCCGTATTAATACTAACACCAGTGTTTTCGCTTATTTCCTTAAAACTCATATCTTTATACATACGCATTACCAAAACTTCTTTTTGTTCTTCTGGCAACTCATTTACAAGCTCTTTTACATCACTATAAATTTGCTCTTGTATAATTTTTTTCTCTGCATTTAAACTTCCATCACCCAAAACAGAAAAAATATCAAACTCATCCGTATTTTTAAATGAAGGCATTCTATTCGATTTTCTAAAATAATCTATGACCAAGTTATGGGCAATACGCATTACCCAAGGTAAAAACTTACCTTCTTCATTATAATTACCCTTTTTTAAGGTTCTTATTACCTTAATAAAAGTATCTTGAAAAATATCTTCTGTAATATCTCTATCTTGAACCTTGCTGTAAATAAAACTAAATAATCTTTGTTGATGTCTTTTAATTAAGACCTCTAAGGCTATTTCTTTTCCTTGAATATAATCACTTACTAAAGTGCTATCTTTTATTGAATTTTTGCGCATCATAAATTACTTTTAGAAAAGCTAGAAAGCTTTTCGGTTCTTGCTATTAATAAAACAATTAAAAGTAATTTTACCCTATATGCGCTTAATTTTGTGGTTCTTATGAATGTCAAATATGAATATTATTTTTTAATTCAACAAATATTTTAACAAAAATCATTTTATTTTATTCTAAAAATCGATGAAAAAAACAGTATTTTTAACACTTATTTTTTATAATTAATGAAGACGGATATTTCAACGATAAACCCCAAAGAAAACATTATAATAAAAGGAGCTAAACTCCATAATTTAAAAAATATTGATGTTGTAATTCCAAGAAATAAGTTGGTTGTTATTACAGGACTTTCTGGTTCTGGAAAATCTTCTTTAGCATTTGATACATTGTATGCAGAGGGCCAAAGACGTTATGTAGAGAGTTTATCTTCTTATGCTCGTCAGTTTTTAGGAAAATTACATAAACCAAAAGTAGATTACATTAAAGGTATTGCACCTGCAATTGCAATCGAACAAAAAGTAAACTCAACGAATCCGCGTTCTACAGTTGGTACAAGTACAGAAATTTACGATTATATAAAATTACTATATGCCAGAATTGGTAAGACCTTCTCTCCTATTTCTGGACAAGAAGTAAAAAAAGACACGGTTTCTGATGTTGTGAATTTTGTAAAAAATTTCGAAGACAAAACCAAACTTTTATTATTGGCTCCGATTGCAATTAATGAAGACCGAGATTTAAAAACTGTTCTGCAAGTCTTAGAACAACAAGGTTATGCTCGTTTAAAATGGAATGATAAAGTGCATAGAATTGCTGATTTTCCTCAGAAACATTACAAAAATGAACCGCTTTTTTTAGTAGTTGACAGAATTGTAACCAAAGATGATGAAGATTTTTATAATAGATTAGCAGATGCTATTCAGACTGCTTTTTTCGAAGGAAAAGGAGTTTGTTTTATAGAGAATTTAGCAGATAATAAAGTAACCGAATTTAGTAATAAGTTCGATTTAGATGGAATGTCTTTTTTGGAACCCAATACGCATTTATTCAGTTTTAACAATCCTTATGGAGCTTGCCCTACTTGCGAAGGTTATGGAAATGTTATTGGTATTGACGAAGATTTGGTAATCCCAAATACAGGATTATCAATTATGGAAGACGCTATTTTTCCTTTTAAAACGCCTTCTTACATTCATTATAAAGAAGATTTAATTAATGTTGCCTATCAATTTGATATTCCAATTCACAAACCTTGGTTTCAATTAACAGAAAAACAACAAGAATTAGTTTGGAATGGCAATAAGAGTTTTAAAGGAATTCATCATTTTTTTACAGCTTTAGAAGAAAAAAGTTATAAAATTCAGAATCGTGTAATGTTGTCTCGTTATCGAGGAAAAACAAAATGCACCACTTGTAATGGCAAGCGTTTACGCAAAGAAACCGATTATGTAAAAATAAATGGCAAAACAATTTCTGATTTGGTAACACTTCCTTTGGATGAATTATCAGTATTTTTTAAAAATATAAAATTAGATAAATACGAAGAAAAAATTGGGAAACGTTTGATAACCGAAATCAACAATCGTCTTAAATTTTTAACGGATGTTGGTTTGAATTATTTAACCATCAACAGAACCTCTAACACACTTTCTGGAGGAGAAAGTCAACGTATTAATTTAGCAACTTCATTGGGGAGTTCTTTGGTGGGGTCTATGTATATTTTAGATGAACCCAGTATTGGCTTGCATCCAAAGGATACAGAAAGATTGATTGGTGTTTTAAAAAATTTACGTGATTTAGGCAACACAGTTGTAGTGGTTGAGCATGATGAAGATATTATGAAAGAAGCAGATTACATTATCGATATTGGCCCAGAAGCTGGAACTTTTGGAGGAAATGTAGTTGCTGAAGGAACCTTTGATGAAATTTTAAAATCCAATTCTTTAACAGCACAATATTTAAATGATGATTTAAGAATTGAAGTTCCAACAAAACGTAGAACATCAAAAAATAACATTCAAATAATTGGTGCAAGAGAACATAATTTACAAAATATAGATGTTACTTTTCCACTAAATTGTTTGTCTGTAATTACAGGAGTTTCTGGTTCTGGAAAAAGTACGTTGGTAAAAAAAATTCTCTATCCATCTATGCAAAAAAAATTGATTGGTTATGGAGATAAAATAGGACAACATACAGATATAAAAGGAAGTTTCGAGAATTTAAAGCATGTAGAATTTATCGATCAAAATCCTATTGGACGATCTTCTCGTTCAAATCCTGTAACATATATCAAGGCTTATGATGATATTAGAGCGTTATTTTCGAATCAAAAATTATCAAAAATAAGAAACTACAAACCCAAACATTTTTCTTTTAATGTAGAAGGTGGACGTTGTGAAGTTTGCAAAGGCGAAGGAGAAGTGACCATAGAAATGCAATTTATGGCAGATGTACATTTAGAATGTGATGTTTGTAATGGAAAACGCTTTAAAAAAGAAGTTTTAGAAGTTAAGTTTGATGGAAAATCGATTGATGATATTTTAAATTTAACGATTGATGATGCAGTTGCTTTTTTCTCAGAAAATTTAGTTACAAAAATTGCAAGTAAATTAAAACCTTTACAAGACGTAGGTTTGGGTTATGTAACTTTAGGGCAATCTTCTTCTACACTTTCTGGTGGTGAAGCTCAGAGAATAAAATTAGCATCGTTTTTAGTAAAAGGAAACACCAAAGACAAAGCCTTGTTTATTTTTGATGAACCCACAACAGGTTTACATTTTCACGATATTCAAAAATTATTAAAATCGTTTAATGCGTTAATTGAAAAAGGACATTCTATTATTGTGATAGAGCATAATATAGAACTCATTAAATGTGCAGATTATATTATAGATTTGGGTTTGGAAGGTGGAAAAAATGGAGGTAATTTGATTTTCCAAGGAACTCCTGAAGAATTGGCAAGAAATAAAGAGTCTTATACTGCTAAATATTTGGCAGAGAAATTAATATTTTAAATAAATGGTTTAAAACTTTTATGTCATTCCGAACGAAGAATAAGGAGGAATCTCAACTTAAATATTTAAAAAATATAAGATTTCTCAATCGCTGAAATAGCTCATTTCGAAATGACATCAGTATTAAAAAATAAAAATGATAACAAACCTAACAGACAAACAAAAAATAAACTACGTAAGAATTTTAGCAATCCTTGCAGTTTTGGTTTTAATGGTGTATGCTCCAAAATTATGGGTTACTACCAAAATATTTCCTGTAATTCCGTTGTTTGATTGGTTGCCAATACCAACTGCTCCTTTCGATTATATTTTAGCTGGTTTCTTCTTTTTAATTCAGATTGTATATATTTTTCAGAATAAAAGATGGCAAGGTTGGACCATTATTTTACTCTATCTTTTTTTAGCTTTGGTTGATCAAAATAGGTTGCAACCTTACTTCTATCAAAGTTTTTTAACCATTTTTGCTGTAGAGATTTTTAGAAAAAGAGCAAATCCTAAAAAAGTTTTATACGCTGTAATTCTTATCTTTTTTGCCACATATTTTTGGAGTGGAATTCAGAAAGTAAATGAAGATTTTTACATCCAATGGTTAAGTGCTTTAAACAAACATTTTAGTTGTGTAGACTCTTCTGCTAGTGCTTTAATTTGTTTGCCTCAATGGTTTTTAGAAGTATTTACTTATGCTGTACCTTGGTTAGAAGCTTTAATGGGAGTCTTGTTATTGTTTAACAAAACCAGAAAATTTGGAGTGCTTTTTATATTGTCTATGCATGCAATTATCACTTTTCTCCTATTCTATTTAGGTTATGGTTATAATGTAGTGCCATGGAACATTCAGAATATGTTAAGTGTTGTTATTATTTTTTGGACATTAAAAACCTATAGTCCTTTAGAGTTTTTCTTAAAATTCTTTAACAAGCAAAAAATTGCAATGCTTATTTTTACTATCTGTTTGCCATTAGCTAACAACCTTACAGGGTTTTACGATAATCTTTTATCTTTTCATTTTTTTACAGCAGACTTGAATTATTATAATGTTTTTGTTGATGAAGAATTAGAAGCAGCTTTACCAGAGCATATTCAAGCTTTTTATCGATTTGAAAACGGAAAAGCTTATTTAAATATGAATGAATGGGCACAATACGATAACAAAGTGTTGTTTTATCCAGAGGAAAGAATTATCAATTATATGGATGTGTATTTACGTTCTTTTGCTAAAAACCCTAACAAAGAAGGTTTAACAGAATTGGTTGTTTACAATCACGATTATAGAAAATAAAAAGTTAGATATTAAAATTGATTTCTTTCTTTTTTATAAAATTCAATTTTAATAGCCCATAAATTATTACTAAAACCAATAAAATTAATATTCCATCATCTATTTCAAGACCCGGAGGTGGTGGAGGTGGTATAACAGGAGGTACAATTTGAATAAAATAGTTTAGCATAGTAAGTATAGTTCATTATTTTAAAACTCAAAAGAAATGGGTTTAATTTATTGGGGATAAATTATAAGATTACTACTTGAAGTAAAATGTTAAAAACTTCTATATAAACCACGTCTTTTGAGTTTATTGATAATAGCATAATAATTCCCCTTAATTAGCTATTATCTAATTTTATTTTATAAATATTTTTTTTCGATACATACCTTTATTTGTTTTAATACTTAAAATATAAAAAGATGATCGTCTTTTACTTATTTTAATTTTTGTTTGTAACGAGTCTTTAAAAGTTTTTGATTCATATAATTTTTGCCCAATTATATTATAAAACTTAATTTCCTCTAATATAATTCTTTTGTTATTTTGAATTATTATTTCATTTGATAGATTATCTACATATACACTCAAAGAGTATTCTAACTCTAAATTTTCTTCTTGAAGTGATAGTGTTTTCTTTTTAAATGTTAAAAAAAACCTACCCGAGTAATTACCTTTTTCTAAATCTAACTCTACTGAGTTTAACAAACTGTAATAATTTCCTGTGAATTTGTCTAATAGAAATACATCTTTATCAATATTTTCAATCTCATCAATCATAACTTTAATAGTCTGACTTTTATCTATAACAAATGAAACTGGTACTTCTAATTCATTTGTAATTTCTTCTACTCCAGCTATTATTAGGTTTTTATTGGGTATTTGGTCGAATTTCCAAAACATGTCAGTAGTACTTAAATCAAACATCTCACTGTCATATCCATTTTCATAATTAAAGGTATTTCCATTTTTAAAAGAAATCCCTATCTGTCTATGATATGTTGTAGAGTTATTTTTAAAGTTCATACCCAATTTTAAAATTGAAATTTGCTCTTCTTTTTTCTTTTCTTTAAAAAAAAATGTTCCTCCGTTTGAAAAATCATTATTTCTAAATTCTCTTTGAGAATTTTTAAATACAATTTGCCCTCCAGTTGCTGATGCTGAAACAAAAAAACCTTGACCAACTGCCATATACCTATTTGGTGCATGATATGTACCATTTCCTAAAGAGATTCCACCTCCTTTAGAAAACTCAATATTATCCATAACAATATTATTAGGATTAGTACTTGTTATGGTAAAAGATGTAACATCTGTCCAGTTTAAGTTAAAGCTTTGACCGTTATTACCTGTTAAAATTTGAGTAACTGGTTGGTTTCTTGCTATGTTATTTGCAGTAATTGTAATACTATTTTGAGAAGTTGAAGATGTAATATCATTGTAAAGATAAATTGAGCTTATATCAATAATATTATCAAAAGTAACTTCAAAAGATTTTGAACTATTTCCTCCAGATTTTACTATGGTATTTCCAGATGTAACACCTGCTCCTAACTTATCAACAATATCAACTCCTGAAGGTTCATCTATAGTTACACTTGCTGTAAAATTGTAGTTAGTACTTTCTATAGTAATGGTTTTTAATTGGTTAACTTCATTACCATTATCTACTGCATTTTCCCAATCAAAAGTAGCACTGTTAGGATTTGGCAAACCTCTCGCAGAAATACCCATTGTTAAATTTCTTTGAGAATATCCTCCTTGATAACCAGCTTGGTAATGACCTTCGTTTCCAAAATCTTCTCCAGTATGTTCCCAAAAATATAAGGTACCATCTATTGAAGAAATATTATCATTAATAAAGTCTGTTATATCTAAAGCACTTGGGTATGGGTTTCCTAATAAATGAGTTGCTGGTGATGCATTGATATTAAAAAAAATATCTCCATCATTAGGAGTTCCAATGAAAGTAAAATTCTGAGGAACTGTACCAGTGCTTTTCATAGAAAAACCTTGACCAACATTTATATCTCCTGTTTCAAATTTTTGAACCCAACTAGAACCATCTCCTATGTCATTTAAATTTGTATATATCCAATAATTGGATAATGTAATTGGGGTATAAGAAGAAGGGTATGTACCACTACTTGGTGCTCCATCTAAATTAGATGTCCAAGTTATCACTGGAGGTAAATATGTAGAAGTTGTACTTACAGGATCTATACCATCTCTTAATACAGAACCCACTTTATATGTAGATGAACCAAGAGTTTGAGTAACTGGAGAAGACCAATAATGATATCTATATACATTAGGAACTTTTGCTTGCTGATCTTTAAATAGCTTACTGTTACCAGATACTTGACTAACTCCTGAGTGAGTTTGCACTAACTGAGCATCTCCTATTAATCTTAAACTTCCTATAGTTAATGCCAAATTATTTAATACTCTTAACTCTAAACCATCTGCAACTGAAACAACTGAAGAAGGTAAAGCTATAGATACAAATTTAAGCATTTCCATATTTTTAAAAATTACAGCACTATTGCCTTTAATCTCTTGAGCACTAATTGCTGATACAAAACGAGTTGTTCCATTAACAACATCATTTAATGTCATTGTTCCATTATTTGTAAAATTTTTATGGATGTATAAATTACCTTTGTTTTCATGAGTTCCTGTAGATTTATTTGTGTAATCATAAAAAAAAGAGACAGCAGTATTAGTGCCATCAACTCTAAAAACGCCTTCATTAACTATTTCTTGAGAATTAAGGTTACTTAGCGTTGCAAAAAGAATACTTAAAATGAATACTTTCTTCATTATTTTTTATTTTGCTCTAATTCTTCAATTCTTTTTGTTAAAGTTTCTACTTTTTTTAATAATTTTTCAATGATTAAAGACTGTTCTTGAGTTGCTTTAACTAATGGCACTACAAACTCAGCATATGAAAGACTGTATAATTCTTTTTTGCTTTTTGGTTTTACTACACCACTAAAATTATAATTAACTTCTTTTGCCGCTTTTTCTACTTCTTGTGCTATAAAACCAGTTCTTAATGTTTTTTCAGATTCGTATTTTTCTATATCTGTATCAGAACCTGAAATCCCTATAAGATTATTCTGCTTATCTACATTTAAATTATAAGTAACAGGTCTTAATTTTTTTATAAAGTCTAAACCAACAACATTTTCTTTAACATTATCTTTAATTCTTTTATCTGAATATGTGCTAAATGCTACTTGACCTCTAATAGCTGTTATAGAACTATTGCCTATGTGTATTTGATTATCTCCAGTTACACTTGCTTGATAACCAATTGCCATAGAATTAATTCCGTTTGCTAAACTATTTGAACCAATAGCTGTTGAATTATTTCCTTGTGCATTTGCGTTAGTGCCTACAACAGTAGTATTTAATAAAGCAGTACAGGTAGTACATGCAATATTTGCAGAATTTCCAATTACAACATTAGAGTTTCCTGTTTGGTTTCTAATAAATGAATTGAATCCTATTGCAGTATTACTAGAACCCGTGGTATTATTACTTAAAGCTCTAAAGCCTATTGCAACATTAGAAGTATTAGAAAATCCAGCAGAAAGGCCTTTTAGAGCATCTTGTCCAATAGCTGTATTATTGTTTCCTGAGCCAAAGTTTAACATTGCATTAACTCCAATAGCTGTATTATTACTACCACTGGTCATTTTATTTAAAGCATTAGAACCTATAGCTACATTAGTGCTTCCTGAGGCTTTACTGTATAAACTTAGAGAACCAACTGCTAAATTATGATCTCCATCTGTATTGTTATATAATGTTGAAGCACCTATAGCTACATTATAATCACCCTCAGTATTATTAAACAAAGCAACTGAACCTAATGCAGTATTTTGTCCTCCAGCTGTATTAGACTTCATTGACTGGTGCCCAATAGAAATGTTATACGGTCTTGCATCTGTATTCATTTGAGATTCAAAACCTATTGCAATGTTTTGGGTGCCTGATATATTGTTTTGTAAAGCAAAAGTCCCAACAGCAATATTTGAGTGCCCTATAGTTGTTAAATTTAATGCTGTATTTCCAATAGCTAAGTTATTATTACCTGTAGTAAGTGATTCTAAAGCCTTAAATCCTATTCCAATAACATCTCTATTGGATGTATTGAATGCTGCACCTGCATCTTCACCTAAAAATAGGTTTCTACCATCTATTTTAGATTTTCCATCTCTTAAATCATCTATTTGTTTTACAAATGGCAACCATGTTGTTGTTGCATTATCCCAATAATAAAAATTATTATTAGGAGTATAAAATACAAGCATTCCATTTTGTGCAGCAGTAGGATTGGTAGTTGGAAAAGCACTTATTCTTGGAATTAAAATTCCATCTTTATTTGTTGGATTTGCTAAATTAGAAGACACTACGTCTAACTGAGCTTGTGGATTGGTTGTACCAATACCAACTTGCGCAATTTGAGTTTGAATTAAAAAAAACGTTGTTAGAAATAATGTTATTTGTTTTTTCATAATAATCTCTTAATAATTTTGTTTATATATTTTTAGGGGATTTTTTAGAAATTTATTTTCATAGCAATATTTTTTTATTATGAAAAAGCACTACTCTAATTTTAGAAACTTTGTTATACCTGTTCCTTTTTCGTTTTTTACTTTTATAATATACACTCCTCTTTTTAAATCTGTTACAAAGAATTTTTCATCTGTAATATTTTTAAATTCTTTTACTTTTTTACCTAAAATCGAAAAAATGGTCACTTTTTCAATCTTTGAAGAAGATTTTAAGGTAAAATTTTCTGATACTGGGTTTGGAAATAAACCTAAACCTACCTTTTTAAAACTATCAAAACTTGCTGTATTTGTTACTGTTAAAATTTGAGTAACATCTGAAGCAGCATTATAATTATTATTACCAGGTTGACTTGCTGTAAATGTTGTTGTGCCCATAGAATGAATACTAACTATATTGCCACTTACAGAAGCCACACTTGGATTTGAACTAGAGTAACTTATGGACAAACCAGAATCTGAGGTTGCTGTTAAACTAAAATCTGGATCGTTAACATCTACATCTTGTAAGGCATTGAATGTTATATTTTGACTTGCTTTATAAACTGTAAATGCTTTTAAAGATGATGCAGCTTCATAGAGAGAATTACCAGTATTAGAAGCTTGTAAAGTTGTACTACCAGCTCCAGTAATTTCAGCTTGATTACCAGATATAGAAACCACATTAGAGTCAAAAGAGAAAAACTGCATTGCAATTCCACTATTTGAAGAAGCTGTTAAAGTGAAGTTTGAATCCCCATAGGTTGCAGTTGGTGGTGGATTAAATGTTATTATTTGAGAAGCTTTGGCAACATTATATGTCTGTATTACATTAGGTGCTGCATTATAATTATTATTTCCGCTCTGGCTTGCAGTAATATTTATACCGTTACCTACCCCTACAAAAGAAGCTATATTACCATTTATAGATACAACAGTTGGGTCTGAACTTGTATAAGATATTGGCAAACCAGAATCTGAAGTTGCTGTTAACGTTCTATCTGCATCATTATACTGTCTATTAGGAAAACTTATTACAAAAGTTATGGTTTGATCTGCTTTATTTACCGTCTGCAATTGTGTAATATCTTGGGCAGCATTATAGTTAGCATTTCCCGTTTGATTCGCTGTAATGTTAGCCGTTCCTGCTCCAACTATCGTTACAGTATTACCATTAATTGTAGCAACGTTTGTGTTAGAACTTACATAAGAAACTGGTAAATTTGAAGAAGATGTTGCTGTTAATTGGAAGTCTGAATCTCCAAATGTTCTATTCGTTAATGTATTAAATGTAATACTTTGATTTGCTTTATTTACTATTAATACCTGAGAAACATCTTGAGCAGCACTATAATTGGCATTACCAGGTTGACTTGCAGTTATAGTAGTAGTACCTGCCCCAACAATAGTTACAATATTACCATTAATTGTAGCAACGTTTGTGTTCGAACTTACATAAGAAACTGGTAAATTTGAAGATGAGGTTGCAGTTAATTGAAAATCTGAATCACCAAATGTACTATCTGCCAAAGTATTAAAAGTTATTGTTTGAGTTTGAACACCAACAGCTTTAAAGTTCCAAATTGTTTTATCGGAAATCCCAATAAAATTATTGTTGGATGTATCCTTTAATGCTCCATTATCGATTAAAACATAATACTCTTCAGAAGCAATAAAATCTAAAGTTGGAGTAATAATAACTTTATTGTTATCAATTATTACATTACTTCCAGAAACATTAATGGTTTCGAATACAGTGTCATCACTTTTTTTATGAATAACAATATTGCCGTTACCTTTTACTAATTCTTTATTTAAGGTAATCTTCAATTTTTCTCCAGATAAAGCTACATCTGTTGCGTTATCTTCTGGAGATAAAGCTCCAATTATAAAATCATTTGAATATTTCCATAACTCATCTCCATTAGTGCCATCATTTGCAGAAAAATATAAAAGATTATTTGATACAATAAAATCTCTTGGGTTGCTATCTCCTGAAGGATTTATATTTTGTTTCATAATAGTACCAGCTACGGTTCCATCAGATTCCCAAAGTTCTTTACCATCTACTCCATTATCTGCATTAAAATACATTTTACCATCATAAGTAATAAAATCTGTAGGTTTGCTATTACCATTAGTTTGGCTATTAATATCTTTAAACATTGCTGTAGTTGAGGCAGAATTTCCTTTAGCTGTTCCACTACTTACTATTGTGTACCATAACTCTACACCATCTGTCCCATTATCAGCCGAGAAAAATAATCTACCATTATAAACGAAAAAACCTTTAGGGTTACTATGATTGTTTGCTCCTGGATTGATATCTGCAACATTTACAATATTACCACTTTTATTTACCTTATAAAGTTCATTACCAGTTGAAGGGGTAAATGCTGTAAAATATAACTCATCTTTGTATTCTACAAATGTTGTTGGTTCGTTTGGGTCTAAGCTATGACCTGAACCAGGATTCAAATCTGCAACCATAGTTGTATTAGCTGCAGTACCATCTGTAACCCAAAGCTCACGCCCATTAATTCCGTCATCAGCAGAAAAATATACTTTATTATTAAAGGAAGTAAAATTTATTGGATTACTATCTCCACTTGAGTTTATATTTAAAACACGGTAAGTTCCTCCTGAACCTTGGCCATTACTAACACATAATTCTTTGTCATTGGAAAATCTTGATCCAGAAAAATAAAGTTTATCTCCAATTACTTTTAAATTTTCTGGAAAACTACTCTGAAAAGCTGCGGAATTTAGGTTTATATGACTTGTGTTTAATGCTGCATCTGTAAAAAATAACTCTGTTCCTTGATTGCTTGTTCCAAATCCTTGATAATATACTTTGTCTTTAAACTCTACAATATTTTTTACTCTTGTAGCAGAAGTTGTAAGTCTTAGTGTACCAGATTGCGTTCCATCAGAAGTCCAAAGTTGAGAAATACCATTTGAATTACTTTCTCCTGAAAAAAATACTTTATCATTTGCAGGTAAATAAGTAAAATATTGAGGTTTAATTACTGTGCTAACTACTTCTCTAAGTAGTTTAGTACCAGAGTTTGTTCCATCTGTAACCCAAACACTATATTTTGCCCCATTTAAAGTAGAAAAAATTAATTTTCCATTAGCGTCAACCCTATTAAACTCGTAAGTTGGCATACTGGATGTTGTACCTGTTTGAAAATCTTTAACTAAAACACTTTGTGCGCTTGAAGATGTTATTATCAAAATTGATAGAATGAGTATAGATTTTTTCATAATTTATTTAATTGTTATTTTTTGAATTTTATTTTTAAGAGTAGATTAACCATGCAATAATTGAGAAAAATAATATCACAATTATTAATGCAAGGTTATCTGCGTTTTTGACTTTAAATTGTTTCAAAATTTTACGTTAAGCTAATCAAAGAAATAACTATACAATAAGGTTTTAAAGTCTAAAATGGTAAGTGATTAGATTTAGTTACTAACTAAACAACTTTACGAGATAAATGATTTTTCTTTTTAAATGTAGAAATGGTTTTTGATATGGTAACCATATCAAAACCACCTGTTATTGATTTTATTTACAACTGTTTTATTTTTGAATTCTAAAAACATTTATATCTCCATAATTTATAAAACCCAAAGATTTATAAATTTGAAATCCAAAATCAGTTGCTTGTATATCTACTTTTTTACATTTTAACTCTTTTGCTTTTTTTAGGCATATAAAAGTCATGTTTTTTCCAATACCTTTTTTGCGATATGTTTTTAGAGTTGATACTAAATAAACTCCAGCAGATGTTTTTCCTTTAAATAAAAATGAAGTAGCAACAGGTAACATACCCCAAAAACCAAGATAGAAATAACATTTCTTCTCTTTTAACAGATAATTAAAAATATTATAATCGAGTTTCTTTTTTCCCATAAGTTCTATTTCTACAATTTCCAACCATTTTAAAAGATCATTTTTATTATCAATTAACTTAATTTTTAAATGTATTTTAAGAATTGGTAATTTAATATCATCAAAATTTAAAAAGTGAGTCATAGCTGACCATCTGCTAGAGATATAATTTCTAAGTTTTATTCGATCTATTACAAGAGAATTATCTTTAGCTGGGTTAGTCATCAAAAGGTTTGGTAATTTTAAATCGTTATCTAAACTCTCGATATCATCTAAAATCTTTTCTACATTCACCAAAGCACCTTTAAAGTTAAATAACAAATTTGGCCATATAGAGCTGCTTGCACTAATAAAATCGTAATTTTTAGTGCATGCAAATTTATGCTCAGGTAGTTTTCCTATCAATTTAAAAAGTTCTTCGATATTATCTTGAGTATACACTTTAATTAATTTAAGTTTTATCTTAAGAAAACTATTATTACGACATATGATAAAAAATAACTTAACTGATATCTTTTGTTTATTAAGTGATTTAATTTGGTTAATAAGTGATATTTTTATTTCTACAAGTGATGTAGAAATAATCAAAAAAAACAAATTATATCTTTACTTTTACTTAAAACACGTCTTTTGAAGATTTTTTTTAACCTTTTTTTTCTATTTTTAGTATTTACTATTAAAAGTCAAGAACCATATAATATTCATTACACAATCAATGATGGTCTTCCTACCAATAAAGTTTATTCTGCTTATCAAAATTCAGATGGTTGTATCTGGTTTGCTACTGATGTTGGCTTGGTTAAATTTAATGGATATGAGTTTACACTTTTAACTACTGAAGATGGTTTAACTGATAATGAAATTTTTAAAATTAAAAAGGACTTTAAAGGAAGAAAGTGGTTGCTTACTTTAAACGGAAAACCATCTTTTATCTATAATAACAAGATATTTAACGAAAGGAATTCTTCAATAATAAAACAAGCAAAAAGTAATAGTTTACTTACAAATTTTTATGAAGATGATAAAACTATTTACATATCATCAAGAAGAGGAAACATAACTGTTATAGACTCTACTAATAATGTTACAAATATTAAATCTTTTAACGTCAATACTTCTGGAGTATGGAAAAGAAAAGATTCTTTATACGTCTTAAACTCAGAAGGCATTTACGATTTAGAAAACAAATTTTTAAATAAATTAGAACGCTCTAAGTTTCCTTACAGAGTATTTCATCAAAAAGATAAAACCTTTTTTTCTGATTTTAATATTTTAAAACAAATAGATTCTAAAAATAAAATTAAAGGAATTCTAAAATTACCTGTTAATTTAGAAATTATAAATATCTATTTAGATAATAACAATAAGATTTGGATATGCACCAGAAAAGGAATTTTCTTATATCAAAACTTATCTTTAGTTGGTAATTATTATAAAAATAAAGTAATAACAAGTATTACCAAAAATACAAATAATAGTTACTGGATAACTACATTAAATGATGGGGTTTTATTTATACCATCACTTAATGTTTTTCAAAAGCAAATTAATATTAATACAATTGCCAGAAAAAATAACAACGAAATTTGGTTTGGAGGTTTTAAAAATGATTATTACATAAAAAAGGGAAATAAATTTGAAGCCTATAATTTAAATAAAAAATGGAGAAAAGATGCTATCAGTAAAATTAGATTTTTTGAAAATACATCCTTCATTATTGGAAAAATAGGTACCAGAAAAATTAACCATGCCAAATATGAAATCTTAAGCAATTTAAACGATTTACTAATAACTGATAAAGACCTTTTTATTGCTACTACCTTTACCTCTAAGATAAATAAGGATGAATTTAAGACTATAAACAGTAAAGAAATTTATGATAAAATAATATTAGAAAGAAGAACTAATGTAATAGAAAAAGGAAAAAATAATATTTTTTTAGGAACTAATATTGGTTTGTATAAATATAGTAAAAATCAGAAATTATTTTTTACAGGCAATAAAAACCAAAATTTGCAATCTTCTATAAACGATTTATTATACGATTACAATAATAATTTTCTTTTAGCTGCAACATCTTCAAAGGGTTTACTGATAATAAAAAACGATTCATTAGTATTTAAAATTTCCGATAAATTAGGTCTAAACAACAACACTGTTAATGGAATATCAAAAATTAAAAGAAATGAATACTTAGTTGCCACCAATAAGGGGGTAAATAAAATTAAGCTTACAAGCAATGGTCTTTTGGTAAAAAACTATAACCCCTATTTAGGGTTTAGTAATACAAAAACTAATGACATAGATTTTGCAAACGATACTATTTATATAGCTGCAGAGAAAAAGCTTATTTATTTTGGTATTAATGCTCTAAAAGAAATAAAACCTATTCCTAAAATTTTAATCGACACAATTTACTCTAACAATAATTCTATAGACATTAATAGCAAAAATAGGATTGATTACAATAAAAATAATATAAAAATAAAATATTCTTCAATTTCTTTTTTAAACAAAGGCGATATTAATTTTTATTATAGATTAAATAATGGTAGTTGGACAAAAACTAAACAAAGAGAAATTAATTTTAGATTATTAAAACCAAATTCTTACACACTAGAAATATTTTGTAAAAATATACTAAACATAAAAAGTGATGTTAAAAAAATTGAGTTCGTAATTTTAAAACCTTTTTGGAAAAAATGGTGGTTTTTATTTATAATTCTTATAATCTTTTTTTCTTTAATATTTCTTTTTTTTAAACTAAGGATTAAATATTTAAATAGAAAATTTCAAAAAGAAAAAAAGACATTGCTTTTAGAAAAAGAAAATATAGAATTAGAAAATCAAATGTTAGCTTTAGAGCAAAAAGCATTAAGGCTACAAATGAATCCTCATTTTATATTTAATGCATTAAACACTATTAAAGGATATTATTCTGAAGGTAATACGCAAGAAGCAAGTGATTACATATCAAATTTCTCAAAACTTTTGCGCTTAATATTAGAAAATGTAGATCAATATATAACTATAAGTACAGAATATGAAATGCTAAATCTATACTTACAGCTTACTCAAGTAAGATTTAAAAATAAATTTAATTATCAAATAAATATAGATAAAAAACTACGTAAACATGAAATTCTTGTACCAACATTATTAGTGCAACCAATTGTAGAAAATGCAATTTTGCATGGTATAGCTCCAAAAAAAACCAAAGGCAAAATAGAAATTCTATTTTTAAAAGAAGAAAGTCATCTTTTAATTAGTGTTACAGATAATGGCGTAGGAATTGATAAATCTTTAGCAAATAAAAAGCAAAGTCATCAATCAAAAGCTATAGAAATAACAAAAGAAAGATTAAATCTTATAGAGATACAAGAGCACAAAAAATGTTCGATAAATTATATTGATTTAAAAGAAGACAATTTATCAAAAGGCACAAAAGTGTTAATTAGAATTCCATTACTAAAAAATACATAATTAATTATGAACGCATTAATAGTAGAAGATGAACCCCAAGCGGTTTCGGCTTTAAAATATGAACTAAAAATGAATTGCTCTGACATAAATATTATTGGTGTTGCAGCAAATATTAAAGAAGGTGTATCTAAAATAAAATCTTTAAATCCAGAATTGGTTTTTATGGATATTCAGTTATCTGACGGTAATAGTTTTGAGATTTTAGAACAAATAAATCATATAAATTTTAAAATTATTTTTACTACTGCATATAGCCAATATGCATTAAAGGCTATAAAAGCTTCTGCTTTAGATTACCTTTTAAAACCCATTAACTCTAAAGAATTAAAAAGCGCAATTTTAAAAGCAAAAAAATATAATGAAACTTTTTTTTTAGAAAAGATAAAATTATTTGTAGAAAATAATAAAATAAATCAGTTAAGAAAAATTGCTTTGCATACATCTGAAGGAGTAAATATTTATGAAGTTGATAATATAATTAAATGTATTTCTGAAGGAAATTATACAAATATTCATTTAAAAAATGGCAGTAAAATTCTTGTAACTAAAACTTTAAAAGATTTAGAATTGATTTTAAACAACCAAGGCTTTGAAAGAATACATCATTCATATTTAATTAATATAAATCATCTTATAAAATATATTAATAAAGATGGAGGGTATGTAGTAATGTCAGATAAATCAACTTTAACCATATCCCAAAGAAAAAAGAGTAGCTTTTTAAAAAAATTAGAATACTTTAAATTTTAAGATTAATTACGAATTCTAATTCACTTTTCACGAATTCTAATGTAGGCAAAATTTTACTTTACTTCTCTTCTACTTTTACGGTGTATTAACATTTAAAAAAGTAGAAATTATGAGAACATTCCTAAAAAAATCAGTATTTGTTACAGGTCTAATTGTATTAAGTAGTCCTTTTATCAGTTGTGATAAAAAAGAAATTAAAACAGAAAAAAAACCAATAATTGTTGCAGAAAGCATCTTTCCAAAAGAAGAAAAAGTTGAAGTTAACATTGAAACAAGAAGTCCAATTGTCTTTATTGCTGGTTTCGATAAAGGCAATGAAACTTTTTACGCAAACGCCAGAACGTATTTTAAAGAAAAAGGACTAAAAGTTATAGATGGCCAATATTCTTTAGAAGAAATTATTACTTGGCTAAATAAAAATGCGACAAAGAATCCTTATGGAGAAGTTCATATTGTAAATCAAAGTAACCCTTACAAAGGAATGAATTTAGAAACCATTGTAAGAGGAGAAAAAATTACCACAGAAACGTTAAGAAAAAGCATAACACAAGGCACTTTACCAACACTTAAAAATGTGGTAAACAACAACACAAAAATTGTATTTCACGCATCTGGGTTGGTAGAAAACACAGCACTTTTAAAAACGTTAAAAGATGCCTTTTCAGCAAAACATTTGCCTAAAGTTGTAGCTTCTCCTTATCATACAATTTTCGGGGGTAAATTTTCCAATCATTATTTAGCACAACCTTACTATGTATTTTATCCTACTTCAAAATCGCCAGGAAAAACAGATTTATCAAAAGAAATTGCTAAGAAATATCCTGAAGAAAAAGATATAAATTGGTATGATGCCTTAAATAACGAAGAAGAAAGATATGTGGGAGAAGCCTATACCAAACAGTTTTCAATTCCGGTTAAATGGGAATTTGGTTACCATAATACAGATGATGAAATGCCAATATTTACAATGCAAGAAGAAGTAATGGATTGGATTGAACAACAACCAGAATTAATGGTAGAATTGAACAAATATAACATTCCTGTAGATAAATTTAGATGGAATTGGAGTGTAAAAAACAGCACATTAACTATTAGAGGAAGAACCACAGGTTTGGTTGTACTAAAACCATTAATTAAACCTTATGGAGACTTAAAGCATATTGAGCCAGATACAAATAACAAACGCTTGTATGCTATGAAGTAATTTGGAATGGAAATTGTAGTTTGATAAACGTCATTACACAAAATTAAAAATGGTGTAATGACGTTTTAATTAGTAAGTTTGTATAGATGCTAAAAGTTTATAAAATTTTGTTTTTTTTATTGTTGATGATTACTCTTGATGGTTTTTCTCAACAAAATAATCTTCAACATTTTTCTATTGCAGATGGATTATCAAGTGTTTCTATAAATGATATTGTTCAGGATAAAATTGGTTATTTATGGTTAGCAACAGATAAAGGTTTGGTTCGTTTTGATGGAGAAATTTTTGAAAATCTTCAAACACACACAACCTCTAAAGCCCATAGTCTTTTTTTAAAAAAGGATTCTTTATTTATTGGACATCAAAAAGGATTATTTCTTTATAAAAACAACACTTATAAATTCTTAGGAAAAGAAATAATTAACAAGATTGTTGCTGATGATGGTCATTATTTTTTAGCAACACAACAAGGAATTTATCAACTTAAACAAGCGTATTTACAACCACTTCAAATTCATACAAAAATAGATTTCTTTCCAATTAAAGATGTTTTAATCACTGAAGCAGGAACTTATATTGCAACAAATAAATCGCTTTGGCTTTTAAATAAACTTCAGAATCCAAACAAAAAAGATATTATTTTAAATGATGAAGTGGTATCTATTTTAGAAATTAATGATAAAATACTTGCAGCTACTAAAAACAACGGAATTAAAATTATTCAAAAAAACAAAATAATTTCTTCAATTCTAACAGAACAAAATATAAGTGCTGTAAAACTAATTGACAACGAACTTTGGATTGCTACAAACGGAAACGGAATTGAAATTTTAGATGCTTATAGATTCTCTTTTAAAAGAAAAATAAACAAATACAATTCCAACATTTCTAATCAAATTACAGCAGTTTATAAAGACAATAAAAACTCAATTTGGATTGGGAGCGTAGATAAAGGTTTATATAAATACAGATCTGTTAATACTTCTTTACATAATAAAAACCTACAAGTTCACATAGAAAATATCGCTATTAATTATAAAAATATTTCTTCATTTAATAAAAATTTAGAATTAACTCCAGATCAAAACAATATTTCTATCAGCTTTAAAACAATTGATTTAGAGAATTCTAAAAACATTCAATATCAATACACATTAAATAATAATGTTTCTCCTTGGAGTTCTAAAAATAGTATAGAATTTGCAAATTTAAAACCTGGTAAATACAAGTTTTCAGTACAATCTAAAATTGGATCAAAATTCAGTAAAAAAGTGTTTTTTCAATTTTATATAGACAAGCCTTTATATATAAAAACCTGGTTTATCATATTAAGCACTTCTCTCCTATTTTTCATCATTGCTTTATTTATTGATATTCGATTAAAACATATACAAAAGAAAAATAAAAAAGAAGTTGACCTGTTAAAAACCGAAAAACACTTAATAAGTTTAGAACAAAAGGCATTGCAATTGCAAATGAATCCACATTTTATTTTTAATGTTTTAAACGGAATAAAAGCACTTGGAAATAAAGGAAAATCTAAAGAATTAAATACCACAATTTCTCAATTTTCTGTATTGTTAAGAAGTGTGTTAAACAATTCTCGTTTAGAAGAAATCACATTAAAAGATGAAATTGAAACTTTAAAAAACTATTTAGAATTAGAGCAAAAAATGAGTTCTAAAAACTTTGAGTTTTGTTTTAAAACTAATTTAAACAATATAGATGCAGAAGAAATTCTAATTCCTCCAATGCTAACTCAACCTTTTGTAGAAAATTCAATTAAACACGGATTTCAAACACAAATAGAAAACCCAAATCTTATGATTTCGTTTGAAGTTAAACATCAATTTTTATATTTTGTAATAGAAGATAACGGAGTTGGTTTTTATCAATCTAAAAAGAAAAATAATAATAATCATAAGTCAGTAGCATTATCTGTAACTAAAGAAAGAATTGAGAACTTATCGCCGAAAAGTGATTTTAAGATCGAAGAAATTATAAAAAACAACCTAATTAAAGGAACTAAAGTTTCTTTTAGAATTCCGTTACAAACAGATTATTAACATTAATTATGGATAAACTCACATCATTTGTGGTAGAAGACAATTCATTAGCATTAGAAATGTTAGTGAATGATATTTCTGAAAATTTTAAAGAAATAGAAGTTATTGGAAAAGCTAAAAGCGTTATAGAAGCTGCAAAATTATTACAAAAAACACAACCTGATATATTGTTTTTAGACATTATGTTAGGTGATGGTACAGGGTTTGATCTTTTAGAAATATTTCCAAATCTAACATCAAAAATCATTTTTGTTACAGCAAGTGATGAATACGCTATAAGAGCATTTAAATTTGCTGCAATAGATTATATCTTAAAACCCTATTCCTTAGAAGATTTAGAAAAATCTATTCAAAAAGCAAAACTTCAAATAGAACCACAAAAAGAACAGTTAAACATTCTAAAACAAGCAGTTACAAATCCAAATTTGAATCTTAAAAAGATATCTTTATACACACAAGACAAAATAATTGTTGTAAATATAGAAAACATTATACGCTGTCAGTCAGATAATAATTATACAATATTTTACTTTAACAATGGTACAAAAACTTTAGTTTCCAAGACTTTAAAGCATTATGCAGACATGCTAAAAACACATGGTTTTTTGAGAGTACACCAAAGTCATTTAATAAATAAATCCGAAATAAAAGAGTTTATAAAATCTGATGGTGGCTACCTCATCTTAAAAGACAACGCTAACATCCCTGTTTCGGTAAGAAAAAAAGCAGAAGTAATTACTTATTTAAAAACCCTCTAAAAAAATTTATTAAAAAATCTTTGTTTGTAGTAAAATTTTACTACATTTGGAGTGATAAAAATGAAAAATGAAGATAGACAAAGGACAGAAAGAATCATTAAGGTTTTTAAAGATAGTAAATTGAATCAAAGACAATTTTCAGAATTAATCGGAGTTTCTCAACAACTAATAAGTGCAGTTGTTAACTATACAAAAAAACCCAATGAAACTATATTGTTTGCTATCATCGATAACATACCAGCAATCGACCCAATGTGGTTACTTACTGGAAGAGGAAAATATAACAACAACTATGTACCCCTAAGCGAAGTTCGATCCCCTATAGAATTTCAGATCAAAAGCATAGTTAGGAAGCAATTTGAAGAATTATCTGATGGTATTCTTCAAAGAATATCAAATATTGAAGAGTCTGTGAATCAATCTAATTAAATATTCCCCACAAAGAATATAAAACAACAACTCTAAAACGAAGTTCTCCCCTAATTTAGACATCGTTACGTTGAAAAGACCTTCAATATTTGATTAAGCTTCAAACAAAATATTAAAAACATCTCTTTTTGAGATGTTTTTTTATTGATAAGAATTTTAACAAAAAAAGCCTACTCGTTTTGAGTAGGCTTTGCATTTTTGGGTGAAAGACCGGTTTCGAACCGGCGACCTCCGGAACCACAATCCGGCGCTCTAACCAGCTGAGCTACAATCACCATTTGCTATTAGCGGATGCAAATATAATTCTTTTTCTTTTTTTAAGAAATAAAAAATCAAATTAATTTATCTAAACTTTCTACAGCAACGTAACGCTCTGATGTAAAACCTTCTGCATATTCTACGCCAATTAATCTTCCTAAATCTCTTGCCCTATAATTAATACTATCTATAAAGTTTTTACTGGTTATAGGTGTTTCTGGTTCGTTACTTTTAGGATCATAAAACTGCGAAGAATACGCTAAAACTGCTTCTGATTTTTTTTCAATAAAACCAGTAACATCCAGCACAAAATCTGGTTTTATATTTTTCCATTGTATGTAATGATATACTTGTTTTGGCCTCCAATGTTCTTGCAATTTCCCTTCTAATTCTGTTTCTATTTTTAGCAATCCACTTAAAAAACAAGCATCTGAAACCAAGCTACTTCCTTTTGGATGATCTATATGCCTATCGTCAATAGCGTTACATAATACAATTTCTGGTTGATATTTGCGAATCATTTTAATAATTTCAAATTGATGTTTTTTATCATTTACAAAAAAACCATCGTCAAAAGATAGATTTTCTCGTGCAAATACCCCTAAAATTTTAGCTGCTCTTGCTGATTCTTTATCTCTTAAATCTGCAGAACCACGAGTACCCAATTCTCCTCTGGTTAAATCTACAATACCAACTTTTTTTCCCAAAGCAACTTCTTTTGCAATTGTTGCTCCACAACCTAATTCCACATCATCTGGATGCGCACCAAATGCTAAAATATCTAATTTCATCAATATTTAATTTTATAAATTACTTTTATAATGTCAATATTTTAATCTCAAAAAAACAAAAGACATCATTCTAAAAATCAAAAATAACCTTTTTAGATAGATAATTTAAAAAGCTAATATTCCTATTTCGATTTCGTATATTTTTTTAGGTAATTTACACTTATTATTTTGTGATAATCATAAAAATTAGATTAATTAAAAAGTAATGATATATATCATAAAACCCCGTTAACATTGGTTATAATTTTACTTTGAAAACAAAAATACACTATACTAAATTTAAAAAAATATGATTTTAATGCTCATTATTCTAACAATCACCATAGGATTATTTGTTTGGGGTAAATATTCGCCAGATGTAATAGCTCTTGTCTCTATGTTAAGTTTATTTTTATGCGGAATTTTAAATTTATCTGAAACACTAAGTGGTTTTAGCAACCCAACAGTGATTATGATTGCTGCTCTTTTTATTATTGGAGAAGGATTATCACAAACTGGTTGGACAGCTTTGGCTGGTAAAAAACTTATTAAATTAGCGGGTAAAAGTGTACCAAAACTATTAGTAATTATTACGTTAGGTTCTGGTGTTTTATCTGGTTTTGTAAGTAACACTGGTACTGTTGCCACTTTATTACCTGCCACCATTTCTTCTGCTTGGAGTATTGGTACTATGCCCTCTAAAATATTAATTCCGGTAGCATTTGGCTCTAACACTGGTGGTTTGTTAACTTTAACAGGAACACCTCCTAATATCATTGCAAATAATGCTTTAATTGATGCTGGATTTGAAGGTTTTTCTTTCTTTGAATTTGGCTTAATTGGTCTGCCTTTGCTCATTATAGCTTTAGTATATTTTAGATATATAGGTTTTAAAATTTTACCAAAAAACAAAACCAATAACAAACCTATTAATATTGACTCTACTTTACACGAATGGATTGAAGCCTATCAAATAGATAATGATTATTATCAATTAAGAATACGTTCTGTTTCTAAATTAATTGGTACGCGATTAGAAGATTGGGATTTAGAAAATGAATTTAAAATAAATGTAATTCGTTTAAAAAGAAGACATCCTAACAGATTAAAAGGTACACAGCCTTTTATAGAATTTCCAGATTACGATACAGATTTAAGATACCATGATATTATAACTGTAAAGGGAAACACAGAAGATATTAACAAAATGATGATTAAATTTAGATTGGGTCTTTTACCAAAAGAATCAGCTAAAAGTGAATTAAGACACAATTTAATAAATCAAGAAGTTGGTATGGCAGAAGTTTTAATAACTCCAAAGTCGTTATTAGTTGGTAGAAGAATAAAAGTGAAAGAATATTTTAAAAGATATGGAATTCAATTATTAGCTGCTTCAAGAAATAGAGAACCTTATTTAGAAGAAGAAATAAGAGTAAATGCCGGTGATAGCTTTATTATTAGAGGTGCTTGGGAAGATATCGAAAAATTAAAAGATCAACATAAAAACATTGTTGTTGTTGGTAGCCCAGAAGAAATGCTAAAAGATGTTGATAAGTTAACTCCAAAATCA
This sequence comes from Bacteroidia bacterium, assembly GCA_030427865.1. Classification (GTDB taxonomy): domain Bacteria; phylum Bacteroidota; class Bacteroidia; order Flavobacteriales; family Flavobacteriaceae; genus Polaribacter. The sequence continues at coordinate 60,262 of JAUICK010000002.1, read as the reverse complement.
TACATCGCTTTGGGTGCATTAGTTTTAATGATTGTTTTATTAGTTGCTAAAATTGTGCCAGGAGCAATTGCTGCATTAATTTCTGCAGGTATAGTTTTATTTTCTGGTTGTGTACCATTTACAAAAGCCTATAAAAGCATTAGTTTTACAAGTGTGGTAATGATTGCAGCAATGATTCCTATGGGAGTTGCTATTCAGAAAACAGGTGCAGCAGAAATGATTTCGAATTCTTTAATTAGTTTTTTAGGAAAAGACAATCCAACTTTATTATTAGCAGGAATCTTTATACTAACCACTACTTTTAGTCAATTTATAAACAACTCTGCAACAGCAGTTTTAATGGCACCAATTGTCCTTTTAGCTGCAAGTACCATAGGCATTTCTCCTGAACCTTTATTAATTACTGTTGCTATTAGTGCATCAACAGCATTTTTAACTCCAATAGGTACTACAACAAATGCAATGGTTATGAGTTCTGGTGATTATAAATTTATGGATTATTTTAAAGTAGGATTACCTCTTTTAATCCTTTTTATAATTACAACATTATTATTAGTTCCAATTATTTGGCCTTTTTAAGTATAACTATTACAGTTTATTTAAAGCAAAGAATTTAATTAATTCTTTGCTTTTTTTATAGCTTGTTCTATATCAGCAATTAAATCTTCTGTTTCTTCAATTCCCACAGAGAATCTTATCAATCCAGCTTTAATTCCTCTTTCTAAACGCTCTTCTTCACTTAATAATGCATGTGTAGTTTGCGCAGGACTTACAGTTGTACTTTCTAATCCTGCTAAACTCATGGAAGGTTTTATTAATTGTAAACTATTTTGAAATTGCATTGTATCAATTCCTTCTTTAAGTTCAAAAGATAACATTGCTCCAAAACCTTTCATTTGTTTTTTTGCCAATTCATATTGTGGATGGCTTTTTAACCCAGGGTAAAAAACAGAATCAATGTTTGAATTATTTTCTAAATATTCAGCCATTACTTGAGCATTTTTCGTTTGCTCTTTTACACGTAAGTTCAATGTTTTTAAACTTCTTTCTAATAACCAAACGGTTTGATCGCTTAAATTTCCACCAAAATTAATAGCAGTTTTCCAGATTTGTTCAATATGAACTGCAGAAGCTGCAATTGCTCCAGCAGAAATATCTGAATGACCACCCATATATTTAGTGGCAGAATGTAGCATAATATCTATGCCAAAATCTACTGGGTTTTGATTAATTGGTGATGCAAACGTATTATCAATCATAGTTAAAATTCCATTTTCTTTTGCTAAAGCTGATATTGCTTGCATATCCGTAATTCCCAATAATGGGTTTGAAGGAGTTTCTATGTATAAAATCTTTGTATTTTTTTTGATTAAAGGTTGAAAATCTTCCACTTTATCAGATTCTGTAAAAGAATATTCGATTCCGTATTTATCAAATTCAGAAACAATTAGATTGAAAGTTCCACCATAAATAACTTGTTGAATTATTACATGATCTCCTTTTTGTAAAAAAGCAAACAAAGCCGAAGAAATTGCCGCCATTCCAGAACCAAAAATCAATGCATCTTCTGTTTTTTCTAAAGCTGCAATTTTTTTATGCAACATTTCTTGGTTTGGTGTATTGAAATAACGTGGATAACGTTTTACATCAACACCCTCAAAAGCATAAGAAGTGGAAGGATAAATTGGCGAAACTGCTCCTTTAAACTGTTGGTCTTTTACTTCACCAACGTGAACACAAGTTGTATTTATTCCTAATTTTTTATTCATTATTTCTTTTATAATTTTGAATTTCATTTTTAAGTAAACTGTGAAGCTCTTCAAAATTATACTTAACAGCGTGTTTATTAATCATAATTGGTGTATTATAAAACCTATTATTTAATTTCATTAAAAATTTATCAAAAAAATTTTTCTGATTATTAATGTATTCTTTAGGATTAGAGAGGTAAATAAAAATAAATTCGTTACTACCAAATTTCATAATTGAAGTAGTTGTTATGTCAGAAAATAATATTTTCTTTTTTGAAATTCCAACTGAGTTATCAATTAAATCACTCTTTCTTATTAGAACTGAGTAGCTATCTAAAAATATTTTTTTTAATAAAGTTATCGCTATCGCTCCAAAAAATAATACAGTTATAAATCCTACAAAAAAAGAGCCTAAAAATCTTCCCCAAGTATTGTGTTTTGTTCTTACTCCATTATTTAAATCTGGTTGATAGGTTATAAAATATATTCCAACAACAACAAGCAAAATACTTCCTAATAAAAATAATACAAGTTTAACCTTATTGAAAGGTATTCTAATTTCTTTTTTCAACGATAAATAATTTACATCAGCTAATTTAAGAAAACCAAATCTAAATCTTATTCATAATTTCAATATCTTCGTTTTATGATATCAGTTTTACTTGTAGGAAATGGAAATGTAGCTTTTCATCTAAAAAATGCTTTTTTAAAAGTTGATGAAATTAAAGTTACACAAATCAATTCCAGAAAGTTAGAAAATATTCCAAAAGCAGATATTACCATTATTGCAGTTTCTGATGATGCCATTGCAGACGTTTCATCAAAAATTAATACAAATCTTGTTGTACATACTTCTGGCGCTTGCAGAATGAATGAATTAAATAACTCAAAAAGAAAAGGTGTTTTCTATATGTTACAAACCTTTTCTAAAGAGAAAGAAATTGACTTTTCTCAAGTTCCATTTTGCTTAGAAGCTGAAAATAACGATGATTATAAAATCCTTGAGAAATTAGCAAAATCGATAGGTAAAAAAGTGCATCAAATTGACTCTAAACAACGAAAAGCATTGCATGTATCAGCAGTTTTTGTAAATAATTTTACGAATCATTTGTATAAAATTGGGAATGATATTTGCGAAGAACATAATGTTCCTTTTGAAATTTTGCAACCTTTAATTCTTGAAACTGCCTCAAAAATTCAATTGTTATCACCTAAGAAAGCACAAACTGGTCCTGCAATTCGAAATGATAAAAAAACAATAAAAAATCATTTAGATTTGTTGGATAAAAAGCAACAAAATATCTATAAAATCTTAACAAAATCAATCCAAAATGGAAATTAGTTACAAACAGTTATTACATAATATTACCACTTTAATTTTTGATGTAGATGGGGTTCTTACAAACGGATTAGTAACCATAATGCCTAATGGAGAGTTGGTTAGAAATATGAACATTAAAGATGGATATGCCTTAAAAACGGCAGTAGATAAAGGATTTACTGTTTGTATTATTTCTGGCGGAAAAAACGAAGGTGTACGAACTCGATTGGCAAATTTGGGAATTAAAGACATTTATTTAGGTGCTCACGATAAAATTCAACAGTATAATGAATTGGTCAAAAAGTATAGTTTACAACCAGAAAACGTGTTATATATGGGCGATGATATTCCAGATTCCCCAGTAATGAAACTAGTAGGAATGCCTTGTTGCCCTAATGATGCAGCATCAGAAATTCAAAGTATTTCTAAATATATTTCTGATAAAAAAGGTGGGGAAGGATGCGTGAGAGACGTTATTGAACAAATTTTAAAAGTTCAAGAAAAATGGGATAATAATTTTAATGCTAAATATGATTGATATGAAAAAAACACTTTTTACACTACTATTTTTATCGATATCATTTTCAATAAACGCACAAACTATTTTTGGTAAGTGGCATTCAACTAACGAAGATACTGGAGAGGTAGATTCTGTTATAGAAGTCTATAAAAAAGATGGAAAAGCATTTGCAAAAGTGGTAGAAATTAAAAACCCTAATCGAAAAAATGCAGTATGCGATTTGTGCAAAGGAAAAAATAAAAACCAACCGATTTTAGGTTTAAATATCTTAACAGGTTTAGAAAAAGATGATGATGAATGGTCTGGAGGTAAAATTTTAGATCCAAGAAATGGAAAGGTTTACAAATGCTACATCAAATTAGAAGAACCAAATAAATTAAAAATTAGAGGTTATATTGGTTTTGCTTTGATTGGAAAAACTGCCTATTGGACAAGAGCTGAGTAGTTTTTAGTTTTTAGTTTTTAGTTTTTAGTTTTTAGTTTTTAGTTTTTAGTTTTTAGTTTTTAGTTTTTAACAAAAATGAAAAAAAATTCACTCAACAACTTTGCGACTTTGTTACTTTAAAACTAATTTCTCTCTTCTAACATTGGCACAAAAGCAAAATCACCTAATTCGTGTTTTTCGAATTCTTTTGCAGATTTTCGGATAAACAACGTCATAATCTGGGTTTTATCACCCACAGGAATCAACAACTTCCCTCCTACTTTTAATTGAGACAATAACGACTTAGGAACAAAAGGAGCACCAGCTGTAACAATAATTTTATTAAAAGGAGCTTGTTCCGGAAAACCTTTATATCCATCACCAAAAATAAATTTCTTGGGTTTGTATCCTAACTTGGGTAAAAAGTTAGATGTTTTTTTAAACAGCTCGTGTTGTCTTTCTATAGAATATACTTCCGCTTTTAATTCTAACAAAACTGCAGTTTGGTAACCAGAACCTGTACCAATTTCTAATACTTTTTCACCAGATTTAATAGCTAAGGTTTGAGTTTGAAAAGCAACAGTATATGGCTGAGAAATAGTTTGTTCTGCTGCAATTGGAAACGCTTTATCTTGATAAGCATGAGACTCAAAACTACTATCAATAAACAAATGGCGAGGAATTTTACGAATTGCATTAAGCACATCTTTATTAGCAATACCTTTAGCTTGTAATATCTTAGCAAGCTGATTTCTAAGTCCTTGATGTTTAGAAGTATCTCTCAATTTTAACAAATTTATGAACTCTAAAAATAGGAATAAATCTATATAAGTAGGCATAAAATTGTATCTTTGTTAGCGTTCCAATTTTTAAAATCGGAAAATACACAAAAACAATTATTTATGTTAAAAGCTGGAGTTTTAGGTGCAGGTCATTTAGGTAAAATTCATTTACGTTTACTACAACAATCCGAAAAATATAATTTAGTTGGTTTCTATGATCCTTCTGAAAAAAACGCAAAAAATGTTGCTGAAGAATTTGGTTACACATCTTTTAATTCTATAGACGATTTAATTGATGCTGTGGATGTTGTAGATATTGTAACTCCTACCTTATCGCATTTCGATTGCGCAAAAAAAGCCATCAAAAAAGGACGTCATATTTTTATTGAAAAACCAATTACCAAAACCGTTTTAGAAGCAGAAGCATTAAAAACCTTAGCAAGTCAGCACCATGTTTTAGGTCAGGTTGGGCATGTAGAACGCTTTAATCCTGCTTTTACAGCTGTTAAAAGTATGATTGATAATCCTATGTTTATTGAAACACATAGATTAGCAGAATTTAATCCAAGAGGAACAGATGTTCCAGTAGTTTTAGATCTAATGATTCATGATATAGATATTATCTTATCTGTAGTAAAATCTAAAGTAAAAAATGTTCATGCAAGTGGTGTTTCAGTAATTTCTGATACTCCAGATATAGCTAACGCAAGAATTGAGTTCGAAAACGGCTGTGTTGCAAATTTAACTGCCAGCAGAATTTCAATGAAAAACATGCGTAAATCAAGGTTTTTTCAAAAAGACGCATACATTTCTGTAAACTTTTTAAGCAAAGAATCTGAAGTTGTAAGAATGCAAGATGTACCTAAAAATCCAGATGAATTTGCAATGATTCTTCAAAATGCAGAAGGAGTTAAAAAACAAATTTATTTTGAAAATCCAGAGGTAGAAAACAACAATGCAATTTTAGATGAATTAGAAACTTTTGCTGATGCTATTCATAATAATAGCACACCTATAGTTACACTAAGTCAAGGAACAGAAGCGTTAAGAGTTGCACAAATGGTCATCGATTGCTTTTAATTTATTTTTATGAATAACCTGTTTAAGCTTGTCTTACTTTTCTTCTTATTTTTTAATGTAAATTCTTTTTCTCAAGAAAAACCCAAAATTAAACTTATGGAATTGGGCAGGGAATTGATAAAACTAAAAAAAGAAGGCAATATTTATAGACAAGTTTGGTGGCTACCAAGTATATACTGGAAAATTGCTCTTAGTGAAACAGATTATTTTAAAGATGAAACCATTAATGAAATAATTACACTTATAGATAAATATAATATCTTTATAGTAGTAAATGCAGAAATGGGGATAGATGGTATTAAAAAGAAAGATATTAAAACTGTTAAAATTACTATTAAAGGAAAAAAATACAATTCTCTAAAAGATATTCCAGATGAGCTAACCGTTTTAATTAATGCGTTAAAACCAACTCTTTCTAATATTTTAGGAGAATTTGGAAAAACAATAGAAGTTTTTGTCTTTGATAATACTAACAAAAACAAACTTTTTGCAGATAAAAAAGGAGAATTTACGATTAAAGTAAATCAAACCAAATTTCGCTTTGCTTTACCTTTATCATCTTTAGTTAAAAAAAAGAAATGCCCTGTTGATAATGAATTACTGAGTGGAAACTGGAAGTTTTGTCCTTGGCACGGAACCAAATTAGAACAATAATTTTTAAATTTAATGTAATGAAAAATATAGCTGTAATTGGAGCTGGAACTATGGGAAATGGTATTGCTCACACCTTTGCTCAATTTAATTATAAAGTTAATCTTATAGATATATCTGAAACTTCTTTAGAAAAAGGAATGGCTACCATTACTCGAAATTTAGACAGAATGGTTGCAAAAGAAAAAATTTCTGAAGCTACTAAAAATCAAACCCTAAAAAATATTGTAACATTTACGTCTATTAAAGAAGGAGTAGCATCTGTAGATTTGGTTGTAGAAGCTGCCACAGAAAATGAAACTTTAAAAACTAAAATTTTTAAAGAATTAGACCTATTTTGTCCAGAAAACACCATTTTAGCAACCAATACTTCATCTATTTCTATTACTCAAATTGCGGCAGCTACAAATAGACCAAATAAGGTTATTGGAATGCATTTCATGAATCCAGTACCAATAATGAAATTGGTAGAAATTATTAGAGGTTACAACACTTCTGATGAAGTTATGGAAACTATAGTTTCGCTTTCTAAAAAACTTCATAAAGTTCCTGTAGAAGTTAATGATTATCCTGGTTTTGTGGCTAATAGAATTTTAATGCCAATGATTAACGAATCTATAGAAACACTTTATAATGGAGTTGCAGGCGTTAAAGAAATTGACACTGTTATGAAATTAGGAATGGCACATCCAATGGGACCATTGCAATTGGCAGATTTTATTGGTTTAGATGTTTGTTTGTCTATTCTAAATGTTTTGTATAATGGCTTTAAAAACCCTAAATATGCACCTTGCCCACTATTAGTTAATATGGTGATGGCTGGTAAATTAGGCATAAAATCTGGTGAAGGATTTTACGATTATTCAGAAAGTAGAAAAGCAGAAAAAGTAGCTAAAATGTTTTCTTAAAAAATATGAGAACTCTTTTTCTATTAATCTTTCTATGTATTGGTTTTACAACCTTAAGCCAAGAAAAAAAGAAAAGGATTTTATACCCTAATAAAATAGGTTTTCTTTATAATAATGCAAATGATAAAAACTTTTTATTTGACGATAAGGATTATTATTACGAAACAAATACGTTTAAAAGTCAGTTTTTTTACTCATTAGGAGTTTGGAAAAAAATTGACTTTCAAATTATTGTTCAACCACAAATTCAAGTAATAAAACATCAACTACACAACAAGTTTTTTGTGTTAGATACAGAAGAAAACTATCAACAAAAAAGAATAGAATTTACCAAGCTAAAAACAATGTACTTGTATGCTTTAGAAATAGGTATTGCTGCAAATAAAAAGCTTTTTAAAAAATTAGAGTTACAAACTACAATTGGTTTAGGTGTTGCTACGATTACAAAAAGAACAGAGCGTTTGGCTAAGGGGTTTACTTTTATCGAAAACGGGGCTTTAGGTTTTTCCTATCTAACCTTTAAAAATACATTTTTATATGTTGGAACAAATATTGGACACGTTTCTAATTTTAATTTAAAGTCGCCTAATAATGGATATAACATTTTAGGGTTTGAAATTGGGCTTTCTTATCAACTAAAATAAAAAGAGGCAGTTTAAAAAATATTTAAACCTGTCATTTCTACTTTACGGAAAAATCTAAATTACTGATTTTTAATTGTATATATTTTCAGCAACATTCCATTTTCCTTAAAATAACAAGATTATTACTTTATAAACAGCCTCTATATTTTTTAGGAAATATTATTTCCCTAACCAAGAATTTAACATCCAAATGGTTTTTTCTTGTTCAGCTATAAAATCACTCATCATAGAGTTTGTACCTTCGTCATCTGCTTTATCAGATAAATCTAAAATAACTCTTTCTATTTTTAATAATTCTGAAAGCGAATTTACAACCAACTCCACTCCTTCTACATCATTAGAAATGTTTTTACCCACTGGCACAGAAGATTTCTCTATATAATCAGAAAACGTATGCAATGGTTTACCTTGCAGTGTTAAAATACGTTCTGCAATATCATCTATTTTAGTTTGAGAATCTGTATAAAATTCCTCAAACTTTACATGTAACTCAAAGAAATTTTTTCCTTTTATATTCCAATGTAAACCTCTTAAATTTTGATAATAAATTTGAAAATTTGCTAACAAGCCATTTAATTCATTAACTAAATTTGCAGTTTCTTTTTTGTCTAAGCCTAATATTGTTTTGTTCATTTTATTTGTTATTTTTATTAATACTTCAAAATTATTCTAAAATAATTCAAATAAACTATAATTATAATTGATAGTTTTAATATCTTTATCAAAATTTTTTATTACAAATGACAATTACACAATTAAAATACGTTTTATCTGTAGCAGAATACCAAAACTTTACAGTAGCTGCAGAACATAGTTTTGTAACACAGCCTACGTTGAGTATGCAAATTCAAAAGTTAGAAGATGAATTGGATGTGCAAATATTTAATCGCTCTAAAAAACCTATTGAACTTACAGAAGTTGGAAAAAAAATAGTAGAACAAGCTAAAGTTATAGTTGATGAAAGCAATAGAATTTTAGACATTGTTCATCAACAAAAAGGATATATTGGTGGAGAATTTAAGTTGGGTATTATCCCTACTATCATGCCCACTTTATTACCCATGTTTTTACATAACTTTACCAAAAAGTACCCAAAAGTAAAGTTGATTATAGAAGAATTAACCACAGAAGAAATTGTAAGAAAATTAACTGATGGACACATAGATGCTGCTATTGCTGCTACACCTTTAGAAAATGAAGCCATAAAAGAGAGGCCTTTATATTACGAACCTTTTGTAGGTTTAATTCCGCAAAATCATCGTCTTTTTAACAACAAACAAATTACTTCTGATGAATTAGAAATGGAAGATATATTATTGTTAGAAGACGGGCATTGTTTTAAAGATAGTGTTATTAATTTGTGTAGAACTCACAAAATTGATAATAAAAAAGGATTTCAGTTAGAAAGTGGAAGTTTTGATACTCTAATAAAACTATCTAAAGAAGGTTTAGGTATGACACTTCTGCCCTATTTGCACACTTTAGATTTAAATGATGTGGATAAAAAACACTTACGAGAATTTACAAACCCTCCACCAGCAAGAGAAGTGAGTTTAATTTACCATAAATCGCAATTAAAAATGCAATTGATAGAAGCTCTAAAAAAGACAATTGATGGTGTTGTTAGAGGTGCAATTTCATTTTCTGATGTAAAAATTATTAGTCCGTTACAGAAAAAATAAAAAATTACTAAATAAATAAGGGAGCTAAAGAACTCCCTTTTTATTGACATTAAGAATACATCTTTTCTCGTAGTTCTTTTACTTTTTTATCAGATAAATATTCGTCAAATGTTCCTAATCTATCTATTACACCTTTTGGTGTTAATTCTATAACTCTGTTGGCAACTGTTTGGGCAAATTCATGGTCATGAGTAGTAAACAATACAGTACCTTTAAAATTAATTAAAGAATTGTTTAGTGCCTGAATAGACTCTAAATCTAAGTGGTTTGTTGGTTCGTCTAAAACTAAAATATTAGCTCTTTTCATCATCATTCTCGATAACATACATCGTACTTTTTCTCCTCCAGACAATACATTACTTTTCTTTAAAGCTTCTTCGCCAGAAAAAATCATTTTACCTAAAAAGCCTCTTAAAAAAACCTCTTCTCTTTCTTCTTCTGTCTGGGCATATTGCCTTAACCAATCTACCAAATTTAAACTTCCATCTTTAAAATATTCAGAATTATCAAGCGGTAAATAAGATTGAGTTGTAGTAACACCCCAAGAAAATTTACCTGAGTCTGCTTTCTCATTACCCATAATAATCTGATAAAAAGCGGTAACTGCTCTCGAATTTTTTGAAATTATTGCAACTTTATCTGCTTTATTTAGGTTAATGTCTACTTTGTCAAATAATTTTTCTCCTTCAAATTCTTTTGCTAAACCTTCTACATTTAAAATTTGATCTCCTGCTTCTCTGTCTCGCTCAAAAATAATAGCAGGATAACGTCTACTTGAAGGTTTTATATCTTCTACATTTAATTTTTCAATCATTTTTTTTCGAGAAGTTGCTTGTTTAGATTTGGCAACGTTAGCAGAAAAACGACGAATAAATTCTTCTAACTCTTTCTTTTTATCTTCTGCTTTTTTGTTTTGTTGCGCTCTTTGTTTAGCAGCTAATTGAGAAGATTCGTACCAAAAGGTATAGTTACCAGAATAGTGATTAATTTTACCAAAATCAATATCAGAAATATGTGTACAAACTGCATCTAAAAAATGTCTATCATGAGAAACCACAATCACACAATTATCGTAATTTGCTAAGAAATTTTCTAACCAACCAATAGTTTCAAAATCTAAATCATTGGTAGGTTCATCCATAATTAACACATCAGGATTACCAAATAAAGCTTGCGCTAATAATACACGTACTTTTTGCTTACCATCTAAATCTTTCATTAAGGTATAATGCAAATCTTCTGAAATACCTAAATTAGATAATAAAGCAGCAGCATCAGAATCGGCATTCCAACCATTCATTTCTTCAAAAGTAACTTGAAGTTCACCTATTTTTTCAGCATTTTCATCAGAATAATCTGCATACAAAGCATCAATTTCTTTTTTAATTGCAAACAATTCTTTATTCCCCATTACAACAGTTTCTAAAACTGGGAATTCATCAAACTCATTGTGATTTTGAGTTAAAACAGACATTCTTTTTCCTGGTTCTAAATGTACTTGACCAGAAGTGGGTTCTTGTTTCTTAGAAAGAATCTTTAAAAAAGTAGACTTTCCAGCACCATTAGCACCAATAATTCCATAACAATTTCCTGTCTGAAATTTTGTATTCACTTCATCAAACAAAATACGTTTTCCAAATTGTACAGATAAGTTAGAAACAGATAACATAATACTTTTTTTAAATTTGCTGCAAAAGTACAAATTTGATTTGTCTTTTTAGCTCAGATGGTAACTCCTTTTTTAGAAATTTTTTATTGCTTTTTTTAGAACTATTTTAACAACGAATTAACAACAATACCATACTTGAATTGCTAAATTTGTGCGAAGTTAAACCCTAAAAACTGTATGTTAAAAAACTTACTTTGTTTCTTTTTATGTATTGCTGTTTTCTTTGGATGCAATTCTCCTAAAGAAACAAATACTTATTTTGGAGGTAAGATTATCAATCCAAAATCAAATCATGTTGTTTTATATTCTATGGAAGAAGTAATTGATACGTTCTTTTTAAATAATGAAAACAGGTTTGTAGGTAAAATTAACCAAGCCAAAGAAGGTTTGTATTATTTTAAACATGGTTCTGAAAACCAATATATTTATTTAGAACCTAATGATAGTTTGATGTTAAGACTAAATACTTGGGATTTTGACGAATCTCTTGTATTTGCTGGTAAAGGTGCAGAAAGAAACAACATTTTAATTGACTGTTTTTTAGAAGACGAAAAAGATAACAAAGTATTTTACCAATTAAATCTTTTAGAGCCTCGCGATTTTAAACATAAAATTGATTCTATTTTAATCATAAAAAATAATACATACAAAGAATATCTTGATGAGCATCCAGACGAAACTATTAGATTTAAAAATGTACTAAAAGTTGCATTAACTTACCCCATTTATGCACGTATAGAAAGGTATCCTATAGCGCATTTAAAATACTCTAACAAATTAAATTTCCACACGTTAGATGCTTCTTTCTATAACCACAGAAAAAATGTTAGTATAGATATAGATTCTCTAATGTATTACCCTCCATACGCTCAGTATGTTAGAAATTATCTATACAACATTACATATACATTAGGTCATAAACCAATGACAAATGAATATTCTTCTGATTTTACCAAAGACTTATTAAAAACCATCAATCAAAAAATAACCTCAAAAAAATCGAAAAATGCTTTTTTAAAGCAGACAGTAATTGGTCATTTTTATAAAAAATCAAGTTGCGATGTAAACAATGATGCTTTTAATACCTACTTCGATTTAAGTACAAATAAAAAAGACAAAAATCATGTTCGTAAAATGCTTGTAGACAACAAAGCTATTCACAAAGGAAAAAAATTAACCGATTTTATAGTTTACGATTTTACAAACAGCAAACATTCGATTCACGAAGTAATAAAAGGAAAAAATTCTTTTATATTTTTTTGGAATCCAGAATATGTTTCTCCTATGTATATATCTTCTAGAATGAATTATTTATCAGGTAAATTTCCTGATGTAAATTTTTTACAAATTAAAATTGATGGGAGTTCAAATGATAAAATACACAAATTAGACATAAAAAGCCAATTTTATATTGATGATAAAAGCGAGGCTAATAACTTTCTAACCAGTAAAATGCCACGTTCTATTATGGTTAATAAAAAAGGAATTGTTAAAAATGGATATGCCTCTATATCTTCGACAAAAGTTTACACTCAATTAAAAGAATTATCTAAAGAGTAGTTTCTATTTTATTTAATGTACATTTGCACGATTTTATTTTTTGAGTATAACTCATTAAAAATCAGTCCGAATTATAAACGGGTTTGCAGGTGGGCGTTCTGTGAATCCACAAAAACACAGTAATGTCAACATTTTTAGAGTTAGGTTTAAAAGAACCTATCAACAAAGCATTGACGGATTTAGGTTACGAAAAACCTACCGTTATTCAAGAAAAAGCAATTCCACAAATTATATCTTCTACAGACGATTTAAAAGCATTTGCACAAACAGGTACAGGAAAAACAGCAGCATTTAGCTTACCTATTTTACAATTAGCAGATGCAGATAATAAAAACACACAAGCTATTATTTTATCTCCAACAAGAGAATTAGCAGTTCAAATTGGTAATAATATCAAAGATTTTTCTAAATATATACCAAATATGAAAGTAGTTACCGTTTATGGTGGTGCTAACATAGAAGAACAAATGAGAGCTCTAAAAAAAGGTGCACAAATTGTAGTAGGAACTCCTGGTAGAACTGTAGATTTAATTAACAGAAGAGCTTTAAAATTAGGTAATGTAGAGTGGTTGGTTTTAGATGAAGCAGATGAAATGTTAAACATGGGCTTTAAAGAAGAACTCGATAATATTTTAGAAGTTACTCCAGACACCAAACAAACCTTATTATTTTCTGCTACTTTTCCTAGAGAAGTAGAAGCCATTGCAAAAAACTACATGACCAAGCCAGTTGAAATTACTTCTGGTGAAAAGAACCAAGGTTCTGATAATGTGAGTCATGAATATTATTTAGTAACAGAAAGAACACGCTATCCTGCATTAAAAAGAATAGCAGATTTAAACCCAGATATTTACGGAATTATTTTTTGTAGAACCCGCAGAGAAACTCAAGAAGTTGCAGACAATTTAATTAGAGATGGTTATAACGCTGATGCATTGCATGGAGATTTATCGCAAGCGCAACGTGATTCTGTTATGGGAAAATTCAGAAAAAAAACGGTACAACTATTAGTTGCTACAGATGTTGCTGCACGTGGTTTAGATGTAAACAACCTAACGCATGTAATAAATCATAAATTACCAGATCAAATAGAAAACTACAACCATAGAAGTGGTAGAACTGGTAGAGCTGGTAATAAAGGTATTTCTATAGTTTTAGTTAGTAATAAAGACAAAGGAAAACTAAGGCCAATAGAAAGAATAATAAAAAAGAAATTTGTTGAAACTAAGGTTCCTTCTGGAAAAGAAATTTGTCAAAATCAATTAATGCACTTAATTGATAAGGTTCAAAATATAGAAATAAACGAATCTCAAATCGAAGAATTTTTACCAAGTATTTACGAAAAATTAGAAGGCTTATCCAGAGAAGAATTAATTCAAAAATTTGTTTCTTTAGAGTTTAACACGTTCTTATCTTATTATGAAAATGCAAAAGATTTAAACGATTTATCTACAAGAGACAATTCTCGTGGCAGATCTTCTAGTGAAGATATGAGTAGATTTTTTATTAATATTGGTAGAAAAGATAAGTTAAATCCGGCTAAATTAATTGGTTTAATTAACGACCAAAATATTGGAGATAAAATTGAAATTGGAGCTATAGATATCTTAGATACCTTTTCTTTCTTTGAAGTTGACAAAAATTTTGAAAACGCTACTTTAGAAGCCTTTGCAAGTAATCAACCTGATTTTGATGGACGTTCTGTTAATGTAGAAATTACTAAAAAAGATCGATCTAATGGTGGAGGTAGAAAACGCGGTAAAAAACCTTTTGGAAACAAAGATGGTGGTTTTGGAAGACGTAGGAAAACTGAAAACGCGTCAGATGGAGGTAAAAAAATATCTAATAGACGTTCTGAAAGACCCAAAAATTCTGGCGATAGAAAATCTGGTGGTTTTGGAAGAAGACGCAGAGAACGTTAGTAATAAAACTATACTGTACTAAAAGCCTTATCAAATTGATGAGGCTTTTTCTTATAAAAAAATTTACGAAACCGATTTCTTATTTTTTTTGAAAATATGATAAATGTTATAAAATGATTTTTACATACTAATATACCTTTGTAGCAATATTAAATCAACATTTAAAATTATGAAAAAGCTTCTATTTCCTATTGTTATGATTATCCTTGTCTTTTTTAAAGTTTACAATGATAAAAAAGAAACCCATCACACTAAAAAGGATGCACATTGGACATATAAAGGTGAAACTTCTCCAGAACATTGGGCAGAAATAGAAAAAAACTCAGACTGTGGAGGGAAAAGACAATCTCCAGTAAATATTATTGATATTTACACCACAACTTTAAAACAAGATAAGAACCCTTTAACCATAAACTACTCTGCTTCTACACAGATAAATAAAGTGGTAAACAATGGGCATTCCATTCAATTTAATTTTGAAGCTGGAGACTCAATTAAATATCAAAATCATATTTATCATTTAACACAAATACATTTTCATGAACCTTCTGAACATACCATAAACGGAATACGATATCCGTTAGAAATTCACCTAGTGCATACTGGAAAAAATAAAAAATATACTGTAATGAGTGTTTTAGCTAAAGAAGGAGAAGAAAGTCAATTATTTGAATTTTTAGAAAGTTTTTTACCACTAAAAGAAAATGAAACCAAAGAAATACATAAATCTTTAGACTTATCTACTTTATTTCCAAAAAACAATAATTTTTATTCTTATGGTGGCTCTTTAACAACGCCACCTTGTACAGAAAGTGTAAATTGGGTTGTTTTTAAAGAACCAATTATTGTTTCTGTAAATGAAGTTTTAAAACTAAAAGACAATATGCCTAAAGACAACTACAGAAACGAGCAACCATTAAACGATAGAGTTGTTGGAGTTTATAACTCAAACAAAACGAATAATTTTACCAATTAATTTTTTCATTAAAATCAAGTTTACTCATATTGTTTCATTTCTTCGTCATAGAATTCACCTGCTTTATCCATTAAAACAGCTAACTCTGTGGCAATGTCTTCTTCTTTTTCTCCTGTTAAATCTTCAAACCATTCTACTTCATCGTTTTTTAAATTTATCATAAAACGAGGGAATTCTGTGTGCAATACAAAAATATCTTCAGGGAAATTGCTGTTATCTGCTAATAAAAATTTTGGTAATTCCATTATATTAATTCTAAAATATTGTTTGTAATAGTATTATTCTGAGATGACAATGTCTTCTTTTTGTTGTTTTTCATTTATCAATTCTAAAGTTAACGAATTAAATCTAATAAATAGTAATATAGATGCAGTTGTTAAGCCTGCTAAAAGCCCCAACCAAATGCCAAAACTTCCGTACATATCTTCTTTTCCTAAGAAATAAGAAACCGGAAAACCTATTACCCAATAAGATATAAAAGTTAATATGGTTGGTATTTTTACATCTTGTAAACCACGTAAAGCTCCTAAAACTACAACTTGAATGCTATCAGAAATTTGAAAAAATGCTGCTGCTAACAATAATTTTGAAGCAATAGAAAGCACTTCCATATTATCTGTATAATTGGCTGTATCATTTAAATCTACATAAATATTAGGCAAACTTTTGTGGAATAAAAAGAAAATACTTGCAAAAAAAATAGCGAATAAGATTCCTAATAAAAAGATTGAAAAAGCTATTCTACGTAATTCTTTAAAGTTTTGTAATCCTTTTTGATTTCCAACTCTAATCATAGATGCAACACTTAAACCCATTGCCACCATAAAGGTCATTGAAGATAAATTTAAGGCTATCTGATTTGCAGCCTGTGGGTTTTTACCTAACAAACCACTCAACCAAATTGCAGCCGTAAAAATGGCAACTTCAAAAAACATTTGCATTGCACTTAAAGAACCTAAATTGATGATTCTTTTAATCATTAAAAAATCTAATACAAAAAACTTTATATCTTTTACAATTCTTGCAGAACGTTCTTTAAAACGTAATAAACCCCAAAGATAAACAACCATTATAATACGTGAAGCTAATGTTCCATAAGCTGCACCAACTATACCCATTTCTGGAAATCCAAACTTTCCAAATATTAAGATGTAATTTAGAATTACGTTAACAATATTCGCAATTAAAGTTGCATACATTGGATATTTGGTCATCGACATTCCATCGCTAAATTGTTTAATCGCTTGGAAAATCACTAAAGGAATTAAAGAAAAAGCAACTAAATCTAAATATGGAATGGCCAATTTCACCACTTCTTCAGGTTGTTTCATCAGATACATTAATGGTTTAGAAAAATAAATTCCTAAAAACAAAACAATTCCTAAAACTGTACAAAGAAATAAACCATGTTTGTAAGAAGACCTTGCCTGATGCAAATTATCAGATGAATCTGCCTCTGCAATTAAAGGGGTTATAGCAGTAGAAAAACCAATACCAATAGACATGGCAATAAACATAAAACTGTTTCCTAAAGAAACGGCAGCCAATTCTGCGGTTCCTAACTGCCCCACCATAATATTATCAATAAAACTCACAAAAGTATGCCCCAACATACCCAACATTACTGGTGCTGCTAGTTGCCAATTGTATTTGAATTCTGATGTGTATTGAGAAATATTCAAGATTGTCTATAGTTTTCTAACTGCGAATATATTTATAAAAATAAGAACAACATTAACAAAAGATAAACAGTTTATTTTAATTGAAATAATGTATTTTTGATGCTCACTAAACTTTTTTAAAATGGCAGATATTACTCTAAAAGGAAACGCAATAAATACCATTGGAAATTTACCAGAAATTGGTGTAAAAGCTCCTGATTTTGAATTAATTGCAACAGATTTATCACATAAAACATTATCGGATTTTGCAAACAAAAAGGTAATATTAAATATTTTTCCAAGTGTAGACACAGGCACTTGTGCTACCTCTGTTAGAGAATTTAACAAAAAAGTTGCTAATTTAAAAAACACAGTAGTGCTGTGTATTTCTAAAGATTTGCCTTTTGCACAAGCTCGTTTTTGTGGTGCAGAAGGAATCGAAAATGTTGTAATGTTGTCTGATTTTACAGATGGAAGTTTTGGTAAATCTTATGGAGTAGAAATTGTAAACGGACCTCTAGCCCATTTACATTCGAGGGCAATTGTTATTATTAACAAAAATGGCAAAGTTGTTTACAAAGAGCAAGTTTCTGAAATTGTTAATGAACCTAATTACGAGGCTGCTTTAAACGCATTATAGAATGAAAAATCCAAATGATAGTTTTTTAAAAGGAAGACTACGTAGTATTAAATATGCATTTAAAGGGTTTTGGATTCTAATAACTACAGAAGATAGTATTAAAGTTCAACTTTTTGTAGCCTTTTTAGCTACTATTTTAGGAGTTTTTTTTAATATTTCTAATACAGAATGGATGGTGCAATTTTTAGCTATAGGCTTAGTCTTAACTGCAGAAGCTGCAAACACTGCCATAGAAGCTATTGCAGATTTTATTCATCCAGAATATCATAAAAAAATTGGTTTAATTAAAGATATTGGAGCTGGCATACCAACTTTTGCAGCATTAATTTCGTTAATTATTGCTTGTTTTATTTACATCCCAAAAATTGTGTTACTTTTCTAAGTAAATATGTATATTTACTGTTAAAATCGACCAAAATAATTAATGGCAAAAAGAAAACAAAGCTCAAAAAAAACAATTTCATCTTCGGAAAAAAAACCGAGTATTTTTGCATTTCTTAAAACAAGACAAACGCAAACTATTTTAGGTACTTTCTTAATTTTATTTGCAGCTTTTCTATGTATTGCTTTTGTTTCGTTTTTCTTTAATTGGCAAGAAGATCAAAGCACTCTTACTAAATTAACAGACAAAACCGTTAGAAGCAAAAATCTATTAGGAAAAATTGGAGCAAGTCTAAGTCATTTTTTTATATACAAAGGTTTTGGTATTGCTGCCTTTATTATTGCCTTTCAAGTCTTTTTAACAGGGGCTTTTATTCTATTAAAAAAGAAATTATCTAAAATTATAATTTCATGGAACTGGAATTTATTAGCAGCCCTGTGGCTATCTGTAACTTTAGGATTTCTAAACAAAAAAAGTGCCTTACTTTCTGGTATAATTGGTTTTGAAACTAATGAATATTTACAAACTTTTATAGGTAAAACAGGATTAATAATTCTTTTAGCCTTTTTATTTATTGCTTATTTGGTTTTACGATATAAAGTTACTTTTGATGCTTATTTAGAAAACCTTAAAAGAAAAAGAGAAGAAAGAAAAAAACAAAAAAAGATTCAATTAGAAAATACAGTTTTAGAAGATACTGTTAATAAAACGAATAAAGAGGAAAAAACTACTCTTGAAACCGATTTATCTACTAATAAAAAAGAAAAATCTGAATTCGAACTTTCTTTAGAGAATTTAAAACCCACAATCTCTAAGCATTCTGATGTAAAATCTACAACTGAAAACATTACGTTAAAAGTAGAAGAAGATATAGAGCCTACTTTAAAAACTGAAATTGTTGAGGAAGAAAAAGCTGTAAAAATTGATGTAGAAAAAATTGAAGAAGAAGAGCATTCTACAGAAAATTTGTCAGATAAAATTTTAAAAGATTTTGGAGAATTCGATCCAACTTTAGAACTATCAAACTTTAAATTCCCTACATTCAATCTTTTAAAACAATACAATGAAAGTATTTCTATAGATCCAGAAGAATTAGAAGCTAATAAAAATAAAATTGTAGAAACTTTAAAAAATTACAAAATTGGTATTGCAGAAATTAAAGCTACAGTTGGACCAACAATTACCTTATATGAAATAGTGCCTGAGGCAGGAATTAGAATATCAAAAATTAAAAACTTAGAAGATGATATTGCTTTGTCTTTATCTGCTTTAGGAATTCGTATCATAGCTCCAATTCCCGGAAAAGGAACCATTGGTATAGAAGTACCCAATAAAAAATCGACTATTGTTTCTATGCATTCTGCTATTTCTTCTAAAAAATTCCAAGAATCAAGAATGGAATTACCTATTGCACTTGGTAAAACCATTTCTAATGAAACCTTTGTTATAGATTTGGCAAAAATGCCTCACTTGTTAATGGCAGGTGCAACTGGTCAAGGAAAATCGGTAGGTTTAAATGCCGTTTTAACATCACTTTTATATAAAAAACATCCAGCCGAAGTTAAGTTTATTTTAGTCGATCCAAAAAAAGTAGAACTAACGTTATTTAACAAAATAGAACGCCATTATTTAGCTAAATTACCAGACACAGAAGAAGCCATTATTACAGACACAAGTAAAGTAGTAGCCACGTTAAACTCTTTGTGCATAGAAATGGACAATCGTTACGATTTGTTAAAAGCAGCAATGGTTCGCAATATAAAAGAATATAATGCTAAATTTAAAAAGCGTAAATTAAATCCGAATGACGGGCATCAATTTTTACCTTACATTGTTTTGGTTATTGATGAATTTGCCGATTTAATTATGACAGCTGGCAAAGAAGTAGAAACACCTATTGCACGTTTGGCACAGTTAGCAAGAGCCATAGGAATTCACTTAATTGTTGCCACTCAAAGACCTTCTGTAAATGTAATTACAGGTATAATTAAGGCAAATTTTCCATCAAGAATTGCATTCAGGGTTACCTCTAAAATAGATTCAAGAACTATTTTAGATGCTCCAGGAGCAGACCAATTAATTGGTCGCGGAGACTTATTATATTCTGGTGGAAATGATATTATTAGAATACAATGTGCTTTTGTAGACACTCCTGAAGTTGAAAAAATAACCGATTTTATAGGCTCTCAAAAAGCATATGCAGAAGCCTATCAATTGCCAGAATATATAGATGATGAAAGTGGCACAAGTATTGATATTGATATAGCAGACAGAGATAAACTCTTTAAAGAAGCAGCAGAAGTTATAGTTACAGCGCAACAAGGATCTGCATCTTTGTTACAAAGAAAATTAAAATTAGGATATAATAGAGCAGGTAGATTAATAGATCAATTAGAAGCTGCTGGTATTGTTGGAGGGTTTGAAGGCAGCAAAGCAAGGCAAGTTTTAGTATCAGATTTAATAGCTTTAGAACAATTATTAGAAAACGAAAAGAATCAATAGAAATGAAAAAAGTAAGAATTTTATTTTTAAGTTTATTTATATCATTAACAAGTTTTTCACAAAGCTCATCAAAAGCAAAATCATTATTAGATGAAGTATCTATTAAAATGAGTGCTTATAAAAATATGTTTATTGGCTTTAGCCAGACATTAAGTAATGAAGAAGCTGGGATTAAAGAAGGCGATGAACCACCTATTAGAGGTGAAATTACATTACAAGGAGAAAAATACAAACTAAACTATCTAGGAAACAATTTTATTTTTGATGGAAAAAAACTCTATGTTATTAATAATGATGAAAAAGAAGTATCTATAACAGATGGAGATATGAGTGGTGATGATGGTTTTATTTACCCCTCAAAACTACTATCCTTTTATAAAGAAGGTTATAATTTTGAAATGGGTTCTTTAAAGAACTTAAATGGTAGAAAAATTCAGTTTGTTACTTTAAATCCTATAGACAGTAATTCAGATATTATTAAAGTAGAATTAGCAATAGATGCAAAAACCAAACATATCTACAAGTTAATCCAAACAGGTACTAATGGTTCAAGAACAACCTTTACTATAGATAAGTTTAAGAGTAATCAAATACTTTCAGATAGTTTTTTTAGTTTTGATGAAGCAAAATACAAAAAACTAAAATTTACCATAGATTAGTCCATTTTTCAATTAACAGAAATTTAGTAGCTTCTTTCATTTTAAGAAACTACTTTTGCCTTGATGAAAATTTTAGATAAATACATCTTAAAAACCTTCTTAGTTCCTTTTGTAGCTACATTTTTAATTGTGCTATTTGTTTTGGTAATGCAGGTTTTATGGCAAACTTTCGAAAACATTGCTGGTAAAGGAATTAGCCTACCTTTTATACTAAAATTTCTCTATTATACAACACTAATTATTACACCACAAGCCTTACCTATTGGTGTTTTGCTTTCTTCTATAATGGCTTTGGGTAATTTAGGTGAAAATTACGAATTTGCTGCTGCAAAATCGGCCGGAATTTCGCTACAAAGATTAGTAAGACCATTAATTTTTTTAGCAGTTTTTCTAAGTGGAGTAAATTTTTTATTCTTAAATAATGTCTATCCTTATGCTGTTTTAAAGCAAAAAAATTTATACTTAAATATTAAGAAGAAAAAACCAGCTTTAGCCTTAGTTCCTGGTAGTTTTAATAGCGATATTCCTGGTTATCAAATTAAATTTGATGAAAAATACGGAGAAGAAAAAAACCTACTAAAAAAGGTTTTAATATATGATTTAACAGGCAATAAAGGAAACCAAAAAGTAATTACAGCAGAACGTGGTAAAATTATTTCTGATGAAGGTAGTCGCTACATGACATTTATATTATACGATGGCTATTATTACGAAGAACATGTAAAATCTGCAACTACAGTTTCTAAAAGAAAAAGAATGGCAGCTTCTAATGCCACCTTTAAAGAATACGAGTTTAATATTGATATCTCTTCGGTTACAGGCGAAGATGGTTTAGATCAAGAAAACCATACCAAGAATTTTATGATGCTTAGTTTAGAGCAATTAGGAGATACAATACCCGATTTAAAAAGAGACTACAATGAAATTCTTAAATTAAAATCTAAAAACCTTTATGCAACAGTTTCTGCAAAAGAATTGTATAAATACCCAGACTCTTTAAAAGCAAATAATATAAACACAGAAATATTAGAAAATTTTGGTATCAGAGAAAAAATAAGCATATTAAATTCTGCAACAACAAAAGCAGAAAGGGGGTTAAGTTCTGTTAAAAACAATAAAGCTTCTATAAAATACAAAAGAAAAAATCTTAACTTTTTTGACACCGAATATTACAACAGAATTGCTTTTTCTTTATCTTGTTTAATCTTATTCTTTATAGGCGCACCATTAGGTTCTATTATAAGAAAAGGAGGTTTTGGCTTACCTATGATTTTAGCAATAGCAATTTATGTTACCTATTTCTTTGCCAACACATTTGGAAAAAACTTAGCAGAAGAAAGCTCTATTTCTGCTTTTTGGGGCTCTTGGATTGCTGCATTTATTATGATTCCTATGGGTATATTATTAACAAGAAGAGCAACAAAAGATAAAGGTATTTTTAACATAGATGCATTTACGCAATCAGTTATTAATTTCTTTAAAAAAATATTTTTAAAAAAAGAAGCATAGCATTATGACTACTCAATCTATAAAAAAAGACTCAAAGCTAAACACAATTGCAGAAGCTATTCAAGATATAAGAAATGGTAAGGTAATTATTGTAGTAGATGATGAAAACAGAGAAAATGAAGGCGATTTTTTAGCTGCAGCAGAAAAAGTTACCCCAGAAATGATCAACTTTATGGCCACTCATGGAAGAGGCCTAATATGTGCACCACTTACTGAAAACAGATGTAAAGAATTAGATTTAGTAATGATGGTTAACAACAATACAGATCCTATGGAAACTGCGTTTACCGTTTCTGTAGATTTAAGAGGTAAAGGCGTTACCACAGGTATTTCTGCCTCAGATAGAGCCTTAACTATTAAAGCGCTAATAGAAAAAGGAACTAAACCCTTTGATTTGGCAAGACCAGGGCATATTTTTCCTTTAAGAGCAAAAGAAGGAGGTGTGTTAAGAAGAACAGGACATACAGAAGCAGCTATAGATTTTGCACGTTTAGCAGGGCTTGAGCCTGCTGGAGTTATTGTTGAAATAATGAATGAAGACGGAACTATGGCACGTTTACCTCAATTATTAGAAGTTGCTAAAAAATTTGATATTAAAATTGTTTCTATCGAAGATTTAGTAGCTTACAGAATGGAGCATGATTCGTTAATAGAAATGAAAGAAGATTTTAATATCGAAACTCGTTTTGGAAAATTTAGATTAAGAGCGTATCAACAAACAACAAACAACCAAGTACATATTGCATTAACAAAGGGAAATTGGACCAAAGAAGAACCCATATTAACAAGAGTAAATTCTACTTTGGTGAATAATGATATTTTAGGAACATTAACTAATAATGCAGACCAGAAATTAGACCAAATGTTTCAGGTTATTAACGATAATGGTAAAGGAGCAATTTTATTTATCAATCAACAAAATCAATCGCAAAACTTACTAAGTAGATTATCTATTTTAAAAGAAAATCAACAAAACGGAAATATGAAAGCTCCAGATATAAAGATGGACAATAAAGATTTTGGTATTGGCGCTCAAATTTTACACGATTTAAACATTAGTAAATTAAAGTTAATTACCAATTCTAAACAAACAAAACGTGTGGGTATAATAGGTTACGGGTTAGAAATTGTAGATTATATTGGGTATTAATTTGATAGATTGTTGGTAAAATTGTAAAAAAACAATTTATAATTTCTAAACAACAACCTCTACTCCACTTTCTATTTCAATCGGCTTTTTATTCTGCTGAAATAATCTTGCAGTGTGGTTGCCTCTTAAATAAATTTTATCAGCCAAAACTTCTAGCCAACTACCTTCTCGCAAACCTAAAACAGCGGTATCATTAAAAACATGATACTCTTTAATTCTAGTTTCTCTAGTTTCTCCCATATGAGTAGAACCTTTAATAGGGTCTAAATAATGTGCATTAATGTTAAAAGGAATACATGCCATAGTTTTAAAACTTGGTGGGTAAACAATAGGCATATCATTAGTATTCATCATGCTAACACCACAAATATTGCTACCTGCGCTTGTACCTAAATACGGAGCACCTTCTTCTATTTTGCCTTTTAAAGCCTTTAGTACATTATTCTTATAAAGTCTATTCACCAATTCAAAAGTATTTCCTCCACCAACAAAAATACCATCAGCATTTAAAATGGCTTCTACTGGGTTTTTAAATTCATGAAGCCCAATTACATCAATAAAAATGTTAGAAAAACCTTTTTTAGCTATTGCTGTATACTCATCATAAGAGATGCCTCCTGGTCTTGCATAAGGTATAAAAAGAATCTTTTTAACATCTTTAAAATGTACTCTTAAAACCGGTAATAAATATTCTAAATACCCACTTCCATAAACTGTAGAAGTACTGGCTATAATCATTTTTTTCATATATCAAATTTACATTTTTATAAATAAATATTGTTTAAATTTGTATGATAACCAAAAAAATAAGTATCATGAAAACGAAAATTTTATTATTAATTACAATTGTTGCTTTTTTAACGGCCTGCGAATCTAATGACAATTCAGATATCAATATTACAAATGAAGACTTAGTTGGAGAGTGGAATGTAACTGCTCAAACTCTTGACATAACAACTACAGGAAATTTTCAAGGTATTGCTCTAACTTCAAAAACTACTGGATATGGTAAAGATTTTGATTTTACTTACACCTTTTCTAAAAATCCAAATATAGTTGCTGTTAAAGGAAAATATACTTCGGTTACTACAACATCAATATTAGGTCAACCTGATAATACTCAAGAAATTGAGGTGCATTCTGTAGATGGTTTTGATTCTGGTACTTGGAATTTAAGTGGAAACACAATCTCTATTACAGACAGTTCTAATTTAACAGGTATTGCAGATGTTATTGAATTTACTGGCAATAGAATTAAGTTACAATTAACAATAAACGAAACAGAGTCTATAAATGGTGCAAATGTTTCTGTTTCTGGAGAAATGTTTTTAACCTTAGAAAAGTAGTACTACCTATAAACAGAATAAAGAAGCTGTCTGAAAAGTTGATTTAACTGTCATTTTGAGCGGAGGCGAAAAATCTATATAATTGATTTTCAATAAATAAGATTTCTCCATTACAGTCGAAATGACAAATACTAATACTTTTCAGACAGCTTCTTTTATTTAACACAAGTTTACAATTCTCTTAATAGACTTTTAAGAAGCTCTTCTACTTTCTTTGTAGAGATGAAAAAACTTTTTGTCTTCTTAATTTTAGTGCTACTCAAACACTCAATCTTTGGGCAAGAAAAAAGAACGCCAATTTCTGGAAAAATTTTGATAAAGAATATACCTATTGTAGATGTACATATTTTAAATCTACAAACACAAAATGGTACAATAACTAATGATAAAGGTCTTTTTGAGCTAACTGTACAATTGGGAGACAGCTTACTTTATTCGCACTTAAATTTAAAAAGTAAAACAATAGTAGTAACGAAAAAAATAATTACAGAGAAAAATCTTATTATTCATTTAGACGAAAAAACTATTGTACTTCAAGAGTTTACGCTAAAAAAGCAACAAAGTATTTTTTATAAAGATCCAGAAATAACAAAATATAATGGGCCTAAAGTAAATGCAAAAACCTTAAACCTGCCTTTTGCTAACACTACCGTTCAAAAAGATAAGGCTATTATTAAATTTAGGTCTGGAGGAATTATTAGTTTAGATAATTTGATAAACAGTATTAATGGAAAAAATAAAAGAGAAAAGTTTTATAAAAAAATGGTATCAGAAGACACACAACTCGAAAAAATTAGAAAGCAATTAACAGATGATTTTTTTATAACTCACTTAAAAATAAAAAAAGAATACATCAATCCGTTTTTAAACGATTGTGTAGATAAAAATATTATCGGTATTTTTAAGAATGATAGTAAAATAAAACTCTTACAACTTTTAATTGAAGAAAGTAAATTTTATCCGCATAAAATTATATACGAACACAAACCATTAACCAAACAATAATTTACTGAATGATAAAAAAACTACTACTATTCTACTCTATTATATTTACAATTAGCGTCTTAAGTCAAGAAAGAAAAAATTTAATTTCCGGAATTGTATTAGACTCAGTTGGTGTTGTAAAAAATGCACATATTATAAATCTAAACAACAATCAAGGAACTTTTTCTTCCGATAACGGAAATTTTAGAATATTTGTTTCTGTTGGCGATTCTTTACAAATATCATCCATACAACACATTACAAGTAAAGTTATTATCACTAAAAAAATTATTACAAATAAATTATTTAAAACCACCTTAAAATCAAACACTTATGTATTAGATGAGTTCGATTTAAAGAGACATCAACTAACTGGTAGATTGGGTTTAGACATAAAAGAAGTACCAACTAATAGAAAAGATTCTATACTTAGAGAAACTATGGATTTTTCTAATGTAAATATGAAAATAGTTGAAGCAGACGATTATATAGACCAAAGAGTTAGACCACATATTGTTAGAACAGACCCTAATTTGGCGTTTGTTGGAGCAGGCACATCTGCAATAATACCATTTAAATATTCAGAACGTTTATGGTCTTTAAGAAGAGAATTGGCTCAGAAAAAAGCGTTTCCCTATAAAATTATGGCTGAGTTGGGAGAAAAATTCTTCTTTGAAAAATTAAAAATTCCCATAGAAAATTATTTTCATTTTTTAGAATATTGCAACCCTTTAGGCATAGAAAAGCTTCATAAACAAAACAGACACTTAGAACTCATAAAAATATTAAAAACAGAAAGCGTTACTTATTTAAAAATCATAAAAAAAGAGTAATTTGGCTCAATAATTGTTTTTGCTTTTTTATGAATTTTAAAAAAATATTTTTTCTTTTATTAATAATACCTTTATTATCTTTCTCCACGCACAAATATTATTTAAGCTTAACTCAAATAGAATACAGCAATAAATCTAAATCTGTACAAATTATTATCAATGTTTTTATGGATGATATAGAAACTGCGTTAAATAAAGATTATAATATTGATTTACAACTTACTACAAAAAAAGAGTTAAAAAATAACGACAACTATTTTATAAAATATTTAAAAGAAAAATTACATTTTAAAATTGATGATTTAGCTAAAACGTTTCATTACATCGGAAAAGAATATGATGGAGATTTGGTCTATTTTTATTTAGAAATTGAAAATGTTAAAGACTTAAAATCTTTAGAAATAAAAAATAAAATTTTAATGAAACATTTTCCTGACCAACAAAACTTAATTAAAATTAAGGTAAATAAAAAACACAAGAGTATTTTGCTAACTGCTAAAAGTGATAAAGGTTTGTTAAAATTTTAACTTTTTTAACTTTTTCATACACTTATTCTTAATTTCGACAAGTTTAACTAATCATTTCACATAATGAAAAAAATTTCAATATTATTTTCTATTCTCATCATTAGTGCTACAGCTTTTTCACAAAAAAAAACCATTACCAAGCAAGGTCATACTAACACTAATAAATTTAGACAACTAAAACAAGAGTTACCAACACCAAACAGCCAAAGAACTGCATCTGGCGCTCCAGGAGTAAACTATACTCAACAAAAAGTTGATTATAAAATGGATATTGTCTTAGATGATAATAAACAAAGAATTACTGGTAAAGAAACCATTACTTATTACAATAACTCTAAAGATAACCTAACTTATTTATGGGTACAATTAGACCAAAACATGAGAGCTAAAGACTCTAAAACTCCAGATATAAGCTCTGGAAAAATCAGTAAATCTATGAGCAAAAACAGGTTTAATAGAAGCTATCCTAAAGAACGTTTTGATGGTGGTTTTAATATTACATCTGTTACCAATATAGATGGAAGTAATTTATCTCATACCATTAATCAGACAATGATGCGTATTAATTTACCAAAACCATTAGCAGCAGGAAAAACCTTTTCTTTTAACATAAAATGGTGGTACAACATTAATAATCATAGAACACAAGGTGGTAGATCTGGTTTTGAACATTTTGAAAAAGACAACAATAACAACTATGTTATAGCACAATTCTATCCAAGAATGTGTGTATATGATAATGTAGAAGGTTGGCAAAATGACCAGTTTTGGGGAAGAAGCGAATTTGCTCTAGAATTTGGAGACTTTAAAGTAAATATTACTGTACCAGCAGATCATATGTTGGGTGCTACTGGAGTTTTACAAAACGAAAAAGAAGTATTGTCTAAAACTGAACTAAAAAGGTTAGCAAAGGCAAGAAAAACATTTGACAATCCTATTGTTATTCGTACACAAGATGAAGCTATTGAGTTTGAAAAAACAAAATCTACTAAAACCAAAACTTGGAAATTTATTGCAAAAAATGTAAGAGACTATGCATTTGCCACTTCAAGAAAATTTATTTGGGATGCTATGGCAGTAGATATTAATGGAAAAACAGTAATGGCATATTCTCTCTATTCTAAAGAAGCCAATCCTTTATACGGAGACCACTCTACAAGAGCAGTTGCACAGACTCTAAAAACATATTCTAAATATACTTTTGACTATCCTTACCACAAAGCCATTTCTGTTGACGGGCAAATGGGAATGGAATATCCGCAAATTTGTTTCAATCCTGGAAGACCAAATCCAGATGGTACTTACTCAGACAGAACAAAATACAGAATGATTAAAGTTACCATACACGAAGTTGGGCATAATTTTTTCCCCATGATTGTAAATTCTGATGAAAGACAGTGGACTTGGATGGATGAGGGTTTAAATTCTTATGTAGAAATGTTAGCTGAATTAGCCTACGATAAAAACTTTCCTATTACAAGAGGATATCCAAAGAATATTGTAAAATACATGAGTGGAGATCAATCTAAAATTGCTCCGATTATGTCTAAAGGAGATAATGTATATAGCTTTGGTAACAACGCTTACGGAAAACCCGCTACTGCTTTATGGATTTTAAGAGAGACTATAATGGGGCACGAATTATTTGATCATGCATTTAGAACTTATTCACAAAGATGGATGTTTAAACACCCCACTCCTGCAGACTTCTTTAGAACAATGGAAGATGCTTCTGGTATAGACTTAGATTGGTTTTGGAGAGGATGGTTTTACACTACAGATGTTACAGATATTGGTATTAAAGGTGTAAAAAAGTACTATACAAAAGACAATGGAGATACTGTAAACTTTATAGAAGATAAAACCAAAGGTTTAAGTTTTGGCAGTAATAAAAATCCTGATTCTAAATATCATTACGAAATAACTTATAACAAACCAGGAGGATTGGTAATGCCAATTATTGTTCATTTTGAATATAAAGATGGCACAAGTGAAAGAAAAGTATATCCTGCACAAATTTGGAGATATAATGACAAAGAAGTAACCAAAGTATTCTCCTCTAACAAAGAGTTGTCTAAGATTACCATAGATCCTTATCAAGAAACTGCAGATGTAGACACATCAAATAACAGTTGGCCAAAACAAGAAAAAAATAAATTCGAGAAATTTAAAGCAAAAGTTAAAAGTTAATTTTAATAAGATCTTCTTTAAAGCGATATCAAATGATATCGCTTTTTTTATAAACCTTTGTTAAATCATTTTTATACTTTAAAAAATTAAAAAGGTAATCGTTATTTTAGCACGCATTTATAAAAATAAATCAGAAATGAAAACAATACAAAAACTATTATTTTTAACCGTTTTTATAGTAACATCTGTTAATGCTCAAGTACAAAAAGGTCATACAGATCAGAATAAATTTAGGCAATTAAAAGACGTTCTTCCTACTCCTAATGATCAAAGAACTGCATCTGGTGCGCCAGGACATCAATATACACAACAAAAAGTAGATTATGTAATGGATATTCGTTTAGATGAAAAAGAAGATAAAATCTATGGAGATGAGACCATTACTTATCATAATAACTCTAAAGATAATTTAGAGTATTTATGGGTGCAGTTAGATCAAAATATGAGAGCAGACGACTCTAAAACTCCACTTACAAAATCATCATCAAGCGTTGCTGCAACTTACATTTCGCCAGAAAAATACAAATCTAAATTTACAAAGCAAAAAAATGGTTTTGGTTTTAATATCGAAGTTGTTGAAACCGAAGGAAAACCCTTATCACATTTTATTAATCGCACAATGATGAGAATTAACCTCCCTACTCCACTAAAAGCTGGAGGAAAATTTAAGTTTAGAATTAAATGGAATTATAAAATTAATAACTATATAAAAGATAATGGACGCTCTGGTTTTGAAATTTTTCCTGATGGTAATAAAAATTATACCATTGCTCAGTTCTTTCCAAGATTAGCAGTTTATAACAATGTAGAAGGATGGCAAAATATGCAATTTTGGGGAAGAAGTGAGTGGGCTCTAGAGTTCGGAGATTACAACGTAAATATTACAGTACCTGCAGATCATATTTTAGACGCCACTGGGCAATTACTAAATGAGAAAGAAGTATTAAATAAAACACAGCGCAAACGTTTTGAAGAAGCAAGAAAATCTTTTAAAAATCCAGTATTTATTGTAACTCAAAAAGAAACTGAAAAAGCAGAAAAAGGGCGTTCTATAAAAATGAAAACTTGGAAATTTAAAGCAAAAAATGTAAGAGATTTTGCTTTTGCTTCTTCAAGAAAATACATTTGGGATGCAATGGCTGTTAACATAAATGGCAATACTGTAATGGCTGTTTCTTTATACCCTAAAGAAGGTAATCCGCTTTGGGAAGAACATTCTACAAGAGTTGTTGCTAATACTTTAGAAGAATATTCTAAATTAACTTTCGATTATCCATATCCAAAAGCAATTTCAGTTCACGCCAAAAATCAAGGAATGGAATATCCAATGATTTGTTTTAACTGGGGAAGACCAAATCCTGATGGAACTTATTCCGAAAGAACCAAAAAAAGAATGATTAATGTTATTACCCATGAA
This sequence comes from Bacteroidia bacterium, assembly GCA_030427865.1. Taxonomy (GTDB): domain Bacteria; phylum Bacteroidota; class Bacteroidia; order Flavobacteriales; family Flavobacteriaceae; genus Polaribacter. The sequence goes on along the minus strand of JAUICK010000002.1, from coordinate 28,572 downwards.
GTTGGGCATAATTTTTTTCCAATGATTGTTAACTCTGATGAAAGACAATGGACCTGGATGGATGAAGGTTTAAACTCTTTTGTAGAAATAATTGCAGAGTTAGATTACGACCCAAATTTTGATACAGGAAATTTACCAAAAGACATTGTAGGCTATATGCGCGGAGACCAAAGCAACCTTTCTCCAATAATGTCTCAAGGAGATTATGTAAAACAATTTGGACCTAATGCTTACACCAAACCTGCTGCTGGCTTATACATGCTACGCCAAACCATTATGGGGCCAGAATTATTTGATTATGCTTTTAGAACTTATTCTAAACGTTGGATGTTTAAACACCCTACTCCTGCAGATTTTTTTAGGTCTATGGAAGATGCTTCTGGTATGGATTTAGATTGGTTTTGGAGAGGATGGTTTTACACCACAGATGTAACAGATATTGGTATAAAAAGCGTAAAGCCTTATTATTTAACAGACAAACCTAATGAACGTTTAAAGAATTTAAAAGAAAAATACAAAAGCTATTTCGAAGATTTAGGAGAAATTGTGTACATAACTGATAAAAAAGAAAATGTAAACCCAAAAGCAATGGATAAATATGCTAATGGTAAAGAAATACCTGCTTACATTTATGAAGTAGAGTTTGAAAAACCCGGAGGCTTAATTATGCCAATAATTGTTGAGCTAAACTTTGTAGATGGTACAAAAGAAAAACAAGTTTTTCCTGCTCAAATATGGATGAAAAATGAGAATTCTGTTTTTAGAGTTTTTACAACCACTAAAGAGGTTAAAAGTTTTGTTGTAGACCCAGATTTAGAAACTGCAGATGTAAATACAGCAAATAACAGTTGGCCTAAAAAAACAACCAATAGGTTTGAAATGTTTAAAGAAAAACTTAAAAATTAATTTTTAAAATTCTATAAAAAAATCCCAATTTGTTTTTTCAAATTGGGATTTTTTTTTTTTGAACATTACCAAAATTCACGTTTTTTATTTAACTCTTCTTCTTGTTTAATGTATTCTTCAGCTTCTTCTTTAGAAAGTACTTTTAAAAATGATGGATGTTGCTCTATAGCATATTCTATTTTAGTTACTATATCTGCAATTTGCTCATTTTTATAATCTATTTCTAAAGGTTCTTTTATTACCATAGATTGTAAAACGTTGCGCTTCTTTATACTCAATCCTTTTTTATCAAAAGAACGCCTAAATCCATCAATAACAATAGGAACCACAATAGGTTTATAGGTTTTAATTAAATGTGCTGTACCTCTTCTTATAGGCTTAAAAGGTGTAGTAGTTCCTTGCGGAAATGTAATTACCCAACCATCGTTAATGGCTTTTCCTATATTAGAAATATCAGAATTTTTAACCTGTCTGTTTACGTTTTTACCAGCGCTTCTCCATGTTCTATCAATAGAAACAGAGCCAGTGTACGCAAAAATCTTAGGTAATAAACCAGAACGCATGGTTTCTCCTGCTGCTACATAATATATATTTAACTTAGGATTCCAGATATACCCAACGTTTTTTATAGAATCATCTCGCCCTTTTAATGCTGCATTAAAAACGTGTAACATTGCAGCTACATCTGCAAAATAGGTTTGATGATTGGATATAAAAAGAACTTTTTTATCTGGTAGGCTTCTTAGAATTTCAGAACCTTCAATTTGCAAATTATTAAAACTTCTATATCTGCTGTGAGATATAATTCCTAAAATTCTTATCAGCCACTTTTTTATAAATAAATAATGTCCAAAAGGATTCCTTTTAAATAAAGGCATTTAATTAGTTTTTACTTGGTTTGTCAGCAAAATTACAAAACTATTTAATATAGATTGTCTCTATTAAGTCTTTAATTTCAGAAAGCATCATTGCTGTAGCCCCCCAAACAATATAATTGTTTAATTTAAAACACGGTACATCTATATTTTTCATATAAGAAGTATTCATATGTATAGTTGTTAAGCTCGAATCATTTAGTAAATCTTCTAATAAAACCACTATTGTATTTTCTACTTCGTGATTCAATATAAAATTAGGTTCTTTATTTACAAAACCTAAAAATGGGGTTGCTAAAAAATTACTTGGAGGAATATATACATCTGTTAATTCTTTAATAATATGTACTGATGATATTTCTACACCAACTTCTTCTTTTGCTTCTCTTAAAGCAGTAAATTCTAAGTTTTTATCAGATTTTTCAATCTTTCCACCCGGAAAACTTATCTGAGCAGAATGTGTTCCTTGGTAACTTGCTCTTTCGGTTAGTAAAAAACAAGTTTTATTGTCTTTATTTGGAAACAACAAAGCTAAAACAGCTGCTCTTCTTGGGTTATTGGCTCTAATTTTATCAGCATCGTACTTTAGACGTAATTTTGGAGCTAATTTAAATTGTGCATCTAAACCTCCTAATTTAGTTATTTTTAGTTCTGCTATTTTATTTTTAAAATCTTTAAAATTCACAAGAAATATTTACTTTTAGCAAACTTATCAATTCACTTTTAAATAAAATACTATTTGGCAAGAATTTTGATTCAATTAAAATTATATGAATAAAAAATACAAAAAATTAGCTTTAAGTATTGCTTTAGATGCAATTGGTATGATTCCGATTCCTTTTTTTGATGTTATATGGGCCCCAACTTCTGGTTTTTTAATGACCAAAATGTATAAAGGTAAAGAAGGTAAAGTTGCTGGTATTATTAGTTTTCTTGAAGAAATTATTCCTTTTTTAGATTTTATACCAACATTTACAATTATGTGGTTTTATACTTATGTTTTTAACAAAAAAATGAGTTGATACGATTATTCATTTTTTTCTCTACTTTTTAAATAGAAATCCAAAACCAAGTCTACTTAAAAACTTTTTTTCAAATTCCCAAAAGAATTTAAACTGACCAAATAACCAACCTACAAGAGGCAATGTTAATTGATAAATAGGGAAAATTAAAAGTATTCTTAAAGGCCAATAAATCCAAGTAGAAATAGCATCTGGATTTAATCCTAAAAAGTTACAAACTGGTTTTGCTACCCAAGCAGCAAAAGAGCCATTGACTGCAAATGCACAGAATATAAAAAAAATTGCCCAATTACTTTCTATCCCCCAACGTTGTTTTAGTTTTTCCATTTTACTATATTTTTCTTTTTTTCTTTCTAAACATTAACCATAAACCTATGATAATTAATGGAATACTTAAAACCTGCCCTGTATTAAGTGGGCTAAACACCCATTCTTCTCCTCTTTGTTGTACTTGTGGTTCTTTTAAAAACTCAATTACAAAACGTAAAGACCATAAGACCACCATAAACAACCCAAATAAATAACCTATTTGTTGTTTTTTATTGGTTTTCCAGTATAAGTACCACATCACAAAAAACAACGCTAAATAACTAAATGCTTCATATAATTGTGTAGGATGTCTTGGTACGGTTTCTTCTGCTGCTTTAAAGATTACCCCAAAGTTACTTCCTGTTGGTTTCCCATAAATTTCTGAATTCATAAAGTTACCTGTTCTGATAAAAAAGCCAGCTAATGCCACCATAATAGCTAACCTATCTAAGATAAATAACCAAGGTTTTTGTAAATGTTTTTTGGCATAAAAATACATAGCTATTGGAATTGCTATTGCTGCTCCATGACTTGCAAATCCAGTGAAACCAGTAAACTTCCATGAACCGTTAACTTCTTTAAAAGGCAAAATAATTTCTAATAGATGATCTTGATAGTAATCCCAACTATAAAAGAAAACATCACCTAAACGCATACCAATTAGCATAGAAATAAATACATACATAAAAATAGTGTCTAATTTTTCTACGGGTATTTTATCTTCTATGTAGATTTTTTTCATTAATCGTAAACCCAATAAAAAGGCAGCTACAAACATTAAACTATACCACCTAATGGTAAAAAAACCTAAATCTATTCCTATAGATGGATTCCATTCTATTGCTAAAAAACTCATATTTTACTTTATTAAAAGATTTATCATTAAAAGATTTATTATTTTATTTTTCAATTATTTAATCTTTTAATCTTTAAACTATTTTTATTCTTTTTTCTCTGGTACTGGATCGTAACCACTGCCTCCCCAAGGATGGCAACTAAATATTCTTTTCAAAGCCAACCATCCTCCAGAAAATAAACCATGTTTTTGTAAGGCTTCTATGGTATAATGAGAACAAGTTGGAGAATATCTACAAGTTGCTGGTGTAAATGGAGATATTGCTGTTTGATAAAAACGAACCAATATAATAAATGGATATGAAAGGATTTTTTTCAATTTAGTTTATTGAAAATGTTGTTCCTTCTTTACCATCTTTTAACTGAATTCCTAATTCAATTAACTCATCTCTAATTTGATCAGACAAAGCCCAATCTTTATTTTCTCTTGCTTCTTTTCTCAATTTGATTAACAACTCTACTACACCATTTATTTTTTCTGAATTGTCTTGAGTAGCTTCATTCATCAAACCTAAAACATCAAAAATAAACGCGTGTATAGTTGTTTTAAATTCTAATAAATCATCAGCATTTAAAGTAGCTTTACCTTCTTTAATTTGATTGATGAGTTTAACTGCTTCAAATAAATGTGCTATTAAAATTGGTGTATTAAAATCATCATTCATGGCTGCATAACAATCTGCTTTCCATTTTTGAACATCGAAAGTAGATGTTTTTCCTGCTTCTATTTTCTTTAAAAGATTTACTGCATCCATTAACTTTGCATGCCCTTTTTCTGAAGCTTCCAAAGCATCACCAGAAAAATCTAAAATACTTCTATAATTGGCTTGCATATTGAAAAAACGAACTACAGACGCTGAAAATGCTTTGGGTAATACTTTATTATCTCCTGTTAAAATCTCATTTGGCAAAATGTAATTTCCTGTAGATTTTGCCATTCTCTGACCATTTAAGGATAACATATTTGTATGCATCCAATAATTTACGGGTTTAACACCTGAGCAAGTTTGAGATTGTGCAATTTCGCATTCATGATGCGGAAATTTTAAATCCATTCCACCTCCGTGAATATCGAATTGTTCACCTAAATATTTTGTGCTCATTACAGAACATTCTAAATGCCAACCAGGAAAACCATCACTCCAAGGAGATGGCCAACGCATAATATGTCTGTCATCTGCTTTTTTCCAAAGTGCAAAATCTTGTGGGTTTCTCTTATCAGATTGTCCGTCTAAAGCACGCGTATTATGAATTAAATCTTCGACTTTTCTGCCTGAAAGAATTCCGTAGTTTTCTTTTTTGTTGTATTCGTGCACATCAAAATATACAGAACCATTTACTTCGTAAGCAAAACCTTTTTTGATGATTTCTTTAATCATTTCTATTTGCTCAACAATATGGCCTGTTGCAGTAGGTTCTATACTTGGTGATAAAAAGTTGTAGTTTTTTAATACGTTGTGAAAATCTACAGTATACATCTGTACAACTTCCATAGGTTCTATTTGCTCTAAACGTGCTTTTTTTGCAATTTTGTCTTCACCTTGTTCTGCATCATTTTCTAAATGACCTGCATCTGTAATATTACGCACATAACGTACTTTATATCCTAAATGAAGTAAATAACGATATACCACATCAAAAAACATAAAGGTTCTTACGTTTCCTAAATGAGCATTACTATACACTGTTGGACCACAAACGTACATACCTACGTATCCGTTTGTTATGGGTTTAAAAGCTTCTTTTTGTTTAGAAAGAGAGTTGTATATGTTAAGTTGATTTTCTTTGTATCGTTCCATTAAAAAAGTGACTAATTACAGAGGCTAAATATAGGCACTTTATAGAGAATAGCGAAATGGAATTTGTTAGAAGTTTGGTAAAGAAAAGTGATGGTTTTTTACTTGATAACAATAGTGCTGTATTCGCCTAATACTTTTATTAGATTGTTAGACGTTTTACTTTTTTGGAACAAATCTGTTCTGTTATTTTCTAATTTTACTCTATTTACATTATACTTGAATTTTGTGGGTATATTTTGTAAAAAAATTGAAGCATTAGAATGACTTAAATTTAAAGTAAACTCACCAAAATTAGGATGAAAACTGTCTATTGTTAATTCTCCAAATTTATCAGAAAGCGTTACATTTTTGTTGACTTTATATACATGAACACCAGAAGAATTATTACTCATTGTTGTATTAGTAACTGATGCAATTTTTGCATCAGTTACGTTATTTAAAAAAAGTGTACAGGCATTTAAGTTGTTAATATCTACTTTAGAATAGTCTATAGTTAGCTTACCTCCTATTAAATTATTGGCATTAAAAGTGCCATACTTTACCTTACCAGAAGCAACTGTATTTGGTAGTTTTACTTTACAATGACGTGTATTTAAATCGAAAGTTGCTTCTTTTGGTACTTTAATTTCTAATCTTTTTTTAATCTTGATTTCTTTCCCATCTATAATTAATTTTCCAGAATCATTAGAATGAAAGTTAAACTTCATTTCTTTTAATTTTGCTTGCGCTTTTGCTAACTTTTCCTTGATTTTTATTTTATCAACTTTTGCAAATTCTATCTTAGCCTTGGCAAATTCTTTTTTTATTTTTGCTTTAGATTCTATAAACTCTTTTCTTAATTTTTCTTTGCTTATAGCCATCTCTTTTTTAAACTCTTTGTACTTTTTTGTCTTTTTAAAAGCTTCCCATTCTTTTTTAGTTTTAACTACAATTTTATCTTTTCCATTATTCCAGGTAAAGTCATACCTACCATTTTCGCCAATTTTCTCTTCAATATCACCTATATCTTCTAAAATTTTGTCATAGTCAAAATCAAAGTTGAAATCCATTTCTGGAAGCACAATTACATCTACATCTGGTAATTCTATATCTGGAAAAGAAAAATCCATATCATTAAAGAAAATAAAATCGGTCTTTGTACCTAAACCATAGCCTCCTTTAGAGGTAATTTTTACTTTTTTACTATTTCCTAAAGCTTCAAAATTCCAATTTTTGAAATATTTTTCAGCTTCTTTTTTAGACAAACCTTCTATTTCTATAAAGGCATTTACTTGTACTTCATTTTTGTTCCAAGTTGTTACATTAATAGCTGCATTTGTAGCATTAATAGCTACTTCTACATCTTTATTAACTTTAAAGTTTTCGGTAAACTTTTTATCAAATTTTTGTGCAAATGCTGTAGTTAAAAAACAGATGGCTACAAAAGTGGTGATATTTTTATATGATTTGTGTTTCATTTTGATTTGTATTTAAATTTTTAAGTTGTTGTATTTGCTTTTTTAAGCGTTGTAACAGCTGTAAGCGTAATTGTAAATTACGTATCAATGCATCTATAGTTGAATCATTAACTCCTTTTGTATTGAGCTCTTTGGTTAATGATTTGTATTCTTTGGTGAGTTCTGCTATTTTAAACAAATAGCCATCTACCATTTCTTTGTTCTCCTCTGTTAACTCTAACTGACTGATTTCTAAATTTATACTATTTGTATAATAGGTTTCTATGGTTTGAAATTCTGGAGAAATGCTACCCAAACTAATTTCTTTAGGAGTAGTTTTTGGGTCTTCTTTTGTGGTATTTAAAGGATAGAATCTAATTGCTAAACTTACTAACAAAACAACAGAAGCTGCAATAGATAACCATTTATAGTTTTTCTTCTTTGGTTTATATTGATGCATTTCTTGCTGCAACAAACCTTCAAATTTTGATGAATGATTTGCAGACAATTCAATATTTTGTTCTTTGTAATCTCTTAATAAATCTCTAATATCCTTCTGCATAACTCCTATTTTTTAGTTGTTCTTTTAATATTTTTTTTCCTCTTAACAAGTGTGTTCTTGAGGTATTTTCAGTAATATTTAAAATTTCTGAAATCTCTTGATGATTATAACCTTCTAATAAATAAAGGGTTAAAACCAGTCTGTATTTTTCTTTTAAATTGTTAATAACCTCAACAATTTTATCAACAGAAACTACATCCTCAACTTTCCAGTCTTCATTATCTTCTACTCTGTAAACTTCTTCATTAATAGAAACTAATTCTAACTTTTTTTTCTTTAAATAGTCTATACTTTGGTTGATGACAATTCGTTTTAACCATGCACCAAAAGCGACTTCATTCTTATAGTTTTTAATGTTTTTAAACGCTTTTATAAATGCATCTTGCATTACATCTTCTGCAATAAATCTATCTTTTACATATCTAAAAGCAATATTCAGCATAGCTTTACAATACAAATTATACAACTTTATTTGCGCTTTAGCATTGTTGTTTTTACATTGGTCAATGATGGGTTGATGTAACTGTTTGGTTGCGTTCATTGATACTTTCTTGTCTTATAGACGATACATTTTTTGCTATGTTGCAAAAAGAATAAAATATTATTTCTAAATTTACATAAAAGTCAATTAAAGTAGTGAAAAAGAAAGTTGTATCTATCTTAAAACAAAAAGAAAATATTACTATTTTTTGTTTGTTTTTATTGTTTTTTCCTTTAAAAACTCAACTAAGTAACATTTTAATATATGCTTTTGATGCACTTTTTAGAGGTGGAATTACTTTTAAATTTTTTACACCTAATTACAAAAGTTTATATTTTGGTTGCGAAAAAATTGCGCAAATATCACAGGCAAATCCAAATATGAATTGGTTTCAAAAACACGGAATATATTACGTTTTGTTCTTACCTTCTTTAATTTCTTTTGGGTTTCTTTTTTATAGATGGAAAAAGGGGCAATCTTTTAAATTGCTGGATTGGTTTTTAACTATTATATCTTGTTTTAGCATTTTAACATCTATTAATAATTTATTTAACTTAGCATTTTATTATGCCAATTATAGTTTGCTTCAAATAGCAAGAATAGTACCTACAATAATTCTTTTTTTAGGTATTGGCACTTTCATTTTCATTAAACTATTTACTTTTAAAGAAAGGTTGCAAACTTTAGTTTTTGGAATTTTAGGCTTTTATGGAAGTGTTTTTTTATGGATGAAATTTTTAGGCCCAAAGCTTCTTCCTATTGTGCCTTAAATAGGAATGCTAATCATGGCAGAAGTTCCAGAGTTTTTACTGGGTTGATAGTTTATAGTTCCGTTTATCATATCTATTCTGCTCTTAATATTTAGTACACCATGACCTTTTTTGTTGCCTTTGTGCATACCAATACCATTATCTTCTACCAATAAAATTAATTTTCTTTCTTGTTTGTATAACAACACATTAACTTCAGATGCGTTGGCATGTTTTACAATATTGTTAATTAATTCTTGCAGCACTCTATACAAACTAATTTCTATACGCTCATCAAACCGTTGGTTTACTTCAAAATGTTCAAATTTGTATTTGATGTCTGAATAATGGAACGTACCGTAAAGCAAATCGTTTATTGCTTCTAACAATCCATTTTCCATTAAAGATCTCGGCATCATTTGATGAGAAATACTTCGAATTTCATCAGCAGATTTAGCACAATTATTTAGAATTGTATTCAATTCTTGTTTTTTAAGTTCATCTTCTTCTTTATCTTTTATATGCCCTATTGCCATTTTTAAAGCTGCCATTTCTTGCCCTATACCATCATGCAAATCTTTACTTATTCTTTTACGTTCATCTTCTGATGCTTTAACTACAGCCTCAAAACCTCTTTCTTTTTCTTTTAAAATTGCTGCTTGTAATTTTTGCTTCTGCTGTGCTTTATTTCTATTGTAGTATAATAACCCTCCTAAAACCAAAAAACCTAATCCTGCAATTAATAATAATTGAGTATTTCTTTGTGAAGCTATAGTAGCTTCTTTGGTTTTAATTTCTAAATTTTGTTTGGTAATTTGTTTTTCTTTTTCCGCTGTTTTATACTTAACTTCTAAAGTAGATACTTTTGCTAAATTATTTTCATTCAGAATAGAATCTTTGTAAGTGTTTTTAAGTTTAAAATAATCGAGTGCTTTTTTGTAATTTTTCTTTTTTGTTTCTAACTCATATAAATAATTGTAGTTATCAACCAAATTGAGTTTGTTTTTTAAACGTTTAAATAGTAGAAGGCTTTCTTTTAAGATTTCTTCTGACTTATCAAACTTATTAATGTTATAATACGCTTCTCCTAAATTCATTTGAGCAACACCTATGCTATTTTCATCTTGAAATTCTATAGCCTTTTTAAGTGAAATTTTATAATATTCTATAGCTTTATTAAAATTGCCTTTAAAGAAATAAATGGCTCCTATGTTTGAGTAAATTGGGGCAATTCCTTCAAAATATCCTGTTGCTTCTGTTAACTTTTCTGCCTTTTTGTACACTTTTAATGCTTCATCTAATTTACCAAACATTAAAAGCATATTTCCTTTCTCTAAATACACAGGTGCTAAGGCATCACTACCTAAGTTTCTAAACTCAGCAATCTCTATTGCCTTTGTTATTTGATTCATTGCTTTTTTATACTTTTTTAACCTCCAATAATTTTGTCCAATTACCAAATCAGACATCACTCCTGTTAAGGTATCTTTATTAGTATAAGCCAAATCTCTGGCTTTAAAAACATAATCCATAGAAACTTCAAAGTCGCCTAAGAATTTATAAATAACACCAAGTCTTTGGTAAGCTTTCGCAATTAAAAGCGGGTCATTTATATTTTGACCAATTCTAAGCGCCACAAATTGCTGTTCTTTAGCTTTATTGTATTCTGCTTTTTGAGAATAATACACACCTAAAGAAGAATTGTATCTCGAAACCCAAACAGAATCGTTAGGTTTTATAGCATTCTCTAGTTTTTTTAGATAAAAATGCATAGAATCTAATTGAGAATATTGAGTTCTTACTACCTTTTCATATAAAAATTCAAGTTTTTTTTGATATAGTTCTTGACCTTTTAAAGCAAAAACAAAGAAATATAAAATAAGAAAACACCTGAATTTCATAATAATATGTAGATTTAATTAGTTTTGTCCTTAAATATAAATTTAATTTTTAAAAGAGTAAACTTTTAATTTTGAATACAAAAGTTTATTTTTACAATAGATGTCTAACAATACTAAATCTGCATTACACGAAAAAGATGGAGTTTCTAAATTAGAAACTACCAGTAAATTAAGTGCCCAAAAAATTAAACGAAATAGAGCCAAAAAAAATTCAGTTCATGAATTTGTATCTAAAATTTTAGATGGTAATATTACATTTCTAAGTCGTGCAATTACTTTGGTAGAGAGTACAAATGCAAAACATCAACAAAAAGCTAACAAAATTTTAGAGCAATGTTTGCCTTATGCAAATGCATCTGTAAGAATTGGAATTACAGGTGTTCCTGGAGTTGGTAAAAGTACTTTTATAGAAGCTTTTGGAAAACATTTAACATTACAAGGCAAAAAAGTAGCGGTTTTAGCTGTAGACCCAAGTAGTTCTATTAATAAAGGTTCTATTTTAGGTGATAAAACCAGAATGGAGCAATTGGTAACCGATAAGAATGCATTTATTAGACCATCTCCTTCTGGAAGCTCTTTAGGTGGGGTTGCTCAAAAAACAAGAGAGTCTATAATTTTGTGTGAAGCAGCAGGTTTTAATACTATTTTAATAGAAACTGTTGGTGTAGGGCAGTCTGAAACCTTAGTACATTCTATGGTAGATTTCTTTTTATTATTAAAATTAGCTGGAGCTGGAGATGAGTTACAGGGAATTAAACGCGGTATTATAGAAATGGCTGATGCTATTGTAATTAACAAAGCTGATGGAGACAATGAAAAAAATGCTAAAATTGCTAAAGTTGAATTTAACAGAGCCTTACATTTGTACCCTGTAAAAGAGAGCAATTGGCAACCAAAAGTTGTTACAGCAAGTGCTTTACAAAATATTGGAATTGATAAAGTTGATGAAATGATAAATCAATATTTTGAGTTAACCAAAGCAAACAACTATTTCTCTCAAAAAAGAAACGAGCAAAATAAATATTGGTTATTATCTACTATAGAGCAACAATTAAAAGTTAATTTCTTTGATACACCAAAAATTAAAGAAGCATTAAATAAAGAAATACAACTATTAGAAAACAGTAAAACAACTCCATTTAATGCAGCTAAAAGATTATTAGATTTATACTAAAAAATTAATTTATTATCTTAAGACTTAACTTAAAAACAATCTAAAGGTTTTCAAATTAATTGAAGTTAAAATCCGATTTAGAAGCAAAAGGTTTATATCAGTTATTTATTAGAAAACAAAAAATAGAAAATTAAACTAATTTTAAACCTTACTTACCTTCTCTCAAATGCTCTTCAATATCTGATATATGATGCTGTAAAGCTAAAGAAGATATTTGTATCTCTTTTATTAATACCCCTAAAGATAGAATAAGCAATATTAAAGCCAAACCAAAAACATATATAGCTATATTTTGCTGATGCACATAAATTAAAAACATTGTTAATACACAAAGTAATAAACTGGCAATACCTAAAATCTGCATCCAGCGTGTTAAATTTAATCTAAGTTTTAAGTTTTTAATTTGCTTTATTAATGAGTCTTCTTTTCTTTCTAAGTAAATATCATGCAAATTTCTAATTACAGCAGCATATGCTAAAAAACGATTGGTATAAGCTAACATAATTAAAGAAATTGCAGAAAATAAAAGAGCTGGTGTAGTTAAAGTAAGTGCTTCCATAGTATTCTCAAAATTAAAGAAATAAGAAATAAAAAAAGATAATTATATAAAAAAAGTATTTTATAATAAATGAATTTAAAGTATTTCATTTGAACATAGGTAGATTATTTCTAATATTGTATCTTAATACAATAATTAACTATGAATAAATTTATAATCTTATTTATACTAACGTTGTCTTTTACAATAAATGGTCAAGAAGGTGAAAATACTGTTAGTTTTGATAATATACACACAACTTATTTCAAAGAAAAAATTTCTAAATACCTTTTAAACAACATTACCTATCCAAGAAACAATAATAATTTAGAAATATCTTTTTATGTAAATAAAGAAAGCATCCCTTTTAATATTAGGTTAAATTCTATGAGAAATCCTAAATTAAATCAAGCATTAATCAAAGCTTTTAAATTGTACCCATTAGAAAATTTTAATATTAATTTTGATACTAAAAAACAATACTCTTTTCGTGTAATAACAAAAAAAATGGGTAAGAATATAATTAGTTGCGATGATTCACTAACAAAAACCACTGCTCCAAATTGTATTGCTTGCCAAGATTTAGATTTTTATGTAGACATACAAAGATGTGTCAACAATCAATTAAAAGAATATTTTTACAACACCATAGATTATTCTTTAGTTAAAAAAGATGAAGCTGATGAAAGAATCTTTTTAAATATTAGATTGTTTATTGATCAAAATGGTTTTTTAAGATTAAGAAAAGTAAAAGCTCCAATAGAGTTTAAAGATCATATTAAAAGTATTGTAGAAAAGTATACCCAAGTTTTTACACCTAAGACAGTTAATAATAACTCTGTAAATTACAATTATACTTTTGCTCGATCTTTTAAGGCAGGAGAAAAACCTAAGTCAGAAAAACTATTTAAAAATTTTGATTCAATTTTTAAACCTTCAAACAACAACAAGTTTGCACAATATCTATCAAAAAACTTAACAGAAAAAGAAATTAGTAACGCAAATTTAAATAGAGTTAATAATCGCTTATCTATTTATTTTGAGTTAGATAAAAAAGGACTACCTATAGAAGTATCTACCAACTCAAGATCAAAAAAATTAGAAGAAAAAATTATTTCTTTATTTAAAAATTTTAATTTAAATGATTTTACTTTTATCAATAAAAATCATCTAAATCGTTATTTTACACCAGTCATAGTTTTTAAAGATGGAAAAAATAGTATTAAAACGAACAACATTATGGGATACAATAGAATTCCCATATTAACAGCTTGTAAAGAAGTTAAAACATCAAAAGAGGCAAGGAAATGCTTTAGTAGACAAGTTCAAATGTATTTTGCAAAAAAATTTAACACCAATTTACCAAACAAATTAAAGTTAAATCCAGGTAGAAAAAGAATTTTTATAGGCTTTAAAATTAATAAAAAAGGAAAAATTGCTGATATAAAAGTTAGAGCTCCTCACAAAAAAATTAAAGAAGAAGTTATTCGGGTTATGAAAAAATTACCAAAAGCTTCACCAGCTATTTATGGAAACGAACCTGTTGATATAAAGTTTTCTATACCCTTTACATTAATTGTTAATTAAAATTCTTAAAAACACAAATTTTTCTGCATGCGTATAGATATTATTTCAGTAGCTCCTAATTTATTAGAAAGTCCGTTTAATCATTCAATTGTAAAACGAGCCAAAGAAAAAGAACTTGCAGAAATTATAATTCACGATTTACGTGAATATGGTTTGGGGAATTACAAACAAATAGATGACACTCAATTTGGAGGTGGAGCAGGTATGGTAATGATGATAGAACCTATTGCAAATTGCATTAAAAAATTACAGTCAGAACGTTCTTACGATGAAATCATTTATATGACACCTGATGCAAAAACACTGAATCAAGCAACCGCAAATACACTTTCTTTAAAAGAAAATATTTTAATCTTAACTGGTCATTATAAAGGTGTAGACCAACGCATTCGCGATAAATTTATTACTAAAGAAATCTCTATTGGCGATTATGTTTTAACTGGTGGAGAATTAGCTGCTGCTGTTTTGGTTGATGCAATAGTACGTTTAATTCCTGGGGTTATTGGTGATGAACAATCTGCATTAACAGACTCTTTTCAAGACAATTTGTTATCACCTCCAGTTTACACAAGACCTGCAGATTTTGAAGGAATGAAAGTTCCTGATATTTTATTATCTGGTAATTTTCCAAAGATTGAAGATTGGAGAAATGAGAAAGCCTATGAAAGAACACAACAAATAAGACCAGACCTTTTAGATGAGTAAATTTTTATTATTCATAAAAAATAACAAAGCCATTTCTTGGGTTTTAGGTTTTCAACTATTTAGGTTGATTTTACTTCCATTTATGGGATTAATGCCGCAAGATGCCTACTACTACCTATATGGTCAAAATTTATCTTTATCTTATTTCGATCATCCAGGAATGATTGGGTACATTCTAAGGATTTTTACAGATATTTTTGGCCAAAATATATTTGCAATCAAATTAGCAGATTTTGTAATTACTTCTTTAACTATTTTAAGTTTTTACAAATTAGCTTCTTACTTTTTATCAAAACAAAAACTACAAAGAGCCATCATTTTATTAGCTTCTACCATTTTTGTTTCTATTTTATCATTCAACTCTACACCAGATGTTCCGCTATTGCTGTTCTGGACATTGAGTTTAATCTGCTTATACAAAGCCATTTTTGAAGATAAAAAATGGTTTTGGATTTTAAGCGGAATTGCTATGGGAATAGCTTTTAACAGCAAATACACAGCGCTTTTATTACAAATTGGATTAGTAGCATTTCTATTTTTTTCTAACAAATACAGAAAACTATTAATTTCTCCTTGGCTATGGATAGCTATTATTATTTCTGTTGTAGTAATGTTTCCTGTTTGGTATTGGAATTACCAAAACAACTTTGCTTCTTTTGCTTTCCAATCTTCAGAAAGAACCAATTCTATTACAGAATTTAAAATTTCTCCAAACTATTTCTTTGGCGCAATTGGGCATCAACTGTTCTTATTGTTACCTGTTTTATTTGTTATTTTCATCACATTTACATTTAAATACATTAAAAGAGCTGTTATAAAATTTAAAATTCCACAAGCAAAAACCTTATTTTTATTAGCCTTTTTTATACCAACTTTTGTTGGCTTTTTTAGCCTTACTCCTATTTATTGGGTAAAACTCAATTGGATGATGCCTTCATATATTACGGGTATCATTTTAGCAGGAATGTTTATCAGTAAAAAATTATTAAAAGCTCAAATTATCATTTCTATTATATTTCACGTTTTAGTGAGCCTACAAGTTTTGTTTTACTTAGTTCCTATTAAGAGTGATGATACTTGGGTTGGTTGGAAAGAATTAGCTGCTAAAACTGAAGATTTACAAACAAAATATTCAAATACTTTTGTTTTTTCTGATGATAATTATAAAACATCTGCCTGTTTAAACTTCTTTATGGATGATAAAGTATACGCCCAAAATATTTTGGGTTTACCCGCTTTACATTTCGATTATTTAGGTGATGATTTATCAACCTTATATAGTAAAAATGCCATTTTTATTGATTCTGACAAGCGTTTTAAGAATAAAGATAAAAAAGGAAATTACCATACTTTATTAGAAACTTATTTTGATAAAGTAATTGAATTAGAACCTATTATTATTAAAATAAACGGCAAAGAAACACGTAAATTTTGGGTTTTCTATTGCACTAACTATCAAGCAAAAAAATAGTTAACTTTTATTTTATGAACTAAAAAAAAGTATTATTTTTGCAACCGCTAAATTAACCTCTGACGAAGAAATCGTGAATGTTGTTTTACAAAAACTATTAAATTAAAAGATATGGAATCTTTAATAAAATTTGTTCAAGACGAATTTGTAACTAAAAAAGAATTTGCAGAATTTGCAGCCGGTGATACTATTACCGTGTATTATGAAATTAAAGAAGGAAGTAAAACAAGAACTCAGTTTTTTAGAGGTGTTGTTTTACAAAGAAGAGGAACTGGTCTTTCAGAAACATTTACTATCAGAAAAATGTCTGGTACAGTTGGTGTAGAAAGAATTTTCCCAGTAAACTTACCTTCTATTCAAAAAATTGAAGTTAATAAAAGAGGTAAAGTACGTAGAGCCCGTATTTTCTACTTTAGAGGTCTTACTGGTAAAAAAGCTAGAATTACTGAAAAAAGAAGATAATTTATCTTACTTAAAAATAACTAAAAAGCGTTGTGATATTTTCACAACGCTTTTTTAATGAACAAATGTTAATAACCTTGGTTAATAGTGTGTTGATTTCTAATTGGTTAAAAAGTTTGCAAATTCGAAAATCAAATATATATTTATATCAGAATTTACTAACCAATTAACTTATAAGTCTTCAAAAACTCATAAAAAAAATTTAAAGTAAATACATAAAGTAACGTTCTTTATATATTGTTTTTATCAGTAAACTAAAAATAAGTTTATTATATAAATTGAAATTGACAAATTGAGTAAAAAGCTTAGTTTAGAATAGTAAAATTTAGAGAAACAAAAGAAACTATAAATGAAAATTTATAGAAGACTATTGAAAATTTAAATAAAACTAACTTAAACTAAACCATTACAGAGATTTACTAATCGTAAATTTATATAGACATATAAATTAATTTTAAGTTTAATGAAAAACAATTTGAAACATTAATAAAAATTTTAAAAAAGTAGAATGCTTATCTAAAATTAAGGATGTTTCAAAAACTGAAATAGTAAAATGTAATTTCTTTGTTAAAAAAGGAATATAAGAGAAAACTTTTATTTGAATTTTGTAGCAATGCAAAACAGTACAAAATACTATTTCAAAGAAGCCATATCATTACAAGAAATTGTACGATATGGCTTTTATTTTTAACTTCTACGAAATCGATTTCAAAAATTATTAAAATCATAATAAAAGCTGCTAATTAATAGCATTTTACCATTAAAAATCTCGGCTATAATTCTTAAATTTGCTCGCTTTCATAAAGCCAAAAATTACTTTATGAACTTTTTTACAAAAAATTACCTAAAAAAATATAAAAATGAGCAAAACAGCTAAAATTGTATACACAAAGACAGATGAAGCACCAGCATTAGCAACTCGTTCTTTCTTACCTATTGTAAAAGCTTTTACAAAATCATCTAACATAGAAATTGAAGTAAAAGATATTTCTTTAGCCGCAAGAATTTTGGCTAATTTCTCAGACTATTTAACTGATAACCAAAAAGTTGAAGATGCATTAGCTTATTTGGGTAATTTAGCAAAACAGCCAGAGGCAAATATTATAAAATTACCAAATATAAGTGCTTCTGTTTCTCAATTAACTGCAGCAATAGAAGAATTACAAGAATTAGGTTTTGCTTTACCAGATTTTCCTGAAGAAGCAAAAACAGAGAAAGAAAAAGAAATTTTAGCACGTTATAATAAAGTAAAAGGCTCTGCCGTAAACCCTGTTTTACGCGAAGGAAATTCAGATAGAAGAGCTCCAAAAGCCATTAAAAATTATGCCCGTAAAAACCCACATTCTATGGGAGAGTGGAAATCTGATTCTAAAACTCACGTAGCAACCATGAATGCAGATGATTTTGCACATAATGAAAAATCGGTAACCGTTGCCAAAGCTACTAATGTAGCTATAAAACATATTGCTAATAATGGCACAGAAACTACCTTAAAAGATACTATTTCTTTGTTAGATGGAGAAATAATAGACGCTACAGTAATGAGAAAGAAAGCTTTAATTTCTTTCTTAGAAGAACAAGTTGCAGATGCTAAAGAAAAAGATGTATTACTTTCATTACACATGAAAGCAACTATGATGAAAGTTTCTGACCCAATTATTTTTGGACATGCAGTAAAAATATTTTATAAAGAATTGTTTGAAAAACATGCAAAAACTTTTAATGAAATTGGAGTTAATCCAAATGTTGGTTTTGCGAATGTTTTAAGTAATTTAGATGAAATTTCTGCCAAAAAGAAAGAAGAAATTTTAAACGATATCGAAGAAATTTATAAGAATAGACCTGCTTTGGCTATGGTAAATTCTGACAAAGGAATTACCAATTTACATGTTCCTTCTGATGTAATTATTGATGCTTCTATGCCAGCAATGATAAGAACTTCAGGAAAAATGTGGAATGCAAAAGGAGAATTACAAGATACTAAAGCAGTTATACCCGATAGTTCTTATGCAGGGGTTTACAGCGCAACAATAAATTTCTGTAAAAAACATGGAGCTTTTGATCCTAAAACAATGGGAACTGTTCCTAATGTAGGTTTAATGGCTCAAAAAGCAGAAGAATATGGTTCTCATGATAAAACTTTTGAAATAAAAACTGCTGGTAAAGTAGTTGTCGTTGATACAAATGATACTATATTAATTGAACATTTAGTTGAAGAAGGTGATATTTGGAGAATGTGCCAAACTAAAGATTTGCCTATTCAAGATTGGGTAAAATTAGCCGTAACAAGAGCCAGAGCTTCTCAAACTCCTGCTGTATTTTGGTTAGATGAAAACAGAGCACATGATGCAGAAATAATAAAAAAAGTAAATGCATACTTGCCAAATCACAATACTGAAGGCTTAGATATTAGAATTTTATCACCAATAAAAGCTACAGAATTTACGTTAGAAAGAATTGTAAAAGGAAAAGATACCATTTCTGTATCTGGTAATGTTTTACGTGATTATTTAACAGATTTATTTCCAATTTTAGAAGTAGGAACTTCTGCCAAAATGCTATCTATTGTTCCATTAATGAATGGTGGTGGATTATTTGAAACTGGAGCAGGTGGTTCTGCTCCAAAACATGTACAACAATTTTTACAAGAAAATCACTTACGCTGGGATTCTTTAGGAGAATTTTTAGCGTTAGCTGTTTCTTTAGAACATTTAGGAAATGTAAATAACAATTCTAAAGCTCTTGTTTTAGCAGAAACTTTAGACGATGCTACCGATAAATTTTTAGAAAATGATAAATCTCCTTCAAGAAAAGTTGGTGAATTAGATAACAGAGGTTCCCACTTTTATTTAGCAATGTATTGGGCAGAAAGATTGGCAGATCAAGATAAAGATGTAGACTTAAAAGCACAATTCACTAAAATCGCTTCAGATTTAAGAAAAAATGAAAGTAAAATTGTTGCCGAATTAAATGAAATTCAAGGAACTCAAGTAAATATTGGAGGCTACTACCAACCCAATAACGAGTTAGCTGATGCTGCAATGAGACCAAACACAACTTTAAACTCTATTTTAGCTTCTATTTAAGTTACAAATGATATAAATACAAAAAAAAGTCGATGCAAAAAGCATCGACTTTTTTTATTCATTATATAAGATATAAAAAGATGTTTTTTAACTTTTTCTTAAAGATTAGAATCGTACTTTTGTTTACGTAATTAATTTAATCATTAAACAAAGTGATAAACACAAAAAAATTGCTCTTTTTACTGTTTTTATTCTCTTTAACAGTTTTTAGCCAAGAAAAATATACCATTAGTGGAACAATCTCAGATAATAGCAGTAACGAGACCTTAATTGGTGTTTCTATCTATTTTCCTGAACTAAACTCAGGAACCACAACCAATGAATATGGTTTTTACTCTATTACTTTACCAGAAGGAACCTATAAAGTTCAAATAAGTTATTTAGGTTTTTCTACCATAATCGAAACCATTAATTTAAGGCAAAAAATCACAAAAAACTTTAAGCTAATTGAAGAAGCAGAAAGTTTAGACGAAATTGTTATTGAAAGTAATATCGAAAAATTGAATGTAAGAACACCTCAAATGAGTGTAAACAAACTTACAGCCGCAACCATAAAACAGATACCTGTAGTGTTAGGAGAGGCAGACATAATAAAATCTATTATTTTACTACCAGGAGTTACCAGTGCAGGTGAAGGTGCTTCTGGATTTAATGTACGTGGTGGAGCAGCTGATCAGAACCTAATTCTATTAGACGAAGCTATTGTATTTAATTCATCCCATTTGTTTGGTTTTTTCTCTGTTTTTAACCCTGATGTAATTAAAGATATAAAATTATATAAAGGCGGAATTCCTGCTAAATATGGAGGAAGATTGTCTTCTGTTTTAGATATTTATCAAAAAGAAGGAAACAGTAAAGAATTTAAAGTAACAGGTGGCATTGGTTTAATTTCAAGCAGATTATTAGTAGAAGGCCCAATAGAAGAAGAAAAAATATCGTTCTTAATTGGCGGCAGGTCTTCTTATGCGCATTTATTTTTACCGCTGTTTGATAATGATAACACTGCTTATTTTTATGATTTAAACACAAAAATCAATTACAGAATTAATGATAGGAATAGCTTATTTTTCTCTGGTTACTTTGGTAAAGATGTTTTTGGAATTAGTGAAAATTTTGTAAACACTTATGGAAATCAAGTAGCAAATTTGCGTTGGAATCATTTATTCTCTGATAAATTATTTTCTAACTTATCTCTTATTTATTCCGATTATTTTTATGGCTTAACCCTCGATTTTGTTGGTTTTGAATGGGATTCTGGAATCACAAATTTTAATGTTAAATACGACTTTAATCACTTTTTAAACGACAAGTTGAAATTAAGTTACGGTATTAATAATATTTACACCAAATTTAATCCAGGTAATATTTTTCCGAATAGAAATGATTCTGGAATTGTAGCCGAAAAATTAATTGATAAATATGCCAACGAATTTGCCGTTTATATAGATGCAGAGCATAAAATAAGTAACAAATTTAGATTACAATACGGAGTTCGTTTTAGCAATTTTACAAGATTAGGTCAAGATAAATTAAATGTTTACCAAAACAACCAACCTGTAGTTTACAACTCTCAATTTAAAGTATACCAATCTGCAACAGCTATAAGTACAGAAAGTTTTAATAGAAGTGATGCAATAGCAACCTTTAACAACTTCGAACCCAGAATTTCTATGTCGTATATTTTAGACGATAACACTTCTATAAAAGCAAGTTATAATAGAATGGCGCAATATTTACATTTGTTATCTAATACTGCATCTCCTACTCCATTAGATGTATGGGCTCCGAGTGGTAAATATATTAAACCACAATTATTAGATCAATATGCTGTTGGCTATTTTAAATCTTTAAAAGAAGGTGATTATTCTCTAGAAACAGAGCTTTTTTACAAAGACATTAAAAATAGAATAGATTATATAAACGGCGCCAATTTAGTAGCAAATAATGAAATTGAAACTGTAATATTAAATGGACAGGCAAGAGCTTACGGATTAGAAATTTTACTAAAAAAGAATGAAGGAAATTTAAAAGGTTGGTTAGCATACACACTTTCCAGGTCAGAACAACAAACCTTAGGAAGAACAGCTAATGAGCCAGGAATAAATCAAGGAGAGTGGTACAGTACTCCTTTTGATAAAACACATGATTTTTCAGTAAATGCAAGTTACGAACTAAATGAAAAATGGAAATTTAATACCAACTTTGTTTTTCAAACTGGACAACCTACAAACTATCCTGTTGGCCAATATGAAATTCAAGGATTAAATGTTCCTATTTTTGATGACAATAGAAGAAATGCAGATAGATTGCCTGCATATCATAGACTAGATGTTTCTGCAACACTAACCCCAAGAAAAAATAAAAATAGAAAATGGCAAGCAGAGTGGGTTTTTGGAATCTATAATTTATATGGTCGTCAAAATGCAGCTTCAATTAATTTTAGGCAAAACAGAGAAACCATGAGAAATGAAGCTTTACAAACTTCGATTTTTGGTATAGTTCCTTCTGTTACATACAACTTTAAATTTTAAGAAAATGAAAAAGATACTTACACTTCCAATTTTAATATTCTTCTTTTTTACAAGTTGTGAGAAAGTAGTAAATATAGATGTGCCTTCGATTACACCAAAATTAATTATTGATGCCTCTTTTGAAGTCTTGTTCGATAAAACGCCAGTTACTGCAAATACTGTTGTAAAATTAAGGCTGTCTGCAGATTATTTTAAAGAAACTATTCCTACGGTTACTAATGCTACAGTATTTTTAACAAACCTATCTAACAATACTATTATAAACTTTACTGATACTAATTTAGATGGAGATTACGAACCAATAAACTCTTTTATTCCTAATGACAATGTAGCTTATGAATTAACTGTAATTTATAATAATGAAACCTATAAAGGAACCGCCCAAAAGATAAAATCTACACCATTTACAAAAGTTGAACAAGGAGATAAAACGTTATTTTCAGGTAATGAAACTGAGCTAAAAATTGAGTTTAAAGATGCAGATAGCATAGAAAATTATTATTTATTTGATTTATCTAACAATATATTTTTATCAATAGAAGATCGATTTTTTGATGGCTCTGACTACAATTTCTCCTATTTTTATAACGAAGATGACTTAGAAGTTCCAGCAACTATAAATATTAAAATGTCTGGAATCACAAAAGAATATTTTACATATTTTAGAGTTTTAGTAGATCAAAGTGGTCAAAACGCAGGAGGTCCTTTTGAGACTGTTCCTTCATCTCTTTTAGGAAATATGATTAACACTTCGAACCCAGATAATTTTCCTTTAGGTTATTTTCATATTTCAGAAACCGATACTTATACTATTAGTTTGGTAAAAAAAGACTAAATATCTTATCTAAAATTCATCGCTTAAAATGCAAGAAAAAATGTATTTTTGAGTGATGGATTTCATAAAAACAACAGAGCAAGACTCTAACTATAATCATCTTGAAAAGATGTCTGTTTCAGAATTATTAATTCATATTAATAATGAAGATCAAACTGTACCTTTGGCAGTCGAAAAATCTTTATCGCAAATTAAGACACTTACAAATCAAATTGTAAACCAATTAAAAAATGATGGAAGATTATTTTATATTGGTGCTGGTACTTCTGGAAGGTTAGGTATTGTAGATGCTTCTGAATGTCCACCAACATTTGGAGTTCCTCATGGATTAGTAGTTGGTTTAATTGCTGGAGGAGACATTGCAATTAGAAAAGCGGTTGAGTTTGCAGAAGATTCCACAAATCAAGGTTGGTTAGATTTACAAGAATATCAAATTTCAGACAAAGATATTGTAGTAGGAATAGCTGCCTCTGGTACAACACCTTATGTAATTTCTGCATTAGAAAAATGTAACGAAAATAATATCATTACAGGCTGCATTACTTGCAATAAAAATAGTCCGCTTTCTAAAACAGCACAATTTCCAATAGAAGTTATTGTAGGTCCAGAATTTGTAACGGGTAGTTCAAGAATGAAAGCTGGAACTGCTCAGAAATTAGTATTAAATATGTTGTCTACTGCTACTATGATTCAGTTAGGTAAAGTAAAAGATAACAAAATGGTAGATATGCAGCTGTCTAATAATAAATTGGTAGAAAGAGGTCAAAAAATGTTAGCAACAGCATTAAATATCGACTTAAAAAAAGCAAGAATTTTGTTAGAAAAATATGGTAATGTTAGAAATGCTATTAAAAATTATAACGCATGAGTACAGATGTTAATTTATTAGGAAAAGGGCTAAAATATTTAAGTCTTTTAATTTTACTTTTTATTGCCTCTCCAATTTCTTTAACGATGGGATTTAAAGCCCTAAAAAAGTTTGAAAACACTTCTAATGAATTCTTATCATACATTATCTTAATTCTTGCTGGATTACTAATTGTGTTCACAATTTTCTTTGCTTTTAAAACTTTTAAAATTTTGCTTAAAGCCTTATTTAATAATTAAAAAATGTCTAATTCTGACGGAATTATTATCATTCTTTCCTATCCAGATACTATTGTAAGACCCGCCTATTGGGAGTTTTCAAGTAAAATTTGGCCTTTACTTGGTATTGGTGGCAAACATGCTGTACAAGCTGGCCATGCTGCATTGTTATTAATAAAAAAAGAAAAATCAGAAATTAATTATTTCGATTTTGGGAGATATATTACCAGTTATGGTAATGGACGTGTTCGATCTAAAGAAACAGATCCTGAATTAGTAATTCCTATTAGTGCAAAATTCGAAAATAAAAAACTCATTAATTTAAAAGAAATTTTACTTTGGCTTGATAATCATCCAGAAAAAACACATGGAGAAGGTAGATTAGTTGCAACTGAACATACTGAAATTAAGTACACTAAGGCAGAAAAATATATAGAATTGCAAATCAACAAAAAAGAAATACCTTATGGAGCTTTCATTAAAAACGGAACCAACTGTGCCAGATTTGTTACAGATACTCTTATTAAGGCTACTACTAACAAGAAGATAAAAAATCAATTAAAAAAATCGAATTTATTTACACCAAGTCCAATAGGAAATGTAATTAAAGCAACAACAACAAATTGTATTCTTGAAGTTAAAAATCAACAAATAAAAAACTATCAAAACAGGTCTATTATAAAAGAATACAAAGAATCTTTCTTAAAAAAATTTGATGTACAACCAAATTTAATTGGAACAGAGTTACCAAATAAAAATGTTTTTAACTTAAAAGAAGCCACTTGGCTAGGTGGAATTGGAAGTGGTGCTTGGTTTAAGATTGAAAAGCAAATAAGCATAAAAACGTACAGAATAGCAAGATATACTTCTGATGGCGTAAAAGATTTTGAAGGAGAATTTAATTTAAAAGAAGGTGTCTTTAGGCATAAAGAACCACATCAATTTATACACACTACAAACTGTAAAGAAGTGTATATAAAACAACATGAAAAAGTGTTTTGTTTAAAATCTAAACTTTTAGCTTAGGTGTGGTAGGATTAAACCCAAAATCTTCATCAGGCAACTCAATTCCTAGTTGATAAATAATATAACCAATACTTGCAAAATGATGAATTGCATGACTATGTGCTTGCATTAAAATAGCTCCTAAAGTATAGGTTGCCGACTCTAAACCCAAACCCAAATCATCATTTACTTCTATTGTATCTTGAAGATTTTCTTCTTTAATTTGCTTTAATTGATTCACTATTTTATCAAAATATTGTAAACCTAAATTAGTTTGTAACTCTACTACTTGGTTTCTTCTTCTTTTATTTAAAAAAATAGATTTGGTTTCTAACCCATCAAAAATACAAGAAAAGACATCTAAAACATGTCGCATATGACAACCAATACTCGAGTAATAAGGAGCAACAGAATTGTTAGCGTATTGTTTATCAGAAATTGAGTTTAATAATGTAATTCCTCTATGTAAATTTTTCTCTATTGCTTCTACCATATTATATTTCTAAATCTACTCAGTCGTAAAAAGTTTGCTCAATTTACGAGTTCTTATTGGTTTTTTAAAATAATTTTTAGCATGTTTTAACATCTTAAAAGACAGACAAATACAATACAATATTACATTTAACAGTTACCAAAATAATAGTTGGTTTTAATTTGTGGCACGTTCTTTGAAAATTTACAAATCAAATGCGGAAGCCGAAAAGCAATTAGAGTAGGCAAAACCCTTAAAACCATATATTATGAAAAGAGGTTTACTTTTATTATTAGGAATGTTCATGATGGTTTCTACTGTTGAAGCCAATAACGGCAAAAGATTATTAAACAGAATTGGGTTTGATTATTCTTACGAAAACTCAGTAAGTTTTATTGAGCGTGGAGTTGAATTTTTTATTTTCACAAATGGCGAATTCGATTTTAATACAAATTACAATAATACCTTCTATGATTATAATGGAAGACGAACAAGAAGAAATATAGGCGTAAGTATCGATAGAGATTTTAGAGGAAGAATAAGAAGAGTTGGTAATGCATTTATAAATTATGATCGTAGAGGAAACGTAACAAGAATTGGTAATGTCTTTATGAGATATTATAGAGGTAGATTAACCAATGTAGGAAATCTAAGAGTACGCTATGATAGATGGGGATATCCTGTTTTTTACGGAAATGTTAAGAACAACTTTTACACTTATAACGGAATTAGATTTAACCTAAACATTGGAGATGTATGTGATTATAATGATAGATATTTCTTTGGAAATGATTTTAGAAGAAATTATTCGCAAATAAGAGAAGATAATAATTTCTACTATTATAGAGCAAACCCAAATGCCAAAATTGGTAAAAGAAGTCAGATTTTAAGAAGAAGAAAACCAGCAAGTGTTACTAAAAAAAGAGTTATAAGAGATACAAGAAATAGTAATAATTCTTACAGAAAGTCTTCAAACTCTAATGTTAAAAATGCAAGAAAAGTAATAAGAGAAAAGAAAAAAAATGATACAAATAGATACAGAAAATCTACAGTTAAAACTGAAGATAAAGCATCAAAGAAAGAGATTATAGAAAAAAGAAGAAAGAGAAAAAAATAAAAAACAGGTATTTATACGTGGTTTTATTTTAAAGTAGTTTTATAAATTTGAAATATCATTTTGAAAAGATTTATAACTAAACCAATAATTTAGTTGCGATAGAAAAAGTAGAAGTTAAAAGCCCAATTCTTATATAAGAATTGGGCTTTTTATTTTTTATTAAAAAGTTTCTACTTATTGTTTTTCTATACTAAATACCAAAACTTTTATCTATACAAGTTCCAGGAACAGGAACGTCTACACAAGTTCGTCCGCCATTTCCATCACTATAACATTGTTTTTTTGTTTCACAAGTACTTTCTTCTTCACAAGAAGAAATAAAAGCAAATACTAGTAATACTGCTATTTTTAAAATACTTTTTTTCATAACTTTTATCGAATTAATTTTTTATATTTAATACGTTTTGGCATTAAATCTCCACCTAAACGTTTCTTCTTATTTTCTTCGTAATCAGAGAAAGAACCTTCAAAGAAATATACTTGAGAGTCTCCTTCAAAAGCTAAAATATGCGTACATATTCTGTCTAAAAACCATCTATCATGAGAAATTACTACTGCACAACCCGCAAAGTTTTCTAATCCTTCTTCTAAAGCACGTAAAGTGTTTACATCTAAATCGTTTGTTGGCTCATCTAATAAAAGTACATTTCCTTCTTCTTTAAGTGTCATTGCTAAATGCAAACGGTTACGTTCTCCTCCAGAAAGTGTACTTACTTTTTTATTTTGCTCGCTTCCTGAGAAATTAAAACGGCTTAAATACGCACGAGAGTTTACTTGCCTGCCTCCCATCATTACTAAATCTTGACCATCAGAAAAATTTTCCCAAATGGTTTTATCAGGATTGATATCTGAATGTGCTTGATCTACATAAGCGATTTTCGCAGTTTCACCCACATTAAAACTTCCTTTATCAGGAGTCTCTTCGCCCATAATCATTTTAAAAATGGTTGTTTTTCCTGCACCATTTGGACCAATAATCCCCACAATCCCTGCTTGTGGTAGATTAAACTCTAAACTCTCGTATAATAATTTATCTCCGTAAGCTTTAGAAACTCCTGTTGCTTCAATTACATTGGTTCCCAATCTTGGGCCATTAGGAATATAAATTTCTAATTTAGCATCTACTTGTTTTTGGTCTTGACTCATTAATTTGTCATAGTTTTTCAAACGTGCTTTTTGCTTTGTTTGACGGCCTTTTGCTCCTTGACGAACCCATTCTAATTCTCGTTCTAATGTTTTCTGACGTTTAGAAGCAGTTTTACTTTCTTGCGCCATTCTCTGAGATTTTTGATCTAACCAAGAAGAGTAATTTCCTTTCCAAGGTATGCCTTCTCCTCTATCCAATTCTAAAATCCAACCAGCAACATTGTCTAAAAAGTACCTATCGTGCGTAACTGCAATTACAGTACCTTTATATTGTGCTAAATGATGCTCTAACCAATGTACAGATTCTGCATCTAAATGGTTTGTTGGCTCATCTAACAATAAAATTTCTGGTTCTTGTAATAGCAATCTGCATAATGCAACTCGTCTTTTTTCTCCTCCAGAAAGCACACCAATTTTTTTATCAGAATCTGGTGTACGCAAAGCATCCATAGCAATTTCTAA
>JAUICK010000013.1 GCA_030427865.1 Bacteroidia bacterium | reverse complement strand
GCCAAAGTCCTTGACAGCACTCCGCTTCGCTTCGTACCGCCAAGAACTTCGCCTATAGCTTATTTTGCTCAACCAAGATATTTTCATATCTTGATTCTCGCAAAACAAGCCATAGCCGCCACACGTTAGCAAACATACGAATGAACATCTTCGGATTTAAGAAAAAACAGGAATATTCAGCAAAGGAAATACTAAAGCAACTTGACAAATGTGCTGAGGATTTTACCTTTCCAATGTTGGATAATGGATACGTTTATCCGATTCACTCAAAAATGAGTGCTTACCGAGATGAAAAACGATGGGCTTTAATCATTGAAGTAATCGGATTTAATTATCGTGGCGGAGGACACAACGGAATTTCCAATTGCTTACACATTTTTGGCAACTGCATAGAGACAAAGCCTGGAACTGACAATGCAAACTTTTTATACATAACAGATGATAGTGAGGACAATTCGACTTTTGATGAAGAGTATTTGGAAAGTCTAAACCCAAAAGCAAAAACAATGCTTTTACGTGGAAAAGAATTGAGTATTAATCACAACAGAGAATTTTATCTGAATAAAGGAATTGAACTCGAAGAAGAAGACAAAATTTTCGTTTGGGAATTTATGAGAGGTTTAGAGCCTGAATACAACAATGAATTAGAGGCGACTGAAAAGGAAATAAGGGAACGAATTCCATCAGATTTGCCAAAAATTATGGAATTGACTGAATGGTATCATCCAGATTGTGCTGATTCTGAACTTCCAAGTAAGAATGAAACTTTTAAACAGATAGCCAAAGTATTGGAAACTGGTAAAACGGAATTCTACAAACCAACTAATGAACCGAATAATCATTGGAAAAACTGGCCAGATGGTGGAACACTATAAAAAAAGTACGTTTGCTAACAACGTGTATAGCTCATTGCTATTCAGTTGCTTAATCGAAGTTAAGGCATATTTGGAAAGTCGCCAAATTTTTAAATTTGACGATTTTCAATAAAAAAAGATAAATAGTAAAATTTAAAAATCTGGCTTGTGGCTCAACCGAAAAATAATCGCTAATTTGCACGCAACGAGCCATACACAAAACCGTTGTGCGTAAGCTGAAAAACGATGAGCAACATCTACATTTCATTAGTTTCTGAAAAGATAAATTCTGCTGATTCAAAGAAAACAGCGGAAAAAATAATTGAATTTCTATCCGAACGGAAAATCGTCAAAAAAAATCTTTCAGACTGTGTTTTAGGTTCATCAAAAGGTTACGCACCAGCCGAAAATTATCGGAATGCTATAGAAAAATCGGAATTGGATTTTAGCGAACTAAAAATAAATGGAATTGAACTGATTACGGAAAGGCAAGTCTTTGATAATGGTGGAAACGGACTGGAAGAAGTTAACTGTCCGAACTGCGGAGAAAACAACATTGAAAATGATTGGGGAAATTCGTTAGGAAATTGGCATAGCGGAATTGATACTGACAAAATAAAATGTCAAAAATGCGGAACAGAAAAATCTATAACCCAATTTGAATTTAAACCGACTTGGGCATTTGGGAATTTCGGAATTACATTTTGGAATTGGACAAAGCTAAACCCAAAGTTTGTGGCTGAATTGGAAAAAATAATCGGAACGGAATTGAAAGTCGTGAATGGAAAAATATAAAAGCCTACGCACAACAACGTGTATAATTAATTGCTTTGGTCGTTGCTTATTTGGAAAATTCCTTCGGAATTTTCTCGCGTTCGTTTTTGTTTACTAAATTAGTTGCTGAAACACGCAACTAACCATAGACAAGACCGTTGTAAGTAATTGGTGAGCGGACTCAAAATTGAAAAAAACACAGTTTAAAATTGTGAAACTATAAAAAAGGAATTCTAATCAAAAAAATGAAAATAAATAAGAAAATTGGAATTTTAATGATTTTATTAGGAGTTTTAGTTCTTTTTTATAAAAGAGCTGGTTTCTATGGTTTTGGAGGTTATGTAGATAAGTCTTGGGAAAATATAATAATTAGTTTGATTTTAATTATTATTGGAATAATACTTTTCAAAAGAAAGATAAAAAAAGGACTTTAAAAAGTGTTGAACACTCTCTCGCTCGTGAAATTCAAAAAGGTTTTTTTTTGTGGAATTTAGCAAAATGGGAAAAACTGAAATTGCGGAATTCATACTCAAACTCTGAATTTAGCAAGTTGAAGAAATAGAGGAAATTATAAAAAATAAAAATGCTGGAATTATCACTCAAACTATGAATTAAAAAAAATAGAAAATTATATAAAACGGAATTATAAATTAAAAAAACAACTACTTACAACACCGTATAAAAAAAATTGCTAAATTTAGCTTAACCAAAGGCAGTTGCGGTTTTGCCAACTTCTGAATTTCCTTCGGAAATTCCTCGCTGACAAAACCGCAACTTTCCTTATACAACAACGTTAGCACCAATAAAAACTCAACCTTGAACACAAAAACATTATTCCGAATATTTTTAATTTCTGGATTCATTTTATGGATTTTATCTTGGATTGGAGATTCTAAAGGAATACTTCCTGCATCAACTTGTGGAATGGTTTTTTCTGCTATTTTAACTGGATTCGGAATTTATTTTTGGCTAAAATCTTATAAAGAAAAAAGAGGATACTATCCGAAGTTTTTAAAAATTTACGGGAATTTACATAAGGAAATGAAAAAGAATCCATTTAATGGAATTTTCTTTATGGTAAGACATTTACTTAAATTTTACACTTTAATACTCATCTTTTCAATGGTTTTAGTGTTTATCGGATTTATAACTATTGGACAATCTGAACCTGTGAAAACAGTTCAAAACTATTGTGAAAACAACTCTGAAATAAATAAAATAACTGGAAAAATAAATCATTACGGAATTTTACGCAATGTAAGTTCTCAATGGAATTCGGAAACTGGAAGTTCGGAATTATCATTAATTTTCGTTTCTGAAAATGGAACTTTTAATGTTTCTTCAAAATTGGAAAAGGAAAATGGAGAGTGGAAAGTAAAAAAACTGGAATTAAAAGATAAAAATACTGGTGCTAACAACGTGTATAATTAATTGCTTTGGCAAGTGCTTATTTGGAAAATTCCTTCGGAATTTTCTCGGGCTCGTATTTGTTTACTAAATTAGTTGCTTAACCACGCAACTAACCATACACAAAACCGTTAGACATAATCACCAAAAATGACGCAGGAATTCAAAACAGAAATTGTAAAAACTAAAGAGCATAAAAAATCATATTCCATCATTTTCGGAATACTTTATTTAATTGCTAATTTTTATCTTTTTGCACTTGATAAAGAAAACCAAAACACATATTTGAAATATTTAAGTCTAATAATAATTTTGTTTGGAGCATATTTTCTTTTTGGAATGTCTTTTATAAAACCTAAAGTAATTGGAATTTTTAAATTATCTGAAAAACTTATAACAATAGAATTAAACGGAGTTGAGAAAAAAATAAAACTGAATGAATTAGAAAATATTTTCTTAAAATATATGGATTATGGAAGCTGGAAAACTCACTCAATTTACGGAAATAAGAACTATTTAAAAATCACTAACAAAAACGGAGAAAAATATAATTTCGAAATACTTTTAAGGAATAAAAAAATGAAAACTGAATTTAAATCAGCTTTGAGTAATTTTGAATTGAATGAGAAGTTTGAATTTGTTAAAATAAATAACTCAAGAACTGAATTTTAAAAAACTATGGCTAACACCGTGCATAATTCATTGCGGCGGATTTTTCTTAACGAAAAATCCTCGTATATTTACATTGCTGGTTGTTTGGCGGAAAATGACTCACGACTTTTTCCGCAACAAAATCATGCACAAACACGTTGTGTGTAATTTGAGTGAATCTACAAATTTGAATGTTTTACCAAATTTTGGTATATTTGAGAAAATTAAAACGGAATGAAAAATACATCAATATCACTCGGAAATTATTTTGACCAGTTCGTACAAACTCAAGTTTCTGCTGGACGATATAAAAATGTGAGCGAAGTAATCAGAGCTGGACTTCGACTCTTGGAAAATGAAGAAAGTAAAGTAATTGCGTTAAGGAATGCTATTCAAGAAGGAATTGATAGCGGAATTGCTCACGATTTCGACCCTAAAAAAAATCTTGAGGAATTAAAAGCCAAACGCAGAAAAAATGGCTAAATACGAATTGACCAACAAAGCTGTAGCTGACTTAAACGGAATTTGGGAATATACACTCGAGAATTGGTCTGAAAAACAAGCTGATAAATGTTATGATATGCTTCTGGATATTTGCCAAGACATCGCTAACAATCCAGAATTGGGAAAAAACTATGACGGAATCAAATCTGAACTTTTTGGACTAAAAGCAAATCGACACGTGATATTTTATCGAAAATCAAAAGTAAATCCAATTGAAATTACGAGAATTTTACACGAACGAATGGACTTGAAAAAACGAATAATCGAATAGTAAAAACTACACCCAACAACGTGTATAGCTCATTGCGGCTGAATTCCTATCGGAATTCAACGCTTATTCGCTATCTTTGGGAAATGGCGGAAAGAATCCTGCGGATTTTTCCGCAACGAAGCCATACACAAACTCGTTAGCACCAATAAAAAAACCGAAATGAAAGGAAAATTATTACTGTTATTTATATTTATAACTTTTAGAATATTTAGTCAAGAAAATAATATTGGAATTGAATATTCTTTCGATGTTGAAATTACAAATAAAGCAATCGCTGAAAAACTAAAAGATAATCCTGAATTTCAATTTTCAAAATCTTTTAAAGTGTTTTATACAGAAAAAGGAGCTTTGAGATTTATTGAAAAATCAAATAATTTTATTCAGTCAAGTATATTTAATAATAAAAAAAACGAATTAATATTATTTGACAAAAATGGAATAATATCTGAAAAAAAAGGAGATTATAATAAGCCTGAAATTAAAACTAAAAAATCTGAATCTAAAAACACAATTACTTTTAAAACTAAATCAGGAAATTACAACTATTACTATAATCCTGAAAAAATGAAACTTGAAAGTTTGAATCTTAATAAACTTGGAGAGCATTGTTTTAACGAATTCATAAATGAAACTGGAGT
Organism: Bacteroidia bacterium; assembly: GCA_030427865.1. Lineage (GTDB taxonomy): Bacteria > Bacteroidota > Bacteroidia > Flavobacteriales > Flavobacteriaceae > Polaribacter. Next base: position 91,322 of record JAUICK010000013.1, on the reverse strand, counting down.
TTTGCCTGAAAAAATTGTGTACGAATTTGGGTTTATGAAATTCATTGTGAAATTAGAAAAAACTATCAATTTGAATTCGAAAGAAATTAAATTTTTGAATAAAATCATAAAAAAACCGAATAAAAAAGGAATTGAAAATTTTATTGAATTTAACGAAGGAAAATAAAAAACTGGTGCTAACACCGTGTAAAAAAAATTGCTGGTAAAAGCCTACTTACGAAAATCCTTTCGGATTTTATTTAGTAAATTTATAGCGTTAAACAACGCAACTTTTCGTACACAAACACGTTGTAAACCATTACACAGAACCGAAAAATCCGAAATGAATTCAAGAAAAGTAATTTATTTTTTGTTGATAGCTTTAGTTATTAGCTCTTGTGAAAAACTGAAAGATTGTGACGAATCTTTTAAACTAACCGATTCTATGTTAGCTAACGCAAAAGCAAATAAAACGATTAGTTTTAAAGCAATCAAACTGCAAAACTTGCCTTGCGAACTTTTTGAATTAGACGAATTAGAAGAGTTGGATTTATTTAATACCGACTTAAAATCACTTACATCTGATATTAAAAAATTAGAAAACTTAAAACGACTGAATTTGTCTTGGAATGAAATTAGCTCATTCCCTATTGAACTGTTTGAATTAAAAAAATTAGAAATTTTAACAATCTATGGTGCACCTAAAGAGGATTTAGAATTACCGAATATCAATGGAATTAAAAAGTTAAACAAACTCAAAGAATTAGATTTAAGTAGCTATACTTTTAAAATTTTACCAGAGGAAATTTTAGAAATCAAATCTCTTGAAAAGCTGAATTTAAGTGCTGTGGGCTTTTAACTAAAATCCCAGATGAAATAGGAAATTTAATAAATTTAAAAAAGTTATCTATTCAAGTAAACCCAGAAATAGAAGAATTACCAAAATCAATGGAAAAACTTATAAATCTTAAAGAATTGTGAATGTCGGGAACAGGAGTTTATCAATCAGATGTGAATGAATTATCAAAAGTGTTACCGAATTGTGAAATTCATTTTTCACCTAATTATGGAAAAGAATAACGGTTTACAACAACGTATAAAATTAATTGCTTATTTTAGGCTTACACAAAGGTTGTTGCGCTTTTGTTACGTCTGATTTTCCTTCGGAAAATCCTCGCACACAAAACCGCAACTAATCTTATACAAACACGTTGTGCATAATTTGAACAAATGATAGAAATTCACATATTACATTTGATTTTAGGAATAATTCTATTCTTTATTATAAATTGGATTGGAAGACATTCCTATTCAGTTGGATATATGCAAATCTCAATGTTCTTGAAGGTTGAAGAAGCACCCGCATTTAATTTCCTCTTCAGAATAATAAGTCCAATTGTATATCTTTTTATAGTTTCTGCTGTTCTTTATAAAATTGGATTGGACAAATATGTTACCAATGCTTACTTCATTTCAATTTACTATGTGATTTTTAGATTAGGTTTTAATCTAATTACAAACCGAGGTCTGCTAATGAATTGGTATCGTCAAATACTTTATTGGATATCAATAATTTCAATTTCATATTTTGCTTACACTGAAATCATTTACAAAAAAGAAAACATTCTTCCAGATTTCGAGACAGTTTCAAATGAATTATGGATTATCATTTTAATATTTCTATTTCACACTCTTAACCAAATTAGAATATCGTCAGATAAAACCATAAAGCGAAAAGAAAACTATTTGGAAAATAGATTTAAACATTTCAAGAATAAATATGACGGAATAATAAGTGAACAAGTCAAAAATGAAAAACTTAAATCAATAATTTATGGTTTAATAATATATGAGGATTTCAATAGACCAAAAGCAGCAAGAATAGTAGAAAACGTAAGCTTTAAGTTAACGAAAAAGAAACACTCACTTGGTTTAATGCAAGTGCAAACAGAAAATTATATAAACGATTTAGAAAGTGTAAAACTTGGAATCGAAAAGGTAAAAAACGCTTATCAAAAAGCTTTAAAGAAAAAGAAGTTAGATGATTTAAAACAGGAGGATTTTAATAGTCATAGAGGTTACCATTACGAATGGGAACTACAACACAGTATTCTTAAAGATTACAATCCTGACGGATCATACATCTATGAAGTTTCGCAATTGAGTGATGATATATTTGAAAAATTCTATAATGAACCTAAAGATTATTTGACACCTTTTTACAAGGGAGAAAAATATTCATATGATGAAATCCACGAAGAAGAATAAAAACTATGCCCAACAATGGTTCGAGGCAATACTTCGCTATCGCTACGTTTTGCCTCGAACGTGTGGCGGCTAACGCCAAAGTCCTTGACAACACTCCGCTTCGCTTCGTACTGCCAAGAACTTCGCCTATAGCTTATTTTGACTCAACCAAGATATTTTCATATCTTGGTTGAGTCAAAATAAGCTATAGCCGCCACACGCTATAAGTAATTGCTTGTTCTCGTCTACTTTGAAAATTCCGCAGAAATTTCCAACCTGGTGTGTACTTGTAAAGTTAAGTGCTAACCAACGCAACACATCATACACAGAGACGTTAGAGCCAATTTGATGAACAACGAGTTAAATAATAAAATTTTTGATTTAGTTTCATTAGTGACTAAAAAATTGGAATCAAAAAAATCTAAAGAAAATCAAGATGAGGATTTAATTGGAATCCCTGTTTTATTCAATTTGGGAAAAGTCGAGAATATTAAAAGGTCGAGACCTGATGGCTATGGAAACACCATAGAAGCTTATAAAAATGACTTTGGCTTGGATATTCAGAACTATCGAAAGTTACGTGATATTGCCAATCAAATCATTGAAATTGAACCTTATGCAAACTACGCAACAGTAAATTTTATTGAGGAACATTTATTTGACTGGATAATCGAAACTCATAAAGAGAATAGAGCAAAAAATGAGCCTTTAAACTATTTACAAGATGCCTTTGAGAAAGACCTAAAAAAATATAATTTTTATTTTAGAATACACGCTTTAGGTATCAACTCAACATTCAAAATAGGACAAGTAGAATTTACTTTTTTTACGAATGATTTACTTTTAGATTATTCAAAAAAATTTAAAGAACAATATCCCGAAAAACCAGAAAAAGAATGTGAATTAATCTTTAAATATTATATTTCAAAACCAATTGCAAAAGTTAGTTCTAAAGGAATACAAAATAAGGCAAAACGAAATGCACAAAGAGAAGTTAATTTAGCTATCGATTGTCTAAAATGCTTTTTAGTAGATGAATCTGTAAATTCATCATCCAAAATAATGGATGCAGAATATAGATTTACTGACACATTCCCAAATTCATTCATTTATGACACAAGCTCTGATAAATTTGACTTTAATCTACAATTTGAAAGAACAGATGGAATTGCACTCACTTCATTGAATAAAGAAAAAATAGAAAGACTATTTAACTCTGGTCTGAATGAGGTTTCAGAATTTATCTCAAGCCCACCAGAAAACGAATTGTCAAAAATAATTATTAACACAATTTCAAGTATTGGCAATTATTCTTCAGAAAGAAATTTACACGAGAGAGTAGTAAAAATAATTTCTGTCTATGAGACTCTTTTTATTCCCTTAAGAAAAGGGAAAGGATTATCTATAGTTAAATCAAAAGTATTACCGAAAATAATTGGAAAAAATGAGCTGGAAACTGTAATCAAAATGTATATTGATTTTTATGATATTAGAAATAAATATTTACATAATGGTTTAGAAAAACACATCGACATTGACAATCTTTATAAAGTTCAAAAAATCACAGTATTTCTGCTAAAAAGATTGATTCGCTTGAATAAGAAGTTGACCAACTCATCAGAATTATTAGAACACTTTGAAATTAAATAAAAACTGGCTCTAACACCGTATATAATCCATTGCTGGTACTGGCTTACTTACGAAAATCCTCGCGGATTTTCTATTCGGTTTTTATTTGCTAAATTAGTTGCTTAACCACGCAACGTATCATATACAATCACGTTAGGTGCAATTACTCTGAAACATCAAAATTTAAGCTATTAATAGAAAAAAAACATATCAATTTTTAATTGTCCTTCTAATATTATTTTTAGGAACTTCTTGTAATAGAGAAAAAGGAAATCTGACTTCTAAAAATGAACCAATAGAATTTAAAGAAACTGAAAATTATGAAATTCTTGTCACAGGAGGATTTAATATGTACCAAGATTTAAGTTATGCTGTTCCATTAATAAAATTCAATTTAACGGACTCTTTACTCTCATTAAAATTCAGTTCTGAAAGGGCGATCAAATTAAAATCAATTGATACTGTTCTACCTCTATTAATAAATTTGAGTAAAAAATTAAACAACAATCTAAATTCAAAGAATTTAAAACCATATCATTTTTACAATCCTTATTTTAGAGCATCAGAATCAATTGATTTAATAAGTCATAAAAAAGAGAAAACTGAAAGGAAACAAATTTCTGGTCATAGATTTACAAAAGAAAAAGACATTCATTACTTAGAACTTGATAGTACTGACCTCAAAATATCTTACTATTTACATAAATACTTACTTTCAATTGCTGAAAAACATTGGAAAGACTCAATATCTACTCAAAATTTAAAAGAAGTCTTTTCAATTTCAAAAGCTTTAGAAAATCCTGACAGTGTATATAAACTTAATTTACGAAGGAAAAGAATTAAATCTATTCCACCAGAAATAGGAAAACTAAAAAATTTAGAAGTTTTAATTATTTCTGGTTCAACTATTAAATCTATTCCTAAAGAAATTGAGAATTGTAAGAAATTAAAATCAATTATTGCAAATTCAAGTAAATTAGAGGAGTTACCTTCTTCTTTGGGGAATTTGAAAAATCTTAGAACTTTAAAAGTTGGCTACTGTAACTTAAAATCTATTCCTATAGAAATTGGGAATATCAAAAGTTTATGGGAATTATCAATTGGGCATAATAAAATTAAAAAAATCCCAAATGAGTTGTCTGAATTGAAAAACCTGACTTGGTTGGATATTAGTAACAACCGTTTTGAAGAGTTTCCAAATTCTATTTTGCAAATGGAAAATCTAAAAAGGTTTTGGATGTTTAGAAATAATATAAAAAAAATACCTTTTGAAATTAATAAATTGAAGTATTTAGACCATATAAGATTGAATAAGAAAAAAATTGAAAATATAGATACATTAGAAAGAGTAATACCTGAAGTAATGTTTTTACATAAGGAATAAAACTGCACCTAACAACGTGTATAAAAAATTGCTACTTTTAGCCTTAAACAAAGGTAGTTGCATTTTTGTTACTTCTGATTTTCCTAACGGAAAATCCTCGCACACAAAACCGCACTAATCTTATACATAAACGTTGTGTGTCATTTGAGAAATGGGAAAAAGAATAGCATTTTATGAAATGAAAAATGGACAGAGTTTGAAAGAAACTTTTGTCGAAAACTATTCCAGCTTTAAGGATTGGACTTTAAATCAAAATAAAGATTCTATTGAAAAATACGATGAACAAATCATAAGTTATGGAATTGAGAAGTTTTTGGAATCTAACAACGAATTGGATTTGCTAAAGCCTGAACAGAAATTACTTGACGAATTGCTAACCGAATTTTTATTAGTCTATTGCGATTATGGAAAAGGCTCTGGATTAGTTAAATTAATTGGACCTTTAATAAGTACATACAATTACGAGAAGAGCTTTAAAATTATAGCAAGGCAAAAAAACAAAACTTTATCTGATATTTGGAATATATTAAAAGTTGGACGCTCTTTAAGAAATGACAATGACTTTACAGTTATAGACGGAATTGAGTATTTTAAATACGAGTAAGATTTTAGGAATGGAACTGTTTATGACTTATTGTTACGAAATCAAAATGATACAATTTTTATGTATAACGAGGTTAAGAAAAAAGACCAGATACTTTTAATTGCAAAACCTCAAAAAGGAATTAAATGGGAAACCGGAAAAATTGCCGAAATTGACGGAAGTTTTGAAACACCCTATTGTAATTATGAAAACCTAATTGTTGTGGAAAATAAATACTCAAATGGCACTAAAGAAAAACGTTACTACAAAAAAGGATTGGGACTTGTGGCCATAACAAGCAAAAAAGGAATCAAAGGAATTTGCTTACCAAACAAAGAGGAAACTGAAGCACTATTTGTACCAATGTCTTATGTCCGTTGTGAAAACGAGGCGGATAAAGAAAAAATCACTGAATGCACAATGAAAGCTATTCATTCATATGTAATCGAAAAATTAAAAACAGAAAAAATTAAGCCACCTAAAGAAGACGGAACGTTAAAATACAAAGTGAAAATTGCAAAAACTGGATATGTTTCTGATGTAGAAACATTAAATTCTATTCCAGGTGGTAATCAAACAAGAAAAACTATTAAGAAAATCATAGAGTCGTTACCAAAATTTAATCCTGCCAAAACTGCTGACAAAAAAGCTGTAGGCACAAATATTGAATTGTCGATTCCGATTAAAACAAAATAACGTTGCCTAACAATGGCTATAAGTAATTGCTTGGTCTGTCCGCTTCTGAAAATTCCTGCGGAATTTTCAGTTTGGTGCGTACTTGCAAAGTTAATCGCTAACTCACGCAACTACTCATAGCCGCCACACGTTGTGTTTCATACTGATGCCACCGCACAAACAGCACATTTGGTTTTTGCCAATGCACAAATCCAACGCTGAAAAAACCAAAAGAGCTATTTCTTGCCAGCGCTCACTAAATCCTATATATTAGTGCAACCAATAATAATTAAATAATGAGAATAAAATTCGGTTAAGAATTTGCTATTGCAAACAAGATTTAATACTCTCAAATTATTATAGTAATGAAATCTTGTACATTTATCGAACGTATTAAGTCAATTATCAATGAACACTTTTAACGACATTAAAGAATTATTACAAACTCTAAACAGAGAATCAAAATTAGTTTCTGAAATGTTTACTAAAAGAAAATCTTTCGATTATAAATTGAGTGATGCTTTAGCTTTAGTGGATTACAAAGAAGAACAAATCGATTTTTTAATACAAAGGTCAGTTATTCGAGAAAACGGAGGTATTTTAGAACTTGACGATTTATTTTTAGAATTCTTCGAGCAAGTGCTCGATGTTAATGAAGATATTAACTTATCATTTATTGATGAAAACATAAAAAATATTAAGGATGAAATCAGCTACTTTTTAGCAGAATCAAGCGAAAACAGAAAGTATAATTACCTGCGAAAAATAAAGAAGATATTACGAAAAATAGGTGTTGTTACACTGAAAAGCGTTGTTGATTTAAGGCGAAATATCGAAAATACTTTTAAAAACGAAGCTAATTACAATGTTAAAAAACTAAAATTAGAAAATCTTGATGGCAAAAGAGAATCCATAAAAAGCTTGATACGTCAAACCTTAAATTTAATAAACAACGAAGAACTTACTTTTTTTAATAGGGCTTTAGATGAAGAGCTAAACAGAATTATCATTCATTTAAAGTCTGAATTTAACGAATGCTCTCACAACTTAATTGAGATTGAAAAACAGATAATTGACTATCTCAATCAAATAAAAATTCACGGTAGATTTTTAGAAAAATTACGTAAACTAAAGTATTTAAAAGACCATTTTTTAATCGAATCGCAAACTAATATAAAGCAAGTCTTATCAATTAAAAATCCTGTTATTTTTGAAGAAAGAATTACCGAACCTTTACATCTTTCAGTTGACTTTTTACGTGAAGACGAACAAGCTTTTGAACTTATAAAAAAAGTCGCAAATAAACACAAAAACCGTACACGCTTTGAAGCTGAATTAGCTGATAGTATTTCAGATGAGTTTCTTGATAAGAATATAGAAGAAGAAATAATAATAAATTACGAAGAACTTAAAAATAGCTTCATTGCAACGAGTGATAATCTATTCAATTTCATCTTAAATTATGACTTTTTAAAACCAGTTGATTTTAGCGAGCGTGTTACTATATTTTGCCAAGTTATTTCGCTTTATGAAGAGGAATTAGATATTAAAAACCACTACGATTTTACTAACGGATTAGAATACGCCATCGTTGTTGCAAAATAAATAATATGTTATCAAAATACACATCCGATATATTTCACATTTTACGAAGAGGACAATTTATAAGCTCAAACAGTCCTGACGAGCACATACAAACACTCTACAAAGTTTTAGAAGATGAAGCTACTTTTGCCGATTTACACGAATATTTCCATCAAATTAACTACGTTTTAGAACACGGAAACGAATATTTTTTTTTCAGTCGCAAGGAAAAAAACATAGCTTTAGAACGAAAATTAGAAAAAGCATTTGAGTGGATAGATATATTGGATTTCTTTAAGACCTTCGACTCATCTTTTGATGTTGGTTACCGATTTTCGCCTGCCGATGTTGTAAACCAATTAAAAAACAATGCCGATTTAAAATCTAAACTCGATAGTTTTAAAAAGATAGGTGGTGAAAAAAAGAAATACACCGAACGCATACAAAAACTTATCGAAAAACTTGTAAAAGAGAATTTTGTTTCTTTAGAAAATGAAATCACCGAAACTTATAAAGTGCTAACCTCTTTTCATTATCTTAAAGACATTATTTCAACCATAAACATCCCCGAAGATATAGACAATGAGATACCTCAATAAGATAATTTTTATAAATAGTGCTTCGGTAAAATATGCGGAAATTGAGTTAGATGGAAATGCACATTTAATCGGTACACAAGGTGTCGGTAAAAGTACACTTTTACGAGCTATCTTATTTTTCTACAACGCCAATAAAAGTAAGTTAGGAATTCCAAGAGAAAAACGAGGTTTCGATGATTATTACTTTCAATATCAAAACGCTTACATTATTTACGAAGTGGTAAAAAACAACATTCCGTTCTGTGTTTTAGCTTATAAAACAAGTGGTAAAGTAGCGTTTCGGTTTTTTGACTCTGAATATAGACCAGAATTATTTTTAGACCAAAACAACAGAGCCTATGAAAGTTGGGATAAAATTAGGGACAATTTTGGAAGAAATATCAATTACACATCTTTAGTCAATAGTTATGAAGAATACAGACGAATAATTTACGGAGACAACAAAGGACTAAATCCTAAATTTAGGAAATATGCTATTATAGAAAGTAAACAATATCAAAATATTCCAAGAACCATTCAAAACGTATTTTTAAATTCAAATTTAGAGGCAAAATTCATCAAAGACACAATTATTAAATCGTTGAACGAAGAAGAATTTGTCATTGATATTGAAAATTATTCAAAAGGGCATTTACGAGATTTTGAAACTCAAATAAACGATATTAAAATTTGGTTTAAAACCAATAGAAAAGGACAAATTGTTGTAAGAAAACAAGCAGATTCCGTTATAGACAAACACCGAGTTTATAACTTTTTAAATCGTGAAAAACAAGAATTGGCATATAAATTAGCTTACAAAATTAATTGCATTGAAAATGAAAAACCATCATTAATTTCAAATGAAACTACAGAAAAAGTAATTTTAGAAAAACTTGACAAACAAAGAGTTAACCTTACAAAAACCCATAAAAATAGGGAGCAAAATACTATTTCAGAGATAAATTACCTTAAAAAAGAACTTGATAAAGCTAAAGAAAAACAAGAAGAGTACAACAACAAAAATATAACGGATATTATCAAAAAAGTGACAAAGAAAAATATCCTTTTACAAGAAGCTGATGCTCTGAAACAGGAAAAAACCTTGCTCACTTCAAAATTTACAGAAGTTAAGAACAAATACGATGCATTAATCAAGCAAGTTGAAAATCAACAACAAGAGTTTATCAACTCACAGAATGCCCAAATAAATACGACTACGAGCGAATTTGTTGTTCAAAAAACTCAAATTTCAAACGCATACAAAACACTAATTGACCAAATAAATACTGAAAACAAAGAGGAACTCGAAAAAGCAAACAACCATTTAACGTCAATTATTAATGATGAGCAAAAAATTCAAATTGAAAAATCTTCATTAAAACACCAAATCTTTTTTAAAGAAGAGATTGAAACCTGCAAACAAGAAAAAATAAATCTCAACAAACTAATTTCCAATGCTCAAACTGAAATTAAAAATGATAACAACCAAACAAACAACACAAGAAAAGAATGGGATTTGGAAAAGCAGAGTTTTGATAATCATTACAAAATAAAAATAGACAAAGCCAACGATAGCATTCAAAAGCTTTCTGATAAAATCATAAAAATTGAACACAAAATCGCTCAAAGTAAATCATCTTTATATGGTTGGCTAAACGACTATTATCCTAATTGGGAAAACACTATTGGCAAAGTTATTGACGAAGATGTTTTGTTTACCAATGCTCTAAATCCAAAACTAACGAACAAAGAAAACACAACGTTTTTCGGTATCCAACTCAATTTAAATGTGTTAAAAAGTAGAGTTAAAACAGTTAAAGACTTCGAAAAAGAAATTAGCGATTTTAATAATCAAAAAAAGGAAATCAAAAAAAATATTGAGCAATTAAACCAAGATAAACAAGACGAATTACAAAAACTGAAAAAGAAATTTGGCAAAAAATTAAATGCGTTCAGAGACTCTATTTCAGAAAACGAATACACTATTCAGCAAGCCGAACTTAAACTGAAGAAAAACGCTATTGAGTTTGCAGAATGGATAGACAAAACCAAAAGCCATAAAGCGAAACTTTTACAAGAATTAGAAATTGATTTAGAAAAATTAGCCTTAAAAAAGTCTACTGCAAATCAACAATTAGAAACGATTAAAAAAGGTATAAAGCGAAAAATCACACTTAAAGAAAAAGAACGTAAAGCTAAAATTGAAAGTTTAGAAAACGAAAAAAACAATAGTATTAATATCTTAAAAACGGCTATTTCGGAAAAGAAAACAGATGCTGAAAAACGCATAAATAATTTAAAAACAGAACAGCTAAAAGAACTCGACACTAAAGGTGCGAACACTAAACGGCTCGAAACCATTGAGGACAGGTTGTCTACTATTGCTAATGATTTAAAATACATCGAAAATAATGAACGTCTTGTTTTTGAATACGAGAAAGACAAGCGAGAACTTTTTGATAAAGTTCCGCAGTTAAAAACAAAAAAAGCAACGCTCGAAAAAAAGCAAAGCAATATTGAGGAAGCCCACAAAATCGAAATGCAAAAAATGAATACAAAGTATTCACAACAAGAAGATGTATTAAAATCAATAGTTGATAAGCTAAAACAGTTTGATACCGATTTTGATGAGTTTGAAACGTTCAAAAAATCAGAGGTATTCTTAAACGTTCAACATTATTTTTCTGATGAAATTAAGGTTTTTGACAATTTAGAAACTGCCACCGCAATTATAACCGACCTGAATAGTAAATATTGGGAAAGCATAAAAAACTTTAAAGAATTACAACAAGCAATAAACCTTTTTGCCGGAAATTTTAAAGAAAATAACATCTTTAAATTCAATGTAAAACTGAATACTGATAGTGATTATTTAAACTTTGCATCGGATCTTAAAGAATTTATTGAAGAAGATAAAATTGATGAATTTGAAAAAAGAGTGAATGAGCGATTTGCAAGTATTATTCGCTTAATTGGTCGGGAAACTACTGAACTGAACTCGAAAGAAGCCGAGATAGAAAAGATTATCAAAAAAATTAACAACGATTTTGTGTCAAAAAACTTTGTGCAAGCCATCAAAGAAATGGAAATGCGAACCAAAGAAAGTTCAAATCCTATTGTCAAAATCTTAATTCGAATTAAGGATTTTAATGACAATAATAGTTTTGAGTTAGGCGAAACTAATTTATTCACATCGTCTGATGCTAATTCAAAAAATCAAAAAGCTATTGATTTACTAAAAAAACTTATTGAAGAAATAGACAAAACCAAAAGTAAAACCTTAACGCTATCAGAGTCTTTTGATTTGCAATTTAAAATTGTTGAAAACGATAATGACTCTGGCTGGGTCGAAAAATTATCGAATGTAGGTAGCGAAGGTACCGATGTTTTAGTAAAAGCAATGATAAATATTTTACTCTTAAACGTATTTAAGGAAAGTGCATCGCGTCAGTTTAAAGATTTTAAACTGCATTGTATGATGGACGAAATAGGGCGTTTACACCCAACCAATGTAAAAGGTATTTTACGTTTCGCCAACGAACGCAATATTCTGCTTATTAATGGTTCGCCAACCAGTCAAAATGCAACGGATTACAAGTACACTTATAAATTGTCAAAACAACAATCAAAAACCGACACGAAAAAGTACATTACTAAAATAAACCGATTAGTTAAAGTAACTCAAACAACCTAACCGAATGCAACTATCACTAAAGTCGGCAAAAATATTGTTGCAGTTAATAAGCGGACAAAGCATACCCAATAGTTCCGTTAAAGGAAAACTCTTTGATAATTTAGTTTCTGAAAATATATTAGAAAGAAAAGGAAAACATCGTAAAACAATTATGCTCTTAAACAAAAAGAGCCTTGAATTATACATTGCTAATCAACTACAAATAGACAATCTAAACGAATATGTTTCTGCTTTAGAAAGTGCCAATACTTCTCGTGCAGATTTTGTTAAAATTACTACAAATTCTAAACACTCGACAGAACGGACTTTCAAAGGGTTTTTGGTAAACAGCTACGATGCTATAAAAGCTCAATTAAACAATGAAAATATTACTATTAACCCTATTAATGGAAGTTTCACCTTTATTGTCGATTATGAAACCTTTAAAATTCCAAAACACATTACGGTAGTTGGTGTTGAAAATTCTAAAAACTTTAGTGAAATTAGAAGCCAGAATTATTTATTTAATGATATTACACCATTATTTATTTCTCGATATCCGCAAAATCAAAGCAAGGATTTTATTAAGTGGATGCAATCAATTCCAAATAAATACCTGCATTTTGGCGATTTTGATTATGCAGGAATTGGAATCTATCTAAATGAATATAAACGGCACTTAAATGAAAAAGCTTCGTTTTTTATTCCAAAAACTATAGAGCAAGATTTAATATCAAAAGGCAATAAAGACCGTTACAATAAACAAAATATCAATTTCAATGTAAAAGAAATAACTGAACTTGAAGTTTTAAAATTATTAAAATTAATAGACCTTAAAAAAAGAGGTTTAGACCAAGAATATTATATTAATAAATAATGCCAACGCTTAAAGCCATACACATTTGCAATTCGCTAAAGCCAACACACAAGCCAAAATTGCAAAAGAGTATGACTTTGCCAACGCTGACGAACAGAATGGAAAAAGTACGAAAACACAACGTGTGGCATTTACCAAAACGAACGCTGGAATCAAAAACTGACTAAAACCGAACTGAAATTTTAATGAATTTTTCACGACATTGTGATTTATGCGAAAACCAAATAACGAGTCTTGAAAAAGGATTGACTTGTAATTTGACCAATAAAAAACCTGATTTTAATAATACTTGCTCAAAAATTACACTTGACAAAAAATTTCAAGAAAAATTAGAAATTGCTAATCTCGAATTGGAAATAATATGCAGAAACCAAAAGTCAACACATCTGACTTTCTACCGCACAATAATTATTGGTTTTCTTTTAATACTTCTTGGATACTTTTTATCTGACTGGAAAATATTTAGTGTATATCTTTGGTACGTGAAAATTGGAATGATTGCAGCTGGATTTTCGTTTCTGGGAGCTGCTTACTCTAAACTGAATAAATATAGAAGAGAAAAGGAAAAACAACTAACACTTATAAATTTGACTATTAGAAGTAAATAAAAAAACGACACCACAACAATGTGTATAGCTCATTGCGGCTGAATTCCTAATCGGAATTCATTGCAATTTGCTATCTTCGTGCTACGGCGGAAAATTCTCGCGAATTTCCCGCAACGAGCCATACACAAAACCGTTATATGCAATTTAAAAAAATGAGGTTCTATGAAAAAAATGACTTTGAGTATTATAATAATTACTTTATTTTATTTTAATTCCACTCTTGCACAGGAAAATAAATTGCAATTGAAATCTACGAGTTTAGGTATTGGTCTATCTGGTTTATCATCTGATAATACTGGCATTTCTGACACTTCTACTGCTGGATTTACTGTAAATTTAGATTTATCAGTTAATCTAAATAAAAACATTTTTTCTTTATATCTGAATAAAGACTTTAAATTCAACTTGTATGATGGTAGAGAACATTATAATCAATTAAATGCTACTTATGGAAGAGAATTTGAATTGAATGATTGGTTAAAATTAGAAGGACATTTAGGATTAGGATATTTTAATTATAGTGTCAAAAATAGTTCAACTGACTTTAATACTAATAGAGAATCTACTATTGGTTTTCCTTTGAGAGTAAAATTAATTTTTTATACAAAAAAGAATTTCGGAATTGGAATAAATCCAAATTTGAATTTGAATTCTTTAGTTAATACTTATTCAGTAAATATAGTCTTTCAACATAATTTTTAAAAAAATTTAATGCAAACTTAAAGATATCTGAATTGTTTATTTCTGGTCTAACAAAAGGTATGACTTCTAAATTAATAGAAGAATATGGGGGAAAAGATAAATACTAAATCTACCTCTGAATGAAAAAAATGAAGATTTATTTGAAAGGATTTATCTCAATTTCATCAAAGTTGAAAATGGAAATTTTCCAGACGAAACGAATTATGATTATGACCAAGAAATATTTGGAAAATAAAATGACTGAAAAAAACTGCATATAACACCGTGTATATTTTATTGCTTTCTTTTAGCCAACTTACGAAAATCCTCGAGGATTTTCAGTTTGGTGTGTACTTGTAGAGTTAAGTGCTAAACCACACAACCACAAATAGCCTAAACCGTTAAAGCGAATTCAACTAACCTTCTAATTTTATCGAAAATACTAAATCAGTTTATTAGTTATCTACATTCCTTGTGTTTTTATGGTTATAAGAAATAGTCTTTAAAATATCATTGCAAAGTTGCAAGTTAATTTTAATGATTTTTTTTTGTTTTTAAGCTATTTAATAAAAATGCTTTTATTTTCTTTGTAGATTCTATATGAAGATTCAAAGAATTACATATTTATCTTTAGGAACAAATCAAGGAAATAAATTGAAAAATCTACAAATCGCTATTAACAAAATAGATGATAAGATAGGTGCTATTCAAAAAATTTCCTCTGTTTACAAAACTCCTTCTTGGGGTTTTGAAGGTAATGATTTCTACAATATTTGTGTAAAAGTATCTACCTATCAATCTCCAGAAACTTTATTAGACTCTTTATTAAAAATTGAAAGTAATTTAGGCAGACAACGTGCATCAGAAAAAGGATATCAAAATAGAAACATTGATATAGATATTTTATTATTCGACGATGAAATAATATTCTCAGAAACACTCACTGTTCCACATCCCAAAATGTTACAACGCAAATTTGTAATGTTTCCATTAAATGAAATTGCTGCAAACTTTATTCACCCTATACAAAAACAACAAATATCAATTTGTTGTCAAAACTGTACAGATAATTCTAAAATAACAATACTTAATGAAAAACTCTTAAGACCAATTCCTATATCAGAAAAATACAATTACATTGCTATAGAAGGAAATATCGGGGCAGGAAAAACCACTTTAGCCAAAATGATTTCTGATGATTTTAATGCTAAAAAAGTATTAGAACGCTTTGCAGACAACCCTTTTTTACCAAAATTCTATGAAGATCAAGAAAGGTTTGCATTTCCTTTAGAAATGAGTTTTTTGGCAGACAGATATCAACAACTGACCGACGATTTAGCACAATTCGACTTATTTAAGAACTTTATCGTTTCAGATTATTATATTTTTAAATCGTTAATATTTGCTCAAGTAACCTTACAAAAAGAAGAATATCTCTTGTACAGAAAAATGTTCGATTTAATGTATAAAGAAATCACAAAACCAGATTTATATATTTATTTGTATCAAAATACAGAGCGTTTATTA
Organism: Bacteroidia bacterium; assembly: GCA_030427865.1. Taxonomy (GTDB): domain Bacteria; phylum Bacteroidota; class Bacteroidia; order Flavobacteriales; family Flavobacteriaceae; genus Polaribacter. The sequence goes on along the minus strand of JAUICK010000013.1, from coordinate 75,297 downwards.
GAAAATATAAAAAAAAGAGGGAGAGATTATGAACAAAACATCGAATCTTCTTACTTAAAAAAGATACAAAGTGGATATAAAAATTTTATAAACACAGAGAAAGATTTAAAGGTTTTAACCATTGATGTTTCAAAATTAGATTTTGTAAACAATCATGAAGATTACAAGCACATTATAAATAAAATAAAGCATTTTTAAAAAAAAAATGATACTTTTGCGGGAACGAATAATTCCCCCAATTGTTTAAAAACAGAAAATCATATTAAAAAATGAGGAGAATTCTTTTATTTGTTCTATTTAGCGCATTTATAGCGACTAATTCTTTTGGACAATTTACCACAGATGAAATTACTTACGGAAACAGAATCGACTTAGAAAACAGTAATAGTTGGGCTGTAGGTGGTGGTTTAAGTAACTTTATAATGCATGGAGATATGCGTTCTATAGGAACCAGTGATGATACTAATTATTGGAATTTTGGGGTTTTTGCCTATGTAGATAAAATGTTTAATCCACTTTTAGGATTAGAATTTAAAGTTTCTTTTTCTCAAATTTCTGGAGGTGCACAATACTTTTCTAATGTTTATGAACTTCTTTATGTACCAAACACTGTTATACGTGATGACATGAAATTTGAAGGTAGAGCCTATGGTGCTGAATTAAATTTAATCTTTAGTTTTACCAATTTATATCAAACAGTTGCGAGCAAGTGGCATGCTGCTGGTTATTTTGGTATTGGTTATCATTTATACAATTCTGCTTTATACGAAAGATTACCAAATGGAGATTTTCAAAAACTTGCTGGAGCAGATTTTGGTTTTAACCCTGCAAGAAATAGTGTAAATCAAGCAAGTTCTATTTACTTATCTGCACAATTAGGAATCAAAAGAAGAATTAATAAAAGAGTTGATCTTGAATTTAGAACGGGTATGTATTTTAATTACGAAGATCACTTAGATGCTGCTATCTCTAACAAACAAGATTGGGAAACGTTCTTTGTTTCGAGTATTGGAGTTGCCGTTAAATTAGGTAAGAAAAAGGTATTTACGATATGGGGAGATGAAAATGGAGGAGCAGATCAGTTTAAAATTGTAGATACAGATAATGACGGGGTAATGGATCAATTAGACATAGAACCTAATACTCCTGCAGGTGTTATGGTGTATGGTAATGGTAAAGCTGTAGATTCTGATAAAGATGGCTTACCAGATTATAAAGATAAATGTCCTTTAAAATATGGTCCAATTTCTAACCAAGGGTGTCCTTTAAATACAGATGCGGATGGAGATGGAATTATGGACGGAGAAGATTTATGTCCGAATACGCCTGGTGTAGTAGAAAATAGAGGATGTCCTAAGCAAGATGCTGCATCACCAACAAACGTAACGCAACAAATTGGATTATTAGCAGCAAGCATTTACTTTGATACAAATAGTGATAGAATTAAGAGTATTTCTTTTGCTACTATTGATAAGATTATCAACTTAATGAAAAAAGTTCCGGATGTAAAATTTGTTATTGAAGGTCATACAGACAATAGAAATAGCGACAGATACAACTTGTATTTATCTCAAAGAAGGGCTGCAAGTGTTAGAAAATACATGATTCAGCAAGGTATACCTAATGATAGATTAGAATCTAAAGGTTATGGAGAATCTAGACCTAAGTTCTCTAATGATAATGCTGGTGGAAGACAATTGAATAGAAGGGTAGAAATTAAACCAATTGGTTCTCTTGATTAGATTAAGATAACGATATTATAATAAAAAGAGATTACTTTTTTGTAATCTCTTTTTTTGTAATCTTAATTTAACTGTATAAAAAAAGTGATGTTAATTGTTAACATCACTTTTTACTATATACTTTGTTAATTTTCTTATTTTTTCAACTCAAGTTTTTCTGCAAAATAATCGCAAAAATCTCTCATTGTAGCACTCATTTTTTGATCGTCTGTTGCACGTTCAAAAGTATCGGCCATAGATACTAATGTTTGATGATAAAACTGCTTCATTTCATCTACTGGCATGTCTTTTGTCCATAAATCCATACGAAGTGTATCTTTCTTCTTATGGTCCCAAACAGAAAGCATAATGGCTTTAGAAGTCTCGTTATCAATTCCGCCATCTTTTGCAGTCCAAGAAATTTCTTCTGGCACTTTATTTTCGTCTAAACTCACTTTAAAAGTGATTTTTGAATTATGTTTTACTGACATTATTTTTTTGGTTTATATTTCGATTTTTTAAATAAATCTTCTGGTTTTATTTTTACTAATTCCTGCAAAGATACATCATTATGTTTCATATAAGACCTAACTATTTGCCAGCCAACCCATACTCCTATTTTACCTGGAGATAAATTATCTTCACTTAAATAAAACTTTGAGAAAGGAGCATTATCAATAAACCTTTTATTTAATTTTGTATCTGTGCTAAATAACAGTTTTCTTTCTATAAAATATTTCCAAACTTGCTCTTCGTTAGCTATAGCCCAATTTAATTTTTCTGTTGAATAGCCTATCTTTAATCGATCAGAAACTTTTGGTAAATACAAATCGAACAAGTACATTTTTTTTCCTTTGTTTATTATTTTACCTATAAAACTTCTATCTTGAGTTGGCATTATTTGCTTTTCAATAATAGCATTTGCAACATCAACAATAATATTTTCTTTTGTATTATTTTCTTTAATATACTTTGGGTAATCTGAATAAAACTGATGTTCTTTACCAAGATAAACATCTAAAGAAATCAACAATAAACTATCAGCATAAATTACCCTACTATTATAATCTATGTTCGTTAACATAGTTACAACATTAGGTGGTGTAAATTTTAAATTATAATATTTAATATGTTTAAAAAGTGAAGTTAATTGCATTTCTAAGTGAGAAATATCTTTAAAAATCTTTTGGGTTTCTGAAAACAATTCTTGTTCGTCTTTATTATTAATTTTTGCTAATGCCAAACTATCAGTAAATGATTCTGGAAACAAATAAGGATATGTGCTTTTTACTTTTGGTAATGTTGCTTTGGTAGAATTATAAAAATCTACATCATATCTTTTTACTAAAAAGTTTACATTTATTTTAGAAACATCAATTTTGACATTATTTTTATCAGTACATGAAAAAAGCAGGCATAAAACCGTTAAATATGCAAATAAAAATCTCATAATCTTTGTATCTTGGTGTCTTAAATAAAGAACGATAAAAGTACTAAAATAGTTTATTAATGAAAACTGAAAAAGTAGCAGAATATATTATCAATTGGTTAAAAGAATACGCAACAAATGCGGGTGTAAATGGTTTTGTTGTTGGAGTTTCTGGCGGAATTGATTCTGCCTTAACTTCTACTTTATGTGCAAAAACAGGTTTTCCTACTTTATGTGTAGAAATGCCTATTCATCAAGCACAAAGCCAAGTTACAAGAGCTCAAGAACATATTGCTCAATTAAAAAAACGGTTTAAGAATGTTTCTGATACGCGTATTGATTTAACTTCGACTTTTGATACTTTTAAAAGTAAAGTTCCTATTGTAAATAATCAGGCTAAAGTTGATTTATCTTTAGCAAATACAAGGGCAAGACTTAGAATGACAAGCTTGTATTATTTAGCAGGAATATATGGTTATTTAGTAGCTGGAACAGGAAATAAAGTAGAAGATTTTGGTGTTGGTTTCTACACAAAATATGGAGATGGTGGTGTAGATTTGAGTCCGATTGCAGATTTAATGAAATCTGAAGTATATAAATTAGCTGCATTTTTAGGAGTACCTAATTCTATTCAAAAAGCAGCACCTACAGATGGATTGTTTGGAGATAGTAGAACTGATGAAGACCAAATTGGTGCTTCTTATGATGAATTAGAATGGGCTATGAAAATGCAAGATAAAGGTAAAACAGAAAACAATTTTACAGGAAGAGAAAAAGAAGTCTTTAAAATTTACGAAAGGTTAAATAGAATTAACCAACATAAAATGATTCCAATTCCTGTTTGTGAAATACCTAAAGAACTTAAATAAATTTCTTTAGAATAAGCTAATAGACACCATTAACTTTTTAATCTTCTTATAAGTTCTTCTTTTTGAACCTTTAGAAATTTCAAATGGCAATAATATAGAAAGTTGAATAATTTTTAAAAGTAATAATAGTTTCTTCATTCTTAAGTCTTAACAAACACCTTTTTATAATAGATGAAGAAACCTCTAAAAGGTTGCGTAAAAATTATTATTTTTTTTTGTTTTTAGTTTACTAGAGCGTTAGACTACTCTTTTTAGTTTTTCTGAAAGTCTAATTCTTAAAGAATTATAACTCATTATTTCTTCTTTTTCTTCATTAGAGTATTCTTTTCCTTTTTCTAAAAACTCATTTACTAACCTATCTATTAATATTCTGCGTAAGTTAAAAATTACATCAGAAACCGCTTTAGGCATCACCTCTAAAGCTGTTTTAACTTCTATATTTTTACTACTCCAATTGCTTAGTTGATGTTTTTCTTCATCCATTAGAATAGAAGTAACTGTTTTGGCAATCTCTATATTTTTATGATTTATCAAACCATCAATTTCTAATTTTTCAGATTGATTTAATTGATGAATCATTTCTACATAAATTTCTTGAAAAAGTGGATTGGTAAACTCTATTTCGTCTTCTTGCAAGTGCAAATATATTTCTGCAGAAACTGTATTTAGATATTTTCTTGTTGCGATAGTTTCTTTTCCTTCATCATCAACAGTAATAATTTCTTCTGAAAATTCTATTTCTTCATTTCCATAAAGCAAAAGAATTCTTATAATCTCATTTTCTAAAATAGATAATTGATCTACTTTTTGAGAAGCTATTTGCCCGCCTTTTACCAAACCCATTTGAGCTTGCTCTTGCTCTAAAAAATATTCTGGTGGAGGTTGATTTGGGTCTTGCTGGTGCTGGTTTTGTTTCTTAGCAGCTTTACTTTTGTCTTGAATTCCTTTTTTTAACAACTGCGCTAACTCACTAAACAAAACACGTTCAGAAATATCCATAATTCTGGCACACTCTTGTACATAAACTTCTCGTTGAATACCATCTGGAATTTTAGAAATACTCGTTACAATATCTCGAATCACCCCTGCTTTTTTTATAGGATCGTTATCAGAATCTTTTAATAAAAGTGATACTTTAAAGTTGATAAAATCTTGTGCAGAATTTTCTAAATATGCTTTTAACTCAGTATCTGAATGTGATTTTGCAAAACTATCTGGGTCTTCTCCTTCAGGAAACTGAACCACTTTTACATTCATTCCTTGCTCTAAAATCAAATCTATTCCACGAATGGAAGCTCTTATACCTGCTGCATCTCCATCAAATAAAACTGTGATGTTTTTTGTTAACCTATTTACCAATCTAATTTGATCAGAAGTCAATGCTGTTCCTGAAGAAGCCACCACATTCTCAACTCCAGATTGATTGAAAGAAATAACATCTGTATAACCCTCTACCAAAAAACAATTGTCTTGTTTGGCAATTTCTTTTTTTGCTTGGTAAATTCCGTAAAGAATTTTACTCTTATGATAAATATCGCTTTCTGGCGAATTTAAGTACTTGGCTGCTTTTTTATCTGCCGTTAAAATTCTTCCTCCAAAACCTAAAATACGACCAGACATGGAGTGAATAGGAAACATTACACGACCTTTAAAACGATCGAATTGTTTGTTTTCTTTTACAATTGTGAGTCCTGTTGCTGCTAAATATTTTAAATCATAACCTTTTGCTAAAGCTGCTTTTGTAAAATTATCCCACTCATCTATACAATACCCTAACTCGAACTTTTTAATGGTTTCTTCTCTAAAACCACGTTCTTTAAAGTAACTTAAGCCTATTGCTTTTCCTTTATTGGAGTTTAGCATGATATCATGAAAGTAATCTTTGGCAAATTTAGATACCAAAAACATACTTTCTCGCTCATTCATCTGCGCTTTTTCTTCATTGGTTTGCTCAGTTTCTTCAATTTCTATATTGTATTTTTTAGCCAACCATCTTAAGGCTTCTGGATACGAATAATGCTCGTGTTCCATTAAAAAAGAAACCGCATTTCCTCCTTTTCCTGTAGAGAAATCTTTCCAGATTTGTTTTACTGGAGATACCATAAAAGAAGGTGACTTTTCATCCGTAAACGGACTTAAACCTTTAAAGTTACTTCCTGCTTTTTTCAATTGTACAAATTCACCAATAACCTCTTCTACTCTCGCAGATTCGAAAACTCGGTCTATGGTACTTCTTGAAATCATTTGTTATTTGTTTGGAAAAGTGATGACAAATATAAGAATTAGAAGTTTCATTTTTTGAAATTTCTAAAATGAAAAACCTCAAAGGTTTTAAAAACCTTTGAGGTTTGTATTAATTCTAAAAGCTGTTTTTACAAACTTCCTCTTTTTAGTTTGCAATACGCGTTAAGGATTGAGCAATTGTTTGAGCTCTTTTTTGTTTTTCACAAAAAAAGCGAGTGCGAAAGCCTGTTAAAACGCCCAAAAAATATTAAGAAGCTGCTCTTAATTTCTTTAAAGTTGTATTTGTTAATTTAGATTCTGCATATTCTTTGGTTACGTTAAATTCTTTTTGATCAGAACTTGGTAAATCGAACATGGCATCTGTAAAAATAGCTTCGCATAAAGAGCGTAAACCTCTTGCACCCAACTTGTATTCTACAGCTTTTTCTACGATATAATTTAACGCTTCTTCTTCTATAGTAAAAGCAACGTCATCCATTACAAATAACTTTGCATATTGCTTAATAATAGAGTTTTTAGGCTCTGTTAAAATAGCACGTAAGGTTTTCGCATCTAAAGGATTCATATAGCTTAACACTGGTAAACGTCCAATAATTTCTGGAATTAGTCCAAATGCTTTTAAATCTGAAGGGATAATGTATTGCAACAAGTTTTCTTCATCTACTTTATCTTCATCTAAAGAAGCACTAAATCCTACAGCTTGCATGTTTAAACGCTTACTGATGATTCTTTCGATTCCAGAAAAAGCACCACCTGCAATAAATAGAATTTCTTTGGTATTTACTTCTACAAATTTTTGCTCAGGATGTTTTCTACCTCCTTTTGGTGCCACATTTACAACTGTACCTTCTAATAATTTTAACAAGGCTTGCTGAACTCCTTCTCCTGAAACGTCTCTTGTAATGGATGGATTGTCTCCTTTTCTGGCAATTTTATCGATTTCATCTATAAAAACAATACCTCTTTCTGCTTTTTCTACATCATAATCTGCTGCTTGTAATAGCCTACTTAAAATACTTTCTACATCTTCACCTACATAACCTGCTTGTGTTAAAACAGTAGCATCTACAATAGAAAAAGGAACATTTAACATTTTTGCAATTGTTTTTGCAACTAAGGTTTTTCCTGTTCCTGTTTCTCCAACCAAAACAATGTTAGATTTTTCTATTTCTACATCGTCTTCATCATTTTTATCTTGTAATAAACGTTTGTAATGATTGTAAACAGCCACAGACATAGAACGTTTTGTTTCATCTTGCCCAATAATGTATTGGTCTAAAAATTCTTTGATTTCGAGCGGTTTTTTTAGTGTTAAATCTTTAGACAAACTGCTTGATTTTGCATCAGAAATTTCTTCTTCTACAATACCATGTGCTTGCTCTATACATTTATCACAAATATGTGCATCCATACCTGCAATTAGCAAATCTGTTTCCGCTTTTTTTCGTCCGCAAAACGAACATTCTAAGTTTTCTTCTTTCGACATTTTCCTTGGTTTTTGGTTGGTAGTTTTTAGTTATTGGTAAAAAGTAACCAACAACCAAAAACCAGCAACTAACAACTACTACTTTCTGGCTAAAACTTCATCAATCATTCCATAGGCTTTTGCCTCTTCTGCTTTCATCCAGTAATCTCTATCAGAATCGTTGTGTACTTTTTCTATGGTTTGACCTGAGTGATTTGCAATAATTGCATACAATTCGTCTTTTAACTTTAAGATTTCTCTTGCAGTAATCTCAATATCTGAAGCTTGACCTTGAGCACCACCTAAAGGTTGATGAATCATGATTCTAGAATGTGGCAATGCAGAACGTTTTCCTTTTTCTCCTGCACACATTAAAACGGCTCCCATAGAAGCTGCCATACCTGTACAAATTGTGGCTACATCTGGTTTTATAAACTGCATAGTATCGTAAATACCTAAACCTGCATACACGCCTCCTCCTGGAGAATTGATATAAATTGAAATGTCTTTATTCGCATCTACACTTTCTAAAAACAACAATTGCGCTTGTATTATATTTGCTACTTGGTCGTTAATTCCTGTTCCTAAAAAGATAATTCTATCCATCATTAAACGTGAGAAAACATCCATTTGTGTGATGTTCATCTGACGCTCTTCCATAATATATGGTGTTAAACTACTTGTTATTTTGTTATAATAGGTGCTATTTATTCCGTGATGTTTTGTTGCGTATTTTTCGAACTCTTTTCCGTAATCCATTTCTGTGATTCTTTTTTGTGTTTAATATTGTAAAGATAAGAACTATTTCTTACTATTTTGTTAGTGTTTGTCGCTAAAAAAACCTGAATTTTACAATTCAGGTTTTTAAGATTTCTCACTTTGTTCGAAATGACATTATCACTTTTAGAACAATAGTAAAACGTCTGTGACTGTTATTTGTAAACTTCTTTAATGAAATCTTCGTAAGAAACTTCTTTCGTTTTAAATTTCATGTTCTCTTTAAAGAAAGTCAATAATTTTTGACTGATTAGTTGCGCTTGCAATTTTTGAGCTTCTTCTTGGTTTTGTAAGATTCTACCAGCAATATCATCTAACTCTTTTTCTTCTGGATTCATATTACCAAATTGAGCCATTTGCGTTCTGATGAATCCTTTTGCGTAATCTACCAATTCTTGATACTCTAATTTGATATCGTTATCTTTCATAATCTTACCTTCGATTAATTGGTAACGTAATCCTTTTTCTGATTTTTCGTACTCGGCTGCAGCTTCATCTGCAGTTAATTCTTTTTCTCCTGCAGTTGCCAACCATTTTTGTAAAAACTCAGCTGGTAAATCGAACTTTGTGTTTTCTATTAGATGCTCTGTAATTGCGTTTAATAATTGTTGATCTGCTTGTTGTTGGAATTGCTTTTCTGCATCTTCTTTAATTTTTTCTCTTAATTCAGTTACTGTAGAAACGCTTCCATCAGGAAATAATTTATCAAATAATTCTTTGTCTAAATCAGCTAATTCAGTTTTTGTAATTTCTTCTACTGTTAAAGTAACTGTAATGTCTAAATCGTGAATTACATCGTGAGAAACCCCTAAAATATGTTGTAATTTATGGTCGTCTTCGAATAATTTCTTAGTATCCAACTCAATTACATCACCCACTTTAGCACCAATTACTTTTTTCTCGTTTTTCTTTCCTTTTAAGTCGTTTACTAAGAAGGTAGATTTTTTATTGATGTTATTCTCCTCGTTTACAAAAGTACCAGTAACATTAGCGTGCTCAGTTGCTTCGTCTAAAGAAGACATTTTACCATAACGCGTTTGTAAATTCTTTACTTCTTCTTCAATCAACTCATCAGTAGCAACAATATTGTATTGTTTTACTTTGTTTTTTGCGTTTAAATCAACTTCAAATTCTGGTACTAAACCCAATTCGAATTCAAAAGAAAATGTTTCTGCATCCCAATTGAATTCATCTTGAACTCTTGGAATAGGGTTTCCTAAAATATCTAATTTTTCTTCTGTGATAAATTTATTTAAAGAATCTTGTAAAAGCTTGTTTACCTCATCTATCATTACAGATTTACCATATTGTTTTTTTACCATTCCCATTGGTACGTGTCCTTTTCTAAAACCAGGAATGTCTGCTTTTTTACGATAATCTGTTAATACTTTTGTTACTTTTTCTTGATAGTCATCTGCAACAATATCAACTTTTACAACTGCGTTTAACGCATCTATGTTTTCTTTTGTAATATTCATTTCTTATTCTTTAAAAAATCGAGTGCAAAATTAAGCTTTTTAATTGATTGCACAAATGTTTAAATACTTCTATTTCAGTTATTTTAACGATTTCTTATCATCTTTTAGTAAAGAAAATAATGCCGACCTAAAAATGGACAGTAATATACTGAATAGCAATGCCCACCAAAAATTAGAAACCGCAAAACCATCTACCAATTTATCTGCCAACAAAATAATACAAGCATTAATTACAAATAAGAATAACCCTAAAGTTACTATGGTTGCTGGTAAGGTAAAAAAGATTAAGATTGGACGTACAAACATATTTAACAGCGATATTACAACTGCAACAATAATAGCAGAAATATAACCTGCTACTGAAATTCCGGATAAAATATTGGCTAAAATAATTACTGCTAAAGCCGTAAGTAAGATTTTTAAAAATGTTTTCATTTAAGTATAATTTATAACTCTCTAAAAGCGAAAACTATACCAAATTAAAAAGACTGAAGTTTTGGCAGGTTCTGATAATAATTTAATTTGTTTCTGAGTTTATTTTCTGATAACTTCTCTAACTACGTTTATAAAACATTAAAACGTTGGTAAAATATCTGAAATTTTTGACTTTGATTATACTCTTAATGAGTTATAATTGTGCGTACGAATCACAAAAGAGAGAAAAACTCGAACCTTCTTTTGAGGACAACTTTGGATTTGAACCACCTGAATCTATAAAAGAAATTAAAGTTAAAAACCGAGGATATTTTGATTTTGAAGTTCATTATATGTCGTTCACATACGACTCAAATGTTTTGGAAAAAATTATTGAACACGACAAACCTCTGAATATTACCGAAAATAATAATGTGAAATTTAGAATTATAATTGAGGAATTGGAAAAAGACGCGAGCTCACCAAGTTGGTTTGATTTACCCAATAAAAATGTTGACCGAATTTATTACAAGAATGATTTTTTAGACCATACTTTTAGTGAATATTATTTGTGGACTAATAAAGAAACTGAAATGACTTATTTGTATGTTCATTTCTTTGATTGAAAATAAAAATACTAATGCCTCGAACTTGTGGCGGCTAACGCCAATAAATTACTTGTTATTTTGTAACTCAGTAGCTTTACGCTCTAACTCAGCTTGAAATTCTTCCATCACAGGTTTTACTGTACTATCTGGTATGTCTGCTACTTTAATATACATTAGTCCGTCTACAGCATTGTTAAATTTTGGATCTACATTAAACGCTACCAAACGTGCATTTTGTTTCACATACTTCTTAATTAAAACCGGAATTCTTAACGCTCCAGGTTCAATTTCATCAATAACTTTATCAAATTTTTGCATATCTGCTTTGGTTGCATCAAACACAAAATCTTTGTCGTCATCTTTTAATTTTACCTTGTATTCTTTCTTCGGATAAATGTATTGTGCAATATATGGGTCGTAATAATGAGATTTCATAAACTCAATCATTAACGATTTTGAAAAGTCAGAAAACTGATTGCTAATAGATACACCACCCATTAAATATTTGTGTTCTGGATAACGCAAGGTTACATGTACAATTCCTTTCCACAATAAAAATAAGGGCATTGGTTTTTGTTGATATTCACCAATAATGAAAGCTCTACCCATTTCTATGGTGTTTTCCATCATTTGATGCAATTCTGGTTCTATTCGAAACAATGTTTGTACATAAAATCCGTTTATACCATATTTTTTATAAATCTCTTTTCCAAGTCCCATTCTGTATGCTCCTGCCAAACAATTTGCTTCTCTATCCCACAAAAACATATGGTAATAATACTTATCGTATTTATCTAAATCTATAGCTTTGTTTGTGCCTTCGCCAACATCTCTAAACGTAATTTCTCTAAGCCTACCTATTTCGTGCAATAAATTAGGAATCTGTTTAGCATTGGCAAAAAACACTTCATAATTCTTACTCTCTAACAATCTACCATCTGCTACTCGTAAAGCTTCTACTTCTTTAATAAATAGTTCTGTATTTCTTTGCGCCGTAATTTTTTTAGCAGGTTTTTTTATTTTAATGTTTTGAGTAGAAATTAATTTTTGTGCTTTCTCAAAAGGATTAGCCAACATATAAGTTTTCTTTCTGATAAACTCATAAAAAGCAGGTATCTCTTTGTATTCATTTTGGTCTTTAACTGAAATTGGTTTCCCTATTCTTACTCTTATAATTCTTCCTCCTCTTGAAACAACTTCAGAAGGCAATTTTGCTGTTCTTAAGGTATCAGAAATTTTTGATAAAAAGTAGAAAAGACGACTGTTTTTAGCATGAAAATAAATTGGAATTACTGGCACATTTGCCTTTTTAATTAAACGAACTGCGCCTTCTTCCCAAGGTTTATCTACATTTAGTTTTCCGTCTTTATAGGTAGATACTTCTCCTGCTGGAAAAATACCCAAAGGTTTGCCTTCTTTTAAATGCAATAATGCACTTTTAATTCCTGCCACACTCGATTTTGCATCCTTTCTATTTTCAAAAGGATTAACAGGCATTACATAAGGTTTTAATGGCTCTATTCTGTGCAATAAAAAATTGGCAATAATTTTATAGTCTGTTCTTTTTTCTAATAATAGCTTTAGTAATAAAATTCCGTCTACTCCACCTAAAGGATGATTAGAAATTGTAATAAAAGGACCTTCTTTTGGAATTCTTTTTAAATCTTCATCAGGAATTTCAAATTTAATTTCACAATCGTCTAAAACGCCATTTAAAAAATCTAAATCAGATTTATTTTTATTTTTGTTATACACTCTATTTAGTGCAGAAATACGCAAAACTCTAATTAGCAACCAACCAATAAAAGTGCCTAAAAAACCAAGTTTTTGCAGACCAAGTACTTGCGATATTTCTTTGGATGTTACTAATGCCATAAATTATGATTAGAGCGAATTGCAAACATACAAAAAAAATAAAATTCTTAGCTATTTATTTGGACTGACAACAATTTGAGAAGTTTCTTTATTTACCTGTGTTAAGAGCGAGTCTCCTTTTTCTTCTATCTCTTTAATAGCTTTTTCGTCAAAATGACGAACCGTATACAAATCTACTTCTTTCTGAACATCAATTTTAAATTGTGTTTTTAACTCGTCATGAAAAGCATCGAATTTATTGAATTTATTATCGATACAAACCGAAAAACTTATCGCTGAATTCTGAATTAAATTTACTTTTAATTGATAATCGTGTAATTTTTGAAAGATATAACTGATGTTATTTTCTACCATAAAAGAAAAATCGAGGGCAGAGATAGATACTAAAATCTGATTTTTTTTAACAATAAAACAAGGAATATAAGGTACTAATCTTGCTCCTTTTGTTACCTTGGTCCCAGTTTCTTTTGGGTTTATAAAAGAACGTACCAACAACGGAATTTCTTTTCTTTCTAATGGTTGTAATGTTTTTGGATGAATTACAGAAGCACCATAAAATGCCATTTCTATAGCTTCTTCGTAAGAAATTTGCTCTAACAAAGTAGTGTCTGTAAACACTCTTGGATCTGCATTTAAAACTCCAGGAACATCTTTCCAAATGGTAACGCTTTCTGCTTCCAAGCAATAGGCAAAAATTCCGGCAGTATAATCAGAGCCTTCTCTACCCAAAGTTGTGGTATTTTCTGTATCGTTAGCAGCAATAAAACCTTGCGTTATATTTAATTTAGATGTATCTACTTTTTCTGAAATTAACTCTTGAGTAAGTTCCCAATCTACTTTTGCGTCTCTGTAATTGCTATCTGTTTTTATATAATTACGTACATCAAACCAGTTATTTTCTACTCCTATTTTTGCTAAATATGCGCTTACTATTTTTGTGGATAAAAGCTCTCCAAAACAAATAATTTGGTCGTACACATAATTATATCTTTTAGAGGTATTTCTTGCCAAAAACCAACTAAGTTCTCCTAAAAGGATTTCGATTTCACGATAAATTTCATCGTTTTTATCGAACAAATCATTCATTAGGTTTTTATGAAAATCTTCTACAACACCTAATTTATCTGACAATTCATCAGTTTTATTGTAATAAGCATCTATTACTTCTTCAAAAGCATTGGTAATTTTGCCCATTGCAGAAATTACTACAACCGTATTTTCTGAGCCTTCGCTTTGTAAAATTTGAGTTACATTTTTTACGCTTTCAGCATCTTTTACAGATGCTCCTCCAAATTTAAAAATTTTCATTTTTTATAATTTAACCTAATATCTTTAGACTGCGCTAAAGGTTATAATTTTTAACTATTTTGAATAAATTTTGCTAAATTTTCTTTGTTCATTTGTACCACAGACCAATTGTTTAAATAGGTTGCACCTGTACTTTTATAAAAGTTAATTGCATTGGTATTCCAATCAATAACTTCCCAAGCAACTCTATTATAATTATTATCATGAGCGTATTTAAGAACAGCAGTATATAATGCTTTTCCAGCTCCAATTTTTTGTTTTTCTTTAGTAACAATTAAATCTTCTAAATGAATGGTTCTTCCTTTCCAGGTAGAAAAGCGTTCGTAAAATAATGCTATACCAATAATTACATTGTCTTGTTCTGCTACAAAGACTTTAAATTTTGGATTTTCAGAAAAACCATCATTAATCAAATCATCTACAGTAATTTCTACTGCATTGGGTTCTTTTTCAAAAATGGCCAACTCTGTAATTAAATTGAATACAGATTGCATGTCTTTTTGCTCTCCTAATCGTATTGAAAAATCCATTTGTTTTAAATTTTGGTCAAAGATAGTTTTTTTGGTATCGACCAAAAATATTTAAATATTTTGAACAGGTATTTTCGATTTGTTTAAAAATTCTAAAAAACGAGTTATTATTTGCCAAAAAACAGACACAAAAGGACAGTAGATAGTTAAAAAAATTAGATATTTGTAAAACAATCAACATCAGGCAAATATGACATTAAAAAAACAAACCTTAGGCGAATTTATCATTGAAAACCAACATGCTTTTAAATACAGTTCTGGAGAGCTCTCGAGTCTTTTAAACTCTATACGTTTAGCTGCAAAAGTGGTAAATCATGAAGTAAACAAGGCTGGTTTAGTAGATATTATTGGAGCTTTTGGAGACACAAATATTCAAGGTGAAGATCAACAAAAATTAGATGTATATGCAAATGACAAATTTATACAGACCTTAACAAGAAGAAATATTGTTTGTGGAATTGCAAGTGAAGAAGAAGATAGTTTTATAACAATTAATAGTATTGATGAAAATCATCAAAATAAATATGTGGTTTTAATAGACCCATTAGATGGCTCTTCTAATATTGATGTTAATGTTTCTGTTGGAACTATTTTTTCTATTTACAGAAGAGTTACCCCAGTTGGAACACCTGTACAGTTAAAAGATTTTTTACAAAAAGGAAGTGAGCAAGTTGCTGCTGGCTATGTAGTTTACGGAACTTCTACCATGTTAGTTTATACTACTGGAGATGGTGTTAACGGGTTTACATTAAATCCTGCAATTGGTTCTTTTTATTTATCACACCCAAACATGCAATTCCCAGAAGACGGAACCATTTATTCTGTTAATGAAGGTAATTATCAAGATTTTCCTTTAGGTGTAAAAAAATACATTAAATATTGCCAGGAGGAAGAAGGAGTAAGACCTTACACAAGCAGATATATTGGTTCTTTAGTTTCCGATTTTCATAGAAACATGATTAAAGGTGGTATTTATATGTACCCTAAAGGATCTAGAAATCCGAACGGAAAACTACGTTTATTATACGAATGTAATCCTATGGCATTTATTGCTGAACAAGCTAATGGAAAATCTTCTGATGGTTACACAAGAACTTTAGATGTTGTCCCTACCGAATTGCACCAAAGAGTACCATTTATTTGTGGTAGTATAAATATGGTAGAAGAATTGGAAGAATTTATGCAGAAATATGGAGAATAAATCTTACTTATAGCAGTATAAGTTAACAAAACCCTAATGTTTTGTTTAACTGTTTCATATTCTTTAATTTTACATCAACAAAATTTTACTAACTTTTAAAATATAAAAAATGGCTTTTCAATTACCAGAATTAGGATACGCTTATGATGCGTTAGAACCAAATATAGATGCAAGAACTATGGAAATTCACCATAGCAAACATCACAATGGATATACAACAAAATTAAACGGAGCAATTGCAGGAACAGATTTAGAAGGAAAATCTATTGAAGATATTCTTACAAATTTAGATATGAGCAATAGCGCTGTTAGAAATAATGGTGGTGGTTTTTACAATCACTCATTATTCTGGACAGTTATGAACCCTGAAGACAGAGGCTATTTATCTGGAGATTTAAAAGATGCTATAGAAGCTGAATTCGGATCTAAAGATGCTTTTATAGAAGCCTTCTCTAAAGCTGCTGCAACTCAATTTGGTTCAGGTTGGGCATGGTTATGTGTTCATAAAGGAGGAAAAGTAGAAGTTTGTTCTACTCCAAACCAAGACAACCCATTAATGCCAGGCGTTTCTTGTGGTGGAACTCCTATTTTAGGATTAGACGTTTGGGAACATGCATACTACTTAAATTACCAAAACAGAAGACCAGATTATATTGATGCATTTTTTAATGTAATTAACTGGAATGAAGTTGAAAGACGTTATGCTGCTGCAAAATAAGCAACGTAGTTGCATTTAGTATCTCTTTCTGAGATAACAAGATTTTTAAAAAAGCATTCAAATAATTTGGATGCTTTTTTTACATCCCTATTTTTTTTGTGATGATTCCTTTATCAGATTCTAATTTTAAGATATAAACTCCTGTCGAAAATTCTCTTGGAAGCTGAAACTCAATTTTATTACTTTTACTATTGTTAATTTCTTTAAAAACTTCTCTACCATTTATATCAAAAATTCGAAGTTCAGCTATTTCTATTGGATTCGATTTTCTTATAATAATACTATTCTCTTTTTTAGAGTGATACATTTTGACAAAATCGTAATTACTGTCTTCTAACAACTCATATTTAAAAGATAGAAAGAATCTATCTGAATAAACTCCTTGAACCAAATTAATTGTTGCGTCGTTTTTTATCAGGTTGTATTTATTTCCTGTTATTTTATCATTTAAATAAATAGTTGCATCATCAAAGTTTTCTAAAGCATCTATTTTTAATGTAACTTCTCTGTTTTTATCCAACTCTAAAACAACAGGAATTTCGATATTCTCATTAAACTCTTGAATTGTAGAAATAACATAAGCATTCTCTTTTCCTTCGACCTTCAAACTTAAATCACTTGGTTTTTTATCAAACATTTCTCCATCATAACCGTTTTCAAAACCAAAAGTTTTTCCTTTTCTAAATGCTACAGCTATTTGTCTATGGTAGTTAAAACTATCATCTGTTGTTATTTCAAAACCTAAACGTAATATAGGAAAATCTTTATCTGTTTTAATAAATTTAGAAGTTGCTCTTTTTTTCTTTGTTGCACTTTTTGCAACAATTGGGGCAGTGTCTGTTATTGGAATAATTGCTCTTTGCGAGTTTTGAAAAGCAATGGTTCCTGAACCAGCTGCTGTTCTTGTTACAAAAAATGCTTGACCAATAGGTAAATATCTACCCCCACCAATAGTTACTCCAGAAACAATTGTAGAATATGTTCCTGTATAAGCATTTCTAACATGTGTGTTATCACTTGCACTATTATACAAGTACAATGTACCATTTATAGCAGAAGTGTTATCAGCAATAAATGCTTCTGAGTCTAAAGCAGAAGGATATGGGTTACCAACCAGACTAAATTTATCTTGACTTATAGGAATTGAATAATTACCATCATTAGGTCTACCCTTAAAAGTAAAAGTTGCTCCTACACTTTTCATATTCCAACCTTCACCAATATTAAGGCTTGCTCCAGAACCTATTTGACGGGTCCAATCTGAAGCATTTATTAACTTTGCCAACCATCTTGTGCTAATTTCTATAGGAGATGCAGCTGCATTTCCATCAAAGTTAGAAATAAAATTAATATTTGCTGCTTCTCCAGCAGTAGGTGTAGCAGCAGTAGGAACTGAACCATCTTTTAAAACATTAGAAATAGTAAAAACACTACCATCATCTGATACTGGCGAAGTCCAATAACCAGAATGATATACTGATGATGTGCTTGCAGTTTGGTCTACAAAAAGATTTCCTGCACCTGTATTTAAGCTTGATCCTGAATGTGTTTGCACTAATTGTGATGAACCTACCAAACGAATTTCTCCAGAATTATTAATTCCGTTGGTAACTTTTAACCTAAAACCACTATTTACTGCTAAAATTGCTCCAGATTCTATTTCTACTTCTCTTACATCTTCATTTTCTGATAATGTTACTGTATTTGTTTTAACTAATAATTTATAGCAGTCGTCTGAAGTATTAGGTTTATTTGCTGTTCCAGAACCATTGTAAGCAGTTGCTCCATCTAAAACAATTACATCTGTATATTGTAAAGTAAAATAATCATTATCAGTAAAACTGACTCCTGTTGCTGTGTAAACACCACTACCTAAAGTAAAAGTATAAGTATTTGTTGGTGATGAAAAATCACTATTATTATCAACCACCAACTGTAATTGGTTACACCCATCTGTAGCATTAAAATTGATGTCAGAAGCATTAATACTTACGGTTACTGTACCTACATCATTTCTTTCGCTAACTCTCCATTTAGTATCAATTCTTGAAATATAATTTGCTGATGAAGATTCAGAAAAATCATAATTGGCATTTTCTACATCTTCTCCCCAGAACAAGAAATCTCCATCTCCTAAACTTGAAGGATTGTTAATTTTTATAATACCAGTTCCTTGAGAATCTGAATGAATGTTTGAAGCATTTGTTCTACCAATTCCTGCTACTTTATAATCAAAATTACCATTAGCAGCATTGTCTTCATTATAATAATTCTGCTGTATAGAAATATTGCCATATTTAGCACTTAAATAATTTTGAACAATAATTCTTTGAGCATTATTTATCCTTGTATTATATAGAATCACTTCAAAAAAATCGCCACTTGCTTCATCTGCAGAAGCATTATTTTTTCCGATAGTATTATATGGTATTCCAGCTGTTGTTGCTCCAATATTAACATTATTACCACCATTATTTCTTCTAAAATTCATTGTTGTAGAACCACTCGCTTTATGAAAAGATAAAATAGATCTTGTACCAAAAGGTGTTGATAAGCTTGATGAATAATCTGCAACACCATATCTTGTAAAACCGACTCTAAGTGAATTATTCCACTGTTCTGCTCTTAATGATGTTGATGGACCATCAAATAAAGTATGAGAATTACTAACATTAATTGGTGTTGTAACAAAAAATGCACTTGCTGCATTATATGTTCCTGTACTTGTTGCATTTAAATACTGAGCAGTAGCTGCACTTGCATTAAAGTTAACTGCTTTATAAGTGCCTGAAGAATAAGTTGGTCTGTTTGCTCCAGATTGGGTAAAGTTATTACCATTACCACTATAATCTGACCAAGTAGACACTAATGAACCTCCTGTTGGATTATTAGTAATATCATTATCGGCATCTAAATCGTCTGCTCTTAACCAAATTTTTAACGTAGAAGAACCATCTATTGTACCTACTCCACCAGGCCCAGTCTGTGCAAAAATTGAGCCTATGAATAAAAAAAAGTAAATAGTAAAAATATATTTCATTTCTAATAGCATTATCTTTTTCATTCTAAAAGTACTAAAAAAGAATTAAATTTTACTTCCTAAAGAAGCTTTGTTGTATAAATATTGTAAAAAAAAGGAAAAGATGTATGGTTGACATATGTAAGTTATTTTTATTGAAAAAATGCTCTTATTTCAATCTTTTCATAAAATTAATTATTAGCTTACAAGAATATCTAAAGTAGAATCTATAAAGTTATTTTTTCTTGGGCAACAATTATTTTAATATTGTTTTACTTAAATGCTCTATTTGGTTTTGATAGTCTGATTATTAAATGAACTTTATAAATCTTATCATTATTTGAATTTTAGACGAAAAAAATTAAAAACACATAAAATAGAGTGTAATTAAATTTAAAAAAAGCGAAAAGTATTTGCTGAATAAACAAATCTTTATATATTTGCACCGCTCTAATAATTATATAGCCAATTAATAATATTATTATAGTAAAAAGTTCATAAAAATAATGACTGCGAAAGTAGCTCAGGGGTAGAGCATCACCTTGCCAAGGTGAGGGTCGCGGGTTCAAATCCCGTCTTTCGCTCTATTTTTAATATACCAATGCTGAAGTGGTGGAATTGGTAGACACGCTGGACTTAAAATCCAGTGGGCAGTAATGCCCGTGCGGGTTCAAGTCCCGCCTTCAGTACAAAAACCGTAACATTTAGTTGTTACGGTTTTTTTGTTTTTCAGTTTTTGCATATAAATTGCCTAAAATTAGGCTTACGATTTTTAATAAATAAAAAAAGAGCCAATTATTACATTAGCTCTTTTTTTCAATCTATAAATCCCCCAACTTATGATTGTTACTTTAATTAACCTAAACTTACTTAATTAACTATTACCATTAATTATACTTCAAATATACATCTGAAAGAAGGTTTGCAATTTAAAGTTTCGATGAATAAAAGTTTAATTTCGGTGAGTGGAAGATTTGCTTAGTTAAACAAATTATAAGAGGTTTAATCTTTTCATTAATTCTCCTTTATTAGATCTACTAATAGGTATAACACTTTTTTGAATTACCACACTATTGTCTTCTATATCTACAATTTCAGAGATGTTAATAACAAAAGAACGATGAACTCTAATAAATAAAGATGATGGTAATTTCTCTTCTATTTTTTTAAGAGTAGAATGAACAATATAATTTTTTTGGGCAGTTTTTATACTAATATAATCTCCTTTAGCTTCTACAAAATAAATGTCTGGAATATTAATTTTAATTAATCTTCTATCTACACTAACATAAATAAAGTTAGATTCTTCTTTAGATAAGTTGTCTTTACCTGCTATTTTAGATTCTTCAAAACTTAAAAGTTTATGAATAGATTTTTCAAACCTTTCTTTTATAATTGGTTTTACCAAATAGTCTACAACACATTCGTATTCAAAAGCCTGTAAAGCAAAGTTTTTATCTGAAGTTGTTAGTACTATTTTTGGTGGAGATTTTAGTGTTTGTATAAAATCAAAACCAGAAAAACTTGGCATATGAATATCTAAAAAAACGATATCTATATTATTAGAATTTAAATACTTAATTGCATCTATCGCAGACTCAAATTCTTCTATAACAGTAATCTGTTTAGAATTATTACATAACTGCCTAATAATTAATCTTGCAGTAGCGTCGTCATCTATTATAATACAATTCATTAGTATTTAGAGGTAAAATTAACACCCTAAATATACGTGAATTTTATCAAGAATTTTTAAAAAATCGGAATTTAGTTTTGTTTCACCTTTTCTTAATTCATTTTCAAAAGCAGATGCTATTTTTAAGCTTTTAGACATTCCAAGAATACTAATCTTATGTTTTATTTTATGTACATTATTAGCAGATTCTTCATAGTTTTTAGCGTGAATATTTTTTTTAAACAATAAGCATTCTTCTGGGAATTCTTTCTTTAACACAGATAAAATACTTTCTTCGAAAGCTAAATCGCCTCCAGAGAGTTCTTTTATGTAGTTTAAATTTGGGGTTTCCATTTTAATAATTACTATATTAATTATGAAATAAGTTCGTTTCTTTTCCAGTATTTTAACAATGATACAACTTTCTTAGAGTATTTAGAAAAACTCTCTGGCTTGGTAAAATACCCTGAAATTCCGTATTTATAACACTCTTTTAAATGATTTTCATCTTGCGAGTTAGACATAATAATCATAGGAATACTCTTTAATCTATTGTTGTTTCTTACTCTTTTTAAGAGCTCTAAACCATCCATTATAGGCATTTGTAAGTCCGAAATAACAATATCGAATGAATTTTCTAAATTATTTAGATATTGTAAAGCTTCATTACCATTATTAGCCTCTAAGATAGAGCAAGAAAAATTCACCTTCTTACAAACTTGTTTAAACTTCATTCTTTCGATTTCATCATCATCAATTAATAAAATAGATAGCGATCTCATTTTTTTTTGAAACATTTTATTCGGGAATGTAAAAATGAAACAAAAAAAGGGTAAAAAAATAAATGTTAGTTTATTGGTTTCTAAAACTCGTTAAATGGTTAAATAATACTGTTTAGGTATTTTTTATATATGTATTTGTCTATCAATTTGTTGTTGTAAAGAAATAAAAGTTTCTATTTTAGAGACTCCATTTATTTGCTGAATCTTTGTTTCTAAAATTCGTATTAAATCTTGATTATTTTTACATAATATTTTTATAAAAACAGGATATTTACCTGTAGTATAATGGCTTTCTACAACTTCAGGGATTTCTTTTAATCTTTTAATGGCTGAAGACAAAACTGTTGTTGGTTCTAAATAAAGACCAACAAAACTGGTTGTAGAATATCCAATAGACTCATGATTAATTTTTAGATGATATCCATCAAACAACCTTGCTTTTTCTAATTTTCTTAATCTTTGATGAATAGCTGCACCAGAAATACCAACTTCTCTTGCAATACTTAAAATTGGAGTTCTTGCATCTTCTATTAAACTTCTAATTATTTTTTTATCAATTCCGTCTATTTTCATATTTACTTCTTTAACTCTAAAGATAAAAAAAATAGAGAACACTTAGCGTATTCTCTATTTTTATATTAATTTGAAACTAAATTTTTATTTATGATTTCATTTCGAAATCTTCCATAAATTTGGTGGTATAATTTCCTGAAACGTAATCTGGATGATCCATTAATTGTCTATGGAAAGGTATTGTTGTTTTAATTCCTTCAATTACAAATTCGTCTAATGCACGCTTCATTTTATTAATTGCCTCTTCTCTTGTTTGCGCTGTCGTAATTAATTTGGCAATCATAGAATCGTAATTTGGTGGTATCATATAACCTGCATAAACATGTGTATCTATTCTAACTCCGTGGCCACCTGGCGAATGAAATGTTGTAATTTTTCCTGGTGCAGGCCTAAAGTTATTATACGGGTCTTCTGCATTAATTCTACATTCTATAGAATGCATTTGCGGGTAATAATTTTTACCAGAAATTGGCACACCAGCAGCTACTAATATTTGCTCTCTAATTAAATCGTAATTTACAACTTCTTCTGTAATTGGATGCTCTACCTGAATACGAGTATTCATCTCCATAAAGTAGAAATTTCTATGCTTATCTACTAAAAACTCTACTGTTCCTGCACCTTCATATTTAATAAATTCGGCAGCTTTAACAGCTGCTTTACCCATTCTTTCTCTTAAATCATCGGTCATAAAAGGAGAGGGAGTTTCTTCTGTTAATTTTTGATGACGTCTTTGAACAGAACAATCTCTTTCAGATAAATGACAGGCTTTTCCAAAAGAATCGCCAACAATTTGAATTTCGATATGTCTTGGCTCTTCAATAAGTTTCTCCATATACATATCATCATTACCAAAAGCCGCTTTAGATTCTTGTCTTGCAGAATCCCACGCTTCTTTTAAATCTTCAGGCTTCCATACAGCACGCATACCTTTACCACCACCACCAGCAGAAGCTTTTAGCATTACTGGGTAACCTGTTTCTACAGCTAATTTTTCGCATTCTTCAAAATTAGCAATAACCCCTTCGCTACCAGGTACACAAGGTACACCAGCTGCAATCATTGTAGATTTTGCATTGGCTTTATCTCCCATTTGGTCAATCATTCTTCCAGAAGCTCCAATAAATTTAATGTTATGCTCTTCACATAAATTAGAAAATTTGGCGTTTTCTGACAAAAATCCATAACCAGGATGAATTGCATCTGCATTTGTAATTTCTGCAGCTGCAATAATATTTGGCATTTTTAAATAAGATTCTGAACTTGCTGCTGGCCCTATACAAACAGCTTCATCTGCAAATCTAACGTGTAAACTTTCTTCGTCTGCTTTAGAATAAACAGCGACAGTTTTTATGCCCATCTCTCTACAAGTTCTAATAACACGTAGCGCTATTTCACCTCTATTGGCAATTAATATTTTCTTAAACATCTTTTAAAATTTAGATTAGTTAGATAATTGAATTACTTAATTTTTTAAACTAAAAAGTTTAAAAACTATTAAATCTATTGATCTAAAATTAAGATGGATCTACCAAAAATAATGGTTGATCAAACTCTACTGGAGATGAATCGTCTACTAAAACTTTAACAATCTTACCAGATACTTCTGATTCTATTTCGTTAAATAATTTCATTGCTTCTATTACACAAACTGTATCTCCTGTTTTTATTTCTGAACCAACTTCGACAAAATTTGGCTTATCTGGTGATGGCTTTCTATAAAACGTTCCAATTATTGGAGACTTTACAGTAATGTATTTAGAATCATCGCTCTCAACTTTTGGAGCAGCTATTTCTACTGGAGTAGTTGCAGGTGCTGGTACGGGTGCAGCTTGCGACATGTTTGCCATTGGAGCAGCTTGTACAATAGTTGTTTCTGTCTTTCCAGAACCTGTTCTGATTGTAATTTTTACATCTTCCATTTCTAACTTTACCTCGCTTGCGCCAGATTTTGCTACAAATTTGATAAGATTTTGAATTTCTTTAATATCCATATTTCTTATTGTTTAGTTGTTCTATTTTATAAATTATATGCCCATTTTACATAAGCAGCTCCCCAAGTGAAACCGCCACCAAATGCAGCAAAAATTAAATTATCTCCTTTTTTTAATTGACTCTCATAGTCTGCTAATAAAAGCGGTAAAGTAGCAGATGTAGTATTTCCATATTTATGAATATTCATCATTACTTTTTCGCTTGAAACTCCTACTCTGTTTGCTGTTGCTTCTATTATTCTTTTATTTGCTTGATGCGCTACTAACCATTGTATGTCTTTTTCAGTAAGGTTATTTCTTGTTAGCATTTTTTCAGCAACATCTGCCATATTAGAAACTGCATATTTAAACACAGTTCTTCCTTCTTGATAAACAAAATGCTTTTTTTGTTCTACTGTTTCTTTAGTTGGAGGCATTATAGAACCCCCGGCTTCAATTCTCAAGAAATCTCTCCCAATTCCGTCGCTTCTTAAAAACTCATCTTGCAAACCTAAACCTTCTATATTTGGCTCAAACAATACAGCTCCTGCTCCATCACCAAAAATAATACAAGTTGCTCTGTCTTTGTAATCTATAATTGATGACATTTTGTCTGCCCCAATTAAAAGTACCTTTTTATATCTACCTGACTCTATATAACTTGAAGCCGTAGACATACCGTAAAGAAAGCTAGAACACGCTGCTTGCAAATCAAAACCAAAAGCATTGGTAGCTCCAATTTCTGTTGCTACATAAGCAGCAGTAGATGCTACTGGTAAATCGGGGGTTGCAGTTGCAACTATAACTAAATCTATTTCTGATGCTTTTGTAGAAGATTTTTGAAGTAACTCTTCAGCGGCTTTAATAGCCATAAATGAAGTTCCTAAACCTTCACCTTTTAATATTCTTCTTTCCTTTATCCCTGTTCTTGTAGTAATCCACTCATCATTAGTATCTACATAGGTTTCTAACTCTTTATTTGTTAATACATACTCAGGAACGTACTTTCCTACTGCTGTAATGGCTGCAGTGATTTTAGTCATAATTGTAGTTTAATTTCTAAAAATTAGAATATTCAAAAGTAGTGAAAAATATTTCACTTTTTAAGGCAAAATTCATCAAAAAGAGTAATTTTTAGCTAAAAAACGCAAAAAAACCCTCAGAAATGAGGGTTTTTAATAGTTTTCTATATGGTTTATGCTTCAGCTACTGCAGATTCTAATACTACTTGACCTCTGTAGTATAATTTACCTTCATGCCAGTGAGCTCTGTGGTACAAATGCGCTTCTCCAGTTGTTGGATCTGTAGCTATTTGTTGCGCTGAGGCTTTATAATGTGTTCTCCTTTTATCTCTTCTTGTTTTAGATATTTTTCTTTTAGGATGTGCCATTTTATGTCTTTTTTTCTGTTATTAAATTCTTTAATTTATCCCATCTCGGGTCTGTTTCTTCAACAGTTTTCTCTTCTTTTATTTCTAATTCTTTTAACTTATTTAACGCTTCAGACTTCATAGTTCCGTCTAAAACTTTTGGATGCACTCTTTTATTTGGAACAGATAAAACGATCATTTCGTAAATAAATTGAGCAACATTAAACTCGTAAGCTTCATGAGGTAAAATTAAAATTTCCTCATTATCATCATTAAATTCAGGTCCAAATTTTACAACTAATGGTAAATTTGAATCTATTTCTTGATTATATAATTCGTTTGTAACATCACAAGGAACTTCTACAAAACCTTTTGCTGTAAAAGTTAATTCGAACAATGTACTTTTTTTTATAAAATTTAATGATACTTTAATTGATGAACTATTAAATTCATCAAAGTTATAAGTTTCAAAGAACGTGTTGTCAATTTCATATTCAAATAAATGACTTCCTTCTTTTAACCCTACAAACTGTATGTTGAATTGCTTTAAGTCTTTCATTACCAAACATCAATTGAGCGTGCAAAGATATAAAAAAATATTATTTTACAATCTTTTCTTTAAAAAGAATTTTACCTTACTAAAAGTGGGTTTTTTGTGAGCTCTTTGTGTTCTTTTCTATTTTTAAAAACCTGAATTGCAGTAAACAATGCTTCTTTAAAAGACGATGGATTTGCTAAATTTTTCCCTGCAATATCAAAACCAGTGCCATGATCTGGTGATGTTCTAATTTCACTTAAACCTGCTGTGTAATTTACTCCGCTTCCAAAAGACAAAGCTTTAAAAGGTGCTAAACCTTGATCGTGGTATGCTGCTAAAACACCATCAAATTGTTTATATGTCTCTGAACCAAAAAAACCATCAGCGGCGTAAGGCCCAAAAACTAACTTACCTGACGCTGCAATTTCGTCTATAGTAGGTTTTATTAATTCATCATCTTCTTTACCTATTACACCATTATCTCCACAATGCGGATTTAAGGCTAAAACTGCAATTTTTGGTTTATTTATTCCAAAATCTTGCTTCAAAGAATGATGCATTGTTGCTACTTTTTCTTTTATCAATTCTGGTGTAATGGTTTCTGCAACTTTAGAAATAGGAATATGACCTGTAATTAAACCTATTTTAAGTTCATCAGTCATTAAAATCATTAAACTTTTACCCTCTAAATTTGCTTCCAAATATTCTGTATGACCAGGAAAGTTAAAATCTTCTGATTGTATTGTTTCTTTGTTAATTGGAGCCGTTAATAAAACATCAATTTTTTTATCCTTTAAAGTTTTTACTGCATAATCTAATGATTTTGCAGCATAAAGTCCAGATTCTGAAGTTGATTTCCCTAATTCGATTGCAACTTCCTCTTTCCAGATGTTTAAAACATTTATTTTATTATGATTCACCTGATTTAAAGAAGTGATTCCTTGAACGGGTACTTCTAATTTTAAAGCTTTTTTATGAAAAGAAATTATTTTTGTGCTTCCAAAAAGTATTGGAGTACAAAAATCTAACATTCTTTTATCTTCAAAGGTTTTTAGAATTACCTCAATACCTATTCCATTGAAATCTCCAATTGAAATACCAACAATAATTTTATCAGATTTATCCATAGTAACTCTTGTATTATTCTTATTTTTGAATACCACAAAAGTAATTAAAATTTACACATATGTTTACCGGAATTATTGAAACAATTGGTACAATTACAAATATTGTAAAAGAACAAGAAAATGTTCATTTAACAGTAAAAAGCGATTTTACAAACGAACTTAAAATTGATCAAAGTGTTGCTCATAATGGAGTTTGCTTAACTGTTGTAGACATTAATAAAGATGAATATACTGTTACTGCAATAAAAGAGACTTTAGATAAAACAAATATTGGAAACCTTTCTGTTTCAAATTCTGTAAATTTAGAAAGAGGAATGAAATTAGGAGATCGTTTGGATGGCCATATTGTACAAGGTCACGTTGATCAAACTGCTGTTTGTACTAACATAAAAAAAGAAAATGGAAGTACAATTTTTACTTTTTCTTACGATTTTTCAAACAAAAACATCACTATAGAAAAAGGGTCTATAACTGTAAACGGGGTTAGTTTAACAGTTGTAAATTCTAAATTAAATGAATTTAGTGTAGCAATAATACCTTACACCATAGAAAACACGACTTTCAAAAACATCAAAATGGGAGACTCTGTTAATTTAGAATTCGATGTAATTGGAAAATATGTAAGTAGATTAACTAATCTTTAGCTTTCTTTATTCCGTATAAAATTCCTGAAGCTAAAAGAAACACCAATCCTCCGTTTATAGGTAAACCAGGTGGTGGTGGTGGTGGTGCTGGTGGTGGAACTACTTGCCCACTCATTATATATGTGCATAATAGTGCCACAATTAGCACTAAATATTTTTTTCTATTCATTTTATATCCCCCCAGATTAAAATTTTTGAAATTATAATGTATTACGCAAATATATCATTTTTATTTACATTTTACATAAAAAAATAAAGTGGTCCCACTTGGGCTCGAACCAAGGACCCTCTGATTATGAGTCAGATGCTCTAACCAACTGAGCTATGGGACCAAATATTTGGCTGCAAATGTACTATTTATTTTAAACAAAATAATCAATTTTTTTATAAAAAATATTGATTACTTTGTCACCTATTAAATATTTACCTTATTTTAATTGTAACTCTACTATGAAACAGCACCTTAGTTTTTTATTCTTAATGCTTTCTATAAGTATAAATTCTCAACTCACAGAAAAAGCTAACCAAATAGGTATAAACCATGTTTTTAACGATTTAGCCAATATGGGTGGAGGCGTCGTTTTTTTTGATTACAATAATGATGGATGGGAAGATCTATACATTAATGGTGGTTTAGATGAAGACTCTCTCTATAAAAATAAAGGAGATGGTACTTTTGAGAAAATTACAAATATTGGATTTTCCATAACAAAAGAGTACAATACAATTTCTGTAGTTAGTGGAGATGTTAATAACGATGGTTTTAGAGATTTATTTATTACTACATGGAGAGAAACCCAAGGCGCAGGACATTATGGAAGAAATTTATTGTTTATAAATAATGGAAATGAAACATTTACTGAAGCTGGTATTTCTTGGGGGCTTACTGAAGAAAGTTTTTCTATGGGAGCTTCCATGTTAGACTATAATAATGATGGCTTTTTAGATATTTATGTTATAAATTATCAAAAACAATCGAATTTACTTACCAATACAAATGGAGATGTAATTGGGTTTGACCACGAATGTTTTGAAGATTTTTTTTATGAAAATAATGGCAATAATACCTTTACAGAAAAAGCAACTTCTTTAGGTATAAATAACAATGGCTGTGGTTTAGCAGTAATGCCTACAGATTTTAATCAAGATTTTAACCAAGATATATATGTAGCTAATGATTTTGGAGAATGGGTTACCCCAAATACTCTATACAAAAACAATTCTTCTGGGCAAAGTTTTGCAAATGTATCACAATCTACCAAAGCTAACATAGGCATTTATGCAATGGGAATTTCTTATGCTGACATTGATAAGGATGAAGATTTTGACTATTACATTAGTAACTTAGGTAGAAATGTTTTGCTTAAAAACGATGGAGGCATTTTCTCCGACATTTCAACCTCAGCTGGTGTAGAAAACACTTATTCTTTAGATGGTGGTGGTCTATACAGCACAAGTTGGGGTACAGCTTTTTTTGATGTAAATAATGATACCTGGCCAGATTTGTTTGTCGCAAATGGAAGAATACCTGCTGTCCCTTTTATTGCTACTGGAGATCAAGACCCAAATTATCTTTTTACCAACAATGGAAACAACTCGTTTACACAATCAAAAATTAGTGTTAATGATAAAGATAAAGGTAGAGGAATGGCTTATTCTGATTATGACAAAGATGGTGATATAGATGTAGTAGTCGTGGTTTTAAAAGGTTCTGCAAGCGCAAACCCTAAAACCACATTTTTTCAGAACCAATTAAACCCAAATGGTTCAGATGGTAAAAACTGGATTCAATTTAATCTAGAAGGAAAAACCATTAATAAAGATGCTATTGGTGCTAAAGTTATTTTAACTGTTAACGGAGAAAAACTTATTCAAGAAGTTCATGGACAAGGCAGTCATGCAAGCCAGCATTCTTTAGTATTACATTTTGGTCTTGCCAACAACAATTTAGTTTCTAAAGTAGAGATTGAATGGTCTAACAGCTCTAAACAAACTTTTACTGATATTTCTGCCAATAAAAGGTATTCTATTAAAGAAGGAGAAACTTTAAGTATTACAGCTAATGAATTTATTTCTAAAAAAGAAATAAAAGCATACCCTAATCCATTTATTAATTATATTAACGTTAAAAATGTTTTTCAAAAAAGTACTGTAAAAATTCTTACTATAGATGGAAAAACCCTACTTAAAAAAGTTATTCATAAAAATGAAGAACTAAATGTTTCTGAGTTAAAATCAGGGATTTATTTATTAAATATTTACTCAAAAAACCAAAATATTAATAAACTTATTATCAAAAAATAATTATACAGATCTATTCATTAACCACAAACCAAAACTCTTTAAACCTTCTTTTTTATCATTAGCTATTTTCATAGAAGATAAGGTTTTAAAAGATTTTTCTGTATATTTTTTTATTTGCTCTTTAATTAAAACAGGAATATCATTTTGTTCAAAAATTCTAGTAACTTCAGAGATTTTTATAGAGTTTTCTTCTAATTTTTGATTGAAAAAAAACATTAATTTTTGCTTATCTTCATCATTAGCAATCTCTAAAGCTTTTAAATACAAGAATGTTTTTTTATTTTCTATAATATCTCCTCCCACTTGTTTCCCAAAAGTATTTGGGTCTCCAAAAGTGTCTAAATAATCGTCTTGTAGCTGAAAAGCCAAACCTAAATTTAAACCAAAATCATAAATTAAATTAGCATCTTCGTCAGAAGTTTCAGCAACAATAGCACCCATTTTTAAGGCTGCTGCAACTAATACAGATGTTTTTAAACGAATCATGTTAATATAGTCATTAATAGTAACATCATTTCTATTTTCAAAATCTACATCCAATTGCTGCCCATCGCAAACTTCTAAAGCTGTTTTACTAAATAATTGTGCCAATTTTTGAAAAACAGTAGGTTTATAGTTTTCAAAATATTGATAGGCCAAAATTAACATTGCATCACCAGAAAGAATTCCTGTGTTAATATCCCATTTTTCATGAACAGTTTCTTTACCTCTTCTTAGAGGCGCATCATCCATAATATCATCATGAATTAAGGTAAAATTATGAAAAACCTCTACAGCTAAAGCAGCAGGCATTGCTTTTTGATATTCGTTCGAAAAAATATCTGCTGCCATTAAAGTTAAAATAGGGCGCATTCTTTTTCCACCTAATTTAATAATATAATCTATTGGCTCATATAAGTTTTTCGGTTCTCTAACCCATTCTTTAGACTCTAAATACGCAATAAAATCTTTCTGATAATGTAAAATATCCAAATCTCTAATTTTTTGTAAAAATAATGTAAAGAACTTTCTCTTTTTCAAGGAAATGTTAAAAAATCATTAAAACTTTGGAAACTTTTTTTGTTTCTAAAGTTTCCGTTTGTACATTTGCATTCGATTTATGAGAGAAAAAATAATAGAAAAAGCAGGAGAGTTATTCTTAAAATTGGGTTTTAAGAGTGTAACTATGGATGAAATTGCCAACGAGCTTGGTATTTCTAAAAAAACCTTATACAAGTATTTTAGCAACAAACATACTTTAGTAGAAGAAACTACATCTACACTTCATGACTCTTGTTTTACAATTATAGAAATGATTACTAATCAAGGATTTAACGCAATTAAAGAAAACTTTGAAATAAAAAAAATATTTAAAGAGATGTTTCAAAACGCATCTTCTTCACCTATTTATCAACTAAAAAAATACTATCCGAAAATCCATGAAAAAACCATGCAAAAAGAAATGATTCTTTTTTCGCAATGTTTACAAAAAAACATGAAAAAAGGAATTGCACAAGGGTATTACAGAAGTGATGTAAATATAGCGCTTGCAACTCAGTTTTATTTTTCTTTGGTATTTAGCATTCACGAAAACACCATAGAAAATTATAAAATTCCAAAATTAGAACAAGAGGTTTTAGCTTATCATACAAGAGCTATTGCTACAGAAAAAGGGTTAATAGAGTTAGAAAACCAATTAAAAAACAACCAATTATAAATGAATAAGTACATATACATATGCTGCTTTTTTGTCTTTTCTATTGCTGTAAAAGCACAAGAAAATACTATGAAATTTTCTCTAAACGAAGCAATAAATTTTGCTTTAGAGAACAGCTATAATGCTAAAGCTGCAAAAAAGGATATTTCTTCTGCAAAAGAAAAAGTCTGGGAAACCACAACAATTGGCCTACCACAAATTAATGCAAACATAGATTATCAAAATTTTTTAAAACAACCTGTTTCTTTATTACCAGCTGCAGCTTTTGATAACACAACATCTGTTGTAAAAACAGTAGAAGACTACTTTAATCTACAAGCAAACAAGCAACCAACTGCGCCAGATGGTTTTATACCTGTAGTTTTTGGAACCAAACAAAATATTAATGCTTCAGTTACTTTAACTCAATTATTATTTGATGGTTCTTACCTTGTTGGCTTACAGGCTTCAAGAACTTTTTTAAAAATTTCGAAACAAGCACAAGAAAAAACAGCATTGTTAACAAGAGAAGCTGTTATAAATGCTTACGGAAATGTTCTGGTTACCGAAAATAGTATTTCAATTTTAAAAGGAAACATTAAAATTCTTCAAAAAAATTACAACGATGCAAAAAAGATTTACGAAAATGGTTTGAATGAAGAAGAAGATGTAGAACAATTAGAAATTACTTTAGGAAATCTAAAAAACCAACTAAACAGTGTTGTAAGAATGAAAGAAATAGCATATCAAATGCTAAATCTTGCTATTGGAAACCCTATTCATACAAAACTGATTTTAACAGATTCTTTAAGTTCGTTAGCTACTAATAACATTAAATTAGAGCTAATTTCTGAAGATTTTAATGTTAGCAATCATATTGATTTTAAAATTGCAGAAAATGATAGAGAATCTAAACGACTAATGATGCGTTTAGAACAAAGTAAAGCCTTACCAAGTTTGTCTGCTTTTTTAAATTACGGAACTCAAGCTTTTTCAGATTCTTTTACTTTTTTTAATAGTAACCAACAATGGTTTCAACAGTCTTTATTAGGGGTAAGTTTAAAAGTTCCTATTTTTAGTAGTTTTGGCAGAAAATCTAAAACAGCACAAGCAAAAATAGCTTTAGAAACGGCAGATTTACGTTTAGAAGAAACAAAACAAAAACTTAGTTTACAAGCAGAAAGAGCTAAAAGTGATTATCAGTTAAGTATCGAAAACTACAACACCGCAAAGAAAAATGTTGCCTTAGCAGAACGCATAGAAAAAAAACAAAGAACTAAGTTTTTTGAAGGAATTTCTTCAAGTTTCGATTTATTACAAGCTCAAAATCAACTTTATTCACAACAACAAAATTACATTCAATCTATGTTAAATGTAATTGCAAAAAAAGCAGCATTAGAAAATGCACTAAACTTACCAATTAAACAATAAAACAACTATGAGAACACTATATTCATTATTACTAATTACATTTATTTTTATCTCTTGTAGCGATAAAAAAGAGCAATCTATAGATGATGTAATTGCCACAAAAGACTTAAAAGAAATTAGAAAAAAGAAATCAGAATTAGATGCCCAAATTGCTGATATTTCATCAAAAATTAAAAGACTAAATACAGAAATTGAAAAGTTAGACACCTTAAAAAGAGTTCCTTTAGTTACTGCTTTTACTGCTAAAAAAGAAGTTTTTCAGCATTACTTAGAGTTACAAGGAAATGTAAAAACAAAACAAAATGTTTTAATATATCCTGAAATACCAGGAACTTTAGAACGTGTATATGTTAAAGAAGGGCAAAAAGTTAATAAAGGACAAATTTTAGCAAAAATTGATGATGGTGGGATGGCGCAACAAGTTGCACAATTAGAAGCAACTACTGCCTTAGCAAAAACAACTTATGAGCGTCAAAAAAGATTATGGGAACAAAAAATTGGTTCAGAAATTCAGTTTTTACAGACAAAAACCAATTACGAGGCACAAAAAAACACCTTAGCTCAACTTAAAAAACAATTAAATAAATCAACAATTAGAGCTCCTTTCTCTGGTATTATTGACGAAGTGATTAAAAACCAAGGAAATGTAGTTTCTCCTGGTCCAGGGTCTGAAATTTTTAGAATAGTAAACCTTGGTAACATGTACATAGAAGCAGATGTACCAGAAACTTATGTAAATTATATTACAAAAGGAAAAGCTGTAGAAATAGAGTTTCCTGTATTAGAAAAAACCATTCATACAACCGTGCGTCAAACTGGTAATTTTATCAATCCTTCTAATAGAACTTTTAAGGTAGAAATTGGTGTTTCAAATCAAGACAGAAGTATAAAACCTAATCTTACTGCAAAATTAAAAATTAATGATTACACAAGTTCAGAAGCTATTTTAATTCCACAAAGTATTATTTCAGAAAATGCAGATGGAGAGCAATATGTTTATGTAATTAAAAATAATAAAGGTCAATTTGGAACTGCAAAACAAGTTGTGGTAAAGACAGGAAAAACACAAGGTGATGTTATCGAAATTTTAGATGGAATTTCTGTTGGTGACTTCTTAATTGAAGCCGGAGCAAGGAGTGTTAAAGACGGACAGGAAGTAAAAATATCTAAATCGTAATCTGGTAGAAGATGAAAAAAAATCAACAAAAGAAGACCGACAAAGAATTTAAACTATCATCGTGGGCAATATCTAACAAAACCACAATGTATGTTTCTATCTTTTTGATTCTTATTTTAGGTATTTCAGCATATTTTAGTATGCCTCGCGAAGATTTTCCTGAGATAAAAGAAACTAAAATTTACATAAGTACTCTATATCCTGGAAACACAGCAGAAGATATAGAAAAACTAATTACAGACCCGCTTGAAGACCAGTTAAAAGGACTAAGTGGCGTTGTAGAAATTACCTCAACATCGCAAGAAGATTATTCTATGATTATTGTAGAATTTGATGATGACATGGATGTTGAAGTTGCCAAACAACGTGTAAAAGACAAATTAGACACTGAAAAAGCTTCTGAAGATTGGCCTACTTTTAATGGCGCAAAAGTAGACCCAAATGCTTTCGATTTAAGTATGTCTGAAGAAATTCCTTTCTTAAACATAAATATTTCTGGCGATTATCCGTTACAAAAACTAAAAGAATTCGCAGAATACTTACAAGATGAGATTGAAGATCTAAATGAAGTTAAACAAGCAGATATAAGAGGTGTACAAGACAAAGAAGTAGAAGTTGCTGTAGACATCTATAAAATGATGGCAATGCAAGTAAGCTTTAATGACATTGTTGGTGCTATTCAAAACGGAAATGTAACTTCCTCTGCCGGTAATTTAATTGCTAGCGGACAAAGAAGAACAATTAGAATTTTAGGCGAAATAGAAAAACCTACAGATTTAGAAAACTTTGTAATTAAGGCCGAGAAAGGAAACGCCATCTACTTAAAAGATATTGCTACGATTAGTTTTAGAGAAAAAGACAAAACTACGTTTGCCAGAAAAGACGGTAAACAAGTAGTAATGTTAGACGTAAAAAAGCGAGCTGGTAAAAATATGGTTGCTGCTGCAGACGAAATTAAAACCATAGTAGATAAAGCAATTAAAGAATATTTCCCTCCAGATTTAGAAGTAAGTATCACTAACGATTTATCTGATAAAACTATAGGTCAAGTAGACGATTTGGTAAACAACATCATCTTCGGAATTATCTTGGTAGTAACCGTTTTAATGTTCTTTTTAGGATTTAAAAACGCACTATTTGTTGGGTTTGCTATACCCATGTCTATGTTTATGTCTTTAATGATTTTAGGCGCAATGGGTTATACCTTAAACACTATGATTCTCTTTGGGTTAATTATGGGGCTGGGGATGTTAGTGGATAATGGAATTGTGGTTGTAGAAAACGTATATCGTTTAATGGATGAAGAAAGACTCTCAAGAGTGGAAGCCGCCAAAAAAGGAATTGGAGAAATTGCTTTTCCAATTATCATTTCTACAGTAACTACTGTTGCTGCCTTTGTTCCTTTAGGATTATGGCCAGGGCTTTTTGGGCAGTTTATGATCTATTTCCCAATTACCTTATCAGTAGTTTTAGGGTCATCATTAGTCGTGGCAATTTTCTTTAATTCGGTTTTAGTTTCTCAGTTTATGACTACTGAAGATAAAGATATGCCCATAAAAAGAATTATTGCCATTTCTGCAATTGTAGGCGGAATTGGAGCAATCATTCTAATTTTTGGAGGAGAATACAGAGGTTTAGGTTCTGTAATGGTGTTTACAGCAATTATGTTGTGGGTATATAGATTAATTTTAAGAAAAGCCGCAAACTACTTTCAAAGAAATACGTTAGTTTGGTTAGAAAATGTGTATGAAAAAACACTAAAAGCTGCTCTAAAAGGATGGAAACCCATTGCTATTACAATTGGTACTTTTATTTTACTCTTTGCTGCTTTTGGTGGTTTTGGAGCTTCTGTAGCATCTCAAAGAACAAAAATAGAATTCTTTCCAGACAACAAACCCAATCAGGTTGTAGTGTATATAGAATATCCACAAGGAACAGATATTAAAGTTACTAATACAATTACCAAAGAAATAGAGCAAAGAGTTTATGGTATTTTAAATGATAATTTATACTTAGATGAAAACGGCAAAAATTTTATGGTAGAAAGTTCGGTTTCTCAAGTAGGTGAAGGAGCAGGAAACCCTCAAACAGATGGTGGTTCTGCTGCAGAAATGCCGCATAAAGGAAAAATTACAGCTTCTATGCGTCAATACAAATACAGGCGTGGTTTAGATAGCGAGAAATTACGTCAAAAAGTACAAGAAGCCTTAACTGGTATTTATCCTGGAGTGTTAATTTCTGTTGAAAAAGATGCCAATGGCCCACCAACAGGAGCTCCAATCAACATAGAATTAGAAGGAGATGACTATGAGGAATTAATAGCCACCGCAGAAAAAATGCGTGCTTTTGTAAACTCGAGAAACGTTCCTGGAGTTGATGAACTTAAAATTGACGTAAATAAAGACAAACCCTCTATGAAGGTAATTGTTGACCGCAAAAAAGCAGGTGAATTAGGGGTTGCAACAGGTCAAGTTGGGCAACAATTACGTAACGCTATTTTTGGTGCAAAAGCAGGAATTTACAAAGAAGACGGAGATGACTACGATATTAATGTTCGCTTTAATGAAGACATTAGATACAATAAAAGCGCCTTGTTTAATCAAAAAATTACGTTTAGAGATCCTGCTTCTGGACAAATAAAAGCAATTCCTATCTCTGCTGTAGCAACACAAAGCAACAGTTCTGGTTTCAGTGCCATTAAACACAGAGATACCAGACGTGTAGTAACTGTATATTCTCAGTTAGCTCCTGGTTATGTAGATGCTGCTGCTGTTGTAAATCAGATTAAAGAAGAAATGAAAAACTTCACAGAAAAACCTCAGAATATTAAAATAGATTACACAGGTCAGATAGAAGAACAAAACAAGCAGCAAGCTTTTTTAATGGGTGCTTTCTTTAAAGGTTTAGCATTAATTTTCTTCATTTTAATTTTTCAATTCAACTCGATTTCTAAACCTGGAATTATTATGATTGCCATTTTCTTAAGTTTTATTGGAGTCTTTGGAGGAATTGTAATTACAGGAGCGTCGTTTGTAATTATGATGACTATGATGGGAATTATATCTTTGGCAGGAATTGTGGTAAACAATGGAGTTGTATTGCTCGATTACACCCAATTATTAATCGATAGAAAGAAAGAAGACTTAGGTTTAGGTGATGGCGAATATTTACCAAAAAAATATTTATTAGAGAACGTAATTAGGGCTGGTAAAGCACGTTTACGCCCAGTATTACTTACAGCAATAACAACCATTTTAGGATTAATACCTTTAGCAATTGGTTTAAATATTAACTTTTTCACTTTATTTAATGAGTTTGATGCTAATATTTATATGGGTGGTGATAATGTAATCTTTTGGGGACCTTTAGCTTGGACTGTTATCTACGGTTTGTTTGTAGCTACCTTCTTAACGCTAATAGTAGTTCCTATTTTATTCTATTTAATTACACGATTTAAAATGTGGTTAAAAGGAAGTAATCTAAATTCTAAAGAACTGGCTACAGAATATGTTTTTAATATGGATAAAAGATTAGAAGAATAATTTTTCTAAAAATATTTTAAATAAAAGGGATGAAATCTTTAGAATTTCATCCCTTTTTGTATTTTCGAAATTATGATACAGAAACCATCTTTTACAGTAGATGAAATTAAACGCAAATTAGAACAATATTGCGTTTATCAAGATCGATGTCATAAAGAAGTAGAACAAAAGATGAGAGAATTCAACTTAATTCCAGAAGTTAGAGAAATGATTTTGTTAAGTTTATTAAAAGATAATTTTTTAAATGAAGAACGTTTTGCTAAAAGTTTTGCTCGCGGAAAATTTAGAATAAAAAATTGGGGAAAACAGCGAATAGTCAGAGAATTAAAATTTAAAGATATTTCTGCATACAACATTAAAACTGCATTAAAAGAAATAGATGAACAAGAATATGTAAAAACAATTTACAGAATTACTAAAAAAAGAAATGAAATTATTACTGAGGCTAATCTTTACAAAAGAAAGAAAAAACTCATCGATTTTTTAATGCGAAAAGGTTATGAATCTGAGTTAATTTATAAAACAGTAAACGACATTCTTACTTAAATCTACTTCTAAATAAAGAGTCGTTTTTCTTTGTAATTTTTATTACTTCACTCATATCTTCATTAGGAATAGGAACAGATAGCACATAATGCTTTATTTTCCATTTATTTGCTTTCTTTTCTAAAACTCCAGAACCCCTAAAAGTACCTCTTTTTGTGTTTAAATTTTCATCAAACCAAGCAAAATCTTTAGAATTATTTATATATAAATTTCTTTCTAAAACTTTAAAATTCCAAGCTCTACCTTTATCAAAATGAGGTTTGCTGTAAGCTTCAAATTCTTTTTTTGTCCAATTTTCAGTTGCATCTGTTCCAATAAAAACAGAAACACTATCCATTTTTCCAAAGTAACTTTCATAATTAGCTTCAGAAGCTGCTTTGTGCCAATTGTTTAACAACGTGTTAACTGTTTCTCGAATTAAAGCATCTGTTTGAGCAGAAGCTACAACTTTATTTTTATTACAGCTAAAGAAAAAAGCTACAAATAAAAAACTTAAAACATACTTTTTCATCGTTTATTTTTTTTATTAGTCTTGTTTCTAATTGGAGGACTATTGTTAAGGTTTTTGTTTTTTAACAAATCTTCTTTCCTTTTTTTATCTATGGCATTTTTAGAAATGCTATCTATTTTAGTAGAATCTATGCCAATGTATTCTAGTTTTATATCTATAGCGTCTTCGAAACGTTTTTTAGATAAAATTGTATTTATTTTAGAGTTAATAGAAGAAAATGCACTTAATATTTTTCCTATTTGAAGATTAATTTCTTCTGGAGTTATTGCAAAAATCAAAGTTAAATCTGCCAATCGTAAAGTTTCATTATGCAAAACATTAACTCTGGCATTAAAAGAAGGAATATCAAAAATCTTGGGTTTTACACTATCTTTTAAGTTCTTTACCAAATCTCTTAATTCAAGTGCATTTGTTAAAGCTTCATTTGGAGATACTTTTTCAAATTTTTTTAAAAAAGAATTCACTGCTTTTAACTCTTGCCAATTCTCAACTTCCTTTTCAAAAATTGGCTTTACAGCTTCAAAAGAAGGATGTGTTTTAACAATACTTAATTTAGAAACCTCTTGGATGTTTTCGCTTTTTTTTTCCTTATGATTACCACAAGAAATAAAGCACACACAAAATAAAAAGTAAATAAATTGTTTCACAAATACTTAGATTAAAAAAAGTAAAAATACATAATTTTAAAGCAGTAATTTGCTATTTATGAAAATTGTAACAATTTGCTTTGATATAAAATAAAATTATTGAATAATTATTCTATCGATTTTATTTTACGAATACTTAAATTAAGTACCTTTGTTTTTATTGAAATCGTAATTTTATAAGATGAGTGAAGTTATTTTGGTTTTAGGAGCAAGTGGTCAAATTGGTAGAGAATTGACTCTAAAGCTTCGTAATTTATATGGAAATAAGAACGTAATAGCATCAGATATTAGAGAAGGAAGTAAAGAAATGATTGCTTCTGGCCCATTTGAAATTTTAGATGCTACCGATAAAGTAGCAATTTTAACCGTAATAAATAAGTACAAAGTCTCTCAAGTTTATTTACTTGCAGCAATGTTATCTGCAACTGCAGAAAAATACCCTCAAAAAGCTTGGAGTTTAAACATGAATTCTTTAATGGCTGTATTAGACATCGCTAAAGAAAAGTACATAAAACAAGTTTATTGGCCAAGCTCTATAGCTGTATTTGGCCCAACAACACCAAAAAAAAACACACCACAGCATACTGTTATGGAACCCTCTACAGTGTATGGAATTAGTAAACTTGCCGGCGAATTCTGGTGCAACTACTATCATGAAAAATTTGGTGTAGATGTTAGAAGCTTACGATATCCAGGTATAATTTCTTGGAAATCAAAACCCGGAGGAGGAACTACAGATTATGCTGTAGACATTTTTTTTAGCGCTACCGAAAAAGGAAGTTACGAATGTTTTTTATCAGAAAACACGCGTTTACCAATGATGTATATGAGCGATGCTGTAAATGCTACTATACAATTAATGAAAGCAAAAAAAGAAGACATTAAAATAAGAACATCTTACAATCTATCTGCAATTAGTTTTTCGCCAAAAGAAATTGCTACAGAAATAAAAAAGCACATTCCCGATTTTAAAATTACTTATCAACCCGATTTTAGACAAGAAATTGCTAATAGCTGGCCACAATCTATCAACGACTCAGAAGCTAGAAAAGACTGGAATTGGCAACATAAGTTCAATTTAACTTTAATGACAGAAGAAATCATTAAAAACCTAAAAAATAAACTTCAAAAAGAACACCTGTAAGAATTTTGTTTTTATGCGTCTACTATTATGCAAATTTACTTTATATGTAACTCATGTTACTCTTAAATATTCTTAAGAATGGTATTTTTGCATTAAAATTAAAACGATGAAAAACATTATTAAACAAAGCTTAGAAAAGACTTTAAATTATCAAGAATATAGAACATTAGTTAAAGATTTATTAGCTGAAAATAAATCTACTGGACATCAACAATCAGAAGCATTAACAAATTACAGCATGCTAAATGATAAAAGGATGAAACGCTTGGATAAAACAATAAAAATTTCTGAAGAAGCAATTGCAGAAATTAACGCTTTAGAAGCGCCTCAAACTTGGTTAGTAATTACAGAAGGATGGTGTGGTGACGCAGCTCAAAACTTACCTGTTATTCATAAAATGGCTGAATTAAATAAAAAAATTGACTTAAAGTTAGTTTTAAGAGATGATAATGAAGAACTCATGAATCTTTTTTTAACAAATGGCGGTAAAGCAATACCTAAATTAATTGCTTTAGACAAAGAAAATAATGTAATTAATACTTGGGGGCCAAGACCTACCACTGCAACAAAAATGGTGAAAGACTATAAAACTAAACATGGTAGTTTAGATGCCGAATTTAAACAAGATTTGCAAATTTGGTACAATAAAGATAAAGGTAAAGATGTACAAAACGACTTTATAAATCTTATAAGAACCTCGCAATTAAAAGAAGCATAATTTTCTTTAAAAAAATTATAAAAACCGCAAACACTAAACATGTCTGCGGTTTTCCTTTTATGTATATTTGCAAAATATTTTTTTACAATGTTAGTAGACTATTCTTCTCTTAATGATGATGCAAAAGTTTGGATATATCCGTCCAGTAGAAAATTTTATGCAACAGAAATAGAGAATTTAGAAAATAAAATTAAAGAATTTATTAAATCTTGGAAAACTGACGATGAAAACTTTAAAGCTTCCTATCAGTTTTTATACAACAGGTTTATCGTTTTTTTTGCAGATGATGAAAACTCTTCTTTAACAAATTCTGATATAGATTTTTCAGTTTCCTTTATTTTAAAGCTTCAAGAAGAATATAAGGTAGATTTATTAGACAAAATGAATGTTTGTTTTAAACAAGGAGAATTTGTTCAATACAAAGAATTGAAAGATTTTAAAAAACTACTAAAAAATAAAGCCATTACTGGTAAAACAATAGTTTTTGATAATTTATTAACTTTAAAAATTGATTTCGAAAATTATTGGCAAATTCCGATTGAAGAAAGTTGGTACAATCGATTTTTATAGGTTACCTAACAAATCTATAAGTAGCTTTAATTAAAAAAGTATCTTCTAAAGGTCTATCAATAATTTGATTTCTAATTCCGGTAGTTAAAGAACTATTTGGATCTGCAGAA
This sequence comes from Bacteroidia bacterium, assembly GCA_030427865.1. Taxonomy (GTDB): domain Bacteria; phylum Bacteroidota; class Bacteroidia; order Flavobacteriales; family Flavobacteriaceae; genus Polaribacter. Next base: position 32,585 of record JAUICK010000013.1, on the reverse strand, counting down.
CCTGTTCCGCCTCTTGCCCAAACAAAAAACAATTCAGAACCTGGAATATATTCCCAACGTGCAACCAAATTGGTTCTTAATTGTACAAAAGAAAAATCTGGCTTATTAAAACTATAATCAGTATTTCCGTCTAAATTTTCATCAATATTATACACCCCATTTGTTAGGGATATTTGATTTTTGTCATACCAAGTTACTCTATCATTTAAATTTTCTGCAACTGCATTTTTTACGTAATTAAAGTTAGAATATCTTCCTCTGGCAATAAAGGGTTGTCCGTAAAACTGAATGGAAAAATTAGGGTTAATACTGTAATTCATTCGTAATGTTGTAGACCAACTCTGATTGTCTATTTCACCTAAAATATATCTTTTAACTGAACCAAAATCTGTTTGATTTACATACTGAGTTCTATTTGGATTCTTATCATATTCTGTACTAAAAGACATGCTTAAAGCATCGAAAGGTTGGTAATTGATTCTTAGTACGTAACGTTGAAAAGCAAAATTATCTTGTTTGGCAGCTGTATTTACATGCCCTAAGGTAAAACTTACTTTTTTACTTCTATCTGTACCAAAAAATAAAGCCATATAATTTTCTTCAGAAAATCGCCAACGCGGGCCTCCTTGTAAAAAAACGTTGGTAAAAATTCTTGGCTTATGTCCTATTTCTAACTCTGTCCACCAATTATTTTTCCAATTCACATTTCCTTGAATTTCATATTGAATTCTATTGTAGTTTCCATCAAAATCGTAAGTAGAAAATTGCGCAAATCTAAGTTGTATATTTCTATAAATACCTTTAGGAACTTGCCATAAATATCTAAGATTTGCAAATTGAATCATTTCATCGGTTTGACGTAAAAAACCAACATCATTCAACTCTAATTCTGGAGAACGCCAAATAAAACCTCCATTGTAACGCCAGTTTCCTCCGCCTGCTTTTCCTACTTCTATTCTACCTCCTGTTCCTGTTAAAGAAGTTCTATTTACATCAACATTAACATGATTAGCATCTACTCTATTAAAATTATGGCGCAACGCTTTTTGAGTTGCTGTAATGGCTTCTTTACTTCCTAAAACCTTACTTGCAATAATGTTTCCTTCAACAAAATAATCTCTATCTTTCCAGTTGTGCCTAAAATCTAAACCACCTGTATAAGCAGCTTTATGAAGTTGGTTAAAATTACCTCTTAAATCTCTGTTTGTGGCTGTAAAAATTCCGCCAATAAAAGTATTTCTTTCATTAAAATCTTTTTGAGCTCTTGCTACAAAATAGTTGGTTAAAGGTTCTACAATTTCTTCTCTTGTGTCTCCATTTACTTCTCGAATCTCAGCATATTCGTTAGCGGTAATACTTTCTAAAATACCAATAGACCAACCATTTTGAGTTTTTCCTGAAAATTTTGCAGCGCCTAAAATTGTAGAATTTATAGGAATATCTGCATATTCTCCGTCCGCTAAAACTAAATCTGTATTTGGATCAGTTCCTTTTTTCTTATGCGGATTTCTACCAATTCTTCTACTGTAAAAAAGGTTATCTCTACCGTTAGCAAATTCAAAATCGAAAATGTTTTTATTTTCTACAAAAAACGGACGTTGTTCTCTAAAAAATATTTGAAATCCATCTAAAGCAATTGCTCCTGGGTCTGCTTCTACTTGCCCAAAATCTGGATTAATTGTTAAATCGAGTGTTAAATCGTTTGTAATTCCAATTTTTGCATCTAAACCTCCATTTACCTTAAAATCGCTTCCATCTCTAAACGGATTTCCTGTTTCAGCGGGATAATTATCATACTGTAAAACTGTAAAAGGTTGAATTTCTAATTGTTTCTGTGACACTAAATCTATTAGTCCGTGTAATTCTCCTGCTTCACTAATAAAACCCGACTGAGAATTTGGAATTCTTTGCCAAAGAGAACGCTCTTGAAATCTAAAAATAGTTCTATTTATATTAAAACCCCATATTTGTTCTTTGGCTTTCCCAAAACGCAATTGGCTAAAAGGAATTTTCATTTCTACGGTATATCCTTTATCATCAACTTTGGCATCTGTATACCAAATAGGATTCCAGCTTTCATCCCAATTATTACCATTTTGAGTGGCTATTTCTTCACCTTTTACTCCTGCTGCTGTTGTTGTAAAAACAAAAGCTGTTCTTTTATCATGATAACTATCTATAATTACATTAACCCTATCACCAGCAAAACCATCTCTTCTACTTAAACGTTGCTGAATTAAATCGGGCTCGTCATCAAAAGCCCTAATAGCAACATACAAATATTTTGCATCATACATTACTTTAAATTTTGTTTGATAAGAAGGAGGTGTACCTTCATCTGGGTCTTTTTCCGTAAAATCTGATGACCACTCTACTACATTCCAAGCATCTTCAGAAATATCTCCATCTATAACCGGAACTTTTTTAAGTTTTTTTGTAGTGTAAATTCTTTTTGGTACTACTTCTGTTGATTCTTGTGCGTAATTACTAATAGAAATAAAAAAGCACACCAATACAATTGGCAAACTAAGCTTCATAAATTTGGTTGATTTATCAACACAAAAGTACTTTTCTATTTTCTTAAGGATATGTTAATAATTAGAATCTTATTTTAACATTTATAAAAAGTAAGAAAATAACTAAATCACTATTTGTCAATCAAATAAATAATGGTACATTTGCACTCCTTTTTTAAGGAAAAGTAATATTATTAATATAGAACAAAGACTAAAAGTGTAATTATGAACACATTAAGTTACAAAACAGTATCAGCAAACAGCGCTACCGTAAACAAGGAGTGGGTTTTAGTTGATGCAGACGGGCAAACGTTGGGTCGTCTAGCTTCTAAAGTAGCAAAGCTAATTAGAGGTAAATACAAACCAAATTATACTCCTCACGTAGATTGTGGAGATAATGTGGTTATTATCAACGCAGAAAAAATTGTTTTAACTGGAAACAAATGGAGAGACAAATCTTACATTCGTCACACAGGTTACCCAGGAGGACAAAGATCGTTAACTGCAACAGAAATGTTCGATAAAGATCCTACAAGATTAATCGAAAAAGCAGTAAAAGGGATGTTACCAAAAAACACTTTAGGTAGCGCTTTATACAGAAACTTGTATGTATATGCAGGTGGAGAGCACAAACACGCAGGTCAAGAACCTAAAGCTATTAACCTTAACGATTATAAATAATGGATACAGTTCACAAAATAGGTAGAAGAAAAACTGCTGTAGCACGTATTTATCTTTCTGAAGGAAAAGGTAATATTACAGTAAACAAAAAAGACTTTAAAAGTTACTTTACAACCGGAACTTTACAATATAAAGTACAACAACCATTAATGTTAACAGAAAACTTAACTTCTTACGATATTAAAGTAAATGTTTACGGTGGTGGTGTAACAGGGCAAGCAGAAGCTATTCGTTTAGCAATTACAAGAGCTTTAGTTACAATTAACGAAGATCATAGAGCAATCTTAAAACCAGAAGGATTATTAACGCGTGACCCAAGAATGGTTGAACGTAAGAAATTCGGTCAGAAAAAAGCACGTAAGAAATTCCAGTTCTCTAAACGTTAATATCTCGTTTAGATTACTGTTATCAACTATTAATAACAGTTTAGTATCTAAATGATTAAGACTCGAAAGACTACTTAATCATTGATTTCAAAAAAAAACAGAAAGTAAACACATTTAAAAAATGGCAAACGTAAACATTCAAGAATTATTAGATAGTGGTGTACACTTTGGGCACTTAACTAGAAAATGGGATCCAAATATGGCTCCGTATATTTATACCGAAAGAAATGGTGTACACATCATCGATTTGTATAAAACAGCAGCTAAAATAGAAGAAACATCAGAAGCGTTAAAAAAGATTGCTAACTCTGGACGTAAAATTTTATTTGTTGCTACTAAAAAACAAGCAAAAGACATTGTTGCAGAAAAAGCGAAAGCTGTAAATATGCCTTACATCACAGAAAGATGGCCAGGAGGTATGCTAACTAACTTTGTTACTATTAGAAAAGCTGTTAAAAAAATGGCTCAAATTGATAGAATGAAGACAGATGGCTCTTTTGATGCATTATCTAAAAGAGAAAAATTACAAATTAACCGTCAAAGAGAAAAATTAGAAAAGAACTTAGGTTCTATTTCTGATATGACTCGTTTACCAGGTGCATTATTTGTAATCGACATTAAAAAAGAACACATTGCTGTAGCTGAAGCTCAAAAATTAAATATTCCAATTTTTGCAATGGTAGATACAAATTCTGACCCAAGACAAGTAGATTTTGTAATTCCTGCAAATGATGATGCTTCTAAATCTATAGACAAAGTTTTAGGATTTGTTACAGATGCAATTGCAGAAGGCTTATCAGAAAGAAAAGCAGACAAAGAAAAAGTAAAAGAGGCTAAAGAAGAAGCTAAAGTTACTGAAACTCCTGCAGAAGAAACAAAATAATTATAATCGTTAAAAAATAGATAACATGGAAACAGTAAAAATAAGTGCTGCTGATGTTAAAAAATTAAGAGAAGCTACTGGAGCTGGAATGATGGACTGTAAAAAGGCATTAGTAGAAGCAGAAGGTAATTTTGATAAAGCAATTGATATTTTACGTAAAAAAGGTCAAAAAATTGCTGCAAAAAGAGCTGATAGAGAATCTACAGAAGGTGTTGCAGTAACAAGAATTAATGACGCAAAAACAGAAGGTGTTGCAATAGTTTTAGCTTGTGAAACTGACTTTGTTGGTAAAAACGAAAAGTTTGTTGCATTAGCTGGAGAATTCGCAGATATTGCATTAAACTATAATTCTAAAGAAGAATTTTTAGCTGCTGATTTTGGTGGTATGACTGTAGCAGATAAGTTAGTTGAGCAAACTGGTGTTATTGGTGAGAAACTAGACATTACTGCTTTCGAAAAAATAGAAGCTGCCTATGTTGGAGCTTACACACACATTGGTAAAATTGCTGCTTTAGTAGGTTTATCTGCTGCTGTAGACAATGCTGAAACTTTAGCAAAAGACGTTGCAATGCAAGTTGCATCTATGGGAGCTACAACTTTATCTTACAAAGATTTTGATCCTGCCTATGTTGCTGCAGAAACTGAAGCAAGAATTGCTGTTATCGAAAAAGATAATATTGAGTTAGGAAGATTAGGTAAAACTTTAAAAAATGTACCTAAATACATTTCTATGTCTCAATTAACTCCAGAAGTTTTAGCACAAGCAGAAGAAGATGCAAAAGCAGAGTTAGCTGCAGAAGGAAAACCAGAAAAAATTTGGGATAGAATTTTACCAGGAAAAATGGAAAGATTTATTTCAGATAACACAACTTTAGATATGGAACAATGTTTATTAGATCAAGCTTTTATTAAAGATGAGAAGAAAAACGTTGCGCAATATGTAAAAACCTATGGAGACGTTGAAGTATCTTCTTTTAAAAGAGTTACTTTAGGATAATCTTTTAAAATTATAATAGAAACCTCGCAATTTGCGAGGTTTTTTGTTTTATTAAAAGCGTAGAACATTATCACAGTAAAAAATTCCTAAACCTCATTCTAAAAAGAGTGAGATTTTTTAACCTCTTAAGCAACAGACATTTAATTTTGTTATATCTTTTTTTTTATTAGATTTGACTAATAATAAAAAAGCTATATAAAATGAAAAAAATTATTAAAAATCTAAAAATAATTTCAATTCTGTCTTTAATCTTATTTTCCTGTGAAAACAGCGAAAATAATTCTACTGAAATTCAACAAATCATAATAGATAACTATTCTGAAGATATATTTATTGGTGTCGCAATAGGTCATCAAGAAAATGGTGAAGTAAAAATAGACATCAAAGATGAGAAGCTCATAGCTTCTTTTAATAAGTATTCAAAAGAAATGAATATTGGAAAAAAGCTGTTTCCGTTAAACTATTAAATATTAACAATAAAAATTATATTAGATTTCATAATTCAGATGAATCTGCTTCAACAATAGCTCTATTAAATGCCAATCCTGAAAATTATAACTTAAAAATTAGTTCTAAAACAACGATAGTTGTATATGGAAAAACTGTATGCACTACTACTTCATGTGCTAGTTGTTGTGGTTGTATTCCTGATGGTGATTACTGTACTCTTTGTGAACCTGATTTAAGAGATTGCCACAGAACTACATCTAATCAAGTATTTATTTAAGATTTTGGTAAAATTTAAATGGAACATAAAAAACCTCGCAAATTGCGAGGTTTTTTTATGCATCAAAAAAAAGAAACTCAAAAAAAAATGGTAATTTTGCACAACTATATCAAAATAGACTATGCAATACAAAAGAGTTCTTTTAAAATTAAGTGGAGAGGCTTTAATGGGAGGTAGACAATACGGAATTGACCCTAAACGTCTTTCAGAATACGCTAAAGAAATTAAACAAGTTGTAGAAAAAGGTATAGAAGTAGCCATTGTTATTGGTGGTGGAAATATTTTTAGAGGAGTAGCTGGAGCTGCTAACGGTATGGATCGTGTTCAAGGAGATCACATGGGAATGTTAGCTACTTGTATTAATGGTTTAGCTCTACAAAGTGCTTTAGAAGATGAAAATGTACACACAAGACTACAAACTGCCTTAGAAATTAAAGAAGTTGCAGAGCCCTACATTAAAAGAAAAGCAAACAGACATTTAGAAAAAGGAAGAGTAGTTATTTTTGGTGCAGGAACAGGAAACCCTTATTTTACTACAGATACTGCCGCCGTTTTAAGAGCTATAGAAGTAAATGCTGATGCTATTTTAAAAGGAACAAGAGTAGATGGAATCTATTCATCTGACCCAGAAAAAAATAAAGATGCCATAAAGTTTGAAAAAATTACTTTTAAAGATGTTATCGAAAAAGGCTTAAAAGTAATGGATATGACAGCATTTACATTAAGCGAAGAAAACAAACTACCAATTATCGTTTTTGATATGAATACACCAGGAAACTTATTAAAATTACTTTCAGGAGAAAAAATTGGTACTGTTGTTGATACTCAATAATTAGAATCTTTTTAAAATTTACTAAAGATGAACGAAGAAATTGAATTTATTTTAGATACTGCCAAAGAAGCTATGAACAAAGCCATAGCTCATTTAGAAAAAGAGTTAAAAACAATTAGAGCAGGTAAAGCAACTCCTGCAATGTTAAGTACTGTAATGGTAGATTATTATGGCTCTCAAACACCATTAAGTCAGGTTGCTAATGTAAATACCCCAGATGCAAGAACGCTAAGCATACAGCCTTGGGAAAAAAATATGTTACAAGAAATCGAAAAAGCAATTCAAATAGCAAATTTAGGCTTTAACCCTATGAATAATGGTGATGTGATTATGATTAACGTTCCTCCATTAACTGAAGAACGTAGAAAAAATTTAGCAAAACAAGCAAAAGCTGAAGCTGAAGATGCTAAAGTTGGAGTAAGAAATGCACGTAAAGAAGCAAATAACGATATCAAAAAACTAGATGTTTCTGATGATTTAAAGAAAAATACTGAAGCTGATGTTCAAGATTTAACAGATCTTTACATAAAACGAATTGATGAAAAATTAGCTACTAAAGAAACAGAAATTTTAACTATTTAACCTTTATTAAAATAAAAAAAAAGAAAAGAGTGTTTTGCAAACACTCTTTTCTTTTAAAATTAAACTCGATTTAACTTACCTTTGTGTAAATTTTTCTGAATGAATTTCTGGACAAAAGCTGCTGGTATTATCTTAAGAAACCGTTATTTGGTTTTATTAGGTATTGCCATTATAACTGGCTTATTAGCTTCGCAAATGAAATATATGAAGTTCTCATATACAGAAGCAAATCTTTTACCAGAAGATCATGAAGCGAATCTACAATACAATCAGTTTTTAAAAATTTTTGGAGAAGAAGGCAATTTAGTAATCCTTGGAGTAAAAGATTCTACAGTTTTTACTCCTAAAAAATTTAATGCTTGGAACAATCTAGTTCAGAAATTTGATAGTTTAAATGAAATTGATTTTACGCTCTCTATTGCTGATGTTCAAAAATTAAAAGCAGATAGAAAGAGAAGGAAATTTGTTTTAGAACCCTTATACGATAAAGACCCAACCACTTCTAAAGAGGTCTTAAATATTAAAAAACAGCTTTTTGAAAAACTCCCTTTTTATGATAATTTACTCTTCAATAAAAAAACAGGAACACTTCAAACAGCAATTTATATTAAAAAAGAAATTATAAATACTCCTGTTCGTAGAGATTTTATTTTTAATACATTAATTCCAATAATAGAAAACTTCGAAAAAGAAAATAATTTAAATGTTCGTGTTTCTGGAATGCCGTATATACGAACGCTAAATGCTCAAAATATTCAAGACGAAATCGGTACTTTTGTAATTGGTGCTTTACTAATTACTGCGCTAATTTTCTTCTTCTTTTTTAGATCTTACAGAGCCACTTTTATTACACTCCTTGTAGTAATGATTGGAGTAACATGGGCTTTTGGTTTTATAGGTTTGTTTCGATATGAAATAACTGTTTTATCAGCTTTAATTCCGCCTTTAATTATTGTAATTGGGGTTCCAAATGCTGTTTTTTTGATTAATAAATATCAACAAGAAATTAAAAAACACGGACAACAAGCCAAAGCATTACAAAGAGTTATTTCTAAGATTGGAAATGCAACTTTAATGACTAATATTACAACTGCGTCTGGTTTTGCAACCTTTGTATTTGTAAAAAGTAATTTACTCCGTGAATTCGGAATTTTAGCTTCTGTAAACATTATCAGTATTTTTATTTTAGCGCTATTAATTATTCCAATTATCTACAGTTTTATGCCTCTTCCTAAGAAAAAGCATTTAAATCACCTTGAAAAAAGATGGATTGAAAATGTGGTAGATTGGATGGAAAGAATGGTAAGAAACCATAGAATTAGCATTTATTTTGCAACAGTAATTGTTATTATTGCCGGAATTATTGGTGTGTATCAAATTAAAGTCTCTGGAAGTTTAATAGAAGATATGCCCAAAAGCAAAAGCTTCTACGAAGATATAAAATTCTTTGAGCATGAGTTTGGTGGCATTATGCCTTTAGAAATCTTAATTGACACCAAAAAAGAAAAAGGAGTCATGAAACTTTCTACTTTAAAAAAGATGGAAGAGTTAAATGAAACCATAGAATCTTTTCCAGAACTTTCTAAACCAGTATCTGTTACAAACTTAGTAAAATACTCTAAACAAGCTTATTACAGAGGAAACCCTAAGTATTATCAACTACCAACTGGGCAAGAGCAAAGTTACATTTTTGCATATACCAAAAACTCTAATAGTGATGCTGGAATGCTGAAAAACTTTGTAGATTCTACTGGGCGTTATGCAAGAATAACCACCTTTATGAAAGATATTGGAACCGATAAAATGGACCAAATTCAAGAACGACTAAAAACCGTGATTGCCAAAGAATTTCCATCAGATAAATATAAAGTTTCACTAACAGGTAAAGCATTGGTTTTTATTAAAGGAACGAATTATTTAATTAAAAATTTAGTCATCTCTTTATCTTTAGCTATTCTATTAATCGCCATTTTTATGGCGTGGATGTTTAGATCACCTCAAATGATTTTTATATCACTCATACCAAATATATTACCTCTACTAATAACAGCTGGTTTAATGGGCTTTTTTAATATTCCAATAAAACCCTCTACCATTTTAGTTTTTAGTATTGCTTTTGGTATTTCTGTAGATGATACTATACATTTTTTAGCAAAATACAGACAAGAATTAATGGCGAATAAATGGCGAATAAAACCTTCTGTCTATGCAGCATTAAGAGAAACAGGAGTAAGCATGTTTTACACTTCTATTGTGCTATTTTTCGGCTTTTTAACCTTTACTTTATCAAGCTTTGGAGGTACAATTGCTTTGGGTGGCTTAGTTTCTATAACACTTCTTTTAGCAATGGTTTCTAACTTATTATTGCTTCCTTCTTTATTGTTATCTTTCGAAAAGAAAATCGCAAACAAAAAAGTATTTAAAGAACCTGCAATGAGAATTATACCTCCAGAAGAAGAAAAAAAAGAAGAGTAAATTTTATCTTTTTATTGACAATTCTATCATTGCTCATCTTATAACAAAAAAGTATCTTTACTTTTTTAATTCTATAGATTTATATCGAAAATATTTATAAAAATGATGAAGACAAACGTTGCAGAAATTTTAAAAAATGAAGCATTAATATTACAAGAAGTAATTTTAAAAGGATGGGTAAGAACGTTTAGAAGCAACAGATTTATTGCTTTAAATGACGGTTCTACTATTAAAAACATACAATGTGTTATCGATTTTGAAAACACTTCTGATGAAACAATTAAAAGAATAAACACTGGTGCAGCAATTTCTGTGAAAGGAACTATTGTCGAAAGTCAAGGTAGAGGACAGTCTGTAGAAGTTCAAGTAACTGAAATTGAAATTTTAGGAGACTCTAATCCAGATGAATATCCTATTCAACCTAAAAAACATAGTTTTGAGTTTTTAAGAGAAAATGCACATTTACGTATGCGAACCAATACATTTAGTGCTGTAATGCGTGTTCGTTCTAAACTTTCTTTTGCAGTGCATCAATACTTCCAAGAAAGAGATTTTAATTACGTAAATACACCAATAATTACTGGCTCTGATGCAGAAGGTGCAGGAGAAATGTTTAGAGTTACTACTTTTAAAGACAATGAAGCTCCACTAACTGAAGATGGAAAAATAGACTATTCTAAAGACTTTTTTGGTAAAGAAACCAACCTAACCGTTTCTGGACAATTAGAAGCAGAAACCTTTGCAATGTCTTTAGGAAAAGCGTACACTTTTGGACCAACATTTAGAGCAGAAAACTCCAACACAACGCGTCATTTAGCTGAGTTTTGGATGATTGAGCCAGAAGTTGCTTTTATGGATTTAGATGGCAATATGGATTTAGCCGAGGATTTTATAAAATATGTTTTAAATTATATTTTAGAGCATTGCAAAGACGATTTAGCCTTCTTAGACCAACGTTTAACACAAGAAGAAAAAAGCAAACCACAAGCACAAAGAAGCGAAATGAGTCTCTTAGAAAAGCTAAAATTTGTAGTCGATAATAACTTTAAAAGAGTTACGTATACTGAAGCCATTGATATTTTAAGAAATTCAAAACCTAATAAAAAGAAAAAATTCCAATTTCCAATTAACGAATGGGGTGCTGATTTACAATCTGAACACGAACGTTTTTTAGTTGAAAAACACTTTAAATGTCCTGTAATTTTATTTGATTATCCTGCAAACATAAAAGCATTTTACATGCGTTTAAATGACGATGGAAAAACCGTAAGAGCAATGGATGTTCTATTTCCAGGAATTGGAGAAATTGTTGGTGGTTCTCAGAGAGAAGAACGTTATAACGTATTGGCAGAAAAAATGAAAGCTTTAGACATACCAGAAGAAGAATTGTGGTGGTATTTAGATTTACGAAAATTTGGAACAGCAGTGCATTCTGGTTTTGGGTTAGGTTTTGAAAGGTTAGTGCAATTTGCTACTGGAATGAGCAATATTAGAGATGTAATTCCTTTTCCAAGAACACCTCAAAATGCTGAATTTTAATCCAATTTTTGTATATTTAAATCTATGTTAAAGCAAAGTTTACAATATAAACTCTTACAGAAATTATCCCCTCAACAAATTCAGTTGATGAAGTTAATTCAATTGCCTACGCAAGCTTTTGAAGAACGTCTAAAACAAGAAATTGAAGAAAACCCTGCTTTAGATACTGGTAAAGAAGAAACAGACTCATTTGATGATGATTTGAATGATGAATATGATGACACTGGCAATGAAAAAATTGAAGCAGAAGACATTAATATTGATGAGTATTTAAGCGATGATGAAGTTCCAAGTTATAAAACACAAGCCAATAATTATTCATCAGATGATGAAGAAAAAACAATGCCTTACGCTGCTGGAACAAGCTTTCATCAATCTTTAAAAAACCAATTAAATACCTATAGTTTAGATGATGAAGAAAGAGCTATTGCCGAATTTTTAGTAGGCAGTATTGATGATAGCGGCTATATTAGAAGAGAAATTTTAGATTTGGTTGATGATTTAGCTTTTACAGCAAATGTGTTTACTACCGAAGAAAAAGTAGTCGAAATTTTAACTAAAGTAGTACATACTTTAGACCCTGTTGGGGTTGGTGCAAGAGATTTAAAAGAATGTCTAATTATTCAATTAAAAAGAAAACAAAAAACAAAATATAGAAGTTTAGCAATTACTATTTTAGAAGAAGCTTTCGATCATTTTGTAAAAAAACATTACAACAAATTACTTGAAAAATTTAATATTTCTGAAAAAGAATTAAAAGAAGTTAATACAGAAATTTCTAAATTAAATCCAAAACCTGGAAGCTCTTACGCTGGTAACAACAAAATTGCAGAACAAATTGTGCCAGATTTTTCTATTAAAATTATTGATGGCGAATTAGATTTGACACTAAACTCAAGAAACGCACCAGAATTGCACATTTCAAGAGAATACAACAATATGCTTAAAGGATATCAAGAATCTAAAACAAAAAGCAAATCTCAAAAAGATGCTGTGTTTTTTATCAAACAAAAATTAGATGCTGCAAAGTGGTTTATTGATGCAATTAAACAGCGTCAGCAAACACTTTTAATAACAATGAATACCATTATGCACTATCAGTATGATTATTTTTTAACGGGTGATGAAAGAAAATTAAAACCTATGATTTTAAAAGATATTGCAGACAAAATTAACATGGATGTTTCTACGGTTTCTAGAGTTGCCAATAGCAAATATGTTTCTACACCTTATGGCACAAAACTAATTAAAGAATTCTTTTCTGAATCTATGAAAAATGATCAAGGAGAAGATGTCTCTACCAGAGAAATAAAAAAGATTTTAGAAACTGTAATTGCAGAAGAAAATAAGAAAAAACCACTAACTGATGAAAAACTTGCAGGCATTTTAAAAGAAAAAGGATACCCAATTGCAAGAAGAACAGTGGCTAAATATAGAGAACAATTAGATCTACCTGTAGCTCGTTTACGAAAAGAAATTTAATGAAATTTCATAAATTCATATCAATAATGCTGCATCCAATTGTAACACCTACAATTGGAACTCTTATTTATTTTTTATTGGTTAACAGTAGTTTTAACAGCAGTCAAAGATTATCTGTTTTGGGGCTAATTTTTGTAACTACTTACGTTATTCCGCTTATAATTCTTATTCTATTTAAAAAGTTTAAAATGATTAAAAGTTTTAAAGCAGAAAGCATTAAAGAAAGAAAAATACCTATTGCTATGATGATAGTGTTGTTCTATTTATTAGGAAACACCCTTGAAGGAATTACTAATTTGAGAGATTTAGGACTCTTATTTTATGCAACTACTTTAGGTCTTATTTTTATATACTTATTATTTTCATTTAAATTAAAAACAAGTATTCATCTTTTGTCTTTAGGAATTTCTACTGGTTTCTTTTTTGTTTTACATACAATTTACAGCAAAAGTTTTATTATAGTAATAATTGTTACGCTACTACTCTCTGGACTTCTTGCAAGTGCTCGATTACACCTAAAAGCACACACTCCTAAAGAAGTGTATCTAGGTTTTTTGATTGGCTTTTTCTGCCCAATAATTATTTTTTATCTTCTATAAAATATAAAAGATTAATCCAAATTTTAGAACTTTGGTATTAATGTTCTCACCACCAATTGTAGCATTTTTAAAAAGAGGTGTTAAACCATAATATACATTTATATTAAACTTATCATAGCCTGTAGAAAGGGTTAAACCATACTGAAACTTATTGTATTCTGAAATGTTAGAATATGTAAAGGTATTTGAAGCATCATTAAACTCAAATTTATTAGACATATTGTATATAAATTTTATCCCTGCATACACTCTCCAAAATTTATATTTTTTTGCGTTAGAGGTTCTCCATCTCAATTCTAATGGAAATTCTAAATTATGAGATTTAAAAACATTTCCATTAATTGATGCATCACTACTAAAAGAGGTAACGCTATTTTGGGTTTCAACTTTAAGTTTGTGGTTAAAAAAATCAAATCCATATCCAATTCCAGCTGCAAAAGAAAAACTTCCGTTTTTATTTAGAAGGAAGTCTTTAATAAAACCTGCTGATAGTGCATAAGAAAATTCGCTTTTAGAAATTACACTGGGTTGATCATAAAATTGAGCATAAGAAACTGAAGCATAAATTTGGTCTTCTGCATATCGATCTCCCATACTGAGGGAATCTTTTTGGGCAAAAGAGGTTAAGCTAAAGCTTAAAAAAACAAATATTAAGTGACTAAGTTTCATTTTTAAAATAACGTATTATAAATATACAATATTTCAATTCTTTAAAATAAAAAAAGGGTAATTCTACAGAACTACCCCTTTTTAACTATTATGTATAATTAATTAATTTCCACTTCCTTTAGAAGCTGAGTAACTAATTTTTAGAGCATTTACGTCTCTTAATTTTAATCTGATATCAGTAATAGTACCAACACTTGATTCTTTATCTGCTTTAATAGAAGTAGTCATAAACGGAACTTCTGCTTCAGATACTTTAGACCTAGCGTTTATAATAAACGCAGGAACGTCTTCTGCAGTACCTATTTTATCATTTAATTGAATTCTGTTGTAACTATTACCGTATTTTGGATCTTTAGCTTTACCAACATAGATAGTACTTACCAGACTTTTATGCTCCAATTTCTTAACTTCTGTTGCAGAGGGTAACCTTGGTGCATCAATTTTTAAATCAGTTTCTCTCATGGTAGTTGTTACCATAAAGAAAAATAACAACATAAAAACGATGTCTGGTAAAGCTGCAGTATTAACTGCTGGCATTCCTTTTTTCTTTTTTCTAAACTTAGACATATTGTTAAATTTTAAAAATTAATTTGTTGGTTCTGCATCAGAAATAATTTGAGGATAACTGGTTTTGATATCTTCAACTTTTTTCTTTAAAGTTTCGTTCTCTTTATCGTCTTTATAAGCCTCTTCTAACTCTGGAAAAGGAATTTTATATTTCTGTAAAGACAATCTATTTCTTAGCTCAGAATAAGCTCTTAAGAGTTCGTTTTGAACTTTAAGATACGTTCCATACTCAGTTAATCTATCACTTTGAACAGAAATAATTGCTTTATTAGGATGATCTGAAGATTTTGGGTCTTTTTGACCTTGACAGTAATTACATGGTCCTGTAGCTACACCGTTTTCAACCTTACCTTCTCCACCTCCATTATCTATAAAAGCTATTGCTGCATCTTTAAGGTCTTTAACGTTCATTCTTTCACCTTCTACTAACAGCTCATTATTTCTATTAATATTTACTTCAAAGATGTTCTTTTCTTTAATAACTGGTGGCACATAATCTGGTGGTGGTTTTTCTGATAATTTTTTAGAAACCCCTGAATCCACATTCATTGTGGTTGTTACTAAGAAAAAGATTAACAGCAAGAAGGCAATATCTGCCATAGAACCTGCATTAATTTCTGGATTCTCTCTTCTTGCCATATTGTTATGATTTTATTAATCCTTTTACTAAATCCCAAACAAAAAATAAGCTTGCTACTAAACCTAAGGCTATACTATACCATATACCTGTACCAACCCATTTGTTTACAGAAGAACCAGCTTCTCCACCTTCAATTACTTTTCCTTGCGTATCTAATACTGCATTACTATCTGCTAAGAAATAAGCAAATACTAACACTACTCCTAAAACTGCAAGACCAAGTAAAGTCTTTTTTAAATTTTCTGGATTTCTTAATATACCTATTACAGATAGTACAATTGCAATACCTACAGCAGCGTAAAATAAGAAAGTAGAAAAATATATAATTGGGCTAATAATACCGTTTTGTAAATCTACATCAGTCTTGAAAGACTCCATGTCGTCTACACCAAAGATTCTAAGGAATAGAACCCCTCCAATAACAGCAATTAGCGCAATTAAAATATTTAATATTTTATTACTTTTCATAACTGTTATTATTTTTTATATTTTACTAATAAATCGATTAATTGGATAGAAGCATCTTCCATGTTATTTACAATACTATCAATCTTAGACACAATGTAATTGTAAAAAATTTGTAGAATAATTGCAACAATTAAACCAAATACTGTTGTTAATAATGCTATTTTAATACCTCCTGCTACAACTGCTGGAGAAATATCGTTTGCAACTGCAATTCTATCAAATGCATCAATCATACCAATTACTGTTCCCATGAAACCAAGCATTGGTGCTAATGCGATGAATAAAGATAACCAAGAAACATTTTTTTCTAAAAGTCCCATTTGAACTCCTCCATAAGATACTACAGCTTTTTCTGCTGCATCAACTCCTTCATCAACTCTATCTAAACCTTGGTAAAATATAGATGCAACTGGTCCTTTAGAGTTTCTACAAACTTCTTTTGCAGCTTCTACACCACCAGAACTTAAAGCATCATCTACACTTGCTACTAATTTTTTAGTATTTGTGGTTGCCATGTTTAAATAAATAATTCTTTCAATTGCAATAGCTAAACCTAATATTAAGGCTACTAATACAATTCCCATAAATGATGGGTCACCTTCAATAAAACGAAGTTTTAATTCTTGGTGGAAAGTTCTTGATTCTTCAGCTGCTTCTTGTGCGAAAGTTGATTGAATAGCTCCAAAAAACATAAATCCTGTTATAGATAGGATATTTACTACTTTTTTCATCGTTGTTATAATTAATTTAATAGTTAACGGGTTAAAGATATAAATTTTGAACTCAAAAAAATAATATGTAGGTAATTTTATGAATAAAATTTTAAAGAATTACCCAATTTTTACTTTTGAGAGTGCCAAGTAACAAAAAATTATTGAGCATTGAAAAAAAAAAATCAATCTATTTCGTTGGGTAAAATTGATTTTCTTCAATTATACATTCAAACTAAAATTATTTCTCACTTATTTCTCCTCGTAAAGATTTTTCGAAAAAAACCTTAAACTCTTTTTTAGAAAGATTTTTATTTAATAAATACATTAATTTGGCAACTGCAGATTCTGTAGTAATATCTTTACCGTTAATAACACCTATTTCTTTAAGTAACAAACTTGTATCATAATGCCCCATTATAACACGACCACTTTTACATTGAGTTACACTTACAATTTTAACTCCTTTTTCAATAGCTTTTTTTATCGGCTGAATAAAACTTTTAGAATTTGGAGCATTCCCTGCTCCGTAAGTTTCTAAGACCACCCCTTTTAAATTAGAAATGTTTAAAATACTTTTTACAACTTGTTTCGAAATACCTGGAAATAGCTTTAAAATAACAATCTCATCAACTAAATCTTTTCTAACAATTAATTCTTTTTTATCTTTTTTTGGTTGAGCAATTAAATGCAAATTAAAACTAAGATGCACTCCACTTTCTGCAAGCGGAGGGAAATTCATAGAGGTAAATGCTTCAAATTGCTCAGAACTTATTTTTGTAGTTCTATTTGCTCTGTATAATTTGTATTCAAAATACAAACATACTTCAGATATAATTGGTTTGTTATCTTTTCTTGCACTGGCTATTTCTATAGAGGTAATTAAATTTTCTTTAGCGTCTGTTCTTAAATCTCCAATAGGTAATTGAGACCCCGTAAAAATGATAGGTTTTTGTAAATTTTCTAACATAAAGCTAATTGCAGAAGACGTATAAGACATGGTATCTGAACCTGTTAACACAACAAAACCATCGAAATTAGTATAATTTTCTTCTACAATAGAAACAATATCTGCATAATATCTTGTATTCATGTTTGATGAATCTATGGGCTCATCAAAAGAAATACTTTTTATAATACAATTTAACTGTTGTAATTCTGGAATTTTATCAACAATCTGACTAAAATCAAATGCTTTTAAAGCTCCTGTTTTGTAATCTTTAATCATTCCAATTGTTCCGCCTGTATAAATAAGAAGTATGTTGGGTTTGTTTGCCATTTTGTCATTTTTATATTCCAAACAATAATTTGGAATACTTTATGTTGTAAATTTATCAAACAAAAATGATATACAATTTAAAACACTATAAATTATGATGGGATTTTATATTCTAATTGGTGCAATCTCTTTAGTGAGTTGGATAATTAGCAATACGCTTAAAAAAAAATTTGATAAATATTCTAAAATTTCATTAAGAAATGGAATGAGTGGAGCTGAAATAGCACAAAAAATGTTGGCAGACAATGGTATTTATGATGTAAAAGTAATTTCTACACCTGGTAGATTAACAGACCATTACAACCCAAAAGATAAAACTGTAAATTTAAGTGAAGCTGTTTACAATCAAAGAAATGCAGCTGCAGCTGCTGTTGCTGCTCATGAGGTTGGTCATGCAGTGCAACATGCTAAAGCCTACAGTTATTTAACAATGCGTTCTAAATTAGTGCCAGTTGTTAGTGTTTCTTCGAGGTTTTCTCAATGGTTAGTAATTGGAGGCTTAATTTTAGGTGCCGCTTCTGGTGCATCAGGAATTGGGTTTTATATTGCCATTGCTGGTTTAGGTATGATGGCTTTAGCCACCTTATTTAGCTTTATTACTTTACCCGTAGAATATGATGCCAGTAACAGAGCTTTAGCTTGGTTAAAAAATAAAAATATGGTTTCTCAGCAAGAATTTGCGGGCTCTAAAGATGCTCTTAAATGGGCTGCAAGAACGTATTTAGTTGCTGCTTTAGGTTCTTTGGCAATGCTTTTATATTGGGGAATGCAAGTTTTAGGCAGCAGAGATTAAATGGTAATAGCATTTCTAAGAAAACTTTTTTAAGCTTCGATTTTATCGAAGCTTTTTTTATAGAGGAAACTTTTTACTCATTTTTAGCGTCTTGTCTTTGTAGAAATAAAAAATCTATTTATCGGAAATTTAACCCAATTCATCAGAATTCTATTTTTCTACAGTAACAAAATAGACACTTTTACAGTGTTAAATAAAAAAACCAACCCAATGAAATTTTTTACAACAAGTATTTTTATTTTATTCTTCGGAATTGCAACCTCATATTCACAACATTCTATTTCAGGAAAAATTGTAGACGAACAAAATAAACCTTTACCTTTTGCTAATGTAATTTTATATAAAATTGATAGCAAAGAAAACCCTAAAGGAACCGTTTCTGATGACAAAGGAAAGTATAGCTTAGAAAACATTTCTTCTGGAAAATATAAAATTGAAATCTCGATGTTAGGTTTCGAAACTCAAAAAATCAACGAATTTGAGCTAAATGCTAACAAAGTAGTTAACATCACTTTAAAAGAAGAAACACAAACCTTAAATGAAGTAGTTATAAAAAGCAAACGTCCTGTTATTAGACAAACCGCAGAAAAATTGGTGGTCGATTTAGAAAAATCAGATATGATAAATACCAATCTACAAGATGTAATGCGTAAAGTTCCAGGGGTTTTGGTTACCAATAATGGTATATCTATTGCCGGAAATAGAGGTGTACGAATTTTAATTAACGGAAAAACTACAGAATATATGGATATTGAAACCTTATTAAGAGATTTTCCTGCAGATAATATTTCGAAAATCGAAGTGGTAGAACAACCTGGAGCAGAATACGAAGCTTCTGGTTCTGGAGCAATCATCAACATTATTTTAAAGAAAAATGTAAAATTAGGAACTCACGGAAATGTAAATTCTTGGATTGGAGAAGACCAAGGTTTTGAGTGGGGTTCTGGTTTTTCTATTGCCAGTTATAAAAACAAACTAAATTGGCAAACAAGCGTTGGCTATTCTCAACCAACTTGGAGAGAAGATTTATTTTTAGTAAGAACAGTTGGCAATGAAACTTACGACCAAGTTACCAGAGAACCTTACGATCCTGATAATTTTAGAATTAGCGGAAGCTTAGATTACTATATAAACAACAAACACTCTATTGGAATTGGAAGTAGAATAAACACAAGAAATTCTATTAGAATTGCAAGTAGTAAAACCATTATTTCTGATGCCAATAGCACAAATACCTTGTTTTCTGAAAATAGTTTTGATAGACAAAGAACTAATTTTAACATAAATCCCTATTACGAATACAAAACAGATACAGACAAATTAGTGATAGATTTTAATTATATCGATTTTGTAAATGATAACACAAATACATTATCTGATGTTGCTGGAAGCACAGTTGCATTTACAGACAGAAGATACATACAAGATGGAAAATATACTATTAAAACCTATAGAGCAGACTATACCAAATCATTTTCCGACAATTTTAAACTAAGCACAGGAACACGTTTTGCTGATGTAAATACAGATAACGATTTACAAGCTTTTTCTCAAAACAATGGTAGTTTTAATAAAGACGATGATGAAAGCAGTCGTTTTGTAATCGATGAAACTATTTTTGCGCTGTATTCTAAGATTAATGCAAACTTTGGAAAATGGTCTTTTTCTGGTGGATTACGTTATGAAGATAGCAATACAGACGGAACATCAACTTTTTTAAAAAACGGAACATTAACAACTGAAGTTAAAAAAAGACCGATTAAAAAAATATTTCCAAGTGCTTCTATCAGTAGAAAATTAACAGAAGTTTTGGGCGCAAGTTTGTCTTACAGTTATAGAATTCAAAGACCTTCTTACAATAGTTTAAACTCTTTTCAACAATTTTTAGACCCATTTTCTGCAAGTGAAGGTAATCCATTATTAACACCATCTTACACAAATAACTATCAGTTTAACTTAACTTACGAAGGGCAACCTTTTTTTACAATTGGATACAGTAAAACTGATGATGCTATTGCACAATTAATAAGTCAAACAAACTCTACTGCACAGATAAGACAACAAGAAACGAATATAGACAACCTTTATAATTGGAATTTTAGACTATTTGCGCCTGTAAATTTTGCTAAAGGTCTTGAGGGTTATACAGGCGTAATTGTTAACAACAATAATTTTTCTGCAACCATTTTAGACAAAGACAATCAAGGTAATTTTTTTAAAATTAATTTAAACAAATGGAACTTAATCTGGTTTATCCAAGCCAGTTATCAATTGCCTTGGGATATCAACTTTGAATTAAGTGGAAACTACGGAACTGGAGCTCTTGAAGGACAAATAGAAGTAGATTGGTTGGCAGAATTAGATTTCTCTTTTGGTAAAAAGTTTTTAGATGATAAATTAAAAGTAAACCTTGGTTTCAATAAAATGCTAAACAGAGGTTTTGTTGGAAATATAGACTATGGAAATGGAGTTGCTGCTGTAGAAAGTAATGGCTCAAGACAAAATATTCAATTAAGGTTGGTGTATAGTTTTGGTTCTAAATTCGGAAAGAAAAAATCGGGTAGAAAAACCAATAGAGACGAAGAGAATAGAATTAGAGATAATAATTAATACCTTCGTTTTTAAGATGAATACCAAACTCAACAAATCTGACTATATTCTTTTAAGCGTTTTCTTTGGTGTTTCTACTTTGCTTCAAATAAGAGAATACGTAAGAAACGAAAATGATTTAATAGAATATTTAGTCGATATTCCTGCAACCATTATTGTATCTATATGTTTGGTTTTTATTTTTGGATTTTGGCTAATCCCTAATTATATTGTTAAAAAACGAAACTATTTTAAGTTTGTTATATACGGATTATTAGCACTCTTTATTTTTGGATTTATAGAATTTGCATTAGGCTTTTGGTCTGGAAGTAATAATTGGAACAAGTTTCCAACTTTTGATGACCTTATTTTTAAAGCAATCGATTTTGGTGCAGAAAGTTTAGGATTTCCTTTAGGATTATTACTCACAAAAAAGTTTTACGAAGGAAGAAACCTTTTAATATCTATAGAAAAACAACAAAAAGAAAACGAATTAAAGCTGTTAAGAAGTCAAATAGACCCGCACTTTTTATTCAATAACTTAAACACATTAGACAGTTTAATTGATAGCAACCCAGAAACTGCTAAAGAATACATTAACAGATTGTCTTTGATATACAGGTATTTAATTCAGACAAAAGACGCAGAAGTTATGGAACTTTCTAACGAAATCGAATTTGCTAAAAACTATATTTTTCTGATAAAAACTCGATTTGGAAACGACTATGAATTTACAATAAAAGAAAATGTTTCTTTACAAGATAAATTTGTTCCAACAGGAGCCATTCAATCGCTTTTAGAAAATGTAGTAAAACACAATAAGTCTGATGGTAAACACCCCATTAACAGTACCATTAAAATAAACGAAGGTTGGTTAATTATTACCAACAATACCTCTGCAATTAAAACCAAGAGAGATTCTTTAGGTACTGGTTTAGAAAATTTAAAAGCACGTTATAAATTGCTTTCAGATGAGAAAGTTCAAGTAAATAGCACAGGTACAAAATTTGAAGTTTTTATACCAATTATAACTTTGAGTGAATAATTACGAATGTCATTTTCGAAATAAGCTATTTATGCGATTGAAAAATCTCATTTTGAAAACTAAGGATATGAGATTTCTCCTATCGTCGAAATGACAAAAGAAAATTAAGAAAAATGAAAATACTAATTTTAGAAGACGAAATTCCAGCGTATCAAAAATTAACCAAGTGTTTAGATACTTTTTTTGATGTAAAAATATCGCAAGATTGGGCGCGTTCTATTCTTGATGGTAAACAACTATTAACAAAAAACACCTACGATTTTATTTTATCAGACATTCAATTGTTAGATGGTTTGTCTTTTGATTTGTTTAATAAAATAAAAATAGAAGCGCCTATTATTTTTTGCTCTGCACATGATGAATATTTATTTGAAGCTTTTCATACAAACGGAATTGCATACATTTTAAAACCCTATTCTCAAGACGATTTTAATAAAGCGATTTTAAAATATCAATCGTTGTTTCAAAAAGGAGATTATACAACCTTAGACAACAACACTATTAATGCTTTAAAAACAGCACTACAGCAAGAATACAATACTTATAAAAAACGTTTTGTAATTAAAAAAACATCAGGAATTCAATTATTAAACGCAACAGATATTGCTTTAATTACAGCTTCAGGAGATTTTTGTTTGGTAATGGATAAAGAAGGAAAACGCCATACCATCTCTCAAAATTTAGGGGCAATTTTTCAGCAATTAAATCCTAAGAAGTTTTTTAAAATTAATAGAAGTGAAATTATTAATATCGACTTTATTGAAAATATAGAACCTCATTTTAAGAATAGATTACTTATTTCTATAAAAAATTACAAAGAAAAAGTAATGACAAGTTCTGCTACAACTGCTGAATTTAGAAAATGGTTAGAGAATTGACATTAAAAATTAGTCATTCTTGTGAAAAATAGGAATCTTTAATGGGTTAGTTTAGACTCTTGGCTTTACAGGAATGGCAAATGGTTAGTAAACAAGTTTAGCCCTGATTGTAGCATTTGTTTGAGCTCTTTTTTATTCTTTTTCTGAATAAAAAAAGCGAGTGCGAAAAGCAGGAAATAGCTTTAAACAAAAAAACTTTTTGATTACTCAAAAAAGGTTCTTGTCTTTATTCTTTTATCTAATTTCTCTAATCTAAAGAGATTAATCATTCAACTTTAAAACCGCCATAAATGCTTCTTGCGGAATTTCTACATTACCTACTTGACGCATTCTTTTCTTTCCTTTTTTCTGTTTTTCTAACAATTTACGTTTACGCGAAATATCTCCGCCATAACATTTTGCAGTTACATCTTTACGTAACGCTTTGGTAGTTTCTCTGGCAATAATTTTTGCGCCAATTGCTGCTTGAATAGGAATATCGAATTGTTGTCTTGGTATTAATGTTTTTAGTTTTTCTACAATTTTTTTACCTATTGAATACGCATTATCTGCGTGTAATAATGCAGAAAGTGCATCTACAGTTTGCCCGTTTAATAAAATATCTACTCTCACTAATTTCGAGGTCTGCATGCCAATAGGATGATAATCGAAAGACGCATATCCTTTAGAAACCGTTTTTAATCTATCGTAAAAATCGAATACAATTTCTGCTAAAGGCATATCAAAAATCAATTCTACTCGTTGCGTTGTCAAGTAGGTTTGATTAACAATTTGTCCACGTTTTTCAATACATAAACTCATAACTTGCCCTACAAAATCAGATTTTGTAATAATAGAAGCTTTAATAAACGGTTCTTCTACTCTATTTAATTTAGAAGGTTCTGGCAAGTCAGAAGGGTTGTTTACAACAACAATCTCATCTGGGTTTTTATTAGTAAATGCATGGTAAGATACGTTAGGAACCGTGGTAATTACTGTCATATTAAACTCACGTTCTAAGCGTTCTTGAATAATTTCCATGTGTAACATTCCTAAAAAACCACATCGAAACCCAAAACCTAAAGCAGCAGAACTTTCGGGTTGAAACACCAAAGAAGCATCATTTAATTGCAATTTTTCCATTGAGTTACGCAACTCTTCATAATCTTCTGTATCTACAGGATAAATTCCTGCAAAAACCATAGGTTTTACATCTTCAAAACCATCAATTCTATCTGAAGTTGGATTTGCAAAATCGGTAATAGTATCACCAACTTTTACTTCTTTTGCAGCTTTAATTCCGGTAATTAAATAACCAACATCTCCTGTTTTAATTTCTTTTTTTACAACTTGCTCTAACTTTAAAGTCCCAACCTCATCAGCTCCGTACTCTTTGTTAGTAGCCATAAATTTTATTTGCTGATTCTTTTTAATAGAGCCATCTATAACTCTAAAATAGGTTTCAATTCCTCTGTAAGAATTGTATACAGAGTCAAAAATTAAGGCCTTTAAAGGTGCATCTGGATTTCCTTTAGGTGCTGGAATTTTATCTATAATTGCTTTTAAAATATTATCGACACCAAAACCTGTTTTACCACTTGCATGAATTACATCTTCTGGCTCGCAACCTAATAAATCTACAATATCGTCTGTAACCTCTTCTGGATTAGCTGATGGTAAATCTACTTTATTTAATACAGGAATAATCTCTAAATCGTTCTCTAAGGCCAAGTATAGGTTTGATATAGTTTGTGCTTGTATACTTTGTGCAGCGTCTACAATTAATAACGCTCCTTCACATGCTGCTATTGAACGAGAAACTTCATAAGAAAAATCTACATGACCTGGAGTATCAATTAAGTTTAAAATATATTGTTCTCCATCCAATTCATAATCCATTTGAATGGCATGCGATTTTATCGTAATTCCACGTTCGCGCTCTAAATCCATATTGTCTAATAACTGATTTTGCTTTTCGCGTTCAGTTACAGAACCTGTATAATCTAACAATCTATCTGCTAATGTACTTTTACCATGATCTATGTGTGCGATAATGCAAAAGTTTCTAATATTCTTCATTTGTTAAATTTGATTTCTAAAATGTTTGCAAATATAGGTTTTTTAATAGTTTAAAAGTAGAAAGTTATAAGGTTAGAAAATATAATAATCTGAACTTTGTAAACTTTTAGACTGAATAACTTTTACGCTAAAAATTAGTCTTGCCATTCTGCTATAAATAAATTGGTATCTCTACCACCTCCATTATTACGATTCGAAGAAAAAATTAACTTTTTACCGTCGTTAGAAAACACAGGAAACGCATCAAACGTTTCTCCATGAGTTACTCTTTCTAAGTTTTTACCATCCAAATCTATCATGTACAAATTGAAAGGAAACCCTTTTTCAGCTTCAAAATTCGACGAGAATAAAATCTTTTTTCCTGAAGGATGAAAAAACGGACTCCAGTTGGCATTACCTAAATCAGTTAGTTGTTTTAAATCTGAACCATCTGCATTACAGATATACAATTCCATTTGCGTGGGTTGTACTAAGCCTTCTTTTAACAAATCTTGATATTCTTTAATTTCTGCTTCAGTCTTTGGTCTTGAAGAACGAAAAATTAATTTTGTACCATCTGGAGAGAAAAACGCACCTCCATCATAACCCAACTGATTCGTAATTTGTTTTACATCTGTACCATCAATATTCATGGTAAACAACTCCAAATCTCCAGTTCTCATTGAGGTAAACACAATTTTATCTCCTTTAGGAGAAACCGTTGCCTCTGCATCATAACCTGGTTCTGTAGTAAGTTGTTTGGTAATGTTTCCTTCTAAATCTGCCACAAAAATATCATAGCTTTCATAAATTGGCCACACATATTTTCCTTCTCTTCGCAAAGGTGCTGGCGGACACTCTTTTCCTCCTAAGTGTGTAGAACCGTAGACAAAATGTTTATTATCAGGCAAGAAATAAGCACAGGTTGTTCTTCCTAAGCCTGTTGAAATTATTGGGGGTATGGTATCTTTAAACGTTTCATTTGCATTCATCAAAAACATTTGATCACAATTAACTCCCCAATTTTTATTATTAGATTGAAAAATAATTTGTTTATCATCAAAACTCCAATAAGCCTCTGCATTATCACCTCCAAAAGTAATTTGTTTTAACGATTTAAAATGTTTTTCTTCTGGATATATTAAACCACCTTCCCATTTTTTTGTTTCACCAGAATAAGTGTCTTCTTTTTCTTTTTTGTTATTTTTACAAGAAAGTATTCCGATTGTTAAAAGACTAAAAAAGAATATTTTAAATTTCATTTGAAACCATTATTAATTAAACAATTGCACAAAAATACTATTTATCATTATGAGAAACATTCAAATTTTAATCTTTTTATGTTTATTTATCTCATGTAAAGAGACAATAAATCAAAAAAACAGAATTCAAGAAGATGTTGCTTTTTTAGCTGATGATGCTTTAGAAGGAAGACAAACAGGTACAGAAGGCGAAAAAAAAGCTGCAAATTATATTTCTAATCGATTTATTGAATTAGGATTATCACCAAAAGGAACAAAAAAATTCTTACAACCTTTTACGTTTAAACCCAAGACAAATCCGCATGAAGAAGTAAAATTTGATGTAAATGGTGATGGCACAATTACAGGCAATAATGTTATTGGTTTTTTAGACAACAAAGCAGAAAACACCATTATTATTGGTGCTCATTTCGATCATTTAGGATATGGTGGTGAGGGATCTTTGTATAGAGATTCTATAAAAGCAGTTCATAACGGAGCTGATGACAATGCATCTGGTGTTGCTATAATGCTAAATTTAATTGCTAAATTAAAAGGCAAAAACACAAAGAATAACTATTTGTTTATGGCGTTTTCTGGAGAAGAAATGGGTTTATTAGGCTCTAATTATTTTGTGAAAAACCCAACCATAAATACCAAAAAAGTATCTTATATGATTAATATGGATATGGTTGGACGTATGAAAAAAGATTCTTCTTTGGCGGTTTATGGAACTGGTACTTCGCCTATTTTTAAACAAGTCTTAAAATCACACAACAATAATTTTAAATTAATTCAGCAAGAATCTGGAGTTGGACCATCTGACCATACTAGTTTTTATTTAGCAGACATTCCTGTATTACACTTTTTTACAGGGCAACATGAAGATTATCATAAGCCTGGAGATGATTCAGAAAAACTAAATTATAACGGAATGTATTTAATATCTGATTATATTTTTAACATTATTTCTGATTTAGATGATAATGGAAAATTAGCGTTTAGAAAAACAAAGAATGAAAGTGAGAATTCTCCAAGATTTAAAGTGGGTTTGGGTGTAATACCTGATTATTTGTTTGATGGAAAAGGAATGCGAATTGATGGAGTATCAGAAAGTAAACCTGCAAAAAAAGCAGGGCTACAAAAAGGAGATATTGTTATACAATTAGGAGATAGCACAGTTACTAATATGATGAGTTACATGCGGGCTTTATCTGTATTTAAAAAGGGGGATAAAACGAAAGTTGTTGTAAAAAGAGGAGAAGTAGAAGTAAAAAAAGAAATTCAATTTTAAATAAAAAATGACCCTGACCAAAGAAAGTATTCTGCCTAAAATTCACTTAATAATCTCTATAATTATTGTATTTCCTGTAGCCATAATTTATGGCTTTGCGCCTCAATATCAATTTGATATTTCCCCAAAGACTATTGATGAACATAATTTTTTAAAAGCCATTATGGGATTATATATTGGTTTCTCTATTCTTTGGATTTTAGGTGTTTTTAAACATCAATTCTTAAAAATTGCCTTAATTTCGAATATGATTTTTATGTTTGGTCTAGGATTTGGAAGAGTTCTAAGTTTTGTTGTAGATGGTATACCAACTTTTGGATATAATTTTGGAACTCTTGCAGAAATATTTTTAGGATGTTATGGTTTGTGGATACTCACAAATAAAAACACTAATTTTGCAAAAAATTAATTTATTTTGGTAAAAATAGACCACATAGAACTTCCAGACTTTCCGTTATTACTTGCACCAATGGAAGATGTTTCTGACCCGCCTTTTAGAGCCTTGTGCAAAGAAAACGGAGCAGATGTTGTATATACAGAATTTATCTCATCAGAAGGTTTAATTCGTGATGCAGCAAAAAGCGTTATGAAATTAGATATCTATGAAAAAGAACGCCCTGTAGGGATTCAAATTTTTGGAGCCAATTTAGATTCTATGCTACGTTCTGTAGAAATTGTAGAAAAGACAAACCCAGATATTATAGATATTAATTTTGGTTGTCCAGTTAAAAAAGTAGTTTCTAAAGGTGCTGGAGCTGGTATTTTAAAAGATATCGATTTAATGGTAAAGCTTACTTCAGAAATGGTAAAGCATACCAATTTACCAATAACTGTAAAAACTCGTTTAGGTTGGGATCATGATTCCATTAAAATTGTAGAAGTTGCAGAACGTTTGCAAGATGTTGGCTGTAAAGCGATTTCAATACATGGCAGAACCCGTGCGCAAATGTACAAAGGTGAAGCAGATTGGAAACCTATTGCAGAAGTTAAAAACAACCCAAGAATGCATATTCCTGTGTTTGGAAATGGAGATGTTACATCACCAGAAAAAGCTATGGAAATGCGAGATGTTTACGGTTTAGATGGTGCAATGATTGGAAGAGCTTCTATTGGTTATCCATGGTTTTTTAACGAAATAAAACATTTTTTTAAAACAGGCGAGCATTTACCTAAACCAAACATTGCAAAACGTGTAGAAATGGCAAGAAGGCATTTACTAATGGCAATTGATTGGAAAGGAGAACGTTTAGGAGTAGTAGAAACCAGAAGACATTACACCAACTATTTTAAAGGGATTCCTCATTTTAAAGAATACCGAACTAAAATGGTAACTTCTGATGATCCAAAAGATGTTTTAGACACTTTTAATGAAGTAGAAACTAAATTTGGAGGTGTTTTCATGTCAGAAAACTACTAATGTATTTTAGTAAACTTTTATTTTTTCTTTTTAAAGATTGATAAATATCATTTCTTAATACTCGAATAATAGTTACTTTTAAATATGTAATTTAAAATCGAAAAACATGAAAATAGATATTCAATTTGTAAATATGCCAACCAGTGAAGCTTTAGAATCTTATACCATTGGTAAGTTAGAGAGTTTAGCAAAAAAATACGATTCTATAATAAATGTTAATGTATTTTTTAAAAGAGAAAATTCTCCAAAAAAAATAGGTAGAATTTGTGAAATGGAATTAAGTCTTGCTGGCCCAAGAATTTTTGCTTCTTCAAACGAAAAGAATTATGAATTAGCAGTAAAACATACTATTAGCGATTTAGAAAAACAATTAAAGAAAAGAAAAGGAGTTTTAAAGCCTTATCTTTAAAAGGCTATGAGTCTAAAATAAATGGTGTTACCTCATTTAGGCTCAACTTTTTAATAAAACTTTATACAGTGTAGTAACAAAGAGGCTGTCTGAAAAGTATTAGTATTTGTCATTTCGACTGAAATGGAGAAATCTTATTTACTGAAAATCAATTATATAGATTTTTCGCCTCCGCTCAAAATGACAGTTAAATCAACTTTTCAGACAGCTTCTTTGCTTGTTTTTAAATAAAAATACAACTTAGAAATTTAGAGTAATTTATTTTTCGATAAATTCTTTAGTAATTCTACTACTTGCAATTTTTGAAGCTATGTACCCTAAAATTGTTATAGTTAATACAACTATAAAAAGATTAGAAAATCTAAACTCTACTGGGTATGGTAAGTTTTGAGTGATTTTAAATTTACCCGTAATTAATTGATAATAAATTAAAACTACACCTAAAGTAAGTCCTATTATCATTCCTAAAAAGGTTAATAAAAAACCTTGAAGCACAAATATTTTCTTTATTTCTTTAACAGAAACCCCTAAACTAAACAACGTTTTTAAATTTGATTTTTTATCAATAATCATCATTATTATTGCTCCAATTACATTAAATAAAGCAATAATTACTATTAAGGTAAAAATTAAATAAGAGACAAAATTTTCGGTATTAATTACTTTATAAAACACCTCATTTAACTGCTCTTTGGTTTGTACTTTAAAAGAATTTCCTAATTGCTCTTGAAGTTGCTTCGAAATAGTATTTGCTTTAGATTGGTCAATCAATTTCAATTCTATACCTGTAATTTGATGCTGTTTATAGTTTACCAATTTTCTTGCTGCAGAAATATCAACAAAAACAAACTTATTGGTAAATTCTTCTGTACCAGAGTAAACCCCAACTATTTGTGTGTTTAAAGTATAAAAAGCATTGGTTGGGTTTATAAAACCAGTACCTGGTTTGGGAATCATTATAGACAGAGGCTCACCAAAATTTAAAATTCCAAGAGATAACTTTCTTGAAATTCCTTCTCCTATAACTGCTGTATTTTCAAAATCTTTTTGAAGCCAATTTCCAACATTAATTGTAGAATCTATTGGTGTAATTCTTGAATAGTTTTCTTCTACTCCTTTTATATACGCAATTTCATTTTTAGCATTATACTCTAAAAAAACACGTTCTTCAATAATTTTTGTAAATTCTTTTATATTAGTATTATTTTCTAATGTAGATTTAATTGAGTTATTAAAAATAAACGATTTGCCTTTAACTGCAGTAATTTTTATATCTGGGTCAGACACCTCCAATAAACTATAACTAAAGGTTCTTAAACCTGAAAAACCTGAGAGAATTACAAACAAAGCTAAAGAACCAACGATTACACCAAAAGAGGCAATAATAGTAATAATATTAATAGCATTATTACTTGTTTTAGTAAACAAATATCTCTTAGCTATGTAAAATGGAAAATTCAAAAAATAAGGCTTATTTTTTTTGTCTTTTAGGCAATATTTCAGGGTTTAAGATAGGGTTATCATCTTTTCCTAACAGAGATTTATCAATATTTTCATTGTAGTCTAAAGTATCATCACCAAAAAACAATAGTTCTGGCATTCTACGCAATTGATTTCTGGTTCTTGATGCCATTTCATGACGAATTAAAGGTGTGTTAGATTGTACTCCTTTAATAATTTCAGCTCTTTTTTCTGAAGGAAAAATACTTAAATACACCTTAGCAATTCCTAAATCTGAAGTAACATGCACTTTAGAAACAGAAATAATTACTCCTTTCATCCCTTCTTGGGCGGCTTTCTGTAATACATCAACTAAATCTTTTTGTAATACTCCAGCTATTTTTCTTTGTCTATTGGTTTCTTCCATTATGTAAATTTACAATATTTTGTTTGTTGAAAAACAAAAAAAATCTCAAAGCATAATTTACACTTTGAGATTTTGTCTATTTTATAATAAAACTTAATCTGCTAAGATAATAGCTTTATTGTCATTTAATTCTAAAGTTCCTGAATTGATTGCTAAAGTTAATATTTTGTCATCTGCTTCATCTGGCACTAATTTGCCA
Source organism: Bacteroidia bacterium (assembly GCA_030427865.1). Taxonomy (GTDB): domain Bacteria; phylum Bacteroidota; class Bacteroidia; order Flavobacteriales; family Flavobacteriaceae; genus Polaribacter. The sequence goes on along the minus strand of JAUICK010000013.1, from coordinate 784 downwards.
TGTAAATCATCTAATTCTATCTTAGCTTGAGAATGAATATGAATTTTTACAGTTCCTTCTTTTAAATTAGAAACAACAGGTGCGTGATTATTTAGCATTTGAAACTCACCATTTACTCCTGGAACTGATAATGAATCAATTTCTGAAGAAAATAAGATTGCTTCTGGTGTTACAATTTCTAAATACATATTTTACCAGTTTTTAGTTCTTAATTTTTAGTTACTTAATCATAACTAAAAACTTAAAACTTGTTTACGCTTCTGCTAACATTTTTTCACCAGCATCAATTGCATCTTGAATTGATCCTCTTAAGTTAAAAGCTGCTTCAGGATATTTGTCTAACTCACCATCCATAATCATATTAAATCCTTTAATAGTGTCTTTAATATCAACTAAAACTCCTGGTATACCAGTAAATTGTTCAGCTACGTGGAATGGTTGAGATAAGAAACGTTGTACACGTCTTGCTCTGTGAACTACTAATTTATCTTCTTCAGATAATTCTTCCATACCTAAAATTGCGATGATGTCTTGTAATTCTTTGTAACGTTGTAAAATTTCTTTTACTCTTTGTGCACAGTTATAGTGATCATCACCTAAAATATCTGCAGTTAAAATTCTTGAAGTAGAATCTAATGGGTCTACAGCAGGATAAATACCTAATTCAGCAATTTTACGAGATAAAACTGTTGTTGCATCTAAGTGCGCAAAAGTTGTTGCTGGTGCTGGGTCTGTTAAATCATCTGCAGGTACGTAAACTGCTTGTACAGAAGTAATAGAACCT